>JAFIEV010000077.1 GCA_020832305.1 Cyclobacteriaceae bacterium | reverse complement strand
CCCTAAATCCGGCTTAAAAAACACGCCCGGAGTGCTGACATTCCGGCGGATGCTGACCCCCCTGTAAAGAAAGTCGATAGTAGATTCCGGAGCATGTTGACCCCCCTTGAGGTTCGGCAGCATCCTGCAGAATTTACTCATCCTCTTTACTTCTGGTTTTGGTTTCTTTGGTGATTTTTTAAATCAATCACCAGATGGAACAATTCATGGCAGGTAAACCAAATCCGCCAGCTGGCGGACAAATTAAACAACTTTTACGATTACATCAGCAGGGGGCCGGCAAAAAGCATATTGCCCGCACCCTTGGCATCAGCCGTAATACGGTCAAAACATACCTGGACAAGATCACCACGGCCGAGTGGGAGATCGAGGACCTGTTATGCCTGGACGATCCGGTCCTTTCCCAGCGTCTGCATGCCGGCAGCCCGGCCTACAAAGATCCGCGGTTTACCTATTTTACCGACCGGCTCGACTATTTCACCCGCGAGCTGGCCAAAGTGGGTGTGACCCGGAGATTGCTGTGGGAAGAATACCGCGCGGCAGCTCCGGATGGGTATGGATATTCGCAGTTTTGCTATCATCTGAGCCGGTTTATGAATGCCCGCCGCCCGTCCATGGTTCTTACCCATCACCCGGCAGACAAGCTGTTTATCGACTTTGCCGGACAGACCCTGCCGATCACGGATCCTCAAACAGGCCAGGTCACCCAGTGCCAGGTCTTTATCGCCTGCCTGCCCTATTCCGACTATAGTTTTGTGATGGCTGTGGCCAGTCAGAGGATTGACGATTTTATCCACGCCCTGGTGTGCTGCCTGACGGCCCTCGGCGGGGTGCCCAAGGCGTTAGTCCCGGATAATTTAAAATCTGCGATTGTCAAAACCAGCCGGTACGAACCCCACGTGAACCAAGCCCTGGAAGACCTGGCCAATCATTATCTTACCACCGTGGTTCCGGCCCGCTCAGGCAAACCCAAAGACAAGGCCCTTGTCGAGAACCAGGTCAAAATGATCTACAACCGGGTATACGCCACCCTGCGCAATCAGGTCTTTTTTGATCTGGACTCGCTCAACCGTGCCATCGCCGAAAAAGTGGCCGAGCACAATCAAACCCGGATGCAACAAAAACCGTATTGCCGCACCGAACGGTTTCTGGCCGAGGAAAAACCGCTGCTTGGACCTCTGCCTTCTACCCGGTTTGAACTCAAATATTACAGCCGCTACAAGGTGGCGCAAAACAACCATATTTATCTTGGCGCTGACAAACATTATTATAGCGTGCCGTACGCTCATATCGGCAAAACCGTGCAGGTTATCTACACCCGTTCCCTCGTGCGCATTTATAGTGAGGGAGCGCTGCTGACGGCTCATCCCAGAGACCCTCGTCCGGGCCGATACACGACGAACGCTGAGCATTTGTGTTCGCAGCACCAGCACTATCTGGAGCGCAGCCCGGAGTATTACCTCGGGCGAGCCCGCAGGGCGGGGCCTGCACTTGCAGCGCTGTTTGAGAAGATCTTCTCCCAGGACCGATACCCCGAACAACTCTATCGCACCTGCGACGGGTTGCTGGCCCTGTCGCGAAAAGCCGATCCCGAGGCCTTTTCCCGGGCCTGCCGCCTGGCCCTGGAGCATCAAAACTACTCCTGGCGGTTCATCGACAACGTGTTAAAAAATAAGATGACCGACCCCGACGAGGCGGACGATTCCAAACAACTTCCCAAACACGGCAATGTCCGTGGCAGGGACTATTACCAACAAACCCTTAAACTGTAATGATCATGGACATAAACACCCAATTTACCGAGCTTCGCCTGCACGGCATGCATCGCCGCTGGCAAGCGCTGACCGAAACCAGACAACACCTTGACCTCCCCCTGAGTGATGGGCTGGAGCTGCTCTTAGGGGCCGAAGCCGAAGACCGGGCCAACCGGCGGTTCCAGCGCCTGGCCAAAAACGCACGGTTCCGCTATCAGGCTTCTATCGAAGAGCTGCATATGGACGCCTCCAAAGGCATGGATAAAGCCCTCATCAGCCGGCTGGCAACCGGTTATTACCTGCGCCGTGGAGAATCGGTGTTGATTACCGGGGCTACCGGATGCGGCAAAAGCTTTCTGGCATCGGCCCTGGGAAACCGGGCCTGTATGCAGGGGTACAAAGTAGCCTACTTTAACCTTCAAAAGCTGCTGATCAAGATCAAAATGGCCCGTGTGGAAGGAACCATCCTCAAGTTCTTTGAAAAAATAGCGAAAACCGATCTGTTGATCCTCGATGACTTCGGACTGACCACCTTTGCCCAGCAGCACTGCCTGGATCTTATGGAGCTCACGGAAGACCGCCATGCTCGCCGGGCCACCATCATTGCCAGTCAATTGCCTGTAGCCAGCTGGTATGATCTGTTTGCCGAGGAGACGATTGCCGATGCTATTTTAGACCGGCTGATCCACACCTCCCACAGAGTCGAATTGACAGGAGAAAGTCTTAGAAAAAAACTGTAATGTTGTCATAGAAATCCGTTCCTTGAAATCCAAAGCCAAGGGGGGTCAATATGCCCGGAATGGGGGGTCAGTATCACCGGAATATCCACATATTATTTTCCTGATAAAAAACCACCAAAGTTAATAAACGGTTATTATATGTGCAAACCACTTATTGGATGGGGTGGGCAGGGAGTATTCGACCTTCAGGTTTCATCAGGTGGTTTTTTTTCAAAAAAAAGAAAGATTAAAACAAAAAAATCTAACCAATTCTTTAATCAGCTTCAGCTAAAATCGGTCTATTTAATTGAGGAACGGATCTATGATAAACATGATTACGATCACCAAAATGGTGTAACAGATTATAAGTTCCATTGTTTTAAAGGACTGTCATCACCACTGGCATTAATAAAAAATCGAACTATGAAATATGCAATCTGAGTAGATGATGATATGAATATAGTAAACACAGGAAAATATAATATGATACCTCCTTCTATATATAAAGGGTTTGGCTCTTCTCATGTAATCCATTCTGCTCAATGGTTTAATAAAGTTTTGAAGAAAGTGAAATCAAATACACGTGGGATTGATGTATTTAAATATTTCGGAATAAAATCGAATTTCAATAATAATGATAGATTTCCGATAACAACTTTTAGAGCATTTAATAAACCAAACTTTATGGAACTTCGTGCCTATGCTGATACTCTAATGTCTAAACTACCAATGACATATTGCAGAATTGATTTATATAACTCGGGCAAAGGGATCATCGTTGGTGAGTTAACTCCAATACCAGGTGGTGCATTTAGGTTTTACCCAGAGTTTGATCAATTGTTAGGCACCTACTATAAAAAGTCAGAAATAAACCAAACAAATGGTTTAAATGGATCTTCCGAACAATATCATAAAAATGAAATAAAACTGTTTAAAAGGATTGTTGAGATGAAATAGTGCATTATTTACAAGAACGAGATTCTGATGTAGTTTATTTGTAATAACACTGAATATCTTTTTAAGACTTCAGCTATTTTCATTTTAGAAGTAATAGTTACTGTAAAAAATGACCAAAATATTTATAAAAGTAATTATCGATATTAATAAGGGAATCTCGATAAACTTTTCTTGAATTTTCAATAATTTGATGATATTCTTTTGGTTGTGATAATACATTATCAACCTTATCTAAAAGATCAGATCCATCCCACTTTATCGGGAGATATGTTTCATAAGGTATATATATATCAGGAAAGGTTTTCATGTGTGACATATCCGGCTTAATTAGAAGAGAACCGTATATTATCGCTTCAAAATCCCTGACACACACTTCTCCAAAACCAAATGGACTTAGTGTTCCAAAAGTTTTAGATAACTCATTGAAATACTTTTTTTCTGATATTATCCCCGTAAAAAAAGCATCATCATTTTTTATTATATTTTGAAATAATGTTCTTTGATAGCTTATTGAACCCGGATAATTTTCAGATCTGAAACGCGCGCTAATTTTATACTCTTTTGATTTATAATTTATTTCAGTTTCAAGTGACGTGATAAGGTGTTTATGCCAATATTCAAAGACAGGCTTCATTAATTGAATATTGTTTAACATAGAAAATAGAAATCCAACATTTCTTGTTAAAGAGAACTGTTTAGGTTTAGGATACATGCCATACCCCAAATTAAATGCAATTTTTAATTTTAAAAGCTGTTCCTCGTTCTTAACAGGATCTCTGTACTTAATTTTGGTATCATTTACATCAAAATGTTTGTGATAATAATCAGAAAATATTTGCCTTCCATACATTTTCCTCATATAGTCATTTTTATTTGTTAGTAATTTAGCTTTATAATAGCCGTCTAATTGATCTATAAATTCGAAATGAGTACTATCTGCTCCTGCGTTATCATCTAAAAAATTTACAGTATTAAAGTTCTTATTTAAATTCTCAAGAGTGGTATTTACGAATTGGGTATCATTAAACCTTCCTTTAAAAATACGTGTAAATAGTAAATTTTCACCTGAAATATGTTTGGCTTTTTTATTATTAAAAAATACATAGTTTACTTTACTAAGATCTTCTTTTCTTAAGCTGAGAATGAAAGGATAAAGTGTATAAAATAGTTCAAGGACATTATTAGTATGCAAAATTGTTAATTTATTCATTCGAACTTTTTTTATATATAAAAATTTATGTGAAATGAAATTATAATTAATGAGGGCTCTGAAGGCCAAGCTCCAACCTTCGCTGGTCTGATTATTAAATTGTAAATTCCGAGTAAACTATCACTGTCAAGTCAAATTCCCTCAGTTTAATGACGATGACGAATCATCGATTTGAAATTCGACCTTTAAATCAACTGATTACGCTAAACTCAAGTATTTCATACTGCTAAATATTTTCAGTAAATTGATTAATAATCGTTTATTGAGATTACGGCTTTGTATTAATTTAGCCATTTCCATAGGCGGACAACAGATAAACCTGTTTAACAATAACAGAGCCTGCATGGTGATAATGCCTATAGGTTTTTTCTGACAGATAGCCCTACCAGTACGTCCGTACTATCGTGTAAGACCTTTTTTATTTCATTCAATGATTGCTTTTTGTTACTAAAGGCATTGATAAATACCAAAATTCAAAACAAATCAGGTTTCTGATAACCATCAATAAATTACAGGTAGATTGAACTCAGTTTCATTTTTTCGAGAAAAACTTTCAGAAACAAATAATAGCTTGAGAATTTACAGAAGTGGCCATTTCGATGGAATATTTCTTGGAATGGTACTGAAGTGAAGAGTAAAAGACCTTAAAATTCATAATATGTTATAGTAATATGGCCGTTAAGCCGAAATGTTTTAAAGTCAAGGGTAATTCATAGCCCCCCAACCTGTTTAAATTGTTATAAAATGAATTTAGAATATATTGCTTGCAATAATTGTAAATCAAATAAATTAATTAAGGAAAATCTTTCAATTAGGTGTCTTGAATGTGACCACACTATAAAATTGTGGAAAAATTTATTGTTGTTAAATGATAATTTGGATAATAGCTCAGCATCTGTAAAAAATGAGGATTATAAGTATCAATCTGACACTAAACATAGATATCAATCCAACAAATATGCTAAAAAATATCACTTCTGTCCGAACATTTTCAAAAGTTGGCGAATAAACGGTCTTTGGTTGGCCTGAAGGCCTGTTTTACCTCCAAATCTTAAAATAAAAACTACCCAAGAGCCAACTTTTGTTGTCCTGTATCCGGCGGCTTATAGGCCCGTCTGGCTTTCTGCACAGTGATTTGAATCTCGTTAACGATGTATTCCAGACGGTTGTACTGGGTAAGACAAACCCTGACAAGTGTTACAAAATGGCCAAAGCAGTGATAGGTCTTACTGATGTTGCGCCTGATAAGCTCCAGGAGCAAATATACGATCATTGCCACGAATATCTGGGCTTTACACGCATTCTCGCTGGTGCCCAGGAAGGTTTTGATCTGTAAATTCTGCTTGATAAGCTTAAAGAATACCTCAATCTGCCATCTGCGCTTATAGAGTTCAGCAATGGTAGCCGCTTCCCAGTCCAGGTTATTGGTGATGACTTCGATGACTTTGTTTTCGTCTTCTTTATAAATGGCCACTCTTCGCAGTTGGATCTGGTCAATTCCCACTTTTTTGGCCGCTTGTCCGCTCAGATAGATGAGTTCATCCTTGAGTACATGCTCGTGCTTGCCATCAGGAAGGTCTTTTTCAACAGTGGATTCATAGACCGTATTGCCCTTGATGCGGGTGACAAAGTGGTTTTGATCTTCTATACGGGTCAAAAACAGGCCAAAATCAAAATAGCCCCGGTCATCTACCACAATAGTATCCTTTGGATAGCGGAAGTTGTCCACTCCTCTGCGGTCGCTTACTTTCGCCTCGGTAAGGTGAATCATATCCGGGATCATGCTGGCCTCATCCAGGCTCACGTGCATCTTGATGCCCCCTTTAGCTGTCCGGAATTTAGCCCAGGGGAACAGATTCAGACAGACACTCATAATAGAAGCATCGACCAGTTTGATATGCTTGCCTTTGATTTCATTGATCACTTTATATTCAGCTTGTTTAGAAAACAATCCCGAAAAATGCTCTAAAAGACCAAAATAAAGCCTTTCGAATACCTGCCAGTCCCTTTTTGCATTCCCATCGCTCATCGTGGATTTGGCCGGGCTCTGCTCAAGGCCAATGTCTGAAAGAAATTGTGGGCTGATGCTAATGCCCTGGGCGATCTCCCGCAGGCTGTGGCACTTGTTCAGCTGTCCGAACATCATGGATACCAATTGATCGTAGGTCTTGTACTTGTGGCAATGCTTATCCGACTGATAGGTACAAATGGCCTTGCTGAATACGGAATAGGGGATCAGGTCAAGGATTTGGCCAAGTAAGGGTTTGTCTGATTTTTTTGCGATCTTTGTGGGGCTCATGGTTGTGATGTTGTAGTTATGATTTTAAGCAATCACTAAACTAACAATTATCATGCCATGAGCCATTATTTTTGTTCGGACAGTAGTGAAAAAATATCTAAAAAACTATTCAGAGTTTTACCGACTGAGCAATCTATACAGCATGTATATTGCCTACAGAGAAAAGAAATGTGTAGATCTATGTCTTAATTCAATTAAAGAAAATCTTGAATTGGTTTCTGATATTCCTGCCGGAACTGGAAAATTATCGGATGTTCATACGAAACATGGCTATGAGGTAATTGCAGGTGACATATCAGCAGATATGTTGAAAGAAGGCATAATGAAACACCAATGGGATAGATGTAAAAATGTAGTCATGTATATTCAAACAGATATCACAGATTTAGATTTCAAAGAGAATATATTTGATTGCTTTATCTGTTTGAGATTAATGCACAGAGTACCAGATTCAATAAAGAAGCAGGCACTCTTAGAAATAAAAAGAGTAACAAAAGGATATTTAATTGTTTCAACCGGGATATTCCGGAAATCAATTTCAACTATGGTAAATGGAAAAAGATCAGATCGAGTTCGATTAAATTTAGACAAATGGGAAAGAATTTTGAATGAAATTGGTCACATTGAAAAGCATATATATGTATCAAAAATATTTTCAAATGAAATTATAACTTTATTAAATTTGAGTAAATAAAGTATTAATTAATATGAATATAGGTGATTTTTAAAACTCAATTTGAGTACTAAATAGTGTAAATAAAAGTGGATTTTGCAGAATCAGCGATTTTGTTTAATATAAAACCAGTATTACTTGTAAATACATTACCCGGTTCCTGGAATGAGGAGATCAACATGTCGACAACGATGATATTGGGTAAATGACCGGTTCTTTAAAGCGCTCTCTTAATATTATTATATATGATATCATAAGGTTTATCTGCAAAGTATTTCAATATTTATTATGAAAATACAATTATTTGTAATGGCAAATTATACTTAAAAGTATATCATGAAAAAAAATTTCAAAACAAATAAAGCTTATTTTGAAATAAATGAAGAAAGATTAACGAAAGAATACTTTAAATTTGGAAATGCAAGTAAAGATTTTCAAATATTGAAAAATATTCAGGAAAACTATATTGATCAAAAAAAGGATGATTGGCATTATCGCGCACTAAAGGTATATAATAAGCCTTCACAGAATTCATTAGAGATGGAATATATACCGGCTGATACCATCCGAAGTGTTTTTGCAAAGAACAGAAAGTCAAAAAATTTTTACCACATGGGAATGTGGCTGGGAATTCTTCACAAATCTACAAATGAGCCTGGTTCCAATCGGGTTATAGCTTTCAGGGATTTTGCAGATCTAAATTTTTTGTTGGAAATGAATAATAAAACTGCCGTGGGTATAGATCCCGGTAATTTTGAACAGCTAATGGATCACCCAAGTATATCGATTGTTACAGGGGTGAATTGAATTACAAATTCCAAGTTGAAAGATAAAAAAAAGGTTCTCATTTTCTTAGGCTCATTAACCAGTGGCGGAACCGAACGGGTAGTTTCCTCTCTTAGCAGATACCTTGCTGATGAAAGTTATAAAGTAATGGTTGTTACACTTGACTCTGCCGAACGAGATTTTTATAGATTGGACGAAAAGGTTCACAGAATTGCGATGAATGCAGCGGGTGATACTGCCGGATTAGGCAAGATTTTAGATAATCTCAGGCGTGTTTTTCAGTTTCGAAACATTCTCAATGAACAAAAGCCCGACATTTTGTTGGGAATGATCACCCGACATGCTGTTATCTCCCTGATTGCATCTGTAGGGTTGCCGGTAAAGGTTGCTGTGTCTGAGCGAAACTATCCTGAGAAAAGGAAAAATCACTCGATGTGGGAGTTTCTGAGGTCGGTTTTTTACAGATTTGCTGACATGCATGTTGTTCAGACAAAGAAAATTGCAGAATGGGTGGAAAATAATGCAGGTGCAAAAAACGTGAAGGTAATACCCAACTCCATTTCCTGGCCAATAGCGAGACTTGAACCAATTCTGAAGCCTGATGATTACTTGCAACACACTGAAAAACTGATACTCGCTGCTGGTACATTTAAGCACCAAAAGGGATTTGATTTACTGCTGAAAACTGCTGTAAAACTCTTGCCCGATTATTCTGGCTGGAAACTGGTGATTCTGGGAGAAGAGAAAAATGAGTCGGAAAGCAATGGCATTCGGGCTGAATTTGAAAAGATAATTGCAGATTATGGTTTAACGGATCGTATTTTACTTCCAGGTAGAGCTGGGAATATCGGGGATTGGTTCGATGCAGCTGATATATTTGTATTGAGCTCGCGGTTTGAAGGGTTTCCGAACGTATTGCTTGAGGCAATGGCATCGGGTTGCGCATCTGTTTCTTTCGATTGTGATACGGGGCCTTCTGACCTTATCAGGCAAAAGAAAAATGGGATTTTGGTTCCTCCGGGAGATACAGAATTACTGGAAACAGAAATACGTCTTTTGATTGAAAATCCTCTCGAGAGGGTGAGGATTTCTGAAAATGCTATTGCGGTTCGTGAACTCTATTCGGAAGATAAAATTCTTACAAAATGGTCAAAAGTATTTGAAGAACTTGTATCTTCAGAAAATTGAATCATTAGGTCTCAAATCTTTCAACCTGCAGTACCTGACATTTTTAAAGAACTATTAATTATTTCTCCAATGAATATCGTAATGGTATTACCATATCTGAAAGCGGGTGGTACCGAAAGGCAGGCAAGTTACATTACTAATCATCTATTTAGTAAAGGGCATGAAGTAGCTACGATAAGTATTGAGCGAACGGATTCTTTTGAAGATTTTTTTAAAGGACCAGTCATCTATTTAAATTCAAAAAATACGATAGTCAGGCTGGCAAGTAATTTATACTCAATTTCAAGAAAGCTTAAAAAACTTGATTCTGAACTCATAGTCAGCAGGGCATGGACTACGAACCTGTTATCAGCATTGCTATCTTTTACAACAGGCAAGCCTGCTGTACTTTTTTTATCGGGATCCATTGACCTGTCTGGCAGTAATATGATAAAAAGAAGACTACAGTCCTGGATGATGAAACAAGCTGAGGTTATTATTTCTGTCTCCGAAGCTTCTAAAAAAAATTGCATAAAATGGCTTCATGTTTCGGAACATAAGATAAAAGTGATCCATAATGGGGTGGATACAGAAGAAATTATAAGACAGGCTGCTGAGCAAGTTGAGCTGCCTGACAGGTTAGACAATAATTTAAAAACAATTGCATTTGTTGGTCGTTTGGTACCACGTAAAGGACTTGATGTATTGTTGAAAGCTTTAAAAAACTCGTTAAAATCAGGTATACATCTAAATTTGATAGTTGTTGGTGATGGAGAGAATAAATCGGAATATGTTCGTTTAACAAAAGAACTTGGAATCGAAAGGAATGTCTTTTTTATTGGTCAAAAGAAAAATCCTTTTCCATATATTAAGTTTAGTGATATTTTTGTACTACCGTCCAGGAGTGAAGGATTTCCAAATGCTTTGTTAGAAGCTATGGCATTGTCAAAACCTGTGATCGCCAGTGATTGTGAAACGGGGCCGAGAGAGATTATTAACAATAATAATGGCACATTAGTGCAAGTAAATGATCCTGAAAATTTATCTCAAAAAATTTTAAATTATGCTCTTGATGAGACGCTGCGCATAAATCATGGAAAAAACGGGTATCAGACCGTTATTCAGGACTTTAACCTGGCAAGTCAAATGAATAGGATTGAAATGGAATTGCAATCTGTATATAGCGATCTGTAATTTTAAAAATAAATAACATCAACAATTCAAGTTAATTCGGTATTAAAGTAGTGTTCAGATTGAAAGAGAAGCATATAGATCATCTTAATGGTATTGCTTTTGCCATACTTTTGGCGATGCCGGTAATACGCAACGATATTATAGCATTACCAACTCCTGCGTTGATATTACCTGCTTTTTTACTTTTTTTGACCTCCTTCATCCGGATTTATAAATGGGGTACGCACCGCATTAATCTCAAAGCAGTAGTTTATTTCTATTTTATTTTTTTAATGTTTACGTACTTGTTCTTATCCGGGCTGTGGCACCCGTTTGGGATAAATCTTACAGGAGATATTGTAAAAATTGTTTTTATAATTTTTGTATGTACAGCGGTTATATTAAGTTTTAATTTAAAATCAGCCGACTACTTTATAAACTGGATTATAGTATTTTCAGTTATAGCTACATTTATACTATTTAATTACTATATACAAGCTGGGAATTTAAGGGGATGGGGTATTGGAAATTACCTGACACGTGCACAGTTGATAGGTGTTGGAGCGATGGCTTGTTATGCAAAATTGCTTTTCCACCCAAGAGTTAATAAGAAGTTCTACCTTGCTATTACGCTTTTTCTTTTTTTGGGTTTGGCCCTTTCTCTTGCAAGAGGAGCTTTTTTAACAGGAGTATTACTTGCCATTGGTTTAACTTTATTTTATTTCCATTTAAATAAAACCAAGAGTTATTCGATGAGTGAATGGCTTAGAAATAAAAGCTCAAGGATTATCAGTTTTATTTTTATTGGGCTTACAATTCTTGCAGCAACTCAGGTAGAGCGGACAGCTTCAAGGTTGAGAACCCTTATGAGAGGTAATATTGGCGGTCGACAAAGTTTGTGGAGTAAATCTATTGAAGGTTTTTATGAAGCACCACTTATAGGTTTTGGACTCGGTAGCAGCGGGATGGTTTCTCACAACCAGGCAAATTATTATCCGCATAATTTGTACCTGCAAATATTGGTTGATGGAGGTTTTATCGCCTTTTCAATTTTATTTGCGATTACGATGTTCCCTTTCCTGTATGCTGTACTTCTATTTAAAAAGAAGATATTGACCATAAAATCGTATGTCTGGTTGCCATTACTCATGTGTTACGCATTTCTTCTTTTGGAATTTGCCAAATCAAGTAATTTCTATGATGCAAGGGGATTTATTGCTCTTGGAATCATTGTGATTTTAGCACTTGAGGGTATAAGAATGAAAAATAAGACGTAAAGATTTGCATATCATATTCCTTAATCTGAATTATTCTGGTTGAATATCTCTCGGGGCTAAACAAATAAATCATTTTGTATTGTTTCAACCTAACATCATGGTCGTATCTTTGAGAGGAGACCGATTCTGCCCAGGTGAGCATCCGGTTTGGCTGGCTCGCACAGGTATTTGCAAGATACCTGCCAAAACTTCAATTGATTATCCTGCACTATCTGATAAATAATGTATAAATTTTGCCAACTGTGAAAATTCATTGTAGATGAAAAAAATTCTTTTTTTAACATTCTATTACGAACCGGACCTCTGTGCTGGTTCATTCAGAAACACACCGCTTGTAAAAGAACTTTCCAGGCAATCGGACTCTTCTGATATACAAATTGATGTGATTACTACAAAACCTAACAGATACTCAAGCTTTTCAAAGGATGCTCCATCCGAAGAACGAAATGGGAATGTAAGGATTGAAAGAATTGATATTCCACACCATAAAAGTGGTATCACCGATCAGGTCTTTAGTTTTGTTAAATTTTATTCAAGAGTTAAAAGGAGGGTAAATTCCAGAAGTTATGATCTTGTTTATGCATCATCGAGCCGATTATTTACCGCTTACCTGGGCTCTTCTATAGCAAAAAAGAAAAAGATTCCGCTTTATCTTGATATTCGGGATATTTTTGTAGATACAATACAGGATGTTGTTAAAAACAAAGCGATTGTCATACCGATGAAACCCTTTTTAAAGGTAGTTGAAAAATCTACATTTACAATAGCAACTCACATCAATCTGATTAGTCCTGGTTTTGAGGACTATTTTAAAAAATATACATCCTCCCAAAAAACATTTTACACACACGGAATTGATTCTCTGTTTAAAGAAATCAATCAAACAACTGAACAAGAAAAGAATTCAACAGATAGCGTGAAGATTCTGTATGCGGGAAATATAGGTGAGGGTCAGGGCCTTCACAAAATCATTCCTGATGTAGCATCAGCTCTGGAGGACCGGGTGGAATTTACTATTATTGGGGACGGTGGAAGAAGGGAGATATTTGAAAAAGAACTAAAAAACAGAAACATCAAAAATGTAAAACTGAAAAAACCTGTTCCCAGGCAACAACTCGTTGAAGAGTATAAAAATTCAGATTATCTCTTTATTCACCTAAATGATTATGAAGCATTTAAAAAAGTACTGCCCTCTAAAATCTTCGAATTGGGTGCCGTTGGTAAACCTTTGATAGCGGGCGTAAATGGCTATGCACGTGATTTTATAATAGAAAACTTGCCGGATACAATTCTTTTTCACCCTGGTGATTCTGAAGAGCTTGTTCAGAAGTTCTCATCCAGGCTGGAAAATCTGAATAAATTTAAAAAACCGGAAAGAACCAATTTTATTCAAAAATTTGACAGGGAGCAGATTAACAGGAAAATGGCAAAATCCATTTTGAACTATTTATGAAAGTTTTAATTACCGGATTTACCGGTTTTGTCGGGAGGTACCTTACATCATATTTGAACACAGATCCGCAGATGCATCTGACAGGTATGACCAGAAACTTAAAACTGACAGATTCTGGGTTCAAGGCAAAAGCAGAGCAGGTACTTACAAAAGCTGAAGTGATCAAACATTTTGAATACGATACCATCATTCATCTTGCCGGGAAAGCACATGATTTGAAAATTAATGATGATGAAAGGGAATATTTTCGCGCTAATGAAAAATTGACAATTGAGCTATTTGATGCGTTTATAAAGTCTCCGTCTGCTAAAAAATTTATATTTATCAGTACGGTTTCTGTATTCGAAAAAGGATCGGAGAAACCATATACCGAATCAGACAAGCCCAATCCATCAACGCCTTATGGTATTTCCAAATTGAATGCTGAAAATTATATTCGTGAACAAACGCTTCCTCCTGGCAAAACATACTATATTTTGAGACCTTCAATTATTTACGGTCCTGGAAATAAGGGAAATCTTGTTTTACTATACCGCTTTTTAAAAAAAGGTATTCCTTATCCGCTTGGTTCTTATGAGAATCAACGTTCGTTTCTGTCCGTAGAAAATTTATCTTATATATTACAAAAATTGTGTTATACAAAGGTCTCATCAGGCATCTATCATATTGCCGACAATGAGGTTCTTTCAACTTTGGATGTTATTCGAATTATTGATGAAGCAGTTGAACAAAAAATTCGAGTATTACGTATTACTCCCGGTGTGATAAAACTCCTGGCACAATTCGGGGATTATCTGCCCATACCTTTTGATACAGAAAAGCTTGAAAAGCTGACTCAAAGCTTTGTCATATCTAACCAAAAGCTAAAAAATGCATTGAAAACTGACTTACCTGTAAATACATTTGATGGGCTTAATGAAATGTTTATTAGCCTTGAAACGGATTCTGAAAAACTCGTCTAAAAAATTAATACAGAAAAAATCAATAATAACTTTTTTCCTTTAATCTTCTATTTATATGAGTAAAATAGAATTGTATAATGTTTTGCTTGATATGCCAGATATGTTTAAAAAAGACATATTCAGTGAGACTGAGAAAAAGGAAATCCTAAAAAAGTATCTTTTTCATCGACATGCTTTTTCTTCATGGAAGAAATATTATGTTAAAAAGTACTATGGTAATCTAATAATATCACTCGAAAAAATAGCCCATAAAAAAAAGGCGTCTTCTTTTCTTGAGATTGGGTGTGGAACTGCAAGCACGTCACTCTATTTAGCTGGAAAAAATTACATGAGTTATTGCAGAGGAATAGACCTGGAAAAAATTCGAATAAATATAGCAAAAAAAAGAGCAGTCTGGCATGGTGTTGACAATTGTGATATGATAAATTGCTCAGCCCTGGAAATGCCAGAAGATCAAAAGTTTGATCTTGTTTACAGCATGTTTGCTTTTGAGTTGATTAAACCATTGGAGCCTTTACTCAGAAAAACTGAAAAGGTATTATCGGAACGGGGGGATGTGGTGCTGGATATGGATAACCCAATGCTTTACAACGGGCAAAAGAGACAAGAAAAAGAACAAAGCATCTCAAGAATGATAGATTTTTTTAAAAGTAAAGATTTTGAAGTAAGTATTGAATATCACAGTATTTTAACCGGTTTAGATATTACCGGATTGCTAAAAAAAGGCAAACAAATAAATAAATGTATAAGATTACACTTTTTCAGGACTTAATAGTGTCGTGTCAACTGTAAAAGTGTGAGAGAGTCATCAGACGAGTCGACCCGGGATCATCCCAATCATCTAAAATGGAGTATATTTTAAAATACTCGTCAGATGTCTTTCCCGACGTTTTATCTTTGACATAAAAATATTCGGATCAGCAGTAATTATTCAGATATATCCTTGAAATAAATCATTTGATCCTTTTTAGTTGCAAGTGAGGAGAGCCAAAGACGTTTACCATCACCCGGGCCACCGGGAAATAAAAACTGGCCATACTGAAAAAGTTTCATCGGCCAAATATCTTTTTTGATTTCCAGAACTTTTTTCCATTTCGTTCCATTTTGCGAACACCACAATTCGGAGGCGTCTGTTCTGTTCACTTCACTTGGTTCACAAACGGTTCCAAAATATAGATAATTACCAACCTGGCAGCCATAAAATACAGGACCTCCTACTTTTACCAATTTTTCTGCTTTGGAATCCCCTCTCCTGAATCTGTAAATATAATTTTCCATATCCGGGGCGTCAGATCCATAATAGATATAATCCTTAGTAAAGAAAAGGCTTACTGCACGATACTTCTGACTGCCTCCAATTGATACTTGAGGCTCATAGGTAGTATTTGATAACTGGTGAATCCAGGATTCCCGGTCTTTATCACCAGTGGTTATCCAAAGTGTTTGGGTAAATGGATCTTCAAATACACCATGGATATGCCTGATGCCGTAAAATGTATTTACTGCTTTCCAATCTATATATGGAGGCCGGGAACAAATCAAGCGAATAGGGCCCCTGTCAGGATTCGATATATACTGACCATAGTAGATATCATTTTGAAAAAGAGAAACACAAAGAGGCCGGGAGCCTTGAATTGAATGAAGGTGGACTGTTGATCCTGAAAGGGTATTGATACGGTAAACATTCCCTGAGGCAAAAACAATGAATGTTTGATTTTTTGCAGGAATTACATGATGAATTTGTGAGCGTGTCAAACGCCGGTATAGTTTAGATCCGGATAATAATCGATCCAGCCAATTATTGTGCAGAGATACGACCTTTGTGACATCTTGATCCGTTTTTTTAAAAAGAGTTTTTCCCCTGGAAAATAGTAAAGAGTAATTATCATGATAATGCACAACTCCTTCACCAAAAGGGATAAAGCCGTTTTTTTCTAATGCATTTTTAATCATGATAATGCCGTTCAAAAGTGAAAGAGGAAATTACCTGTACTGTCATGATACTTATGTCTTGTCTTAGTATATAATATCGAGTGTCAATGATAAAACATCGGGTTTCTTACGAAACTTCAGGTTTGACATGACACTATTGTTAAGTCAAACATAAAATATCGGTCAAAACCTACTGGATCTGACAGCGTTGGATTTTGTGCGTAAACCTTTACCCAAAGTTACCGACGCTGACACGACACTACTATGACACAAGACTTACATGATTTTTTGATGCCATACTGATATTAGCTGGGTATCTATTATCCATCAAATGCAATTCTGAAACCTTCGATGTGCTTTTCAACCATATGTTCAATGGTATAATTTTTTTTGGCTGTTTTTTGGAGTCGTTCAGCTGCCTCTTTTAAAATGGTTATATCATTTTGCAGCATTTCAAAAAATGCCCTTGTTTCTTCCTTTGAATCGAAATCAATAAAAACCTGATCAGCTTCCTCAGCCAGGATAATTTCGGGCGCGTGTTGTTCATTTTTTTGGATCAAAATAGGCCGGTTGTGAAGAGCTGCGTTCGAAATTAGCAGGCCGAGGTGACCGGGATTTACAACAGCATGACTCCATTGGAAATGTTTTATCAGCTCTTTTCCGGTGGTTTTTCCGAAACAGTCAATATTTTCAGGTAAACTCTCATGGTGAGAAAGCATAAACTCTTCCATATCAGGCCCGATAAGTCTCCAGTGTGTAAAGGGAAATTGCTCAGCCATTTTAACGATTCTGTCAAGTCGTTTACGCTGCTGGGGCCTGCCCACAAATATAAATTGTAATATATCACTTGAAGGCCAGGGTAGATTCATAAAATCAGATTTTTTAGCCTGTGTATTGTTTATACTGATGACAGGAGTTTCTGATAATCCTTTTTTAAGAGTTTCTGCAATGGATTTCGAATAAACCAATACAGATGCTGAACGCTGTAAGAGATAAAAACGAATTTTATCCAGCAGGAAATTATTAGATTTACCGTAAATGTGACCCCACCAGACCCATTTTTGCCAATAAGATTTGTTTTTTAAAAAAAGGTAAAGTCTCCAGAGATGTCTTGGATTGAAATCAACACAAATTACATCATAGTCAGAAAATTTTACTTCCATTTTATTTACTATGAGAAAAAATGGACCTTTTTTCTGAATGGGTAATTCTAAATAGGTATATCCTGATCTACTATCTGGCGCAGATAGACCATCAGGCTCACAAGGATGTGACAGAACAGTAAGATCACATTGCTTGCTGAGCAACCGGAAAAAATTTTCCCTGTAGTCCGGAGCATGATCTACAATGAAAAGTACATTCATAAAAAACTAAAATTTGAAAAAATAGTACTGTAAGTTCAAGAGTTGAGCTGCTTTTAATGTGTGAAAAATATAGTATTTTTAGTTTTATTATTTTAATAAAAAAGCACTCTACCGAAGCTACCGATTAATTCAATTAATTAAATTTATTAAGAACCTTAACAAAACATGAATATAGACATCATCGCAGGCGCACGTCCCAATTTTATGAAAATTGCACCGATCATCAGAGAGATCAAAAATAGACAAAACAGCGGTGCCAATATTACATTCCGGCTTATCCATACTGGGCAGCATTATGACAAAAACATGAGCCAAACCTTTTTTGATGAACTTGGTATTCCTGCACCGGATGTAAACCTGGGGGCAGGCGGGGGAAGTCAGGCTGAACAGACATCCAAAATTATGACAGAGTATGAAAAAGTACTTGCAAAATCAGCCCCGGATCTCTGTATTGTTGTAGGAGATGTAACCTCAACTCTGGCCTGTTCTGTAACTGCAAAGAAAATGGGTGTAAAAGTTGCACATGTTGAGGCCGGTATCCGCTCCGGCGACTGGACTATGCCAGAAGAGATCAACCGGTTGGTTACAGATCGAATCACCGACTTCTTTTTTACAACCACGAAAATTGCCAATCAGAACCTACTGAAGGAAGGCGTGGCCGGAGAAAATATTTTTCTTGTGGGAAATACTATGATTGATACTCTGCTTGCCAACACCGATAAATTTTCGAAACCTGATTTATGGAACTCTTTCGGCCTGGAAAAAGGCCGCTACTTTGTAATGACACTTCACAGGCCAGCTAATGTGGATGAACAAATCAAACTGAAAAAACTGATCGATAACGTGGTGCAGTCTTCCGGTGGTGAAAGTATTGTTTTTCCGGTTCATCCCCGAACCCGGAACATACTGGACGAACTTGATGTAAATCACAACTCACTACATTTGGTAGAACCGCTGGGATATCTGGAGTTTATCTATCTTGTGAAACATGCCAGGGCCGTTATTACCGATTCCGGGGGGATCACCGAAGAGACCACGGTACTGGGAGTTCCCTGTCTAACTCTGCGCGATAATACCGAACGCCCGGAAACGGTCACAGCCGGTACCAATGAACTAATCGGCACCGATCCCGAAGCTGTTAAACCTGCCATGGATCATTTGATGAAGGGTAACTGGAAGATGGGAAGTGTACCTGAAATGTGGGATGGTAAGACAGCTGAAAGAATTATTGATACACTTTTGGAATTAGAAAATAAAGGCAGGCTAAAAAAGGAGACGTCTTTTGTAGATCATAAGCTTCTGTTTTGAGCAGGTAACTGACCTGACAACTATACAACTTCATTTTTACCAAAAATCAACACAGTTCCAAGTGTGTAAAAAAACTCAAACTGTTCGATATATGATACTAACGTGACAGCATCAAGCAATCATATTCCAAGTTTGAGGTAAGGTATAACTCTGAGAATAGGTTTCATATTTTTCATTGCAAGCTCTTCACTTGAAGTCCAGTTAGTGAAATTTGTACGATCGATATAATCCCAAAGGCCTGAATTTGGGTTGGAATGTACAACCTCTTTAAAATAAGGTAAGTTTGCCGCCATAAATTCAGCCTGTTTTTGCCGGGAAAGTTTCTTATCATCAATACCAATTTTTGCCAAAATTCTTTTCTTTAATTTGTTTCTCAGTCTGAAAATTTTTCTTTCTAATTTTGATGCATCCCAATGAGGCCCGGATGAAAAAGGAAATTTTTTAATTTCACACCCATCAAGCTCTGAAAATAGTTTATGATGAATACTATTTTTATCCTGCTTTATATATTGATCAATTTCACTGGAGAGAATCAGTTTTAAAAAGCTTCTGTCCGCAAAGGGAAAATAAATATCTTCGGGTTTTCCGGTTCTTGAAAAGCTATATCGATATCCCTGGTGGTTACCAAATTTTTCATATATATAGTGCAATTTCGTTATATGAACATTTTCATGCTTACTATATAAATTCAGATATTTTTCTTTATAATTTTTTTCAAAATTTTTGATTGAATTTTCCCTTCCGAAATCATTAAGCAGTTTAGAGTTAACCCGGTTTTCAGCCAGCATTCTGATTGCTTTTTCTCCATCATTGACATTGAGATGATTCAATTTTCTAATTGCAGCATGTACTGCAGTATTGCCTCTTATATGAACCTTATCCCAATCTTCAAGGTCGTATTTATCCTTATTTAATTGATGAGCAAAAACACCACTGTAACTTATAAATGGATAATTATCTGCCACTCGTTCATGAAGTTCTTCTGCCGAAAGTAATTCACCAACAGATTTCATTTCAATGTGTTTAAGCTGCTTGCTGTGTGCAACTTTTTTTGCAAGGTACATGTCATATGGGTGATCGGAATACGTGAATGTTGTGATATTTTTTAAATCCTTATCACGAAACATTTTTAAAATCATTCGGGAATCATATCCACCCGAAAGGGGTACAACGAGATTGTGGTGGTTTGCAAGATAGTTGGCAGCATGTTGAAATTTTTCTGCTACCTGCCCATAGCTGTTTAATGAACTCTCAGTTGAATTGAGCATCTCCTCCAGTGAATAATATTGACGAATTTTGAGCCCTGATTCTCGATTCCAGGTGAACTCGCTGCTTGCTGGTATTATATAGACATTAGTCTCTTCAGACTCGATTCCATATGTACCACCGTTAGCAATAAAGTCAATTAAAAACTGGTAATTAATCTCTCTCTTTTTAAATGGCCGTAAGAAAGGCAGATAATTGGTAATATAGCAGGTGCCAGTTGTGGTAGTGTGATAAAAGACCTTGTGGTTTCCAATAGCATCAATTGCGCATCTGAATTGATTTTGGTTGGCTTCAATTAATGCGAACTGACCAGCAAGCATTGTGGCAAGACTATTCAGGCTGCTTTGAATGAATAATGACTTTGCGTGCCTGAAATCTGTACTGTTGCCAGTATTATTAACCAATAAGCCACTGTATGCTCTGAGGTAATCGCTATCATAGTTATACGTTTTTCCCGTTATTTTTACTTCCGTAAAAAAAGAAACGTAATGTATTAGTTCACTTTTATACTGGTAATAATTTTCTGAGTGAAATCCACACTGATTTGAAATTGTTATTAATTCATCTAACTCTTTGGAGTTAAATTCTTTATGTCCAAGTCTTGCAAGCCAAATATTCATGAATGATAGTTTTGTTTGTTAACTAAATATTAATTTTTTGTAAATTTCACGTTATATTAAGTTGCATAGTTGCTTGCGTTTTAAATAATATAAGAGTGCTATTGGTTTTTATCGAACTAGTGTAAAATCAAAGGCATCATGGTTTGATCATTTCTAATATTTATTCCAGAATTTGCATTTAGCTATATTTTACATAACACATACTAATGATAATGTTTCATTTTCATATAACAGAAATAAAAACAATCGAACTTCCAAAAACTGTATTTGAGAATATTTTAACTGATATCAAGAAAATAAATCCGGCTTTTAAGAAGAAATGTTAAACAGAGTGAAAAAAGCTATAGATAATAGTGCAGAAAAGCACTTAGGGAAAAAGTATCGTCATATTAAATTGGTTAGAAAAAGAAAAAATAGGAAGAAAGAAGATAATGTTTATAAGCCATTTGACATTCAGTATATATCTCCTCATAAAGTTCAATATGTAACTCCTGTAACAAAGTATGTTGATCATGAAAGATATAAAGATCAGGGTCTTTATAGTCCCCATTCCGGTATTGGACAAAACAGGGGGTGGTTCAATAAAAAACGAATTGGTCTGGTTTTGCCAAAAGATTGGGATTTGAAATCATTAAAGTTTAATGATTTAAATGAATATGTTTCACTTTATCAGTTCTTAGTTCAGGATATTAAATGGGAAGATACGATTTTTGCTCAACGAACAATTAAGTGGCTGGAAATGGGAAATCAATCCAGAGCTTTTGATAATGTAAATGATTATTTGAAAAAGCAGCCAAAAAGAATCAAGAACCTGGTCAGAAGCATTGAAAAAAAAGGTGTTCTGAGGGTTAGTTCGTCCGTTTATGATGTTAAAGTTTTAGATGAAATAAGAGTAAATATTGGCCGGGATGGTGAATATTTTCACAATAATTATGGCTATCACAGGCTTTCAATTGCAAAAATACTGGACATAGATAAAATTCCGGTCTTGGTAAATACAAGGTATCATTGTAATTAACAGACTTTTTGTGACCTACAAAACGTCAAAAAGTGGAATGTCCTATTAAAATTGTATAAATAATTAAGAACATATTAAAAAAAGTCGAAATAAAACTGCTTAAATATTTCTGGATAGATTACTCGCTACAAGGAAGTTGTCGGGTGCAAAACTTTACCTGCACTAATTGAACCAAAATCCATCAATGCAATCTACTAATACACTGCAAAAAATGTGTAAAGTCAATGTCCCCTGCTGCCATATTTTTTTATAGAAAAAGAAAACCTATTCTCCAACATCTTTTTGAGTCTCTATCCGATAGAAATTGAATAATCAGACCTTTCTTAGCCATCTTAGATATTTGCGCCTACAACTTTACAGGAAGAAATCAACTTCTGAATGATTCAAATTGCAAACAGCGAGTTATTGTTACCTTTAATATGGTCGGGCTTGTCCATCCAATACCGATATACAATTCGGTAAGGTCCGTTGTTTGCCTTAAAAAGTTATCGTTTGTTTGCTTTAGAAAAAATCTGTGCCAAGCAGATTATATTTACCAAGCCTTTCTTCTTTTAATTCGAAGGTAGATACATCTGCTTCTTTATCATGGTTCGTTTTATAATTTCTTGTAAAATTCCTTTCTAAAAATCGAGCATTATTTGTTCTGCCATCTACAATGATAAATGTACCCGGCAGAAATGTCGATTCCATTAATAGTAAATCCGCCGCCATCACCGTTCTTTCCTCGCACTGAAAGCTCAAACCATGAATACTGCCCTGTACATCCTTAGCAGAAGGACCATCCAGATAAATAAAATCAGGGATAATATTTGGAAGTTCCTTGTAATAATGACAAAGCTGACCGTTGTATGTGCCTATTTCTACTTTACTGTGATGAAAGTGCACTCGATCAAATAGGTGACCTGGAAATTTTTTCTTTGTTTGTTCAATCCAAACTTTCGAAGCATCTACCGAAAATAATTGAAACATAAACCGATTTCTGATCTCAGGCTTTTCGTTTAAATTATCCCAGTCTGTCTGGTTCTTTTTCAAAGCATCTGCCAAAATAGTCGTAGAGTACCCGACTCCAAATTCCAGGATAGTGAAACTATGCCTGCTCCTAACAAGTTTATGAAGCCGTACTAAATCATCAGTCTCCGGTGGGAAAGGTATATTCATCTTACCACTTACCGAGTCAAATACTCCTTTTTTATAATTTATATTTTCCTGGAAATTGATCAATTTGTCCAAACCCTCAGATTCTATATATGGCTTGTTCTTCTCATATTGTTCTTGTCTGTTCATAGAGGTTAATAATTTCATTGATTAACAGATTCTGGGTTATTAATACTATAATGTTCTGTTGTAATAATGTTTTTTGGTCTATTGAATCGATAGCTCAAGGATCAATAATTAGTGTCATGTCAACTGTAAAAGTGTGAGAGAGTCATCAGACGAGTTGATCCGGGATCATTGCAATCATCTTCATTGGTTAATTTTTTTAAAAACTCGTCAGATGACTTCCCCGACGTATTATATTTGACATAACATTAGTATGTTTTCCAAATTGTTAAATTTGAAAATTCAATATTTAGTATAAAGTATTAAAATTCAATATTTTATAACTTATTTAGTGTAGTTTTAGTGAGATTTCCGAAAATAAAAACTTTTGATTATATGAATAACCTAATGTGATATATGTTATGCTAAAATAGACCACAGGTAGAGAAATGAAGCCAAATTAAATTCACTACATATCATAAAGCATCTCGTAGTTAATTAGGGCTTCCTCAAAAAGTCGAAGTTCACACACTTTGGAAATTCTAATTTCATAAATTGGCGTTTAGAGGCCACAAAGCAATGTTTTAGCGACTTTAATATGAAGTCATATGATGACATGTCCAATTATCTCGTATTTTT
>JAFIEV010000074.1 GCA_020832305.1 Cyclobacteriaceae bacterium | reverse complement strand
CACAGGTATTTCATCCTCAGGGCCATACACCATATCGACGTTTTTACTTCCTGCCAATACGGGTTGAAAGACCATCCCAATGCTATAGAAAGATAATTTGGCATGACCATAGTAATCGATCAGCGGTTTTTGGTAGGTAGCAGAATTGTGTCCACCCCTTAAGTTGCACCAGGTTTGTCCATCATAATCGAGCCATCTCTTTTTTCGATAGGCTTCATATCCACTCATAGCCTGCCAGGCCTGGCTCTCGCGCCACTCATCGGTATTAAGAATTCGTCCGATTGAATTCTCATCGTAATAAAATTCGTAGGACTGAATTTTATATTGAGGCTTCCCTTTGTGGAGCGACCAATTGGGCTGCCCAATGCTTTCTTCGCTTTCGTAGTCAAAATAGGCACGCTCAGTACTGGCAAGGTAATCAGTTCTATATCCGGTTTCCATCCAGTTTTGTACTCCAGACCATTTCTTTGGGTAAGGATAAGCGCGAAGGGTACTCCAGTCCAAACCATATCCGGTGGTAAAATCCATATTACCACGTGTTATCAAGGGGGCCGTCCAAATAGGTTCAGGCTCTGTTGGATTGCCCCTATGGTCCAATGTGCCTATGTCATTCGGTGGATTTATACGACTTGAACTGGCAGTAGGACTTATCAATCGACTGCGGTCTTTTGAAGTTATGGCTTCATAAATCTGTTCGATCCAGGGTACAGCATCCTCAAAACCATTGATCATGGGGTGGTTGGCAGGCTGCCATATTCCGATGCTGGGATGATTTCGCAACTGTTGAACATACTTTGGTAAGCCGTCAAAATCTATCCAATATGGGCTGTCAGTTCGTACCCATGATGGCGTGCCCCACTGAAACAACAGGCCAAGCTGATCAGCTATTTCAGCATATCTTGGATCGTTAATATTACCGGTAAGAGCATCATTGAGGGTCATTCGCATGGTGTTTCCATTCATTTTTTTCAGCATAAGAAATTCTTCTACCAAATTCTCCTCAGGCCCGCAACGAAACCATTGCGATATTTTTTCCAATGGCGCTCTGAAGGCTGCCGAAAGCGCACCGTTCATCATGGCCGGTTTACCATTTATTCTAAAGGTACCACCCTGCTGACTTATGGTTCTGATTCCGGTTGTAATTACATCATCATCAATAGCATTTCCTTCATCGTCTTTTATGGTGATCACTACTTTATAAAGATTTGGATGCTCTGGAGACCATAAATCCGGTCTTTCAACAGCTAGGGTAGTACTTACTTTCTTTGTCTGCTTCAGGTATAATGAAACAGGAAGTTCTACACTGGCACTTGGCGAAGACTCTTCTTGTGGGTACCATTTAAAAAGTTCAATCAATACTTTGCCTGTAAATGAATTATCTGACTTCCATTCACGTTCTTTAAAAAAAGGTAAATGATCATTTTGTATGGTGCATTCTATCTCTAAATGGGCTTCGCTTTCATTTTCATTGATATTTTTAGTAAATGTATAAATATCTTTTATCCTTCGTTCATCGGTTAATTCTACCCACATTCTACCTGTATACCACCCTGTATAAATATCTGATGGAGTATGTCGATTGGTAAATTCCACCTTGTAGGGATTTACTTTTATCGCAATCAGATTATCTGCTCCCGGGTGAAGAAATTTACTTATATCCATTTCCATAGGATGCTGATTGTGTAGGACTTGAACAATTTTACCATTTATCCATATTTCTCCAGATGGATCTATGGTTTCCATCTTCAGCGTAGCCATCTTAAAGCTATCTGGTTTTACAATCGTTCTAAGGTAGAGGGTTTCCTCTTTATGTCTTTCACCACCGTGTGCGTAGGGCCATCGTGGGACAGTTTTCCAACTAGAATCGTCAAAATCAAAATGTTGCCAACCAAGCACATCACGTTTTTCCTCAAAACTTTCATCGATAAAGGTATCTATGGAAAAAGGTTCGTCCCTGGTATGATGGTCGCCTTCCGGATCGTATGTTTTGCGGTAGCTTACTCCCCATATATCATCCAGCCTGAACCCTTTTCCTGCCTTTACCTGCCACTCCGAAATCAAATTTGAAGTTCCGGATAATGGAACGAAATCAGCAATCAGCTTGTCGTTTACATAAAAATTGTATTTACCCGTTTCCAGATCCACTTCTATCAAAAATGTGGACCAATCATTCAATGCTATAGTTTCAGCATTGACTCTTTCTCCTGAAGTCACATAGAAAAGTACTCCCTGAACATCGATGCCTGTTTCGCAGGCATTATCAAAGCTAAAGCGTACCGGCAAAGCGGATTTAGGTATGAATGCCTTCCATTCCATCCTGAACCGCCAGTCTTGATTATCAATGGGATGTATAAGTGTGGGATTTTTACCGGTAAACAAAAGCGACTGCTGATTCACTTCGAGTCCTTTAATTTTATTCCAGCGATCTAAATTTTTTAGTTGCGCTTCCCTTTGCCCAGTTCGGTATCCATAATACTTCCAATCTGTTAATGCGATTTTTTGCCGGACGGAAGGTAGGGGTTGTGGCTTGATTCCTGCCAAGGTTTCTGTGACCTCCGAAGGTTCAACAACCAGTTTATCCAACTTCGGATCCTCAAAGAATGCCGTGGCAAAGTCGGCATACCTCTTTAAAAAGCTGATTCTTTCATCCGTGTTTAAAACCGTAGTTTCCCCTTTAAAATCTGTTTCTCCATTGGCTTTGGGATCATTTGAAAAAAAGCGCAATTCAAAGGATTTGGAAATAATTTCCTGAGATTTTACCTGAATTGAGCCACCAATAAACATAATAATTAACGGGCATGTAAATAAAAATTTTCCCATTAAGCCTACTCTTTTTATTACTATTTTACTTTTCATATCACTTGATTTTTTTCATCGATCCATGTTAATTAGCAATATCCAATCTATTTCTTAGTCCCTTATTTCGCTGCACGCTATCTAAAATCAAACCAGAGACTAATGGGATATCCCGAATCTCCCCCCGGCCTGAAGGCTGTATGGTTTTTTTGCGATTGAGGTCCCAAATCCGACGCGTTGTAAAATTTGGTGCCAATTGCCGGAATGGCAAGTAAAAACGATATATCACCATCCGGAAAAGGAACTTTGACACCAGGAGTAGCATGGGGTGAGTCCTCTGGTGTAAAAAGCCTCATAAACAGGTTTGGAGTTTCTGTATAAATCCTAAACCCGCCTTCTTCTGTCATCAGCTCCATGGCATACATATTGGCGTGGTAACCTTTAAATTCCGGGTATACCAGAGATTCAAAGCTATGTCCGGTAATGGTGTTGTTGTAGTCTTTTTCCCATAGACCGAATACTGGCCCCTTCATCCGGTTCTTCCAAACCCTGTAAGGACCTTTTCCTATCCACTTCACGCCCTTTACTTTATCTTCAGGATAATCAAATGTAATCCCCACATAATCTACTTCCGACAGCCTGGCCTGCAACTCCGCCGCTTCAAGGTGCAACAGCCCTGACCTATTTAGTGTCCAGCGTGTGTATCGAGGATAGCCTGAATATGACGTTTCCAAAACTAGGCTGCTATCCCCCTCATTCTTCCACTGCACTTTTTCAATTTTGTAGTTTACCCCCACTGGAACAGGCCCACCTTTAAATGAGACCTGCTGACCTCCTTTATTTATTTCAAGGATGGTTCCTTTTTCAAGGCAGAATGATATTTCAAGGTTTCCGGCTACAGCTTTAAGCATATTGCCTTCTGCTTTTGCCGAAAGTTTCTTTTCAGTAGATGTTTTTATTTTTTCTAAAGCCTTTGAAGCAAACTCATCGGGCATTTTTACTGGCCAGGCCCATGTCTGTATTTCTTTCCCAAATTTGTCCTCAGCCTTGAAAACCAGCAGGTCAGCCGAGGCCAATTCTTTGGGGAGCGGCAGTTGCAGCCCTCTTGTTTCCCCAGGTGGAATATCTGGAGCGTCTACACTTCCTTCAGCAATCAGCCTTTGACCTTTAAAGGCATCCAAACCAATCAGTTCCCAAGAGAAAGTGCAGGCATTTAAATTGGTAATCAAATAGCGATTTTCCAGGAACAGCCTTCCATCAAAAAACTTATTGACAGTGACAGGCTTTACCTGAACAGGAGACCAAATGTTTTTGATGCTGTAAAAACTACCTTCCTTTTCTTTGTAGGGTCCCAGTATACCGTCGGGTGCATGGTTGCCGTCGGGATCGAGAATATTACCCTTATCTGTCCTTACCACTGCTTCATCGGCAAATACCCAAAGAAAACCACCCGCAGAAAGTGGATTAGACATATAATCGTTCCAAAAATCTTCCAGACCTGCGCCATGTCCGCCATCATATAAACCATGCAGAAACTCCGTGGGCATAAATGGATCGGCACCGCTAGAAAGACGGTTGATACCCATTTGAAATTTGGGGTAATGATATGTATCTACTCTATTTCGCTGTAGCCAAGGATAAATAACAGGCCGTTTCTGAATATCATTCTCATGAAAACCCTTTTCGCTTTCGAAATCCCATCCACCCTCGTTGCCGTGGTCCCAGATGACTACAGATGGGTGATTGGCATGTGCCAGGACGGTAGCTTTGATAAGCTTAGGGCCTACCACCCTGTCGTAACTGTCATGCCATCCGGTAACTTCATTCAGCACAAAAAGCCCCAGTGAATCGCAGAGCTCAAGAAACCGTTCATCCGGTGGGTAGTGCGAGGATCGTACCGCGTTCATATTCATCTCTTTCATTAACCTGATATCCTCAAAGTGATTGGCTTCACTCAGCGCCCGGCCTGTTTGAGGATGAAAGGAATGCCGGTTGACCCCTTTGAAAATTGTCCTGATGCCATTAATGTAAAATCCGTCGTTCGGACGCAGATCGACTGTTCGGAAGCCTATCCTTTCCTCTTTGCTGTAAAGTACCTCGCTGTTTCTCATTAACCTGCACCTGGCCAGGTAAAGCACAGGATTCTCAGGATGCCAGGCTTCTATACCCTCAAACCTACCCTGAATCCTGTTTACCCTTCCCGAAAGGTTATCTGATATCTTCCCCATGGAAACTTTACCTTCCGTATCAAAAATTTCTATTTCCACTCGAAGGTTTTTCTCTAACTTGTTCAGGGTAATTTCTGCTTCAAACGCTCCGTCTGCTTTGGGGTCTACAGCTATCCTTTCAAAATGCAGGGAAGGAAGCACTTCCAGATACACGGGTCTGAAAATTCCTCCGAAAATCCAGAAGTCAGCTTGTCTTTCGGCTCTGTTTACTGATTCATTGGATGAATGCTTGTTCACTTTTACTTCAAGGACATTGCTTTCGCCATATTTCAACAGTCTGCTGATGTCATATTTAAACCGATAGAATCCTCCCTGATGTGGGAGACCAGCAGATTTCCCATTGACCCTGACCTCCGTATCGGTCATTACCCCATCAAAAACCAGCATAATGGTATTCCTTCTATAGGTTTTGGGAACTTCAAAAGTATGCCTGTATTCGCCAGATTCTTTACCCAACACCCTGTCTGGGTTTTTGTGGTCATGTCCGTAATTATAGTTGCCAAAGCCTTGTAGCTCCCAATTGGAAGGGACAGCAATCGTTGCCCATTCCCCGGCTCTTTCTCCATCACTGACTTTAAATTCCCAGTCAACGGTGTTAGCCGCATCTATACCCGAAAGATAAACCCGCTGATAGGTATGGTTCGGTTGGGCTATAGTCTGACCGAAAAGGAGTAAGGATAACAGGAAAAATATATTTGATTTCATTGCGGTTTTGATTTAAAAGTTGAGTGTTTAATTATCATTAGCAGATTATCACTTCTATTTAAATAAGCCCAGGTATCAGAAGTGCCTTTTGATAATGGCCGACCTATCCTTTCTTTGCCAATGATTGAAAGATTAATTGATTTACCGATATCGTTTTCGACACTCAACGTGGTTATTTTCATGTGTTAATAATTTGTTTTTCAATGGTCACAACCTGTCCCGATTTTAGTCGGGATGGAATCCCCAAAAATTAACATGTTCGTGGGTGTAAGCCACCGTACATGGGGATTTCATGATCATTTAGTCAGTTTCAAATTGCCATACGCATATGGTGATCGCATAGGCCATGCGCCTACCCAATCAAACAATTGCCTGCCTTTACCATTGTTATCGCCATTGGCGAAATTGATGCCCATGCTTAAACCAGGCTCAGGATGTATCATCAATTCTGTCCATGCCAAAGCCAAGGTCACCAAATATCCCTGATCAGTATCTGTGGTATCATTGAGGCTGCCAAAAAGCTGCACGGTGATTCTTCCATTACCATCCCAATCAGGGTTTGTCTGGCAGTCTGCAGATCCCCGGTCATCCTTTTTCACTCCCAGAATATTGATATGATACACTATATCATCAGCCGCCCAACAACTGTCTTTGTCATTTTGCGTGTCTATCAATACCTCCACCATATCATCAAGGTAGAGCTTTGGATGATCTTTTTCGGTCTGATAAGCGCGCAAACAATTGTCCTCAACCTTGAAAAAAAAATACAATGAATCGACATTCCATCTTGAAAAAATGAACATTTTGTTGTCACTTTCTGCTTTTTCCCCATCTATTAAAATTGATTGGGGGCCAGACCACGCCCTGGAATCCCATATTGGTTCTATGATCTCTTTACTATAAAGCGCATGTAATTCCTTATCAACAGTAGTTGAATGGTCTTTGCAGGATGAAAAACACAGCATTGCTACAAGGCCATTAAAAAACAATAGTTGAAAGGTCTTTTTCATAATGGTTTACCTCGGATTGGTTGGGTTCAATACCCCCGGAAAAACGCTGCCACCAGGCACATAGAAAAACAACTTTGCCCTGCGGTCGCTCTCACCAATAAAAATGGTGCCATCGGCAGCCGTGCACATCGCATCAAACTGATAGCCGATCTTTGCATAATATGGGCTGCGGTCTACGCCCAACACCCCATAATCCTCAAATCCCGAATGACTTTCAGATACATCATAAGAAAATAACCGGCATATATTGTTTTTCTCTCCGCAGATCATATACAGTTTCTGATCCTTGCCCATCGTCATACCCCGCACCCTTCTTTCTACCATGGGCTTGCCCAGGACAGCCATTTTTTGCTTTTCAAAATCAAGTTTGAAAATAAATCCATCGCTCGAGCTGCCATATATTTCATTTTCTGACCCAAACAGCAGCTGCTCCGCCACCGGATAACCCTCGTACTTTTGGGTGATCCAGTACTCCCCGGGGATGCGCATTTTGGTCACATGTATCTTTGCATCCTCCGGGTCAAAATACTGCATCAGGCCATCATCACCCGATGAAAGTACTTTACCGTCGGCCAGGCATATCAAAGCCCGCGGCACACTGCGCCAGCTTCGCTCGGGACCGGAGTATGACATGGTTTGCAACCATTTGCCATGGTTTTTAAAAGATTTGGATGCGATGTTATATTCAAAAAAAATCGCATCAGGATATGTGATGCCATATATTTTCTGACGAACCTCGTCTATGGCCATGGCATATACAGAGTTCCCGGCCACCGCTACGCCCAGGTCCTTTAATTTGGCCTTGTCTTCGGGCAGGTAGACTTGCTGATCGCCTTCCGATGGATCATACACCAGCAAACGACCGCCTTCAAAACCTTCATACCTGGCTTTTATATCTTTCCACATCTGATACTCGATCATCTGGCGACCATGGGGAACATCTTTGGAGAAATTGATCTGGATGAGCTCATTTAAACCGGTGCCAATATATACCAATCCATTGGCCCCTTCGACCATACTATTGTGAACACCCTGGGATCCCTCAATCTGACCCAGGGGATATACTTTGTTTGTGAGGTAATCATAAGAAATTAAATACGATTGCTTACCACTGGTAGCCCCGTATATTCGGCCATTGGAATGCGTCATCAGGGAAGCTATGGGCGTATTGTCGGCAGCTATTTCTGTCGCTGCCGGATAGCCAAGGTCACGATAATCCAATCTGTGGGCCTCAAAGTGAGGGTTAACGCTTTTCTGAGCCAACGCCGGGTAACTAAGCCCTGCCAGGAAGAAAAGTATAATGAGTTTATTAATATGCATGTTCATGGAAAAAATCTTAATCAGTGAAACATTAGTTTATTGCTTGGATTTTGGGTCGTATGATACAAGGCCCATACTAAATGGCCACCGGCGACCTACCTCGCCAACCACCTTGTCTTTATCCTTCTCTTCTATGGCGCCGACAAAATATACTTTACCGTCCTTTGCTCCCATACAGGCTCCTCCGAGACCATAAACCAGATTTCCTGATTTGGTCAATATTTTTCCGTGAGAAATCCTTTCCTTAGTTTCAAGGTTATAGCTTATGAGATAGGAAATGGGCGGAAAATAGCCGCCTGCCATTTTAGCCTGAAATTTTTCTTCATCCTTCACATCCCATGAAGTACCCACATAGTCAAATGAACTTGAACCTGTTGGCGCATAATACACGATGCGGTCATTGGAAATGGCCAGGGCAAGGGTGGCAAAGGGCACCAATCTCGGGTTTTTCTCTTCCCAGTATTGCGGTGCGGTGAGCGGTATCAAATAATCAATTTCCCCCTCTTCCCCTTTGTGTACATCGTAACGGAACAGCATACAATCTGCGCCCATGATACCATAGGCTACTTTCTCTCTGGGTTCCCATTCGATCACACGCCAGATTACTTTTCTATCGATTTGCGGCTTAGACATGGTACGTGGCAGCACCCTGTTGTCGTATTGAAGCCGGATATTGGGGAAATCAATCACTTCATCTTTATGCGGATCGTATTTCCATATCTGTGCCACCGGAAAGGAGCCATATACATTGCCCTTATCATCGGCAAAGATGGTACGGCAGATATCCCAGTCATCTACTTTACCCAAATCCCGGGTTTGTTCTTTTTCAACATCGTACATATACAGGTGGCCGTCTTCTGCAAGTCCGTAAACCCGGTGGAAAATGGGCTCATACACCATACCGAGCAAACCATAGTGACGGCTGATCATATCCAGTACTTCCACTTTGTCAAGGGTTGGGTTATAGCGGTACCAAAAGGCTCCTAAGTAGCTGGAAGGATCGATGGGCTCGGGGCCTGTATCTTCGTTGAGGCCGGCAAAGTAGATGTTACCATCGGCATCTTCTCCCATGCGTACATGTATTTTTCCATTGGTATTGATACCTTCTCCTCTTTCGTTGTGCAATTTGGTCAGATCTACGATATGGCGCATGGTTTCGGTGGCAGGGTCAAACTCATAGAAGTGGGCTGCTTCGGCATGGGTACA
>JAFIEV010000072.1 GCA_020832305.1 Cyclobacteriaceae bacterium | reverse complement strand
TGGGTGGTAAAAAGGAAAACTTCAGTAAAGGGGATTTCGACCGCATGGGAACTGTATTAAAACTAAATGATAAACAAATCAATGCCGTGTATAAAAGACTGCAAAAATGGCTGCCTGAAGCCACCAAACTGATAGACCGTTCTTTTTTAACCGAAGACCATAAGAATAGCTACAAAGAATTAATAACAGAGCGTGCGAAACTATTGGCCTTTAGCATTTAGCCGCCAACAGCCAACAGCCAACTGCCAAAACCCAACAGCCAATAACTATGAAAGACTTTATCAAAAAAGTCAGGGATGCGTTTTCTCCAGAACTCAAACAAGAAGACGACTTTTGGAGGATTCTACGCAAAGGAACCCTCTTGGATTTAATGAAACTGAGTTTTTATTAATAATACAATACACTCATGCAAACCAATAAAGCCAGCGCCGAAACCAAAGTTTGCATGAAAGTATTTTTATCTGCCCTGGTAAAAATTTCCCCATCCCTTCTTTTTTCTCCAATCTCATGGTACAGTGCTTAAACTTACAGAATGAACTTCAAATACATTTTCTGAATAAACATAGGCACTTCCCGGAGACTGTCGCCGTTTGGTAAGTATTTTATTGGGTCATATTAATCTCGTGCCTCCTTTTCTTGAACATGGTATTTCCTTAGCATACCAGCCATTGTGAATTTTATTTGCAAACGCTATAATTAGGAATTAAAAACGCCTATGATGCCTTCCCAATGAATGTATGAATTCCCTAAAGTGAAATGCTGAAATAAGTGATATGAACGCAACATCAAACCGCAAATTTGTAACTGATCTGGAAATCCGTAAATTTGGTTGAAGTTTAACACAGTGCTGAGGCACACGTCATATCTTGACATTGGCGGTAATTATATAGTGACGACGGTAGGTTCAATAGTCTGGTAACTTCATTTCACAACATGGAGCCAGAATATAAAAAACTAAAAAAAAACATTATGCCCACAAAAGGACAAACAATCATCAACCCAACCAATGGGGACTCTTATGAGTTTTTAGAAACAGCCAGGGACACAAACGGAGAGCGGGTTACTGTAAAAACGATACTTGAGAGTAAAGGACAAGTTGTTCCCAGACACTTCCATGTTTTGCAAGACGAAACTTTTGAAGTTTTGTCGGGACAACTCACTGTTTTACTCGACGGGAAGACACAGGTTATTTCAGCAGGAGAAAAAATAACATTGCCCAAAAATAACCCTCACAATCATTATAACAATGAAGACACTCCTGTCACATATCTCCATTCAGTTACACCTGCATTGGATTTTGACTTTTTGATTGAAAACTTAGTGGGGCTGGCTGCTGACGGTAAAAGTAAAAATGGAAAGTATGGATTGGTTCAAGAGTTGGTTACACTTAAATACCTCGACAGCAAATCATATCTTGCCGATATCCCGGTTGGAGTGCAAAAAGTATTAATGAATACCATTGCACCACTTGCCCGGCTATTTGGTTACCGAGCCGTTTATAAGAAGTATTCAGGAATTGAAAAATAACTACGCTATCAGCTGGTGTCAAGTCAAGTGTGAGATTTCGCCCGCCCCCGCGGGGCATCACACGCAGATGTGCAGAGACCCCAGGTAAAATAAGAAAAAACCTTTGCGGTCTCATCGTTTACCAGCATTTATTAGGGCATGGGACCGCCCTTCGTCCACCCAAAGGCTGTTGGGCCATGATAGCCCAAAGGCCACGCAGGTTTACACCCTTGTGGCCACAAAAGGTTTCGACCAACTCAAAATCCCCATGCACAATTTGGATGTTTAGCCTGGTAACTGCACATTTTCTTTTTTCGCAAAAAGCATAAGTCCTCCCAAAACTAAAAGTAAAAGAGCCGCCTTTCCACACTTAATCAAAATCCGAAAAATCTAAGGTAAAAAAACTTAACTTTACGACCTGATAAAATTCATCATTGTGATACAGAAAACAAAGAAATAATTGACTGTGACTTCAAGAACCATTGTCATTATTTCACTCTAAAAAGGGGGTTTATTGAGTGCGGAGTTAATAAGCAGTTATATTAAAACTATCTTTGAGAGTTAAAAAAATGGCCAGGAACATAAAGCGAACAAAATACAATGAAGAGAAATCTATTTATCGCCTTTGAAGGCATTGACGGAAGTGGAAAAAGCACTCAGGTAAAATTATTGTCAGACAGTTTGAAGAAAGCCGGACACAAGGTCTATTCTACCTTTGAGCCGACTGACAGTCCAATAGGTTCTGTTATCAGGAACATTTTCAATCATAAAATAGAAGCCGACCACAGAGTAATTGCAGGACTTTTTGTTGCAGACAGATTAGACCACCTGTTAAATAAAACAAATGGTATCTTGAAAAAGCTAGAAGAAGGTTTTACTGTTATTACAGACAGGTATTACTTTTCCTCATATGCATATCACGGAGTACATATGTCGCTAGATTGGGTGATTGAAGCAAATTCATTAAGTGCAGAATTGCTTAGACCAGACCTGAATATTTACATTGACATTTCACCGGAGTTAAGCATGAAGCGACTGACAAAAGGAAGAAGTTCAATGGAATTGTATGAGACACTTGAGAATCTCAAAAATGTGAGAGCAAAATATTTGGAAGCGATAGAGCTACTGAAGTTCCAGGAGCAGATTTTTATTACAGAAGGCAATCGTTCCCCTGAAGAAATTGCTGCTGATATCTGGAATGAAGTATCTCATATTACAGTGCCTGCCAAATCTTAATAATTATAAATTTCCATGACAGACTTTATTAAAAAAGTCAGGGATGCATTTTCTGCTGAACTCAAACAAGAAGGCGACATTTGGAGGATTCTATGACTAACCATTATGACTTGAATGGAAAAATTCAGTATATAAAAGTAGTAAATGAACTTGAAGCTGACTCTTATGCGGACGATGTTTTTGAAGAAATCATTGGCATTACTTACAACATTCTAAAAAGTGAGTGACAAAAATCCCTCATTGAATCAAAAACCTGCGGTAAAAGCTTTGGGTTTAAGCCGATCAGCGGTGAGTAAAGCGGTGGCTCGTTGTAAATATGCAGGCTTATTGGTTTCAAACGATAAAACAGTCATGAAAATGGCCTTAATGAAGTTATTGGGTCTTGAAGAATAGAAGCTCAATATTTCTAATTTACGGACTCATGGCCATGATCGCTACTCCTGTCCCCTATGCCTGTTGGCAAAGTAAAAAATTAAAGACCAGGTATTGTTTGACCGGGCCTATGCCCGTTTCAAAGAGTATTATTAAGTCTTGCATGAATGGCCTTTACAGTTGAAGATACCATAGAACCTTTCTGGACAGCATGCCCAGCGATGGCCACTGGCAGAGATTCTTTAGCCATATAAACAAAAAAATTCTCATATTTATTAAGGCAAACGACACAAATATGGGACGTATACATCTATTCGAATTTGAAGACCTGAATTGGTTTCCAGATTTTTTAAGGAATTATGGAACAGATTTTTTACAATTTCTGTCTAACAAGACCAACATGTATACACCTATTGTTCCATTCATCACAGAAACACTGAAAAAAAACAATACGGAAACCATCATTGAAAGGAATTTTTCAAATCCATGCCTTTTTGTTACTTTACAGCCAAATTGATGAATAAAATCCTGCCAATCAGCCGTCAGGCCAGAAGAAGAATACTGAAATAAGTCTTAACCAGGTAAACAAACTTAATAATGAACCATATCAGTAATCTAAAAATCCTGCTATTAGCAACATCTCTCCATGGAATTACATTACTAAATGCTTATAGTCAAAACCAGGTAATGGCAGACTCAATTAAAGTTGATGAATTAAGCAACTATTACCGACAATTTTCTGTGGGGATGAATAATCCTATTTATCGGGATTTTGCAACTTCTCCCCTCTTTTACAATGGGTTGGGTACTCAACTGCAAATGGCCTGGCTTAAACGTTCCGACCTGAGGGAGCGCTCCTTTGAAATGGGACTTGGTTTAAATGGCATGTCTGCCCGCATTCCTGAAAGCAAGTTCATACAGCCAAAATCAGACGCATTTTTCGGACAATTAAGCGCTATGTATTTGCGGCTTTGGAAATTAAAATCTTTATCTACTGAAAAAAGCAATATAAAATTAGGCGGTATTGTACAAAGCAATCAAAATTTCCGATTGAATCTAAACTTACATAACAATGGAATTGGTCTTGAACACCTCACCAACATTATGGCTTCCGGACAAATCACAAGAGATATTTCAAGAAAAGAGGCCCGTCAGCTAAATTTTTGGCTTTTTAAACCCAGGCTTAAAGAAGTGAAAAGAGATTTAAGATTTCAATTTAATGCCGGGATTTTGAACCTTAACTATAGACCAGGCTACACTTATATTTACAAGGAGGAAATGGTTGGACTCGAAACGCAGCCCTTAAGCTGGCTTTTATCCAGTTATAAATGGTCACTAAACGGTTGGCGATTCAACACCCAGTTAGAATACATTTCTTATCTGCCCAATGGAAACGCGAGAAGCTGGTCTTACGTCTGGGACGCGACTAATGCCCCTGGCAGGCATGAAAAATTTCAAATGGCGAGTCACCAAATCCGTTTCACTTATTATTTCCTCACAAAAAGACGATAAATCATGAAAAATATAATATTGATTTTTAGCGCCGTATTAATTTTTTCATCATGCGAAAAAATACTTTTTGAACCCGACCTGGGTTCTCGCGATCCTTTGACAAATTTTGATTATCTGTGGAGCGAAGCCGATAAAAAATACAGCTACTTCGAGCTGAAAAATATTGACTGGGATGAAGTAAAAAACACCTATCGCTCTATGCTTTCGGCTAATTCAACCGAAGAAGAATTATTTGATGTTTTGGCAAATATGCTCAATGAATTAAGAGATGACCATACTAATCTTTATAGTCCGTTTAATGTTTCAATGTATAATGTAGTTTTAACCGGGCCAGCAAACTATCGAAAACGAACCATTGAAGAGTTTTACATGCCAGATATTTGGCGTACCGGTGCATTTGAAAACGGCTTTTTAGACAACAAAGAGATAGGCTACATTCGGTATGGGAGTTTTTTGTCAGACTTCAGTGATGATGCTTTGGATTTAATAATAAATCGTTATCAAAGCACTAAAGGTCTCATTCTTGATTTACGGTCTAATGGTGGAGGCAGTATTTTTAATATATCTAAAATACTTGGGAGATTTACAGACTCTAAAACTTTGATTGGATACAGTATTTCGAGAAACGGACCTGGGCATAGTGATTTCAGCAGCAAAGAAAACTTTTATATCACCCCATACAGTGGTGTAAAATATTTAAAGCCTGTAATTGTTCTTATCGATAGAGGTTCATACAGTGCAACCACCTTTTTTTCGCTTGCCACAAAAGCCTTCTCCCATATCACACTTGTAGGAGATACAACAGGAGGTGGTGGCGGCCTGCCCAATGGTGGACAGTTGCCCAATGGTTGGACGTATCGCTTCAGCATTAGTCAATTAATTGATTTGAATGGGAATAATTATGCCGAAGATGGTGTACCTGCCGATATTCAGGCGGCTTTCGATTGGAATGATCTTACAAAAGATGAAATCCTTGAAAGGGCAATTTCAGAGCTTCAATAAAAAAAATAAATCAGAACTGCCATCAACCAGTGGTTTCATAAAAGTTTTCTAAAAAATCCCGGGAAATCAGGGATCATTCCACCCTTTGAATGATTTTTGATTTATTACACAGAAGGTTAGCGTATAGCTGAAATGCATTTTCGTAGCTGCATTATAAATCAAAACAACCAATTAATCGATCAAAACTTTGTTTATGCAATTATAAACCCCTATCTTCAAGATGCATTTAATCAGCACATTGAGAATTAAAATGGCTGTAACTTCTGACCTGACCTGATAATTCTACTATCCGGCAAAAATCTCAGTTAATGACCAATTTAAATTTGTCTTTAATCATCCTTACTCTTGTTAATTTAGCATGTTGCAAACTTACCTGCGCACAAACACCAGCGGCAACATCAAGTTCTCAAACTGCCACACTTAACCTTAGCTACCACGGCAATAACCTTTGGAATCCGGGGCTAAATGTAGGTGTTGAGCAGCCCTGGTTGGTTACTTCGAAACTCAACAGAAAGGAAAAACCCTTAACCCTGGAGACTTACCTTAATGCCGACCTGGGCTTTTTCACGGATTACAGTCGTCAAACACCCGTTTTTACTCATTTTGGGATAAACAAACGGAGATACCGTGATGACAAGGGCGGATTTCACTATCAGTTTGGGTTCAGTCCGGTGGGTATTTACCGATCCTTCCTGCCCGAAACCTGGGAGTACACCGTAAATGGTACAGTAGAAAAGGTTTTTTTGCCCGGGCGGTGGTATTTCGCGCCGGTGCTGAGTTTTGGTATGGGGAAATTGCGACAGGGCCAACCCGGAACCGGATGGTTTTTAGAAATGAACATTACGACCCTGATGCCATACAATACCTATATTATGCCCTTACTCAACATAAAGGCAGGTTATCGCATTCCTATGAAAAAGCAAATCATAAAAATAAATACAAGGCATATTAGCAAAGAACCAACAGGTAAATGAAAAACTTTTCGAAAACCTTTACCTGTGAAACTGTCATCTGATTGATTTGCAAAATACATCAGGCAAAAAAAGCAGGGCAAATTCAATTTCATCAAAAACAGACCATCATGGCCTTACATTATAAAATATTCATTTCTCTTATCATTCCGTGTCTTTTCCTGGTATCCTGTGGTAAAGAGGACCTTTTAGTAATTGATGACACCTTCTTTCTGCGTAATCAGGGTGCCGATATGCCGGTGTATGTCAATGGCAATCGAGAAAGCAAAACCTTTGTTATAGTGCTTCATGGGGCTGGTTCCTTTGGCCTCTCATTCCGCAATGGGGCTTTTACCGAGATACTTGAACAAGAATTTGCTTTTGTTTACTGGGACCAGCGGGGTCAGGGCACTTCTCAGGGCAATTACTCAGCCCCTGAAAATATAATTGAACTTATGGCCTCTGATATTGTGGCACTGGTAAATGTGCTTAAAGAAAAGTATGGTGATAATATCAATCTTTTTTTAATGGGACATAGCCTTGGAGGAATGCTGGGACTGGAAGCTTTACTCAAACAGGGATTGCAGAATGATATAACGGGATGGATCTCCATAAGCGGTGCTCATGATTTTGAATTAATCAGACAAAACCGTCCCAGGATAATAATTGAAGTGGCAAGAGAGCAGATCAATATCGGAAATAGTACTCAGGAATGGGAAGAAATCCTGGAAGAAGTTGAGGGACTTGACCCGATCAGCGATGATGGCTATAATGCGATCCTTCGCCTGGTACCACGAGCCACCAAGCTTTTAGAAGGTGATGGCGTGGTATCTACAGAAAGACCTTCCGGTCTATTGGCTAACACCATTTTTCAAAATAACCCAATCACCTGGCAGGTCTCTCATCTGTTTAACCAGCCTGTGAACTATGCTGTGAAAAACAATTACTCCCTATCCAATCTGCTGCCGCAGCTTACGATCCCTTCCTTATGGCTGTATGGCAAATATGATTTCAGTGTGCCTGTTTATGTAGGTATTAATGGATTCCATCGAGTGGGCTCAGTCACTAAGGACTATATTATGTTTGATGAATCAATGCACCATCTGCATTACACCGAGTCTGATGACTTTGCCGAAAAAGTGTCCTTTTTTATTAATTGGGTATTGTAACGGAAAAGTCTTTAGACGACTGCCAGCTCATCCGATCATAATAAAATATTATGCCCGGATTCTGCAGGCATTACATCGTCGCAAAGGAAATATTATTGTGATTCAATGAATTAGTGCACGCTGAAAATATCCTGGCTTATTGATTTGATTTATTTTATTATCCTGAATTTACATTACCGGCAAAAACATTTTCAGCAGAGACTATTTACTCAGAGGCATTTTTCAAATCCATACCTTTTTGTTATTTTACTGCCAAATTGATTAATAAAATCCTGTGTGTTATGCTCAGTAAAAAACTCAAATGGTATAAAAATTCAATTACAAATCATTAAAATCATCCCATATTATGAAATGCAGATTATTTATTTTTAGCGTTTTGGCGATCCCTTTTTTTTTCATTTCATGCCAATCGGGTCGCGAACAAACTGACGAAGTGAAAAACCCGGCAGAAGTTTCCAAAGCAAAACTTGACTCTTTACTTAAGCTTATGACGCTTGATGAAAAGATTGCACTTATCCATGCCAGTTCCTCCTTTACCTCCGGAGGCGTGCCCAGGCTTGGTATCCCCGAGCTTGTTTTTTCAGACGGGCCACATGGTGTGCGTCATGAACATGGCCGCGGTTGGTTTGCCTTAGAAGATGCTGACGACAAAGCCACGTATCTTCCTGTTGGCATATGCCTCGCCTCTACCTGGAATAAGGATTTAGGCTATGAATATGGCGTAGTATTGGGCAATGAAGCTAAAGATAGAGGTAAAGATGTTTTACTGGGACCCGGACTCAACATTATTCGCAGTCCTTTAAACGGGCGAAACTTTGAATACCTCAGTGAAGATCCTTTTCTGGCCGGGGAGATGGGCGTGGGTTATGTGAAGGGTCTGCAGGAGCAGGGTGTGGCAGCTTGCGCCAAACATTATGCCGCCAATAATCAGGAAACTGACCGCCACAACATAGATGTCATCATCAGTAAGCGTGCGCTTCATGAAATTTATTTCCCCGCTTTCAAGGCCGTAGTGCAGGATGGCGGTGCATGGAGCATCATGGGCGCCTACAACAAAATCAATGGACAGCATACTACACATCACGAATACCTCAACAATGAAGTTTTAAAAGGCGAATGGGGTTTTGACGGCGTGGTGTTAAGCGACTGGGCTTCGGTGAATGATACCCGGGAGGCGCTATTGTTTGGTACCGATATCGAAATGGGGACTGAATTGCGGCGAGATTTAAACAATCCTGTATATGATGAATTCTATCTGGCGCAACCTGCTAAAGAAATGATTGAAAGTGGCGAGGTGGACCAGCGTTATTTGGATGATAAAGCGCGTCGGGTCTTGCGTTTGATGTATCGCAGCACGGCCCTATCTGACCACGGTCAGGGAAAAAGAAATGTTGAGGAGCACCAGCAAATTGCCCTGGAAGTAGCGCGGGAAGGCGTAGTATTGCTCAAAAACGAGGGACTCCTGCCCTTAAATACATCGGAGATCAAAACCCTTGCCGTAATTGGCCACAATGCCAACAGACAATTTGCAGGTAGAGGTGGCAGTTCACAGGTCAGGTCACTCTACGAAATAACACCGCTGGAGGGGATTAAAAATCTTGTGGGGGATGCGGTGGAAGTCGTGTATGCCGAAGGGTATGAACCTTATTATGATGAAAGCCTTTTCGCGGACAGAACCGGAGTTGCAGCTTCGCAGTCGAGAGAAAACAGTCGGGATGTAGCGCTGGCACGCACTGCCAATAAGCAACTTATGCAGGAGGCTCTGGAGCTTGCAAGGCGGGCAGACGCCGTTATTTTCGTTGGCGGATGGATACATGGGCATGATGGCCTGCCATGGGGCGAAGGTACCTACGATGCCGAAGCCCGCGATAAGCTGAACCTGAAGCTTATTTTCGGTCAGGAAGAACTAATCAGACAAATCAATAGCGTCAATAGCCGCACCGCCGTGGTGCTGATGGGCGGCAGCAACGTAGAAATGAACAACTGGTTGCCCGATACACGCGCCTACCTGCATGCATGGTATCCGGGTATGGAAGGAGGGAAGGCCATTGCAGAAATTCTTTTTGGCGAGGTAAACCCTTCCGGAAAACTTCCCATGACTTTTGCCAATTCCCATAAAGATTATCCGTCACATTCCGTAGGCGAATTTCCGGGAGATAAAACCGTAAAGTATACCGAAGATATTTTCGTAGGCTACCGCTATTTCGACACCCACAATAAGGAAGTAGTATTTCCTTTTGGCTTTGGTCTTTCCTACACCACATTTGCCTTTTCAGACCTGAAACTGACAAAGCACAACCAAAAAGTTGTAGTAGAATGTACAGTTACCAATACCGGTGAGCGGGAGGGAGCAGAAGTTGTTCAGGTTTACGTACATCCGAAACAAGCTTCTGTTGACAGGCCCATCCGGGAATTAAAAGGCTTTGAAAAGGTACATCTTGCGCCGGGTGCTTCCGCTGCGATACAGGTAGTACTGGAAGAGTCGGCTTTCAAATACTATCATCCTGATGAACTTAGATGGGTGTTAGAATCCGGCGATTACGAGATACAGGTGGGCAACTCTTCAAGAGATATAAAGCTCAGAGGGGATGTTACCTGGTAGAAATTCAGAAGAGCATCAAATCCGGAAGCTAATTTTACAGACGAATGAAGTGAGATTCTTTCGCTATGCCAGGCATCGGAAGAATGTGGGTATTAGTGCCGGACTTTTTGAGTAATCCTTTGAAAAATATTAAGTTAAAGAGTAAGCATTTGTAGAAATGAAGAAAATATTTAAAATAGTCTTATGGACTTTAGTCATTTTTTTGCTGATGATAGGGGGTATTGCATATTATGTTAACGGAAAAATTGGAAATACCGGCTCCCCGGAAGACAGTAAGGAAAGATTCGCTGGTTTGTCTTATTATTCTACAGAGGCAGATGCATTTATAAGTCCGGAGAAGTTGGTTCATTATCCGGAACAAACTACAGGAGGGGATCCGGGGTTTATGAGGTTTTTTAAAACTTCACCCAATGCCCCAAAGTTTCCTCTCCCCAAAAAAACGCTTTCCAAAAGTGATTTTTCAGAAAGGCCTTCGGAATTTGCCGCCATGTGGTTTGGTCATTCTACCATTATCATTGAGCTGGATGGAAAGCGCATCTTATTCGATCCTGTATTTGAAAATGCGGGGCCTCTTCCAATCATTACCCGAAGGTATGATGTTTCTCCACTAAAAAGGGAAGAACTACCCGATCTTGACATAGTGATCATTACCCATGATCATTACGATCATTTGGAAGCGGCAACCATACAATGGCTGTCCTCCAGGGATATAGAATATATTGTGCCACTCGGGGTAGGTGCCAGATTAGAAGGATGGGGTGTGCCGAAAGAAAACATAACCGAATTGGGATGGGATGAGGATAAAACGTCGGGTACTCTAACAATAACGGCTCTTCCCGGAATCCATTACTCAGGCAGGAGCTTTAAGGATCGGGACAAAACCCTTTGGGCATCTTTTGTCATAAAAGGCTTAGAGAAAAATCTGTTCATCAGCGGGGATACCGGTTACGGTGAGCATCTCAAAGAAATAGGAGAAAAATATGGCCCTTTTGATATGGCTTTTGTGGAAATAGATGGATGGAATAAAGGATGGCCTTTGACCCATCTTTTTCCTGAAGAGGTCATTCAACTATGTAAAGATGTCGATACAAAGCTCCTTTTTCCAATACATTGGGGTACTTTTGATTTGGCACTGCATCCCTGGGATGAGTCCATTCAGATGGTAGCTGACCTTGCAGCAGAAAATGATATCGAACTGGTCACGCCCATACTGGGTGAAAAAGCAATCCCGGGCACGAGTCTGACAAATAATTGGTGGGAAAATCCAGGGGGCAGTCAATAGGGAAATGTGTGATGCGGGTAATGGGTTTCAGTGCTTGTTGGTGGAAAAACACCAACAAGAGGGAGGGATGAGATGAACCATGATTTTTTCTACAATACCCGGTGGGGTGCGTGATGCTTCATAAAAAAAATTGTACTATTTCTCTTGCTTTAGTCTTAAAATACGTGATGCGTAATCCGTAAACCGTGATGGGTGATGGGTAGTTGGTTAGTTGTTTAGCTCGTAGCTCGTGGTTCGTAGTTGGTAGCTCATTGTACATAAAAAATCCAATAGTCCTTGCCTTTGACCGGGACTGGCAACAGCTGCCAATCGATTACCAAAGCAGTCTGTTCGTGGTAGTCTTGTTCGGGATTTGCAATCCCGAACCGCAGATAAAAAGGATTTGCAATCCATCTACCGCCGTGGCACGTGTCCCCACGAGACACTGTACACTTTATGTTTTATATCATTGATTTTCAATGTATTTGTAGGGAAGAAAGCACACATGGCACGTTAGCTGGGGGATTTTTTCTAATGGATTCGACACCCTTCGGGGTCGATTGCATAGCATGGACATTTGTGCTATAGAAATTAGAATCCTTCGGATTCAGGGCTTTCTGGTTATACATGTAGTCACTTTCAAAACGCCGATCTTTGTAATAAAAGGCCAATAGTCCTTGTTTGAGATGAGGATAGCATTTGGGAAATAGTGCAAATATATGTTTCAATTCCTTAGTATTAATTCGAATTTTTAACCCAGATAACTAATTTGCCCTGTAACAACTATACGTAAGACGTAATTAAGTGCTAATTTGGTCAGAAATTGCTTATCAATGTTCAGTAATTTTTTGAAAGATCAGAGCTTAAAACCCAGATTATTAAAAGCTGTGACCTGATTTTCGGTCGCTGCAATTACTCAGGCATTCGATAATTAAAGGACGACATTATGGACAACAATATTGGAATAGTATTAATACACGGAGCAGGTTTAAACAGTTCAATCTGGGTCGATTTAATCGGGAAAATCAATTTCCCATGTTTGTCCATTGACTTTCCAAATAAAAAAACAGACGAAAGATCAACGGACAAAGTGACTTTTGATGACTATGTCAATGCAGCAACTGACCAAATAAAACACTGGAATAAAAGTCATTTTATCATAGTTGCACACTCAATAGGTGCTTGCGTTGGTTTGAAAGTTGCAAGTAATTTCAAAAATGAATTAAAAGGTTTTGTGGCCATTGGGTCGGTAATTCCTAAAAGTGGTAATTCATTCATTTCTTCATTGCCCTTTCCACAGAAATTGATAATGCCAATAATCTTAAGGCTATTAGGAACAAAACCGACAAAAAAAGCAATAGAAAATGAACTTTGCAACGACTTGACGACAGAACAAACTTTTAGAATTGTGAATGAATATACTCCTGAGTCAAAGGCACTTTACTTAACAAAAATCAATTTTAGTTTGCCAGACACCCACAGACTTTATATTAAGCTGAAAAATGATAATGCAATGCCAGGTAATTTACAAGATAAAATGGCGGTAAACCTGAATGCAAATAAGATCATTGCTATTGACAGCGGACATTTACCAATGATTAGTCAGGCAGAACAATTGGCAGAAATCCTGTCAGACTTTATTCATGACATGAAAGCAATGGACCGCTAACATGGTATAGCCAATCCCGCAAACTTGCGGGATGGTAGTTTGACGGTCTCTGCTTCGATTGTGATTTTATTGCGGAGACCAGATAATTGCAGCGCCATCTTTTACAGCGCACACAAGCATCCCAACCAATATTTTCTTCAAGCAGTCCGGGTTGCAAACCCTGGTATTCATTCATAAGGCACAAGTTGCAGACTTGCGCCAGTTAAAGGCAGCAGGTGGGTAACGCTAAAGACCTATAAGGATTTTTGAAAACCTTATAGGACGACGTAATTGAAATGGCTTTTTGCTGCGCTGTGGCAGTATGTGGTGATTGGTTAACTCTACCGCCGTGGCACTGTACACTTTATGTTTTATGTCGTTGATTTTCAATGTATTTGCACAGGGAAGATAGCACACGCGGCACTCGTGCGCTAGCTGGGTGCGATAATCTCGCGGGTAATAATGCCTATAGTCCTTGTTTGCAACGAGGACTGGAAACGGCAGCTATACATTTACTGAAATAATCGTACATCTACGCCCTCGTTAGAAATTGAGTCTTTGACGAAACCCCGACTCTCGGGGCGGAGGCCATACCGGAATCCCGATTTCGGGGTGGGTAAAAATGTCTATAGTCCTTGTTTACAACGAGGACTAACAACAACAGCCATTCATTTACCGGAATAATCATGCATCTATGCCCTCGTTGGAAATTGAGTCTTTGACGAAACCCCGACTCTCGGGGTGGAGGCTTTGCTGGAATCCCGATTTCGGGGTGGGTAAAGATGTATCCCGAGCGCTATGCTTTTCGGGATTTCGGTTTCACCTCAATCTGCGACGAGGACTGGCAACAACAGCGAATGTCATTTTTAATACTTCCCATAAAATGTGTGTATTCAAATGAAAATCCCGTAGGGATAAAATCTTTGTAGAAAAATCTGATAAGCAGTATGTTGAGCCCTGTAGGG
>JAFIEV010000071.1 GCA_020832305.1 Cyclobacteriaceae bacterium | reverse complement strand
TGTTCACCTCTTCCCATTCCGAACAGAGAAGTTAAGCCCCTTCGCGCTGATGGTACTGCGGTAAAACGTGGGAGAGTAAGTCGTCGCCAATCTTTTATCAACTAAAGGTCTGCCCTCAAAAAGCAGACCTTTTTGCTTTTAAGATATTCAATCATTTTTTAATGCATTTTTTCTGGCCTCCCGCTGGGCAATAATACTCACAATAATCAATTGTAATGCATGAAATATCATCAATGGCAAAATAATAACCCCAACCATTTCAGCTCCGGGAAATAATACCTTCGACATGACAGTTCCATGTACCAATGACTTTTTGGAACCGCAAAATACAGCTGTAATGCGATCGGCACGACTAAAATGCATCCAATGACTTATCGCCAGCATGTACGCATATACAGCAAAAAATAAAAATGCCATGCTTGTAAATAAAATACTCATGGTCTTCACTCCAAATCCTGAAAACAATTCCTTGTAAAATGAATCACTAAAGGAGGTGTAAATGATAAGCAGTATAACAAGCTGGTCGAAATTTTTTAATTGTGGACGGTATCTCAGCGCAATTGCACCAAATTTATTGTGAAGCATTATCCCGGCAACCACAGGAAGCAATACCTGAAAAATCAATTTGGTAATAACCGGCAATAGATCATAAGACGAAGTAGTGCTTGTTAGAAATAAACCCATCCATACTGGGGTAATAAATACCCCTATTAAACTTGAGACACTGGCGTTGAATATGGCTGAACTGATGTTGCCACCGGCAATAGATACCATTACCACCGAAGATGAAACGGTTGATGGCAGGGTAGCCAGGTAAAAAGCTCCCAGCCACAATAATGAGCTTTTTTGAGAAGGGAAAAATTGCCAAACAAGTAAAAGCAATAGAGGAAATACTATAAAAGTAGTACTCTGTATACTCAGGTGCAGCTTCCAATTGTATAAATCAGCCTTCAAGGTTTGTAAACTCAACCTGAGTCCGTAAAAAAAGAATATTACCGATACCCCAATATCGGCAAACCAGGCAAGCGAAAAACGACTTCTCGATAAACCCGGCTCAGGCCAGAGATAGGCAATCAAAACAGATAGTAAAAGCGCTATTAAGAATCCGTCTAAACCAATTTTTAACAGTATATTTTTTATATTCAGATAAGGTCTGGATCTGTTAGCATTCATATTTGCTTTCCTTAATTATTGCCTGCAAATTAATGAATGTGTTATTCTAAATCAGTATTGATAACGCTGGCTTTACTATTTTTAATGGGTAAATTATATAGTACCGAGATGCTCATATAAGAATTGGTTTCTACAGGAAGGGTTTCACCAGGAAGGGCAACTGGCTGATTGAGCTGATAACTCAGAAGTAAAGTATAAGATCCCCTGGTCAAACTTACAGGCGTCGTAAGTCCGTAATTCATTAAACCAAACTCATTGCTTTGTTCAATTCTTATAGCTGGCCTCAGCATTCTGGTTCTTCTGAAAATATTTTCATTAAAGCTTATAGAGGTAACTGTGGCATTACCAAACAACATATTAAACCCAGGCATAATGCGAATCCTGTCAAATATCCATACATTTCGAAACTTCACATTGGCCGATAATGTAGCCATTATGCGATGAGCAGTATCATTTCCGAATAAAAAAGTATAATCTAAACCACCAAAAAAATATTTGTGGTTAATCATTGCGTTGGCATTGACTGCATTATTCAATGTAGGATATTGAGTGATCAGATACCTTGTTAACCAGTCAAGATCAGGACTGTCGATATCAGTCTCTTTATAAAAAAAACGATCATAGGAAACCAATAAGGTCAGCCAGTCATTAACATTATTCATATACCCCAGACTAGCAATAAACGGGCCTAGAGAAGGTTCAAAATCACTGTTCCAAAACAGAGACGCATCCATAAAAAATCCGCTTTTGTGGTAAAAAGCGGCACCGGCATTAAATCCAAATTGATTCACCCCAAATGTGCGGCCGGCATTTACGATATTACTTACATAGCCTAACCTGCTTAGCAAATAGGAACGAGGTTTTTCAGCTTCCAGCAATGCTTCTACCAGTTTGAAAATACTCAGAGAATCTTCCTCATTTTCAAACAGAGAGTCAAATTGATCCCAATCAAAGGCAACATAAGAAGTATCCTCTTCATTTTCAATTGTTTGTGAAAACGCAAGGGGCCATAAGATATATAAAAGCCAAAGGCTACACCATATTTTTTTGCTCATAGGCAATAAGCATTGTCAGTTACCTCTTCTTTGTCTCATCATTTCTTCACGTCTCTCCCGCATTTGTTCTCTTTGCATTTGTTGTGCACGCTGCCGTTCAATGCGTTCCATCAACATTCTCCTGAAGTCCTCTTCTGCATTTCTTAAGGCCAGTATTTGCTGATTGCTAATAACGTTCAACATTCGATCTGAATATTCCTTATCGAGATTTAATTCTCTTTGTCTCAGTGCATGCCCTCGATCCATAATTCGCCTGCTTTCATCTTCACTGAGTTTATTGGGGTCTACACCCCTTCTGATTTCCTGTCGTTCTTGCCGAAGGAGTTGTCTTTGCTCATTATATTCCCTGTAAATGGGCCAGAATTTTTCAGCCTGCTCAGGGCTAAGTCCCAGTCTTTCGGTGATCAGGGCTATTCTGGCACTTTCAATTTTTTGAAATGCTTCTTTGTCCTGAGCCATCAAACTTCCGTGAGCCGCCATTATTATCAACAGTATATACAAAAATACCTTTTTCATAGCTTTAAGTTAATTAACTTTCTATAAGATATTACATCGTTTCAATCTGCCAGATTGTATCTTCTTCAAGATCAATATCATTTAACTCAATTAAATCCTGCCAGACATCGCTTAACGCAGGTCCATTCTTTTGCAGGAAATATTCATAGAGAAGATCATCCTGTACTTCATCTAACCAGATATTTTGTTCGAGGTAAGCAATCATTTCAGTTTCGGATATGCCTGCAAGCATATCTTTGTCTGAAAAATTCAATATCTGGTAATGCCAGCTAAGCCAAAAAATCAGCAGACTGGCGGCTATACCTGCAGTAAATCTCCAGATGTTCTGCTCATTAATGCTTCTGAGAATAGTGTTTTCATCAGATGCATCAATTCGATTCTGGATTTTGGCGGGTAATTGTTCAAAATAACCCTCAGGCACCTGGTAAATATTTCTTTTCGGTATTTCCCCTAAGTTCATTATTAGCTCATTTATATTCTTTTGACAATTTCATTTCATATCCGTTTAATCAGCTTTGAAAAAAAGTTCAATTTTTTTTACGGCATGATGGTAGTTTGCTTTAAGTGTACCTACACTGCTCCCTGTTATTTCAGCAATTTCTTCATATTTTAAATCTTCATAATATTTAAGGTTAAAAACCAATCTTTGTTTGTCGGGCAGTTTCAGCAAAGCCTGCTGTAGCTTAATTTCAGGATCATCTGCACTTACTAGATCCGATGAGATTAGCTTTTCACTCAATTCTTTTTCAATATCTTGTATGGGTATAAAAAAGCGTCTTCTTTTTTTGCGAAGAAAGTTCAGGGTTTCATTGGTGGCAATTTTGTAAAGCCAGGTATAAAGGGCACTTTCTTCTCTGAATGTATCTATTTTAAGCCATGTTTTTACAAAAACTTCCTGAACCAGGTCATCGGCATCATCGTGATCAATTACCATTTTCCTTATTACCCAGTAAATTTTTGACTGATACTTTTTTACCAGGAGGTTGAATCCGGAGTTTTTTTTATCCGGATCGTGAATCATTTTCAGAAGTTCATGATCTTCCAAGACTATATCTTGATTGTTTATATTTTGACAAACCAGACTATGTAAAGTTTAATCAGAACAGGACAAAAATTATACCTTTGAGTAACTTTACGATAAATATTTGGTTTATATTATGACCAAAGCTAAACAATGAAACCTACAAACAAAATACTTATTGCAGGTGCCAGTACCAACCCTGGCAGATATTCTTTTTTTGCAGCGGACTTGATGCAGCAAAAGGGCATTGACTTTGAACTGCTTGGCATAAAAAGCGGAGAAGTCTTTGGTAAGGAAATTCACGACATCAGGAAAAAACCAAAGCTTGAAGGTATCCAGACCATTACTTTGTATATGAGTGCCGGCAATCAGGCGCCATGGCATGATTACTTTTTAAGTTTGTCGCCGGAAAAAATTATTTTTAACCCCGGGGCAGAAAATTCAGAACTTGACAGTCTTGCAAGGGCCAGGGGAATAACAACAGAATATGCCTGTACCCTGGTATTGTTGCAGACCAATCAACTTCCTTAAAATTTGCCTTTTTTACTTTAATTTTTACTTGAGGATTTATAGCTGATTAAGGCAGGTAATTCCATTAAAAAATGCTATTTTTGCAATAGTTTTGAAAATTTATGAGCGATTTGAAAGAAGAGAATAAAAGAGAGTATTCTGCACAGAATATTCAGGTTTTGGAAGGTCTTGAAGCTGTGAGAAAGCGTCCGGCTATGTACATAGGAGACGTGGGCCTTAAAGGTCTTCATCACATGATATGGGAGGTTGTCGATAATTCTATAGATGAAGCACTCGCCGGATATTGTCAGAACATAATAGTAGAAATACATGAGAATAACAGTGTAACGGTAATAGATGACGGAAGAGGCATACCTACCGATCTCCATGAAAAGGAAAAGCGGTCGGCTCTTGAAGTAGTACTTACCGTACTGCATGCAGGAGGTAAATTTGATAAAGATACCTATAAAGTATCCGGGGGTTTGCATGGTGTGGGTGTTTCTTGTGTAAATGCACTTTCAAGTTTTCTAAAAGCTACAGTTCGGAGAAACGGGAAAATATACGAGCAAGAATTTTCCAGAGGCGCTCCCCAGTATTCAGTCAGGGAAATAGGTGAAACAGATAAGACAGGCACTACCATACAATTTTTGCCAGACACAGAAATTTTTACCGTTAGCGAATACAATTTTGAAACCATAGCTACCCGGTTAAGAGAGCTGGCCTTTCTAAATCCGGGGATCCATATCGATTTAATAGACCAACGTGAAATAGACGAGGAAGGCAACTTTAAAAAGAAACATTTTTTTTCTGAAGGAGGACTACGGGAATTTGTTGCATATCTGGATGCAGCACGAGAAAAACTTATTCCTGAACCCATCTATATTGAAGGTGAAAAGAATGGGATCCCTGTTAAAGTTGCAATGAGTTATAATACTTCTTTTACAGAAAATGTAGTTTCCTATGTCAATACCATCAATACAATAGAAGGGGGTACCCATGTATCTGGGTTCAGAAGGGCACTTACACGTACTTTGAAAAACTATGCAGACAAATCGGGTCTTCTTGATAAAGTAAAATTTGAAATTAGCGGAGATGATTTCAGAGAAGGTTTAACAGCTGTTATATCTATTAATGTAGCTGAGCCACAGTTTGAAGGGCAAACCAAAACCAAACTGGGCAATTCCGATGTTACAGGAGCTGTTGAGTCGGCAGTAGGTGAAGTATTGCAATATTATCTTGAGGAACATCCCAAGGAATCAAGGTCTATAGTGCAAAAAGTAATTCTTGCCGCAACTGCCCGTCATGCTGCCCGAAAGGCACGTGAAATGGTTCAGCGGAAAAATGTATTGAGTGGCACAGGACTACCAGGTAAGCTTGCCGACTGCTCCGACAGTGACCCTGCTGAGTGTGAACTATATCTGGTGGAAGGAGATTCGGCAGGTGGTTCGGCTAAACAGGGAAGGGACCGGCGCTTTCAGGCCATTTTGCCCTTGAGAGGAAAAATCCTAAATGTAGAAAAGGCCCAGGAGCATAAAATTTACGAAAACGAAGAAATCAAAAATATGATAACCGCACTCGGTGTTTCTTTTGGTACAGATGAAGATCAGAAAGCATTAAATATCGAGAAACTGCGCTATCACAAAATTGTAATTATGACCGATGCCGATATAGATGGCAGTCACATTCGTACACTTATACTTACATTTTTTTACCGATACCTCAAACTGCTGATAGAAAAAGGCTTTGTCTATATTGCCTTGCCTCCATTGTACCAGATTAAAAAGGGTAAAGAGGAAAGGTACTGCTGGTCAGACGAAGAAAGGGATCGAATCATTAAAGAACTGGCCCCCGATGGAAGAGAAGACAGCGTAGGTATACAGAGATATAAAGGTTTGGGTGAAATGAATCCAGAACAATTATGGTCAACAACCATGGATCCGGAAAGGCGAAGCCTGAAACTGGTAACTATTGAATCTGCAGCTGAAGCTGATCATCTTTTTTCAATGCTTATGGGTGATGAAGTAGCTCCAAGAAGAGAATTTATAGAAGCCAATGCTAAGTATGCTAAAATAGATGTTTGATTTTTTAAATTGCTGATCAAAATTTTTTAAAAATTCTGACTGGGCATGAAAGAAAGGGTAAAAGTTAATTCCGTAATTGAAAAGAGCAGATTAATCAGTCGTGATTTATCATGGTTGCAATTCAATTACCGCGTACTGGATCAGGCCATTGAACCGGGAAGGAATATTTTTGAAAAATTAAAGTTTCTGGCCATTACAGCTTCAAATCTTGATGAATTCTTCATGATCAGGGTAGGAAGTTTATACAATTATCTCGATTATAAAAAAGAACGGATAGATTACTCAGGTCTGCGGGAAGGTCCCTTTAGAAAAAAACTACTTACCGATACACAAGCTTTTTACAGAGAGCAAACCTCACTATTCCTCAACGACCTGCAGCCAAAGTTCAGGGATAATGGTTTTGCACTCATGAAATGTCATGAATTATGGGAACATGAGCTGGAAAAAGTCAAGCATTTTTTTAAAAGGACTGTTTTTCCTATGCTCACGCCAATGGCATACGACAGCTATCATCCTTTTCCATTGTTGATGAATAAAATTTTAATTTTTGGGGTGATAACCGTCGATGAAGAAGACGACGCAGATAAAAGAAAGCTTTCATTTATCCAGATACCTCAAAATTTACCGAGATTTTATGAAATTGAAAGAGATGATTTGCTAATATTTGTTCCTATAGAAGACATTATTCACACGTTTATTCATAAACTCTTCAGAAACGTCACCATAGAGTCGTCTAGTCTTTTCAGAATAACCCGAAATGGTGATTTTACCCTGGATGAAAGTGATGATATAGAAGCGAATTTCCTGGAGGAACTAAAAAGAAAACTAAAAACAAGGAAAACCGGCCGAGTGGTTAGGCTAGAAATTGAGGAAGAGCCTAATCCATGGATGCTTAAAATTCTTAAAAACCGCTGGAATATCGATGAGGATAATATCTTTATAGTCACCAAAGATGATATAATCGACTATACCGTATTCTGGCAGGTTATAAACCACGATGAGTTTAAAGATCGTATTCCAAAAATACATGCACCGGTTGCACCGCTCACTTATCCTGAAAATGGGAAGGATGACATTCTTGAAGTTTTAAAAAACAGAGACATCTTTTTGCATCATCCCTATAATTCAGTCGAACCTCTGCTCATTTTACTGGAAAAAGCAGCTGAAGATCCAAAAGTACTGGCTATAAAAATCACCATATACCGGCTGGCAAAAGAATCAAGAATTGTAAATGCACTTTTACGTGCAGCAGAAAATGGAAAACATGTCTCTGTTTTATTTGAAGTAAAGGCGAGATTTGATGAAGAAAACAATATCAATGAAGCCAAAAGACTACAGGAAGCAGGTTGTTTCGTAATTTATGGTATAGAAAATCTGAAAACCCACACAAAACTTATGCTTATAGTGCGTAAGGAGGGTGAAAAAGTTACCAGATATGTACACATGTCGAGTGGCAATTACAATGAAACCACCAGCAGAATGTACACAGATATTGGTTTACTTACAACTCAGGAAATTTATGCACATGATGTGTCGGAGTTTTTTAATGCTATAACAGGCCATTCTCAACCCAGAATTTATCAAAATCTTATAACGGCGCCACATGAAATGCGTAGTCGGCTCATAGATCTTATAGCTAAGGAAACAGAAAAGGCCACGGCAGGAAAAACAGCCGGAATTGCTGTAAAGATCAATTCATTACAAGATAAATTAGTGATTAGTGAATTGTATAAAGCATCACAAGCGGGTGTAAAAATTATACTGGTCGTAAGAGGGATGTGTTGCCTGAGACCTGGCAGAAAAGGACTCAGTGATAATATTCAGGTATTGTCTATTGTTGGAGATTTTCTTGAGCATTCAAGAATCTATTATTTTCACAATGATGGAGACCCACTGGTCTACAGCGGTAGTGCTGATATTATGGTGAGAAGTTTCGATCGGCGCATCGAATCGCTTTTCAGCATCATAGACCCGGTATTAAGGCAACAGGCAACGAATATACTCCGCTATAACCTGCTGGACAATGTAAATTCATATATAATGAATGAAGATGGTACCTATACACGTAAAACCCCAGGTGAAAGTGCGCCATTTAATATCCATAAAGAATTTTTTAAACTCTCACTCCACGACATTTTAGACATAAAATTGTTCTGAACATGATAATCATTTGTTAATGATTTAGTAAATGCTTTATTTTGCTTCGCTTATCAAGAAAGACTGAGGGATCGGGCCCGTTGATGTCTTGGCAACCTCTTAATAATGAAGGTGCCAACTCCCGCTTGGATGAACCAAGGCAGATAAGTTCTGATCTTTTCGCCCATCTTCTTGATAATATCTTAACTTTTAAATTGCAATTACTTTTATGAAAATTGAAGAAATTCTCAAGGAGAAAATTCTCGTTTTGGATGGCGCCATGGGCACAATGATTCAGTCTTACCGGTTGGAGGAAAAAGATTTCAGGGCTGAACGTTTTGCCAGCCATCAGTATTCTCTGAAAGGAAATAACGACCTGCTCACCCTCACCCGGCCAGATGTGATTAGGGATATCCATGATGCTTATTTTGAAGCAGGTGCAGATATTGCAGAAACCAATACATTTAGTTCGACCACCATCGCCCAGGCCGATTACCACCTCGAAGATGCTGTTTATGATATTAATTATGAAGCAGCAAGAATTGCCAGAGAATCTGCCCTCCATTTTACAAAATTAAATCCGCAAAAGCCGAGGTTTGTAGCTGGTTCTATGGGCCCAACAAATAGAACCGCATCTATTTCACCGGATGTGAACGATCCGGGGTTCAGGGGCATCAGTTTTGATGAGCTTGTAATTGCCTATAAACAACAGGCAGGAGCACTTATTGATGGGGGTGTTGATCTTTTACTGGTTGAAACTGTATTTGATACACTCAATGCCAAGGCAGCACTTTTTGCAATTGATGACTTGTTTGCTGAAAGAAAAATGAGAATTCCGGTGATGATTTCGGGCACAATAACCGATGCCAGCGGAAGGACACTCAGCGGACAAACCACAGAGGCTTTTCTGACATCATTGCGCCATTTTGATCTTTTATCTATTGGCTTAAATTGTGCCCTGGGTGCTGATATGATGCGGCAATACTTGCAAACCTTGTCAAATAAAGCACCATTTTTCGTGAGTATTCATCCCAATGCCGGATTGCCTAATGAATTTGGCCTGTATGATGAATCTCCTGAATATATGGCAAAAATAATTGGTGAGTTCGCACAGGAAGGTCTGTTAAATATTGCAGGCGGATGTTGCGGTACGACTCCCGGCCATATATCGGCCATCGTAAAAGCCGTGGCAAAATTTTCACCAAGAGTTGTGCCGGTTAAAGATAATAAAATGTATTTAAGCGGCCTCGAACCACTGGAAATCGATGACCAAACTATGTTTGTAAACATTGGAGAACGCACCAATGTGGCTGGCTCAATAAAATTTGCCAAATTAATTAAAGAAGAAAAATACGAAGAAGCCCTGGAAATCGCCCTGGGCCAGGTACAGGGAGGCGCGCAGGTAGTCGATGTAAATATGGACGAAGGTATGCTCGATTCAGAGAAGGTTATGGTGAGATTTCTTCATCTAATGGCCTCTGAACCTGAAATCGCCAGAGTACCTGTAATGATTGATTCCTCTAAATGGTCAGTCATTGAAGCCGGCCTGAAATGCGTTCAGGGTAAGCCCATTGTCAATTCTATTTCTTTAAAGGAGGGAGAGGAAGCTTTTGTTGCCCAGGCAAGTCTGTTGCTTAAATATGGTGCCGCCGTAGTGGTTATGGCCTTTGACGAAAATGGCCAGGCAGATACCTATCAGCGACGCATCGATATTTGTAAACGTTGTTATGACATACTCGTACACCAGGTAGGCTTTCCTCCTCAGGATATTATTTTCGATCCTAACATCCTTACCGTTGCCACTGGTATGGATGAGCATAATAATTATGCAGTCGATTTTATTAACGCAGTACGGTGGATCAAAGAAAATTTACCCTATGCCAAAGTAAGTGGTGGCGTAAGTAATATATCTTTTTCTTTCCGTGGCAATAATGTAGTGCGTGAGGCAATGCACTCTGCATTTTTATACCATGCAATCAAGGCAGGCCTTGATATGGGTATTGTAAATGCGGGCATGATTGAAGTTTATGAAGAGATTCCGCCTGAATTACTTGAAAGGGTAGAAGATGTCTTGCTCAACCGAAGACAAGATGCTACCGAACGACTTATTGAATATGCTGAGAAAGTTAAAGGAGCAGGTAAAAAGGCTGAAAAAGATGATGTTTGGCGACAGCTTCCAGTAGAAAAAAGATTGAGCCACGCCTTGGTTAAAGGAATTGTAGAATACATTGAGCAAGATACAGAAGAAGCCCGTTTGCAATTCAACAAGCCGCTTCAGGTAATTGAAGGTCCCTTAATGGATGGGATGAATGTTGTTGGGGACCTCTTTGGGGCTGGCAAAATGTTTTTACCACAAGTCGTGAAAAGTGCCAGGGTCATGAAAAAATCTGTGGCATATCTCATTCCATATATAGAGGAAGAAAAGAAAAACCTGCCTGCCGGTGAAGCATCTAAACCAACCGGTAAAATTCTTATGGCTACCGTAAAGGGAGATGTTCACGATATAGGAAAAAACATTGTCGGGGTGGTGATGGCATGTAATAATTTTGAAATCATCGATCTGGGAGTAATGGTAGCCGCCGATAAGATAATCGATACAGCCATAAGGGAGAAAGTAGATATTATAGGCCTCAGTGGCTTGATTACACCATCCCTTGATGAAATGGCCTATGTGGCATCTGAGTTGCAACGAAGAGGGCTTAGCATTCCTCTGCTTATTGGAGGGGCAACAACTTCCCGCATCCATACAGCGGTTAAAATCGACCCTAAGTACAGTGGTCCCGTGATTCATGTCCTCGATGCATCTAAAGCTGTTCCTGTGGCCTCTCAGCTGACTTCTGAAAATACCGATAACATCACAAAATATATCAGCTCTGTTAAGCAAACCTATGCTGAATTACGTGAAGATCATGCACGTAAACAAGATGCCAAAAACTATATATCAATTGAAGAAGCAAGGGCAAATTACACTGTAATTGACTGGTCACAATCCAACATTGTTAAACCGTCTTTTCTTGGAGTAAGGGAATTTAAAGACATCAGTCTAGAAACACTTGTGCCCTATATCGACTGGACACCATTTTTTCTCTCATGGGAATTGATTGGGAAATATCCCCGCATATTTGACGATCCGGTAGTGGGAAGTGAGGCCGTTAAATTATTTGATGATGCCCAGGTACTGCTCAAAGATATATGTGCCCATCAGAAAATCAAAGTCGAGGGGCTGGTAGGATTTTTCCCTGCCAATGCCAATGGCGATGATGTGGAAATCTATCAATTTGATCCTCAATCCAATGTTGAAGACCGCAGCAAAATGGTTTCAAAATTGTTCTTCTTGAGGCAACAAAATAAAAAAGCTGCCAATCTTGCCAATCTTTGCCTGAGCGACTTTATTGCACCTGTTGAATCACAGATACCTGACTATGTTGGTGCCTTTATTGTAACGGCGGGAATAAATGCAGATGAGCTTGCAGCGTCTTATGAAAGGGAACTCGACGATTACAATAGTATTATGGTAAAAGCCCTGGCAGATCGGTTAGCTGAAGCATTTGCCGAATATCTTCATGAAATCGTAAGAAAAGAATTATGGGGGTACAGTCGTGAGGAAAAATTAGCCAATGATGATTTAATCAAAGAAAAATATATGGGGATTCGCCCAGCACCAGGATATCCGGCATGTCCAGATCACCTTGAGAAAAAAACCTTATTTCAATTGCTCGAGGCCGAAAAGCGATCTTCTGTTCGGTTAACCGAAAATTTTGCAATGTATCCTGCGGCTTCTGTGAGTGGATGGTATTTCAGCCATCCCGAATCTAAGTATTTTGGTTTGGGTAAAATAACTAAAGATCAGGTAATTGATTATGCACTGCGTAAAGGAATGTCAATTGAAGAAATCGAAAAATGGTTGTCTCCGGTACTGGCATATTGAGTAAATAACCGTACATAACCGATCCTTTGTGTGTTTCCACTTCTTAGACCTTACATGGTGCAGGTCTTATCTGAAAGGCCGAAATGTTTCTGGTAAGTGCTTTCTTCTTAATTTAGGTCTGTAAAGATGATTTGGACTTAAAATTATGGGATCATGAAGAAAGCGCTTGTGTTTTTATGGCTTTTAACCACAGGTTTTGCAGTTGTGGCACAGTCTCAGGCAGAAAAACTTACAAATGAGGCTACTTTGTTCTATGAAAAAAACGACTTTTCCTCAGCATTGATCGTCCTGAAAAGAGCCCTGGAAGAAGATCAAAATTATGAAAAAGCATACCTTGTAAGAGGAAATATAAAAAAGCGTATGGGGGACTTTCAGGGAGCACTTCGCGATTTCGAAAAAAGTATTTCGCTTAAACCTGATTGTAAGGAAGCAATAATTGCCAGAGGCGATGTAAAATATATTACACAGGATTACAATGGAGCTATTCTGGATTATACGACCGTTATTGACATGAATACTGAAATGCTCGAAGTTTATTATAAAAGGGGCCAGGCCAAACTGATGCTTTCTGCTTATAATGAAGCCATATTGGATTGTGATAAAATCATTGAAAAAAATCCAAAAAACATTGATGCTTACTTCCTTAGGGGTGTTATTAAAATAGAATATGGTCTTGTTGAAAGTGGCTGCAGGGATTTGAGTACAGCGGGTGAGATGGGTGATTTGCGAGCCTATGACGAACTAAGGAAGCATTGCACCAATATACGCTATTAAGGATTGAGCGGAAAAGGCTTGCCTGGACAATGCATTTTTCGAAGTGGTCGGGCTTCACTATATCCGCTGGAAATGGATAAATCGAGGTGCGAACAAGCATTTTCCATATTGCCATTTTTAATTTCTGAAAGAGCCGCAAGAAAATGTACCATACCGGTATTGTATTTCTGTGTGAGGAGCTTTTCATATTCACGTAAGGCTTCTGAATGCATTTCCCTGGCCTGAAATATCTGTGCAAGATAAAACCTGGCATCATTGAAATTTTCATTTTGTTTCAGTAAAGCTTGAAATTTGGCAAGTGCCTGATCATATAATCCGAGTTTAAGGGTTTGTATCAGCGCTGCCTGGTACATAGCACTGTCAGATTTACAGCTCAAAGGGTCTACCCTCTCAAAATATGTAATGGCTTGTTCAAATTCCTTTAATTCATTGTAGCACTTCCCTTTGAAGTAATAAATCTCATTGATCAATGAATCATTGGGCTTGTATTTGAGGGCCTTTTCAAAACTTTTTATAGCGCTTTCATAATTCTGGATATAATCTGCATAGATCTTGCCACTCAACATTAACGCCAGGTCGTTATTTTCGCCAAATTCCCGTACAGATCTTTTTAAAAGCGCCAGGGCAGTATAATGATCACCCATGCGAAAATACCCAACACCTTTTTGAAAATCCCGTTCTGAGGTGGTTTTTAACATAAAGTACGAAAAACCCGTTACTAAGCCTATTAAAAGTACAACGGAAAGCCCACTTAGAATATAAGCAGTTCGCGTGTACTCTTGTTTTTCATAATGGTGGGCCTGCCGGTAGTAGGCTGGCGGATGAGGTCTGCGATTAACTTCTGTAACTTCGTTTACATGGGATTCGAGTAAAGCGTAATCAAAACCATAGAACAATTTAAAATCGTAACGTGCTTTTAAATCAGGATCAGATAATACGCTGTAGGCTTCATTAATTTCAGCAAATATTTTATCTGCATCTGATTGATCCAGGTTTTTGTCAGGATGATACTTAAAAGCAAGTTGCCTGTAGGCTTTCTTGATTTCGTCCTGGTTCGAAGACAAAGGAATTTCCAGTATTTCGTAATAATTTTTGCTCATCAACCTGGTTTTACTTCAATACAACGCCTTATTCATTTGATTAATTTTTCAAATGTGGCAAAATACCAGAAGATACTTTGCGCATTTCAAGCCTCTCAAATGTCCATGGCGAGATTTTATTCTGCTCAATATGAACGGGTTGTGGTCTTGCAAACATTAAACATAAAAGACGAATCACTTTTAGGAGTTTAATTTAAACTTTTTGCCCGGAAGCGCCTTAATCAATCCTTTAAATTCAAGATTAAGTAAAATCGAAGCCAGTTTATTGAGTTGAATCTGGGTCTTCCAGCTCAATTCATCAATAATAATTTCATTTTGATTTTCAATAATGGTTTGAACCACCAGTGTTTCTTCAGGACTAAGATCTGCCGGAAGTACAGTTTCCTTTTCATCTCTGGCAGAAGAACCATTTTCTTCAGGGTCCCAGTTCATGAGATATTCCAGGTCTCTAATACCGGTAAGAATACTGGCTTTATGATTTCTGATCAACAGGTTACAACCTTTAGAATAGGTTTTGTGAATGTCTCCGGGTACTGCCATCACATCGCGATTATATGCATTGGCAAGTTCAGCGGTAATCAGTGCCCCGCCTTTTTCGGCAGCTTCTACGACAATTATCACATCGGCAAGTGCTGCAATAATGCGATTTCTTTGAGGAAAGTTGTGTGCATCGGGTTTGGTGCCAAGGTTGTATTCACTTATCAAACCACCGGAAGCACACATATCCCGGGCTGTAGATTTATGAGCAGTGGGATAAATAATATCGAGCCCACTGCCCATTACGCCAACAGTTTGCAGATTGTTTTCCAGGGCATGACGATGTGCATAAATATCTATACCATACGCCAGACCACTTACAATTAAGGGTTTGTGCACTGATAAATCCTGGATCAGGCGTGCTACACAATCACGTCCATAGGAGGTTGCACTACGTGTACCGACTATGGCGACACTTTTTACAGGATTGAGATTGGTATTTCCCTTGTGAAATATTACAATTGGGGCATCGGCAATTTGTCTGAGCCTTCTTGGGTACCTGGGGTCAGTCAGGAATAATATTTCGACGCCAAGTTCTTCACATCGTTTTACATCATCTGCTGCTTCATCGAAGGCGTTGAAAGCTCTTATAGAACCAAGGGTAAAGGAGCCAATACCAGGAATTTTGTTGAGTTTACTGTTATTAGAATGAAATATAGCACTTGCTGAGCCGCAGTAACTTAAGAGCGTTTTAGCGGTGATGTCACCGATTCCGGGAATACGACTGAGGGCTAATTGATAGATTTTCTCCTCATTATTCATTTTCAGACCAAACTAAACTATTAAGGTAAACTGTTGCGTACACTTACAAGGAATTCACGTATGGCCCTGAGGCTGTCTAACATTTGCATGCGGTCTTTTAATGATTGACTATTGCCCTTGATAAGCTCTTTGGCCCCTTGCAGTGTATATCCTTTTTCTTTTACAAGATTATAAATTAGCCTGATATGATCTATGTCTTCGCGGGTAAACTGACGATTGCCTTTCCTGTTCTTTTTGGGTTTAATAACATCAAATTCTGTTTCCCAAAAGCGGATCAAAGAAGTAGCCACACCGAACATATCGGCAACCTCACCTATGGAGTAATACTTTTTCTCTATGACTTTTTCTTTATAGGGCATAATCATCCATTCGAAATCAATTTAGTCATATTATTATTTTATCTCCAAAAACTATTGCTTCCGGTATTAAAATTTAATGTAATATTTAAGTTAAAAATGTATTAATGTATATTAAAACCCATCAAAAGGGCAAGAAAAAAACGGGTTGTACCACTGTCCCGTTTTTTTAATTTTTATACAAAGTTTTGTCGAATCCTTCAAAAAGCCAAACCTGGTAACTCATTCAGATCAATTCCCACCTAATGATTGGTTTTCTCTGGATGCCAGTTCAAGCAGTTTATCCCATTCTTCGTCGATAATATCGTTGTAAAAATAAAACACAGGATTTAATGGCTTGCCACTTTTCCAGACTTCATAATGCAAATGTGGAGCAGTGGACCATCCGGTATTACCGACAAATCCTATAACTTCACCTCTTTTTACTTCCTGACCAGCTTTTACATTAAAGTCGTTTAAATGTCCATAACGCGTTTCAAAACCATAACCGTGGTCAATAATAACGTGTTTGCCAAGACCAGTAAAAGTGGTTTGTACAGTTATAACCTTTCCATTGCCAGTGGCATAAACCGGTGTACCGGTTGGGGCAGAGAAATCTATGCCCTGGTGAAAACGACGTATTTTTAATATAGGATGCATTCTCATTCCAAATCCGGAAGCCAGTCGCGTCAACTCTTTATTGGAAATCGGCTGAATGGAAGGAATAGATGCCAGCATTTCATTTTTTCTGCCGGCCATTTCCAGAATCTCATCATAAGATTTGGTTTGAATGTACATCTGCTTTTTGAGCTTATCTGCTTTTTCTAAAGTGTTGTGGATAAGGACTTCCTGCCGGGAATTGCTCTCAAATAAGTCTTTATAGCGATCAACACCTCCTACACCGGCTTCTCTGATTGTTGAAGGTATGGGATCAGCTTCAAAGATTACCCTGTAAACATTGTCATCCCTGTCTTGCAGAGCACCCATCATTGCGGTGATTTCATTCATGTCCTTCTCAAGCATCTGATAATAGGTGAGAAGCTCTTTATTTTCTTTCTTCAACATTGAAACCTGAGGGAGCTCGAAAAAATTGGAATAAACAAAAGTAAGCCCGATTGCTAAAATCAAAGATAAGGCAAAGAACCCCATAAAATTCAGGAAAATGTCCCACCGGCTTACCCTGATCCTTTCGTATTTACAGGTCTCGGTATCGTAATAATATTTTATTCTAGCCATACTGACATTAAAAGCTAAATTATTATAGTTTTGCGGTGCTTTTTAAAATTTCCTGCACCGGAAATTATAAAAGTACAATTTAATTTTACGATTTAAAATCTTCGTAACGAAGTCGCAAGATAAAAATAAATCTGCTAAATATTAAATCGTGTCATTAAAACCCTTTTAACGCATGAAAGCAAACCAAATTCGTCAGCAGTTTCTAGACTACTTTCAATCAAAAGGCCATCAAATTGTACCTTCTGCCCCGCTTGTAATAAAAGATGACCCAACATTGATGTTTACCAATGCAGGAATGAATCAATTTAAAGATTATTTCCTTGGTAATAAAAAAGCAGAATTTACAAGAATTGCTGACACTCAAAAATGCCTTCGCGTTTCAGGAAAACACAATGACCTGGAAGAAGTGGGCCTTGATACCTATCACCATACCATGTTTGAAATGCTGGGCAACTGGTCGATTGGGGATTATTTTAAAGAAGAAGCCATCGACTGGGCCTGGGAATTGCTGACCGAGGTTTATGGCTTACCCAAGGATCGCTTATATGTAACCGTATTTGGTGGTGATAAGGAAGAAAATCTGGAAACCGACAACGAAGCTTTTCAATTCTGGAAAAAACATGTAGAAGAAAGCAGAATTTTATATGGATCAAAAAAAGATAATTTCTGGGAAATGGGCGACACCGGTCCCTGCGGACCCTGCTCAGAGATCCATATAGATCTTCGTCCCGAAAAAGCCTTGAAAGAAATACCCGGCAAGGATTTGGTAAATGAGGGAGATCCTCTGGTCATTGAAATTTGGAACCTTGTTTTTATTCAATTTAACCGCAAGGCCAATGGCAGTCTCGAATTATTGCCTCAGAAACATGTGGATACCGGCATGGGTTTCGAAAGACTTGCCATGGCCATTCAGCAAAAGCAATCCAATTACGATACCGATGTCTTTACGCCCATTATTGATGAAATAGGCCGCAAATGTGGCAGGGAATATGGAAAGTCTGAAGAGACAGATATCGCCATGCGTGTGATTGCAGACCATTTGAGGGCTGTCTCTTTCGCCATTGCCGATGGACAGATGCCTTCAAACAATGGCGCCGGTTATGTAATAAGGAGAATACTGAGAAGGGCTGTACGCTATGGTTTTACCTACCTCAGCTTTCAGGAGCCTTTTATACACAGTTTGTGCAATGTACTTGCCGATCAATTTAAAGATGTCTTTCCCGAATTGAAAGCCCAGGAAGATTTTGTGTCACGCGTCATTCGCGAAGAAGAGGCTTCTTTTCTGCGAACCCTTGAAAATGGCATACGTATCTTCGAAGAAGCCTGTCTGTCGGCCAAACAAAATAATGGAGCTGAAAGAGCTGTGATTTCAGGTGAAATCGCATTTCGTTTATACGATACTTTTGGTTTCCCTCTTGACCTTACCCTGCTGCTCGCCAGGGAAAAAGGAATTTCTGTCGATACAGAAGATTTTAACAAGCACATGGAAGTGCAGAAGAAAAGATCACAGGCGGCAGCATCCAAAGAAACCGGCGACTGGAATATTGTTTCTGAAGCTGATCAGATAACTTTTTCAGGTTATGAAAACCTTCAAACCTACACACGCATTTTACGATATCGCGAATTGAAAGATGCCAAAAAAACCAGCTATCAGCTTGTGCTTGAAAATACCCCATTTTATGCTGAGAGCGGAGGCCAGGTCGGAGATAGCGGAATCCTTATGGTTGGCAGTGAAAAAATTAAGGTATTAGATACCCACAAGGAAAATGACCTCATAGTACATGTAGTAGATAAACTTCCTCGTATGCTGCATGAAGCGGTTCAATGCCAGGTAGATGAAGATCGGAGAAAGCTCATTGAAGCCAATCACAGTTGTACACATTTGCTGCATGCAGCTCTTCGTCAGGTTCTCGGTAGCCATGTGCAACAAAGAGGCTCTCTGGTGAGTGATAAAATACTGCGATTTGATTTTTCCCACTTCAGCAAGCTGGATCAAGATGAACTCGCGCAGATAGAGATGATTGTAAATCACAGAATCAGAGAAAACATAAAACTTGATGAAAAGCGCAATGTGGCCATTGAAAAGGCTAAAGAAATGGGAGCAATGGCGCTCTTTGGCGAAAAATACGGAGAATTTGTACGCGTAATTACTTTTGATCCTGCTTATTCAGTAGAACTTTGCGGTGGTACCCATGTGAAAGCCACAGGCCAGATTGGTTATTTTAAAATATTAACAGAAAGTTCCGTTGCCGCAGGTGTCCGCAGAATTGAAGCGCTTACATCTGTTGCCGCAGTAAATTATGTCGATCAGCAATTGGAGCTGCTCAATTCTATAAGGGAAGTGCTGAAAAATCCCAAAGATCCTGTAAAAGCAGTAGAAAGTATTTTGTCCGAGAAAAGCCAATTGCTCAAGCAGGTGGAGAAATATCAGTTGGAGCAAACAAAAAGCATTAAGGAGAATCTGAAAAATAAGGTTCAACTGTCTGGTAAATATAGCGTTATTGCAGATGTGGTAGAAATGCCTACCGCGGATGCACTAAAAAAGCTGGCCTTTGAATTAAAAAATGAAATATCAAATCTGTATCTGGTGTTGGCAGCATCTATTGATGAAAAACCGCAGATAGCAGTAATGTTCTCAGAAAACCTCGTGGAAGAAGATGGGCTCGATGCCAATCAAATAGTGCGCGAACTGGCACCCGAAATTCAAGGCGGGGGAGGTGGGCAAAAATTCTTTGCTACCGCTGGTGGAAAAGATGTAAAGGGCTTACCCAGGGTAATAGAAAAAATCAAAAGCAAACTGGCACTTTAGGTAATATCTTTGGGATTATATCAAGATTGATGCATTTTTATTAATTAATCATTGATTTACTTAAAATAAGTTCAGTAATTGCCGGATAATTTTGATGAAATAATAAAGTAAACCGACCGAGGTCCTATTGATGGAATCTTTACAATCGATGAATTACGAACTGGTAGTAGGCCTTGAAGTGCATGCCCAGTTGTCTACCCAAAGTAAAATTTATGCCTCAGATGCCACAATTTTTGGTTGTGAGCCCAATACCAATATTGGGGTGATTACCCTTGCACATCCGGGAACCATGCCCAAGTTAAACAAAAAAGTCATTGAATATGCCATAAAAATGGGCCTGGCATGCGGTTGTGAAATAACGCGATATAATATTTTTTGCAGGAAGAACTATTTTTATCCCGATCTCCCAAAAGGTTATCAGTTAACCCAGGACAAAACACCTATTTGTATGGGAGGTGGTATTCGGGTTAACGGCCAGCATGGAGAGGAGATTTATGTGCGGCTAAACCGTATCCATGTGGAGGAAGATGCAGGTAAATCATTGCATCCTGAAGGTAAAGCCTATACCCAGGTCGATCTTAACCGGGCAGGCGTGCCATTGATTGAAATTGTAACAGAGCCCGATATCAGGCATTCGGCAGATGCGGCCACCGTATTGACTGAAGTCAGAAAAATAGTGCGTTTTCTCGGCATATGCGATGGAAATATGGAAGAAGGTTCTATGCGCTGCGATGCCAATGTGTCGGTAAGGCCGATAGGTTCTGATGTGTACGGTAAAAAAGTGGAATTGAAGAATATGAATTCCATCAAGCAGGTACGCCAGGCCATAGACCACGAAGTATCACGTCAATTGAAATTAATCTCAGAAGGGAAAACCATCGTCTCTGAAACCCGTACCTTTGACCCGGTTACCGGCGCTTCTTTCAGTATGCGGGAGAAAGAAGATTTAAATGATTACCGGTATTTCCCCGAACCGGATTTAAGCCCGGTAAGGGTGACAGAAGAATGGCTGGAGGCCATTAAAAAATCAATGCCTGAGTTACCCGACACCTTAAAAAGGAGGTTTTTGAATGAATTCGGGCTTTCTGAGGCAGATGCTTCTTTCCTGAGTGATTCAAGGGATGTAGCCTCGTATTATCAGGAGCTGGTTTCCTTTACAAAAAACTATAAGGCCGCTGCCAATTGGGTTATGGGCCCCTTGCAAACATTGGCCAATGAAAAAGGGTTATCTTTTAGCGACATTGAACTTAAACCCGGGAAACTGGCAGAACTTATCAACTTCATCGATGAAGGTAAAATAACCTATACGATGGCGTACCAGCAGGTATTTCCCGTAATGCTCGAAAAGCAGAATATATCTGTCGCATCCATTGCCAAAGATCTTAACCTGGTCATCGAAAGCAATACCGATGCACTTAAAACGTTGATACAACAAATTGCCTGTAAATACCCCGATAAAGTCAAAGAATATCGAAAAGGCAAAAAAGGCCTGCTGGGCATGTTTATGGGGGAATTAATGAAAGAAACCAAAGGCAAAGCCGATCCAAAAATCGCAACAAATTTATTGAAAGAAGTACTGGAAGAAACATCATAAATACCTTATATAACATGAATATGAAAAGATCTATGCTTAAGCTTGCCATGATCCTGCCCGTTTTCTTTTTGACCATCAGTGCCTGTTCGCAGGTAGCTTCAGATGGGAAAGAAATCACAATTAAAGGAACAGTACTCAATCCTTCAGAGGGTGAAATAACTTTAGTAAACCTGGGAGATGAAAACCCTGTCCCTCAAACCATTCCATTAAAGCCAGACAATACTTTTGTGCACAAGATCAGGCTTAAGGAGCCTGAGTTTTTCAGAATTACCTTTTTTGAAAAGCAGGCCAATGTGATCATTTTAAGTAAATTTGATATTGAAATTACTGCCGATGGCAGCAACCGTTCAGGAGCCTTTGAGGTAAAGGGATCGCCGGAGATGGATGATTTGAAAAAAATTGAAAACCTTGCCAAGGATTTTCAGGCAGAAGTTATCCCCATCAACGATGCTTTTGTTGCTGCTCAACAGGAAGGAGACATGCAGACCATGGAGAAAATCCAGAAGGATTATTTCGAAATGGAGAAAAGACAAAAGGGAAAGGTAAAAAATGCCATGAAAACCATGAAGCCATCACTGGCCATGCTCAGTGCACTGGTTAATTTTAACATAGAAGATGATTTTCCCTTTTATGACAGCGTGACCCAGGTTTTGAAAAAGGAAATCCCCGACTCTAAATATCTGGCTGAAATAATGGAGCAGGTAGAAAGAGAGCGCAGCCTTGCAGTTGGCTATGAAGCCCCTGACATCGTACTGCCCAACCCCGAAGGAGCTATGGTAAGCCTAAGTTCCTTAAGAGGAAATTTTGTGCTGATCGATTTCTGGGCCTCCTGGTGCCGGCCCTGCCGCGTCGAAAATCCCAATGTTGTGCGAATGTATAATAAGTACAATGACAAAGGATTTGAAATACTCGGCGTTTCGCTGGATCGCGACAGAGATTCGTGGCTAAAGGCCATTCAGGATGATCAACTAACCTGGACGCATATATCAGACCTGAAATACTTTGATTCCGAAGCCTCGCGCTTGTATAATGTACAGGCCATTCCATTTACCGTTTTGATCGATCCTGAAGGCAAAATTGTTTCTAAAAACCTCAGAGGTAAGGCACTGGAAGATAAACTCGAAGAAATTTTCAATTAATACAATCATAGCGATTGTTTAATGTCTCAAAGGAGGATGTATCAATGGTGATATATCCTCCTTTTTGATTTCTAATGGATGAATTATTGCAGTAAGTGAAATTGATGAAGCTTTGCTGCGGATTCAATACGGACTAATAAACACATAATATTCTTTTATGTATATCTTAATTTATTAATTTACGTTTGTATTTTAGTTAAATGTATTTTTTGAAAACTTGATAGAGACATTAATTGTCAAAGTAGAATGAGAACAATCACCATCGATATTATAAATGAGGAGGCAATACATCTGTTAAAAGACATGGAATTGTTGAAACTTATCCGACTCAGGCAAGTAGATATCGGTCATAAGGATTGGAGTAAGTATAAAGGTGCCATGTCTAAGCAACCGATTGAAGAGGTAGATCAGCAACTTAAGGAAATCCGCAGCGAATGTGGATAAAATATCTTTGGGATATCAATACCGTTATCTGCTACCTGCAACAATACTTTTCGTTTAATGGTATTTAAAGATCAGAATAACAGTATTTTACCTGTATTTTAGCGCGCTTTAATTACATTTTTTCTAATTGATTTACACTCAACTCTCCCTTAAATGCCTTTTGGCTTAAACTGCCATACATATTTTCTAATTCCTGCAAGCTTTGTTGGTATTGGGTTTTAAGGGCTTCTGTTGTTGAAACGATTTGGGCAAATTGGGTTTGGAGATCGAGCGGAGGTAGGACTATTTCAAAGCCTTCAATTTGTTTGAAATTTAATCCTGGTTTTGTTTGACCATAAAAACTTTTTTGAATTAAGTATTGCCCGCAATTAATATCACTTAAATAGTAGGATAAGTATAATGGATTAACATTTTGAGTTCTTATGATGGCGACATGCTGACTTACGTAAGCAGTACCAAAATTGATTGGAACCATTGCCACTCTGCCTATTTTTGAGCCAGTAATAGTTAATAGAATATCCAAGTCTCTCACTTTTGTTCTCTTCGCTTCTTGGTTATTAGGTGGAATTACAAATGAGACATCATCATTTGATATATAATTCATTTGAACATCAAGTGACCTAATAAATCTTTCACCAGATGCACTATAATATTCTCCCCAACCTCGACCTCCGCTGGTTATAAATGTCATTAATTCTTTGAATCGAACTATTTCAAATCCCCTTCTGTTATCTACAGGATTATCAAACATGTCAGAAAACGTGCTTTTCAAAAATTCATCCAGCAGGCGGATGCTTTCTTTGCGTTGGGCGATCAGGTTTTCGGCTTTGCTTAATAGGTTGGCAATGTGGAGTTGGTCATTAACACTTATTACCGGAATTTCTAATTCATCTAAGACTTTTCTGCTTATGTGTGGAATTGTTGCACCAGTAGTTTTGCTTCGTAAATATTGATATTGCGATTTAAGGAATATGCCAATGAAAGTTGTTGAAAATAAGTCAGGTTGCTTTTTTCGTAACAAAGCTATTGTACTTCCAATGTATCCCGACTTTCCATAACCAATTGTTCCCGCGTTCGCACCATCCCAGGCAATAAGTATGTCATCTTCTTTTGCAAATACTCCAGTTTTATCATTTGTGAATTTAGGATTAGTGTCATTTCGTAAATCATCAATTTGCAAAACTCTAACAGAATTCTCTCCAGGAGATTCTGCAAAGGACTGTTTCTTTCCTTTTTTTACTTCAACGATATTTCCCAGTTTCTCAAACTTCATCACATCAATTCTTTTAATTCAGCCAATCCCTTTTGAATATCCGCTTCAATGCGCTCCAGCTTCCCGAAAATCACACTGGGCTTTTCATACACCACTTCTTCGTACACTTCTTCTTTGTAGGTGCTTAGGTTTAGATCGTAGTTGTTATCTACAATTTCCTTTTTCGGCACCATAAAGTATTTCTGCTTGCGGTCACTGTCTTTCTTTACATCTCTTGCTTTGTAGCGTTGCACAATATCGGGCAAGTCGCTTTCTGCAATTTTGTTTCGCTTATCATCCAGCGTGTAGCCATCTGCCTTCATGTCGTAGAACCAGACATTATGGGTTTCACCGCCTTTGGTGAAAAGTAAAATGGCCGTGCTTACCCCGGCATAGGGTTTAAACGCACCGCTGGGCACGGCAATCACCGCTTTCAGTTCTGCTTTTTCAATAATCAGTTTCCGCAAGGCTTCAAAGGCTTTCCCGCTGTTTTGTATCACGCCGCTGGGCACAATCACCGCAGCTGTTCCGCCCATTTTCAGCATATTAAAAATGCGCTCTATAAACAGCAGTTCGGTTTTAGTGGTCGGCAATTTCAGTCCTTCATTGATATCCCCTTTGTCTATATTGCCCGTAAAGGGTGGGTTGGCCATGATGATATCATACTGCGAATCTTCGTTGTACGATTTGCTTAGGGTATCTTTGTAATCAATCTGTGGGTTATCGATGCCATGCATCATCAGGTTCATCAGTCCGAGGCGAACCATGGTGGAGTCAATATCATAACCCACCATGCTCTTTTCCAAAATGGATTTTACATCCTGGGTTAAAACAGCACTGATGCTTGCGCGTTCAAAGCCATCTTCATCCTTTTTCAGCAGTTCAGGCTTGGTTTTTCTCACCAAATCGGTGAGTATGTATTGAAAATATCCTAAAATAAAGCCGCCCGTACCGCTGCTTGGATCTCCCATCCGCTGACCCAATTGCGGAGCCACCAATTCAGCCATCAGTTTAATAATGTGTCGCGGGGTGCGGAATTGACCGTTTTTACCGGCCGTGGCAATTTCGCTTAGCAGCATTTCATAAACATCACCCTGTATGTCCTGAAAAGCATGCCCGCCTTCGGTGGCATCGCGTTCGATCTCTTTAAATATATCCTCTACAATATTGATGGCCGAAACCAGCAAACTGGCCTTGGGCATAATAAACACAGCGTTTGTCATGTGTTTGGTAAAGGGCGAATTCCGTTGGCTATCAGAACCGTTTAATTCTTTCAAAAATGGAAATACCTTCATCTGCACATGCAGGAGCATTTCGTCTGCAGGTTTGTGCTTGAAAACACTCCATCGCAGTTCGTTTTTATCAATGCTTTCGTTGCTGCCCGGAATATTGAATTTGCCTGAAAACCGGGAAACATATTTTTCGCCGGTCCATTCTGCATCTCTTTCGCGTTTGGCTTCCAAATCATCTAAACGCTTCATAAAAATGAGATAGGTAATTTGCTCAATGGCGGTTAAAGGGTTGGCAATGCCGCCCTCCCAGAAGTTTTGCCAGAGCTTATCGATGAGTGATTTGAGTTGCGTATTGTTTTGAAGCATCTACTTTTTCTTTTTTGTTTTTTTCTTATCGCCTTCATTTAATCCAAGGGCGGTTTTTGCATTTAAAGAGGTAACTACATTTTTTCCTGTTTTTGCTTCCAGCTCCTTTCGTGCAACTTTGGCCACATTGCCACCTTGCTTAGCCACCTTCTTACTTTCTTCAAAATCATTGGGCTTCACTGCTTCCGAAATGTCTTTGGTCGAAGCTTCTGCCAGCATATTCAATATCAATTCGGTGTTTGTCATATTGTCTCTCAGGTTTTCCTTTTTCAAACCTTTCAGGATTTTGTATTCTTTAGTGGTTTTATCGCTCCAGGCTTTGGTGATAATATCAGTAAGTGTAGCAAATTGAACGCCTTCTTTCAATCCTCTCTTTTTCCATTCGTCTGTCAGCTCTTTTCTGATTTCAATACTTTTGAGGCGTTGGTTAATCCAGTTTTCTGAATAACCAAGTTTCATGTATTGCTCAAGAGCCCTGTCAATGCTAAGTTCAGGGTCCTGCATTTCGTCTAACCTTTCTGCCGCTACCTGTGCCAGCCATTGTTTAAAGGGCTCTGCTTTGGGTGAAGGAATTGATTGAATTAATCGGAAAAGCTGCTCAGTATCGGCTACATCGGTTAGATAAAATTTCCCATCAGTCGATTGCATTTTCAGTTGTCCCAAATTATGGGACAACTCACTTCCTTCGGCTTTAAGCTTCGTTTTTAAAGCATTCCAATATTTTCTGGGTCTTGGGCTGCCGGTTAACACTTCAATTACATCAATAACAGAAAAATACCACTTTTCCTGTTCTTCACTCCATACCGCCCTTACCTGCTTGTCTTCAAAAACCTTAATCTCATTTTGTTTTTTCATGGATACATCTGGTTTTCAGTTATTTTAAAACCGTTACAATTTGTAACCGTTTCATTTTTTATGCCGCCAATACTTTTTCGGTTAAACGTAATATTTCATCAATTTCTTTTTGATTGAAAATTCCTCTGATGCCCTCGGGGTGAAGCATGGTAAAGGGAGATTCAATCAGGTTGCGTCTGCTTACATCACCTTTTTCCAAGACAAAATTCTTAAGTAAATCGAGAAATTGCAGTTGTCGGCTGCTGAGGTAACTGTGTTTGACAATAAAATCATCAAATGCTTTAGTAACGGTTTCGGCAAAGGTTTCTAATGGTTCAATGCCCAGAATGTGTTTGATGAATTGCACCAATGCCGCTTTGCGGTGGTTGTAGACCTTGCGAAGCAAATCAATGGTAATGTGCGGATGCTCATTGTGCAGTTCAGATGCTAATTGCTCTGCTTCCTCGGGTGTGATGTCCAGCCCTTGCTTTAGTTTTTGTAAAATCGGACTGCCTGATACCAGTTCATTGATTTTCTTTTCTACCAGTTCACGGTATTTGGCTACACTCAATGCTTCGTGTTGCGGGCCAAACTCTACAAATTCTTTTTCAGCAACAATGTCTTTCAGGTTGAATTTGGGCGGGGCTAAGGGAATGACCGCTTCACGGAATTTCATTAAAGGCGATAATTTCTGAATCATCTCTTCAAATTTATCCTCATTGATGCCGGCCCAGTAATGATTGCTTTGTGCCTGACGAATTAATTCCTGCTCTCTTGCCACAATGTTGATGCTTAAAGGCAGTTCTCCAATTTCTTCGATGATGCTTTCTTTCAGCGTTTCAAATTTATCTGTTTCACCGGTCAAATGAGCCAATGAAACTTCTACGATATCTTTTTCAAATCGCATGGCTTTGAAATCAACATCTGAAACCGTGCGTAGCAATGGTTTTACTACGGCTTCCAAAAATTCCATTTTATCAGACGTGAGCTTGTTCCAGAAGTTTTCATCTTCCAAACGCTGCAAGTCATTTCGGGCTTCCAAAATCACTACCGAGTTTTTCGGCAATCCTTCCACCTGCTTTCTGATTTTCTGAACTTCCTTAATTACAATTTCTGAATTACTTTGAGTTTTGGCCCTGCCTCCTGGCAGGCAGGCTCTGATCTTTTCCAACCGCACACCAAATAAGCGAACAGGCAAGGGAATTTGCGCTTTGGGTTCTTTTCCTTTGGGATTTATTTTGAAGTACTCGAAGTTGTCCCAACAATCAAGAATCAGGAAATTGTCTTTTTGAGTGCACCAGGGTTTTATTTTTTCAGGTTCGAGTAAACGGGTTCCTCTGCCAATCATTTGCCAAAACTTGGTATAGCTGTAAACAGGTTTTGCAAAAACCAGATTCACCAGTTCACGCACATCAATTCCCGTGTCGAGCATATCTACACTTATGGCAATTCGTGGCATATCGTTACTTATAAACTGATCAAGCAAACCACCTTTGCCATACACCCGGGGGTCTTCGCTTACCAACACTTTGGCTAATTCACCTTTGTATTCAGGATAAAGCGAATCGAATATTTCTTCTATCCGTCTTGCATGGGCTTTGCTGAGGCAAAAGAAAATCGTTTTCCCTGGCAAAACTCCGTTGGCATCTTTGATACATTCTTCCATGAATTCACGTACAATCAAAGCATTTGTGCCGCGGTTGATTACTTTCTTTTCAATCTCTGTTCCTTCGTAATTGATTTCTTCAATTTCTTTTCCTTCCAACATCAATTTCTGCTGGTCTTCCAGCGTAATAGTCCGCTTGTTTATGCCTTCGTCCTGAAACCTGGTTTTGATTTTCATTACCTGAAAATTACTGAGATAAGGCGGAATATGATTGACTGCTTCTTCGTAGGAATAAGCAAAAGTTGGAACGCCATCTTCACATTCAAACAGCTGAAAAGTGTTGTGATCAATAACATCTGTTGGCGTGGCTGTCAAGCCTAGTGTGATGGTATTGAAGTAGTCAAGAATTTCCTGATAGGTGTTATAAATACTGCGGTGGCTTTCGTCTACCACAATCAAATCAAAAAAATGCGGACTTAAAGATTTTTCTTCACTGCGAATTATATTCAACATGGTAGGATAGGTTGACACATAGATTCGTCTGTCGGTAGCAATCTCTTTTTCGGCTTGTTTTGGCCAGCGCGGTTCGTTTGGCAAATGTTCTTTAAATGCTTCCAGTGTTTGGTCGCGAAGGGCAATCCTGTCAACCAAAAACAAGACCCTTTCTGCCCAGCCTGCTCTCATTAATGCATCCACCAATGCAATGCAGGTTCTTGTTTTGCCCGTGCCTGTCGCCATTACCAGCAAGAATTTGCGCTTCCGTTTTTCAATGGCCTCCATTACAGCACGGATAGAGGCAATTTGATAGTTCCGTCCTGCAATTTTGGTGTTGATGAGTTCTCCTGCTAATTGCTTTCTTGCTTTTCTTATATAAGCATAGCGTTCAAGGTCGTCACGTGTTGGGAAGCCATAGACTTTCTTTGGCGGATAATTGTCTAAGTCCCAAAAGTAAATGTCATGTCCATTGGTGTAAAAACAAAAAGGCAAGTCCACGCCCTGCGTTGATTGAATATTGTAGCAATATTGTTTGGCCTGTTCACGACCCAGTGCAGCGTCCAATGAGGTTTTTTTTGCTTCCACAACGGCAAGTGGCTTGCCGTCTTTTCCCAATAAAACATAGTCGCTGTATTGATGACCGGCATATGGTGTTAAAGGTTCTGCCACAGTTGTCAGGTGAATATCAAATTCCTCAATTACCTGAGTTCGGTCAGTCACATTCCAATCCGCTTGTTTTAAGCGGTTATCAATGATTTCTTTCCTTGTCAGTTTCTCGTTTTTCACTTTAATATTCTAAAATACATAGCTGGTCAAATTACGTAAAAAAATTCCGTTTTTTTGTCCAAATTTTCTGTCGGTCATCTGAGCGCCATCGGGTGCAGCAATGGCTCCCCGCTGTATCTTGACAGGCTCTGCATTGCTTTATTTATTTGAATTGAAAAAAATGAGCGCCGGGGAAATGTCAGAACTTCACGAATATTGTTGAAAACAACATAAAGGAAGCGCGAATATCAACGCTTCAAAAAATTGTTGAACTTGGCTTTGGAGGACGACTTGAATTGAATATTAAAATCTAATAAACAATTCGACCGGAATGATGAACTGCATATAAAAGCAGTTAAGCAATCATCGAAGCTACTGCATCAGTTAATGATCTTACCTTAACTTGACCCTTCCCATCCCAGTCATAAAAGTATTTTATTATCCGGGATGGTTAAAGATAGAAATTTTATTAAATATCCCCTGTGTGGGTTTACACCACTACATTGATTATTTTATTAGGCACAACAATGATGTTTTTCGGCGCTTTGCCATCCAGCCATTTTTGAACAATTTCGTTGCCCAGTACGGTTTCTTTCATGGCATCCTGAGGTGCATCAACCGCGAAACTTATCTTCGCTCTTAATTTGCCATTTATCATAATCGGATACTCAAAACTGGCTTCCTGAACGTATTGCGGATTAAAAACAGGGTAAGCAGCATTAACCACCGAATCCGCATTCCCCAAATGATGCCACAGTTCCTCGCACAAATGTGGGGCAAAGGGTGAAAGCACTACTACGAGTTCCTGTAAAATGGCTTTTTTATAACATTTTAATTGCGTGAGCTGGTTTAAACAAATCATAAATTCACTCACACAGGTATTGAAGGAAAGCTGTTCGATGTCATCCTGCACTTTTTTAATGGTTTTGTGCAATACCTTTAACTCTTCTGCAGCAGGGTTTTCATCATTCACCCTGTATTTGCCTTTATCGTCAAAAAAGAGCATCCAGAATCTTCTGAGAAACTTGGCAACGCCATCGATACCGGCGGTATTCCAGGGTTTTGACATCTCTATGGGCCCCAGAAACATCTCGTACATGCGGAGTGTATCTGCACCGTATTTACTAACCATGTCATCGGGATTAATGGTGTTGTATTTAGATTTTGACATCTTTTCAACCACCACACCACATTTGTATTTGCCGCCTTCAAGCACAAACTCCGCATCAGAATATTCAGGTCTCCATTTCTTAAAAGCTTCGATATCAAGAATGTCATGATCGACCATGTTGACATCTGCCCTTAATTCGATCACCTCATAATCATCCTTTAATCCTTCAGAAACAAACTTGTTTTGATCTTTGAGTTTGTAAACCATATTAGACCTGCCCTGAATCATGCCCTGATTGACCAGGCGACGGAAGGGTTCTTCATGAAAAATAAAACCCCGGTCGTATAAAAACATATTCCAGAACCTTGAGTACAGCAAATGCCCTGTGGCATGTTCGGTACCGCCAATGTAGAGGTCTACTTCATTCCAGTATTTTACAGCATCACTGGAAACGAATTCACGGTCATTGGTGGCATCCATATATCTCAAAAAATACCAACTTGATCCTGCCCATCCAGGCATGGTGGTGTGTTCGTAATCAAAGTCGCCTTTGTATTTCCAGTCTTTAGCCCTGGCCAGGGGAGGCTCTCCGGTTTCGGTGGGCTTGTATTCATCTACCGGCGGGAGCTCCAGCGGCAAATCTTTTTCATCGATCAAATGGGGGATGCCATTTTTAAAATGCACAGGAACGGGTTCACCCCAATACCTTTGCCTGCTGAATACGGCATCGCGCATGCGGTAATTGACTTTGGGTTTTCCTATGCCCTTTTCTGCAGCATAGTTATTGGCAGCGGTAATGGCATCGGTAGATTCCATGCCATTTAAGATGCCCGAATTAATCATTTTACCATGCTTTTTTTCAGTAGGATCGGCCATTTCTTCAGTGCCTTCAATAACACATCGAACGGGCAGATCGAAATGCCGGGCAAATCTAAAATCCCTGTCATCGGAGGAAGGTACGGCCATAACCACGCCGGTTCCATATCCGGCCAACACATAGTCGGCAATCCACAGGGGCACCTCTTCATTGTTAAAGGGGTTTACTACAAAACTGCCGGTAAATACCCCGGAGACCGTTTTTACATCAGCCATTCTTTCCCGCTCAGACCGGTTTTTGGCGGCACTTACATAGGCATCTACGGCTTCTTTTTGGTCGGGGGTAGTCAGGGTTTCAATCAGTTCGTGTTCAGGAGCCAGTACCACATAGGTCACACCGTAAATGGTATCGGATCGGGTGGTGAAAGCCGTTAAGGTAATATCCTTGCCAACTACCTTAAAATCCAGTTCGCAGCCATAGGATTTGCCGATCCAGTTCCTTTGCATCTCTTTTAAAGCCTCAGACCAGTTGAGCTTTTCCAGGTTTTCCAGCAGCCTGTCGGCGTAGGCAGTAATACGCATCATCCACTGCTTCATTTTTTTGCGCTCTACCGGATGCCCCCCTCTTTCAGAAAAGCCATCTTTTACTTCATCATTGGCCAAAACGGTGCCCAATGCCGGACACCAGTTTACCATAGAATCAGCGGGGTAAGTGAGACGGTATTTGAGCAAAAATGCAGCCTTTTCTTCATCGGAAAATGCCTTCCATTCTTCAGCGGAGATCTCAGGGGTATCGTCATCACAGGCAGCACTCAGCCCGGCATTTCCTTGTTGATTCAGTATTTCTATCAGAGATTCTATAGCCAGGGCCTTGCCGGTTTTTTTATCATACCAGCTGTTGAAAAGCTGCATAAAAATCCATTGTGTCCATTTATAATATGAAGGATCACAGGTTTGAACTTCTCTGTCCCAGTCGTATGAAAAGCCCAGGTTGTTAAGTTGTTCCTTATATTTTTCGATATTCTGTGCCGTAGTAATAGCAGGATGCTGTCCGGTGTCTATGGCATACTGTTCGGCAGGCAAGCCAAAGGCATCAAAACCCATAGGGTGCAATACATTGAATCCCTTAAGCCTTTTGAAACGGGCTACAATATCTGAGGCGATGTAACCGAGAGGGTGACCAACGTGCAAGCCTGCGCCGGAAGGATATGGAAACATGTCCAGCACATAAAACTTAGGACGGGAGGGGTCGGTAGTTACTTTATAGACCTGATTTTTCTTCCAGTAATCCTGCCACTTCTTTTCGATATCATTGATATTGTATTCTGCCATGCTTTTCCGACTTAAAAGGATATTTATTTTGTGCCCATTTATAAAATAGCTGCAAAAATAGAAAAATCAGTGGCCTTCTGAAACCTTTTATTCTTATAAAACTAAAAATCAAAACAGCAAGCTAGCGCGATCGGCAAAAACATTGTTTCCCTTGCCCGCAATTAAAATTAGTTGCCTGAATTTATAAATTACAGGGTACTTTTTCCCAGCTTTTCAGACTTATCATGTAGAAAATAGTAATTAAATAGTTTCTCTAAAGATGATTCAAACGCCAGCGAAAAATAAGCGCTTAAAAAGAGCGCTCTTAGTATTGCTCTTTTTCATACTTTTCATTTTGGGGCTTGCCTACTTTTACCTGGTCTATCCTTTGTGGGGGATGCCATTTAATGCCCAAAGGCATGGAAACCCGCCGCTAACGCCTGCATGGGCATTGGAGTGCTGGATTTGGGAAGATGATTACAATACAGCAGAGTATGTTGACAGCCTGCTGGCAGGATATCGTCAATACGATATTCCGGTACGGACCATCATTATTGACAGTCCATGGAGCATGCGCTATAACGATTTTGAAGTGGATACCCTCCTTTATCCAAACCCTGAAGTATGGTTTAAAAGCCTTAAAGACCAGGGATACCGCATCATCTTATGGATGACCACCATGGTTAACAGCTACAGCAAAGATACCCGCATACGTGAATCAGACGATTGGTATCAGGAAGCCCGCCGCCGGGATTATCTTACAGGAGGTGATAAACCCAGTAAATGGTGGAAAGGAAGGGGAGGCTTTATCGATTACTCCAATCCTGAAGCCATGACATGGTGGAGATCTTTGCAGCAAAATGTTTTTGATATGGGCATCGATGGATGGAAGCTCGATGGCACAGCCACTCTCAATTATGCTACCTTAGGGCCGATTCCTTATTTTTATTTCAGAACAGCAGAGGGGCTCAGTACCACCCGCAAATATATGGATTATTATTATCGGGAGGAGTATCGCCACGGACTCTCTCAAAACCCTGAATTCGTTACGTTGTCAAGGGCTATGGACCGGCATTTTCATCCGGAAGGTTTTGCCCCCATTGATGCCTCACCGGTAAATTGGGTGGGGGATCAGGAGCACAAATGGGTTACGGATGAAATGATCGAGGCCTCCGGGTCTGATGGTAAAGATATTGCCCTCAAAGGAATTCAGGGTTTTGAATCGGCCATATCGAGCATACTCAGAAGCGCTGAAAAGGGGTACAATATTGTTGGTTCTGATATTGCCGGGTTTTCGGGATCGGTTATTCCACCCCGCTTATACATACGATGGACTCAATTTTCAACTTTTTGCGGTTTATTTATGAATGGGGGCCATGGCGATAGAATGTTATGGAACCGCAGTCAGGAAGAGCTGGAAATCATCCGTAAGTTTTCCTGGCTGCATACCGAGCTGGTGCCCTATATGTATCACTATGTGGTAAAGGCACACCAGGGCGGCAGACGTCTGCAAACTCCTGTGCGCGGCAAGTACCATTATCTTTTTGGAGAAGACTTTCTGGTGGCCCCTATTTATCAGGATAAGCTGGAAAATGAAGTTCAACTGCCGGCCGGGAAATGGAGGTACTGGTTCAATGACCTTGAATTACTGAATGGGAATCAGGTTTTCAAGAGAACCTTTCAACTCGATGAATACCCGGTTTACATCAGGGAAGGTGCCATCGTGCCTATGAATATTGAGAGAGATTATACGGGTTTTGGCAGTTCAGATTTTGCCGGATACATTACCTTACAGATTTATCCAGATCTGCAACAACATGCTTTTGAATTGTTCAGGGAAAATGATCTGTCCACTACGGTAAAATATAGCTGGTCGGGCGAGGTACTTCAGGTAGATTTTGAAGGCAAAGTTTGTGATCATATATTGAGGATTCATTCACCGGAACAGCCATCATCCATTGAATTGGATGGAAATTGGCTGATGGCTGGAGAGGATTATATCTATGAGGCAGGTATGCAAAAAATAATAATTAAATCAAATGCCGGGAAATTGCCCGTCTATCATATTCGGTATTAAACCATGTTAATTGTATCCAGGATGAGGATTGTAAAAATATTACTGATTACATTGTTAATTGCCATTTTGGCTGCTGCTTCGTTCACTGCCTATGTTTGGATTCGTTATAAACTTATAACATCTGAAAAACCAGCGCTCATGCCCGCGCATTTGAAAAGTACCCACACTGCAGCTGCTTATGTCAACCCTTTTATTGGTACAGGAGGTATATATTATCTCTGTGGAAATAATTTTCCAGGGGCTTCCCTTCCCTTTGGCGTGATGCGGTTGAGCCCTGAAACCTCATCGATGATTACCGGTAAACGGGCGCTTAACTACTCGGGGTACTATTATGCTGATCCGCATATCATTGGCTTCAGCCATACCCGCCTGGTGGGAACAGGCGCTGTAGATGGTGGTCATTTTTTAGTTTTTCCGACTTCGGCAAATAAAATAGGTCATTTGAAAAAAAATCAACGGAAACAGAAATTTTCACATAAAAATGAGCGGGCCTATCCGGGATACTATTCTGTTCATTTTAAAAAGCCCAATATCCACGCAGAGCTTACAAGTAGCATGCGAAGCGGAGTGCACAGGTACACCTTTGGAAGCGACATAGATCCCGGACTCATCATAGACATAAGTCATGCAATGGGAGACCGTCCCAGTAATGGAGCCCAGGTGGTCATGCACGAAGACCAGCGTTCATTTCAGGGTAAGGTAAAAACCTATGGTACATTTGCTTCGCGGTACGGAGGAATTGAGGTTTTTTTCGCTGCGCAATTTAACCGGCCATTTAGCAAAGGCGGCGTTTGGAAAGATGATCAATTCGAGCCAGGGATCAAAGAAGCAACAGGTGATGATCTGAGTATTGCTTTTGGATTTGAGGAGGGGCAAAATATCGAGTTGAAAATGGCCATATCGCACGTGAGCATAGAAAATGCGTGGGAAAACCTTAAGGCTGAAACCGGTGAGAAAAATTTCGATGATATTGCTGGCGAAGCGCTTGAAAGGTGGGAGCAACAACTGGGCCTGGCACGTATTTCAGGTGGCAGTGAAGAAGATAAATTCAATTTCTATACCGCACTTTACAGAAGCTTTCAAATGCCCAGCGTGTTTAATGATGTCAATGGCGAATATAAAGGCTTTGATAAAAACATCCACAAGGCAGAAGGTTTTCAATATTACACCGATATGTCATTGTGGGATACTTTCAGAACCACCCATCCATTGTATACCTTGTTGATACCAGGTGCCCAGCTCGATATGGTTAAATCCTTTATGAAAATGGCGGAGCAGGGTGGTTGGCTGCCGCGTTGGCCCTCGGGTTATGGATATACCAATTCAATGCTGGGGACACCGGCAGATATTACCATAACAGAAACCTATTTGAAAGGAATTAAAGAATTTGATACCCTGGCGGCCTTTCAGCTTATGCTGAATACCGCCAGGAGCATACCTCCCCCGGGCTCTGCTTTTAGTGGCCGACGCGGTAATGATTCATGCGTTTTGTATGATTATTGTCCTTCTGATTCCATGACCCAGGCCGTCTCCAGGACTTTTGAATATGGATGGTCAGATTATGCCATTAGCCTCTTTGCAGAAGCCATGGGTTTTGAAGAGGAGGCCAGGACATTCAGGAAGTATGCCAGAAATTATCAGCATCTCTGGGACGCTGAGACCCGATACTTCAGGCCCCGAAAAGCCAATGGCGAATTTGAAGAAGCTTTTAAACCGCTTTTGCTGACCTACCTCGACAGCGATGGGAAGTATACCAATGATTATGTGGAAGGCAGTGCCTTGCAATGGAAGTGGGCGGCTTTTTACGATACGAAAGGCAAGATAGATCTTTTGGGCGGGCCTGAAATATTTGTGGAAGAGCTCAATGACTTTTTTGAAAAAGCCGATCCCGCCATAGGAAAGTATAATCCGGGCCCGTATTACTGGCATGGCAACCAACCGGATATCCATGCAGCCTATATGTTTAATGATGCCGGCCGGCCAGACCTTACCCAGAAATGGGTTCGCTGGATTCTTCAGAACAAGTATAAAAATGAAGCTTACGGCTTAGATGGTAATGATGACGGCGGCACCCTTTCGGCCTGGCATGTGCTTAGTGCCCTGGGTATTTACCCGGTAGCCGGCAGCGATGAATATCATATTGGCGCACCACTTTTTGAAAAAGCGGTCCTTACGCTTCCGGGTGGAGAGCTGACCATTGAGGCAAAGAACTATGGAGCGAATAACATGTTCGTAAATAAAGTTGTGCTCAATGGCCTTGAGCTGGACCGAACACGCATAAAACATCATGAGATTGCCTCAGGTGGGAAGTTGGTATTTCATATGAAACACCCATGAGAAAAGCCTTCTCACATAGGGGGATGATTATTAAGGGTGTTCCATCAGTCCTTTAAAAACAAATTATAAACAGATGAAACCTCCATGAGAAAATGGTTCTCACACATGGGAATGATTATAATGGAGGTTCCACCCCGAAAGACGGGGCAGGTTCTGACCATTGAAAAACAAATTATAAACAGATGAAATGGAACATCTATAAAAGTTGCAAAGTATTCAGGTTTCAACAGACTTGAAATAATAAGTTATGGTGGAATATTTGAAGGGATGACACAAGAGTACTTTTTCGAGGGATTGTCATTACCACGCAATAAAGAACGTATGCGCTTTTATAAAGATTTAGCAATTAGGTTCCGGTGTGCCACGAATTTTACAAGCATATAACAGAGTTGGCGGTCATTGTAAAGCGACACAACAGCCAAGAGGAAGACGAATAAAAACCAAACAAGAACAACTCATTCTAACTATAACTTCTTTTCGTAACTTTGACGCTTCGTGAAATAAAAAATGGCAAAAAGCAGAAAACTAAACGTAAACGAATCACCGATAACGGTAATCAATCAAAATGAAGCTGACTTATTAAATGTTGCCCTTTTTGGAATTACGGCAAAAGAATGGAGGGAAATGCAAAGCATTCGTGAACACCAAACTAAAACAACAATAAGTGAACAAAGTAATCCCGAGCTAAAAGGAAATATAAGAGATTATGCGACATTGGAACAATTAGTTGTATTGAGCAATATGGAAAGCATTAACGCCTTACTAATCCGACAAGGAGTAACGCAAAAAGAACGTCTTATCGAACTGAACAAAGTAGCGATAACGCAAATGAAATCTTTGCTTGAAAGTAACGCAATAAAAAAACTGAATTAAGGAAGTTAAATGACAACAAACCGCCAACGGCGTTTTCAGAAGACAATAACCCAGTAATTATTGAAAAACAATTGCATTTGCTGTTTAATCATGCCTAATTAGCAAACTGTATAATAATTATGAGTAAATAATTCCTATATGCACGAAACGGATGAAAAATTATTGGATTGCCTGAATCAAATACAAGGCAGTGGTTCTTTTGTTACCAGCCATGTTTCAGGATTTGTCTTTCCAAACCTTGAAATTGAAGGGTTTGGTGAGTTGGGTTTTCCGATAACTGAATACCAGGCAAAAGGACTTATTGGTCTTGCTAAAAAAGCACCTTTTGGGAAAGGCCAAAAAACTATTGTTGATGAAAAAGTGAGAAGGGCATGGGAGATAGATGCTGAAAATATACATTTTAATGGAGACTCATGGGATAAATTTTTGTCTCTGGCAATTTTAAATGTAAAAGAAAACCTTGGCCTTGGTAACTATCAAATAGAGGCCAGACTCTACAAACTAATAATTTACGAAAAGGATAATTTTTTCCTTTCCCATAAAGATACTGAAAAGGAGAAAGGAATGTTTGGTACTTTAATAATTGCCATGCCCTCAAAGCACACGGGAGGAGAGTTATTGGTAGAGTTTGAAGGTGAAAAAAAGTCTATACAATTTGATCTTCCTTGCTCTGAGGGACAAATACCTTATGCTGCTTTTTATGCAGACTGCAATCATGAAGTAAAACCGATTGAAAGTGGCTATAGGATGGTTTTAGTTTACAATTTGATACAATTAAAAAGTGGGGAGACAATAAGTGCAGATTCTTTGAATCGTCATGTTTCGGAACTAAAATCAATTCTTATTGCAGGAAAAGACCAGACGATAGAAATACCAAAAATAATTTTACTCGGTCACCAATACACTCCCGCAAATTTTTCATATGAACAATTAAAGTTAAATGACAGGGCTAAGGCAACAGCTTTACTGAGGGCAGCAAAAGAAGCTGGATTTTATTCAAACTTATGCCTTATAACTTCCTGTATGAATGGTATGCCTGAAGATGACGGATACTATGGTGAAGATTACAGTGAAGAAATGGGGGAAGTATTTGATTCTTATGTTATGATTGAAAAATGGGTGGAAACCTCAAATCCTGCATTAAGTGAGTTGACAATTCAGGAGGAGGATTTGCTGGCGGCCTTTAAGTTGGATGAAGATGAGCCCCTTATCAAAGAAAGTGAAGGGTATATGGGAAATTATGGCCCTGAACTTACCTACTGGTACCATTATGGAGCTGTGATTATCTGGTCACAAAAACAACACATGTCTTTACTCGCCGGACAGAATATTTCAACCCAGCTACATTGGCTGGATTTTTATAATCGAAATAGAGATAGTCTTTCGGACTTTGAACAGGAAATTTGCAATGACATTCTTCAATGGCTACTTTCAAATAATGCTATTGTGACTGATGGTACTGCCAATTTTATTGCCGAATGGTTTATCTCAGAAAATGATAAAACAACCTTTGAATCTGTAGGATGTATATTATTAGACAAATACTTTTCTGAAATTAAGGAAGATTACTGGGCGAAACTGTTAGATACTTATGGATTCAGTTCTTTAGAAATTTTTTTTAAGAATCTTTATAAAAGCATAGATAGTGAAAAGTTTTCCCAATTATTGAGAATACTCTTGTATCAAAAGAATAATCCGGATTTCAGAGCAATTATAGAAAACAGCATAGAAGATCTTCCTGTATTGTTAGCTGCTTCTCTTTCCAATGAAAAGAATAAAAAGCAGAACACTACAGGCTCAGATATAGCGAATGTAATAACCCTTGAACTTTCATTTCCGCAAAATGATGGATGGGTTAATAGAATTGCCGATCTGCTATTTTCTGAAAGGAATAGAAAATATGTAAATGAAGTATTGGTCAAAACACTCATTGAATTGCCTGCTATTAGTCCTCTTACAAAAAGATTGCTGCAAATGTGTAAAAATGATCTGCAAAACAGGGTAGACAATAAACCACAACCTTTTACGGATTGGGCAAGGGAAATGCCAAAGTCTGTTAGATATAAAGATCAATGGAGTCTTTTAAAGGATTTTATGAAATCTCCGACAATTTCGGTTTTTGATTATAAAAAGGTACAGTATGAAAGGGGCTTAATGGAAGATGCTATCCGCAGTGTAAAGGTTGATTTAGAAATGGAAACCTTAAAATCAGGTTCGCCGCATACACTCAGGATTACAAAAAACCAGAAATCCTATGAAAGCAAAATGAGGCTCTGGGAGGAAGATAAAATGCTCCTGGAAAGAGTTTTAAACCTTGTTTAATTATGCTAATTTTTCATAACTTGTGACACATATGAAAACTAAAAAAATACAATTAATTTCCTTGATGTTGGCAGCTTTTCTTGTATTTAGCTGCTCGGTTCCGGTAGAAGATGATGGCCGTTCTTTTAGTGCTCCCTCGGGTTATCGGAGTGAAACTATGATGAAGGTTGCCTATGCCCTTGGCATGCTTAAGCTTGTTGACCGAAAACCAGAGGTACCTGCTGATGTGCTGGAGATCAAAAACATTGAATACAAGAGTGTAGATACACTTTCATTGCAACTCGATATTTACAAAAGCCGGGAAGCCAGTACCGAACCCGCACCTGCTTTGATTTTCGTACATGGAGGTGCCTGGAAAACGGGCAAGCGTAGTGATTATCTTCCCTATCTGATCGACTATGCGCGCAAAGGTTACGTGGCAATTACCGTATCGTACAGGCTTTCAAAGGTCGCCAAATTTCCTGCGGCAGTGCAGGATGTGGCATGTGCTGTGCGATGGGTAAAAAGCCAGGCCCAAACCTATGGTATAGATCCTGAGCTGATTGCCCTGATTGGGGGTTCGGCAGGAGGGCACTTATCTATGCTGGTAGGTTATGCCGGGGATAAAGATGTTTTTTCAGAGGGATGTGCAGATGAATTAAAGTCATTCGACACCTCAGTAAGGGCCGTAGTAAACCTGTACGGTCCGGCAGACCTTACTACCGATGAAGCTAAACAACGCAATGAACCCAATGGATTTCTTGGTGTGCCCTATGACGAAAATCCGGAACTCTGGAAAACGGCCTCGCCAAGGTTTCATATTCATAGAGCCGTACCACCAACCCTCATTTTTCACGGCACCATAGATACCGTTGTGCCGGTAGATCAATCTGATAATCTGGCACAATGGCTGCGATCTGCCCGCGTACCTCACGACTATCACAGGTTAAAGGGCTGGCCGCATGCCATGGATCTCTCGGTCAAGGTAAACGAATACTGCCAGTTTTATATGGACAGGTTTTTAAAAATCCACCTGGAGAAAGATACTTTGACGTTTCCACCCTTTTTACCTCCACATTAATGTGATAAATATCTCTGTAAGCAGGTTGCTCACAGGTCAGAAACGCGGTCGAGCATTTTTGCTCCGGTATAATTCACATAGGAATTAAAGCCGGGTCCAAACCAGTTCATCAGCCTCGATTCATATGAGTTTTTAAAGTAATAATCAGCAGGCAAGACATAGCCAACATATGATCCGTTAAAGCCGGTAATCATACTTTTATATCCTTTTTTACTCATGGCATTTTTGTACAAAAGGGCTGTCTCACCACTGAAATCTGCCGGTGTGGTTGCCAGCATAAGGTCATCGATTTTAGCGGCCTGCATATGTACATCACCTACACCAGGGAAGAGCCAGCCTGCCAGCCACCGGTTGAGCCTCAGCGTATTACTGACCCTTACACTCAGAGAGGGGATGTCCAGAGGCAAGGTAATGTGTACAAGTTTTATGCTGTCTTTCAGCAAAATGTCACCAAGATGTACCACTGCACTGTCAGCAAGGGCTTCACCAATATATTTTGGTCTTTCAAAACCTTCGCCCTTACTCATGCCGCTTTGACTACCCATGGCTCCGGCCATAAATATTGCCATATCGTATCCGTAGCTTTCGATTTTTCTTTGCCAGTATCCGGCATAATCGCCACTGAATTCCATATTCTTCCCTGAAAGCGTGGTGGTATGGGCATCAAAGCTTCCGATAACTATTTTCAGACCTTCCTCCTGTTCGGCTTTTATAAGCGTAAAAGCAGGGTTTACATTTCCCTCTTTACCGGTAAGCCGGTTTCTGATATAATCGTTGGCGTCAAAAGTACCTGAACCAATGGAACCAGGTTTGAGATTATTAACTGCCTGCTGTACTGCTTTAAAAATCTGCTGGCTGAGCCAGGTTTCTACATTGTGGTTGTACTTACCAGAAAACATTTCCCCCACTTTTTTATCGCTCCACGCTCCCGGCCCTGAATGGGTATGCGTGGCAGCTATATATAAATTGTGCCGGTCCAGACCCAGTTGTTCTTTCATCATTTCACCCACTTTTGTGGTGACTTGCGGAGGAATGATCAGTATGTCGGCACCGGCTAATATCATAATTTCAGAATCGACTTTTAGAGCCATGACCTTGACATACAGACTATCATGAACACCGGTTGCAGGCTTGCCTTTTCTGTCGCCATACCCTGCGAGCGGGATTTCTACAAAGCTGCCGTTCGACGGGTCGTCACGATCGGCATTAATCCTTGGTGTAATGCTGCTTTTCCCGATGCCGATTTCAACTTTTCCATGTACAGCCTGAAGTTTTTCCAGCATGTCATCAAGCCGCTGTTGCGTCTGTTTGTAATAAGACTCATCCTGAAAATGATGATGCCGCACCGTGCGAATGGAAAACAATAAGAGCCCTAAGATGACAAGAATCAATAGGGTAAAGATCTTGCGTATTTTTTTAGCCATGAAATGTTGAATTAACGGTGTAAAGTGATCTGGTTTATATGGTCTGGTAAAGACATAGTCTACATATCAGGAAAATAGTACCAAATGCAGGGTTAAAATAATTCACAGGCCCGGGAAACTTTGGTCTGGAAACCTGGCTCATGAGAAAATTTCATTTCTGTGATCTTGGGCTTTTTGAAAGATTTCCAAGGCAGGGATTAGCAAAACAAAAATTGATATGAGAATAAACCAATGTATGGCTAAGGTAAGGAGACAAAAATTTTACATTGTGGAATTAGCTGTGATTTCTATACTGAACGAATGAACGGCACAGATTTCTAAAGTCTTAATCTGTAGAACACTTATGAAATACCTGGTATTTATGCAAGATATCGATATAAAGCTGGTGTTGTAATATTTCAAAAAAATTAAAACAACGTTTTTTCCGCTTATGTATATACCCGGTGAAAAATTAGAATACAGGCAGTAGTATATCTACTTTCCTGTATTCTTTATTCAGGGCTTAGAACAGAAAATAATCTTAGTGCGATTGAAATTTATTGCAGTTAAATATCGTGGGTCATGTATTCCATGAAAGGGTTGTAAACTTTGCAAGCATAATAAATCTAAAAGCTGTATAAATATCTTATGCTTATATGGTTTTGTGCTTTAACAGGCATTTAGATCGTTATATTTCCGAGGCTGGTCAGGATACCAAAAACCTTAAGAAGCCAAATAATCACAACAATAACGACCACCACATTCAGGATGCTTTTTATTTTGCGATCCATAGGTATGAAGTTATTGACAAGCCATAACAAAAGACCCGCTACAATCAAAACAATCAAAATGGTTAAAATAGGCATCGTATTATTGATTTAGTTAGTTTCAAAGGTAAGCCAGGTAGAAACGTAAAGTATTACGAAAGTTTTTGGAATCCTTACATTAATCACTGGTTTTCAGGGGAAGTAAATCCTTGACAGTTGACTATATCAGATATTTCAGAAAATGAAATCCCTAAATGAGTACCCTAAAAAAATGGGTAAATTTATATGTATGTGCTCCTTGCAAAAGCATTGGAAAGTACTCAGGGAATGGTAATTTTTTCTTCTTCCATTTCATATTCTCTTTTTTCCTGTTCAAGTCTTTCGTTTTCAATCCTTTCAGCTTCTTTTCTGAAGTATCGTCTGAAGAACAAGTTGTGTTTGAGTGCTTCCATATTTTCGTTGAGTCCTTGCGAACTTTGCTTCAGGTTTATCATGGTTTCACTCAGATTATAAGCAACCACTGTATCCTGAATCAACATGCCCAGTGTACCCTCACCACTATTTATCCTCACCATAATTTCACCCAGGGCATTAGAAGCGATTTCAGTTTTGGCTGCAGTGAGCTGCAGTTTTTCCATAAATTCAAACACGTTTTCTTTGGTGACTTCTATGGTCTCATCGAAACCTTCGGAGCTTTTCTTAAAGTTGGCAATGGTTTGGTTTACATTTTCGGCTATGGTAGAGTCTTGAATCAACCGACCCAGCATACCTTGTCCGCTATTGACATTGACCATAATTTCAGCAAGTTGCTTTGTTATTATTTCTGCACTGCTTGCCGTTACCTGTAAACTAGCGACAATGGCATCGGTTTCAACTGGTTCAATAGAACCAATATGTTGTCCATCGAGAATGATTGCGGCGCTGTTGCTTCCCTGATTTATGATTACAATTCGGTCACCAATAATGCCTGATGAGCCAATAGCGGCCTCACTATCTGCTTTTATAAATTCCTGCACATCTTTTCTTATAAGCATGATGACCTGTACGGTTGAATCATTAATAATCCTGATATTATCAACAATACCCACGTTGATACCCGAAAAGCGCACATTATTTCCTACCTGCAGGCCACTTACGTTATAAAAATTGGCTGTAGTTTTAAAAACAGGATTAAACAGATTTTGCTGCTTACCTATATAAAAGATGGTGATAACAAAGATTGCCAGTCCTACTGCAATAAAGAGCCCTAAACGTGCTTTAAATGCGGGTGTGTAATTTTCCATTTTGTTGGCTATTTAAAGTTTTAACTGGTTTTTATTTGAAAAAGGATTTTATCAATTCATCCTGTGAATCTTCAAAATCCTCAATACTTCCGTCCATATATACCTCTCCATCTTTTAACATCACAAGACGATCGGCCGTAGCACGGGCACATTCTATATCGTGGGTAATGATAATGGATGATGTTTTGTACTTTTTCTGCACAGCATTGATCAGGTCACTTATTTCATCTGATGTTATCGGGTCAAGTCCTGTTGTAGGTTCATCGTAAAGCATAATCAATGGGTCCAGCACCAATGTACGCGCCAGACTTGCCCGTTTGCGCATACCTCCTGATAGTTCTGATGGCATTTTATCGGTAGTATCAGATAATCCTACATTTTCCAATGCCTCAGCGATCTTTTGGTCTCTTTGCTTTTGAGAAAGATCCTTTTTTAGTCTCCTCAAAGGAAATTCGAGGTTTTGCTTTATGGTCATAGAATCATATAAAGCGCCACTCTGAAAAAGAAAACCAATTTTTTGTCTCATTTTACCCAATTCTTTACTACTTAATTCACTTACATTTTCTCCAAGTACTTTAATGGTTCCATGGTCAGGCCTTAATAACCGGACAATGCACTTAATCAGTACAGATTTTCCTGAACCTGATTTACCCAATACCACCAGGTTTTCGTTGTCATACAGGGATAAAGAGAGGTCTTTTAATACCACCACGTTGTCAAAACCTTTCCTGAGGTTATTAATTTCAATAACAATCTGGCGCGTCAACGCCTTATCAACCGGTGATTCTGTGGGTGTATTGATCATGGCGTTGTTATCATCCATCTTAAATCATATCGGTAATTTGTACAGCAATCAAATCGATAAGAATTACAAACAAAGAAGCAAGCACAACTGCTGAATTGGCTGCTTTGCCTACACTTTCGGTACCACGACCGGCGGTATATCCTTTATAGCAACCTACAAATCCGATAGCCGCTCCAAAGAAGAAAGTTTTTATGACAGCAGGCAGAAAGTCGATAAATTCAATGGCGCTGAATGCCTGTGTGAAGAACAAAACAAAGGTAACATCCCCTTTGATATTGGCACCGGCCCAGCTTCCCAAGATCCCCAGTGCATCGGCATAAAGCACCAAAATGGGTATCATCAGGGTAGCTGCAAGTACCCGGGTAACTACCAGGAACCTTATAGGATTGGTCGAGGAAACTTCCATGGCATCAATCTGTTCGGTCACTTTCATGGAGCCCAATTCAGCCCCCATACCCGACCCTATTTTTCCGGCACATATCAAAGCCGTGACAACGGGCCCCATTTCCCTAATGATTGACAAGGCTACCATTGCCGGGAGCATAGATTCTGCCCCAAAATCAACCAATATTGGTCGTGATTGAATGGTGAGTACCAGTCCAATGACAATACCGGTAACTGAAATAAGCGGCAGGGTTTTGTTCCCTATCTGAAAACACTGTCGAAGAAATTCCTGAAATTCAAAATCGCGAGAGAAACTCGATTTTATGGTTAGCCATAGAAACAAAAAAAAACTCCCTATCTCTGAAAAGAAAACATTTGCTTTCTGCGTATTTTCAAGTGTTTTCTCACTGAGCTTAATAGCTTGCTTCTTTATCGTCGGAAGCTTTTTAATTGTTTTAATAACGGGGCTTATGACCTTCATTTGTTGTCTTACACTTGTGTGTTTCTTAGGATAAATCTATTGATATACAATGATTTACCCAACCACGAAGATAGGTTTTCGATGTCTCTAAATCATTACATTATGATTTGATTTAGTTACATTCTTCACGGATTGTTTCAAAGTATGGAGTAGATTTTTTCCCGACACATTCAGCAGCGTACAAGTACATAGAAGCACTCCAGGTTTGCCAGTCCTGGCCCATGGGTTTGCCATCCTGTGCTTTTATCCATTCGTTAAAACCAAAACTGACTTTTTCGGTGTGTGAAAGCTTTACAATACGGGTTAACTCAATAAGTTTTTTTTCAGCAAGATTATACTTTTTTGCAGCCACCAAAGCGGCTACATATAATCCGGATATGAATGGCCAGATACCACCATTGTGATAATCGCCAGGCATGTTGAATACGTTGTACCTGGGTTGCCATTCGGGGTCTTCGGGCACTATAAATGGAAAAAAATTAGGCGGTAGGTCTGCGGATAATTCATTTCTCTTTTTCATGGCATCACACGCTTTTTCAATCCATGAAATCATTTTATCGGCCCGGGCGGGGGAAGCGATTCCGGAGAGAATTGCCAAACTATTACCTAAAAGATCAAATCTTTCACTGCTGTGAATTTTGTAAGTCCAGAAAGCATACCATGGTTTATTCCTTATGGCAAAGCCTTCATGAACGTGTGGAGGTATTACACCGCCGGTGATGGTAAATCGGTTTATTTCCTGACGTAATAATCCGGCTTGTACTTTTCTGCCAAGCAGCATCAGGTAACTATATACCAGTGTATTAACAAATAGACCATGACCTATGGTCCATTGCTCATCGCGCCAATCGCTGGTGGGTTGTTGACCTATAAGGTGCCGGTCTGAAGGACTTTGATATTCCATCCATGTTAATGCCTTTTCCACCGATTCTTTTAAAAATTCCTTTTCTCCGGTAACCATTCGGAATATACTTACTCCAAGTAAAAAAAGAGGTGTTGTATCGCTAGAGCCCCGATTTTCCCGGTCATGAACCAGTGAGGAGATATGGCCACGCTGTGTTTGGTTTTTTGCCAGTACTTCCAGCACATTTCTAATGCCGTCAATTAATACATGGTTTTTGGTAACAGCGATGCCCAGTATTGAAAACATTAGATCACGAGTATAAGGCTCAGGATATCCCCAGCCTGATGTTCGGGGAAGTCCATAGTATGGGCCCCGGGCATTATGTAGCAGTACTTCCAGCGCGGCCTTTTTTGTAAGTTCTATTTCCTGCTGGTTTAAAGTATTCATACTATACCCAGTTTGTCGCGAATTATTTCTAAAAATCGTTTAGCTACCACCCGGTAGTCAAAATGCTCTACCACATGCTTCCTGCCGGCAGCTCCCATTTTTTTTCGCAGGTCGGCATCATTCATGAGTTTTAAAAGGTATTGTGCAATATCCTGTACATTAGCCCTGTAATCAACTGTTCTGGGGTCTTTGAATGTTACTCTGTGTTGCATTTCAAATCCCGATTCTTCACCAAGTATTACGTGATCGACTACAATTTTCTGTGCGATTTTGGCTAAAAGAGCTGTCTCTCCGTGGATAAGGGTATCCAGCATGCCCATTGCTTTCATGCTAATTACCGGTTTGGCACAGGCGCCTGCTTCCACCTGTGGCATTCCAAAACCTTCCAGACGTGAAGGGGCGGCATAAATATCACAGGCTCCCATAAGATATGGCATAAAATTGCGTGATATGGTATTGGTGGCATAGGTTACATTCTTCTCAATGCCCAGGCTTACGGCCATTTGCAGGTCGAAAAGATTCTGGGCTACAGTGCGGGGCTGGGGCCAAACCTTGCAAACATATTTCCAGTCGGGCGCCTGGGCATCAATAATTGACAGTGCCTGCATTACCTCCTGAGCCCCTTTTGATGCGGCATCTCCACCAACAGTCAGTATCATTAGTTGGTCAGGTGATATGCCCAGGGCTTCGCGAACAGCTAAAATTTTTGGGTCATCTTTTGCAAAGGGTATAAAAGAATCTGTATTACAACCCACCGGCAGAACTTCAATATTATCTCCACTAACACCATCCCGCACATACATCTCTTTTACCCAGTTGGAAGTAACCAGTATAAGAGGCAGGGCATTCAATACTTCCTGGTAATTGGCAATGTATCCATCAGCAACCAGCCAGGGTACTGCCCGCACACCATATCTCCGCGGGTGAAGTACCAGTTGAGGTGTATGCCCCCAATAACCTACTCCCAATACCAGATCAGGATCAAACCAGCGGTAGTACCATTCTTTTTCCTGTGCTGATTCTAAATGCGCTGCATGGGCTTCCACACCCAATTCAAGAAGACCTTTGAAAAGCAGATCTCCCTGTGTTGCAAGGCCACCGGGGGACGGAGGATAATCGTATAAAACTAATATTTTCATAGGTTCTAAGGGTTGGTTAGCCAATTAATTTGTCATCAGTTTTTGCAATTGCACTTTATATTCCAGGTACTAACTTTTATTTTCAAGTTTTTTCAACCATGATGTTGCAAGAGCGGCATTGTTAAATTGCCAGAATGCTTCATTTTTTGATGTAACTCTTGCCTCCCAGCTATCCTCTCTAAATCCATATGTTTTGTGAATAATGTCGTATTTTTTTTGCCATAATGGCTTGGTAAGTGATCGATAAATGTTGGCTTTTTTGATGGGCCTGGGAATATAATTCTTGTTGCCATCATCATATGCAAAGGTCCATAGTTTTTTGGTTGATATCTTTTTGGCCTGCCACAGTCTTATAACTGCCTGGCCTGTTTCTTCATGCCTGAGATGTCTGGTGTATTCACCGGCAGGGTCATGTGTAATTACCAGATCATAATCTTTTTTTGGCAGCAGTTGCAATATGAGGTTTTCAACAATGCCATTTCCTATTGGCAATTGTTCCGGGTCATCATTCAGATCGCCCATCGTCCCTTTAGCTCTAAGTATTTTTAAAGCCTCATAAAACCTGTGTGAACGATCTTCGTCATTGGCACGGCAAAGGCAAACTATAAAGTAATTCCAGTGAGGATTAATTAAAATGGTGCCTCCCGCCCAAAGTGTTTCATCATCAGGATGGGCAACTATCATTGCAACACTTTTCATTTTTGTTTTTAATGATTTGTATATTGCTTTTTTTCAGAGATTTCAGTTTTGAAATATTGTTCCATTGTCAAGCGTGCCATCAGGTAACTGACGGTTGATTCAGCTCCCTGGTTGAGATTGACATTATTTTCTTCAAGGCCATCATAACATCCGCCCGTGCAAGGGTTATAAATAATCTGATGAAGGTGATTGTGTCCCAAAAACCAGTTGAAGGCTGTTTTCATTTTTTCCAGGTATTGCGTATCCTGAAAAACATCAAAAAATGCACTTAGTGTCAAAATGGTATAAGCTACATCAATGGGTTGTTCACCATATCCTTTTATTAATTCACCTTTTTGCAGCCAGTTTTGATTTGTGATTACTTTTATACCTTTTTTGTCAAATGTTTGTGAAAGCAAAAAATCCAGAGAACTTAGTGCAATCTCTTTATAAGCAGGCTGTTTGGTAATCAGCCATCCGTACAGCATTGCCTCAGGCATTATGCTGTTGGCATAGGTAAGGTAGCTTTCAAACCATATCCATTTTTTGCCGGATTCATGGTAAAACATCTGCTCCAGCCGACTTGACAAAGTTTTAATCAGAATTCTGGTATAGAAATGGTCATATGCTATTTGATAGTAATATAAGCCTTTGATGGTAAAGGCGATTGCTCTTGTAGATTGTAGTGTACTGATATGGAAAAGGGCCCTTTTTAAAACTTCCATTGCTTCAAAAATCAAAGCCTCCGGTAGTATATCTTTGAGAGAAATCAAATAACCCAGCGCCCATACAGCCCTGCCATTGGAATCATCAAGGTTGACCTTCTGGTTTTGCTTGGTAAACAGATGTTCCTTGTCTATGTAATTCAGAAAGTCACCGGCAGGTTGCTGGCAACGGCTTATAAATGCGAGGTATATGCTTATGTTTTTAAGAATCTCATGATCTCCTGTTAATTTAAATTGCATACATGAGGCGACCATTGCTCTTGCATTATCATCAAGTGTAAACCCGGAGCCTAAATCTGGGCGATTTAATTTTGAAAATTGAATAATGCCTGTTGAAGTGGTCATATGGTTTAAATGATCCAGGTTCACCTCAGGTAAATTGTATTTGAGATTAATTTTTCCAGAACTCAAATTTTCAAAAAGCATAGCATGAGAGATGGCAGAATTTTCCCAGGTTGTTGATATAATTTTTTGAAGCGAGTTTACGCTTAAATGCTTTCTCAGTGTATTGTCATTAAGCAGCTTTATTACTTCTTTACCTAATTGCAAGGGGTCGTCAAAATCTATTATAATACCTGTATCAGGGGTGAGCACTTCCCGGGTATGGGGAATAGGGGTAGAAATAATCGGACAGGCACAGCTCATCGCATAAGCAAATGTTCCGCTGACTGCCTGGTTAGGATCGCAGGTAGTAAAGAGATAAATATCTGTTAGCTGCAGATAATCCAGTAATTCGGGTAATGCAAGGTATTTATTTATAAACCTAACATGGTTTTGAAGACCTAGATCTTTCACCCGCTGCTCAAGGCTTTCCCGGTATACTTCTCCATCATTTTTCACTACTTCAGGATGTGTTTTACCTATTACCAGAAAAATAACTTCAGGAATTGTAGCTACAATTGCAGGCAGAGCTTCAATGGTGGTTTCGATGCTTTTTCCTGCACTGAGCAGTCCAAAAGTAGTGAGTATTTTACGTCCTTTTAAACCAAATTTCTTCTTCAGAATTTTTTTATCTAAATGCGTAACCAGGTGGGTGCCGTGGGCAATAACAGATATTTTTTGCCCGGGGATACCATAATCGTGGGTTAAAACGCCCATAGAATTATGTGTCATAACGATTACAGATGTACATGCAGCAGTCAATTGCTGTACCGAATTTCTTAACCGGCTGTCAGGCCTTGGCAGCACAGAGTGAAAGACGATAACCACGGGTTTGGTGATTTGATTGAGAAAATCGGTAAACGCTTGCTCTTGCAACTTAAAAAAGCCAAATTCATGTTGTATTAAAACGATTTGAATATTTGTGTCCTGGTTGATGGACCTGGCTAGTTGTACATATCCAAGGGGCGAAGATGTTTTTAAAGTATATTTAACCTCTTCAGGGTAGTTAAAAACTTCCTCATCAGACTCCAAGGCACAGATTTTTATTTGTATCGATTGGTTGAATTTGTTGTTTAATGCTTTAAATAAATCATGTGAATAGTTAGCTATTCCACATTCTCTGGGAGGATAAGAAGTAATTACTAATACTTCAGGCAACGCATCAATTTTCGGTAAACCCAGTGTCAATAATTCACCTTCAAAATCTGTATCTTTTGGAAAATACTTTTCAAAGGCCAGGGGTTGTCCGGCACTTCCTTTGCCATTTTGTCGGTGCGATTTTATATTATTTTTCATTTTTTCTGGTATAATTCAACAATTCATCAACCAGGTCGGTAAGTTTCACAGATGCAGTAGCGATGTGTGAATCTGCTGCTCCGTAGTATATAAACAGGGTTTTTCCGAAAATCGCTGTACCTGTAGGAAAGACTACATTATTAACTTCACCCAACAATTCCCATTCATATTGAGGTGAAAATAAAGCATATGGCAACCGTGCCAATTCCCTGACCGGGTTTTTTAAATCCAGTAATGCAGCACAAGCTGAATAAACCAATCCTTTATCAGTTTTTTCTACACCATGATAAATGACCAACCAGCCATGAGGCGTTTCTATAGGAGGGCATCCTCCACCTATATATGCCGATTCATGTTGATAATGGGGATCAAGTACTATGTGTTTGTGAAAATTGTGAAAATACTCAAACCAGTATTCTTTGGTGAGTTCTTCCATACTATTGACGGTAACCAGTTGAATGCCTGGCCTTAGCCGATGAAAAAAGGCAAATTTATTGTTAATCTTTCGGGGAAAGAATATTATATTTTTATCCCACAACAGTTTTTTCTTTTCTATATCTCCTGATTGGTAATAAAATTTTTGATTCAACCAGTATTCCTCATTTACTTTTTTTGATGATTCTATGATGGATACAAACTCGGCATAAGTAATTGGAGGAGCAATGGTGCCATGTTTTTCGAATTGCATTAAATCCTTTGATGTAGCATAAGCCCCTCTCGCATTGATGCCATCGTATCCGGTATATGTCAAATAATAGCGGTCATCAATCTTTGTAATCCGGGCATCTTCAACGCCTTGTGATTCAAATTCGAACTCGGCTTCCATTATTGGCTTTTCCCATCTTTCAGAAATTGTCAATGGACCATCGAGCCGGCAATAGCCAAGTGTTGAATTATTTCCATTTTTTACTGCTCTGTAATACATGTGAACTGAGTCGCCTTCCCGAATTACTGCGGGATTAAGAACCCCCTCATTTTCAAATTCAAGGTCGGTTTTTGACAATAAAATTCCATGTTTTATGACGTCGATCATGCTATCAGTTTAAGAGTTTGTGTATTCTAAATAGTAAAAATAGCCTTGTTTGTGGCTGAAACCATTACACCTTTTTCTTATACATTTACACAATTCACAGGTTTAATCCCTTAGGAAGGAGGGTTAGGAAAAAGCCTTATCTTTCCGGCAAACATCCAATAAAATAATGCTAAACAGATTTTAACCCCGGAGCTGGGATATTACATTTGTCAGATCTCCCTCACTTACTGGTTTGGTAAGGTATTCGTCCATGCCCAGATTCATGTATTTTTCACGATCACCTTCAAATGCATTTGCGCTTAACCCTACTATGGGCGGCATATTTGTGAATTTATCTTTTAACTTCTGTGTTGCGGTAATTCCATCCATTACCGGCATTTGTATATCCATAAGAATTAGGTCAAACAAGCCTGGGTCGAATATTTCAAGTGCTTGTTGCCCATTGCTGGCAAGGGTGACCTTATGCCCCATTGATGTAAGAATAAGGCTTATTACTTTTTGGTTAACCAATTTATCTTCTGCAAAAAGAATGCGAAGTTTAGGGTTGGGGATCGTTTCATTGTTAATTAAATGATTTATATGTTTTTCTGGCGTAAGGTCTTGTTCTAATGGCCTTTCAAAAACTTTTGCAGGAAAGGTAAACCAGAAAGTACTTCCTTTGTGATAAACACTGTCAACACCGATTTTTCCATCAAGAAGTGATACCAGTTCTTTACAAATCGACAACCCCAAGCCGGTACCTTCATAATTTCTGGTATCCTTATCATCAATTTGTGAAAAAGGGATAAAAAGCTTTTTCTGCATTTCATCAGGGATACCAACTCCGGTATCAGTAACCGCAATTTTTATCATGACCTGCTTACCCGAATCGCTGGATGAAACTAATTGGCCATGGATCAGAATAGATCCTTCGTTTGTAAATTTTATTGCATTAGAAATGAGATTATTAATAACCTGGCTTATTCTTTTTTTGTCTGCAAAAATATATTCCGGGATGTTCATGTCTGTCTGGGCACTAAATTCAACACCATTTTTTATGCTTCCCATAAACAATGCCTTGTTTTCTGCAAAGAGAGAATTGAATTCAAAAATCGATGGTTTAAGTTTTACTTTCCCTGCTTCTATCTTTGAATAATCTAAAACCTGATTAATAATCATTTTGAGGTTTTCACTTGAAAGTTTCAAAGTATGAAAATAATCTTTCTGCTCTTCGCTTAGATGTGTCTGCCTTAGGATGTCGATCATACCCAGAATTCCGGTAAGAGGGGTGCGAATTTCATGACTCATATTCGCAAGAAAGCTTTGCTTGAACTTTGTAGATTCATTGAAAATTTCTAATTGACGAATCGATTCTTCGGCTTGCCTGAGTTTGGTAATATCAACCAGCGATAGTAAAATGCTTTCACCATCTTTGCCTGATATGCCATCTATTCTTACGTTTATCTGCGATTTGCCTTCTGTGAATAGTGAAACTTCACAGTTTTCTTTGTCATTACTTTTTACAATATTGTCAATGAACTGGTTGAAAGCAGGCAGGGTATCTTCAGAAATGAATAATGCCAATCTATTATTTATTAGATGAGCACGGGTTTTATTCAGCAATTTGGCTGCGCTGTAATTCAGCTCTAAAATGTCTCCGTGCTTTGAAAGGGTTATATATCCCGAAGGTGCCGCTTCATAGAGTTCTGTGTGTTTTTTTTCCGCAAGTTCTGCCCTTTCTTTAGCCAGCAAAAGTTCCTCGTTTTGTAATTCCAGTTCAAGCTGGTGTACCTGTAATTCATGAATCACTTTTATAATATCAGATTCTGAAGTATGGGAATTTATTTTGGACCTAATAGCTTTCAGCTGATTTTCAGCTTTTTGACGGAGCCCGGACTGATCTGAAGAGGGGGATTCGTTTTGCCTGTTCATAAATTTCTAGTTTAAAAACCAATTTTTTAATTTCGATTTCCATTTGCTAAGAGCTTCAATATCAATGCTTTTTTCTTTCACATTTTGCTCACCTATGAACATCGCGATGGGCTTCAACTCTTCATATTCCTGGCAAACTACCTTAAGCATTGCCGTAAAAGGCAGAAATAGAATCATTCCTGCAACACCCCATACCGATGCACCTATGATAATGCTGATGATGGCAGCCAGGGCGTTTACTTTTAAGCTGCCACCAACTATTTTCGGACTCAGGTAATTACTTTCTACAACCTGAATAAACCAAAATGAAATGGCCACTGCTATGGGAGTCCAGATAGAATCATAGGTCATAAACGCATACATTACCGGTATGGTGGCGCCTATGGTAGTTCCCACATAGGGTATAATGGCTAAAATAGCAGCCAGAAAGCCAAAAAATAAGGGGTAGTCAATTCCAATGATCAGCAGTGTAATACTATTAATCATTCCAATGATGATTACAATCAGGATAACACCTGTCAGGTATTTTTTTCCGACCAGCTGTATGGATTTCAGCATTTTCATGGCCGCTTCTCTTTTTTCTTCAGGATAGAAAAGCACGAAAGCATGCTTAAATCCTTCGCGGTAAATCAGGAACAGAAAAGTAAAAATGATGGTGGCAATCAGACCGGCCACAAAGCCCGCCGAACCACTGAAAGTTTGTTTTACAAGTGAACCGGAGGAATTATTTATCCAGTTTTTTAACTGCTCCATTAACTCGCCTTTTTCCAGGTTTGGTATAATGCGCATGTTGCCATTTAACCAGGTGGTTGCTTCTGCAAAGATCTTGATTATTTTTTCCTGAAAGTGTGAAAACTCACGCGATATAGAGATAATCTGGGCTGAAAAAAGGTAGATTCCACCTCCTAAAAGAATTAATGATGCCAGGATAGCAAATAGAGCAGATAACATACCATTTACACCCCATTTTTCAAACCTTTTGGCCAATGGCAATAGAATAAATGAATTGAGCAATGCAAAACTGATGGGAATAAGAATTGACCTGGCAACTACACAAATTGCAAATAGGGCAAATGTAGTCGCTATAGCATAAAACATTTTTTGAAATGAAATATTCACTTAGAAGTTTGTTTATAGCCATAATGCCAGGCCTGAATTCAGTAATTTCACATATTTATCAAAATACTTTTCTTCCCTGGAGAAGCCTGATAATTATTGCAACAACTGCAATGACCAGGAGTAAATGTATCAGACCGCCGGCGCTGTATCCGACAAAGCCAATTGCCCATGCAATTATTAATATTACGGCAATGAAATAAAGTAAATTTCCCATGATTTTGGTTTTAATGATTATTTTAATATTAGTTATAGTTCTTCGGATTAACCATTTTATTGTGTTAACTTAATCCGATAAAGTTAATTTTTTTAATGCTATGATATTTTCGAAATAGCTTGCTTTACCGAGGATTCAAAATTTTAGTATCAGGCTTATTTTTTCATGCCAAAAAGCATAATACCGCCACCCACAGCCATTACTGCCACACCAATAAGCGGAGACCAGCCAACACTGTGTTTTTTGTCTCGGGTAATCTGAATTTCGCCTATATCAACCACTTTTTCTTTGGTGATATAATTAAATCCGGTGAAAATTGTAATAAGAATGCCTATCACAAGTATAATCAAGCCTGTTTTTTTCATTTCAATACTTTTTAGAGTAAAAGTATAAGTAGTAAAACAATTAGGATGGCAGCTCCAACGGAGATAAATATACCGCCTGAATTTCTTTGTACTTTTTGTACTTCACGAAGTTCTTTTTGAATGTCGCGAACTTCTTTCTTTAATTCCTTCCTTTCCTGAGAGCTCATAACAGATTTATCCATTTCTTTTATTTCATAGATCCTGTTAAGTAGAGCATTCGTATACGCTATTTCCTCTGCTTTATCAGATGTAACTAAAACCTTATCATCTTCGGCAATAATTTCACCATCAAAATCCGCAGGATGTACCATGTCCAGGTCAGACTTTGTTGGTTCATTTAAAGTCAAATCTGAATTGTTTTCTGCCATAGATTGTAGTGTGCTAAACACCAATACAATTGCTGCCATAGCTAATAAATGGGGTGTGTTTTTCATGCTAATACTAATTATTGTTTCTCGCAACTGGCGGGTTCAGGTGTAAAGATTTATTACATTGCAATTTAGCCCACACCTGAAAATGGTGTATTACAACCTGGTTGCAAAGTATTACATAAATCACAGGTTCTCTAAATTCTCTTTCCGTTGGAGCTTAAGTTGCTTGTAAAAAGAAGGGGTGAGGCCGGTTACTTTTCTAAACTGATTGGAAAGGTGTGCAACGCTGCTATAATGCAGCAGGTAGGAAATCTCAGTCAGGTTCATTTCATCATACAATAACAGTTCTTTTACTCTTTCAATTTTATTATTGATAATATACTGTTGTATGGTAATGCCTTTTACTTCAGTAAAAATATTGGATAAATAGGTGTAATCATAATCAAGTTGTTCACTCAGGTAATCAGAAAAATTGATGTTGGGCAGCTCATCAGATTCATGTATCATTTTGGTTATGATGTTTTTTACCCTTTCAACCAAAATAGCTTTTTTATCCTCCATTAACTCTAATCCTGAGCAAAGCAAGGTCTTTTTTAACAGGTCATGTTGTTCGGGCGAAATGTTTTCGGTAAGCTCTACCACTCCAAGATCGATCGATAAATAATCTATTCCCAGTTTATTAAGCTCTTCCTTTACCTTCAATTTGCATCGAAGGCTTACCATATGTTTGATGAAAATTCTCATAGATACAAGGCTAAATTAAACCAGGTCAATGCACTGGAGGAAGGTTGGTTTCAAAAGCATTGTATTCCTCATGTAACTAAAGTTTTATAGAGCAGATCATACAATGAATTATGCTAAGGTACAAAATTTACTCATAAATTGAAATAAACTCAGAATATACTTTGTAGTCTCAATTGGCTGGAAACGCATATGTCTAAAAGAAAGGCTTATAAGGATTGGATAGCCTCAGGCAGATTATTAATAAAGGCCGGCTGATTAAGGAGAAGTGTCATTTGTAAAAGAAATGCCAAATAGTATTTTTATATAAAAATTTATAATTGAATATGTGAAATATGTAATGTAAATTATAAAATATATAATATTATTTAGGTTATGAAGGATAATTTTGTGAACAAATATTTTTTAACAAAATATCAAACACAGACAATTTAAAGTAATTATTATGAAAAAATTGGTAATAAGTATGTACGTGGTTCTGAGCATGGCAATGTTTTTGGTTGGCTGTGCATCATGGAACAGAACCCAAAAAGGGGCTGTAGTAGGTACAGCTGCTGGCGGAGCTACCGGAGCCGTGATAGGAAGGGCTGCCGGTAATACTGCTCTCGGTGCCATTATTGGAGCTACTGTAGGTGGAGCAACCGGAGCGATAATAGGCAATCAGATGGATAAGCAGGCTGAGGAAATTAAAAAAACCGTTCCCGACGCCAATGTGGAAAGAGTAGGGGAAGGCATTGTTGTAGAATTCAACAGTAATGTGCTGTTTGGATTTGATCAGTCAGCACTATCTGATGAATCAAAATCAAGCCTTGATAAGTTGGTGCTTGTATTGAATAGTTATGCCGATACAGACATTGAAGTACAGGGCCACACAGACAGCAAAGGCAGCGAAGTTTATAATCAATCATTATCAGAGAGAAGAGCGACAGCTGTATCGAGCTACCTGAGAAACGAAGGCGTTGTTATCAGGCGTATCACAACCAAAGGTTTTGGCGAAACTCTTCCAAAGTACGACAATAAAACAGCTGATGGCCGTACCCAAAACCGCCGGGTAGAATTTCTGATTACTGCCAATGAAAAAATGAAAGCTGAAGCAGAAGCACAAAGCGGAAAGTAAAATAGTAATTAAAAGGTTGAGCATCGGTTACAGAAAATTCATACAGATGTTTAATGTTAATTCTGTTGCAAACAACCAATGAATACATTCCTCTTCAAATTTAGCAATGACTTTTCCGACAAACTAAAAAAAAGTATTAAAATGAAACGCAGCATATTTTTCATAGCAATAACATTAATATTGTCAGCTACATCGGCCATTGGTCAGATCGCTGATAGGGCAAGGCCCGCCTTTGGTATTCTTGGCGGTGTAAATTTTCAAAATTTCAACGGCAAGGATAGAAGTGGTAATGCACTGGATAATGAACTTATAATGGGTTACCACGTGGGTGCCAATGTCCAGATCCCGATTGTACCCCAATTCTATTTTCAACCCGGACTTCTCTTTTCAATCAAGGGGGCAAAAAGTACAGATAGCCCATTGACCAGTACGTATAAGCTTTCTTATATCGAAATGCCATTGAACCTGGTATATAAGGCTTCTTTGGGCACAGGGTATATATTGCTGGGATTCGGTCCTTATGCAGGCTATGGCATTATGGGAAAAGCCAAACATGAAGGGGGTTCATTGTCTTATGAAAACGATATTGAATTCACTAATACTGTCGAAGCTGGAGACCCCTTGGAGACAAGTTATTTTAGACCACTTGATATTGGAGGAAATATTTTTGCCGGATATGAAACCGGAGGTGGATTATTTATCCAACTCAATGCTCAACTTGGCATGGTAAATATCAATCCTGAAGATAAGAGATTCCCCGATAATGAATTGGCCATTAAGAATACCGGGTTTGGTCTATCATTGGGATACCGGTTTTAAAATATAAATAAGATTGGCTTTTTATCCCTGCCAATTACTTAATGTATGGTGCTGTCTCAGGCTAGTAATTCCACCTGTAAGACAGCACTTTTTTTGTATTATTTTGTGTTGCCATATTGAGAGACATCTACCATGGTCAGCAAACATTTGTTATCATTTTCTATAAGGATTCCTTCGAGGTAAACAAGGCAAAGTGGATTATGGTCATAACCAAGTATCACCTTACATGACTCTTTTTTATGTGAGGTGAAAATCCTGGTAAAGAAATCGCCAAATGTGCTCCTGGATTCTTCTGAAATATAGAGTTTGAAATTGCTGTTTATCAAACTAAAGCGCCGCTCACCAAGCAACTCGGTAGCCGTATGATTCAAATCATGTATCGAGCCATCGCTTTCGAGGGTTAAATAGCCCATGGGTGCATGATCAAACAGCAGGGTATATTTCTTCAAAGCTTCTTCAGCACGATCATAGGCCAGGCGCAATTCTTCATTCTGCATGTTCAGTTCAATCTGATGTACCTGCAATTCATGTAAAAGTTTTTTTACGTCGGCTTCATTCTCTTTATCCTTTTCTGCTTTTTCCTCTTTCTCCTTCAGAAGTTTCTCAGCATGTATTCGCAATTCACGAGGATCAGTGAAATCGGGTTCATCGGTTATCATAATTTTATTTAATAAGTTTTAATCTTTTAATTAAAAGTGCTTTTACATCTGACACTTTCTTAATCTAATTTACCTTTTTAAATCTACTAATCCTATAGCTGTGCAGGCTCTTTTGAGTAGTAAAAAACAGTTGCTCTTTCATTTTTAATGACTGTTTTCAAACATTGACTTATCTGCCGTTAAGATTAGGCCGGTTGCAATATTGAGATTGTTCACCAAAACTTTCACCGTCCATTCCACATTAAGTACTTTTTCATGAGCACCTATAACTTCAGTATTTAATTTCCCGTTTTGTAAATTTTTCAACATTTTATTCAATTGTTGCTCAGACTGTTTCATGTTGGGTTCAGCTGTAAACAATTGTAAATAATTATCATTAATTACATTTTCACTTTTCACCCCAAAAACCTTTTCAGCTTCGGGGTTAAATTCAAGAATTTGCCACTTATTTGACAGTTTAATAATTACATCTGATGAGATATTTAACAAGGTATTTATAATTTGGTTTGCTTCCTCCCATTTTTCTTCCATCTTCTTAAGCTCTGTAATATTGATAAAAGTAATGACCAGGCCGTCAATTCTATCATCGAAAGTACGATAAGGCATGATCCGGATAGAAAACCATCGCCCATCTTTTCCAGGGATTTGCTTTTCAATAAATACGAGTGTTTTTAAAACTTCGATTGCGTCTTCAGCCATCTCAGGGTATATAAGGTCTGATACCTGGTCGGTAAATGGCCTGCCTATGTCACTTTTAATAAATTTGAAAATTTTAGTTGCCTGATTTGTATACCGCCGTATATTCAGTTCCTTATCCAGAAACAGGGTGGCGATATCAGTACTGTTGAGCAGGTTCTTCATGTCATTATTAACCCTTGCAAAATCTTCAACTTTGGCTACAAGCTCAGCATTAAGTGTCTGAAGCTCTTCATTAAGACTTTGCATCTCTTCCTTTGAACTTGTAAGTTCTTCATTGGCAGACTGCAATTCTTCATTGGCAGATTGTAGTTCTTCATTGGTAGATTTAAGTTCCTCCTGCGAGGTCTGCATTTCCTCAAGGGTGGTTTGCATTTCTTCACGCGTATATTGGAGCTCATTTTCCAACTTTGCTTCTCTGGAACTTTTTGAAGCTGTAGCAGTGCTTTCAGGTTTGGACTTTAATTCAATGGCTTCCGGTAAATCGCTGAATACAACCAAAAGCGTTGTTTTTAAAGGACCGGGTTTGTCAATGTATTGTATACTGATATCCAGGCTTTGGGAATTGCCGTTTGTGCCAACCTTAAGATTATGTAAGATAACATTACTTTTTTCTGACAGTGCCTGATGAAAGCCAATATGAAATTCATGCCTTAAACCTTCTCTGAGCATGGCAAAGAGGTTCATATTGGCTTTTCCTGCAGCGGGTTCAAGATATTTGCCTGTTCGTCCACTTATGTAAAGAATATCTCCGGATGTATTCACTAGAACTGCCGGAGGCGAGAACCGTTGTAATAATAGCTGATCGGCAAGAGTTTGAATATTGTTAGATATTGTTCCCACGGCTGGTTTTTCAACATTTTCGGTTTTTGGTCTCGAAAAAGAAGAGGGAAAATTCGAAAGATACGGAGCTACGGCATTGACGGCTCGCTGATATATTTTTAGTTTACCATCCACTGAGATGAAAAGGCTTTGCATGCTACCCAGAGATTCGGAGCTTCCCAGTACCATTATTCCCTTAGTATTCAGACTAAAATAAAACAAACCGAGTATTTTTTTTTGCAACTCAGTAGCGAGATATATGAGCAGGTTTCGGCAAGAAAGAAAATCTATGTTAATAAATGGAGGGTGCATAATGAGGTTATGCTGCGCGAATACTACCATTTCCCTTATTTCACTTTTAATGCGGAAACCATCATCAGTTTTTACAAAATATCTCGCCAGGCGATCTGAAGAAACATCGGTGATAATATTTTCAGGGAATAAACCTTTTCTGGCTGTTTCAATAGCATCATGATCAAGGTCGGTGGCAAAAATTTGTAAGGAAATATTTTTATGAGGATTTATATTTTCAATGGCTTCCAGAAAAAGAATGGCCAGGGAAAATGCTTCTTCTCCCGTTGAACAACCCGGTATCCAGGCCCTCATAACGGTGTTTTCAGGAGCATTTCTTATTGCCGTTGGAATAGTGTCGGACGCCAGCTTTTCCCAAACCTCGTTGTCACGGAAAAACCTGGTTACACCTATCATCAGTTCTTTAAACAGAATATCACCTTCCTTAGGATTTTCTTTTAAAAGGGTAACATAATCAGAGATTTTGTCAATTTTATGTACACTCATGCGCCTTTCGATGCGACGGCACAAGGTGCTTTTTTTATACATTGAAAAGTCATTTCCAGTATAGGTGCGCAAAAGAAAAATAATTTTTTCAAGCGCTGTCTGATCTTTAACTTCGCCATCAAAGTTATTTTTTACAATGGGGATATGTTTGAGAAAGTCGATAAGTTTTACCGGAAGTTCACCAGGGGCAGCTATAATATCAACCAGCACTGATTCAATAGCACTGCGTGGCATGCTGTCATATTTTGCAGTTACAGGATCCTGCACCACTGCTATGCCATTTTTTTCTTTTATAGCACTTAGTCCGGCGCTGCCATCAGAACCCATACCTGAAAGTATGAGACCAATACTCATTTCTTTCAGATCTTCGGCAAGCGAACGCAGAAAAAAATCAATTGGTAAACGCAGACCTCTTATTTCCAATGGTTGAAACAGCTGAAGCTTGCCATGCAAAATAGACATGCTTTTGTTTGGAGGGATTACATAGATGCCATTAGGCCTAACCAACATGCCATCTTTGGCCTGCCGAACCTTCATTTTGGTAATCCTCTGTAAGAGTTCAGGAAGCATGCCTTTATGTGTAGGATCCAGGTGCTGGATAATTACATAGGCCATGCCACTATTTTCAGGAACATTTTTAAGAAATTGTTCCATTGCCTCAAGTCCCCCGGCCGAAGTGCCAATACCTACAATAGGAAATGAGGCCTGATCAGAATTAATCTTTTTATTTATGGATACCTCTTTTGATTTGTCGGTATTAATGCTGACTTGCTTTGCTGGTGCCATTGTACAAATAGTGCGTTTATGTTGGTTTGTTTGCCTTAGGTTTATTAACCTTCGAATTTACTAACTGATTACCGGGCAATACCAATTTAATATATATTTATAAAACGCTTATACCAACTATCCAGGTTGATTTATCGAATTTAATGTTGTGGGTTTAGCATATCGTTTTTAGAAGTATTAACACTCAAAACCATAAAGGCAAGCTGATCATTTTGATTTATAGTACTTTAGTGCCTCAGGCATAAATTGTTTAAGCTTTTTTATTCTCGTTTCATCAGATGGGTGGGTACTGAGAAATTCCGGTGGTTTGGCTCCGCCTGCCGATGACATTCTTTGCCAGAAAGGAATTGCTTCCCGTGGGTCATATCCGGCCATGGCAGAGAAAATCAATCCATACTTATCGGCTTCTGTTTCCTGTTGTCGTGACCATGGAAGCATAGCACCTACCTGACTGCCTACACCATAGGACATTAAAAACAAGTTCCTTGTATGATCGGGTTCATTGGCCAGCGCTACTTCCAGGGCCATACCACCCAATTGCTGTACCATAGCCTGACTCATTCTTTCATTTCCATGTTTGGCTATAGAATGTGCTATCTCATGGCCCATCACAATGGCAAGCGCGTTCTCGTTTTGGGTAATCGCCAACAAGCCGGTATAAACTACCACTTTTCCACCGGGCATACACCAGGCATTGGCTTCCTTGCTTTCAACCGTATTAAACTCCCAGTTATACCCTTCCAGAATCTGGGTTTTATTCTGATTGGTAAAATATTGAGTGACTGCCCTTGCAATATTATTCCCAACACGGTTAACCAACGCAGCATTCTGGTTACTGCTGCCTAAGGCTTTGTTTTCTGTTAAAAACTGTCTGTATTGGCTTACTGCCATCAATTGAAGTTCTGGCTCACTTACCAGGCTCAATTGTTTTCGGCCCGTTACCTGATTTAAAACACAACCAGTTGAAAGAATGAGCACCAGTAACAGGGTTGTCAGGGTTTTTATATTCCGATACATGGAATTAAAATTAATCTTGTTTGAAGTACAAAGATTATCACATCCGCGTAGGTTATTATTACATATCTGAACAAGAATGTTATATAATTCACAGAATTGGTAGAGCCTGGATAGCAATAGTTTATTCAACTTTGCAAATCACATGAGCTGCAAATCATTGGTAAAATTTGTCATGATACAATCGGGTGAAAAGACATTTTCTATCAGGGGGCAAATACATTTAATACCCCATTTTCTGCGATATGGTACGGGCAGGCAAATATGATCATTTGACCATTTTCCAATATGTGAGCGCCAACGCCTGCCTTAAAGTCTGCGCCGGAATGGCATGTAAAATTTTTACTATGTATTTTTTGTAAGTGAAAGCGGATATCTTCCGCCGGTTCAACATGAATCACAAAGAGGTCTGCTACCTGCCGGTCTGTGTTGTCCCGTGTAAAACCCAGCATAAAAAGCCTGCCTTGATCGTCTGTAAACAGGTTGATATTCTGGTAGGATAACCATTCAGGATTTATCCAATTGCTTCGATCGGCATCTTGGGCTTCGTAGGTAAAAATTTTGCTAAATGAGCCTTTTCCCTGAATGAAGGCAGCTTCAGGAATGCTGTAAAAATCAATGTTGCGGGCATCCCAGTTGGCGACGGCCAGGATGATTTCATTTTTATATTTGCATATGCCTGTAGCCCCTGCGGTAACCTTTTCATAGGCCCCTTTTCGCTGAAATGTGTATGTGGGATTGCCAGCGAAAGCTGATTCTGATAAGTTGTATATATTCACTACTGCAATATCTCTTGTGTAATTATCTTCAATACCTATGGCGAGGTAGTGCTGGTATATCTGAAAACCTCCTGCATGCCTGAATGGCTCCTGCATTAAGGTATCAACCTCAATGGTTTTGGCATTGGGATATATGCGTAGTTTAAGCAGATAGGCTATGTTTGATGAGCTGGCGGATAGGTATATGAAGGATTGATCTTTTTCCCGCAGCATTTGAATGCCTTGCAAATGGCCTCCATGCTGGTTGAAAGGGATTTTGTGCTCAAAGGGAATTAGATCGGGTACCGTGGAAATATTATTGAATTTCTGATAAATATCTGAACGGGTGTAATCTGGTTGAGCAGAAGCTGTGAATTTAAAAAATGCAAAAACAAAAAGCAGGAGATATTTGCTGTCACCGGTTATTAGAGGGGGAGAGATAAAAAGTAAATTTATCAATCGATTAATCATTGACCTTTTATTTTTCTAAATGTAGAAACTTATTATTGTATTATGAAAATCTTAATAGTAGAAGACGAGATTTCGCTAGCTGATGATATAAAGGTGTATTTATCCAGCCACAAAACAAACTGTGAGACTGTGGCTGATGTAAAAAATGCTTTAGAGAAAGTTAGTTTATACAGTTATGACTGCATTATACTGGATATAGGACTTCCCGATGGGACAGGCTTTAGGGTACTGGAGCATCTGCGGGAAATTAAAAAAGCCGATGGCGTGATTATCATTTCGGCCAAAGGATCATTGGAAGATAAAATAAGAGGTCTGGAAATTGGCGCTGATGATTATATTACCAAACCTTTTCATTTGGCGGAGCTTGCAGTCAGGGTTTTGGCTGTAGTGCGCAGAAGGCAGTTTAGAGGATACAACAGTCAGGAAGTCGGCCATCTTACATTTTATTTAACTGAGCAAGAGGTTCGGTACAAAGGTATATTGATGAATTTAACCCCTTCTGAATTTAGAATTCTTCATTACTTTATTGCTTCTCCCAACAAAGTACATTCAAAAACAGCGCTGGCCGAATATTTACTTGGTGAGCAGTCAGACTTTGTAGATGGTCATCAACTTGTCTATACTCATATTAAAAATTTAAAGAAAAAGCTCAATGAAGTGGGTTGTCCGGAGTATATCCGTACAGTTTACGGGTCGGGGTACAAATTTCAGATTCAATGAAATTGCTAAACAAATCTTTTAAACCTTTTTCCTGGTTTACGCTTTTTGTCATGCTGGTTAGCATACCTCTTTTTTATTTTACATCCCAATACATTTATATTCAGGATACTTCTGAAAGCCTGTTAATTGCCAGGACTAAACTTGAGGATCGCATTAATATGCTTACTGAGAGCGAATACACGACCGAAGAAATTCTGCTATTACTTAACCAGCTGGATGTAGGTTATGCCCTTAAGAAATTAAAGCCCGGCGATAAAATACCAGCAGATAGTATTTATACCATAAGCCGCTTTGATGAGTATCACGGGCATGTTGAACCTTTCAGGGTTTTAGAATCTGTGATTTGGATTCGGAATACGCCATATTGGCTGAAGATAGAGATGGATATGGATGAATATCACGATGTGATTCCCTATACTGCATTACTGGCAGGGCTTTTTTTTCTTCTCATTGTTTTGGGGTATATATTGATCAACAGAAGAATTTCAGGTGAAGTCTGGCGGCCTTTTTTAACCATGTTAGATGATCTGGAAAAGCATACTATCACATCTGGTAGCTGGATGCCAAAAATGGATAGTGATATAGAGGAGTTTGAAAAGTTATCTCAAATATTAAAGGGTTTTATTGAGAGAAACCGACTCATTTTTCAAAAGCAAAAAGAATTTACAGAGAATGCCTCTCATGAATTGCAAACACCATTGGCGCTGCTTCAGTCAAAAGTAGATGTGCTTTTTCAAACAGAGGGCCTTACAGAGGAACAATCAAATTTACTTGATGAGATCAAGCAGATTGGCAGCAGAATGAACAAAGTTAACAGTAACCTTCTATTGCTTGTAAAAATTGAAAATAAGCAGTTTGATAAGGGTGAAACTTTCTCTTTACAAGAATCAGTACATTTTGTGATCAAGAGTTTTCAGGAATGGGCGAAAGCAAAAAATATTGAAATTCGATATGAATCGGTGCATCAGATTAAAGTATCTGGCAACAAAATCCTCACTGAAACAGCCATTCAAAATCTGGTGAAAAATGCAATACATTACAATACTGATCCGGGTACCATTGATATCAGATTAGATGCATCATCATTGGTTATAACCAATACCTCTTTCATACCTGAACTGGATAAATCAAAAGTTTTCAATAGGTTTTACAAATTTAAAGCAGGCCAGATGAGTAGTGGTTTGGGTTTGGCGATCCTGAAGGAAATATGTGAATTTCACGGTTGGCGCCCTGATTATAGTTATAATGAAGACCAACATTGTTTTACGATACATTTCTGATCTTCAAATTTTCTTCCAATTTATACTACAAATTTGTGTACAGATCAAATTGTAGATGAATTATGAATTTCAGGGTATTTACCGTTTTAATTTTTATTGCCCAATTATCTTATGCGCAAAGTGAAAGTGTGGATGTTTCAGGTCAAATCAATGATAAGCCTGGTGGAGGACCATTGCCCTATGCAAATGTAGTTTTAAAAGACAGAAGCGATGGTAGTTTTATCATAGGTACGGTGACCAATGAAGATGGCAGGTTTACCTTGAAAGCCATACAACCTGGCAATTACCTGCTGGAATTATCTTTTACAGGTTATATCACCCAGTTGTTACCGGTACAAGTTGGCAGGCTGAGTGACTATTTAGACCTTGGCAAGTTTGAAATGCTTGAAGAGGTAAGGACCATGGTCGAGATGGAAGTAAATGCTGCCAGAGAAGGTGTTTCTGAATTCATGGAGAAGAAGACCTATGATATGGAAGAAAACATTAGTCAGTTGGGAGGATCTGTCTTACAGGCAATGCAAAACCTTCCAGGGATCACGATAGATCAGGATGGTAAGGTTCAACTGCGCGGAAGTGATCGGGTTGCCGTATTGATAGATGGTCAGCAAACAGCGATCACTGGCTTTGGTAATCAGGCAGGCTTGGATAATATACCTGCTTCGGCGGTCGAACGCATCGAGATTATCAATAATCCTTCGGCCAGATATGATGCCCAGGGAATGGCAGGGATCATCAACATTATCATGAAGAAAAGTACGGAAAGAGGATTTAATGGAAAAGGTGGGTTGATGGCAGGTATCGGGGCGCTGGGTGAACAAAGGTCGAATTTGCCAGGTATTCCCGGCCAATATCTTTATAACCCGAGTATTAACCCTTCCCTTTCTTTAAACTACAGAAAAGAGAAAATCAATTACTTCTTTCAGGGTGATCTCATCAATCTCAGACGTCTGAATAAGAATGAATTCATCCTGAGGACATATGAAAATGGAGATGTTATTGATCAGCAATATCTCGAAAACCGCACACAGACTGCCTTTACGATAAAAACCGGAGTCGATCTAATGCTAAATGACAGAAACACCTTTACGTTGGCAGCTTTATATGGAAGGGAGGCGCACATCGACAGAGGAAGTCTTCCTTATTTTGATGCAACCAGCGGAGAAAGGGCTCGATATTGGCAATTTTGGGAGGAAGAAGTAAATACTTCGATCAACATATCTTCTGCCTGGGTCCGTACTTACGATCAACCCGGTAAAAAATTACAGGTATCGCTGAATTATGCCTTTCAAAGAGAAGACGAGTTATTCTTTTTCGATAATACCACACCTGCCTTGATTGGAACCGATACCACATTTCTAATAGCCGACGAAAATGTGCTTGACTTTGCCATAGATTACTTTCGTCCTCTTAAGTCAGGAAGGATAGAATTGGGATCAAAACTTCGTTGGAGATATATTCCTACCAATATGCAGTTTTTCCCTGGTGTAAATTCTATCCTTGACATGGGAGCGGCTGGCTGGGCAAATTATGATGAAAGAATTGCCGCCTTATACACAAATTATGTCTTTGAAAGGAGCCAATGGGAAATGGAAGCTGGCCTGAGGGTTGAATATGCCATGCTTGATTATGAGGTTATTCCGGGCCATAATACGTATCAAAGCGATGGATATACCTATTTCCAGCCCTTTCCCAATATGCGCTTAGCTTATAACCTGGATAAGAACAACAAAATATCTTTATTTTTCAACAGACGGGTTGACCGACCTGATGAACAAGACCTTAGAATTTTCCCGAAATATGATGATCCCGAGATTCTGAAAACTGGCAATCCAACCCTTCGTCCGCAGTTTACCCAATCCCTTGAATTTGGGTACAGAACTTCCTGGAAGAGCGGTTATCTGTATACTGCTTTTTATGGAAGGCAAACTACAGATGTTATTACAAGAATTATTACACGGATTCCGGCGGATAATCTGCTCAATGCCATATCTCAAAATGCAGGCAATGGAACCAACTTAGGTTTTGAAGCTGTTTGGGAACAAAAAGTAAATGACTGGTATGAATACAATTTCAATGGCAACATTTATCAAAATACCATGAGCGCTTTTACCATCGAGAATCTTTATCCTTTCGATCTACAATTCTCGATGATGGAGCAGAAGGCATATTCAGGAAACGTCAAATGGAACAATAGCATTAAGCTGCCCAATAATTTCAAACTTCAGTTAACCGGAATCTATCTGGCGCCTGATGTTATCCCACAGGGCCGCATTGACACAAGATTTTCTATAGACTTTGGGTTAACCAAATCCATTCAGAACGGGAAGGGAGAAATTTTTGCAAACGGAAGTGACATATTTAATACCCTGCGAATCGAAAGGGAAATTTTAGGAGAGGATTTTACATTGCGCAGTGTGGATTTCTTCCAGACACAAATGTTCAGGCTGGGATATAATTACAGGTTGTAATGAAAACTGTTCTGAGGTTTTTAAGATGGCGGAAGGTAATAGGATATTCCACGCAGAAAGGCTATTCTTACTCACGTGATATTAAATCATGATAAAAGACATAAAATAAATTGAACACTCAAACAATAAAAGAGCCATTGGAAACCTTTTCTGAGATTTCCAATGGCTTTTTGCTTATCATTATCTCCGGACCTGCCGAAGGAATCTTAGGCTGAATTATTTTTTCTTTCTTGCTTTTCGGCCTTTTTTGGCTGGTTCGGTTTCAGGGTACACCAGGGTCATTTCATCAATCAGGTGTTTGGCCCCAGCGAATTTATCGATGATAAAAAGTGTGTACCGGATATCCACGGAGATACATCTTTGCAATTCCGGCTCAAACGCGATATCTCCGCTCATTGCTTCCCAGTTTCCGTCGAAGGCAGTTCCTATAAGGTGGCCTTTGCCATTGATTACCGGGCTTCCGGAATTTCCTCCGGTGATGTCGTGGTTGGTCAGGAAATTGACATAAAGAACGCCATCTTCGGCATAATCACCATAATCCCTGGCATCGTGCAGCGCTTTTAATCTTTCAGGAACGATAAATTCATGATGGTTGGGGTCTTCCTTTTCCATTACGCCTTCCACGGTAGAAATGTACTTATAATGAACGGCATCCCGTGGATTATATCCCAGAACTTGTCCGTAAGTAAGCCGCATGGTGGAGTTGGCATTGGGGTAATAATTTTTATCAGGGTTCATTTCCCTCAGACCTGCGACAAACAATCGATATCCTTCTCCCAGTTTTGACATGGCAGCACCTCTTTCTGCTGAAATTTCTCTGTACTTGGTAAGAATAGACATCGCTGCTTTATAGCCCGGGTCATTTTTTAGTTTTTCAAGTTCAGGATTATCGAGAAAATCCATGAACTTTTCCTTACTCGCCAGAATGGAGGAAGCATAAATATAGGCTGCCAGGGCCGGTAAGTCATTATCTCTATCCTGCTGGAAGTCAGAAAAGTACTGTTCATCTGAAGTTTGAAGCGCACGGAAAAAGTCAGGATGGTGTTTTTCTTCCAGATTGCTTTTCAACATGCCAAGTAAGGTATGAAACATTTTTTCATCCAGGGTAGGGTTATAATCTTTAAAGAAAGTTTCCCCGGCACTTTTAAGGGTTTTTACGGCATTTTCGAGTTTGTAATCAGTGAGCTTTTCATCTTGCAGTACCCTTTCAAAGCCGGCGATTCTACTGCCAAAAGAGACCATTTCCACGCCCAGGCCAGCTTCAATCATATAATAAAAGGGGATATTGATAAGACTTATCTTTTCGTATCCCTCATCGATGAGCTGAACAGGATCTCCAAATTTTTGCTGCCTTTCCTGGCTGGCCGATACCCAGTTTTTAAAGTTTTTTTCGATTTCCCTTTTCTTTTCATAGACCTTTAGCCTTTTAAGTCCGGCGGTTTGCCCGATAAAGTACTTCCAGTAATTGCTTACACTTGCATATTTAGAAGCGTATTGAATATCTACGGCACGGTCTGCTTCCATAAATTCACGCATCACAGCCAGTCTTTCTTCACGGATTTTTACCCTTGTCGGGTTAATTTGATCGATGGCCAGTTGAACTCCCGTAGAGGTGAGGTATCTGTCGGTTGACCCGGGATATCCCAGGATCATGGCAAAATCATTTTCCTTTACACCTTCCAGTGAAACCGGCAGAAAATGTTTGGGTTTTAGAGGGATGTTTTCTTTTGCATAGGGCGCTGGTTTGCCATCGGGGCCACTGTATACACGGTATAAAGCAAAGTCTCCGGTCTGGCGGGGCCACATCCAGTTATCGGTATCACCTCCATATTTTCCAATGGATTCTGGTGGCGCTCCTACCAGCCTTACATCGTAAAATGATTCGAGCACAAACAGGTAATACTCATTACCTTCGAAAAATGGGCGGATCACAACATCGTAATGGGTGTCGCCTTTGGCTTGTATTGTTTCTGTACGAATGGCCTGATCAATGATTTCCTGCCTTTTTTCAGCCGCCATGTCGCTGCTAACCTGACCCAGTATTTTTTCCGTGACATCTTCAATTCTGATCATAAACTGAACAAACATACCGGGATTGGGCAATTCGGCTTCATAATTGGCCGCCCAGAAACCATTTGCCAGGTAGTCATTTTCAACACTGGTGTGCGATTGTATGCTACGATAGGCACAGTGGTGATTGGTCAGCATCAAACCATTGGGCGAAATAATTTCACCGGTACAAGAACCTCCATTTAAGTTTACGATGGCATCCTTGAGAGAGGAGTTGTTAACATCATAAATCTCCCTGGCCGTAAGTTGCAACCCCAGCCTCTCCATATCCCTTTGATTGAGCCTTTCTATCAAGAAGGGCAGCCACATACCCTCGTCTGCTTTGGCGGGCGTCAACCACAAGACCGCCAATATCATTAACAAATACTTTTTTAACATTTTCTATACAGTCATTAATTTATCACTTCAAAATTAAACATAAAAATGCATTTTTCTCATAAAAAACTGTTTGAAATGGCGGATAAAGTTTAATTAAAAACAAAATAATATATTGATATTATGTGAAATAAGAATTTAAATTTGGAATATATCCGTTTATTCATTGCTAAATTTTGCATTTAATAAGGAAAATAAATTCTTGTAATTATTGAAGAGAAGCTTTTTATTACTGCATCCGGGGTCAGAAGGCAGCTCTTATATTGAGTCTCAGGCCGGTTTCGCCGATTTTATTTATGGAATATTCAAAGCGCATGACAAAGTCATAAAATGATACAATATCGAGTCCCAGACCGGCTCCATAGAGCCAGGTATCGGTGAATAAAGTATTTTGCGAATAGTTTACATAATTGGCAACATACCCATGGTCAAAAAATGCAGTAATATAAAAATCGAGAGGGATGCGGTTAAATTCTTTTGCCAGGGTAAAGGAACTCAGGTCTTTTTCAGTAGAAAACAACAGCCTCCTTACCGAATTATTATTCATGATATAGTGCTGACCTTCGATAACATAAATTTCGTATCCACGCATAAAAATCTGATTAAAACCCAGTCCATTTAAATTTCGGTAGGGTTGTATCTCCGGAAAGGAGGAGGAACCAATAATACTTCCGGCGAAATAGAGCCGCTTACCCAGGTCGTAATATTTGGAATAATTGAATTGCAGTAGCGTTTGATTAAGGTCACCGAATACGCCTATTCCGTTTTGGGTTAAACTAGCCTCCAGAAAATACCCTTTAAGAGGATATGCCTGAATATCTCTCAGATCACTGCGGAAGGTATAATTCAGACTGATAAATTGTTGCCTGCTTCTTCCTTCCAGAAAATAATCGGGGTTCAGAGCTGCGATGGTATCGTTTACATCGTTCTGGATATAACTGACATTGAGGCGGTGAAAATGGTAATATGAAGGTCGGTAGGTGGTGGTAAAGCCGGTGCGGATTCTTTCCCTGAGCACCTCATCTGATCTGATAAAATCAAGTCTGTGTCCTTCTGTTCGCGCTGCAATGTCGCGGTTATTGGCGTAATCGCCATACAACAGGAGGCCAAATTTTTGATTTCTGTCGATATAGGGAATGTCGTAAATCAACTGAAATAGGCGGGTAAAGCCCATTTGGGCAGTCAGGCTTATGGTTTCGTTCATTCCACGGAAATTAAACTGCCTGAATTTGAGACCATATTCCAGCCGGCTCAAATCGCGGTTTTGATTAATCCACCATTCACTGAAGTTTCTGTCGCCCAATTGAAAAAGAGGGATGGGCCAGAAATACCATCTTTCTGTAAGTCTGATGATAATGTCTATTTTACTGGTGCTGATTTCAACCACGCTGATTTCAACCGACAGGAACAACTGGGTATTGATGAGTTTTTGCCGGTTTCGTTGTATAATATCGTCGAAATCGGCACTGAGATAAAATTCTCCTTCTCTCAGGTCAAGTTCCCGCTCAATAATTACATTTTTGGTTTTGCGGTTTCCGATGATAAAAATCCTGTCGATTTGTATGAAAAGCTCTTCCGGACTTTGATCAGTATTTGACTTTTTATTTTTACTTCCTTGTTGTGCCAAAACGCCTTCTGTACTGAAAGTAAGGCTCAGTATCAGCAGGATTATTTTGAAAGGCAGTCGGATCCACATCCAGTTTGATTTAATGGAAACTCATTTATTGAGACTTTTACTTAACGTCTTTGGGCTGCAGCTTGTTGAGATTTAATAAAATAAAAACACCGGCCAGTATTAAAGGTACCGACAGCCATTGGCCCATATTCAGAGGTAGGGTTTCTTCAAATGCCACCTGATTTTCTTTGAGAAACTCATAAAGAAATCTCAGTCCAAACAGTATAATCAGAAATATGCCGAATATCCATCCTTCCTTCATTGTTTTTCTGTATCTGAGCCACAGCAAAAAGAGTAAGACGAAAAGCAAAAAGCTCGAAATAGATTCATACAATTGCGCCGGATGTCTAGGAATGGCCAGTACAAATATATCAGCCCGAAACAGACCTCTGGGCAGTTCTACAATGTTGTATTCATCTTTGAGGTTTTCGGGCATGGCGATATGCTCATGCAAATAATCGTATCTTTTGAGTATAGGGAGCAGGCGGGATTCCACGACCTGCAAAACAGCATCCTGATTATTTACCTGAGGGGTGAATTCTACCTGCAGGTATACAGGAATCCTGCCCTGTTCATCGGGCTTTGGGTTTTCAGTTTTCCCGATGCTGACTTCTTTTACATAATTCTGATGTTTCATTACCTCTTTGACATCATGCGCAAAAAAGACACCATTGCCATCTTGTGTTGGTTTGCCAATGATTTCAGAATTCATAAAATTACCCAGTCTGATCAGGCAACCGGTAAGGGCTACAACGATAACGACACGGTCTACCACCCAGAGAAAACTTTGTTTTTCTCGTTTTTTCTTTTTCCAGATCCATTTGCCTTTAAAAGGGCTGTAGATTTTACTTAAATCGATGTGGTAGTTTGTATAAAGATACAGTGCAGTCAGGATGCCAAATGCGCCGCCATGACTGGCCAGTCCGCCTTCCCAGATTTTCAATATATTCAGCGGGTTGGCCAGATATTTATCGGGTTCATAGAAGAGTACGTGTCCTAACCTGGCACCGAGTATGGTAGCAATGATCATATATATCGTAAGTACATCCACATCTTTTTCGGGTCTTCCGTCTTTTCTGTAGATGTAGTACATGATTTGCTGACTAATGATAAATCCCATGGCAAACATGAGGCCGTACCATCTGACTTTAATCCAGTCTATATTTGGAAAAATTTCGGGTTCAGGCGCCCAGATTATAAAGCTTAGGATATCCATAGAAAATTACTTTTTGGCAAAGTTAAACGATTTATTGATTTATTCATGGAGGGTATTGAGTTCCTCCAGTTCCTTTTCAAATCCGCTTGAAAGTATTGGAAACCGGCACCATGTTCTTGGATCTACATTAAAATCATCGAGATGAAATGATGGTGCCAGTCTTTCTCTTTTCCACTGATTCCTGCTCCACAGGGTAAAGAATCTATTGATAAATTTTTTCAAGTCCTCACCTCCGATTTCATCATCCATAGTTTTTAGCAGTATTTTGAAAACCTCTGCAGGATGCTTTCGGTCTCTTATGGCCAGTTTTTCAATTTCCACCATGATGCGGTACGGCATAAGATCCTTTTCATCGGTTTGGGTTTGTTCAGAAGGTCGCAGCTCTGCGGTGGGCTGCAGGGAATTTACATATGTCAGCGATGGATAGTCAAGTTCTTTTTCTGCCCATTTAAGCCATTGGATCACGAAATGCTTATCTACGGCGGCAATGGGAGCGATGCTTCCTGAGGTATCGCCATCCATTGTGGTATAGCCTACATCTCCTTCGCTGCGGTTGGAGGTGGTTATCAAAAGTGCATTGTTAATATTGGCCAACATCCAGATGATGGGGGAGCGTGCCCTTGCCTGTATATTTTGGAGGCTTATATCATCAGTTTGCCAATCCAGCTTTCTTTCAATGGCAGTCTCTATGGTGCGGGTATAATTGCGAACCTCATTTTCAATACTCCATTCGTAATAAGTGGCTCCCAGTTCTGCGGCCAGTGATGCAGCGGCCTTTCTGGTTTGTTCTGAAGAATTGGCACTGGCCTGATAGGCGCAACTCAGCAATCGTGCGGCAATTTTCTGTACCAGGTCTTTACCCTGTGTGTTTTTCAAATCGTCGTACCATTGTGGTTTGTGGATTTTTTGCAGAAAAACTTCAAGCCCCAGTTCGGCAATAGCGCGCCTGATCATTTCACTCACCAGCACTGCACAGGTCGACGAATCGGCTCCACCGCTAAGGGAAAGCACAAATCCATTACTTCTGCTCTTGCGGAGATAATCGAACAATGCCAGGGAGGTCGCCTGTACAAAAGCATCATTTTTAATTTCTCTAATTGCCGGAACATTTCTTTGTGGTTGAGTATTCCCGACATCTATTTCAGCGGCCAATAGGTTGACCGACTGATAAGAAAGTCTTTTATTTTCTGCAACCATGCAACCGTGGCCTGCGATAAAAATTTCGCCATCATAAATCATACGGCCGGCTTCATTTCCCAGCAGGTTGGCGTAAAGGTAATAGCAATTAAATTCTTCTGAACTGCTGCGAACCAATTCTTCTCTGTACATGGTTTTACCAAATGCGAAATGGCTTGCACTGGGGTTGAGGATGAGCGAAACGCCTTTTCCCAGCATACGTACGGCAGGACGGTTTGGTCGCCAGGCATCTTCGCAGATTTCAAATCCGGTTTTTATTCCATGCAGGGTATACAGCAGATCTCCAAAGGGAATTTTTTCTCCATCGAAATCATAGAAATCTGTTTTACCGGCTTCCCAAGGGCTAAACCAACGGGGTTCATAATGGACGCCATCGTTGGCCAGCAATTGTTTAGCGGTAAAACCTTTGATGGAGCCGTTTTCGATTACAGCTATGCAGTTATAGACATTGGATTTAAGGCGCATAGGAAGGCCTGCAGCCACTGTTATGCCGGATGTATAAGGTATGATGTTTTTCAGGCACTCAAGAGCCTGGGCCGGGAGCCATTCACTTAAAAACATATCTTCACAGCCATATCCTGTTATGCATAATTCGGGAAGGCAAAGAATTTTTACGTTCTCTTCTTTAGCCCTCCTGATAGCCTCCAGAATATTGTCGAGATTATGGTTCCAGTCAAATGGTATTTGATTGAGTGCAGCACCGGCGACTTTGATTTTACTCATGTAATATGCCGTCTTATGATTATTTTTTACTTGATTTCAAGCAACTCACAAGACTTTTCTGCCGCATTTTGTTCAGCTTTTTTCTTGCTAAATCCTGTCCCCCTTGATATGGGTTCGTTCTCAATGTACAATTCGGCGATAAATTCTTTATTGTGGTTGCCTCCCCGTATTTCTGTAATCCTGAATTCAATGTCTTTGTTTTGCCGGTGCGCCCATTCTATGATTTTACTTTTGTAATTTGGATTGATTTTAAGTACTTCTTCCAGATCGTAATGGGGTTGTATCAGTTTTTTAATGATGAATTTACGGCAGGTTTTAAAGCCATGGTCTACATAAACTGCTCCGATAATGGCTTCCAGTGTATCTCCAAAGATCGATTTATAGGCCAGATGATTTTTTTTATTATTGGAATATTCTACAACATTTTCAATTCCAATTTTTCTGGCCACCAAATTTAATTTATCACGATTTACGATTCTGCTTCTGATTTCGGTGAGAAATCCTTCTTCCTTCAGTGGGAATTTTTTAAACAGGTATTCAGCTACGATGGCGCTCAGTAGAGCGTCTCCCAGATATTCAAGCCGTTCATTTGATTCCCGCACTCCTTTTTCATTTTGGGGCGCAATGGAACGGTGCCGGATAGCCTGCCGGTAAATATCAAGGTTATTAGGCTTTTTACCCGTAATATTTCTAATGGACGCTTTAAGTTGGCGGTCTTTATCAGAAAGCAGGCGATATTCTGTAAAAAACTTTCTGAACAAGATCGGCACCACTAATGAACTTTACGAAAAACTACTGAGAAATTATGTCCGCCAAAGCCAAAGGTATTACTGATGGCTGCTGTAATTTCTCTTTGCTGCGCTTTGTTAAATGTAAAGTTCAACCGATTGTCGATATTTTCATCGTCGGTAAAGTGATTAATGGTAGGAGGTATCAAACCATGCTGCATTGCGAGAATGGCAGCGATGGATTCAACAGCTCCTGCGGCACCTAGAAGGTGACCTGTCATCGATTTGGTAGAACTGATATTCAACTTATAAGCATGATCACCAAAGACATCTATGATGGCTTTAGATTCACTGATGTCTCCCAAAGGAGTGGAAGTACCATGAACATTAATATAATCAATGTCTTCTACTTTCAATCCGGCATCTTCGAGTGCCAGTTTCATTACTCTGGAAGCACCCAATCCGTCAGGGTGTGGAGCTGTAATATGGTGTGCATCGGCTGAAAAACCACCACCCACCAGTTCTGCATATATCCTGGCTCCTCTTGCTTTGGCATGCTCGTATTCTTCAACAATCAGACAGCCGCCACCTTCACCCAGTACAAATCCATCTCTGTCTTTGTCGAAGGGTCTTGAGGCTGTTTTTGGATCGTCATTTCTTTCTGAAAGGGCTTTCATCGAATTAAAACCTCCGATGCCACTTTCAGTTACGGCCGCTTCAGAACCACCGGCCACAATGAAATCAGCTTTGCCAAGCCTGATATAATGTAAAGCTTCAACCAAAGCATTGGTGGCTGAAGCACATGCAGAGACTGTGGCAAAATTGGGTCCCCTAAGACCGTATTTTATAGATATAAAACCGGCGCTGATATCAGCAATCATCTTGGGAATAAAGAAAGGATTAAATTTTGGGGTTCCATCTCCTTTTGCAAAATATGAAACCTCTTCCTGAAAAGTTTTAAGCCCGCCAATACCTGAACCCCATATTACACCTGCTCTGTCACCATTGAATTTTTCCACATCAAGACCTGCGTCTTTCATGGCTTCATCTGCTGTGACCAGCGCATAATGCGTACAAGGATCCATTCTCCTGGCTTCTTTGCGGTCAATATAGTCTTCCACATCGAAGTTTTTAACCTCGCAGGCAAAACGGGTTTTAAATTTTTCAGGATCGAACCTGGTAATAGGTCCTGCGCCACTCTCGCCATTGGTTAAACCATTCCAGTATGCACTGACATTGCTACCAATAGGCGTGAGTGCGCCCAGTCCCGTAATTACTGCTCTTTTTAAAATCATAAAAAATGATTGGAGAAGTTTATTTATTTTACATTTTCCTCAAGATAGGAAATTGCCTGACCTACAGTAGAGATGTTTTCAGCCTGATCATCGGGAATTGAAATATTGAATTCTTTCTCGAATTCCATAATCAACTCAACCGTATCCAGTGAATCAGCCCCCAGGTCATTGGTAAAGCTTGCCTCAGGGGTTACTTCTGATTCTTCTACCCCGAGCTTGTCAATAATGATGCTCTTAACTTTTTGTGCTATTTCAGACATGTTATTTGAGTATTTTGTTAAAACACAGTGCAAAGAAATATATTTAAGCTAATATATTCAAACAATTTTTTTAATCTTACAAACTTTTAAATATGCGATTAAAAAACGAATTTGGCGCGAAAATACAATATTTTTTTTACTTGTGAAGCATGTCAAAAAAAAAGCTGCTTATAAACATACAATACCAGTTCCTGATTTACGGTCTTAGTTCTGCCCTAAAAGAGTATAAACTGGCCTGGGAAATCAATAATATACTTGACATTCACCTTGTCAAGAAGAAGGATGAAAAAATCGAGCTAATCGATAAAGCTGATCTTTTTATATCGAATTACTTGTTTGAAACCAATACCAGAAAGATAAGACTACTTAAAAATAAATCTTATGGTCAGCATGATAGTCCGGCTTACCTGCTGCCAGAACTTAATAGTATAGATTATATTTTATTGCTCTTTGGCTATGAAGAGGATGACCATTTTGACCAGAAATCTTTAAAACGCAGTCTTCAGAGCATCAGCGGTGTGAATTTTGTACAGCAATTCGATCCACAGGTTTTAAAATCCAGAGAGAATCTGATTTTCTAGGAGTTAAGTTCAAAGACCAATCCTTGTAAATGATGAATTTCACCTTTTTTGCTGAGCATAAGAGAACCATGTTCTCCTACTTTTTTATAGGTGCCATTTTTATGCTTAATTCGGTATTCTATATAAAAGGTTGATTTTTTCGCAATGGCATCTTCTATGGTATGGTTTACTGAATCGAGATCATCTGGATGAATCAGATCGGCATAGCTCAGGTTTTTATTTCCGATAAAGTCTGTCGCCGGGTAGCCGAGTATTTTCTCGCAGTAATCACTCATGTAGTCCATTGTGAAATTTTCGTCAAACAAACACTGGTACACTATACCGGGCATATTGTCGACCAAAGCGGTAAGTTCTACTTTCAATTTTTCCAGTTCGCTTTGGTTTTTGTGCATGGTATCAAGGGTTTGCTTTAATTCTTCTTCCTGTTGGTGCATTTGCTCAACTTTGATCTTTAGCTCGGCCTGCAATTTTTCATCCCTTCTTTTTTGTTCTTGCGCACTGCGTTTCATTTCTTCCTGGGTAGCAGACAATTCTTCCATATTTTGCCGCATTTCTTCCTCCTGTGCCCTGAGTTCTTCTGCCTGGCCCTGAGATTCAGCCAGTAACCTTTTGGTTCTTTCGTTAATATGAATGTTGTTGAGGGCATTGGCAATGGTTTCACCCAACTTCATCATAAATTCTATTTCGTGCTTCTCGAAAATCCTGAATGATGCGACTTCAAATAAGCCATATACATTTTCTTCAATCATCATGGGGGTTACCAGCAAATTGTTAGGTGGGGCATCACCAAGCCCTGAGGTAATCTGGAAAAATTGCTCAGGAACTTCTTTCAGATAAACATGGTCTTTTTCCATATAGGCCTGTCCGACTATGCCTTCCCCAATATCGATTTTTTTATGAAGGAATTTTTTGCGATCAAAAGCATAACATGCAGCCAATTCTATAAATGGGACATCAACATCTTTATTAACTATATAAAGGCCGCCCTGATTGGCATTCAAATACTTAACCACAAATGAAATTATTTTATCACAAAGTGCCTTCAGGTCTTCACCAGAGCGAAGGAGTGACGAAACTTCTGCGATCCCTTCCGTAGCCCAGGCTCTTTTTCGCTCTTCCTTCTGTGCATCCTCCAGTTTTTGCATGGCTTTTTTAGATTCTTCTTCCCGCTGAAGGGCCAATTGATTCTCTTCTTCAAGCTTTTTCAGCAGATCCCTGGTGTCGTCTTCAGTTTTGTGTTGTAACATTTGCTGAAAAAAGGCTACAAAAAACAATAAACCTATCCCTCCGGCTTTAACAGAAAGACTGATCCAATAGTTGAGAAAAATGCTGTTGTCAATATCTGTTATGATTAATTCATTAATAAATCCAAAACCCAGTACCGTAAATAAACTGATGAAAGAGGCAAGCAACATTGATAAAGTTTCTCTGGTATCCAGTATGGTCCAGGGAAGTATTAAAGCGCAAATCTGAAAAATGTATATAGATTCAATCCAGGGTTCACCAGGTCTGGCAATTGCCGAATGTAAAATGGAAATAACAAAAGCCGGTGCGATAGACATGGTGAACCTACCCCATTTATGCTGACCCAGAAAGTTGAATACTAAAACGGAGCCATAAAAAAGATAACCTGGAATGAGATAGGGTGTCAGCCCGTCTACAACTACCAAAGCAATGATGCTATACAAAACCATCATACCCAGTAAGACCATGGCGAGTATATTGGTGAGTTTTATTTTCTGTACCAGGGCGCTTTCGTATTCTGCTTTAAGGCCAAAATTGACGACTTTACTAAAGATGCTCATAAATTTTTAATCAGACTTATTGAGTGCAAAATAGCCGCATATGTGTCAAAGAGCCAATCTACATACAGTGAATATATTAATCATGTAATAAATTATTGGCTTTAACACATTTTTTGCTGAAATGCCTAAAGAGCTATACCGAGTTTGTTGCCAATATCACGAATATAAGCTGCAGCCAGGTTGTATTCCTCTGCATTAGGGAGGTGCTCTGTCATAAGTGGAATATCATTCAGCTTTGCTAACTCTTCCAAAAAAACAGCGTAGTTGAGCTTTCCAAGTCCGGGACGGCATTCGTTAAGCTGAGGCGTATATGCATCTTCTGCCATAATGATATCTTTTCCGTGACAACTTTTAATATGTGGCCCAAGTTTTTGGAAACACTCACGAATTAAATCTCCATTATAAAAATACGTCCTCGGGCTTACAACCATATTCATTGGGTCAAGGTGTACACCAAATTGCTTTCTGTCTATGGCTTTGATCAGTCTGAGGTAGGTATCCGGATTATCGGGAAAAACCCATGGCATGGCTTCGAGGGTAAAAAACGTTTTTTTGGGTTTTACGGCATCAATAATTTTTTGGGTAACTTCTACAATTTCATCAAACGTGCTATCGGTAAAATTATCAGGATGCGGACCAGCCCAATGCACGGGATTTTTTGACCCGGCAATATTTACGCAGCATTTGGCCTCAATGGCATCTGCCAGAGCAAGGGCATCTATGCATTTTTCCAAGGCTTTTTGAGCGGTTTCATGGCTTGGGCTAATCGGATTGCTCCAGGCACCTACTTCGGCAATAATGATGTCGGCCTTTTTTGCTGCATCGCGGTAACCTTTAATAAGTTCATCATTGGCAGGATGGCTTATGGGGCAATAGGCGGCACGGTATCCCAGTTTTTTTAATGCCACTATCCATTCATCAGGGTCATTGAATTTGTCAAATAATGGACCGCCAAGCCTGATGCTTTTGTTTTGCGGGATGATAGATTTACCATGAATTCTTCCGGAAATCCAGGTAAGTCCGGCTACCCCCAATGTTTTTTTATGGAAGCTTCTTCTCGATATCATATGCAGACATTTCTTTATTCTGTACAATATCGGAAATTATTTTTTTAATACTGGTTTTTGATCAGAAGCTTTTCTACAATAGTTTGATTGCTCGTTTGAATATTGAGCAAATACAATCCATCAGGAATAGACCTTTCACTTTGCCATTGAATAAGATGTGGACCGCCTGTATGCCAGCCTTTATATATCTTCAAAACCTGCAATCCATTAAGGTTAAACAAGTCAATGGAAATATCTGAATCAGCGGTAAGGTAAAACTTAATATTACAAATCTGCCCTTGCAATGGGTTTGGATAAATCTGAAAAGCTGTTCCATGCTCATCATGGTTTAGCTTTGTAATCAATTGGGCATCTGAAACGCTTATATAAACAGTACCGGTTGCAGTTCCGCCTCTGCCATCTCGAATGGTTACTTCGAAATCATCCTCACCTGTAAATCCTGTATTGGGAATATATTGAATTTCATTTGTGCCCAAAAGGGTAATCTGGCCATGCTTTGCCTGAGTAATTGATTGTATGGATAATTCATCTCCATCGGGATCAGATGCATATGACAAGACTTCCACAACCAGGGTGCTGTTTTTTTCCATGCTCAGGCGGATTTCTTCAAGTACCGGTGGCTGGTTATCAGGGTCCGGTGGCTTTATCTTTAACATAAAAACATCACTGGTATCTGCCCCTGCCATACTCCAGACAATAACCTGGTATTCTCCTTCATTTTCGGGTCCGGCATTCAGAATATCCAAAAAGCTGGTTGTCACCAATGGGATAACCTGCCCATTAAACAACCAGATGAAAAACACATTTCCTGCCTGAGTGATATCAGCTTCGAACCTTACATTTTCTCCGTCAAAAACTTCCTGATCTTCGGGCGTATTTGAAATTTTTGGAGTATTTTCGTCAATGACAGAAACTTTCACTTCACGACTTGTTGTATTACCGGCCCGGTTGCTGACTCTCACCTGATAAATGCCGCTGTCAGATAATTGAGTAAGCGGTATGTTTAACTCAGAGGCATTTGCCCCTGCTATTGGTCTTCCATCCTTTATCCATTGATATTCCGGCGCCGGGTTGGCCCTGGCCACCACGTTCAACGTTAATGGATTAAATGCTGAAATGGTCTGACTGTTTGGTTGTACCATAATTTCCGGTATAAAAAACAGTGGGCTGACTTTGATGAATACTTCTTCAGAAAAGATACTACCGGCACTGTTATAAGCACGCAGCCTATATAACCCGCTGTCTTTCGATACACTTCTTGAAATTCGCAATGTTGCCGACACTGCTCCATCGATGGGTGACCCCGACTTGTACCATTGATATTGAGGTTCAGGATTACCGGATGCCAAACCCCGAATGATTATCTCCTGGCCCTCTGTTATGCTAGTAGGTTCAGGTACAAACAGCCATTCAGGAGCCAAAGATTCTTTTACTTCAATATTTAAGGCACTCGTTTCGCTGGGTTCAAAGTCACTTTTAAACGACCTTGCTTTGATGTTGTGATTACCAGCGCCAAGCTTAAAGAGGTTCTCATATAGCAGACTTTCTGTATTTGGAATGCTTCCATCTAAGGTATACCTTATCTGAGCGTTTGTCGTGGGGGATTCGAGGTAGATCATAACAGAATCAACCGGATTTTGCGACAAAGGTGTTATAATGGGCTCTTTGCAAAGCAGTCTTACATATACGGAGGTTATATCGCTATCGGTTAAAAATTGCTGATAAAATCCTTTGGCAGAAATTCTTTTGGCGCTGTTGATGGTAAAAATACCCTGATACAATTTATTGGGTGCTTGTATGGGCAATGTATATTCGGGTGCTTGCCCGTCATCATTGAAAACAATAAAACTTGCCAGATTTTGCTGTGGATTAGAAGGATTTGGAGTGAAATTTTCCATACTGATTTCCACCGGATCATGAAAAATATTGTGGGCTATATTGCTTTCTGATAAAAGGGCATCGAAACGGATATCCCTTAAGCGCAATGCAGAAAGACCTGAAACAACTTCGCCATTTACATTGGCTCTTCTTAACCTGAATTTCACGGGGCTTCCAGGGTTGTCGAATGTAAAGGTTTGGGTCTCAAAGGCAGTACCCGGAATGGTGCCGGCCATAATAAGGTAGTTCCATGAATTGCCATTGTTGTTTGAAACTTCTATGAGCAACAGAGGCCCGCCACCGGCTCCGGCCCGTCTGATATCTATGCTCAGTTTTATCTTTTCGTAATTTTTAAAATCTATTTCATCAGATAGAATCATATCTTCTTCATGGTCCAGTACAACACTGGCAAGCGTACCTTGAAGAAATAAATCTCCACCGCCGCCATTTTGCCCTTCCCAATCCGGAGGCAGGCTTCCTCTTAAATCATATTTGAAAAAATTGCCAAATATTGAAGGTTTTCCGGCCTGGGTAATTGGAATGTTTTGGGTTAGCTTCCCCGTTTGCACAATTTTGCTCGGTGACTGGCCGGCCTTAAAGGCTCTGGCTTTGATAAATATGTCTGTCCCGGGCTCATTCCATATGATGGGTTGAGTATAAGTAGTAGCTCCTGCTCCGGTTTCAGTTGGATCAGGGGGCAGTTCGCCAATGCCAATGTTGTATCTGATGGTGCTGCCCTCAGTAAAGTTTTTCATGCTAATGGTTATTGGACCAGCAAATGCCTGGCTCGAAAAGGGGTTTATTTCAGGATCAGTAACACCATCTGCCGGGTCGTAAATGGTAAAATTCAGTTCGGAAACCGGGCTAATGTTAAAGCCATATTGAAAAGCCCTCGCTTTGAATTGATGTTCGCCGATGCCTACGGTGATTGGGCCATTGTAAACTTGTGCGTTTATATCAGGATTGGAGCCATTGGTAGTGTAAAAGATCACCGGAGCAAAGCCCTGCGCTGAAACCGGTGTGGAGCTTGTCATTCTAACGGTAGCCGTACCATCCGGATTTCTGGGTAATGTATATTCGATTTCTGGAGTATGGGCAGAAATGGTATTCAATAATGGCTCTGTGAGGGTTTCACTGGGGAAGTGATGCTCTTTAAAAGCCCTTGCATACAGGGTTATTTCTGAATTTTCGGAAAAGGGATTGACAGGAAAAATGAAAGGTTCGGTATATAAAGTGGTGTTGACAGCGCCCGGCCCGGGTAGTGGATTTGAAAAGCTGTAATAAATCGATGTGCCATTTTCTGCTTTGAGTTGAATTTTGCGGGGTTGATCCTCAAGCAACTCAACAAGCGGTTTTTCCAGCAGGCCTTTATAGGTATATATATGATCGGGATTGTTATTGTCTATGCTTTTTCCTGCATTGTTTACGATAGTAATTTTAACAGGTCCGGCATTGGTGGCTGGAGGAACAATTACTTCGATTCTTTTGGAATTGATTACACTAAAATCATCGGTCTTAATGTTTCCAAACTGTACATATCGCATAAAGGAGAAGTTGTCTCCATCAATGATTAGTTTATTACCCCCTGCCAAAACACCTTCCTTCTGACTTAATTGTTGAATCATTGGTGTTTTTATATGCGGAGTAATGGTAACATCTCCCAGACGTCTTTTAATAAGCCTGAGCAAATGTTGGTTGTGCAACATCCCATTATGTTCCGCTTCTACTTCAACATAGGTGAGGGCTGTACCTTTGTTTCGGTCGCGGGAAGGCGCAGCGTTGCCGGCATTGGATTGGCCTATGGCCTGACCTCCGCCATCGACATTGCTAAGGGAGGGCAAAACCCAGTTGCTGTCCCAGTCGATTTCATAATGCGTGTTCGGTTCGGTTTGGCTTGTAAATGAAAATAAGTGCAGAGGAATAGCATTCAATCGATAGTCTATCCTCTCCAGTACACCCATATTTGAAACCACGCCATCAAATTTGCCAAGGTAAGCAGTAATGCCAAGTTGACCTGCGGGGTCGATGAGGTAAGCGCTTGGATAATTATAAATGGCTCCCCCTGAGAAAGGATTGCCATCGGCTGTAACATTGAAATTTGCTACCGGCACAATAGGCATACCTAAAAGCGGACCACCGTTCCAAACACCGGCAACTGATAAGACATTAATGTGTTCAGGCCATCGATAAGTTCTTTTTTTGCGGAATGGAGGGAGCACGGTCTGTTCGGCAGAATACCTGTTTACCAGGCTGATATGATCATCGGGATGCTGAATGCCATATAGGAGTTGTTGCCCTAACGGCCCCAACATGGCAACAGCATCTAAAAGTACAGCAGGGGTGCCACCAAGGGCACCAGCCAGGTTAATGTGATCATCTACATAGGCTATCCAGGGATGTTGATTCCGATAGGCTTGACCGCGCTCTCCCAATACAGACTTAACAACCGGTGAACCGGTAGAATGACTTACAAAAGATAGGGTTTTGATCCACGGGTGATATTCATGCCAAAGGGCATCCATTAATGCCCTTAATCTATCAGCATTTTCAAGAATAGAACGACCGGCGCCAAATTCGGGTAGTATGTTGAGGCTGACAGCCAGAATTACCCACTCATCCGGATCAAAACCTACATCGCTATTGCCGAAGCGAAGGTAAGGATATAGCTTAGGTCCATTGCCACCAGGCGCCTGGCCGGGATCAAACCAGGCGGTGGCACCTGTTTCATGCGGTTTGTCATCAATGGAAGTAAGGAATGGCTCAAACCGATCATAATACCTGCCTGAGCCTAATGGACCTCCATATCCATGCACAAAAATTACAACATGTTTGGCTATAGTATCACCATTTGCCGTTGTAAAAAAAGGATCTACGGGAACGTTATCACCTGGTAGCCCAAGGTTTTTTGACCATTCATAAGGCCGGTCACTTACATATCCCCGCTTGCTGAATTCAGCGCTGCCTTCGTAATGATAGGTGGCAAAACGGGCACGCTCCTGATTGATCCATTGCTGGGCATACTGTTCAAAGGTTTGCGCTTCTGCCTTAAAGATGCCGAAAAGTATCATGGCAATCAGCAGGTAGTAAAATGGTTTCATGGCTTTTTTGTTTGGTTTTAATTGATGTGAAAATCAGACAATAAAGCTGTAAAAAGATATTTTGAAAATCTTCAAGGCAATCCGTGAAAAAAAAATATCACGGAAAACCGTGATGCGTGATGCGGGATGCGTAATCCGTGATGCGAAATGCGTAATCCGAGATGGGTGATAGGTGATGGGTTTCAGTGCTTGTTGGTGGAAAAACACCAACAAGAGCGAGGGTTGAGATGAACCATGAGTTTTCTACACTACCCGGTAGGGAGCGTGATGCTTCATAAAAAGATTGTACTATTTCTCTTGCTTTAGTCTTAGAATACGTAATGGGTGATGGGTGAGATGGTGGTTGTTGCGTTGGTTAGTTGTTTAGGGGTGAGGTGAAAGCTCAAAGGTGAAAATGTTAAGTGTTAAGTGTTAAGTGTTGATGTCGAGATGCTTAGATGTTGAGCTCGTAGTTTCCCGTGAGATTTGTGAGGCGGGTTACAAGCCCTGATATTCATAGTATAGGGCAGAATTGCAAGGCTTGCTCCAGTATACACATGGGTTGAGTGATTCTTTTTTGGAAAAAAATCACTCAAAGATGATAGAACAATACACGCGGGGGTCAGCATTAGGTGCACAAATGAAAATCCCGATAGGGATGGCATCTTCGTAGAAAAACCAAATAAGCAGTAGGTAAAGCCCCGTAGTGGTGACACCTTTTTTATGAGAAAATGCTTTGTTTAAAAAATAGTTTCGCACCTACGGCGCTTATTTTTTTACATTGCTTTTGTTTCTACAAAGATGCCGCGCCTACAGCGCTAAGATGCTGTGTGGCAGAAACAAGATACGTGATGGGTGATGGGTAATACGTAATGCGAGATCCGTGATCCGGAATGCGTAAACGTAATGGGGGATGGGTTTCAATTCTTGTTGGTGGAAAAACACCAACAAGGGGGAGGGTAAAGAAGGCGTGGGTAGAGTTTAAATTAACCGGCGATTTTTAAATCTGAAATCACATATCGCATATCTTTATTTTAATCCTGATTAGCGATTTGAGATTAGCGATTTGAGATTGGCGAAGTATAGATCTGAAATCACATATTACATATCTTCTATCGCATGCCTTTATTTTAACCCTGATGAGCGATTTGAGATTATCGAGGTATAGAACCCATCACATTACAAAGATGATTATCGAAAAATGCATTTCACTGCACGACTTAATTTGCTTCGAATAACCTGTTGTCAGTAAGCTGAACGGAGAAACTATCGATAAAGGTATCTGAGTTTCCATTCCTCGTTGCAGAATAAAACTAAAGATCGACATTTTGAGCGTGCTTTCATTTATAAGCAGAAAGCCCTGAATCCGTAGGATTCTAATGTCTATAGCACAAATGTCCGTGCTATACAATCGACCCCGGAGGGTGTCGCATCTGTAAAAAAAACAGCCAGGGCAGGCGTGCTGCCTGCGCCTATATTATATACCTATTCATCTATTGCTTGCGGCTATTTTAAGCCTGACGGATTGCAAATCCGCGTCATCAGCAGTTCAGGATTGCAAATCCCGAACAGTGCATGGTACGGTCATTCAGGTAAATGAACAGCATCTCTTTCCGGTCCTCTTTGCAAACCAGAGCCATTCCCCAACGCTGGCACACGGCTCAATTATAGAAACTACAAAACAACCACCTACAGTTATTTTTAGTCTTGGGGAAAAAAAATTCCGAACGGGTCCATGTAAGGGTTTCAATTCTTGTTGGTGGAAAAACACCAACACGGTAGAGGTTTTTTTTAACACAAAAGGCCATTAAAAAGGAGATAGCCACCTGTCAGGTTTTCAAAACCTGACAGGTCTGCTTATTATGATATAAACTGATAATCCGGAACCAACCTATAAGGTTTCGCCAATCTTATAGGTTTTTAAAATATAGAATATCAGATGAATGAATATGTTTTTTAAGAACATCAACTACAACACAGGTAGAGATTTTTCCTTTCAATATAGAGTTGCAAACCCCGCTTGTCATGATTGAAGGCACAAGTCGCACCAGCCTGCCGGCGTGGCATGGACTTGCTCCAGCACTGAAAGGGTGCTACAATAAACCCATATAGTTGTTTCATTATTATCGTATTTATTTTTACTAAAAGCCCTGAAGGGGTTGAATTTGAAATGCATTTCTTTACACTTCCAGCTTTTATCATAGCGAGTCATTCATTGAGTAGAAATGTATGGAAACGCAGGAGGAAGAATTGTCCAGCGTCTCTTTCAAGATGGGTCAAGGGTTTTCCGCCAGTATCTTATTAATTTCATCAATCGAAATCCCAGTGGCTTCAGAAATTTTTTCAATACTTACTCCGGCTCTATTCATTCCAATAACTATTCCTTCTTCTCTACCTTCTTCCCTGCCTACTTGTCTTCCCTTTTCTATTCCTTTCTCTATTCCCTTCTCCATTCCCCTCTCCATACCTTCCAGCCTGGCAGACTCCATAACTGCGTAATTGTCCCAAATGGTTTTTTGACTTTTACTATAGGCTCTCATTTCCTCTTTACTTAAATTAGATACTTCAGCAATGTGAAATACTTTTTCGAATATCTTAGTTTTCAATTTATCAGGCAAATCCTGCAAACGGTGCATGTGTTTTAGTACATATATCCAACGATCAAAGTCATTGTTAAGTTCATCAAGCTCAAGGGTAAAATTAGGAATTTCCAGATATACAAAACACAATTTGTCGAAAAATACCTTGTTGGTATGAGTATCCATTAATTTTACAACCTTATGGTACCGCGAATCACCATCCATCAATGGAAAGTTCATAATCACGATGGTATAGGTAGCCTTAAGTTCATAGTCCCAGCCTTTTCCCTTTACTGATTGTTCCTGTATGGGATAGGTAGCGTAAAAAATGCTTCTGTCTTTGAGCCATCGTTGTGAGGCGTTTTGCAATTCTATGATGAATTCGTGTCTCTATTCTTAAATCGGTGAGCAGCGGATTTAATTATTTTCTTTTCTTTTAAGGTATGGATTGTATTTTTTATAGGTTAACTTTCTGTTACTTTTTTGCTTCAGGTCAAAAAAGTAACAAAAAAACCCCGCCGTCCCGTAAGCGAAGCTAAACGGGACCCTGACCTAAAATAAAGGCCCCGCCCGCCGCAAACAAAACTCGCTTCGCTCAAACATTGTTTGCTTCCTTCCCAACCCTTCGCCTTCATTTCATCAGATTGGTGTTTGTTTTTCAAGGGCCTGATGTAACCTCGCAATTTGACTTCACTCTTATATGATTGACATCAATGTATTGCTCGGTTTGTTAACGGACAGTTCTGCAAGGCAACACCCCCCTAACCCCCTTCCCGTTTATGCGGGACAGGAAATGGGGGATTTCATCCTGCTAAGGACAAGCTTTCCTGGCATCCTGCTCGAAATCGGCCATCAGAACTCTTTGATTTGAATTTCTGTCATTTTTTTTTCTGTTGTTGGAGTTTCATATAGCTCAGAGCTCGTAGTTCGTAGCGTTGGCGAAAGGGTAATCGAAGCGGAAAAGGCAATATCATTAAAGCATGTAGCCCCCTCAATGCCGTGGGTTTCAACCCTGGGCATTGAGGGGGATTACGGTGTTTGTTTCCATTATCTGTTTAGGAGTTATGTAGACTGTTGTTTCAAACCCTGTTTTTCATTGGTAGGTAAAAACATGTCAGGTTTTCAAAACCTGACATGTCTGCTTATTATGATATAAACTGATAATCCGGAACCAACCTATAAGATTTCGCCAACCTTGTAGGTTTTTAAAATATTGAATATCAGATAAATGAATATTTTTTTTAAGAACATCTACAACACAGGTAGAGATTTTTCCTTTCAATACAGAGTTGCAAACCCTGCTTTTCATAATTGGAGGCACAAATCACACCAGCATGCCGGCGTGGCGTGGTGGACTGGCGTCAGTTAAAGACAGAGGCCGAAAAACGCAACAGACCTATAAGGATTTTTGAAACCTTATAGGACGACGTACTTTGAAATGGCTTTTTGCTTCGCTATGGCAGATTGTGTATGCTGTCTTCCGCCCTCGTTGGAAATCGAGGTTTTTCTGGAATCCCGTGCCAGGTGACAAAGGCGGTGGTCCTCGTTTAAAACAAGGACCATAGAAAATAATTTTCCGTTATCTGTTTAGCGCATTGTGGGTTTCAGACCCTGCTTTTCATAAACAAGGCACATGTCACACCAACCTGCCGGGATAGGTTCTCCTTTTATTGCGAGATGCGCTACTTTGGAATTTCAAAAACAAATTTTTCAAGATTTAGGCAAGTTCGGTTTAGGCTTTCGGAGTTTCTTCTTGCAACATGTAGATTCCAAAAATTTAATATATAGTCAATGAGCCTTTCATTATAGTTTGGCCCTATAGATGCGTTATTATTAATTGGAATGATATCTTCTCTAAGTTCTCTTTTTTTACATCTTTTTATAAGATCAATGATTGTTTTTTTAGGATCTCGAAGGTTATCTGGATTTTTAGGTATTATTTGCTCACTTAACCCTGTAAATTGAGCAAAGGCATGGTAATCCGCTAAAATCCATGATTCTACTTCCCTTATAGCAATTCTGAATATCAGGTTTTGGTGCATGGGGTTTTTAAACCAATCAGTCATTAATGCTGTTGGACAGATGTAGTTATCAAGATCGGTAAGGACAAAAAAAGGTATGGCAGCAGAGGCTTGATTAAACCCATCAATATTTTTTTTGATATAACCATATCCGTTACCATGATAACTATTTACAACATGAAACTTATTTTCAAAAGATTCTAAAACAGCATACATCAAAAATTCGCTGACAACATCCTCAAAAACGATATTGATATAGATCATGAACTAAAAGCCTAAAGTGAGTTGGTTAACGTTTTTTGGTTTTGTTCTTGGTAAAATAGCAGCTCCTGGGGTCATACCTCCCTCCATCATAAGTTTGACTTCCCGGATGTCTGCAGCTACTGTGATCTTCGTGCCTTCAGTATTAGGTTCCAAAAGCAAAATTTCGTCAAGGGATATTCCTTTATCGTTTAATAAGTCCAAACTATGGGTAGTTACAATTACCTGTCTTTTTTTTGGCTTTTGAAGTTTGTACAAAAGAGAAGGTATTTTTGAAATGATCGCTGCGTTTAGTGACAGTTCAGGTTCTTCCATTAGCAACAGCCCATCTCCTTCCTGAAGCGCCCATAATAGCCCAATTAATCGTAAGGTTCCATCGGAGAATTGCTCCTCTCTTTGTTTACCTGCTTTTGGCCTCCAATGCTCATACATCGCTTCTAAATGAGGTTTTCCTAAATCCTCGGTGTAACTAAATTCTTTAAACTGAGGGACGGCTATTTTCAATGCTTCCTGAATCTTTTTAAGCCATGCATTTCTCGTTTTTTCATTTACCTTGGAAATTCTTTCCAGAAAACCTTTTCCAAAAGGGTCTCCGGGTAAATCAGGTCCTGTAAAACTTGAAGGGTGCTTAAGCAGCTGAGGGATTAGGTGCATGTAAATAATAGATTCAAGATATTTATTTACGACCCTGAATTCCTTATTTGCATTAATCTGCTCAAGGTGGGTTTGGGTTAGTCTTTCTTTATCCTCAATATCCTCCGTATCTGGTCTTGATAAAATTTGCGTATTACTTTTCCATACGTTTTCGAATGTAATTAAAGGTTGACGATAACCTCGGGTTTCCTGCTTGATGCCAATAGCATATTTCCACAAAACTTCTTTACTTCCAAAATCCGATAGATGAATTTCAATCTCAACATCAGGATATGTACGAGCAGCCAGGCATCGAATTTTAGAAATACCTCCCCGGTCTACCACAGAATTTTGAAGTCCGCCCCCGGGTTTTGATATATCTCGCAAAAATCTAAACATATCGAGGAGGTTGGATTTACCCGATGCATTTGGCCCTACAATAAATACCCTTTCGGTAAGAGGCACATCGATCTCTTTAAAGTTTTTCCAATTTTTTAATTTAATTCTTGAGATATACATATTTACTTGCTCCGCACAAAATGATTTATTCTTATTAAACAGTTTTCGTACAATAAAGATAGAGAAACAAAGATAACAGGCACCCATTTATGATCTATTAATTGAAAACAAAATAGTATTTTTAGAATACGTGATCCGTAATGCGTAATCCGGAATGGGTGATGGATATTTAGTGGTGAGTTGTGGAGTTGGTTAGGTGTTGAATTGTTGAATTGTTGAATTGTTGAATCGAATAAAGCTCGTAGCTCGTAGCAAGTTAGCTCAGTGAGTTAGGGTTTGAGTGCGGTTAACGATTTTAACGTTTAACATTTTTAACGCTTAACGATTTTAACGTTTAACTTTATTTTACTTCCCTGAATAACGTTGACTGATGGATCAACCGGGTTTCAATCCCTGCTTTTCTTGGTTAAGCGCATAAGTAACAGAATTGCGCCAGCAAGAGGTGAACCAGACCCATAAGAATTTTTTTAAGTCCTACAGGTCTGGATTAAAAAGTTGTTTTCTAGTTTAAGAGAATTTTAATCAATATAAAATATTAAATTGTCTGTTAATAATTAGAAAGACAATGAGTACTATTGCAACTATAATTGTTCCTCCTTTTCTTCTTAAATAACTGTTTTCTAAACCTATTGCCTTATACTTGTAGTATAACCAGATTTGTGTAGGGAATAAAAGTATTATAGCAATAATGCCCTGGTTCACGGTTATCAATCGCACAGCTAAGGAAAAAATAAGCAATGGTAGAAAGATAACAGCTATTGAATATTCGATTTTTTTAATTTGACTAGCATTCATAATTACTGATATTTTTTACATGTATTATAATTTCTTTCTGCAGCTCTGTGACAAACCGCATCAGCTGCAATTACCCCGGCTCCACATGCCAAAGCACCAATTAGAGTAGGAGTAAATAGACCACATACTCCAGCAGCAACTAGAGCCGCTTCAAAACAATTTTGCTTGTCATTACTTAATTGGTCTTCACAAATACCATTTACACGGGCTTGGCTATTCTGATAAAACGTATGATTAGAAAATAATTCGAGTATTAAAAATTCTCTGGAATCGTATTCAAGCTCGTAAAATTCACTATGAATCTGTCTAAAATTGTTTAATGATCTCATATATTGGTCCAGTTGATTTAAAACAATATGAGGTTCTTTAAAATTCTGCTTAATTACCATTGAAATTTCATCATAATTTTGTAATTCTTTTAATCCTTGTAAGGCAATTTCATCATAATCTTCATTTAAATCAAAACCTGATAGTCCTGATAGTGAATTCATCAAATCCTGAAAGTGTCGATCTTCAGGAAGCACCTCTAAATACTTTTTTACTTTTTTCTCCTCATTGATTTGTTCAATGGGACTTTCTTCATAGCATGACGTAATAACTCCCATACTTAGGGCAGTTATCAGAATTAATTGTTTAGTTTTCATAAAACATTAAATTTAAAATTTAGAAAATTAAAAATGAATCGTTTTAACTGCTATATTTTCTTGAAACTTAAGTTTTATTTTAAAATATTGTATGTCATGTTTTGATCTGGGATAATCTAATAAAGTCAAAAGGCATATTGTTCTGATTGACTGATTTCAATATTCTTCAAATCTAATTTCCTTCCGTGCAAAAAATTGCACGGAACAAAATTTAATGGAATTCTAATGCCATTGGCGGGCTTTGGGTGTAAGTGAGCGAATTATTTTATATAAAAATCGCAGTTTACCTTTAAGGCCAAGAGACACACAATTATGCGATTTTTTCAAATTGACGCTAGAGAAGCTAGAATTATGAACTCTCCCAGGGAATGAAAAGGTGTGTGATGGGTTGTTTAGTTGGTAGCAGGTAGGAAAAGAGAAGCTCATAACTTATCCTCTCTCCTTTTTGTTGGAGTTTTCTCCAACTATGTCCCCATAAAAATTAACTCGTGGTTCGTAGCTCGTAGCTGTGTTATGAGTTGGCAAAAGGGTATTCGAAGCGGGAAAGGCAATATCATTAAAGCATGTTGCCCCCTCAATAGCCCTGGGTTTCAACCCTGGGTATTGAGGGGGATTACGGTGTATATTTCCATTATCTGTTTAGGAGTTATGTAGACTGTTGTTTCAAACCCTGTTTTTCATTGGTAGGTAAAAACATGTCAGGTGTTTCAAAACCTGACATGTCTGCTTATTATATTATAAACTGATAATCCGGAACCAACCTATAAGGTTTCGCCAATCTTATAGGTTTTTAATTGCATGATTATCAATTATTTAAAGGTATTTATTGGATGCCTTAACCCGAACATCTACAGACGCTTTCAATACTTAAATGCGTCATTTGGTGTTGATGAATCGCGTTATAAACGCTTCTTATTATATTTCACAAAAGGCTTATTCCATCCTCGTTAGAAATGGAGGCTTTGACGGAATCCCATGCCTGGTGACAAAGGCGGTGGTCCTCGTCACAGACAAGGACCATAGGGAGCGGGGTTAACGATTTTAACGTTTAACTTTATTTCATTTCTTAATGGGGAAGGGGCTAAGCTAAACTAATATAGTTGTTTCAAATTTTCAACCACAACGTGGTTGAATTCGATTAGCCACACATCGCAATGTGTGGCTAATCAATGTCGTATTAATTTTACTATTAACCCTGAAGGGGTTGAATTTGAATGACTTACCTTTTGGCATCTAGCCTTAATTCCGATGGGTCATTCATCGAGTGCAAATAGATTGAAAAACAGGCGGAGCAATGACCCGGAGTCTTTTAAGATGAATCAGGTATTTTCCGCCAGCAATTTTTTTAATTTATCTTTCGTTAAGTTGGCAACTTCAGCTACGTCAAATACTTTTTTCGAATATCTTAGTTTTCAATGTATCAGGTAAATCCTGCAAGTGATGCATGTGTTTTAGTACATATATCCAACGATCAAAGTCATTGGTAAGTTCATCAAGCTCAAGAGTAAAATCAGGAATGTCTAAAAATACAAAACATAGTTTTTCAAAAAATATCTGATGCGATTGGGTATCCATTAACTTTACAACTTTGTGGTACCGTGGATCACCATCCATCAAGGAAAAGTTCATTATAACTATGGTATAGGTGGATGTTGTCAACCAATTCGTCATCCCGTGCAGAGATACACACAGAAGGCAAGCTTCATTGCCTTTTTACCGGAACTTGTTGCCGAAAAACAGCTTGATTTTTCGAGATGATCAAGTTTGATTTATTCATCATTATCATTTTTTTGTCTTTTGAGAACATACATAAAACCATGGTAAGAAATGAAATAAAACATTACCCCAGCCATGATCGCGGTATAAAATCCGACTTCTTTTGGATTGAATGATCCATGCGATCCGAAGGCCATTAGCAGCAAGATAAAGCCAATGCTTGCAACAATCGATCTTTTTTTGAAGTCCTTCATTTTATTTTCCGGTAGAACGCTTTTCATAGTTTCGAAGCATAAACCTGGTGGTATAAATGGTTAATATGGCCACCACGATGGATTTTTTATACAAACTGATACTGCACAAATGCCTAAAAATATGCTAAAGGGAATTGAAAGACTCGTTTTGCCAGGATGTGCCTTCCGTGTGTTGTTCTACACGGAAGGCACTAATAATGATCTTCCGTTATTCTTATAATGTACTGGCTCCCAAAAAGCAGCTCATCTGATAATAATGCAGCACAATTTAATCATCATTATTTTTTGGCTGTCTTTTGAGAACATATACAAAACCATGGTAAGAAATGAAATAAAACATTACCCCAGCCATGATCGCAGTATAAAATCCGACTTCTTTTGGATTGAATGATCCATGAGGCCCAAATGCCATAAGAGTGGCAGTAAATCCGATGCTTGAAATAATAAAAGTTTTCTTTAATTTACTCATTTGTATTTCCACTATTTCTAAAACATGTTGTTAATAATTCTGAAGCTATACTATAAGTAACACCTGTAATAAAGCCACCAGCGGCAGATACCATTCCAGCATTTACACAGCCAGCTACAGTGCCTACTAAGGGGAAGACTACCGTTCCAGCTATTGCACCAGAATAACAACCCCAAGCCAATCCTCCGAAAAAGCCTGTAACTCCTCCTGCAAGAACACTTCTCGTACTTACCTCGCAACCCATAACCCTTCCATTGGCAGCCCCGGAATATTCTAATTCTTTGGCTAATATTGTTCGTATCTCTTCAATTCCACCATTTTCAATAAAGTCGCAAAATGCTAAAATACTTGCTCCTATTGCGATAAGTTGTAGTTTGTCATCTTCGGGTAATGTTGAAGCCGTAACACCTTGTAAATAATCAATGGCGTCTTCTTTAATAGCGAAAACATCATCCGTTCTTAAGATCTTATCCACCAGAGGTTGCGCCAAAAGCAATTGCCCATCAGTTAAAAGTTGATAGTCAGACAATTTCACTTCACCAGTTGTTCTTGAGCCTGGAAGTTGGCCTGGTAATCTTACTTCGCCATAATGGTTAGAAAATTCTTTGACTGCAGATTCTTCGGCCTCGAAATATTGTCCTCTTAGTCCTTTGACTATATCTAAAACAAATTGCCGTTGATTGAAACTTATCTCAGACTGTCCAAGGTGGCTTATATTTTCGCCAAGATGTAAAACGGCCAGATTTAAACCTGTGCTGTTCATACTTTTGAGATGATCAATCTCCTGTGAAAAATCATTTTGCAGTTCCAGCGGGGATTCCTGATTGCAGGATGAAGATATTATGAGGACAAGCAAGGTTGTTAAAGCTAAATTTTTCATTTCAGATTAATTTAAAGGTTTTACGCCCTACTTCTTATTCGGGAGCGTTCGGGTCAATTTTTTCTCCCTTTTGCTCGAGCTCGATTGTATTTTCAAATCTAAATTCCTTCCGTGCAAAAAAATGCACGGAACAAAATTTAATGAAATTCTAATGGAATAGCTTTTCCTGATTTGGAGCAGATGTGCCATGTTGAACTTGTCCTTGACCAATATTTTATCTTTGTAGACCGTTTTCCAAGCCCTGCTTTTCATATTTAAAGGCACAAGTCACACCTGCTTGCCGGCGAGGTAGGGACTTGCGCCAGGTGGGATGATTCCATTCAAGGAGTTGGAGACAAAATACCAGATGGCTACTTTTCCAAAGTTTAAAATCTTTGGAAAAGTTGAAAAATGAAGATGCGAGATGGGTTGACAATCAGCGGCAACCCGGGACGAGAGTGATAGTCTTGTGGGTTATAAAGCCAATAGTCAGGATGCGCATTGTCTGAGCTGGAGCCCGTATGCCTTATCCTTTGCCAATATTTCCTTATTTAACCCCGTGTTGCAAACGCTTCTATTCATTATTAATGGATTGCAAATCCCGAACAGTGCCTGTTATGATTATTTTTGGTAAAAGAACAGCTTCTGTTTCCGGTCCTCGTTGCAAACGAGGACCATTGGCACTGCCCTGGTTTAAGGAAAGCTACGGTTTTCAGTCCTCGTCACAGACATGGGCTATTAATATATGTCCATAGATTTTGCCGGGGGGCAGATCCCGCAGGGATCACATGTCTATAGCAAAATGTTGTATAATAGAAATCGACCCCTACGGGGTCGGATGTTGATGTATCAGAGCATGTTTCGATTTTTTGCACACATCATATTATACATTAAGAAGATCAGGATTTGGGTGTAATTGTTAGCTCACCGATTTGGAAACACCACAGGCTACGACCCTCTCCGGGTCGATTTTACATATTGACTGATCTGCTATAGAGATGGGAATCCTTTGGATTCCGGCATCTTTCTGATGGAAGCCTGTTGGATGGATATGGTCAGCTTACAATATTTTAACAGGTATGAATCAGGTAAGTTGGCGAAGCTTGTTTGTTCATTGTTGATTTGCCTTGTTCGCCTTTGCAGACTGTATTTGACCCGCCTGGCGCAATAGTGTCGCACCTACGGCGCTCATTGCTTTAAATGGCTTTTTTTCTACAAAGATTCCGCGCCTACAGCGCTTAGATTTTGCATGGTAAAAACATTTTTGTTGTATATGTAATATGGAAAGCTAACAGCTAACTTGTTGTCATTACCAACTACGAGCTAGGAGCTAAATACCCCATCACCATCACCCATTCCCCATTACCGATCACGCATCACGGTTTACGCATCACGCATTCACTCCCCAACCTTATCAATGGGCTTTCTTCTGGGCTGGTTGAGCTTTTTAAAGGCTCCGGGGGTCATTCCCGTTACTTTTTTGAACTGAGATGACAAATGCTGCACACTGCTGTACTGCAACTGCCAGGCGATTTCAGATAGCGTAAACTCATCATATACCAGCAGTTCTTTGGCCTTTTCAATCCTTTGTAAAATGGTATATTTTTCTATCGTGATGCCTTCAGTCTGGGAAAATAAATGACTGAGATAGGAATATTCCATATGCAAACGCTCTTCCAGGATGTCAGAAAGATTTTTATGATTCTCTTCACCGGCATTGCGGTGCACCTGTTGAATGATCACCTGTTTTACCTGGTCAATAAGTTTCGACCTTTTGTCATCCAGCAATTCAAAACCTTCACTTTCCAATACATCCCGCAGTTTTTGCATGGGAATTTCTTTTTCTGTTGCTTTTACTACTACCACCCCCAGTTCAATAGTAGCTACAGGGATTGCAAGCTGCATAAACACTTCCTTTACCACCTTAATGCAGCGCTGGCAAACCATGTTTTTTATGTGAAGTTTATGAAGCTTTTCTTCCATAATTTTTCTTTGTTAAAACCTGTAGCCGGCCAGAAAAAAGAGGTTAAAAGTCTGATTCCTGTCATCTCCACTTCCCGAAAATCCGTTACCGTGTGTAAACCTTAGCTCGAGCATCACCTTTTCATATTCGATGCCCCCTCCGCTAACCCAGCCGATTTCAGATCTTCTGAGCGGATTGAGTGCAGCGGTGGTTTCCCTAAATTCACTTTCCCCATCGCGGTACAAAAAAAAGCGGCTTTGCTCATGGCTGAAAACCCTGGCATGAAATAATCCCAATTGAAAAAAAGGCTTGATATCTCCCCCGGGGTGGGTATAGCGCATAAAAAGATGATTGGCAAAGCAATCCAGGCGAAATTTATTGGAAACAAAGGTCAGGGCTTCACCGGGCACCATATCCCGGTATACAATTTCTGAATTGATGTTTCTGAAGCTGATGTCTGCTATCAGTGACAGACCGGGATAGCGATCAGGAAGTGAAGCGTGAAGGGCAAAATACAGGGTCTCTTTCACCGAGGCTTCCTGCGTTCCCTTTCGCAGGTCAAACCTGGCAGCACTGTTAAAATACAAGCATGCCACATTGAGGCCCAAACCTGCCGCCGGCCTGATTTGCCATGATCTGTCTATGGATTTGGCATCCTCCTGTGCCAAGGCATGACTGGCGCATAAAATAGCTGCTATAGCCCAGCATACCCGTACCACGCCTGTAAAACTGAGAAAATTCATGCCGGCAATTTACATATTTTTTTGCAGCCGGAATCCGGTTCCTCTTCTATACAATTTTCTCGTCTTTTTTCTTTTCTGAAGTATTCCATTTAAAAGGCACGTACATGGGGCAAAAACTCACCATACTCGTTGCTATGAATATCAGTGAAACCACACCGAGTATAATGGCTAATACGCCGCTGATCACACCTGAAAAATAAAGCAATGCAATAATTATGGCCAAAGCAATGCGTATGCTGCGATCGGCCTTTCCCATATTCCGGTATAAAGTCATAATTCTTAAGTTTTATACAATATACGATGAAAAGCCGTAGGATTTTCAGTCTTGATCAGATCTTTTTTGCAGCCATTTCAGCGCTTCTTTACGGCTGAGAGAAGAAAGATGTTCTTTTTTACAAACCTCAACGACCCAATCCGGATTTGTTTTAGAATATTCCCGAAGTGCCCATCCTATGGCTTTCTTGATAAAAAACTCCTTTTCGTAGCACAATTTTCTTATGCAATCGAGCAGAAGTTCCTCATCGGTGTTATTCTTGTATTTTAACTGAAAAAGCAGACAGGTGCGTTGCAGCCAGATATTGCCAGACTTCATCCACCGTGATACACTGTCTGGTATAAGATGTTTATGGTTGGCAAGGTGAGGGCCGACACAATTGGAAGCCAGGGCATCCACCGTATCCCACCATGATTTTTCGGTGATCAGTCTTTCGTAAAGTTCGATGGTCGATTCCGGGGCTTTGCGGGCTTCACGCTCCAGCAAGCCTATGCCATGGTATTGAAATTCACGCCAGGGTTGTTTCCATAGCCAGTCAAGAACGATTTCGGTCCGGCAATTTTCAGGCAGCTGCCGGAATTCTTTCGAAAGCAACGTTCTTTCCTGCTTTTGAATACCGAGAAAGGCAAATTTACCTTTCATGTAGTTTTCCATTGGCGTGGCTTTTTCAGGATTGCGGGCTTGCCAGAAAATGTCTGCCAGGGGTTCCAGAAAGGCTCTTTCACCGGCAGGGAGTTGCCACGTATCGGGTGCCATATTTTCCATAGTGCGTTGTTTTTTTTGGTTGCATGGTGCTAAAATATTGAAATTATTATAAAAATGGCAAAAATTCAGGAAATTTTAGCATAAACTTTACTTACCACTACAACGGCGGCAAATGCCAGCACAAAAGAGACAAAACGAACCGATAAAAATGCATCCAGTGCATTGAACTCAGACCATATAATGGTGCAAACGGTACCGGTAAGCATACCGGCAATTACGCCCTCACCCCTGGTTTTTTTCCACCAGAGCATTAATATAACCACCGGACCAAAAGAAGCGCCCAAACCACTCCAGGCATAGGAAACCATCGAGAAAATGAGTTTTTCTGACGTGAGGGCTATGATAAAGGCCAATGCCCCGATCAGCAACGTCAGCAATCTGCTCAGCTGTAAGAGTTTTTTTTCCGAAATATTTACGCCCAGGCTTTTGTGGTAAATATCTTCAATGACCGAGGAAGTAATGACCAGCAGTTGAGAATCGGCGGTTGACATCATGGCTGCGATGGCCGCAGAGATAAAAATACCCGCCAACCAGGCCGGCAAGACATCACCTGCAAGCATAGGCATAATCCGCTCGGCATCTGATAATTCTTCGATGCCGGGCCCGTACATGGCCAGCCCTGCCAGCCCTATCAGCATGGCGCCGGTAAAGCCGGGTATGGCCCACATAATGGCGATGCGGCGTGAAATTCTGATATTGGCGCTGTCGTTGATCGACATAAAGCGGGTGAGCAAATGGGGCTGTCCGAAATATCCAAACCCCCAGCTCAAACCACTGATTATCACGGCTGTTGCGGCCAGTCCGACGGCCCCTCCGGTAAAACTCATGATGTCAGAAGGCACCTCCTTATACAAATCAAGCAACCTGGCATCGCCTTGCTGCATCAGTATGATAAAAGCCATGCCCGGCAGAATAATCAGCGCACCAATCATGATAATGCCCTGGATAAGATCGGTATAGGCCACGGCAAAAAATCCCCCCATCATAGTATAGAGTACAATAATTACCGTGCCGATAAGCATGCCATAAAAAACCGGGATGTTAAAAGTTACATTCAGCACTTTTCCGGCACCATTGAATTGAGCAGATAGGTAAAAAGTAAAGAAAAAGATGATAATGCTGGTGGCGATCCATCGAATGGCGCGGCCTTGTTTCGGAAAGCGGCTGGCAATATAGTCGGGCAGGGTTATGGAACCCGAAGCTTCGGTCTCCCTGCGCAATTTGGCCGCTACGATATACCAGTACAGAATAATCCCTGAAACACATCCGGCGGCTGCCCAGAATTCCAGCAAACCTACTGCATACATGGCGCCCGGCAGGCCGAGGAGTAACCATGCAGACTCACCCGAAGCCCTTTCAGAAAAAGCCACCACCCATGGATTCAATTTCCTGCCTGCGATGAAAAAATCATGGTGCGTTTTGTTCATCCTGTAACTGATGGTGCCTATGATCAGTATAGAAAGCAGATACAGTATAAATCCAATCAGGGTATAACTCATTGTGTATGTATAAAAGACAAAACAATATAGTTTTTAGGAATGATCAGGCAAAAGAAGTAAAATTTTGATAATTTCGGTATATGGAAAAAATATTACCAGGCTCTTCGGAGCTGCAAGTCAGCCGCATAGCTTTTGGTTGTATGTCGCTGGGCGATGACCACCGGCACAATTCCACGTTGCTGAAAAAGGCTTTTGATGGCGGAATTAATTTTTTCGATACTGCAGATTTGTATCAGAAAGGCGAAAATGAAGTGTCGGTAGGGAAAGCGTTTAAAGAGATGCGAAAGGAGGTAGTCATAGCTACCAAGGTCGGCAACCAGTGGAAAGAAGATGGAAGCGGATGGGTTTGGAACCCGAACAAAGATTATATATTACAAGCCGTTGAAAAAAGTCTCAAACGACTGCAAACAGATTATATTGATTTATACCTTTTACATGGGGGCACCCTTGAAGATCCGGCAGAAGAAACCCTCGAAGCTTTTGAATTGCTGAAACAGGAGGGAAAAATTTTACAGTATGGTATTTCATCGATCCGGCCCAATGTGGTGCGCAGATATACAGATATGGCGCAGTTAACTGCTGTTATGACACAATACAGCCTGCTCGACCGAAGGCCCGAGGAAAATATATTGCCGGTCCTTGAAAAGAAGGGCATCGTTGTACTGGCAAGGGGAGCCTTAGCTAAAGGATTGCTTGCCACTAAGCCAGCCTCCGGGTATTTGCAGTACGATGCATCGCAGATACAAAAACTTCAGAACGGACTCGAGGCCTTGAGTGGCCCGGACAGGCCGGTTGCCATTACTTCACTGTTGTGGTTGCTGGCACGAAAATCAGTGATACCGGTCATTGGCATCCGGACCGAAGATCATCTGAATACAGCCATTCAGGCGCTGGATTATAGCCCCTTAAGCAAAGAAGAAATCGAAGAGTTGGATACATTATTTTTGCCTCAGATATATCAGGAGCATAGGTAGGATCCGTGATGCGTAATCCGTAATGGATGATGCGTGACAAAATTCAAAAAGCAGAAATCAATCTTAGATGTTATTCGATCATATATCATTGTAAATCAGATATTTAATTGTGTTTCGTGAGGATGCGAACCACGGCGGCAGAATCCGTAATGGGTGATGGGTGGATAATGGATAATTGATAATTGGATAATTGACATAACGTTTAACATTTTTAACGTTTAACGCTTTTAACGTTTATCTTTATCCACCCCGAGAAACGGGATTCCAACAAAGCCTCCACCCCGAGAGTCGGGGTTTCGTCAAAGACTCAATTTCCAACGAGGGTGTAGAGGCATGATTATTTCGTTAAATGAATGGCTGTTGTTGCCAGTCCTCGTCGTAGACAAGGACCATAGGCAGTGGGGAAACGTTTAACATTTTAACGCTTAACGCTTAACGCTTTTAACGTTTAACTTTACCCACCCCGAGAAACGGGATTCCGGCAAAGCCTTCATTTTCCAACGAGGGCGGAGAAGTATGATTATTTTTGGTAAAAGCACAGCTTCAGTATCCGGTCCTCGTTGCAAATTGAGGTGAAACCGAAATCCCGAAAAGCATAGCGTTCGGGATACATTATTACCCACGAGAATATCGCCCTTGTTTATAACGAGGGCGCAGCAGAAAGCCTCCACCCCGAGAGTCGGGGTTTCGTCAAAGACTCAATTTCCAACGAGGGCGTAGAGGCATGATTATTTCGTTAAATGAATGGCTGTTGTTGCCGGTCCTCGTCGTAGACAAGGACCATAGGCAGTGGGGAAACGATTAACATTTTTAACGTTTAACTTTTAACGCTTAACGCTTTTAACGTTTAACATTTTTAACGTTTAACTTTACCCACCCCGAAAAGCATAGCGTTCGGGATACATTATTACCCACGAGAATATCGGCCATTGCCCCGAAATCGGGATTCCGGCAAAGCCTCCATTTCTAACCAGGACGCAGCAGAAAGCCTCCACCCCGAGAGTCGGGGTTTCGTCAAAGACTCAATTTCTAACGAGGGCGGAGAAGTATGATTATTTTTGGTAAAAGAACAGCTTCAGTATCCGGTCCTCGTTGCAAACAAGGACCATAGGCAGTGTGGCTTATAGCTTAAAGCTCGTTGACAAAACAAACACACGTGATCCTTAGTCCGGAATGCGGGATCGGTGATTGGGAGTTAGCTCTCAGCTCGTCCCGTGAGCAAAGCGAAACGGAATTCGCAACTCGTTCCAGCTTCCAGCTTCGAGCTTCTAGTTTTTTCCCCGGGCACTGGACTGAACTTTCATTCATTTTTCATTTGCCCTGGAAATCGATATATTTACCTTTCTAATATAACGAGACCCAGATGCATCATTTATACAGAATCATCCTTTTATTCATTTTTATAGCATTTGCCAATGCACCCCTTAATGCACAAGTACTGATTAATGAAATATTAAGTTCCAATCGTGAAGGTCTGCAGGATATTGATGGTGATAACAACGACTGGATAGAACTGCTGAATGTCGGGGATGCCGCAGTTGACCTGACGGGATATGCATTGTCAGATGATTATGCAAATCCGATGAAGTGGATTTTCCCAGCATATCTTATTGAGCCGGGGGAACATTTGCTGGTATGGGCCAGTGGTAAAAACCGACGGCCCGCACAAGGAGAGATGATCAATGGCCTGTTGCGGGAAGTCTATTTAAATATCCCCGGCACATCGGTGGCCAATTTGCTCAATGCTTCCAAATTTCCCGATGCCCCCGACCGTCGTAATATACTTAGCCATTCTTTTGAGGCGCCTATTAACATTGCCGATAATTATGGTCAGCGGGTACGCGGTTATCTCAAAGTCCCTGCAACGGGCAACTATATTTTCTGGATATCAAGCGATGACAATGGTCAGTTGTTTCTGTCTGGCAATGAACAGCCGGAGGGAAAGCAAAAAATTGCCGAGGTACCAGGTTGGACGCATTCCAGACAATGGGATAAATATCCCGAGCAGCGCTCAGCCCCCATTTACCTGGAAGAAGGCGCCCTGTATTATATCGAAGCTTTAATGAAAGAAGGTACAGGAGGAGATAACCTGGCAGTGCGTTGGCAATGGCCCGATGGCACCATAGAAGAGCCCATTTCTGCCCAGCATCTCTTCTGGCAGGAAAGCGAGCTGCATACCAATTTCAGCATCAGCGCTGCCGGTGAAGAAGTGCTGTTGAGCAGCTCCGATGGCATACTGCTCGATGAAATTCCCCCTTTGGTAATACCGACTGATGTTTCTTACGGCCGTTCGCCCGATGGCGCTTCAAATTTCGCATATTTTCTGGAACCCACTCCCGCCGCATCCAATACCACAACTGGTTATACCGAGGCACCGGAACAACTTAATGCCCCGGTTTTCTCCCACGAAGAAGGCCTGTTTACACAGCCGATTAGCCTTTCGCTGAGTGCTGATCCAGGCGCAGAGATATATTTTACGACCAATGGAAGCCTGCCGCAACAAATACCCACCCATCGTTACACGGGCCCCATAACCATCAGCGATACACGCCTTGTCAGGGCCTTTACCTACCGGGAAGGTAGCAAACCCAGTCCGCTTACAGCCCGGGTTTTCAGTATGGCCGATGCCGCCATCAGCGGTTTTAATTCAAATTTGCCCGTGGTAATTTTACATCAATTCCACACCGCAATCACGTCGGGCGATCGTTCTGTCGCCTATTTCAGTTTGTATGACCGGCAACCTAATGGCAGGGCCGGCCTACAGGAAAAGCCAGTGCTGCAAAGCCGCACTTTGGCCAATATTCGTGGCTCCAGTTCACAATCTTTTCCCAAAAAAATGTTCGGCTTTCACATGGTGCATGAAAATGGCAGCAACAGAAACGAAGCCTTACTGGATATGCCGGAAGAACACAACTGGATACTCTACGCCCCCTACAGCGATAAAACCCTGATGCGCAATTCAGTGGCCTACGGCCTCAGCAATGATATGGGCAGATATGCCCCCCGTACCCGTTTTGTTGAGTTGTACCTGCACAGTGGCAACGGCCCCATAACCCAGGCGCACTATCACGGTGTATATGTGATCGTAGAGCGTATTAAATGGGACGAAGAAAGGGTCAACATCACCAAGCTTCAATCTTTTGATGATAAAGAACCCGAAATCAGCGGTGGATACATTATCAAAAAGGATCGCTTAAATCCGGGTGAGCAAGGCCTCACCACCTCACGGGGTACCTTGCTGGCCCATGTCAGGCCCAATGAAGAAGAAATCAGTCCCCGGCAAAAGGAATGGCTCATTCAATACCTCGATGAGTTTGAAAGTACCTTGTTTGGGGATGATTTTAAAGATGTACACCAGGGTTACGCCCAATATATTGATGTTGGGTCCTTTATAGACTATCATTTGATTACCGAGTTGCTCAAAGAAATTGATGGCTACCGGCTGAGTACTTTTATGCACAAAGACCGCAACGGAAAGCTCACCATGGGTCCGGTCTGGGATTTTAACCTGAGCCTTGGCAATGCCGATTATCTGCAGGGTTGGCGGCCGCAGGGTTGGTATTATCCCCTGATCAATAATACAGAGTATCTCAATGGCTGGTATACCCGCCTCTTTGAAGACCCCGCCTTTCAAAAAGCTTATAAAGACCGCTGGAGGCAGCTCAGGCAGTCAGCCTTTTCAAAGCGTCACATTGTTGATAAAATCAGGTCTTATCAAACCTTGCTCGATGAAGCCCAGCAAAGAAATTTTGTGCGATGGCCCATTTTGGGAACCCGTGTATGGCCAAATTATTTTGTAGGGCAAAGCTATGCGCAGGAGGTTGACTGGATGGTAAACTGGGTAGAATCACGGCTGAGATGGATGGATGAGCAGCTGGGAGGCGCCCTGCCGGTGGTCCATTACTGGCATTTTAACAATTTGAGCGCTGGCGAAATAGATAAAGTCTCTCCCGACCTAAGTCTGGTGGAAGGGGCGGAGATCAGCTATCCTGGCTCCGGAAGTGGTTATATGGATCGCGTGGCGGATGGCACATTGCTCAATGCGGTTGACGATACGCCGGAAGGTAATGCATTGCGGGTCAGAAATCCTTCAGATACCAGATTCCTGCATTTAAAATTGCCGGTTGCGGGTTTTGAAAACATCAGGCTGAGTTATGCCTGCCTCCGCACCAATAATGGCGCCACGGAACAACAATTGCAATACAGAACCAGCGCCGATGGTGAATGGCAGGATTTTGGGCCTTTGCAGCTAATAGAGGAAAATTACAAACTCTTTTCCTATGATTTTTCCAGCATCGAGGCAATAAATGACAATAGCCAATTTGAAGTGCGTATAGCTTTCGGAGGTGAAAATGCTTCAGGCAGCTCAGGCAATAACCGATTTGACAACATGCTTGTGCAGGGCGATGCCATGGATGGCACCAATTTACCACCTGTATTGGCACAACCCATTCCACTGCAAAAAACGATTGAAAATGGTATTGCCACTACATTAAACCTCAGTCTGTATTTTACAGACCCAAATAATGAGGTACTCAGCTATGAAATAAGCACCCGGCATGAAAACCTGTTGAATCTAATGCTTTCAAACCATCAGTTAAACATAAACGGCCTGAAAAGGGGAGAGGAAGAAGTGGAAATAAAGGCGCAAGACCCGGCAGGTGCTTTTGTCACGGGAATATTCAGGGTGTTGGTGTATCCGGCGCCGCATGTGTTGAGTGCCGCTGGTTATTCATTTGAAGCCTGGGATGCCAACGCACCCGCAGGTGATTTTCCCGAGAATATGCTGTTTTTGCAAAGCAATGTTCCCGATCCGACCCTTGGCGATCCATTGCTGTACGCCTACAATATACCGGAAGATGATTATCATGCTGATGATGCGCAAAACATCGGATTTCCGTATAAAAACACACGCCGCACCAGGATAAACGGACTGGCAGATGCGGGTATTTCCTTTCTGAATACCGGCAGGGATCGTGACCTTGGCGGGGCGCTTCTGGCGCTTGATACCCGCGATGTGTTTGATGCCGATCTGCAGTGGCTGGCGGGAACCCTGGAGCAAAATGAAAGAATTTATGGACTAAGGCTTCAGTACAGGCTGGGTATTGAAGGTAATTTTACAGACCTCAGGATAGGGAATGATTTTGTGGAGTACATCAGCAGCACTAATGGACATGAAAGCAATTTTACAAATATTGCCTTACCCGCTGAATTGTACAACAAGCCTTATGTTCAGCTGTTATGGCGCTATTATCCGCTAAGCGGTACGGCAGGTCCGCGTGCAGCCTTGCGCCTCGATGATATTTTTGTGAGATCGCTGGCGCCAACTGCACTGCTTCCTGAACAGGATCTGGCCCACAGCTTATGGCACTATGAAGGTACAGTTTATGTGAATGCGGAAAAAAGCATGAGCGAAAATGCAGAATTGGCCATTTTGGATACTTCGGGAAAAATTTTGTGGCAAGCGCAGCTACCTGGCGTAAATTATTATGAAATCAGGCCGCCCTTAAAAAATGGTTTGTATATTGTGCGACTGATGGATGGCGAGAACCTTTTGCATAAAAAGATTTTTTTCCAGCCTTGATTTAGAAGGCTTTAACTTAAATTTTCAGATACATGAATAGCGAATGGCTTACTGGCGCAAAAGTATTTTTACTTTTTGTAGTAATGGCACTTGCAACCTGGTCTTGTTCCGGGTTGAAAAAAGAGGAATCATCCAAGACTAAATCGCCCAATATCGTTTACATTATGGTCGATGACATGGGATACTCCGATATTGGTTGTTTCGGCGCAGAGATAGAGACACCGGTATTGGATCAACTGGCAGAAGAGGGACTGCGCTTTACTTCTTTTTACAATGCTGCCAGATGTTGTCCTTCCCGTGCGGCATTGCTTACCGGTCTATATCCCCATGCTGCCGGTATGGGCAGAATGGTAAGTGGGGCAGATGCTACTCCGGTTCCGGGCGCATATCAGGGTTTTCTCTCGACCGATGCTCAGACCATTCCTGAAATTTTAAAAGAAGCCGGATACCGTTCTTATATGTCGGGGAAATGGCATGTAGGTGAAGCGAGGGAACACTGGCCAACCAAAAGGGGATTCGACCGCTATTTTGGGCTCATCAGCGGAGCCAGCAGTTTTTATGAATTGCTCAAAGAAGACCGAAACCGAAAAATGGCCATAGATCATGAAGATTTTGTACCGGAAGGCGATGATTTTTATATGACCCATGCCTTTACCGATTACGCATTGAATTTTTTGGAAGAGCACGTACAGGATCATTCAGAAAAACCATTTTTTCTCTATCTGGCCTATACGGCACCCCACTGGCCCATCCATGCTCCGGAGCCCGATGTGCAAAAATACCTGGGCAAATACATGAAGGGATGGGACGAATTGCGCCACGAGCGTTTTGAGAAAATGAAAGCATTGGGGATCATCGATAACCGATATGAAATCAGTCCGCGTACAGAAGGGATTTTGCCCTGGGCTGAAGTTGATGATAATGAAAAAATCACCTGGGACCGCAAAATGGCGGTATATGCGGCTATGATTGATATCATGGACAGGGACATTGGCCGACTGGTTGAATATTTGAAGCGCGAAAATTTATATGAAAACACCCTTATCGTTTTCATTTCAGACAATGGAGGTTGTGAAGAAAATGTAGATGGCCGCAAATTAAACGACCCAACCGTTCCCATAGGTGCCAAAGGGTCTTTTGTCGCTTATGATGAGCCCTGGGCCAATGCCAGCAATACACCTTACAGAAAATACAAGCGCTATGCCCATGAAGGAGGTGTGTTGACGCCTGCAATAGTGCATTGGCCGGCCGGCATAACCAACAAAGGAGCCCTGGTACGGCAGCCGGTGCATATTGTGGATCTGTTACCAACGGCCATCGACCTGGCTGCATACGAAGGATTTGAAGGGCGTTATGGCAACTTGCCCGGCACCAGCATTGTTCCTTGGATAAAAAATACTGATCAGCTGGATGAAAGAACCTTTTACTGGGAGCATTTTGGCAACCGGGCCATCCGGCGCGGCGACTGGAAACTCGTCATGGAAAGGGCACTGGGAGAATGGGAATTATACAACCTGGCCCAGGACCCGGTAGAGCTTGAAAATCTTGCTGGCAAGGAAGAATCCATTGCCTTTGAACTCGAACAACAGTGGCAATCATGGGCTGAAGAGATTGGAGTATTTGAAATCAATTGACGATAAGTCCGTCTTTCATTTCCAAAGTTCTGTCGGCCATTTGGGCCAGGTGTTCGTTGTGGGTGACCACCACGATGGTCTGGCCCAGTTCTTTCCTGAGGTTGAAAAACAGCTCGTGAAGTTCGTTGGCGTTTTTTGAATCGAGGTTACCACTCGGCTCATCGGCCAGAATGATTTCGGGGTTATTGATCAGTGCTCGGGCAACTGCAGTACGCTGTTGTTCCCCGCCAGACATTTCAGAAGGTTTGTTGCCGGCCCTGTCTTTTATGCCTAGCAATTCCATGAGTTTAAAGGCTCTTTTTTCTGCTTCCTTATTAGAAATACCCGCAATAAAGGCGGGCATACAAATATTTTCCAATGCATTGAACTCAGGGAGCAGGTTGTGAAACTGAAAAATAAAACCGATATGGGTATTTCGAAACCTGGCCACCTCAGCGTTGCCCATGGAAAAAGGATTTTTACCATTGAGGAGGATATCTCCTGAGTCGGGATTGTCGAGCGTACCCAGTATATGCAGCAGTGTACTTTTACCGGCACCGGAAGCTCCCACAATGGAAATCACCTCACTTTTTTCAATAAATAAGTTTATACCTTTTAAAACCTGTAGTTCTCCGTACGATTTTTTTATATTTGACGCCTGTAACATTATTGCCTTCGGGAAGTTAGATAACAGAATGCCAAACATAACAATTCTAAAGGAATTTTGTATTAAGTTTGGCCCGTTGGTTTAATTTTGTAATTACTTTTTATCATTTTTTTGCAATCGAAATATCTAAAACGTAAAGCATGAATATTCACGAGTATCAGGCAAAGAACATCCTGAAATCTTATGGAGTCCGTATCCAGGAAGGTATTGTAGTGGACACACCCGAAAAGGCTGTTATGGCAGCTAAAAAGCTCAATCTTGAAACCGGTACTGAATGGTACGTGGTAAAAGCACAAATCCATGCAGGTGGCCGCGGAAAAGGTGGTGGTGTTAAACTTGCAAAAAATCTTGAGCAGGTAGAAAGTTACTCCAAAAGCATATTGGGAATGCAGCTTATTACCCCACAAACCCCGCCTGAAGGAAAGAAAGTACATAAAGTTTTAATTGCTGAGGATGTATATTATCCCGGGCCTTCTGAACCTAAAGAGTATTATCTGAGTATAGTGCTTGACAGGGCGAAAAGTATGAACCTTATCATGGCATCTACCGAAGGGGGAATGGATATCGAGGAAGTAGCTTCGTCTCATCCTGAAAAAATCATTCAGGAGTGGGTTGATCCGGGCGTTGGCCTTCAGCATTTCCAGGCGAGAAAAATCGCATTCCTGCTGGGCCTCGAAGGACATGCTTTCAAGGAAATGGTTAATTTTATCATGCATCTTTACGAGGCATATATTAAAATCGACGCTTCACAGTTTGAGATCAATCCGGTGCTCAAAACTTCCGATGACAAAATCCTGGCCGTAGATGCCAAGGTAAACCTCGATGACAATGCATTATTCCGCCATCCCGATTTACAGGAATTGCGAGATATTACAGAAGAAGATCCCCTGGAGGTTGAAGCGGCCCGCTCAGGACTGAATTATGTAAAACTCGATGGAAACGTGGGATGTATGGTGAATGGCGCCGGCCTGGCCATGGCTACCATGGACATTATAAAATTGTCAGGCGGTCATCCGGCTAACTTCCTGGATGTTGGAGGAGGTGCAAATGCACGTACCGTTGAAGCCGGATTCAGAATTATTCTTAAAGATCCAAATGTTAAAGCTATACTTATCAATGTTTTTGGAGGTATCGTTCGCTGCGACAGGGTGGCCAATGGGGTAGTTGAAGCCTATAAAAATATTGGTAATATCGAAATTCCCATCATTGTACGCTTACAAGGTACCAATGCAGAAGAAGGTGCTAAAATCATCAATGAAAGCGGCCTGAGAGTGAAATCAGCGGTGCTTTTAAAAGATGCAGCGCAAATTGTACGTGAGGTAATGGATGAAATAGCATAAGTTAATATTCAGCATATTATTGATATTGAGGGTGAAGTGGAATTTTTTGTCAATTCCGCTTCACCTTTTACATTTGGAGCAAAATCAAATCAGGCACCCGTAGTTCAATTGGATAGAATGTCAGATTCCGGTTCTGAAGGTTGGGGGTTCGAGTCCCTTCGGGTGCACTACACTCATATTCCCTGATTTTTTAATAAATCAACAAGCCAGATGATTTTCGGGGGTACCTTATTTAGGCTGTGCCATAGTCCTCAAGATCGCTTACATATCAATGTTTTTCAATTTCTTATAGAGCTGCTGCACCATTTCAGATATTTCCTGGTTTGAGCTAAACAATATGCCGCGGTGGTTCATAAAAGTAGAGTCGCTTCGGTTGAGGTCCAATGGGTTTCCGTGAATATCAGTTGCAGGGCTGCCTGATTCGCCGTAAATACATGCAGTTGCGGCATAATCCCACAAAGAACCACCGCTGTTTTGTTTTCTCGGAAACTTAAAATAACAGGCTTTTTCATGGTCAAGCACCATGCAGGCATTTATGGCCGCACCCGCACCGGTGATTACCTGCAACTCCCGGCAGCCTGACATCGGCAGCATTTCATGTAAAGTTGCTATGATTGAATCGTAGGTTTCATAATCCAGAAAACTGCGGTCGGCAAAGACCTTCAGCACTTCCTGATTTGAAGAAGAAACTGGCAGTATGCGTGGATTTTCATCGATCCAGGCTCCTTTTCCTTTAGATGCATGGTGCAATTGTTGCCGGAGCGGATCGTATATCACTCCGATTTGGGGAATCCCTTCTCTGGAAACCAGGGCGATGCTTACTGCGTAGCCATGTTCTTTATGTATGAAAGGCAAGGTACCATCCAGCGGATCGATACACCAGAAATAATCTTTCTTCAACCTTTCTCCATCATCGACACTCTCTTCTGCCAGCATAGCCAGGTCAAACATGGTGAGGGTCGGTGCCAGGGTCTCGGTTATAATGCGCTGGCTTTCGAGATCGACCTGGGTAAATACCTGTGAGGCCAGGCTTTCTCCGGCCACCTTGGTTTCCACCTGAATGGAGGTATTTACCTGCCTTGAAATATAATGCCCTGCTTTATAAGCTGCTGAAATTGCACAATTAGATAAAATGATTAACTGGTCATCTGTGAGTTTCATAATCAATATTTATCGAGGTTTTTTACTACATACTGCGCCATTTGCTCACTGTAACTGTTGAGTTTCCAGTGTCCGGGGCTCCAGCCTTTTAAAAAGCGGTGAAAATCTGTCCAGGCTACGGGAAATAGTTTGCGCCAGTTTTCTTCGAGGTCGTCAAAGGAAATGTCCTTTTGTTTTGGTTGTAAAGCATCACGCAGGCAGGCAAAATAATGATCGAGCAATGTTTTTTCATAGGTGCCACAGTCTTCTTCATGCAGGCAACTGCCAATAAAATAAGCCACATCTTTCATGCCGCAACCTTTGCCCACATATTGAAAATCGACTGCCGCTACCTGTTCTGATTTATTGGAAAAACAAAAATTTGCCAACTTGGCATCTCCATGTACAAAAGTCTGCCATGGGCTGTCTTTAAGAATCTGATCGATCTGGCTTGCTGCATTTTTCAGCACCCGGTCATCCAGCGCCTTCAGTTCATCGGGCCGGGTCTGTAGGTGCCAATAGGTCCCAGTGTTCCAGAGTCCTTCTGGTTCTTTGCCCATAAAAATAGCATGAAAGTGGGCCAACCAGCAAAGGCAGGATTTCATCTGATCAAGATTGACTGTCCTTCGGCGCTGGTCGAAGCCCTGCGCATCCAGGTCTTCCAGTACAATGATGATCTCATTTTCCATTAGCTTCACGCCATAACAAGTCGGCGTACGGCAATGGTGGTTGGTTAGCATATTCCAGTGTGTGTACCAGGCAACCTCCACTTCGTAAGATTGCAATTTCCGCTGATGCGATAAACTAGTATTCCAGCCTCTGGGATGTTTTGACCCTTTCGGGAAGAGTATATGTTTTACAATAATAGAAGAAATATCTGCGTCTTTGAGAAAATACCGCCTTATCTGACCATAGCCACTCCATAGGGTTTGAAGGTTCTCATAATGCGTGAAATCATTTGCACCGGTAAATTCTTTAAGTTTTGAGACAAGATGTTCATTCATAAGCCGTAAAAATATGGCAGAATTTTTAATAAACAGGGTTTAGACAGAAAGTGATTGCAGGAAACTGTAAATTTTTATCTAAGTCGTTTTCACAGGAGCCTGTACTTGCTCTTCAGCAGTATGTTCCTGATTCGTTTTTTGCGAAATGGAATGGATAATTTCGTCGAGTTCCTTGGTTGATTTGATCAGGTAATCCAGTACATTCATATCATATTGAATGGCATTATTTTGCAGCAGATAGAGAAGGCCCAGAATACGGGCTACCGGAGCCCTGACCACATGGGACTGTGTCCATGCAATCTCCCTTAATACCTCATTTTGTTTCTCTATGGCTAAAAGGTGTTTTTGACTGGCTAGTTCGGCATACTTGCGTTGATGTATATCCTGAATGGTGCCAAAAATGCGTAGGCATTTCTCTTTTTCAAATTCACTTTGACCGGTAAGTCGCACCCATTTGAAAGCTTTTGACTGGCTTTGGTACATTGGCAATTCAAGATCAAGATTGCCCGGATGGGTAGTGATCTGTTCAATATAATGGGATAGCGATTGCATTTTTTCATCCGGGCCAAATAAGGTAATCAGATCATCAAGTCCTTTCAGTCGTTCCTCAGGTGCATCGAATATTTTTTTTGCAGTTTCGGTACTTCTGATGGTATTTTGATTCAGGTCTATCTCCCAACTTCCAATTATCGCGGTTTTCTGTGTGTCTGCTAATAGTTTTTCATTCTTAAGAAGATTAGCTGTTTGTTGGTTTACTAAAATCTTCAGCTTAAAGGGCATTTTGGCAATAAAGCTGGCCAAATATGCAAGTGTAACTGAAAGCAGAATACCCATTAAAGACAAGGGTAATACCGACATCATTGAATAACCACTTATTAAGCTGGCTTCGATAATCCAATCTCCCTCAGGTATCTCATGGGTTATTCTATCGGTAAGTTTGATGGAATTTACTACATCATGTATATAATTTTCTTTGAGCTGTGTATTAGGGTTAACCTTTGACAGTTGAAAAAATATATCAGGGTCGTATGACGGGTAAATCCCCACTGTTTTTAAAAGATTTTCCAGTTTAATCACTACCGCTGAGAAACCCCAGAATTGGCCATTTTTATATATAGCCAACCTGCCGACTATACCTATTCCCCCCTGGCGCAATTCAAATGGACCAGCAAAGTACATGCCTTTTTCTTTCGCAAATTCTACCTCAATCTTTGTATGTGGATCTTCCAATATATTATATCCGATAACACCTTCATTGCCTTCATGTGGGTATACATGGGTAATTACACCCTTTTCAACCACCTGAACTGCATGAAGGTCGGGGTTCATATCAAGTAATAGTTTACCCAGGGCATCAAAATCTTCGGGTAATCCTTCTTTTTCTATAAAAAAACGAAGTGCGTAAGTTACATTAAGACTTTGATGCAGATAATCACGCAGATGCTGTTGTACTGCATGGGTTGAATGCTCGAGCCTTACCTGATCTTTGGCCTTGTGATATAAGTATTTTTGATGACTTAGAAATTGAGTAATGGCCATCATAATGACAAAAACCCAAAATCCAATCCATTTTGGATGTGGCTGACCTATGTGGTATAATTTTTTCAAAGTCTGAGTAATTGCTTTGTATTCAATATATAATATCAACAGCAAAGGATCAACATACGAGTCAATACTGATGTGTAAGATTTGATGAAAAATCCTTTTATTTGGTTTACAAGCTATTAAGGCTTATCTTTCTATTCTTATTCATTCACCTGCATGTATGATTTTTTTTTAACAAGCAGTAGGTATTCTCACTGGTAAAGCCTGAATATATGAAGCCTCAAAATCAATTTCCAGCATTTTTTTTATGTGTTTTTCTAATGATCACCTCGATGTTTTCATGCAGGGATAAAACCGACAAATCGTATTCCGATTCCTTTGCTTATCTTGAAAAAGAGTTTAAAAATCCCGGAAGAAGATACAGAAGCGCACCTCTGTGGGTCTGGAATACGGAGGTAAACGAAGCACGCATTGATCAAATGTTACTTGATTTCAAGGAAAAAGGTTTTGGTGGGGTATTCATTCACCCCAGGCCCGGGCTTATTTCGGAGTATCTCTCTGATAATTGGTTTGAGTTGTGCGCCTATAGCCTGAAAAAAGGAAAAGAGCTGGACCTCGATATATGGATTTACGATGAAAACTCTTATCCCAGCGGATTTGCCGGTGGACATGTTCCTGATCAAATGCCTGAGTCATATAATCAGGGACAAATGCTCAACCTTGAAAAAGTCAGCCGTCTGCCTGAGGTAATTGAGGATGCATACCTCATCCTTAGAAAATCTGAAAATGGTTTTGAAGAAATAATCGGTAAAACAGACCAATGGAAAAATGTCGCCGGATCATATTATATATTCCGAAAGGAAAATTACCGTACCTCACCATGGTATGGCGGTTTTTCTTATGTAGATGTTCTGGTGCCCGGCGTCACGGAAAAGTTTCTTGAAATAACCATGCAGGGCTATGAAAAGGCCTTGGGGCACGAATTTGGAAAGCATGTTCCCGGTGTATTTACCGATGAACCTAATATTGAAGTTCAGGGTCGTGGCAACATCAGGTGGACTCCCGACCTGTTTGCGTATTTTGAAAATATGTGGGGATACCGGCTGGAAACCCACCTGCCTTCATTGTATGAAGAAACCGGAGACTGGCGCAAAATCAGACATAACTATTATCAAACCCTGTTGCTCATGTTCATAGAACGCTGGGCAGAACCCTGGTATGCCTATACCGAAGCTAAAGGACTGGAATGGACCGGGCATTACTGGGAGCATGGATGGCCAAACCCCAACCATGGCCCCGATCATATGGCCATGTATGCCTGGCATCAGCGACCTGCCATTGATATGCTTTTTAATCAATTCAATGAAGGCAATGTAAATGCTCAATTTGGAAACATCAGGGCAGTAAAGGAACTATCGAGTGTAGCCAACCAAATGGGTAGAAGAAGGACCCTTAGTGAAACCTATGGCGGAGCCGGCTGGGAAATTACTTTTGCGGATATGAAGCGACTGGGCGACTGGCAATATGCCCTGGGTGTCAATACCCTCAATCAGCACCTTTCGTATATGAGCATTATTGGTGCCCGAAAATACGACTATCCCCCTTCTTTTTCTGACCACAACCCATGGTGGCCATATTATAAAGAGCAAAATCTTTACTTTGCCAGACTATCCCTGGCCCTATCGAGAGGTCAGCAAGTTAATGACCTGCTGGTAATTGAACCTACCACCAGCGCCTGGATGTATGCCGCCTACCAGAATGCCCATCAGCGTATGCGCAGCATTGGTCAGGAATTTCAACATTTCGTCACCCGCCTTGAAAAAAATCAGATTGAGTACGATCTTGGTTCTGAAAACATAATGAAAGACCATGCCAGGGTGAGCGGAAAAGCCATCATGGTTGGGCAAAGGTCCTATACCACTATAGTATTACCGCCAGGCACAGAAAGTCTTGACCTCCATACTTTTAATCTCATGAAAAATTTCATTGAAGCCGGAGGAAAGGTAGTTTCATTTGCCAGACCCAACCGCATTGATGGCGCCCTTAATGATGCCTGGGAGGCGATATACAGCCATGAAACATTTGTTACCGAAGAGGCTGAGGTCTCCGATGAAATGATTAAAAACTTTTTTGGTGAACAGGATATCATTTTTGAGCATGAATTGGAGCAAAATGGCAACCTGTATCATCACCGACGTATTCTCAAAGACGGACAGCTGCTTTTTCTGGCCAATGTAAGCCTTGATACGCCGTGCAAGGGATCCGTAAAACTCAGGGGGAATTATGCAGTTTGGCTGGATGCTGAAAAGGGCGAAATATTCAATTTGCCTGTTCAGGCTGAACATAATTTCATCCGGCTGGATTTCCAACTTCCGCCGGCAGGCAGTGCCTTGTATTTCATCAGCACACAAAAAAAATCAGATAACCCTCTGGCGCCTGTGCCTGCCGAAGCCAGCGAACCACTGACTTTAAAAAGCCGTGAAATCCGCAGGTTGTCTCCCAATGTGCTTACCATTGATTTTTGCGATGTGGAAATAGGTGGTAACTGGCTCAGGGATATACACACCTATTTTGCCGCTGATACAGTTTTCAAATATCATGGCTTCGAACATGGAAATCCCTGGAATACATCGGTACAGTTTAAACAACAAACGGTGGAGCGCGACACTTTTTCTGTGGGTACGGGTTTTAATGTGCAATATCATTTTCAAGTAGCCGAAGGAGTTGATTTGAAAAATGCACAGGCCGTAGTGGAGAGACCTGGACTTTGGACAGTAAAACTCAATGGAACTGTCATAGAACCGATACCGAATGCTTCCTGGCTCGATGCCGAAATGAGACTCTTTGATATCGAAGCGCTGATAAGGGAAGGTGAAAACACCCTGGAATTACAGGCCAATCCCATGCGGGTGCATGCTGAAATTGAACCGGTGTATATACTTGGGGATTTTCATATTGAGCCTGCGGGCAGAGGGTTTCAGATTGTGCCAGCCAAAACCTTGAAAATGGGTGACTGGTCAAATCAAGGTTTGCACCACTACGGCCATGAGGTCGTTTATACTATGGATTTCGAATCAGCAGAAGGCATAGAAGACTATGTACTAAGCCTTGAAGAATGGAAAGGCACCACGGCAAGGGTGATGGTAAATGGTGATGAAGCCGGACTCGTAAGCCTGCCGCCATACAATAAGAATATAAGTCCGTGGGTGAAAAAAGGCCTGAATACCGTGGAAGTGATTGTTACCGGGAGTTTGAAAAACACCCTGGGGCCACACCATGGCAGACCGACACCCGGATTAGTATCTCCCTGGCTCTGGCGCAGGCAAAAGCATTATCCGGCCGGAGATCAATACGAGGTGTATCCCTATGGTTTGTATAAAGTGAATATTTTAACAGCACATCCACAATGAAAAGAGCAGGCCTCGTTGTATTATCATTGTTATTAATTGTTGCTTTGTTTTTTATCGCGAAAACACTGCTGGAGAAATCAAAGGAGAAAGTCGTAGAATTTACTTCAGATAAATTGTCTGAATGGGCTGGCATGGATATCAGCTTTGAAGACTTTTCCATCGATGAAGGCAGGTTTCTTGAAGTGACTGGCTTGAGAATCACTACCCCATACCCCTTAGAAAATTACGCAGAGGTAAATGCATACCATACCGACTGGCTGGATATAAAAATCGGGCGGTTAATGCTCGGGAATTTTTCATATTCTGAGCTTATAGAGAATCGAAAATTTCATGCGTCTATACTTGAGATCGATACTGCCACTATTTTTGTCTATAGAGATAAAAACCTTCCCGATCCGCCCTTCAAAAAAAAGCCCCTGGTCTCTACCTTGCTCAGAGAAATGAATGCAGGGATACATCTCGACAGCATTTTGCTGAGAAAAATCTCTATTGTCTATGAAGAAAAAGGGGAAGACTTTGAAAGCAGCGGGCAGCTAAGGTTTGAAAATCTTTATGCAAGCGGCTATAATTTGACAAATATACAAGATAAAATTGCCATCCGTTCTGACTTTTCGCTCGATGTTATTGCTGATTTAATGGGTAAGAATAAAATAAATGCCATGATTATTTTTGACTTAACAAGCCAAAACGATCATTTTTCATTTATAGGTAATCTTGAGCCCTTTGAGCTGGATATTTTAAACCCCATGATCATAGGTGTCCTTCCCGCTGAAATCACTTCAGGTCATATCCATCATATGAGTTTTGATTTTACAGGCAATGATACCTCAGCTAAAGGTTGGCTTGATTTGCAATACAAAAACCTTAAAATTCAAATATTTAAGGACGATAATGAAAGCCCGGCCTTACTTAAGACAATGGCTGCCAATGTTTTAATTCGAAGCAATAATATTGAAGACAGGGATAATTATCGCAAGGGGGAAATTTTATTTGTTAGGAATCAGGACCGGTTTATTTTTAATTATTGGTGGCGTAGTCTGCAAACGGGCATGGCAGATATCATGCTTACCGATTTGGCGAAGTCAATTTTGTCGCAAACCAATTCCAAAGATGATTAGCATCTGTATCACTCGTTTAAAATGCGCTTGAATGCGCCAGCTGGGAAAGGCCTATTCCTTTACATAATGCCAATAGTCCTTGTCTGTGACGTGGACTGGCAACAGCAGCCATTCATTTACCGGAATAACCATTCATCTACGCCCTCGTTATAAACAAGGGCGATATTCTCGTGGGTAATAATGCCTATAGTCCTTGTCTCAGACGAGGACTGGTAATAGCAGACAATCAATTACCGAAATAATCATGTCTCTACGCCCTCGTTATAAACAAGGGCGATATTCTCGTGGGTAATAATGCCTATAGTCCTTGTCTCAGACGAGGACTGGTAACAGCTGCCAATCATTTACCGAAATAATCATGTCTCTACGCCCTCGTTGTAAACAAGGGCGATATTCTCGTGGGTAAAGATGTATCCCGAATGCTATGCTTTTCGGGATTTCGGTTTCACCTCAATCTGTGACGAGGACTGGCAACAGCAGTGAATGACCTTTTTTTACACCCCTGTTGTTGGAGTTTTCTCCAACAACCATCCCCGGAAATACATGCCCAAAATCTCTGGGACACCCTTAAAAATTAGATTATATAACTAATTATCAGTGAATTATAATTTTTGATTTGAAAAAGTGTTGAAGTCAGCTAAAAAACTATACCCCATTACCCTTTACAGATTAAAGGCATCGCGGTTCTGCGAAATCTGAGCAATGAATCCGCTGCTTTGCTTTAAGAAGCGCTGTCTTTTTCCAGCTCATACTCCAAAAAGTCAAGAATGTCATCATTAATGCTTTTAAACACCCATAATACAATAGAGATATCGTCAATCCATCCGATAACGGGTATAAAATCCGGAATAAAATCGAGGGGGGTAACAAAATACAATAAAGCGGCAGTGGCCAGCAGGATAGATTTCCATGGCACTTCTCTATATTCGCCCTTGAGATAGGCCTTTACCATTCTCTTGAGGGTTTTGAGCTTATGTAAAAACTCATTGATGTTTTCGCGGGCATCATCGAAGTGATCGATCCTTTCAGAAACTCTGTCGATGAGCCATTGCAGTTTGTTTTTATCGAGCACTACTTTTTCTGCTTTGTGCATCGATTCCCGAAAGGCACGTGTTTTTTTGAATTTACTCATAGAGGTTATGGCTTACTGATTAAAAACGTCTTTTCGCAGTTCTTGTTTTACTTTGACGAGAATGGCTGCTACCGGATCACTTTCTTGCTCAGACAATCTGGCAAAAATCAATTTGGCCAGTTCTATTCCTTTTTCATCGCCATTTAGTTGCTCTGCACTGGTGTTAATCAGGGCGATGACATCTTCCACACAGTTTCTTATACCCTCCCAAACCGCATCGCTCATATAGATTTGCTGAGACAGGTTATGGCTGAATTCCTCCCTGATTTCATTGATGAGAATTTGCTGAAATTCTTTTACATTCAGGCTATTATCACTGAGTCTGAGCACTAGGTTACCTGGTGTAATTCTTTCGAGGAAAAGGCACATTCGTTCGAAGGCCTGTAGCTTGAGGGGCAAGGTGATTTTGATATTTTCATTTTTTATATCCAGCGCTTTTTCATCCATTTCTTTTTGCAAAAATGACTTTACCATCAAATACATGGCGTACAACACTATGGCTGCCGGCAGGATCAATTTCAAAAATTCAAGGGTGGTATTCATAACGTTTGTTTATATGCGTTCAAATTTAATTAATTTTGCGTGCTTTACCAGTCTGAATAAAATTCTTGTCAAACTTGTAGCGGGTAAGTCTATGGCCATTAAAATCAATCCGGTTAGAATATCAGAAAGGGCAGCACAGGAGGCCCTGAAAATTTTTGAGACTAAAAATATACCAGATAACTATGGCTTGAGGATAGGGGTAAAAGCAAGTGGTGGTTGTGGAGGAAAAGACTTTTATTTGGGATTTGACCTTCAAAAAGAAGATGATGACGCTTTTATGCTTTCAAATTTAAAACTTTTGATCAACAAAAAGGAAACCATGTACCTTATGGGACTTGAAGTTGATTACCATGAAGGCACGCACGAGCAGGGATTTTTCTTTAAAACACCAGAATAGATTTTCAACGTTTTTCGCTGAGGGTAACGGCTGCCCTCCGGCAAATGCCGCCAATGGGCGGATTAAATTTCGACACCACCACTTCAACACCTTCTACCTGGGGGAAAGTTGAAAAAACTGCTTTTATAATTCGCTGTGCTATGTTTTCCAAAAGACGTGAAGGCTTTTTCATTTCCTCCTTTATAATGGAATACAATTTTTCATAGTCGATGGTTTCTGCCAGTTTATCTTGTGCGCCGGCGGTCGTTAATGCACTGGTTTCCACGTGAATATCCACGCCATATTTATTGCCGATTTTTTGCTCTTCATCATAATGACCGTGATAGGCAAAAAATTCAAGCCCTTCCAAAGCAACTTTTCCCATAGATTCTATTCAATACTGTCAAAAAATGATTTTTCTGATGAGGCAATGGAAAGATCGTTTTTGGGCTTTTCTTTTTTTGTTTCTTCCTCAGGCACATCCGCAGATTCTTGTTCTGCCTCTTCGGAACTGTCGTCATTTGAAACGTAAAACTCATTCAAAGACATACTGAGTTCCCGTGCTGCACTGATGTGTTTATCAAGATTGAATTTAGGTTTTCTTGCTTTATAGCCATCAACCTTATCAATGGTTTCAGCGGCAAAATTTTTAAGTTCTGATATCAGGTTTTCTTTGGCTGAAAGGATCTGGCTGTAGGTTTGTTCGAGTATTCTCATTTCATCCATCATATCACTGATGATATCTCGGGCTCGCTTTTCTGCCCCTTCAATGATTGATCGTGCCTTATTCTGACTTTCCCGCATGATTTTTTCTGACTTCATCTGCGTCTCTTTAAGCTGAAGCTCTGCGGCTTTATTGGCTTGCTGAATCATGTTGGCACCTGTATCTTCAGCGGTTTTCAGGGTTTTAAACAGACTGTTTTCAACTTCGCGTAATTTCTCGACTTCTCTTTCAGATGATTCAAGTTTGATCCTTAGTTCTTTAACTTCATCGAGCATTTTTTCCCATTCCTGCGATAAGGTATTTAAAAAAGCCTGAACTTCATCCTTATCATATCCCCGGAAAACTTTTTCGAAACTTTTTTGTCTGACTTCAAGCGGAGTAATTTTCATCGTTGTGTATTAAGTAATATGATTTGCCCGATTCACATGCTTCCTCGACCATTTCATTAGGCACGTATCTGATAAAATAACGCTACCTGTTGAGGAATGGTACGGGAAAAAGGCTTAACTGTTGTAAAAATACTACTAAAACCCCGTAATGATAAAATATATTGTCAAAAATCCACAAAAAGTCTTAAATTTTTTGCATCATATGAATCTCCCATATAGACAAACTACGGTCATCACTACATGAGACCAATTGATTTTGATATCTGGTCCATGCAAGCTTGTTAACGGAGGTTCCATGTCCTGCAAACCGGGCTTTGTCTAGCACCTTTAGTAGTTTAAAGTCACTACTTCGCCAGATTTTAATAGATTTATCCACACTGGCGGTGGCAAAGAACACTCCATCTTCTCTAAATGCAATATTGTTAATGCAATACATATGCGCTACTATGGAAGTATGCAGCTCATAATCTTGATTTACCGACCACACTTTTAGGTTTGCATCCCTGCTTCCGCTTAGGAGAAACTGATTATCGGGTGAGTATTTGAGGGCAAAAACAGAGTTTTTATGGGCAGCGATCTGTTTTTTCAAACTGAAATCGTCAAGATTAAAGATGCGGATGCTGTGGTCGCTGTAGCCAACGGCAAATTCACTCAATGTTTCATTAACAGCGATGCACCTGGCGCTTTTATCTGATGCTTTCAAATGTTTTTTTACAGCCATTGCTTCTGAATCGACCACGGTAATGGTGCCACCGCCATCAGCAACCAATAAATATTTGTTGTAGCTGGCGATGTCGAAGATGGCTTTGTCGGTCATTTTCAGGGAGCTGTGTTTTTTAAAACTTTCTGCATCAATCAGGTGAATGCCATCATAATTTTGACCTATTATCAACGTATTGTTATAGCTGTGAGAAGCAATGGCATACACAGATGCATCTACCTTGGCAATCAGTTTTCCCACTTCCGGCTCGCCGAGCGACCATTCTACCACCATTCCATCACCAGCACCAGAGTATATATTTCCTGGTTTTGCAGGGTTTTCTGCCAGTGCATATACGCAGTCTTTATGGCCGGTGAGTGTATGTAATTTTTTAACGTTCATCATAATATCCTGTAATAGAGAATTAATTTTTACTACTTTTGTTCGAGCTAATCAGCAGAATAAACATCAGGTATGCCTGCCGTAAAATTAGAGAAAATCAATAGCAATGCTTATTGGTGTCTATGGGAAATCACCGAGAGCCTTGATCAACTGGAGCGAAACACGTATTTGAGTCCGCAAGGCCTGGATGAAGTCAGCAACATCAGCCACCCTACCCGGAAGAGGGAATCGCTGGCTTCGAGAAGGTGTCTTCAGGAAATTTTTAAGGAAATGGGGAAACCATATTATGGCATTTATAAAGACATTCACAACAAGCCTCATTTGGTAAATAATGATTACCACATATCAATATCTCATTCTTTTCCCTACGCTGTAGGTATATTGCATAAGAAGCTTCCTGTGGGGATTGACATCGAAAAGCCGGTGGAAAAGCTCAGTGTTGTGTCATCGAGATTTCTGAGGCCTGAAGAGTTTGAAGATGCAGGTAATGATCTCAGAAAATTATGTGTCTACTGGACTGGAAAGGAAGCCATATTCAAACTCAATGGCCACCGGAGTATGAACTTCCAGGACAACATCCGCATTCATCCTTTTGTCATTCGCAAAAGAGATGTTATTCGCAGTGAAATGCTGGTGAGCAATACTCTTGTTAAAATTGCCTTAAATTACCGCGAATTGCATGGGCATTACATCAGCTTTTGTTTTTAGCTGGTCAGGATACGCCTTTACAGTTTCGGATTATTTTTATGGCGATCTTTATCGCGCAAGGTTTTTTTCTCCAGGTTTTTTTTAAATGCTTCTGAAAGGTCAACGCCTGTTTGGTTGGCCAGGCAGATCAATACCCACAACACATCGGCCATTTCATCCCCAAGATCGCGGTCACGGTCAGATTCTTTAAATGACTGGTCTCCATATCTTCGCGCAATAATGCGGGCGAGTTCTCCGACTTCTTCAGTCAAAATGGCCATATTGGTCAATTCACTGAAATAGCGAACGCCAATGGTTCTAATCCATTGATCTACTTCTTTTTGTGCTTCTTCTATGGTCATACTTTATTTTTTGTATCTATAATAATTGTAACCGGACCATCATTGGTAAGTGAAACTTTCATATCGGCACCAAACTCGCCTGTGGCCACCTTTTTACCCATTGCGAACTCCAATTCTGCAATAAATACTTCATAGAGCGGAATGGCTACATCGGGTTTGGCCGCTTTTATATAAGATGGCCTGTTGCCTTTTTTTGTGCTGGCATGCAGTGTAAACTGACTGATTACCATTACATCACCGCCAGTTTCCAACACACTACGGTTCATTACGCCTTGATCGTCGTTAAATATGCGCAGATTTACAATTTTTCGACATAACCATTCTATATCCTCGCGGTTGTCTGCATCTTCAATCCCGAGCAATATGAGCAGGCCCCATCCGGTTTGTCCTTTTATCTGATCATCAATTACTACTTTCGATGCGCTTACACGCTGAATGACTGCAATCATAACTTATTCGTTTACTTGTGACGGCGGCAGGTTTTAAAGATTAAACATTCAATTACATATAACTTAAGAACATTCCGGCACCAAAGCCCAGTGGCAGGTCAAACACGATCCATAGAATCAGCATAACCATCCATCCCAACAGAAATACTACTGAATAAGGCAGCATGAGGGATATCACGGTGCCAATGCCGGTTTTATCATCATATCGCTGGATAAAGGCCACAATGAGCGCAAAATACGACATCATGGGAGAGATAATATTGGTGACACTGTCACCAATACGATAGGCAACCTGGGTAAATTCAGGTGAATAGCCCAGCAGCATAAACATAGGAATAAATACAGGTGCCATAATAGCCCATTTGGCAGAAGAGCTGCCCATAACCAGGTTGATAATGGCCGAAATCAATACAAAGGATATCATAAGGGGAATCGGGCCCAGACCTGAAGATTGAAGTAATTCCGCCCCTTTTACCGCGCTGATCAGTCCTATGTTGGTCCAGTTGAAGTAGGCTACAAATTGTGCAGCAAAAAAGACAAGTACAATATAGCCACCGAGCGTTTCCATGGCTTTGGCCATACCGCGCATAACATCGGAGTCATTTTTTAATGTTTTGGCACCAACTCCATAGGCAATACCGGCCATTGCAGCACCCAGAAAAATCAGGGCTACTATACCAGACATAAAAGGTGATTTAAGAATATCGCCATTTTCAGGATTTCTCAGATATCCATCCTGAGGAATCAGGCCTCCCAGCACAAATGCGGTAAAAAGCAAGGATGCCAATAAAGCAAACCACAAACCTTTTTTTTCTAAAGATGTGATTTTATCTATTTTTACTGATTCAGCACTTCCCATATAGGGCCCAAGCCGGGGCTCCACTATTTTTTCCGTTACCCAGGTGCCCAGCAGGGTAATGACAAAGGTAGAGTAAAACATAAAGTAATAGTTGCAGGCAGCATTTACTTCATAAGCCGGGTCAATAATCTGTGCCGCTTCCTGTGACAGGCCTGCCAGCAGTGGATCGATGGTTCCCAGTAACAGGTTGGCGCTATAGCCTCCCGAAACACCAGCGAACGCCGCAGCCAGTCCTGCCAGCGGATGCCTGCCGGCTGCCAGGAATATCATAGCAGCCAGGGGTACCAGCAGCACATAACCCACTTCAGAGGCTGTATTGGATAAAACACCAGAAAATACAAGGACTAAAGTGAGCAATTTGGGAGGCGATTTTAAAACGACCAGGCGCAAGGCAGCACCTATTAAACCCGAACCCTCAGCTATGCCAATACCCAGAAGCGCGACCAATACGGTGCCCAATGGCGCAAAATTGGTAAAGTTGGTAATCATTTTCGTAAGGATCAGGTGAAGTCCATGGGCCGAAATAAGATTTACAACTTCGATATTTTCTCCTGTGCCAGGATGCTGCACCGTGAGGTTGAACAAGCTTAGAAAACCACTCAGAAATACTACGAATATGGCGAATCCGGCAAATAGCGTAGCCGGATGGGGTAACAGATTTCCGATTTTCTCTACGATGGAGAGAAAACGGTTGATCAAAGAATTGCCGGATGTATTTTTCAAGGTTTTTATATAATGAGTTTAGCAACCAAATGCTCCCTGTCTGATGTTGAAGGAAGGAACGCAAAAATATGAAATGCCCCTGAATACGTGTAGCTATTTGATGGATTAATAGAAGCAATCTTTTTTCTTTTTTGATACATGGTAGTTGCTGGAGAGGGCTTACTAAAATCTAAAATGGTGTCTTCTCTCTTGTTGGTGTTTTTCCACCAACAAACTTAGAAACCTTTAGGTCAAGTCATATATGTGTTATTTATAAGTATTAATTCAGAGGCATTTTTACCCATCCCGAAAAGCATAGCGTTCGGGATACATCTTTACCCACGAGATTATCGCCCCAGCTAGCGCACGCGTGTCGTGTGTGCTGTCTTCCCTACAAAAACATTGAAAATCAACGACATAAAACATAAAGCATACAGTGTCACGTGGGGACACCTGCCTAGACTTAACCGTTCACCACATTCGGCCACAGCGCAGCAAAAAGCCATTTCAATTACGTCGTCCTATAAGGTTTTCAAAAATCCTTATAGGTCTTTAGCGTTACCCACAATCCCTCACCCTTGTTGGTACTATTCCACCAACAAGTTGAAGTGAAACCGAAATCCCGAAAAGCATAGCGTTCGGGATACATCTTTACCCACGAGATTATCACCCTTGCCCCGAAATCGGGATTCCGGCAAAGCCTCCACCCCGAGAGTCGGGGTTTCGTCAAAGACTCAATTTCTAACGAGGGCGTAGATGTACAATTAGTCCGGAAAACCGCCAACAGGGTTTGCAGTTTTTACTTTGCACCATCTAAGCGCCGTCGGCGCGGCATCTTTGTAGAAAAACAGTCATTTCCAGGGAGGAGCGCCGTA
>JAFIEV010000069.1 GCA_020832305.1 Cyclobacteriaceae bacterium | reverse complement strand
TGTACTAAAACACATGCACCGTTTGCAGGATTTAACTGATAAATTCAAAACAAAGATATTTGAAAAAGTATTTGACATCGCTGAAGTTGCCAACTTAACGAAGGATGAAATGAGAGCCTATAGTAAAAGTCAAAAAACCATTTGGGACAATTATGCAGTTATGGAGTCTGCCAGGCTGGAAGGTATTGAGAAGGGAATAGAGAAAGGAATAGAAAAGGGAAGACAAGTAGGCAGGGAAGAAGGTAGAGAAGAAGGAATAGTTATTGGAATGAATAGGGCCGGAGTAAGTATTGAAAAAATTTCTGAAGCCACTGGGATTTCGATTGATGAAATTAATAAGATACTGGCGGAAAACCCTTGACCCGGAGTAAGTATTGAAAAAATTGCTGAAACCACCGGGCTTTCTACTGATGAAATAAATAAATTGTTAGCGGAAAATCCCTGATTCATCTTAAAAGACTCCGGGTCATTGTTCCGTCTGTTTTTCAATCTATTTGCACTCGATGAATGACCCATCGGAATTAAGGCTAGATGCCAAAAGGTAAGTCTTTCAAATTCAACCCCTTCAGGGTTAATAGTAAAATTAATACGACATTGATTAGCCACACATTGCGATGTGTGGCTAATCGAATTCAACCACGTTGTGGTTGAAAATTTGAAACAACTATATTAGTTTAACTTAGCTCCTTCCCCATTAAGAAATGAAATAAAGTTAAACGTTAAAATCGTTAGTTAGCCGCACTCTAACCCTAAACAACTAAACAACTAAACACTGACCACCCATCAATCACCCATTCCGGATCACGCATTACGCATTACGCATTACGCATTACGCCCCTTGCTACGAGCTACAAGCTTTATTCGATTCAACAATTCAACACATCAACAATTAAACACCTAACCAACTCCACAACTCACCACTAAATACCCATCACCGATTACGGATTACGCACTCTACCTCACCACCATCTTCTTCACCAAACTTTTCCCATCATGGGTCAATTGAATTAAATACACACCGCTGTTCAGGGAGGCGGTCTCCCATTGGATTACATTGAGGCCCGTACGCAGGCCAGGGTAGGATTTATCAGCCACCAAATTGCCCCGACTGTCGAGGATGCGGAATTGCAGGGTCTCCCGCGATGGCATAACGAAAGGAATATATACCCTGTCGGTCACAGGGTTGGGATACAAGTCTAACATCTGAAAACTGCCACTCAAAGTCAGACAGTCTTTATTATCTACCGGATTTACATCCTCCAGTCCGCTTACATTGGGAATTAAAGTAAAACAGACATGGTGGATTTCCTGGTAGTCGAGTTGACGCAGGCTATAGGCCAGGGGATAATCGATGCGCTCTCCGGAGAAAAGACGACGGTTCATTTTTTCATACAGCTGCAAACTACCCCCCAGGTCAGCGAGTATATCCATATCCTCAATCACCACCGAACCCCGGTTTTCAATATCGAGGTTAAATTGCAGTCGGTCGCCCGTGGTTTGGGTGCTGATGCGCATCAGGGCCACGTCAAGCAGGGGTTTCATAATTTCTATAAAAGCAAAAGCCGTATCGGCACAACCGGCGGTATTTTCTGCGATCAGCATGGCCCTTTCCGTAGCTTCTTCTGTGTAGATAAACTCCGGATTTGCTGCAGAACTACCCTGTCCGGCCGATTCCCGGAAAAACCAGCGATAGCTGTCGGCAAATTGCGAGGTATTTTCAAACTGCACCCTGAGGGGTCGCGCACCCTGCGAGGGCAGCGGCTCAAATGCCGCTATGGGCGACTGCGCTATATCAAAAGGCTGCTCCATCCTGCCCTGACATCCGTTGAGGGTATTTACCTGCAAGGCAATATTGCGGGAACCGGGGGTTGCAAATCGGCGGACGAAAATCTGTTCCTGGCCTGAAGGCACATTGTTGACCGACCAGGTGTATTGTGCTACCGGGTCTATGCTGCTGACCACCGGCGTAAACCGGATGTCCTGATTATTGCACAGGGCCGTATGGGCGATGGAAACGGTAGGCGTGGGAAATATTTGCAGGCTTTTATTGACGACAGACTCGCAGAGGTTATCGGCCCGAACCAATAAGCTGGCGTTAAAGGCACGTGCCTGGTTAAAAGTGCGGGTAACGGATGGACCGGTATACAAGGTGCCATCGATGAGCCAGTCATATCGGGTGATGCTGCCTTCGGGATAATCGACCTGCGCTTCGAAGAGGGCAGACTGACCCGTACAAAGGCGCTCTGTGGAAAAATCGGCCAGGGGTGCCGGCAGTACTTGAATATTTTGGGTAAGCGAATCGGCACAGCCAAAATTGCTGGTCGCTTTGAGTTTCAGTTGGTATGTACCTGCGGATTGAGGGGTGAAGAATGGATTTTGCAGGTTGGTGGCTGTGGCGCTTTCTCCACCGGGGCCCGACCAGGTCCAATTGCGCTGGGCGATGTTGGCCAGGCGCACCGTACTGCGGTCATAGATCTGCACCGGATTGCTGCGGCAGGGCAGCTCCCATTCAAAGTTGATGTTGGGAACATCCCGGACAAAGACATTTTTAGTGATCTCAGTTCGACAGCCCTCCTCATTTTGCGCCTTGAGGTTAACGGGGAAGGTGCCCGGCTCTTCAAATTCATGGATTGGGTTGGTGACTTCGGCAAAGTATCCATCGGCAAAATCCCATTGATATCCGGTGATGCGTTCTCCGGTTGTAAGGTTTTCGAAGGTAAAAGGTTCGTTCAGGCAGTTGCCGGCAAAGCTAAAATCCACCTGCGGACCGGCGGTAATAAAGATGTTTTTACTGATGGAAGCCTCACAACCCGGAATGGCGGCGGTGAGGGTTACCTCTTTATCGCCCCCTTGCGGGAAGGTAAAAGAAGGATCCCGGGTATTGTCTGTACCTTCCTCATTAAAATCCCATAACCAGGAGAGCAGGCTATCCGGCGCATCGTGTGTGCTGGTATTGTTTAGGGCCAGGGGCGCATTGGAGCAAACCACATCCTCTTCAAACTCAAAATCCGGCTCCGGCGGGTTATAGATATTAATTTCCTTTTGCGTAAAATTTGAGCAGCCATTTTCCGCCACCGCATCCAACCGGACTGTATAGGCCCCTGCTTCTGCAAATTGGTGGGTGGGGGCTGCAATGTCATACTCCGATCCATCGCCTAAGGACCAGTTAAGGGAGGAAAGGGTAAGGTCGGATTGGCTGCTTAGTTGTGTAGGGGTGGAACTGCACAGACTTTGGGAGAAATCTATGTTAAGTTGTGGGGCGGGTTGATCCAGTACAGTAATTTCTTTAATCATATTTTTTCGATTTCCATTCTCTCCAATAGCTGTAAGTTCGATTGGATAATTCCCCGGGTTATTAAATGAAAGACCAAACGGTTCGAACTCTGTTGATGATTTAAGTAGCTGATTTGCACAACCTTCCGGAAAACTAAGTAAGGTTACACGTCTGGAATTAGCAGATATAGTCATGCCTGACCATGTAGGTGTATTTTTGAAAAGTCTAAAGGCAAAAATATCAGAAAGATTTCCTGCAAAGTTACCAATATTAGTTTCTTGCAATATTTGATCACTAATAATACTGCCAAATGAAGCTCTAACCAGACCATTATTCCTTTGCATTATGTATAAAAAAAAATTATGTCCCTCTTTTTGAAGTGAAACAGATGTTGGAGAGGAAAGAGATGTTTGAATTGGAAGTAAAGATACAGTTGGATTTGAAAAAAGACTTGTTCCAAAATTAAGCAATAAAACTCGATTATTAGAAAATGAAGCAATTAGTCCATACCAGCTATTTTCTGACTTTATAACAGAGATGCCCATTAGACCAGAGCCTAATGTCATATTATTGGCTATGATTACATCTTCAGGAAGAACTGGATTATTAGTTATTCCTCCTTTGAATCTTATAATAGCCAATCTATTATTGGAGAAACTTGAAATTAAAGCTACTACATCCTCCCCATCTTTTGCAAGATCTATTCCGCGAATATTGTTCCAGCCACCAATATTGCCCAAATTCGTGGCAATTGGGCTGTTCTCTAAAGACTCCCCAAAAGCAAGACGATATACATTATTATTACTATATCCAGCTAAAAGAGCATACCAACTTCCATTCTCATTAATTAGTCTAAGGTCTTTTGCATTATTAATACTCACGCCCTGAACATTGATTTGCGAAATAGAGGGAGCCTTGTCTAACCCCTCTAAAAAGTTTAGCAAAAATAGTAGTCCATTATCACGACTTATAACTATGCTATACCATCTACCTCGATCCTGAATTACTTCTATACCTTCAGGAGCTGAAGCACCAACTATATTGTTTTCGGCAACCTTAAGAACAGGGGTCTGGCTTAATGATTCAAAGCAAAAGTCCCATATGTAGGATTCTGAATCTATACTTTTATTAGAAAAAGAAACAACCTCATTTAAACATATCGTACCTTTGGACTCAAAATCTACTGATAATTGACCATAAGCATTAATAGCCACTAAAATAAATAATAGAATTATCGAAAATCGCACTGTAATACTAGTTTTCAAACAAAATTATGCAATTAGCACCAATAATACTATTTGTTTATAACCGGTATGAACATACAAACCATACCCTTGTTGCACTTAAGGCTAATAGATTAATACACGAATCTGAATTAATTATTTACTCTGATGGACCTAAAACACCAAAAGATTTTGATGCAGTTGAAAAAGTAAGAAAACTTATCAAAAATATTGATTGGGTAAAAAACTTGGTCATAATTGAAAGAGCATCGAATATGGGGCTTGCAGATAATATTGTTGAAGGAGTTACTAAAACGCTGGAAAAATATTCGAAGGCAATAATACTTGAAGATGACATAATTACTTCCTCTGGTTTTTTGGAATATATGAATTCAGCTCTCGATCTCTATGAAACAGAAGAAAAGGTTATGCATATAAGTGGTTATATGTTTCCTGTTAAGGGAAAACTTCCCAATACTTTTTTTTATAATACTGCTTCCTGTTGGGGTTGGGGTACATGGAAAAGAGCATGGGAACATTTTCAATTTGATTCAACTTTTCTACTTAGGACAATTAGAGAAAAAAACCTGATCAATGAATTTAATTTAGATGGGGCATACAATTTTTTTAAAGATCTTGAAGCTAATACTAATGGTATCAAGAAAACATGGGCTGTACTTTGGTATGCATCCATGTTTTTAAAGAATGGATATTCTTTACATCCCTACCCATCACTTACCAACAATATAGGCCATGACGGTACCGGAGTTAATTGTCACCAGAACGACATTTTTTCTTGGAAAAATTTGCCTGAATCATTAGTTGTTGAAAAAATCAAATTAGAGCAGTCTAAGGAGGCCAGGAAATTGATGAAAATTTTTTACAAATCTATTAACAAAAAAACCTTAATTGATTGGATAAAAAAATGTTTAAAAAAAATTCCTATTGTTCGAAAGGTGATACCTTTATTATTAAGAGAAGAATACAGGGAAAAAATACTACTAAAACGAATTATTAATAAACTGAATAAAATTCGACGTTACGAAAAAGGAAGTATAAAGCTCTTTGGGAAAAAAGTTGAATATACAGATTCAGCTTCAACAAAGTTTATCATATCTGAAATATTTATTCAGGAAATTTACAAATTCAAACCAAAGCAAGAAAAACCATATATCATAGACGCTGGAGCAAATATTGGTTTAAGTAGTATTTATTTCAAACGAAATTTCCCTGAATCAAAGATAATTGCTTTTGAGCCTGATCCTGATGTATTTTCGATTCTCAGGCAAAATCTTAATAGCTTCGGTTTTAATGACGTTGATATCATTAATAAGGCCCTTTGGAAACACGATGGGATTCTGTCATTTATGAAAGAAGGTGCTGATGCGGGAAGGTTATCTTTAGACGGTAGAAGTAATTTTCAAGTTGATTGTGTAAGGCTGAGTAGTTATATCGATAGACCAGTTGATCTTTTGAAAATTGATATCGAAGGTTCGGAAGTTGAAGTTTTATATGAAATAGCAAATCAACTTAATAATATAGATCACTTGTTTATTGAATATCATTCCTTTGCCAACAAAAAGCAACAATTAGGAAAGATTTTGTCCTTATTGGAATTAAATGGTTTTAGATACCATATTAGTAATGTGTCTTACCAATCTAAGTTTCCATTTATCGAAAAGCGAATCGAATTAGGAATGGATTTGCAAGTAAATATTTATGCAAAACGAGTTGTATGAAAGTACTTCATATATCCACCTACGATAGGGGTGGTGCTTTTCAGTCTGCATATAGACTTCATCAAGGTTTACTTCAACTAGGTATTGAAAGCAGGTTTTTGGTACTATATAAATTCACCAATAAACAGGATTGTACAGCTTATTTAGAATCAATTCCAATATCCCAAAGAATTTTTGAGTCTTTAAAAACAAGATTCTTCAATTATTACTTTTCAAAAAAATTTGGAAAAAAGGCATTTACCTTTGTGGCCAGATCTCCATACAGTCTTCACAAGCATGAATTAGTAATATCATCGGATATCATTAATCTGCACTGGGTAGTTAAGTTTTTAGATATCCCAACTTTTTTCAAGTCTTTAAATAAACCGATTTTTTGGACACTACATGATTTAAGTCCAATATCAGATGGATTCCATTATGAAGATGATATTGCCGAAATTAATAATAAAGTGTTTAAGTATAATCATCAAGTAAAACTTCGACACTTGGCAAATTGTACAAACCTAACCTTAATATGCCCATCCCGCTGGATAATGGATAAAACTGAATCAAGTACTTTTTGTAAAGAACACAAGAAATTTCATTTACCTTATGGCCTGGATTTTAAACTGTTCAAACCTCAGGATACTGCGAAAGTGAGAACACAATTGGGATTATCGATAAATTCCATTGTTTTGTTGTTTATTGCAGATAATATTCAGGATAAACGAAAAGGATTATGTTACTTAATGGAAGCTTTACCATTATTAAAGGTGAAAAATATTGAATTGATTAGTGTAGGTGGGGGAAAAGTAGAGTTTGGAGATGGAATTAAACATAAACACCTTGGGTTTGTTTCAGACCCAGAGTATTTATCAAAAATTTACTCAGTAGCTAACATCTTTGTTATCCCTTCAATTGAAGATAATTTACCTAATACAATGTTAGAGTCATTAGCTTGTGGTACGCCTGTTGTAGGATTCAAGATCGGGGGAATAGCTGAAACTATAATAAATGGGGAAAATGGTTATTTGGCTGAAGAAATTACTTTAGAAGCTTTGGCTAATAGCATAAATTTAGCGATTAAAAATTCAGCTAAATTTGAAAGAAATAAAATAAGAAATAAAGCTCAGAATGAATTTGAATTATTTATTCAGGCCAGAAAATATAAAAAACACTATTATGAGTCATTAAAACTTAATGTTTCTGAATAATGAATGATAGCAGCACTTAATGAAAACTTTTCCAAAGCTATGTTTTGGATTTCTTTTTTACTTCTCAAATCATTAAATTGGTTAATTAACGTATCAACATCCCCAACTCCCTCATTACATTCACATGGCAAACCCATTGCCAAATACTCGGCAAGTTTGGTGGGTGAAGAAGCTTGTTTGCTAAAGGATGGTTGTATATAGGATATAGCTTTACTTCCCAAAGAAAGATACAAGGGCATCTCCTCCCGAGTCGCGGGTGTTACAATTATAAATGCAGGCTCAATTTCCTTTTCTTTTGCTTTTTGAATAATTGTTTTCTTTTCATCCCTACTGATTAACAGAAACCTCCAGGAATTATCCTCTTGCTGCAAATTTTTGAAATAATCAAACATTTCGTCAAGCATATACCATGTACCTACAGAACCGGCATAAACCAATATTTTATTTTCAGTTGTCAACCTAAGCTTTTGACGGGCGAATTCCTTTTCTGATTCCGAAATTCTTTCCAGATTAAAGTGATCAGTATCTACGCAACAAGGAATAACAGAAACAGCTTTTGGGACAGGGTTTTTATGGAGCCGTTGCGTTTCAAGTATAGCTTTGGCCTTATGGGTGAGGACCACCACATGATCAGCCTCTGCCAGCATTTCCTTTTCCTTGTTCTTAAAATATGTATATACCATTCGATACAATGGATTGTTTTGTGGCCAGGTTCCGCCTTCTACCCGTTCATCAGGCCAAAATCCCCGCATATCGAATATAAATTTAAGCCCTGTTTTTCTCTTAAGTGCCATTCCGACCATACCAGGCAAATAACTTCGACACCAAACTGCGCCAAATTTGTACTCCTTGTGGAGTTCGAAGGCCATTTTTCTCATAATCGCAACATCATACATTGCTGACAAAACAGGTGGAAATTTATGATAAACCTGAGGATGCCATACAATACTATAACCTACTAATTGTCTTTGAATGATTTCCTTTTGCCTTCTGAAAGCTTCCTTTTTCTCAAAACTTATAATATGAAATTGAAAACCTTTATGACTTAATCCAATCAAATACGGCAGGATCTGGCTTTGGCCCAGAGGATCGGTAAGGCCGTCATAGGTGAGGTAAAGTATGAGCTGATTATTAATTAAATCCAAAATTATTTAAGCCTTTTTTGTCAACCAAAAAATTGAATTATATTTTCACAAATAAATAATTTTGAAATGGATTATTCTTAACAATAAGAACTTTATATACTCCTAACATTTTTCTATCGAGAAAAATCAAGGGATATATCCTAATGGCAATCCATAAATACTTTATTGCTTTCAAAACCTCTTTAGCAATGGCTAAATGAAGGGCTAGATAGATGTATCTATGTGCAAGAAATATATTTTGATCACTCTCCTTTATTAATCTTTTTGATTTTACTATTTCAATTAGCACTTCAATTCTCTTAATTAGTAAATTTGAATTAAAGAGCTGAACACTACGCTGATAGTGTTGTACGAGTGCACTCGTTACTATATTTGTATATGTTAAGGAATTGTGCTTAGATAATCTTAACCACAATTCATAATCTTCAGACCCAATTAATTCAGGAGTTTCATCAAATAAGTTCGAAAGTAAAATTTCTCTTGTTACAAAAATACCAATGCAACTTAAATGATTTCCGGTTAACAATTGTTTATTCAGGTTCCCTTTCCTATTTCGTGCTCTCTTCAATCGTTTACCATAAATATCTAGTATTTCGTAGTTGAGATGGAACCAAGTAGGATTTTGCTCTGTGGCCAGATTTCTAGCAACGGATAAATGGTTTTTGTATAATAAATCATCCGAGTCCAAAAATGTTACATATTTACCACTAGCCATTAAAATTCCCGCATTCCTGGCTTTTGCTCGCTCCTCATTTTTCTTTATGTGATAAATGATTCTCGGATCAGTAAACTTTTCAACTACTTCCTTTGTATTGTCAGTACTTCCATCATCTACAATTATCAATTCAAAATCCTCAAAATCCTGGTTCAAAACTGATAAAATAGTGTTTGTTAGGAAGGATGCCCTATTATATGATGGGATTATGATAGAAAAAAAAGGCATTACATATATAACTTTTTTAAAGATGCCGCTTGAATTGATACATCAAACCTGTGCAATACGTCCTTTCTCGCCTGAACACTAATTTTTTCTGCCAACTCCCGATTACTAAATATTTTTATCATTGCATTATAAATTGCATCGGTATTTCTATATTCAACAACAAGTGCATTTTTTTCATGTCGAACGAAATCATGTGCTATACCAGATAAGGTAAAAATAGATGGTACACCTACTGCACAAGCTTCTACATAAGTCTGTCCATAGGCTTCAATTTCTGCATTTATAGGCACATGCACGTAAATACTCATGTTACAGTATGAATCGTAGATATTGGCATTAAAGGGAATTACTTCATAACTATTTTCAGGTAAGTTTTTAAGTCTGGACAGTATTTCATTTTGATCTGGCCCCTCACCACCATAAAGTTTCAAAATTGCACTAGGAAAATCTATTAATAATTTTTTGAATGCCGCTATAGTAAATTCAATTCCCTTCCAATTAATAAACCTGCTTACTACCCCAATTACAGGGGCTTTATCATTTAAACCTTTCCATAGATACTTTTGAATATTGGAAAAATCAAAACCATGAGGAATCAAAGTAAGTTTACTTTCCTGCACCTTCTCCATTCGCAAAATAGAGTATGTAACGCGGCTAATGGCAATAATGCAGGTAGCCAATCTATTAATGATTCTGTCAATAAAAACGCCTTTTGGCGCATACAAATGGTGAAACGAGGAGTGATGACGTGTATATATCCTTTGAGAGATCCCCATTAAAAAGGCGGTAAACAAACCGATTAAATTTGCTTTTAGCAGGTGACAATGTACAACCTTAGTCTTGTTACTTCTAAAATGATGCGCACATTTCCAGATTGAAGAAAAATAATTTATTTTAGTTGTAACCTCAATTTTAGTAACAGAATATGCATTCTCTAATAGAAATTTTTCAAATTGTGACCCTGAACAATTAATTAATATAAATGAATAACTAAGTTGTTTATCTGAAAGAGCTTGAATCAGTCCTTCAAACTGGTGGGAATGTTGTAAGTCGGAAACTACCCATGTAATATGTTTAATCAAGATTTACTTCAGTATGATATTTACCTAAGGACCATATTACTGCACTGTAAAGTCTATAACGAAGGGATTTGGGTAGCCATATAAGCTTTTCAGAATCTATAAAATCAACCCAATATTTAGATGCCAGTAAACGGTAGATCAACCTTTTTATTAAAGAATTTTCAACTTGAGTGTCTTTAATTTCACGATATTTTTCATTGATCTGAAGCAAAATATTATGTGCCTTTTCATATGACCTTCGTCTTTTAATATACTGCAAACATGTGGTATTGTCATAATGCCATCCTAATAAATTAATATCAAAGAATATTCGAATGGAAGTATCTAGCGCCCGCAGACCAAGATCAAAATCTTCAGCATCTTTTAGCTTCTCATCAAAACCATTTAGGTTCTGAAAGACTGACTTAGGCATAGACAAATGAGCTGCAGTTACAAATAATTTATTCCTGTTTTGCAAATCAGGATATTTTGGAATGGAATCATACCATTTCCATTCCAAATGCATTCTATATTTCATTACATCGCCATTCAACTGAGGAGCCAAAAAAACTGCTCCAACAAGCATGCTATTTAGAATTGAATTATGATGCTTTATATGACTTTCAATACAGTTTGCTTCTAAGCTTATATCATCATCGATAAAAAGTAACAAAGAGCCTTTGGCAGCATGGGCACCTTTATTTCTTGCCCCGGATCGCCCCATATTGGTTTGCTCAATGATCCTAATTTTTTCATCATTGATAGTTTCTTGCAGAAGAGTACTGGTATTGTCGGTTGACCCATCGATTACAATAATTATTTCTTCAATATATTTCTTTTGGTTTAGCAGTGACTGCACACAGTTTATGATATTTTCAGCACCGTTATAACTTGGTATGATTACTGTTAAATTGTAATAATTCATTTAGTTCTAAAAAAATGAATGATAGAGAGTGGTATTTGAACTCTTAACTTTAACCTTTTATATAATTTCATGTCCTCATTTTCCAGTAAATAAGGATCAATATATTTAAGAAAGGCTTTCGATAATTCTATTTTGTCCTGAGCATAAAATTCATCAGCAGTCTTTAATAGATAATAATTAAAGCTTTCTTTACAGAGATTGGAATTATTCCAATACCGAATATTTGTAGGTAATGATTTGTCAATATCGAGATTTTGATAAATCATATCAAGAGAGGACTTTTCACCTGCAACCACGCCTAGCTGATAAAATAAAGAGTGGTGTTCTCTAAAAAATCCAGCCTGTTGTAATTGAGTTTTTGAATTCGCATGAATTCTAAAGTTGACTAAAATATCAGGGATTTTTATAAGTCCATCGATTCCAAAGTGATATAGATATCGCATCCACCATTCCCTATCCATACAATATTGAAGATTTTCGTTTAACATACCAACCTTATCCCAAGCTTCACGCAAAAAAAAAGATTCAGGCTGATCAATCCTTGCCCAACCAATTGTCTTGGGTAGGTTTCCGGGATATATATCCGTTCCTAGACTGTAGCCCAAAGTTCCTTTTTCATTAAACAACCTTGATCTACCAAATACTCCTTTGATGTCCTTGCTATAAAAATGTTGATTAATTATTTTTAGTGCATTATCTGTATAATAGTCATCACTATTTAACCAGTTGATTATATGACCAGTTGCTTTTTTGACTCCTTTATTAATAGCATGGCTTTGTCCGCGATCTTTTTCAGATATCCACCAGCTCAATTGGTTGGCGTATTTTTTGATTATTTCAATTGACTCATCTGCACTTCCCCCATCGATAATAATGAGTTCTATTAAGTATGTCTTTTGTTGCAATACTGATTGAATAGTCTGCTCAAGATACCTTGCCTGTTGGTAAGACGGAGTTATGATAGAAATCTGATTATTCAACTAAATTATTCATTAATTGTAGTAGATATCCCTTGTCGAGATATCATATGATCATCATAACTGGCTTGAGTGGCATGGATATATAAATTAATATCAGAAACACTAAACCCTTTTATATCTTCCACCACAGCTGTTGGATGTAAATATTTATCATAATAATCCATAGCTTGTTGAGATAACTTATGAATCAATTTTTGATCCATTGTTAACACAAGTTTTATTTTTTCTAATAGGTCTAGTTCCCCTGAAAATACAATTGCATTTTCCATGTGTTTTAGGGGTGGATCGAAATATTCTGGATATTCCAATACTGGAACAGTACCAACTGCTAAAGATTCTATACAATTGAAGCAAAGAGGCATCCTTATACCAGGCGCACATAAAAAAAAGTGGCTTGACGCCAGTTTAGTTAGCCATTCCTCATTCTTAATGCGTATATCAAGATTTCTAGAATTGTTTGGAGACCATGTCCATTCATAAAGTTCAAAAACAGGTAAAAAATTGTTACTTTTCTTTTTTATATCGTCCTTACTGTGAATGGTGATAATTTCGTCTGAGCTAAGATGTTCTTTTAGTGTCTCTATCAAGGTAACTCTATCTAATTTTTTGAAAAAGTCTTTAAAAATAGGATGCATGTAAGCTTCTTTCTCAAGATAACCAGAAAAAAATACTCTTGTAGTTTTTTTTGAAAACCTGAGCTTATATATTTGATTATATTCGCCAGTAATATATAAATGAGGTGATATAGGAAAAGGCATGGTGGTATATGACTGCCCTACGGGCTTAGGAGAATAGACATCTGTAAGGATTTTAATATTTCTGAGCCATTTGCCTTGTTGAGGTCGGTTCACAAACCGATCATGAAAATACCAGCATTTCATTTGGGGAATACCTGTTGGTAATCTATTTACAATCTTCACATTAGGTAACCTGAATAAATCGCGAGAAACTTTTGTGCAATTCGCTATAAACCGAATATTGTTTTTAATAAAAACCTGAAATCCGAATTTATGAAAGGCGAAAACCAGTGAATAGTAATATGGGCCAAGCCTTACATCATTAAGGTCAAAAAGTACAATTAATGAACCTCTATAATTATTTGATTTATATATTTGTAGCTTTAGGATACTAATGTAGTTTTTAAAAAGCTTGTATACTCTAAAAATTCTATCCAAGGTTAACATTTAATGAAATCAAATTATAACTATCTTCTAAACTAATTATAGATAAAATTGTTTCCTTGATATAAAAACTTTATTGCACTGATTAATAATCAAGGTTTTTCATATTATAATTAATTTAAAAATAAGTCCTTCTTTCTAGTATTAAATTTTTTATTTAATTATGAATGGCTATTAATTGTTAAGTCATAGCACTATATGTAAAATATAACAAATAAATAAAAATATGAGAACTCCACACTGGCTTAATACTACTTATCATCATATGATTGCGTCATATCTTAAAAATAAAAAAGATAAAAAATTAATTATATTTACAGGGTTAAAACGATCAGGTAATCATGCAATAATTAATTGGATAATTGGTCAAGAACCAGGTGTAATAGGTTTTTATAATGATCTTCCAATTGAGAAAAGTATGTTTAAGGGGCAAATGGAAAGTCATTTCTCAATTGTCAAAACCAAGTTTCCAGCAAGCGTAATTTGCAGTTATGAAGACAAGTTGCCTAAAGATGTATTTTCTAATAAGAATATTAATCATATTAAAAAGACATTTGGCCATTTTCAATCTATAATAAAAATAATTTTAATTAGAGATCCGTTTAATTATTTCTCAAGCCGAATGCATCATCATAACAATATTAAACTTTTTTCTGATAACCCAGAAACCTTATTAGATAACATCAATAAATGGAAAATATATGCAAGAACAATAATTATGGACAAAAATATTCACAATTATTTATTTATAAATTATAATGACTGGGTACTCAATCTACAATACAGGAAGAAAATTTCAACACTAATAGGAGTAAAGTTCAATGACATACGATTTTTAGAACAGTCAAAATATGGTAAAGGAAGTTCATTTCAAATGAATAATAGAGAATTTCTTTCAAGGTGGAAAAAATCAAGAAATTTAAAAATTTATAAAGATATATTTAAAGACAAAGAATTAATTGAATTATATACTCAACTATTTACTGAATTAGAGGGTGTTAATGAATTTTTAACAAACTGCTAATGTTATTAAAATGTTAAATCTTAGTTTATTAATTATAGGTTAACAATATTAATTTATAATTTATCATAAAGATTATATAAATAGGGAATCAACAAATTAAAATTACGAAGCTAACTTATTAAAAAATAATTTTCTGGCGAGAAATGATAAACCTATATAAGTATTCCTTTATTCTGTAATAAAATGTTCTCTCCTTAAAAACTATCGGTCTTAATAGAGTATATTTTCTATATTCATGATAAACATATTTCATTTCATGATCACAATAATAATGCCAAGGCTTATGTGTGCCAATAAAATGAATAATAACTGGATTTATGGCATTAATTCTATTTAATGTTTTTAATGTGCAATTATATCTATCATCAAAAGTAGTTATACTTGAACCTATTACTCCGTTTAAAACATCCTGATCCCAAAAACGTATATTTGGCATATTATTATGTATATAATTAATAAATTTTTCAATAACATTACTATTTCTCCACACTTCTAAATTTATTAGCATAACACCAGAATTAAATTCAATATTTCTAGTAGGGTAATTATATGAATTAATAATTAAAGGATAGCAAACAGCAGCAAAGTTATTTTCTAAATTTATATTCCAAATAGGCAAAATATCGTCTAAAACAATTAAATCACAATCTAAGTAAAGAACCTTCGTAATCTCCACAGGCAATAATTCAGATAAAAAAAGACGGTAATAATTTGCATAAGAGGCATGTGCACTTAGTGGGAAATTATATATTGATTTAAACTTTCTAAATAAAATTATCTCAACCTCCTGACCGTACTTTATAAAAGTATAATGAATAATACATCTAGAGAATAAAGATATTTTATCAATTACTAAAAAAACTTTAAACTTATTTTTATAGTTATTAATAAATAAGGAATTCATCATTACAACAAAATGTTGAACATATTTACTTTCTATTGTACAAGCTATATAAATCATTGCAAAAGATCTACGTAAATTTCTTTATGCCTTTTTGCAATAATATTAAAAGAATACTTTTCACGAGCACTATGCATAATTTTAAAATTATCAAAAACCATTTGATTCAAAGATTTATTGATTGCTCTAGCTAAATCCAAAGAATTTATCTCATTTATAAGTATGCCATTTTCTACATGAATCATATCGGACATACCACCAATATTGAATGCTATTACCGGGGTGCCACACATCAGTGACTCAAGAACAGTATTTGGCAAGTTATCTTCTAAAGATGGAGCCACAAAAATGTCTGCGAGATTATATACTTCAGCCAATTTCTGTTCGCTTATTATCTCTCCAAAGGTAAGATAATCTTGCTTGACTAAATTAGCTATATCTCCTTTACCAACTGTACAAACAAGAATATTCCTATCAAGATAGTTAAGAGACTCAATAAGAATTTGAATTCCTTTGCGCTTTTTGTTAATATTATGAGCAGCTACAAAAAGTATTACTTTTGCTTTATCCGATATGTTGTATTTCTTTCTTAACTCCGCTTTATCTTTCAAATTAAATATTCTTTCATCAATGGGGTAAGGAATTACATGATTAACAAATTTTTTAAAGGCAGTACTATTAATAGAACATTCGTGTAAAAATTTTGATGGTGATATTATAGTTAATCTTTTAGCATGAGATAATCCATATATTTTGCGTGATAATTCATCTTTAATCAAATTCTTAGTTATACTATCCTCTGCATAAGCACAATTCGAACAATCTGTTGTATACTGTCTACATCCCCCTGAAAAATGACACCCTCCGGTAAATGGATTCATATCGTGCAAAGTCCAAACCGTAGGTTTCTTGTTTTTTTTAAAAAATATTTCATAATTTAAAAAGCCAGAACTAACCCAGTGAAGATGAACAACATCGCACTCCTTGTATGCCGGATGCGTGGTTATATCCAAAACATTCAATGAAAATGTAAAAACTTCATTACTGTTTTCGTTTAATTTTAAATGAGATTTATAATATTCCCTTAAAGTCTTGTATTTGCTATTAAGGGATAAATTAAGAAAGAACATAACACGAGCAATTCCTTTAGACATTATATTAAAGCAACTCAAAGGAACTTTATAATTATAAAAATTGTGAAATGGTCTTAATTCATCTGATAGATCTTGTAAACTTAAAATACAAGAATTAAAATTATGACTAATAAGAGCTTTATGTAGTCTAAAACATGCAATTGATGCTCCACCAGTCGTCGCATAGGAAAGGACATGTAATACTTTAAAAGATTTAATAATTGAAAATATTTTTTAATAAAAGATTTAAACTGTTTTTTATCCCTATCTTACCGTCTGATAAATGTTTTAAATATTCATTAGGATAATGCTTTTTATAAAGCCACATTTCAGGATGAATAACATCTATCATTGAACTATTCAAAACTGGAAGATTTAATTTCCTTTTACTGTAAATTAATAAATTTTGCCGGTACCAAAAATCTATTTGACTATTATCCCAAATTATACTTCTAAAATCATAACACTCAAAGCCGTATTTTTTAAATATTTCAAACCAATATGAATGCCATTGTTCGTTAACATGATTTATGCCACCCTGCCCAGGAATTGCAGCAGAAAAAAGTATTAATTCACCATGACTTACTAAATTATTAATAAATATTTGCGAATATTCTTCATCAATATGCTCAGCAGTTTCTAGAGATATAACTAAATCAAAAGTTTTATTTAGCGCTATTTTTTTAGTAAGATCAGATCTAATATATTCGTGATGTCCTATTAAGTGATTTGAAGTATAATTTTCCACGTCAATACCTAAAATATCTGCATTTCTATCAATTTCTTTGTAAGCAGAAATCCATGAACCATTTCCACAACCAAAATCAACAATACTTTTAAAATTAAATAAGTTATCAATTAAGATTGGGAAAATAATTTTAGCAGACCTTTTATTATATACTTCCTCAGGATATTCAAACATTAGGATTTTTAAAATTTATGTTAGGAACATGAATTAAGTTAAGGTTATTCTGGAGTTTTACCGGATTTAATAACTTAGTATTTTCTATTACTTCGAATGAAACTTGATCTTCAATAATTATAAAATCCTCAGAAGTATCGCCGATGTATACATCTATTATGTATAAACCAGTTTTATATATCGGGAAATTTATTATTTCAAAATAATAATAATTACCATCTTCAGAATTATAAATATTTTTAATATTTAAGTTGTTAATGCCAATTATTGGATTCTGATTCAGCTCTTTGATAATAAAACCAATTTTTAATTTCAAGTCTTTGTGCTTAACAATTTTAAGCCCTAAAGTAAAGGTACTTCCTTGTTCGATTTTGGATGTTTTAATATCATTAGATTTTAATATTACTTCATTCAAAGTAATCCATTTATTCTTAATTTCAAATAAATATTTACCATCATCATTTACATTTAATTTGTCTTCGGTATCTATTCTATACTCACAAAGAATTTCTTCTATTTCCCCAATGCCTTGACAAATTCCGCTTTTTAAATATAAACCTTTTTCACAAATAATCTCTATTGCCTTTAAATTATGACTTACAAAAATCACTGTCCTACCTTCACCTGCTACATCCTCCATTTTACCCAGGCACCTTTTCTGAAATTCTGCATCACCTACAGCCAGCACTTCATCAATAATTAGTATCTCTGGTTCTAAATGTGCCGCAACACTAAATGCCAGCCTCACTTTCATTCCACTGCTGTAGTGCTTTACAGGTGTGTCAATAAATTTTTCTACCCCACTAAAAGCCAAGATTTCATCGAATTTGGCTTTAATTTCTGCTTTACGCATACCAAGTATTGTGCCGTTTAGGTAGATATTTTCCCTCCCACTCAGTTCAGGGTGAAAACCTGTACCTACTTCTAACAGGGAAGATACCCTTCCGTTAATTTCAAAACGACCTTTGGTGGGTTCAGTAATTCGGCTGAGGATTTTGAGAAGGGTGCTTTTACCCGCTCCATTTCGGCCAATGATCCCAACTGCCTCACCATGCTTGATTTCAAAATTGAGGTCCTTCAATGCCCAGAATTCTTCCTTTTCCGTGGCATCGGGTTTAAACAACCCACGTATTTTATCTCCAATGGCATGGCGGAGATCACCACTTTTCTTATGACCAATGGTGAATTTTTTGGAGAGGGATTCTACTTTAATGGCTGTGCTCATGCTATTTCGTTTTCCTTAACCAAACACAAAGCTGCATACCGGAATTCGTCTTTTTCATAATCGGGCGAAGAATAGGGTCAAATATTTTGGGAAGGTACGTCGAACATATGTAAAAAGTGTGATCTGCAAGCTCATAGTCGTTTCGAACTCCGTTCTTTTCAAATGCATCTAAGGTAAATTCATGCAAATGAAAAGGAGTATGCCTTTTTAATCGGTTTTCTAATGGAATATTTTTGTGTATCACTTAAAATAAAAAAAGCTATAGAATCTTAATTACAGGTGTTATAAGGTTTTTCGAATATTAGTACCTCTTATTTTTCATTCTTTAAGACATTAATAAGGGTGTTGAGGTCAGTTAAGTTTTGGGATAAATGATTTTGAATAATATCCCATATCAGTTCATGATCTATACCAAAATATTGATGAATGACAATATTTCGCATTGCATACATGTTTTTCCAAGGCACGTCCGTATTGAAGTCCTTAACGTTTTTTGGAATATGTTTTGCAGCTTCACCCAAAACCTCAAAGTTTCTGATCACTGCATCTACCACCATAAAATTATTGCAAAACTGTTCGTAAGTCAGATTTTCTGTATAGGCCAATATTCGTTGAATAGCATTTTGCATATCAAGCAAATACAATAAAACTGGCCTTTCTTTCATATATCGATTGCCTCCTTTAAAATGGCATCTTTAATAAGGCTTTTAAGTGCGTTAGGGGTTACCAAATCTATTTTTTTGCCTAATCTTATTTCCAATTCTTCTTTTAAATCAAAAAAGGACCAACCAATTGGCTTTTTAAAAGTGACTAAAATATCAACATCTGAGTCGGTCGTCGCTGAGTTTTTTGCATAAGAGCCAAACACAGCCATGCTTTCTATAGAATAGGTTTCTTTTAACTCTTGTTTAATTACTCTTAGCTTTGATATGATTTCAGATGAATTCATTTCTTAATATATTCTGTAGAATATAGTCAATTCCAGTGTTTTATAAATTCCCTCGTTGCGAGAGGCTTTTTTATTTTTATCTCTTGGCGCCACGACGCGGAGGGGTTTGGTTCAGAAATTCAATTTCTTTAGATAATTGCAGCTTTGTTTGATTTTTTTAAAGGCCTCACGCAGCTGTTTTAAGAAATCTGATTGCTGTATCCTTTTCTCACGTTGCGATCTTTGCGTCGTTGCGAGAGGCTTTTTTATTTTTATTTAATGGTTTTAGTATAAAAATCCGAATATCCATAGCGGAATTTTATTGCCTTGTACAATATCAATATCATCTGCTGCTATTTTCGCATTTTCTAAGCCCGCTATTTGTTTGCCGGTCTTTCCTTTTCCACCCACCTCAAATGTCCATTGGTCATCAATCATAAAATCTCCTGCTTCAGCATAACGCACTTTATGTCGCGTCGAAAGTTGAGATACGAAAAAGGTCTCTCTCAAACTCCCTTTGTTAACATCATCACTTAAAGCGTAAGCCAAATTTGGATTATTTAAAAATATTTTTTCAGGTTTATTCAACGCGCTAATGCCCTTTGTTCTGCTATAAATAAGGCGCAGTAAATCTGCTCTATCCATCAATTGCAGGTACTTAATCAAGGTGTCGCGACTAATGCCCAATTGCTCACTTAACTTTTTTATATTTGGTTTAAAAGGGACTAATGAGGCTATTTCAGCCATCAATTTTTTTACTTTATGGGTGGCTCCAACATCTATTTGAAAACTATCTACCAGGTCAACATCCATTACTGTATTTATTACCTGTTGTAAGCGCTTATGATACATAGCTTTATCCTCTTTATAAAATGGATAAAAACCTGCATGTAAATAATTACTAAAGTGCGGATGAATACTTATTTGATTTGTCAGCTCCAAACTAATTTGTAAGCCATTAGACAGGATTTCTTGTAATGTATATGATGCTGCGTTTTGGTTGAGCTCGAAATTCAAGTATTCTCTGAATGATAATCCATTGAGTTTGTAATATAGGGCTCTCCTGCTTAAATCTCCTTCTGATCTTAGTAATTCAATAGTTGAAGAGCCGCTAACTATTAGTTTTAAATCAGGAAAGTTATCATAAATGTTTTTTACTTCTCTTGACCAATTCTGATATTTTTGAGCTTCATCTAAAATTAAATACTTTCCACCTTCCCGAACAAACTCCACTGCAAAATCAACCAGTGTATGGTTACTAAAGTAAATGTCGTCTAAACTCACATAAAGAGTTTGCTGATTGATGGGTAATTGTAATTTAATGTATTGTAGTAGTAGGGTGGTTTTACCGACTCCCCGCGCTCCAAGGAGAATTATAAGTCGGTTTTCCCATCTGATCTCATTCCATAGATACCGTTTGAAAGTGGTATTGGTTCTTTGTACAGCACTGTAAAACCAGCTTCTTAGTCTTTCCATTTTTGCATTATGTGTTAGGCAATTTAGTTATTTTTTGCCTATCGTAAAATGCATTTTTTGTTTTTTCTTCGCCGGCTTGTATAAGTGCACAACCATAGGGCATTGATTTCCGCCGCGGACAGACCGGTAGATTGAATGATGATCTCCAGGTCTACACCTTTGTTTTTTGAAATCCTGGCAATCTCTATGGCTTTTTCTTTTTTCACTCTATCCTCTGCATCTACTTTTAGGGCCCAGGACATACTGGCGCTGTAGTGCAGGTTTTCAATGTGCTTTAAGTAGCTTTCTCTTTCACCTTCAGGTAAATTGTCTACACGCCACAGCTCCTTTGCTTTACCGATACCTTTGGCATTGAAATCGTCTCTTATTTCATTGTTTTTGAAATAATAAATCCATTGATCCAATGGGTCTTTTGCGATATCATCAAAATTGTTCACCTTAATGATATAATATTCCGAGAAAACCTGAAAGGGATCTGTCTTTCCTCCCAGCAGTTCTGTTTGTTTTGCCGAAAGCTTTAGCTTATCTGAGATATGTACACCAACAAAATCGGTTTTGCCGTGATATATGTAATCTTCCCCTTGTCCTAAATCGAAGTAAACAATGTTGATTGAGAAAACTTTTTTTATGTTTTTATAGGGTTCTCCGACAGAAATATATTCAGAAATTACCTTGGCGGTGCCGTAAGCCATCCGGTGGAAGTAATCATATTCATTTTCATTTTGTATTTCTATTACCACAAGCTCGTCCTTAGAGTTTTTAACCAACATATCGAGCCTGTTAAACTTGTCTGAATATATCTTTTGGTTTCCCTCGCTCTCCAGGATAGACTGAATGGTAATATCATCTTTAAGTAATTCAGACAAGAATCCTTCAAGAATCGAGTAATCGGCTTTATTCCTTAATAATCTTTTGATTGCCCAGTCAAATCGAATTAAATTTCTGTTATTCATTCATTGATCTGTTTTGGATTCAAACCGAATAATTTCATATTGTAGTAAAATCTGACCGATTCTTTGAAAAGGCTTTTTTATTTTATCTCTCGCCACGGTGCCACGACGCGGAGGGGTTTGGTTCAGAAATTCAGACTATCTAAGATCCAAAATGACCTTGCTAAACAAATATTTTCAATAACCCGCGAATAATAACGAATTAAATGCTGGACGGACTAATCTCTGAAATTTTGATTTTTGGGCGATTTTCGGACAATTTTACTGTGCCCTCTTTAAAGCTCCGCCACGTCAGTCCCATTTTTGGCTTTCAACAGGATGACCGTGGCTTATATAATGAGTAATAATATTGCTCAAATAAAAGCAGACTGATCTTTGAAATCAAGATTTTTTTAAGAAATTTTTAGATGTAATGGTAGTTAACTCGCAGCTTGTGCCCTGAGCGAAACGGGATTCAGAGCCCGTAGCACCTTGCCAAAAAGTTTTTCTATTGCAAAAAGAAGCGCAGGCCGAAGAAATCACAACAGCACAGCGCATCTGGAGCGCAAAATCCATATAGAACAGACCAGCCCGTTGCCTGGCGACGTTTACCGGCATTTGTGTGTGTGTGAAGGCAATGATTTTATTCTGATGCTCAGGGTTTAGCTTCCAGTCGCATAATGACCGGCAGGCTTTTGCCGGGACTTACTTTATAATTTTCAATAATCCATTTTACATCAACAAAATCATCCGTCGCCCCTTCAGGCGCTACAATGGTAAAGTTATCATAAGCCCGTGGGGCAATGGTAAGCCAGCGAAAAAAGTCTTTGTCCTCATTTCCGGGGGCTTTCAATATTTTTATAGGTATGCTGGTAGGATTGTAAACCTTTACTGAAAAACGATTACCTCTCTTGTGCACTTCCTGTATTTGCAGGGATGCCTTAAAAAGGGCTTCCAGGTATTCCTGGTTTCCGTAAAAATTATCCTGGTAACAGGCGACGGTCCTTTTGGCGAATAAAGCATCTCTTAAAGCGCTTTCAGTAAATTCTTTGGCAAAAATGAGTGTCATCGCCCGCTTTTCGCCCATCGCAAAATTGTAGTCCATGCCAATGGGATTATGAATATCGGTGGTACCCATCATGGTCAGACCTTTTTCAAGCGCCCATATATGTGCTTCCGGATAGTATGCTTGATCGAGTCCGCTGGCCACTTCAATGCCGTGCATGAGATTATTCTCCAGCATCCAGCTATGTTCATCCCACCATAGGGTGGTATCTTTTTGCTGTCTTGACCAACCCGGATGATTCCAGAAAATAAATGCACCCTGATCGCGGGCTGCACGCAGGGCATCCCTCCAGTCGTCTTTCTCCAATTCATTGGCATCTGTGAGAAAAATGGCATTCAAATGGCCCGGTGGCATCTCCCTGCGGGTTATTTCACTTCCCTTTATCAGCATAATACCCAGCCGGTCAGCCGTAGGTTTGGCAAGGTCATAGGCTATGTTATGGTCGCCCTCCTTAATAAAGGGACGGTATTCTATATGGTCGGTAATGGCTATAACATCCAATCCTTCCCGCCAGGCTTCCTCCACCCGGGTGGTAGGCCATACCTTACCATCGGAAAAAACAGTGTGCATATGAAAATCGCCTTTGATGGTTTTATAACCCGGAATATCAGGAATCCCCAGATCGGTTCGCGACTGAGACCTTACATCTGAAAGCAATACGCAATAAAAAACAACGAATAAAAAGGCCTTAGAGATGAGATTGACATGCCACATAATGCCAGGATTTTTAATTAGGAATACAATAAACGTCTGTGTAAAACAATACTCGGATTTTTGCGGATAGGACTAATCGGGCATCCAGGGTGAAAGTACCGATGCTGAAATTCTGGACCGCGCGTTTTCTTCATTCGTAAAATCCATTCGCATGATCATATGATCCCTCCTGTCAAAGGTAAGCTCAGAAATAGGTCTGAAAACGGTTTGCAGATAGGCCGGATAGCCCCCGGGGATGTAAGAGGCTGTGGTATAATAACCGGGCATAAATGATCTCTTCGGATTAAATTTTGAAGGGTCTGGTCCTTCCATGTCCGGAAACAAGACCAGGTGATTGCTGGGCTCTGCATTAAACTGTGGATCTATGGCGGCATCAACGCCCATTATCCGAGGTCCTTTCATAAACATTGCCCTCAGCGGCAGCTTATCAAGGCTATGTTCATTACGCAGTGCTTTGTCTGCCCCGGCATAGTATCTCTCCAGCTCCATAATCAGGTTGATCCTGTCCCCATTTTTCACCTCTCCTATGGCAATATAACCATTGTCCGGAGTTGATTCTATAGCTTGTCCTCTCTTTCGCAACAAGGTAGATTTACTCCAGTCCGGTATGCGGATAAACAACTCCAGTCCGGCTTCTGCATTCAGGATATCAATGCTGTAATGTTGCGTATTATCAGGGTTGGATGCAGATTGAACCTTGACAGAAAGAGCGTTGTCATCATAGGTATCTTCCAAAAACAATTCCAGGTACTTTCGATTGGCTTGCGTACGGACCATATGCTTTTGAACGAGCTTTTGCATAGCACGCAAGCCGTGCATGGTACAACACCACCAGGCTGCCATACTGTGAGTTGCTTTGCTTCCAATGGGACTGAGGTCGTGGTGTCCGAAATCTCCGCTGGGATACTGGTTGAAATAGAAAGCATTGTATAGGGCTTTTTCTCCGGCATTCAAAAAGTGTTTTCTGCCGGTATGTTGATATAATTCAAAACAGAGCAGCATAAAATCGGCTGTGCTGCAGCCTTCATCGCGATCGCCGCCATATCCTTTTCCAAAATATTCCCTTACGCTGAAAAAGCTGGTATAATCATCCGATGCCAGCAGATCATTCATGGCATTTTCCACAAATTGCAGATGTCTGGGTTCATTGAAGTAGCTGTAGAGCATAAGAACCCCCCTTAAGGTGGACAAATAGCCATGGGTATGTTGTATGCCCCTTTCGGGTAAAATCTGATATGTATTTTCTGCATAGCGGGCATAGGTATCTTCACCGGAAGCTTCGGAAAGCATCACGAGGCCTTCAATATACTGGGTAAAACAAATGATGCCCTTGGCTCCATAGCCACGGAGTTTTTCCCTCAAGGCCGGTTGGGCGCTGGCATTGTAGGTGGTAATAAAAAAGTCACCCAGTTTTTGGGCGGCTTTCAGTACTTCATCTCCTCCATAGTATTGGTAATAGGTAAGTAAGCCCACCAGCATACGACCGTTGCCCCACAGCAGGGCCATATGTTCCCCGTCAATTTCTTCGGCTATATATCTGAGCTGATCATCGCCAAACCTGCCATCGGTCTTTTGATTTTGCAAAATCTCTTCTACGAGCCTGTGAAGCCTGCTTTCGTGCTTTTCGTCCTGCAAGGCAGCTATGGCCTCAACATACCTTCCGGATAAATCCCCTGAAAAATTGTAAAAACGTCTTGGGTTATCCGGATTGAGATCAACATCTGCCAGAATAAATGCATCGCTGAAAACAGGCTGAATGGCCGTGCCGGTAAGACGGTGTATGGCCATTTGCTTTCTAACCTGAAATTCGGAAGTAAAATCCTGACCCTCATTACTTTTATCAGTTTCTGAAGTTGAACAGGCCATAGCCGCGATAAAAATAAGGGATAAAAGAAAGCGGGAAATAAAATTTTGATGCTTGTACATATATCTTACCTGTGGTTTTTCGATAAATTTAGCCTTGAGGCCGGTGAATTCATAGAAAATGTTTAATAATTTAGCATTATCACAAATTCGAATATGACAAAAAAATACAAGACTGGAATTGTCCTTGGAGGCGGGGGCGCCAGAGGTTTTGCACATCTTGGTGTATTAAAAGCATTGGAGGAAAAAGGCATTAAACCTGATGTGATATCAGGTGTAAGCGCTGGAGCCCTGGCTGGTGTTTTTATTGCTGAAGGACTGGGTCCTGAGGAAGTTATGAAGATAATGAAAGACCATAAATTTACGGATTACACCAAAGTAATTATGCCTGTAAATGGTTTATTAAGCCTCGAAAATCTTGAAGATATGTTGAAAAAACATATACAATCTGACGATTTCGATGATTTACAGTTGCCATTTTTTACCGCGGTTTCGAATTTATACACTGGAAAGGTGGAATATCGAAATTCAGGTTCTTTGATAAAATCAGTTATGGCATCGGTTTCTATTCCGGTTTTATTTTCACCAGTAATCATTGAAGATTCTCCTTTTGTAGATGGCGGGCTGTTGGATAACCTGCCAATTACTCCTTTAGAAGATATTTGTGAAAAAATTATAGCGGTAAGTATTAGTCCGGTTCAGGAAATCAGCAAAATGGATAATATATTAAGAGTGGCGGCACGTACTTTTCAATTGAGTGTTAATAATCAAAGTCATAAAAAGAAGGAGATCTGTGATGTATTTATTGAGCCCCCGGCTCTGGCAAAATATGACATACTCGATACTACCCATGCCGACGAACTGTTTGAAATTGGATATGGCTATTGTAAAGAACTGAATATTGATTTTTAAATTTGGCATTACCTGGCAATCGTTTTTTAGGTAGGCCTGATTTCAAACCCAACCACCACCAGACATAAATGCTTATCATCCTCTCCGGCTTCCTTGGTAAATTGAGTCTTTGACGAAACCCCGACTCTCGGGGCGGAGGCCATGCCGGAATCCCGATTTCGGGGTGGGTAAAGATGAATCCCGAACGCTATGTTTTTTGGGATTTCGGTTTCACCTCAATCTGAGACGAGGACTGGCAACGGCAGCCATTCATTTACCGGAATAATCATGCATCTACGCCCTCGTTATAAACAAGGGCGATATTCTCGTGGGTAAAGATGTATCCCATACATAAATGCATGATACCACCCTGATCTGACATACACATCCCAGCTCCTCAACCAACATTTGCGCCAATGGTCCTCGTTTGCAACGAGGACCGGAAACAGAAGCTGTTCTTTTACCAAAAATAATCATAACAGGCACTGTTCGGGATTTGTAATCCACTTCAACAAAAAGCCCGGAGCTGGTCAACATTTTATTGGTAATGGG
>JAFIEV010000058.1 GCA_020832305.1 Cyclobacteriaceae bacterium | reverse complement strand
CATTTTCCAAAAGTCGAAGCCCTGCACGAATAACTTCACTTACGTTCTTATATCGTCCGGCAGAAACTTGGCTGCTTACGAATTGGTCAAAATAATTTCCGAGTGATATAGAAGTATTTTTACTCATAATTCAAATATTTTTTCAAAAGTACCAAAAATTGGTAACTTATGCAAATTACACTCAACTAATGTAAAGTATAGAGCTCTTGTTTGACTCGGGACATAAGGGCTAATCTTAATTGATATACCATTATGCAACCATTTTTGCAGGATATGTTTTGCATTGCAAAATGGCTAATCTGATCTTTCCCTCAGCTTTCCATCATACTGATACTGGTATCAACAGGATTCCCATGTCTATAGCAGATTGGAACAATATGTGAAACCGACACCTAAAGGGTCGTAGTTTGTTTTATTCGATTTCAGTCATGTATCATTTCCATTACCATCTGAAGTTTTTCAAATATCACACATGAACTGCAAATAATAGTTGCAGAGTACATGCACCAGCAAAGGCTCGAAAAGAATCACTTTGAATAAATCTTTATATTATCTCATCAGCCCAAAGTTTTTCGAGAAATATATTCCAGGGCAGAATATCTACATTGCCGATTTTGCGTTGAATCGGATCATTGCTAACCAATATAAGTTTATTAACAGTATACTCTTCAGTAAATTTTTTTAAACCTTTCAAATGTCTCTCCTGTGCCATTTGTGTTGCTTTCACTTCTATGGCCACTTCATGATCACCGAGGATAAAGTCAACCTCAAGGCCTGAAGTTGTACGCCAATAAGAAAGAGAATAATCTTTTTGAGAATAATGCCTATGCGCATATAGTTCATGATAGATATAATGCTCAAAAGCTTTACCAAATGATTCACTAGCTGCTTGTATTAATTGACGCTTTAAGAGGTAGTTGGCAACCCCAACATCAAAATAGTAAAAACGAGGCGACTGAATTACCCTTCGTTTGGGCTTTTTTTGAAAAGAAGGCAAAAAGCGGCCTAAAAGTGAGTCTTCCAATATTTGAAAATATTCTTTTATAGTCGGAGCACTCACACCACAATCTGTCGCAATGTTTGAATAATTAACCATTTCACCATTTGAAAAAGCAGCTACTTCTAAAAAATGAGTAAATGACGGAATATTTCTGATTTTTGCCTCAGCAATTATTTCGTCCTGAAGATAACTGCCAAGATATGCAGAAAGAAGTTTCTGCGGATGATCTGACAAATAATGGCGGGGCAAAAGTCCGTGATTTAAAGCCCTTAAAAGATCAAAATCCGGTATTTCTTTTTTTATTAAAGGGTATAATTCATAGCGTAGTGCCCTGCCTCCCAGTAAATTGGTGCCAGACCTTAAAATTTTTCGCGGACTTGATCCACTGAGTATAAAGCGAGTACCCTGGTTAACGATAAGCCAGTGAACTTCGTTAAGTAAGTCAGGGATTTTCTGAATCTCATCTATGATTATCGGATAATTCCCTTCATAAGATATTAATTCCTCTCTCAACAAAGAGGGATTTCTTCGGTATCTTTCAAAAACATCAGACATCAATAAGTCAATAATCCTGTGATGCTGATATTTGCCAGCCAGGAGCGTACTTTTACCTGTCTGCCTTGCACCCCAGAGAAAAAGGCTTTCCTGCTGAGCGCTCTCAAAGTTTTGACACCTTAAATACATGATATTTGAAAATTTAACTTTTAATTTTCATGATATTTAAAAACAAATCTATCAATATTCATGAAATTTATTGCATGCTGTCGTCAATTATTTGATCTGTACATTACGATGTGCAGATCATTAAACATACCCCTTGCCATGCGCACGTCTGCCTCCATCGTTAGCTGCAGGCATCTCAAATACCAACAGCACACGTGCATCTGCACAAATTTTACAGAATATGATTTGCATTGCAATATGGCTACATCAGACCATACCTGTCCCACAACCTTCCATCATACTGATACTGGTATCAGCAGGATTGCCATGTCTATATCAGATTGTTTTTCAGGAATATTATTACTTTCCAGTCATTTCTGGCGGAAGATTCTTTGGATGAAGAGCTTGATTCACAAATAATCCATGCATAAAGTGCAATTGAAGATTCAGGTGCCACAGAAAGTGCGGTAATTGCCATCTCCTTGTTCGGGCCCGTATTTAAAGGGTTCATATTCAGGGCGCTCTTCATAGGGCGATTTCACCAGTTCCAGCATGGTTTCCAGAGGTTCAAATTGCTGGTGATCGGCAGCTTTCAGCAGCACTTCCTCAACTTTGTGGTTTCTCGGAATGTGTACCGGGTTGGCTTTTTTCATGATTGCCCGGGCATCATCAAGTGTACCATCTTCTGCATTGATTCTTTCTTTCCATTGAGTTAACCAATGTATAAAGCCTTCTTCCAGATATGCAGGGTCTTCCTGTAATTTATCATGAGATAGCCGGTAGAATGTAAGGGTATAATCGGCTTTGTTTTTATGCATCCAGACCAGCAGGTCTTCCATCATGTTCAGGTCACCTTCCATTTCTCGCGTAAGGCCCAGCTTATTGCGCATCATTTCTTTCCAATATTGCTGATAAATGGCAGGGAATTCATTTAACACTTCTTTGGCCATTTCTATTGCTTTTTCCTGTTCTGGATGGATGAGGGGCAACAAGGCGCCGGCCAGGCTACCCAGGTTCCAGTGGGCGATATAGGGTTGGTTGCCGTATGCATATCTGCCTTCGGTATCTATGGAGCTGAATACGGTTGCGGGATTGTAGGCATTCATAAAAGCACAGGGCCCATAATCGAAAGTTTCGGCCGCGATCCCCATATTATCGGTATTCATCACGCCGTGTATGAAACCCACGCGCATCCACTCACTGATCAATCTTGCCTGCCGGTGCACCAGTACATCGAGGAGGGCAAGTGCTTTATTTTTTTTCTGCAAGTCATCGGGATAGTGTCTTTCCAGGCTATAGTCTACTAATTTTTCCAGTTCCTCATCCCCCAGAAAGTTACGGGTATACTCAAAAGTTCCCACCCTGATGTGACTGCCTGCCAGGCGGGTGAGTATGGCACCCTTGTGTATCCGTTCACGGTATACCGGCTCACCGGTGCTTACCACCGCCAGGCTTCTGGAGCTGGGTATTCCCAGATAATGCATGGCTTCACTGATGAGGTATTCCCTCAGCATCGAATAGAGGGTAGCTCTTCCATCGCCTCTTCTGGAATAGGGAGTGCGACCTGAGCCTTTAAGCTGTATATCAATCCGCTTGCCATCGGGCGTGAGGTGTTCGCCCAACAGAATGGCCCGTCCATCACCCAGCATGGTAAAGTGACCAAACTGATGACCAGCATAGGCTTGTGCCAGGGGGTCGGCACCACCTGGGATCTCATTTCCTGAAAAACAGGCTGCCAGCTTTTGCCAGTCGTAGCCTTTTACATCCAGGCCTATTTCTTCGGCCAGTGTATGGTTGAATAGTATAAGACTGGGCGCTTTTACCGGCACAGGATTGAGCTTACTGTACATCTTTTCCGGCAATTGCAGGTAGCTGTTGTCAAAATTCCATGGATTGCCCTGGGCAGTAATTCGGTCGGCGATCATATTTCTGTTTTATGGATCAAAATGTATAACCAATATTTACCATGTTTTGATTGATAATTGGTGGAATTTGTGCCGGATTGTTTTTGATTCACTTTGCTGAGAAAGTCTACATTTGTATCATATAATCTCAATTTTATGTATTTAGCTAACAATTATATTTGGTATATTTACGGTAGTTTTTTACCAGATACTTGATGCGATTTTTTGAAAAATATATATTCCAATACTATTTTCTGGCCTCCCTGCTAACAATAACATCTTGTGATAAAGATGTTGAGCAGCCTGATTTTGAGGAAAAGGTAAAATTGCCCCCATTTGTTGAAACAATAATGCCTACAGATAACGATGGTAATGGCATAACCTTTAATGCTAAATTTGGAAGTATTGATCCCGATATAATTGAAGCATATGGCTTTGATGTTCACTACTACTTCAATGAAGACTATTCTATTCAGATGCGGACTGCATATTTAGATACCGATTCAACATTTAAGTACAGATTAACTACCGACCTGCTTGCAGGAGGCAGATATATAGTTAAGGCTTTTGTAAAAACTATTAATTATCATTTTTATGGTCTGGAAATCGAATTTATCAGTAATGGTTCTACACCGGTTATTATCCATGATTTTTTCCCCAAAGAAGGTGCCGATGGTACCCTGATACATGTGATTGGGAGTAATTTCGGTCATATGGCTCATTACATACAGTTAAATATTGAAAATGCATATATGTCGCCTGAGTATGCATCATCAGACACATTAGTGTTTAAGATTATGGAGACCGTTTTTACAGGTGATGTTGAATTGGGTTTATATGCCGCTGGAAAAAAGATATTTGCAGATAGCACATTTTATATCTACTACCCAAAGATTTTAAGTATATCTGATAGCGTACTTCAATACGGGCAAAAGTTTACCCTTACCGGAGACTTCAGATCTTGTCTGTACCAAAATACAGAAATTTACCTTGCCAATGTCAAAACCACTACTCTTAGCATTTCAGATACTGAAATAGAAGTTGAAATACCTGTAGCGGAAAATTTTATGTTTAGTGCGGATTATCATCAGGCAAAGATAAGGATCGTAAACGGCAGAAAAGATGTAACCTGGGAAAAGGATCTTACCTTTAAATCGCCCTGGCAGATTTTTCCCGGATACCCCTTTTATTATGAGTCGTATCAGTATATTTCATTTAAAAGAGATGAGCAACTATATTTTTTGGATTTACATCACAAGCTTCTTTATATGTATCGTTTTGACTGGAATTATTGGTCCCCGGTATCATCTTATCCAGGTCAAAAACATAAGGGAGGTCATGCTTTCGTTGCCGGTGATAAAGTCATCAAAATGGGTGGGCCAGAGATGAATGAGAAAGAACAAACCAATGAATGGTGGACGTACAACTTTTCTTTAAATCTGTGGAAAGAAATGGAGCCACTTCCTTTTTATTTTTATAGCATAAGTAGTTTTAAACTACATAATCAATGGTATATTTTGACTGATGAAAGTGAGTTGTATCGTTATGACCAGGTGAATGAACATTTTGATAGACTTAGAGACTTTCCTCATCAACTGCAGAAATCCAGTTTCTATACATTTTCATTAAAAGATAAGGCATATACCCTATTGGCTGGTAAAACATACCAATACATGTCAGATCAGGACACCTGGGTTTTCGTTGGTGACAATCCCTTTACAGCACAGGAGCATTTATTATTGAGAACAGGCATGCACAATGAAAACTCTACCTGGCTCATATATTTGAATAATTTCCTGTACAGATTTGAGCCCGAAAGTAATACATGGATTTATGAAGCCGTCGCTCCAAATAATTATTGCAGTTCATCTGGAAGATTAGGCTTTGTGATAGATAATTCACCTTATATCATGTACTTTCCTCTCTCGCGGCAAGGATGCGAAGGCTTATTGTACAAGTATATTGGAACTTTTCATAAAAATTTTTAAAAACATGACGCAGGTCATGTTTTGTTTGCTCCAGTGGCTTTACCTTTGAATTACTTTTTAAACTGAATGATTTTTTAATCTAAACTATTTTTTAATATTATAAAGCCACGTTGGTGATGATATTCCTTGGTCGGAGTAAAATTCAACAAAGTGGCTATTTTTTTTGTCTATACTTTTGTGTGAAAATAATAAAGAGCCTGTTTTAGTTGAGTTATTTTAATAAACATCACTTCGTATCAGGCTCTTTCTGCATGTTGAAAAAAAGACCTTTTAAAGCTCTTTGACTTTTATATTTCTGAAATAAATCGGCGCCCCTGCATGTTTACCCTGAAAGCCGATGTAACCTGATGTTTGCAACTCCGACAGGGGCTTATTAAGCCAGGATGGTATTTCGGAGCCATCTGGGTTGGTTGTGGCGGAAGTCCAGTCATCCATATGCATTTCAATGATGTGTTCATCATTCAACACCACCCAGATATTTTTATCAATGCAGGTAATTGAAAAGCGGTTCCATTCACCCGGTCGTTTTACAGTGCTTTTTGTAGGTGCAAGTCTTCCAAAAGCTGCTCCGCATTGCCAGTTTTTAGGGGATTCGCTCCACTTTTCTGCGAAATCATCTGCAATCTGTATCTCTATCGAATTTGGAATCCAGTTACTGATGTCAGAGCAATACACGACTACACCACTGTTGGTGCCTTCGGCGGTCATAAACTCCAGGTCGATAACAAAATTGTCATATTCCCTGGCCGACCAGATGTTTTTGTCTTCCGAAGCCGTAATAATTCCATCACTTACCGACCAGACGCCATCGGGTTTGATGGCATCGCTGAGGTCATCGGCAAATAAAGGCTTCCAATCCTTTCCACGGGTATCGGGGTGGCGGGTGGGGTCATGTACAGCTTCAGTACAGGCTGTGCAGATTATGGCAAAAATGGCCAATTGTAGTAAATTTTTCATATTCAGGTAGTTTACTTTAAAAAATCATTGCTTAGTATGCAAATATGCATTTTTATTTTCTTCCGGAAAAGTGTTTGATTTCAAGGATTGGAAGGAACCGCCCTGTGTTTTTCATCCTTAATGATGAACTTTTTATTCATGGTGGTTTCTTGTGAAAAACAAAGAGTTGCTTTCAATCCAGTCAATTTGGTTTTCTCATTTCAAGGCTCCTTGTAAAACAATGGCCGGAGCAAGGGGTTAATATTTTATATGATGTTATGAAAAAATTGCAAACCATAAGCATATTAGGTTGTGGATGGCTGGGGTTACCCCTGGCCAGGCATTACCTCGATAAAGGTTGCCTGGTAAAAGGTTCAACACGTACCAAAGGCAAGGTGGAATCTTTGCGCTATGCCGGAATCATTCCATACCTCATCGATCTTAATGATGAGGATGAAACGGATGAAATCGCCGATTTTTTCGCTTCTGATCTGATGATCATCAATTTCCCCCCGTCTCGCATTGCAGACATAGAAACAGTCTACCCCCGGCAAGTTGAAATGGTATTACAACGAACCTGGGCCAGGCATACACGTGCGGTAGTTTTTACCAGCTCAACCTCAGTCTATGCCGATGGGCAATTTCCTGCGGAGGAAAGTCAAACCTTAAATCCCGAAAAATCCAGTGGAAAAGCGCTGATAAAGGCAGAAGAGCTGGTGAGAAAAGTGTATCCCCAAAAACACATTATCCTCAGACTGGCCGGATTAATGGGACCCAACCGGCATCCCGGGAGGTTTTTTGCCGGCAAAAACGGATTGACGGGTGGTGGATCGCCGGTTAATTTTGTGCACCTCGATGATTGCATCCTGGCCATTGACTGGCTTGTTGAAAAAGAATGCTGGGGAGAAACTTTTAACCTCTGTTCGCCTGAGCATCCCATTAAAAAAGAGTTTTATACCCTTGCCGCAAAATCGGGCGCATACGATTTACCAGGTTATTCCGACGAAGAGATTGGTGGTAAAAGTGTATCCTCTGAAAAAATTATCCGGCAAACGGGCTATCGCTTTACCTTTAAAAATCCAATCGATGCACTGGATTACTGCAGTTAACCCATACAACCGGTACGTTCGATCAATCAGACCAGCACTCTTCAAAGCAATTCAATCGTTTTCAGTAATTCGATGTGAATTTTCCATTTTCGAATTTTTTTGAAAATGTTTATCAGATCCAGCATATTTTTTGCTTTGGTATTTTCGTTAAGTTTGTGCTTCAGTTTTACTTGTAAAGTAAAGGGTTTTCATGTTTTTCGCTAAGATTTATTCTTTTTTCCGTCAAAAAGGGTTGTGTTCAATAAGCAAATGGCTCATGCTGTGGCTGTTTACAGCACCCGTCCTGCTTTATGGACAAGCTCCGGGCGATAAACTCGATTACAGTGCCAATACGCTCAAGGCAGCCACTGCTCCCGATGGTGAGCGTTTCCAAAAACTCATAGATAATGTTGTATTTACCCAAAAAGGCACCATTATTTATTGTGACAGTGCTTTCTTTTTCAGGAGCCGCAATGCACTGGAAGCCTTTGGCAGGGTAAGAATCCTGAATCTTGCTGATTCGGTAGAAATCACCTCCCGCAGGTTAACCTATGAAGGTAATGACCGAATGGCCAAACTACGTGAAAATGTAGTGTACCGCGACGATTCCATTGTTTTGCGCACCGAATTTCTCGACTATGATATGATCAACCGCTCAGCCAAATATTTTAACGGGGGCAAAATCATAGATAATGTCAATACGCTTACCAGTAAAAAGGGTTTTTATAATACCCTCACCCGCGAAGTAACATTTGAAGAAGACGTTGTGCTCATCAATCCGGAATATACTCTCAAATCTGAGGACTTAAAATACGATATCAATACCAAAATCGCAACGATTACCAGTCCGAGTACCATCGTAGCCGACGATGGTACCGTGCTGATGGCAGAAGCCGGAAGTGAATTTCAGACCGACCGTAAAATTTCTGAGTTTTTTGTCAGTGAAATCGATAGCCGAAGCTATATTATTAAAGGAGACAGGATTTCTTTTGATGATTTATACAAATACTACGAAGCAGATGGAGCCGTGGAAATGCTGGGTAAAACTGATAATATCATCATCTATGGTGATGAGGCACGTTTCTGGCAAAATGAAGGGATTACCAAGGTTTACGGGAACGTACTGATGAAAAAAATTGTCGATCTCGACACCATGTACCTTACTGCCGACACGCTGATGTCGGTCGACAATGAAGAAACTGGTAAATATCTGCTGGCTTATTACAATGTGAAGATCCATAAGGTAGATTTACAGGGTATTTCAGACTCTCTTTCTTATGTGGTCTCAGACTCTATTCTTTATTTTTTCAGGGATCCTGTACTTTGGAACGAAGGCTCGCAGATAACCGCCGATTCTATCAATGTCGAGTTGGCAGAAGACCGTATCGATAAGCTCAATACCTCCAGCAATTCATTTATCGTATCGCTGGATAGTACAGGCCAGTACAATCAGGTAAAAGGCCGGAAAATGGTGGCTACCTTTCACCGAAACAGTATTGATAAGGTAGATGTAAACGGAAATGGCGAAAGCATTTATTTCGTACTGGACGACAGAACCAATGATCTTATGGGGATGAATAAGATTCTGTGCAGCAATATGCAAATCCGCTTTGAAGGCAATCAGGTTAATACCATTTCATTCTATACCAATCCCGAAGGTGTTTTTGTGCCGCCCCACGAGATAAAGGAACCTGAAACACGATTGCAGGGATTTACATGGAGGGATGGTGAGCGGCCTTCCCGGGAAGATGTTATTCCCGATATATATAAAAATGGAAGGAATGCAGCTCCACCCTCTGAGGAAGAAGGGGAAACAGTTATTAAAACACTGAGTGTAGAATAAGATATTTATATATGGCTGGCTTTAACCAATTTTAACACCTTGAATACGTTAAAGCTTTTGAATAACCATGAAAGCATATTATATTTGCAGGCTTATGACCGGAGTACGTAATATATTAGTTGGAATAATGTTGCTTGTGATTCTTGGAATGACTTCCTGCGGTGACTTCAGGAAGATTCAGAAAAGCAATGACTGGCGTAAAAAATATGATGCCGCCATAAATTATTTCGATAAACAGGATTATTATCGTTCTATTATACTGTTTGAGGAAATAATGCCTTATATAAGAGGTACTCAGGAAAATGAAAAGGTGCAGTTTTACTATGCGTATGCACATTTTTATCAAAAGCAGTACTTACTGAGTTCCCATTATTTTAAAACTTTTTACGAGACCTATAACCGCAGTGAAATGGCTGAAGAAGCCTATTACATGCATGCCTATTCCTTATTCAGGGAATCCCCGAAGTATAACCTGGATCAGGGAAGTACCACCGAGGCAGCCATAGCCATGCAAACCTTCTTAAATAAGTATCCCAGAAGCGAGTACAAAGATAAAGCAACACAAATTATAAACGATCTGAGAACCAAGCTTGAAAAAAAGCATTTTGAAAATGCCAGACAATATTTTGAACTTGGCTATTACATTGCTGCACAGATTGCTTTTGACAATTTTGAAAGAGATTTTCCAGACTCTCACTGGAATGAAGAAGTAGCTTTTCTGAGGATTAAAACTGAATATGATTTGGCCCGAAAGAGCCAGGTCTACCGTCAGAAAGAAAGATTCCTGAAGACCGTGGATTACTACCATGCCTTCGTAGACAAATATCCTGAAAGCAAGCTTCAGAAAGATGCTGAAACAATGTATACCAGCAGCCTTGTGAATATTGAAAAAGTAACTAAAACACTCTCAAATCTATAAAAACTTATGGCAGTAAATTCATCGCTGGTCACCCGCAACCCAACAGAAATTGGTCAACCTTCGGGCAATGTGTATAAATCTATTGTGGTGATTTCAAAAAGAGCCCGTCAGATTTCTTCTAAAATCAAAGAAGAGCTCAGCCACAAGCTTTCAGAATTTGCCTCCAATGTCGACAATCTCGAAGAAGTTTTTGAAAACCGCGAGCAAATAGAAATTTCAAGGTTTTATGAGCGTATGCCAAAACCCGCTACGCTGGCAACTGAGGAATTCCTCGAAAGTGAAATACGTTTTCGCGATCCGGTTGATGAAAATGCGACTGAATAATTTCTGAGATGCCTCAAGGCAAAAAAATCATTTTAGGTGTAACGGGTAGCATAGCTGCATACAAATCAGCCCTGCTTACCCGTTTGCTCGTTAAAAGTGGCGCTGAAGTTCAGATAGTAATGACAGATGCCGCCAAAGAATTTATAACCCCGCTCACCTTATCCACCCTCAGCAATAAGCCTGTACTAAGTAGTTTTTGGACTGACAGACAATCGGGTAAATGGAACAGCCATGTGGATCTTGGTCTTTGGGCTGATTTGTTTCTTATCGCACCTGCCTCGGCACATACAATGGCTAAAATGGCCAATGGTTTTTGCGACAACCTGCTTTCAGCGATTTACCTTTCAGCTCGTTGTCCGGTTATGTTGGCACCAGCCATGGATGTAGATATGTTCCATCATGAAAGTACCCGTGAAAACATCGGGAAATTGAAACAACGAAATCATTATATTCTTCCTTCGGGCACGGGAGAGCTGGCCAGTGGTCTCATTGGAGAGGGTCGTATGGCTGAACCTGAAGAAATCATGGATCACATCACAAATTTTTTTTCTCCCATACGGCGCTTTGAAAACAAAAAGGTATTGATTACCGCAGGGCCCACACGTGAAAGCATCGATCCTGTGCGATATATCAGCAATCATTCAAGTGGTAAAATGGGCTATGCACTGGCAGAAGCTTTTGCCAGTGAAGGCGCTGAAGTGATACTGGTGAGTGGACCAGTAGAGGTTAAACCCCAGAATCAAAAGATAGTACTGCATTCGGTAAACAGTGCAGAAGAAATGTATAATGCTTGTTTGCAGGAACATGCCGGGGCAGATATCGCAGTGCTGGCGGCAGCGGTTGCTGACTATCGGCCGGCAATAACTGCACCCGAAAAAATCAAAAAATCCGGGAGCCATTTGGAAATTGAACTTATCGCCACCCCAGATATAGCCATGGAACTTGGAAAACAGAAAAAACCACATCAAAGACATATTGGCTTTGCACTGGAAACCGAAAATGAGCTGGAAAATGCCCGCAGTAAAAAGTCGAGAAAAAATTTCGATCTTATAGTCCTTAATTCACTAAAAACCCCGGGAGCAGGCTTTGGCACCGACACTAATCAGGTGACCCTGATCGGTAAAAATGATGTCGTTGAAACATTTCCTTTGAAAAGCAAATCAGAAGTAGCCAAAGATATCGTTAATGCAGTAGCTGAATTATTATAATAATGTTGAGAGTAATCGCCATATCTGCCTTAATGCTTGTCTCACTGAATTTGCAAATCAATGCGCAGGAGCTCAATTGCAGGGTAGTGGTCGATGGTACAAGGGCCCAAACCCAGGAAAGACAGATTTTTCCTATCATGGAAAATGAGTTTACCCGCTTTTTAAACGAGCGAAAATGGACCAGCGATAATTACGAGGTCAATGAAAAAATCAATTGCAATATTTTAATTACCATTGAGCAAATGCCATCGATAGGTGTTTTTACGGCAACTGCTCAGGTACAGTCCTCAAGGCCGGTATATAATACGAACTATGATACCCGTATTTTGAATTTTGCCGACCGCGACTGGCAATTTGAATACATAGAATCACAACCCCTTGAATTTACCGACAATGCTTTTCAAAGTAACCTTACCTCTATGCTGGCATTTTATGCCTATGCCATTTTGGGAATGGATTACGATAGCTTTTCTGAATTGGGAGGCACACCCTATTTTAACAAATGCCTTGAAATCGTAAACCTCGCACAAACGTCAAATATGCCTGGCTGGCAGCAGTTCGACAGCAACCGCAACCGATACTGGCTTACGCAGAATTTGCTCGACAATCAAATGGAAGATTTGCGCAAAGGGATATATCGATATCACAGGCATGGATTAGATCTTTTTCTTGAAAAACCCGAAGATGCCCGCAAAGAAGTGCTCGATTTACTCAAAAACATCCGGAGCATAAATAAGCTCAGGCCCAATTCTATTGCCATTATATCATTTTTAGATGCCAAAGCCGACGAAATCATCAATATTTTTAAACAAGGCGATATGTCGGTACGCCGTGAGGCTTTTACTATTTTATCAGAAGTAAATCCGCCAAATACCGAAAAATACAGAGCGATAATCGGAAATTGATTTTTATTTTTGCAATTATGCCGGAACCGAATGTGGACTTTCCGGGTTTTCATGATTTTCCAGTACATTCTTAGCCAAACCTGATTTATGATCAAAAGCTTAAAGATCAAAAATTACGCCCTGATAAAGGACCTTGAAATGCAGCCGCATGCAGGTTTTAATACCATCACCGGAGAAACCGGCGCAGGGAAATCGATTATGTTAGGAGCCATTGGCCTTTTGCTTGGAAACCGCGCAGATACCAAAGCGCTTTTTAATTCCGAAGAAAAATGCATAGTGGAGGCAATATTTGATCTTGGATTGCAACAGCTAAAACCACTTTTTGAATTGCATGAACTTGACTATGCTGGTGAATGCATTCTTCGCCGCGAAATAAGTCCGGCAGGTAAATCACGTGCCTTTATCAATGATACACCGGTCACCCTGGATGTGATGAAAGAGATTGGCTCTCAGCTGGTCGATATTCACTCACAAAGCGATACCTTACTGCTGGGCTCATCAGGTTTTCAGCTTCAATTGATTGATGCGATGGCCAATACACGCAACCTGATTGATGAATACCGCCTTTTATATAAAGATTATAAAAAAGCTGAAAATAACCTGGAAACCTTACAGTTTCAGGCAACAGAAATAAAGAAAGAAGCCGATTACCATCATTTTTTACTCGATGAGCTTCAGAAAGCTGCACTGGCGGCAGATGAACAGGAATTGCTTGAAGAGGAGTTGCGTCTGATAGAAAATGCTGGTGAAATAAAGTCGAGGCTCGAAGAATCCATTCAGAATCTTCAGGAGAGTGAAGACCTTTCTATTATACCGCAATTGCAGGCTATACGCCGGAATCTTGAATCCCTTACCCATTTTTCTTCCGGCTTTGGCGAACTGGCGGCCAGGGTCGAAAGCTGTTGGATCGAATTGCGCGACGTCTGTGATGAATTGCACAATGAATTCATACGGGTAGAATTTGATCCTGAAAGAGCAGAGTCTCTTCAGGATAGATTAGGACTCATCTACAAACTACAGCAAAAGCACGGTGTGCAAACCGTTTCTGAGTTGCTAGCCATACAAGCTGACCTCGCCTTGAAAGTAGAACGTGTTCTCAATGTTGATGAAGAACTCATACAGGCAGAAAAAGAGCTTGAACGGATAAAAAGAGATCTCTATAAGACCGCACAAACACTGAGCACACAGAGAAAATCAATTTTCGATGAGCTGTCAGATAAACTCGGCAATCATTTAAAAGAACTGGGGATGCCCCATGCGGTCATTCAGGTGGCTGCAAATACGACACAACCCGGGCCCTATGGCATAGATGATCTGCGCATTCTTTTCAGCGCCAACCGGGGTATAAAGCCCGAAGAACTTAAAAATGCTGCTTCAGGGGGTGAATTTTCAAGGCTCATGTTTGCTATCAAATACATACTTGCAGAAAAAACAGCTATGCCCACCATTATTTTTGATGAAATCGACACCGGCATCAGTGGTGAAATTGCCCTGCGCATGGTAAAAATGATGGCCGGAATAGCCAGGTATCATCAGGTTATTTCCATTACCCATTTGCCACAGATTGCAGCCTGGGGACAGAATCATTTTTTTGTGTATAAAGACGACAGCAACAAAACATCTGTGAGCCGAATTCGCAAACTCAGTGATGATGACAGGGCTATGGAAATTGCCAAAATGATCGGTGGTGACCAGCCAAGCAGCTCGGCGCTCGACAGTGCCAGAGAATTACTGGCTTCCGGCAAAAAGATACGTGAATAATGTCGCCTTTACTACATATTTCTTTTTGATAGCACCTGATAATCTGTAAATTTGCATAAAACGTAAACCATTAGAGGCTGCATTTTTTAAGCGGCCATTTAATAATTTTAAAAACCAGAATATAACAATGGCAAAAATCGGGATTTTTTACGGTTCCACAGAAGGCAATACAGAAAGGATTGCCGAAATGATACAGGAACTATTCGGCGCAGACAAAGCCGACGTGTACAATGTTGATTCAGCAACGGCTGAAGATATGCAGGGCTATGAAGTGCTTCTTTTTGGCGCATCTACCTGGGAAATTGGTGAACTGCAGGAAGACTGGGAACCATTTATGGATGTTCTTGACGATGTAGATTTCACAGGGAAAAAAGTAGGATTCTTTGGCTGTGGCGATGCTGATGGATATCCCGATACTTTTATTGATGCCCTCGGAATTATTTATGAAAAAATTGAAAATTCCGGAGCTGCCTTTATAGGAAAAGTGCCAACAGATGACTTCGTATTCGATGCTTCCAGAGCAGTGATAGACGGTGTTTTTATCGGCCTTCCCATAGATGAAGATAATGAACCTGACAAAACAGATACCAGGGTTAAAAATTGGGTTGCCCAGCTAAAAACTGAAATTTAGTCTTTGCACCAAAATGAATATAAAAAATGAGGTCAGATGTTCTTTGACCTCATTTTTTTATTGCATAGAAAATGCAGGCTGATGCTGAAAATTATGCATCTATAATGTAAATTCAGGATATTAAAACAAATCAACAAGCCAGGCGATTTTGAGTGTATCCTACTGTAATTTCTCCTGAACAGCCGACCTTTTTTTACATATGGAAAATTTCGATGTGTACATACTGGCCTTTGATGATATGGAGCTGCTTGATTTTGCCGGCCCCTATGAGGTATTTTCATTGGCAGCTCAATTTTCAGAAAAGCCCGTGGTAAAGGTAAAGGCTATCGCCTTTTCAATGGAACCTGTTCGAAGTATCAACGGCCTCAAAATACTGCCTGAATGTACACCCGCAGAAATAGGGAACATTGATTTATTTGTGATACCCGGGGGTACCGGTAGTAAAAAAGTCTTGTCAAATCCGCAATGGATGCAAGTCATTCAGCGAATTATCGAAATATCGGACTGCAGCATGTCAGTATGCAGTGGTGCGCGAATCTTTGCCGCCCTGGGACATCTTGATGGAAAAAAATACAGCACCCATCATTTGGTGTATGATGATGTCGAAGCCCTCGCCCAAGGCGCCATACCCGGGAAAGGAATGCGGTTTTGCGATGAAGGCAAAATTATGACATCGGCAGGCATTGCCGCCGGTATTGACCTGTCTTTTTATGCAGTGGAAAAGTTCCTGGGCAGACCGCTCAAAGAAAAAATTGAGGCATTTATGGAATATCCCGCCAAATAAAAAATTTTAATCTTTTATCACTTTTTTATACCACCTATTTTTGCAAATAAAAAAAGATGCGAAATCCCTTGTTACGACTGTCGCAATGCCTGTTGCTTTTCTTAGTCTATATTCCGGCAAAGTCACAAGTTACACAACAACTTCCACCTGCGGAACGACTGCAACAACATGTCGCCATACTGGCTTCTGATTCGCTTGAAGGCAGAGGATTAGGTACACAGGGAAAAACCAAGGCCAGAGATTATATAGCCAGGCAGTTTGCCGAAGCTGGTTTGCTCCCTTACGCCTCTGATTATTTTCAGCATTTTTACCTTCGGTTTCAACTTGTAACGGTGGAGGCAAGCAATGTTATTGGGTATGTAGAAGGTGTTGATCCGGTTTTGAGAAATGAATATATAGTGATTGGGGCACACTACGATCACCTGGGTTTTGAATTTAAGGACGGTGTGAAAAGAGTATACAGCGGAGCTGATGACAATGCATCAGGTACTGCAGCCTTGATAGAAATAGCACGTCATTTTGCTGCTAACCCTCAACTTACAAAAAGAAGCCTTATTTTTATCGCCTTCGATGCAGAAGAAAGTGGATTGCTGGGTGCGAAGCGCTTTGTAGAAGATAATAGTCAATTTTCTGTTGATCAGATAAAAGCCATGTTCAGTTTGGATATGGTGGGTAAGTACCATGAAAACAAGGGCTTGATGCTCAAGGGAATGGGACTGATAAAAGATGCCCCAAAAATGGCGTTATCATTGGCAAATGACAGGAATATGCAGATTCTGGATACCAGCGCTGAAGTGGAAGCCAGAACCGATACCTGGCCTTTTGGAGAAGTCGGCATACCTGCTATACATGTTTTTACGGGATATAAGCATACTCCTTACCACAAGCCTGAAGACAAATACGATCTGCTGGATTATCAGGGAATGGCCCGCGTTACTGAATATATGAATGTGCTGGTAAGTGCAATATCAGACATGCCTGAAATAAAACCTGTCCCTGCCCTTCAGCAGCTTCAAAAAACAGGAGCTAAGAAATTCAATTCCGGTGCCCTGATCTCTCTGGGCAATGCCCGTCATCAGTTCCCGGATGACTTTGTTAAAGCGAAAGGAATTTTTGCGTTTAATGCCGGATTGTTCGGTCAGTTACACCTGAGCCGTAAAATCAGTCTTCAGTCAGAGGTCTTATATGATTACAATGGCAGCCGAAGCAGTGATGGCCGGTTTTACAGGCATTCCCTAACCATTCCTATGCATTTACAATGGAATGCAGTGCACGAAAGTGCTGGAATGGTGCGTGTCTTTCCTATGGCCGGAGCTTATTATCGATATCATATGGCCGGTAAAACAGAAGGGGTCCAACTGGATTTCCGTAATTTGCATATGCCTGATGAATGGGGTCTCAGCCTCGGACTTGGCGTAGATATAATGAGAGTACACGTTGCCTATACCTGGCGAAGAAGTTTTTCATCGGCCTTCAGGACTGCTGAATTAAATGCAGTACCAGTTGAAAACAATTTCACAATTGGTTATAAATTCTGAATAAAGAGGGTAAAATAGAGCTGAAAACTGCCAGATATTTATTAAATGAATTAGAAAGTCCTGATAACTTCTGAATTAAAAAGAGCCTTTAAAATCTGACTACAATTTGCATTAAGTCAGATAAGGAGATAATCTCAGATAAGGAATTCAGAAGGCTTTTAATAGGAATGGCAGAGAAGGATTGATTTTGCATATACTTTTCGATTAACCGCAATGGCCTTAAAAGTGGATTTTGGGTATTTTGATATATATCCAAATTCCATATTTTTATGAACCCCAAGCTCTTACCGCATTTGTGCCTGATATTTACAATGACTGCCGGTCTCATAATGTTTTTTACTGCCTGCCAGCCAATTGAAAAGGAAGTCTCAAAAATTACTACATACCTTGACCACCCTTTTGTGCAGGAATACCATGAGGCGCATCCGCTTAAGCTATCATCAGAAGATAAAAATGTGAGAGATATAGCCGTAGATGGTGATAAAACGGTGTGGATCGCCCATGCAGAAGGCATTTGGTTTAAACCTGCCAACGGTGAGGAATGGAAAAGTTTGGATGCAAGCGGTCCTGCCTATGCTGTGGAATGGGATGACCAGGGTGAGACCATATGGCTGGGTACCTGGCAGGGTTTGTATCAATATCACAACAATCAGCTGATCAAAATATCAGGTATTGAAAGCCCGGTATCCGTAATTCGCTGTAATGCCGGAAGCTGTTACGCCGCAGGTCCAGAGGGCATCTGGCAGATCGGGGCCACTGAGACTACCCGGCTTGAATATGCTATTGCACAATCGGTTCGCGACCTGGTAATTGCTGATGATGGCGCCATTTGGGTCAGCACCGATGTGGGTTTGTACAGGCTCCATCAGGGAGAAATCAATCACTGGTATAAAAAAGGTTCTCTGCTGAGCGCCTATGTCAATGGCCTTGACTTTGATGCAAAAGGACAACTTTGGATAACCGGCCTGGGGGGTGTTAATGTGTTCAAAAATCAGGTACTGGATAAAGGCTTGGGGCCTCAACACGGTCTGCCAACGGTGTATGCGACCTGTGTCAGGAAATCGCCCGAAGGTACCATGTGGATAGGCACTGAAAAAGGCCTGGTTCGGTATTATGAGGAGGGTCATCACTCACTGCTGTTCAGTCGCAGGTGGCTGATGCACGACAAAGTCAACGCCATAAGCTTTGATGCCGATGGAAATGCCTGGCTGGCAACCGCCGGTGGAGTCAGTTGTATAAAAAGTCAATCTATGACATTGGCTGATAAAGCTGATTATTTTTATCAGACTACGATGGACAGGCACATCCGGGAACCCTGGATTGCCGGGCAGTGCCGTCTGGAAGTTCCGGGTGATATCAGTACCTGTGTGCCGGAAGATGATGACAACGACGGAGAATATACGGGGATGTACCTGGCCATGGAGAGCTTTCGCTTTGCCGCCACCGGTGATCCTGATGCCCGTGAAAAAGCAGGAAAAGCTTTTCGCTTTCTCAGGCTCCTTCAGGAAGTAACTGGTACCGATGGTTTTTTTGCCAGAACCATCATCCCACCGGATTGGACCTACATGCACGATCGCAACCGCGTGTATACCGAAAAGGACCATGCAGAAGCCTGGGTCAGGGAGCCGCGTTATAAGCCGGTTGAAGAGCGCTGGAGACTCTCCGCCGATGGAAAATGGCGATGGAAAGGAGATACCAGCAGTGATGAGATGTGCGGACACATGTTTGCCTATTTCTTTTATTACACGCTGGCAGCCGATGAAAGTGAAAAAGAACTCATACGGCGACATGTGAGCAATATTATGGATCACGTCATACATAACAACTATACCCTTACCGATATTGATGGCAAACCCACCCGATGGGCGGTTTGGTCGCCAGATCAACTTAACCGTAATCCCGAGTGGCTGCCTGATCGCAATCTCAATTCGATGGAAATGCTTGGCTTTCTAAAGTTTGCGTTTCATATCACGGGCAATGAAAAATACCAGAAAGCCTACCTCCATCTCATTGAGGAAGAAGGCTATCTGGAAAACATGGCAGGTATTCTGCATCAAAATCCCGCATGGTTTATCTATTTCGATGTAATGTTGGCCGCCTATATTTACCCCCTCTTAATACTTTGTGAAGATGACCCCGATTTGCTGTCGTTCTATACAAAACATATGGATGACTGGTTTGAAACCCGAAAAGACGACCATAATCCATTGATTAATTTTTTGTATAACTACACACGGAAAAAACATCGGGAGCTCGATCGTTCGGTGGCTTTCCTGAAAGATACACCACTGGATTTGGTCGATTGGATCATCGATCACCGGCAACGTGAAGATATTCAACTGGTCAGGCATCCGGTTCTGGAAGATCTCCAGGTGAGTGCCCTGCAAAATCCTTCCATACGTGCGGTAGTGCGATGGGATAAAAATCCTTGGGATGCGGTGTCTGGTTATCCATCTAGAGTACGTGAGCCGGTTTTCTGGTTGCTGCCATATTGGATGGGCCGTTATCTGGAAATGATCGAAAGCCCCTGAGAGTCACTGCCAGTCGTCTTCCCGTTGCAAAAGGATTTCTTCCATTCCGGCACGGGTACTCTCAACAAATGTGGCATCGGCAAAAGTGCTTAGTTTTTCAAGGGCTTCCCTTGCATAAGCACTGAGGCCCATTTCTGCACTTAACCAGATAAAAGACTTTTGAAGTCTCAAACTGTACTCATTGATGCGCACAGCCTGGCTTAATACATCATAGGCTTTATCTTTATCATGCATTTGTAAATGGGCAACTGATGAAAGGACCGCCTGTTCAAAAAACGGGTTTTTATAGCCAATATGTTCAAACTCCGGTATTCTGCCGCCCGGGCTTTTCTGTTTTGACTTCAGGTAAACCTCCGCCAGTTCATACCAGGCTTCAATGCCACGCCGATCGCCTTCGAGAGATTGTATCAGCCGGGCAAGGTTTTCCACATCATCTTCAAGAATGTACTGCTGTATGCCCAAGGCCAGGAAGCGGTTGAGTAAGCTGCCATGCAGGTAATCACTTTCCCCCGCCAATGCAATGAGCGGACGCGCCTCTGGTATACGGCCTTCAGAAAGCAGGGACTCCGCGATGTCAATAATGAGCCGCACTTTTATTTCTTCATTTACAAATCCGCTCAGTAAGGCTTCCAGCTTCTCTGATTCGTATTCCTTCCAGCGATATCGCAGGTAATTGTATATTTCTCTTTCCGTCAGGCCAGATAAAGTCTTTGCATCTTTATGTTCAAACACCTGGATCATTTCCAATGCCATAGGATGTATCGAGGTGTCAGGCAATAGTAATACTTTTTGCCATACAGCACGGGCAGAATCGGCCATACCTGCTTCGGCAAGCGCCAATCCCAGACCCGGCCATGCCTGTACAGCGCCCTGGGCGACCGATTGGCGGAAATATCTGGCAGCCAGTAGAGGAGCTTTATTTTTCAGCAAGAGCCAACCGGTAAGATTGCCCAGGTAGGCACGGTTTTCGGGCTCCTGTATAAATTTCTGTTCAAGTTGAAGATAACCTTGTGCCAGGTTTCCATTTAATATGGAAGCCAGGCTTGAAGCAAATTCAATATTATCCCTGAACCATTGGCTCCCGCGTTCCTGATAAAATTGAATAAAATTATGCCAAAATACAGAATCGGCAAGTTCGGGCCGGTTGAGCAGCAGGTTGTAAATATATACCAATTGATCAGGCCTGGCTTCAAATTTCAAATGTGCGGCTTCTCCGGCAGGTATTTCAAGACCGCTGGCCAGTACCATCAGGTTATTGCGTCCTGCTATATATTCTGTTTCTTTTAATAAATGCGCCAGGGTATCGCGCCTGATGGAAAGGTCTTTTATGCTGAGCAGTCCATAAATATTGGCGGATGCAGCATCCCGGCTTTTTCGAAATGACTGTGCCCGGGTCAGATAATAGTAGGCCGAATCGGTAAGGTTGCTCTCTGCATACTGGTTTCCAAGATTATTGAGCAACCTGCCTTCATCAGGAAATTTTTCAACCCCTATACGCAAGGCAAAAAGGGCATCGAAAAAATTGTCCCGATCGCTGAAAGCCCTGCCAATATTTGCATAAGCTTGCGCACTTGGCCGTTTTTCTACGGCCATACTGAGAAAATTGAGCTCTGCCGTATTATTGCCTATCGACCGGGCCATGGAGGATAAAGCGTAATTGGGTCTGTGCCCTTTAGGGTCGTAAATATCGGCCAGCTTATAATACTCCTCGGCCATTACCGGATCTTCAATAGACAGAAACAGATCGGCAACGCTGTTGTAATAGGCAGCAAAACTGTGATAATAGGCCTTTCTGTCAGATAGCAAAACCAGTGCGAGGACAAAGATCATACTGGCAAAGCGTGAAGTGAAAAAAGGCATATATTTGGGCTGGTAAACTACTTTATAGACCCGCACATTTTGCATGAGCAAGGGAAAGAAATTGGCTAAAACATAGACAATGAAAATAATGCCATAGCCAATCTGACTGTAAATGACAGCATCCTGAATAACACTCAATAATGCATCATTGGATGTCGCAAATCCATATGCCGTGGTGCACAGGCAAATGATGGCTAGTGACATATACAAAATGGCGCCGGTTGGCAAAAAAGGAAACATTCCGCTGTAGACAGATTCCCGGTGCCTGAAGCCCCAAATGCCTAGTATTGCAGATAGCGGCAGAATCCAGAAGGCACTTACAATGCCCGGGTTCCAATCTATCATCTTGCGATTGTACAGGTACACCAATACAATATTGATAAGATAAATAAGCCCAATAAGCAGAAAATGCATTACACTGTTTTTGCTTTTCAAGGTACTGCCCGAACTTACCAGATAGAGAAAGCCCGCCATGATTTCATGGGCAGTCATCAAGATAAAAATCACACTTAAAATAAGTGGCGTGTAGATCGAGTAACTGATCAGGTGGTAAACAGGCTTTACTACCGAAGCCTGCCAGCTGAAAAATAAAAACAATCCTCCAGTGATCAATGCAAAAGTAAGTACCCGCCAAAGGTAATGTACATGTTTTCCAAAAGCGTGAAAGTAATAAGAGGGTAAAAAATAGCCTATCAGACTAATGATCATCGCAGCCTTGGAATGATCGCCAAAAAGTAACAGGTTTTCAAGTCGTAGCGTCACCAATATGCCGGTAAATGCCAGGATACCTGCAAAAAACCAAAAACGGCTGAGTGATGGCAATATTCCCAGTATACAAATAAGGGCAAACCAGAAAAAAGCCCAGAAAACATAGGCGCTCCATACCGGTATTTGAATAGGTCCGGCAACAAAATTTTGAAGGATCACATAATTTTCGGCCCTAACCGGGATGTCATACAGCCCTATATTCACCCGGTCAACCAATACCTGTACTGGTTTTATCAGGGTTTGCAGATCCCAGTCAATTACCCAATGGGCGCCAAAAATCCAGCTTATCAGATATACCAGCAAAGCGGCCAGCCCGATGGCCAGCATTATTTTGTACCACAACCTGAAAGGACTGTGAAACTGGTTCCAGAAAAATAATCCACTTGGCATACCTGATTATTGAAGATTGGGGGTTATGAAGAGCTGTTGCCCAGAAATTTGGGTACCCTGAAATACGTGCCATCCTGATCAGGGGCATTTTTCAGGGCATCTTCCCGGACTATATGGTCTTTCACCTCATCTTCTCTGAAGGCATTTTCTTCCAAAGACATATTGGTAAGGGGTTCCACGCCTTCCGTATTTACTTCATTGAGCTGTTCTACCCAGGTGAGTATATTGTTCAGATCATTGATCATCGGGCCTTCATCTTGCGGCTGTATTTCAAGCCTGGCCAGGTGCGCAATCTTGCGCAAGGTCTCCTTGTCTATTTGCATATTCGATTTTTTTCATCTCAGCATGTATTACCTGATAGGTTTTATCTTTCAGGCTTTCTATGTCATCCAAACCATAACCTACGGTAGGTATAGGTTTGTGATATATGATTTTTCCCTCGTGCCAATTAAGCCTGAAGGGCTTTTGATCGGGTAAAATTATCCAATTATATAATATGCTCACAGGTACAATGGGAATTTGTTTCTCAATGGCCGACCGAAAAGCACCATCTTTAAAGGTGCCCATTTGCGGGGGTGCATTACTTACGATGCCCCCCTCGGGAAAAATAACGAGACTTATACCTTTTTCGAGCAGTTCCATCGATTGTTTAAGCGCATTTGCCTTGCTTCTGGCGCTGCGCCGGTCTACCAAAATATGTGAGCGCTTAAAAGTAAATCCTACTACCGGCATTTTTGCCAGGGACTTTTTACCCATAAAAGCAACAGGTATATTCCCCAGGGCAGCTGATGGAATATCCAGAAATGAAAAATGATTCGGACAAAAAACATAAGCTTGCTTCGGGTTAAGAGACTCTTCGTAGTCAATCTTATACGGAATGCCCGATAAAATATAATACCACCGCGCCCAAAGGGTATTTAATTTGTAATTCCAGCGATGATAGGGATCGACCTGACAAATCAACCAGAAAAAGGGCGTCAATACCAGCCCCAGGCCCATAAAGACCATCGCTGAATAAGCGGTATACCAATGCCATCTGATATGCATGACGTAAAAATATACTTTTTTAAAAAAAATTCATTACCCATTACAACCTTCTTTCGATATCCTGTGTCTTAGCGCTGAATGCCTTCGTTATTATCATAGCAGAAGGCTTTGGAAACCGTAAAAGAAGAAGACCATGGAAAAACGTAAGATCATACAAAACGGGATATTCGCCTTAATGCTGTTATTTTCGATGGGAGCCTGTGAACGTATGGATTCAGATGCAAGCGATAACCTGCCCAACCTGCGGACCATAACGGCAGTTGAACAGCAGGTAATAAGCTCGGCCAATAATTTTTCTATGGAGTTGCTGAGCGCCATCAATCAACAAAATACCGGGGATAATGTATTTATATCACCTTTTAGCGTAAGTGCTGCACTCTCTATGACCCTCAATGGCGCCCGGGGAGAAACCAAAGATGCGATGAAGCAGACCCTGCACTTGTCCCATATGAGCGATGAAGAGGTCAATTCGGCTTACAAAGGACTGGTGGAATTTTTACTTCAGCTTGATGAAAAAGTGGATTTACAGGTTGCCAATTCCAACTGGTACAGACAGGATCTTACTATCCATCCCGAGTTTGCGGCTATTTTAAAAGAATATTACGATGCGGAAGTCAAAGCAGCCAATTTCGCCGATCCTGCCACCGTAGGCAGGATCAATGGATGGATTGAAGATAAAACCCGGGGGAAAATCAGGGATATGCTCGATGTAATACCTCCCGATGTAGTAATGTACCTGATCAACGCCATTTATTTCAAAGCCGACTGGCAATATACCTTTGATGAAAAGGCCACATCTAAAAAGCCATTTTTTACACCTTCGGGAGAGAAACAGGTTGACATGATGCACTCTAAAGGGGTGAAAATGAATGTATATAATCACAAGGATTTTTTGCTGGCAGATTTACCCTATGGCAACGGACAATTTTCCATGACCATATTAATGCCAAATGTAGGAAGAGACATCAATCAAACCATCAATACCCTTAGCCTGGAGGATTTCGCAGGCTACATCAACCAGACAGATACCACAACGGCGGAAGTGTATTTGCCCAAATTCAAGCTCGAGTTTAAGGAAGAACTGAAAGATGTTCTTACAGACATGGGTATGGGCGTTGCATTTTCTTCCGCTGCGGATTTCTCGGGATTGTTTAAGGAACAACTATCCCTGGCCATCAGCCGGGTATTGCATCAATCTTTTATAGAGGTAAATGAAAAAGGCTCAGAGGCTGCTGCGGCAACCATTGTTGAAATAATTGAATTATCGAGCGGTTCAGAGGGTCGGCCCAGGGTGGTAAATATTAACCGTCCGTTTGCTTTCTTTATTCGCGAAAAACACAGCAATACCATACTATTTTCAGGGAAGTTGCTGGATCCTTCTTAGTTCTTCATGACTGAATCTTTATTAAAAACAATAGATACATTACTATAATCAAACCCAAAATTTTAAATAACGTGAATACAATTATGAAAAATCTGTTTAAAATCTTCGCTCCTGTTATGGCCATCGCGGTTACCTTATTTGGCTGTGGTGACCGGGCCGACAATCTGGATAATCTACCCAACTTGCGCCCCCTCAGCGCCGGCGAGGTACAAGTCATCGAAGCCTCCAATGAGTTTTCCATGGATTTGTTGCAGGTAATCAACCGGGATCATTTGGATGAAAATATTTTCATTTCGCCCTTTAGCGTTTCTGCTGCCCTTTCAATGACCGCCAACGGCGCCAGGGGAGAAACCCGTGATGCCATAAAAACCGTATTGCATGCCACGCACCTGAGTGATGCTGAAATGAATGCCGCCTACCGAGACCTGGTGAAGTTTCTTCTTGACCTCGATCGAAAGGTAGAGTTGCAAATCGCCAATTCAAGCTGGTATCGAAACGATTTGACCATCCACAGCGATTTTTCTGATATACTCTCCAAATACTATGATGCAGAAATCAGGCCTTCTGATTTTGGAGACCCCGCTACCGTGGGTAAGATCAATGGCTGGATTGATACCAAAACCAGGGGAAAAATAAAAAATATGCTCGACCAGATTCCTTCTGATGCCGTCATGTTTCTCATCAATGCCATCTATTTCAAAGCCGACTGGCAGGTCCGTTTTGATGAAGCCAGAACTGAAAAGGCGCCTTTTTATGCACCTGGAGGAGAAAAGATGGTAGATATGATGTATGCCAAAGGATCAAAAATTTCACTGTTTCAACATCCTGATTTTGTTCTGGCAGATATCCCCTATGGCAACGGGCAGTTCTCCATGACCCTTTTGATACAGCGTGAGGGAAAAGACATCAATGAAATCATCGATACCATGACCAGAGAACAACTGGGCTTTTACATCAACCAAAGTGATACCACTACCATGGAAGTGTATATGCCCAAGTTTAAGATGGAATTCAGAAAAGGACTGGTAGAAGCCCTCAGCAGCCTGGGTATGGGCATAGCCTTTACCGATGATGCCGATTTGTCGGGCATTTTCCGTGAAGATTTGCGATTGCTGATCAGCCGCATCTTGCATCAGTCTTTTATTGAGGTCAATGAAAAAGGATCTGAAGCCGCAGCTGCCACCATAATAGAGGTAGGGGTGACATCTATGCCGGTTATCCCTCCCGGACTAAGGGCAGACAGGCCATTTGCTTTTTTCATCCGCGAAAAGCACAGCAATACCATACTCTTTTCAGGGAAAATGCTTGATCCTACAAAAGGCGATTAATCCAGCAAAGGGAAAATTGAAATGCCGCCGGATCATCAAAAAGACTGGCGGCATAATTTTTTGTAGTGAAAGACATAGACCGACTAAATCATCATAAAGTGAATTCGGAAGGAAAAAAATTTTGTGGCATACTTATCAGTAAGATTTCGGGCTTTGTCGCACGTGCCTTATTCTCAAGATACTAATTTCAAAATCAGTATAATTGTACGATACCCTTAAACTGTGGGATTCAAAAGCCCGGTAACTTCCATCGTTATTGATCTTATATTTGTCCAATGGGTACTTTTCCGGGTGAGCCGGTAATTGGTCTATCTTGTCCAGAATGGCTTTTTCTACCAGCTCGGCCTGTTGAACCGATTCCTTGCTAATCCATTCCAGCGAAGCAGAGAAATTTTCAAGGGCCTTTCTATCCCATATTATTTTTCTCGCCACGAGCGAATCTTTTTTATAGCATCTTCATTTTCAACATATAAACCACTTTCAATGGCGGTTTTTGCATCATCCAATTCCCTGTTGTACTCTTCAATGCTAACTTCCTCTAAAATAGAGTTTAAGGAAGCTTCCAGCTTTTCTAAAGATTTTTCGTTAAGCTGCATGATCTTTTCGATCATCGTATATTTTTTTGTGCGTAAATCCATCAAAACTCTTCTTTATTTAAAATTAACTCAAATCCCCATTATTTCCTAAAAATCATCCCTTTTCAGCAGGTTTGCTATACAATTAGTATTTATGCTGAGTTCCAGATTCGTCTTTCAGTAATTAAAGATAGCTTTTGGGACTTTAATATCTTTGCCCGGGATATCGATCGATTGAAATAAACGAAGAGATTTTACCATACATATATGTGCCTTCTCTTATAGTGAAATTTTTTACCAACTCAGAAGCCATTTCTCCGCTTTCTGAATTTTTTTTAAAATAATTTTCTACCCATTACAACCTTCTCTCAGAATCCTGTGTCTTAGGGTTGATTGACTTCGTTAATACTTGAGGAGAGGATTGATAAACCTAAAAGAAATGACTATGGAAAGGCTTAAAATGATAAAAACCGGGTTAATGGGTATGGTTCTGATATTCTGGATGGGCGCCTGTGAAAAAATTGACACAGATGCAAGCGATAACCTGCCCAACCTGCGGACCATAACAGCAGTTGAACAGCAGGTAATCAGCTCGGCCAATAATTTTTCTATGGATTTGCTGAGCGCCATCAATCAACTTCATACCGGAGATAATGTATTCATCTCACCTTTTAGCGTAAGTGCTGCACTATCCATGACACTCAATGGCGCCAAAGGCGAAACCAAAGATGCGATGAAGCAGACCTTGCATTTGTCCCATATGAGCGATGAGGAGGTCAATGCCGCCTACAAAGGCCTGGTGGAATTTTTACTGCAACTCGACAAAAAAGTGGATTTGCAGGTTGCCAATTCCAACTGGTATACGCAGGATCTTAATATCCATGCCGAATTTGCCGCCATTTTAAGAGAGTATTACGATGCAGAAGTAAAATCAGCAAATTTTGGTGATCCTGCTACCGTTGGCCGGATCAATGGATGGATCGAGGATAAAACCCGGGGAAAAATCAAGGATATGCTCGATGCCATACCACCCGATGCCGTTATGTATCTGATCAATGCCATTTATTTCAAGGCCGACTGGAAATATACCTTTGATGAAAAAGCCACATCCAAAAAGCCATTTTTTACACCTTCGGGAGAGAAGCAAGTTGACATGATGCACTCCAAAGGGGTGAAAATGAATGTCTACAACCACAATGATTTTATATTGGCAGATTTACCCTATGGCAACGGACAATTTTCCATGACCATATTAATGCCACATGCCGGAAGAGACATCAATCAAACCATCAATACCCTTAGCCTGGAGGGTTTCGCAGGCTACATCAACCAGACAGATACCACAACGGCGGAAGTGTATTTGCCCAAATTCAAGCTCGAGTTTAAGGAAGAACTAAAAGATGTTCTTTCAGACATGGGTATGGGCATTGCATTTTCGGCCGCTGCGGATTTCTCGGGATTGTTTAAGGAATTGCTGCCCCTGGCCATCAGCCGTGTATTGCATCAATCCTTTATAGAGGTAAATGAAAAAGGCTCAGAGGCAGCAGCAGCAACCATTGTGGAAATCGTTCGAACATCTATTGGTGGTGAACCCACGCCAAAGGTGATCAACTTCAACCGGCCTTTTACTTTCTTCATTCGTGAAAAACATAGCAATACCATACTCTTTTCAGGAAAAATACTCGATCCGACTATGTAAAACGCTGGTAATAAAGGGAAAATATAATGTGGTTTTGCTGAAAAAGAACTGGCATTTAAAATTAATGAAAATGTATTCAATACGCCGTTTTTTGATTTTCGTAATGAGTGGCCTGGTAATGTTTTCGTGCAGCAGCCTTGAAGATGAAGTTGATCCCATGGCCGAATATGATTTTGAGCCTGGAAAAATAATTCTGCAAACAAAACCGGACTTTTCAATTCAACAGGTTTTTAATTTTATCAATACCTATGATTTTGAAGTACTGAGAATCTGGCATGGAGTATATACTTCAGGCTTACCCAATGATAGTTTGCAATATATACTGGATTACTTCAATGCAAAATCCTACACCAACGATGGGCAAACATGGTTTTCCAGAGGTGAAATATCCAGGGTAAATCATCGAATAGTGATCAGACCCAGACTATTCAATATGATGAACAGGGAGTATCAACAAGATTGGCTGGAAACCATGGAGTACCTTTTACTCCATGCATCAAAAGGCAGCCATTATACAATCACCTTTCTGGTTCCGGAAGGTCAGGAAAAACATTGGAGGAACCATTTCAGGCGTTTGCTTTTTGTCGAATGGGCTGAATTAAATCACCATGTACCAATTACTCACTGGCCCTAATGCTCTGTTATTTTCTGGGTTCCTTTATTTCGTTTATTGACGTGATTAATAGCCTGATTCATTACTAACTCCAACCATGCTTTGTTGCTATTAATTTTGTCATTTTCCGTTTAACTCAAGTATTTTATACCAGTAGAAAAATGCTTCTGGATTTGATTTTTTAAGTCTGTTTAATTTTGGCCAAAAGGGTTCTCAAATAGACCAATCTTTCATGATTTTTGGATCTCCATATTTTTCGATAGCTACTTTGTTGGATCGTAATAAAACCGCCAGGTAAGCTGCTTTGGAAGCGGCAGTAATAGGAAACTATATTTTGGCACCAAATATTAATTGCTGCTAATAATTAGATTTTGTGAATGAGTTAGTTTTTAGCTCTTTGGTTTTTTCAGGATGGGGTTTATGTTTAGCCTTTGTTTATTTCTAATCAATTCTTCACATTTAGGTAAATCGAGGTCAGGTTCAGCCTGTACTTTTCCAGTGCACTCATTGAAGTTTATCGGTACATTTATATAAAAGACTATTTCATAAGTCATTAGCTTTAACCAGTAAGCGTTTCGCTGAGATAAAATCAATAAAAGTCTTAATGCTTGTTGGTGGAAAAACACCAACAAGGGGAAGGGTAAATAAGGCGTGGGTTGAATAAGCTCGGAGCCTGGAGCTCGTAGCAAGGTGCAGGATGTTTCGATGTTGAATTGTTTAATGGTTCAGTCGTTTAATTGGTAGTACCTTTGGAATGACAATGTAAATCATTACCCTCCCTGTTGGAGGAGTTTTCTCCGACAACCACCCCCATACAAAAAGAGGTAAATGAAAAAGGCTCAGAGGCAGCAGCAGCCACCATTGTGGAAATCGTTCGAACATCTATTGGTGGTGAACCCACGCCAAAGGTGATCAACTTCAACCGGCCTTTTGGTTTCTTTATTCGCGAAAAACATAGCAATACCATACTCTTTTCAGGAAAAATGCTTGATCCGACTATGTAAAACGCTGGTAATAAAGGGAAAATATAATGTGGTTTTGCTGAAAAAGAACTGATAGTCATAAATACTTTTCCCCCTGTACCTCGAGACCAAACTGGCAGAAAGAAAAAACTATCAATAACCAATAAACTGCCTGCTGGGTGGTAGTCGAGGATTTGGACTTTGTTTTACTTCACATTTTCTTTTGACTTTCTAGTTAAATGAGTTCTTTGTTTATATGTTTTTTGTTTAGTAAAATATTCTTTTAATTCAACATCATCATTCTCTGTAAAAACAAAATCTTTACCTAATCGGATTCCTGTAAATCAGTATCGGATTTTATTGATAAAAAACACTTCCCGATTTTGCCTTATGCCCAGTTCGCGCTCCCGCTTAATGGTGTGTACGCCAAAGCTGTAAAAAGTATTTCCGTACCAGTAGTTTAGTCCCCCATACCGGTCATTGCTCGATTCAATAAAATCATCTTCAAAAGATAATTTCATATCGTTAAAGGATTTGCCTTCAATAACCTCGCTGCCATCGATGATTTTTGACCGGAGTACGTTGTCATACAGGTACAGCAATACCGTTTTATCTTGCTGCGGACTGGCGTAGACAAACTGTTCGAGGTTCCAGCTGATTACATCGTTTATTTCAAAGCTGTTATCCCACAGCAATTTTCCGTTTTGGTCAAAACCTACAACTACGGCATGGGTATATTTATAACCTTCGAAGACCATGCCCATATCATTGACGGGCGACCATCCAAACGGAGCTGTATGATAATTGGCATGGGTATATTTGGGATAAAATGCTTCACCTACCATTAAAAATTCCCCTCCGGGTTTTTCCAGTACCCGGTGTACCAGGAGGCGATAATTAAATTTACTTTTCTTGCCTTTAATTTTTCTGCGCTGTATCCGTTCTTTCACTCTTTTTTCACGCTTGGCCCGCATATAGCTGAAGAAATTTTTAAGGTCGGCATAATTGTAATAATTAATAATATGCTCGCCGTCTTCATCTATGCGGGCTATAAACAATCCTCTGGAGAGTGTCGACTTTCTGCGGGTATATGTTCCAGCCACGAGATGAACATTATTGGTTAAATTTACTACCCTTCCATACAGCAATCCGTAATCCTGTGAGGGTCTCAAATTAATATTTTTAAGCAGTTCGCCATCTTCATTAAATGATTTCAATGAAATAGAGCGTTTACCATCAGGGGTTATGAAGCCAGTCATTACATTAAAAATTCTAAGGTCATTGTCGGTTTTCACCTGTAATAATGTACTTCGATCTGAGTAAAAACCAGGCAATACAATGGGTTTGGCATCGCCGAACTTATAACATATTACAGTTGGCCTTGTATTGGCATAGCCGCCAAAGATGAGTGTATTACCTACGATTTCAAATTCTGAAAGTTCAATGGCAAAAGGCTTCTGAATGGTGAATAATACGCTGCTGCGGTCAAGGGCATTAATGCGTTTTACCACCATATCTTTGGCAAATTGGGTTTGTTCTTCATATAAGAGATAGAAATAGCCTCCGTAGTAACCATATCCCCTCACCCTGTAGCGAAGGTCAACATAATAACTATTGTCCCAGATTACATTTAAGGCGGTATCGAGGTATTGCACCTGCCATTTTCGGTCTTTTCTGGTTTCGAGGTTTTTCACTTCCCGAAACAGAAACAGTCCATCTTCCTCTGCTGAAACCACACTGAAGAAAGTATCATCATCACCTAAAGGGACTTCGATCCTTCCAGGTTGATTAAACTGAGCCCAGACAGTTACCACTTGAAAACAAAATAGCCAAATCAAAAAATATCTCACACTATTACCTTTCCTGTTAAATAATCTAAGAATTTTCTTTTTCTAAAATCCAATAATATTGCTCATTTGTGAGCGGAGCTACCGAAAGCCTTGAATTTCTAACCAGCATCGTGTCCTGAAACCGGTCATCTTTTTTAATTTCAGCTAATGAAACAGGGCGCTTAAGCAATCGAACCGATTGTAAATCCACAGCGACCCAGTCACCCTTATCTGCTGAAGGATCGGGGTAGTATTCTTTTACAACGTTGGCAATGCCTACAACCTCAGCATTTTTTCCGCTGTGATAAAACAGGACTTCATCTCCTGTTTTCATTTCTTTAAGATGGTTTCTGGCCTGATAATTCCTCACGCCCTCCCATATCTGAGGGCCTTTTCCTTCAAAATCGATCCATCCGTATGTCTCAGGCTCTGTCTTCACCAGCCAATACTTCATTTTTTGTCAATTTTTTATGCGTCTCAATCTAAACAAAAATGCATTACGTTTGGATTTAAATTATAAAGTAATTTTACACTAATTTGCCTTCCGTATATGTCTACAACGAATTAAAGCCACCAATGCGTAACAAAGATATCATAAAATTGCTCAAGCTAACCGCCCTTTTACTCGATCTGCACGATGAAAATGCCTTTAAAGTGAGGGGTTATGAAAATGCCGCTTTTGCATTGGAACGTCTTGATCAACCCCTGGTTTCAATGGAAAGTGAAACCATATCTCAACTTGATGGTATCGGAAAGAGCATGTCGCAGGCCATTGCTGAGATTTTGCAGCGGGGCTCATTTGGCCTTTTGGATGAAATGACCGCCAAAACGCCCAGGGGCATTCTCGAGCTTGCCAGCATCAAAGGCATAGGCCCAAAAAAAATCCGGCAAATCTGGAAGGAGCTCGAAATTGATAACCCCACAGACCTTTTGAAGGCTTGCCGCGAAGGCAGGCTGGCTTTTTTAAAAGGATTTGGTGCCAAAACCCAGGAAACCATTGCTAGTGCACTTGAATTTGCCATGGCGCAAAAAGGCAAATTGCGATATTCCGAGACCGAACCTGTGCATGATGAAGTAACACAAGCCATCATACAAAACTGCAAGCCTTCACGCATAGAAACGGTAGGCGAATACCGGCGAAAGCTGGAAATCATCAGTCGGATTGACATTATGCTGCCTGCCGGAGAAAGAAAAGATATCAAATCATTTTTGAAAGGGTATACAGTCTTGGCCTATGTACCCGAGGAAAGTGGCCTCTTCAGCTTTGTGGGAATACATGTAGATTCAGGGGTGAAATTTTGTTTCCACTTTGTGAACGCCGAGTCATGGTACAATCAAAAGGTTTTGCTTACCGGCAGCGAGGCGCATTTGCAACAATATAATCTTGTCGAAATTTGTCAGACTGAAAATTTCGCATCAGAAGAAGATATCTATGCTAAAGCCGCTTTGCCATTTTACCCTCCCGACCTTCGGGAAGGATTGTTTGAGGAAAGATGGAATGCAGAAATGGATGAAAACCTGATCAGTGAAATCGACCTTAAGGGCATTTTACATGCGCATAGTACCTATAGCGATGGTCAGCATAGTCTCAGGGAAATGGCCTTATACTGCAGGGATGAAGGCTTCGAATACCTTGGGATTTCCGATCACAGCCGCTCGGCTTACTATGCCAAAGGACTGGAAGCTGAAAAAGTCGCCTTGCAACAACGGGAAATTGAAGCGTTGAACAAAGAACTTTTTCCTTTTGTCATTTTTAAGGGGATAGAATCTGACATACTGAGCGATGGGAGCCTTGATTATGAAGAGGAGGTGCTTAAGAGCTTTGATTTTGTGATTGCCTCTATACACGGCAACCTGAATATGGATGTAAAGAAAGCCACTTCCAGATTGGTTAGGGCCATCGAAAACCCCTACACCACCATGTTGGGGCATCCTACAGGGAGGTTGCTGGCAAAACGCGAGGGCTATCCGATCGATCATAAAATGGTCATAGATGCATGTGCCGCCAACAATGTAATCATTGAAATTAATGCCAATCCCTGGCGCCTTGATATCGACTGGCGATGGATACCCTATGCGATGGATAAAGGGGTACAGATCAGCATCAATCCCGATGCTCATGAAAAAATTGGCATTTACGATATTCACTATGGTATATACGCAGCAAGAAAAGGCCTGCTCACAAAAGAATATACCTTCAACATCCGTGATGCAGCAGCCGTTAAAGAATATTTTGAATCGAGAAAAAAATCTATTAGATGAATAAAGATATAAAAAAGGTTTTGATACTTCGCTTTTCCTCTATTGGCGATATAGTGCTTACCAGTCCCGTACCGAGATGTATCAAAACCCAACTTCCCGATGTGGAGGTGCACTATGCTACCAAAAAATCTTTTCACGGTATTCTGGCGGCAAACCCATATATAGATAAAATTCATCTTCTTGAAGATAGTCTGGGTGATTTGGTTCAAAACCTTCGCGCTGAAAAGTTTGATTTCGTTGTAGATTTACACAACAACCTGCGAACCTCTGTCATAAAACTGCGCCTGGGCGTTCCTTCCAAAAGCTTTGATAAACTCAACCTTAAAAAGTGGTTGCTGGTCAATTTCAAAATCAATCTCATGCCAAATATTCACATCGTTGACCGCTATATGGCTGCCGCAGCGCCTTTGGGCGTGAAAAATGATGACCTGGGTCTCGACTATTTTATCCCTGAAAAGGATGAAGTGGAAAAAAGCTGGTTGCCCGATGGATATCGCAATGAGTATGTTGCCTTTGTGATAGGGGCTAAATTTGCCACCAAACGATTACCGCTCGAAAGGATGATCGAACTCTGTGACCGCATTAATAAACCAGTCATTCTGGTAGGTGGGCCGGAGGATATCGAAAATGGAGAAAAACTCGAGCGGTTTTTTCAGCGCCATAAAATTGCTGAGGAACTGGAGCCTGATTTAATTAAACTTAATAAAAAAACCATTGTATACAATGCCTGCGGAAAGTTTAACCTGAATCAATCTGCAAGCCTGGTTAAAGGCGCAAAATATGTGTTTAGCCATGATACCGGTTTAATGCATGTAGCCGCGGCATTTAAAAAACAGATTTTTTCAATCTGGGGTAATACCCTTCCTGAGCTCGGAATGTATCCCTATAAAACCAGGTTCTCAATTTTTGAAAACAAGAAGATCAAATGTCGCCCTTGCTCAAAAATCGGTTATGACAAATGTCCCAAAGGACATTTTAAATGTATGAAGGAGGTCGTTTTTGATTTCTATCTGCCATAAAACAACCCCAGTTCCCGTTTTGCCTGGGTCTTTAAAATTCAATCCCTTCGTGGTTGGTGGATTGATTGGATGCCTGTTTCCATCCACATATTAAACAATCTCACAAGCTTCACATCATAATGTTGGGTCTTCTGCGTTGTGATTGAACATTAAAAAATAAATAAGCGGATGAAACCGACACGACAAAAATAATCATCAGACATACCGAAGAATGATTATATATGGGAGGTCCACTCCGAAAAAACCGGGGCAGCTTATGGCCGTTAAAAAGAAAATTTAAATACATTAAATATCCAGGCATTTACCGGTCCTTCTGATTTCATTTACTAATTTTGCAGATTAAAAGGGAAAAATATTGAAAACTAAGTTATTAAACGGCAAAAAGGATAAGGTAAACGTAATCACGCTGGGCTGCTCCAAAAATATTGTAGATTCTGAAGTGCTGATTACCCAACTCAAGGGAAACGGAATTGATGTGCAGCATGAGTCAATGAAAGACGATTCTGATATCATCATAGTCAATACCTGCGGCTTTATTGAAAATGCCAAACAAGAGTCAATTGATACCATATTGCGTTGGGCCGATGCCAAAGAAGCCGGACAAATTAAAAAGCTTTACGTTACAGGTTGCTTGTCACAGCGTTATCGCGAAGACCTGGAGAAAGAAATACCCTCGGTAGATGCCTGGTTTGGCACCATGGAATTGCCATTATTGCTCAGGCGATTCAATGCTGATTATAAACATGAGTTGATAGGAGAGCGAATAACCAGTACTTCCAGGCACTATGCCTACCTGAAAATTTCGGAAGGTTGTGACCGGCCTTGTTCCTTTTGTGCCATACCCATTATGCGGGGAAATCACCGGTCTAAACCTATGGAAGAACTGGTAAAGGAAGCTGCCAACCTTGCCAGAAACGGGACAAAGGAAATATTACTCATTGCACAAGACAGCACCTATTATGGACTTGATCTTTACAAAAAAAGGGTATTGTCTGAATTACTGCTGCGCCTTTCAGATGTGGAAGGGATAGAATGGATTCGCCTTCATTATGCCTTTCCAACGGGATTCCCGGAGGATGTGCTGAAAGTAATGGCCGAACGCCAAAATATTTGCAAATACCTCGATATGCCATTGCAACATGCATCAGATCATTTGCTCAAGTTGATGCGGCGTGGCACTACGCGCAAAAAGACAGAAAATTTATTACAGAAAATACGAAGTGAAGTCCCTGGCATAGCCATTCGTACCACCATGATTGTCGGTCACCCGGGTGAAACTGAAGCCGATTTCGAAGAGCTGAAAGATTTTGTTTCATCAGCCCGGTTCGAACGTATGGGCGTATTTACTTATTCGCACGAAGAAGATACCCATTCATATACCATGGCAGATGATGTGCCGGCAAAGGTGAAAGAACAAAGAATGGCAGAACTCATGCAATTGCAATCAGAGATATCCCTTGACATTAATACCGCGAGGATCGGCAATACCTTAAAGGTCTTGATAGATCGCAAAGAGTCGGGTTATTTCATTGGCCGCACTGAGTATGACAGCCCCGAAGTTGACAATGAAGTTTATATTGATGCCAGTAAAAATTATGCACGTTTGGGCGATTTTGCCAATGTTCACATACATGATGCCACAGAATTTGACCTTTACGGCAATATTGTGAAACAGGAATAAGCCTTCATTTGTTGATCTTTCATATGCAAGCAAAAGAAGAAACCGATACTCCCTGTCGCGATAAGCAAAATTTCAGGGAATATTCCATCTGCTCACTACAGTTGAAATACACGCGCAGTTTTTCAAAGCTGCTCAATGATTACCTGCAGGATGAAGCATCCCTGAGACCTTTTTATGCTTCCAGGCCCCAGGCAGCCTCCATTGCACAACATGCAGAAAACCGCAATTTTTCTTCTGAAAACCGCGAAATTTTACATCAAAGTTTGCAACAGCAATATATGGGCCTGGAAATATCCGGACCATTGGCGAACCACATCGAGCTTCTCAAAAGCGAAAACACCTTTACAATTACCACAGGGCATCAATTAAATTTATTTACAGGTCCGCTCTATTTTATCTATAAGATAGCCACGGTTGTAAACGCCTGCCGGGAGTTAAAGGAACAGTATCCGCAATTTAACTTTGTGCCGGTGTACTGGATGGCTTCTGAAGATCACGATTTCGATGAAATCAATCACTTCAGGTTGTTTGGCCAGACATATGAATGGAAACGCCCACATGGAGGACCGGTAGGCCGCCTGAGCCTTGATGGCTTAAAGGAACAGGTTTTTGATGCCCTGCCCGAATCACTTCCCTGGCTGGAGGATGCATACCTCAACAGCCCTAACCTTGCAGAAGCCACCCGAAAGCTGGTGCTTCAATTGTTCAAAGATGATGGGGTAGTGGTTCTCGATCCGGATGACGAAGCGCTTAAGAAGCTTTTTACAGGCATCATGGAGGATGAAATCATCCATCGAAAAAGCTTTAAGGCCGTAAAAGATACAACAGATCATTTAGAAGCAGCCGGCTATGCCGGCCAGGTTTTCACAAGAGAAATTAACCTGTTTTATATGACCAATACCCAACGGTCGAGAATCGAAATTGAAAATGGTCATTACAAAGTGAATGGTACCGACTTGTCTTTTAGTAAGGATGAATTGCTGGATGAATTGCACCAGCATCCCGAACACTTCAGTCCGAATGTAATTCTGCGCCCTTTGTATCAGGAAACCATTCTTCCCAACGTAGCCTATATAGGAGGACCGGCTGAAATTGCTTACTGGCTTCAGCTGGGTGAAGCATTTAAAAGATATTCAACCCCCTTTCCCGTCTTGCTTCCACGAAATTTTGCCATGATCATCAATGCTACTCTGGTTAAAAGAATGCATGGTTTACTCGGTGGGGTAGACGAGCTGTTTTTGGAGCTAAAGGAGATCAAGCAGCGCTATTTGTCTCGCGTAAGCCAGATAAAACCCGAGATTCAGGATGAAATACAACAGGTGCAGGATGTGTTTGATAAAATCAGGGAAAAAGCTTCTCAGATAGATATGAGCCTTGAAGGTTTTATAGGAGCCGAAGCTGCAAAAACCATAAAATCCCTCGAAAATATTGAAAAGCGGCTTGTGAAATCAGAGGAGCGTAATCAGGAAACCGGCATCAAACAAATCGAAAGCTTAAAGGAAAAGCTTTTCCCTGATGGTGCACTGCAGGAAAGAAGTGATAATTTTCTGAATTTCTACATCAATAACCCCCATTTTGTCAAAGACATGCTCGATGTGTTAAAACCTTTTCAATTCGAGATGTTCATCGTACAATATGAAGGATAAAAGCAGCCTAAGAAAGGAATATCTTCAAAAGCGGAAAAGCATAACTGCTACAGAGCGGGGGCGCATGAGCGATAAAATTGCTGCGCTTTTTTTTAAGCAATTTCCCGCAAGGTCATTCGAATGCATACACATTTACCTGCCCATTGAGAAATTGGCAGAAGTTGACACCTGGCCGATCATAAGGGAATGCCACTCCTTGCAAAAGCGGGTTTTGATCCCTTTCTATGATGCAAAGAACCAGGATATGCTTACGGCCATTCTCAGGCCCGGAGAAGAACTGCGGTCAAATGCATGGGGATCTCTTGAGCCGCTAAATCCAGGTCTGGAGCCTGCACCCCGCCCTGAAATCGTCATAGCACCCTTGCTGTCCTTTGACGAAAAGGGATTTCGGGTAGGCTATGGAAAAGGGTATTACGACCGGTTTATGGTGAAATTAGCTGCCAAACCGGTGATGACAGGACTTTCATTTTTTGAGCCGGAGCAAAACATAACAGATGTCAATGAATGGGATTATCCGTTGGATTTCTGCATTACACCCTTGAACTTATATGATTTTACAATTGCGGATACTTAACAGGAAGCATTTCACTCACCTGTCCTGTATATTACCGCTTTAGCCTCGGGTCAAAGTGGAATTTCTTTTGCTCAAGGATTTTAATTTTTTTACGGTATTCCGCATGCCTGCAGTTAAGAATATAGATGAGTTTTGTGATGTCACAAACTGTGTATAATTTTTTTAGGCATGTTTGTGAAAAAAGAATAAAAAGAGTCCAACCGGCAATAAAACTTTTTCAGATTCACACATTGGTATAATAATGCTTCCACCACCATTGGAAAACCATCAAAGCCCAAACGGTAGCGGCGCTGTCACCGGGGTTGCTGCTAAAGACGCGTTTTTGTATTTTCTGGATGGCTTTTGGGTTAAAAACACCTTGCTCCTTGATGAAATCATCGTGTAACAGATCCTGACGGATGGTGCTTTTCATAGGTCCCTGTATCCACGACAACAGCGGGACTTCAAAACCTTTTTTAGACCGCCGATACAACTTTTCTGGCAGGAAATGCCTGTAGGCATCTTGTAATATTTTTTTCTTGAGGATATTATCAATTTTTGATTCCGACGGGAGTCTGAACATAAAGTTTACCAACTCGTGGTCCAGAAAAGGCACCCGCACTTCCAGGGCGTGCAGCATCGACATTTGATCGACTTTGTACAGCATGTCATTGGGCAATACAAGGCGCATATCAGAGAGTAAGACCTCATTGAGATCAGCCGCATTGCTGAGCCCGCTCAGATACATGGCTTTTGTATCGTCATAAAGGCTGCGGTCGAGCGACTGCAGGGTATTCGGGGAGAGCAGTGCCATAGATTCTTTCATATTTAAAATACTGGCCCATAGCCAGTATCGCTCAGGCAGATCGAGTTTCAGTCCGCGGGCATAGCGCTGGACTTGTCTGATTCGATTTGAAACATATCCATTGCGGGAAGCGGGCAATAGATTCCAGAGCCAGGCCAGGTGGGCGATCCAGCGATCTGTCATGCCTGCCTGAGAGGCCCGTAGCAGGGCAGCATGTTTATTATATCCGGAGAACAACTCATCTGCCCCGTCGCCGGAAAGGGCCACCTTAAGATGCCTTGAGGTATATTGGCTCAGCAGGTATACCGGAATCGCGGAGGAATCGGCAAAAGGCTGGTCGAAGTGCCTGCCTATTTGCATGGCAGCTTCTTTTAGCTCTTCATCTTCAAGATAAAATACAGTGTGGCCTACCTTAAAATGTTTTGCCACCATGCGGGCATAGTCGGTTTCATCGAAAAAACCCTGATCTTTAAATCCGATGGAAAAGCAATGGAGATCACTTTTATAGCGACTGGCAATACCTGTGATAACTGAAGAATCAATCCCACCGCTCAAAAAAGTGCCTAAAGGCACATCTGCTACCAGTCGCTTTTCCACCGAGGCTTCAAGCAAGGTCTTTACATGTTGTATCTGCTCCTCGTAAGATGAACCGGTAGGGTTTACCATTTTTAGGTCATAATCAATCTTGTAATACCGCCGCATAGACAGTTGTGATCCTTTCAGCTGCATATAATGCCCCGGCATCAAGGATTGAATATTGTTGAAAATACTCATGGGGGCCGGAATGTACTGAAGTTGAAAGTACATCAACATGGCAGAGAGGTTAAGCGATTTCTCTATACCAAAGGCCAGAATGGATTTAATTTCTGAGCCAAAGAGAAATTTGTCTTCATCGAGGTAAAAAAACAGGGGTTTGATGCCATATCGGTCCCTGGCCAGAAACATCTCTCCGGTTTGGGTATCATAAATGGCAAAGGCAAAAAAACCATTGAGTAAATCCAGGCATTCATGGCCCCATTCGATCCAGGCATACAGCAATACCTCGGTATCGCATTGGGTGTTAAATTCCACCCCTCTGCCGATGAGGTCTTTTTTTATCGTTTGAAAATTATAAATTTCCCCATTGTAGACAATCACATACCGACCGGAAGCATCGCGCATAGGTTGGTTGGCTTCGGCGCTCAGGTCAATGATGCTAAGCCTGCGATGCCCCAGTCCGGCCATACCTTCAGAGAAATTGCCATAGGCATTAGGCCCCCGGTGCGATAATCGCTCAGTAGCTTTGTGCAGGTTGATCATATGAAATCTTCCCAGTTCATTAAAAGCCAGTATTCCTGTTATGCCACACATAATGATATTACTAAATGAAAGCTTAGCAGATTGTCCTGCATGTATAAATCCCTGCTAAGGTAAACAGCAAAACAATACAATACAGAAAATTTCGTTTGACAATCGTTTGCCGGGGTCAATTTTTTTAATGGAATGTATATTTTTACCGCCGGATTTGAATATTTGAGGAGCATGAAAAAATTCCGTTTTGATCGATGTATTTATAAAATCCTGCCATTGCCGATGGTGTTTATGTCTGGGCTGTTGATTTTTACCTCTTGCGCAGGCGGTCGAAAACATCAGCTTAGAAACCAGGATATTGTAATAGAAGCAGCCAGAACCTATGTAGGCACGCCCTACAAGTACGGGGGAACTACCAGTTTGGGAATGGATTGTTCGGGATTGTTAATGCGTAGTTTTGAAAGGGTGGATGTGTACATACCCCGTTCTTCAGCAGAGCAAAGTCGTTTGGGAAAAAAAGTAGGATTGTACGATGTAAAACCCGGAGATCTGGTTTTTTTTAATTTGCAAAAGAAAGGGCGCAATAAGGTAAGCCATGCCGGTTTGGTCACGGAAGTAAGAAGCCGGCAGGATGTGCGATTCATTCACTCATCTTCGAGCCGGGGGGTCGTTGAAGATAATCTGATGGTTGATTATTATTTAAAAAATTTTGTAGGTGCCAGGCGCCTCCGGTTTTGAGATTAACAAATAAGGAAATATATTTGCAGTCCGAAAAGCAGATGCGCTTTTTTTGAAGTATAAGGGGGATTAGCTCAGTTGGCTAGAGCGCTTGCATGGCATGCAAGAGGCCGCCGGTTCGAATCCGGCATTCTCCACAGATGCTCTTCGTATTTAATGCGAAGGGCTTTTTTATTTTGGATTAAAAAAAACTGCCTATTCTCTGTCAGACCGACGTATTGGAAATAGTTGATTCAGTTTACCTTCAACAAATTCTTTAATTTTAGATTTTCTTCTATGGCCTTCTGATCAGCATGAATGATGCTTCTATCAATGGTACGGGTTGAGGCCGTTATGCTATGGCTGTCCTTGGGATTGCTGATCTTTATTCATCTCAGGTAAATGCGTACTGTTCATACACCAGACAATTTTCCACGAAATCAGCAATACGCATCGTATCTTAGTAATTTATGCGAAAGAATGTGAAATGTGGGTTTTTATGCATAATTATACTATAAAAATTAATGCAAGGTAGGTCAATTTCAATTTTAGGTATTGTATAGAAAAAAGATCAGGCAGACATGAGCTACTTAATGCAAAAAAATCAATCTCACCACTGCTTCTTTTTTGTTGTTGCCTTTCCTTTTTTCTTATTTCTTCTTTTCTTGTTTTGGAAGACTTTTTTCAACAGCTTCCCTCTTATCAGGGAATCCAATTACCGATATCATATTCTCCATTTATCCGATTTCCTGGGCATTCCTGATCATGATTCAATCTCCTGATATAGAGCATATAAATTATGCACATCATCTGAATGGCGGATTGAAATCTGTCCAGTTTGACCTAAGATAGCATAACGTTGTTCAATACCTACATTTAAATATTCAAAAAAAACCCGAAAGATTGTTCCTTCGGGTTTTTTTGAAAGCAAAAGGCATCTACTTTTTAAGCTTGATCTTGATTTCAGCCATTCCGCCAAACGAATTATACTGGCTAATAGTATTAGCAAGTCTATCTCCAAAATCACATTGATTGCAATCCAAAAATGCTCTTGTAATAAATACGCCTATCTGATCCTCTGGAAAGGAGCCCTCCCAAGTATCAGACCCATTGATATACTGCCCGAGCAGGTTAGCATGCGTGCCGTTCGCACTCCAGGAAAATGTAGTAAATAGCCAACCTAACTGCCTTTTGAATCCATATGTTTTTACAACATAAGATTCATGGTCGTCCTCCCTGGCAAACACTGCGGTATGCCAAACGCTGTATCCAACGCTGATTCCCTTAGACCCTCCCTGTGCAGTGTAGGGTTTTGGTGTTCTTAAATAAGTAATTGGGGTAAAGGGGACATGGATGATTTTGTAATTGTCATCATTATTGACCTTGACTTTTCCTTCAGCAATGTCATATTTGTGCCATTCACCTCCGTCTTTTCTTATTCGATGGATTTCCACCAACAACTTTTCTTCACCTTCTTCCACGTCTTCATCCAGGGCCTGGTATACGATAAAGGGCTGCGTCGTATTTTTTGAGGTCAAGGAACCTTCCAGCATGCCATACCGGCCCGGGGTTGACCATTCATATCGGTAGTCATAAAATGCCGGGTCATGAAAGGGACTGCCATCGGCCCATTCTACATATAACCTCAGTCTTTGTTTTTCTTTACCAGACAAGGTAACACCTCCCGGTGCGATTACGAGTTCTTGTTTTTTAATATTGATGGTAGCTGTATCCTTGCCGATCAGGCTGTAGCTGGAACCCTGTTTTACATATATTTCAACCATTACCCTATCACTGGCATTTTCAGGAAGTTTACTTGATATTTCTTCTGAAATGTAGGATACCGTCTTTTGCTCATTGGTAATACTGCTGCCTTCATTTCCTTGTTTATCTTTAATTTTTCCATATTTGCCTGAAGTGCTCCAGCGATATTCAAAAGTCTGACCTTCACTCAATTCTGTTACCGTATAAGCGGTGAGTTCTCTTTCTCTGAAGACCATCACTGCACTGCTTTTTGGCCTTAATTTTACATCGTGTTGTATGGCCCTGGCTGTAAATTCTTCCAAAGCCTGTGAGCTTGCCAGATGGGTTAAAAGTCTGGATGCCTCCCACAATTGAAGCCCTCGGTTGATCAGTTCAAATGCCTTTAGAAATTTCGCGGCATTTTTCTTGGCCTCAAATTCCGGTTCTGAATAGAGGTTTCCGAATTCTGGTTCTTTTACATTTTTTAAATAAATGTATCTTAAAAGTTGATTGGTAGCATTGCTCATGGCCGTGTTGGCTATGCCATTGATCAGAAGTTTTTGCAAGGTTTCTCTCAATGCTTCCGAAAATTTTCCCTCTTTGATTTTATCATAAATTTCCGGAAATTCAGAAGTAAAGGCGCTGGTAAAACCGTTAAAAATTTCTTTCATGGCTTCATCATCTCCGGCACTTTTATCAGCTTTCTGGTTGATGATTTCAGCGAGCACGGGAAGTAAAACGTCCTTTATGAATGTTTCCAAAACCAGGGCATCATATTTTTCATTTTCTATGGCCGACATATTTTGTCGATAATTGTTCTGAAAGGCTGCCCCAACCACCCTTACAGCAAATTTTGCCTCAGATTCATTTTCTTCCAAAGGTATGGTCACCGGTCCGCTTTCCTTGACAAAGGTTTCTATGCCGTTACCTTTTATCTGATCCAGCAAAACGCCAATTATACCATCAGCTTCACCAACAGGATCAATGGCCGTTTGTCCGGCAATGGGATGTGAAGATTCTGAATTGAAACTTCGGATCAGGACGGTTTCATCTCCATCTTTCGTTTTGAAAGATTGTTTATACACGAAAGCGTGGGCCCGCCTTCTGTAGCTGTTGTTGAATAAAATAGACTGGAAATCCTTATCAACAAGTTGAATGCCACTTTTGACCCCGGTTGGGTCAAGATTTATCTGACGGGCACGAACGTCAATAGCTTGTGAAGGTTTATCGATAGACTCCAGGTAATCTTTCAAGGCAGTCATGTATGTCCCTTTTTCAAGCATCAAAGGGTCATTTTTAAACAGGGTTTCGATGGATTTTTTAAAATCATCCATGCCGGGCAATGAGGAAGCATCTGCATGAAATCTTGTTTTAACGATATCTGGGAGCATGAAAACACCTGCGGCCAGGTATAGCAAGGCTTCGGCTGTTGTGTGAGTACTGAGTGTTTTGTTCTCTTCGTTAATAAAACCCATCAGGATAATCCGGTCACTTTTATCCATCAGAAATGTCAGCTGGCTTCTGCCTGCTGGTAAGAATACTTTTGAGGAGAGGTTTGATGACACCGGAAAATCTTTAAATCCACCGACAAGGGCTGCCTTATCAAGGTCAATGGAGCTGCCAGCAGGAAGTTCAATACTTACGGGTACAGTCGGAAAATCTGTGGGAACAGGGGGATCTTCCCTGATGGGTGAGACATCAGCATCCTCTGCTTCATTGCAGGAATTCACAACAAGACAAAGGGCAAATAGAAGTGACAGGTAAAATTTTGCTTTCATGGTTTTAGGAATTTTTATTCCTTTACATCGAAGCAAGCTTAAAATGTCATCATAAAAACTTTACATTTAATTTTTTTATAATGATGAAAATCAAAACTAAGAAGATTAAAATACCTACCACCCAAAAAATAATTGTATACCTGTTATTCAAACCAGGAATGGGGTCTGGACTGCCAATCAGAACCAGCCCTGCCCAGTATTGCGGGGATTTGGTTCTTCCCGTGGCAGTTTTCAGATACTGAAGCTTGGCCAGCTTAAGGGCCCGGTCTTTGGCAAGGCCGGATTGTAAATACTCATAAAAATACCCGGTAATCTCCATGCTTGCCTTTTCATCTATTTTCCAAAGGCTTGTCAGGAGGCTTTCACTACCCGAGTACTGAAAGGCATGGGAAAGTGAAATCATGCCTTCACCGGGCTGATATACAGGTTTTCCGGTTTCACATGCCGTTAATACCGTCAGATAGGAACTCATGTCGATATTGTAAATCTCATGGGCATAGACGAAGTTTTCTTCCTGTGTGGAACCGGGGCTTAATGGTTTGGCAAAAATCAGCCGGGAGTAAGCCGGACTCACATTGTTTGATTCTGCATGTGTGCCTATATGGATGATTTTATTATTACCTGCAATATTTCTGAATGCCTCGGGAGTAGATTGCTCATAGGCATAATTTTTTCCTCCAAATAAGCTGACGGCTCTCTGGGCCAGACTAATGGTGAAAGGTTGTGGAAGCAGGGTTAAGTATTCTCTGTCAACCGATGAAGAATCCTTTAGCATAATTAGGTATTTTTCTTTCATGCTGTCTATGAACCCTGGGGTAAATGCAATGAAATTATCTTTGATTTTTTTCTGTTGCAGCCATGAGCTCAGCCAAAGGCTTATACTGTAAGAGATATCATGTTTTAGCAGCAGGCTTTTTTCAGCGAATGCATCAAAGGTTTCAACAGGAGAGGTCACAAGCATTTCAAAACTGAGATTAAACAATACACCATCCGGTACGATCAGTACCCTTTCCTGTTCGAACAGATGTTCAAAAGGTTGCCATAGTTGCTGGTAAAGTTCATTTGAAATCCTTCCTAAAGCCATGGGTTGATCCCAGTGTTTCATCAATTCCCCGATCAGTTCTTTTTCAAAATTAAGGTTAAACAGGTGTTGTTCACCCCTTGCAAATACCACGGCTTTTAGTTGGTCAGATATAAAAAAATACCTTACTGCCTGCAAATTATCGGGCAGCTTTATATCTTCCGCTTGCAAAGGCGCAAAGCGGGCCTGGTAATAGCGGGGATATGCAGATTGTATTTCCCGCATCAGTTCATCCCATTCATCAGACAGCGAAAGATAGGCGCTAACGGCATCTTCCTCTTCAAAAACATCGATAAGTCTTGCCCTTAAACGATTTTCCTTATCAAGAATCTGTTCTGAAACACCGCTAAATCTGTTGGCTTTTGTCTGTTGCAGGCGGGAACGTATCCTGCTGTATACACCGGATTCTTTGACAAGTAAAATTTCATCGATAATTCTGTTTTCTCCAGTCAGCTCCAGAAGTTCAAGCCTGAGTTTAATGAGGTACTCATTAATTTCCTCACCTTGCTGTACCCATAATAGCAGATCGGCATCGTCATTCAGCGTTTTTTTCCTTTTCTCCATAATGGTCCTGGCCTGTTCCAGTTGGGCTATGGCAGACTTCAGAAAAGGGATACTGCGGTTTTTCTCCAATTGATAAGATGCTTTAACCTTTAATATAGTAGCGGCGGGTCTTTCATATTCCATTCGTATGGAATCCATGCTTCCTTTCGCTTTTTGTAACAGTGCCAAAATGATATCATCACTTTTTTCCGCGTATGATTCTGAAGCTTTGTAATCTCCCATCTTATAAGCTACCACACCCATATTCACCCATTGATTCAAGCCGGGGATGGAATATTGTTTGTCAATATTTGATATATATTCCAGGCCTTCATTGGCAAAAGCATAGGCCAACACTTCTTCCTGCGTACCGGCAAAAAAGCGCGAAGCACTCATTAAGAAATCCAGATACATGTAATCGTAGTTTTCTTTGTGCGCCTTTTGATAGTTTTCCCTTGCTATCAGAAAGTGCTTTTTCGCTTCGGTGAGGTTTTCCTCAGCTTCAAAAACCAGGCCCAGGCTGTGGTGGGCATCTCCGGCCTGAACAAAATATTCTCCTTCCTGCAATTCCAAAATGGCCAGCGCCTGCAAGAGGTATTTTTTTGCCTGGGTATAATTTTTCATGGATTTATGTGCCTGACCTACATGAATGAGGGTTTCAATGATTTCAGGGTGATGGGGCTGGAATCGTTTCTGCTTTTCAGCCAGCGTATATTCATGAATCTGTAAGGCCTGGCGGTAGTTTCCCAAACTTTTTAACACCGCGGCAAGGTTGGCACTTCCATAAAAAAGAGAGGTCATGGCTCTGTTATACCTCGGATCACCTTTGGCCTGATCGAGGAATTGCTGATTCAGGTCTATCGACATCTTTACCCTTCTGATGCTTTCCTGCGGGTTGCCTGTGACATCGTAAACCGCGGCCAGGTTATTGTTGATCATGGCTTTCCGGAAATACTTATTGGTGGGCGTGGGCTCCATTTCTTCCAGTAAGTCTATGCCTTTTAACCAGAAGAATTCGGCGGAATCCCATTTAGATTCGTACCAATACCGAACGCCAATATCATTGTAGAGATTAAATATATTCTCTTTAGGCGGATTGGGATCCAGATTATAACCTTCCATGGCCCTGAAGGTATGATGTTTTGCCAGATCAGGCTTACCCAGATAGTTTGCAATTACACCGAGGTTGCTTTCGATCATGGCCCATTCAGATGGTTTGTGATCTGTGATTTCCAGGGTGTAGGCCAGGGCTTTTTCACAAGCTTCATAGGCCGCCTGATACTTTCCGGCTTCAACATAGTAGGTATGTATTTCCAGCCAGGCTTGCCTGAGCACCCGAGGATCAGTGGACTGCGATGCAATAAAGTTCAGTAAGTCTTCAGCTGCTTTTATGCCGTTTAAACTACGCCGGTCATCAATGTAGCCGGCGTAAGGTATAAAGTAAGATAAGTTGAGAAAATCTTCTGCCCTGATATAGGTTTTGGTGTTTGCTTCAAACAGACCATGCGCTTCGTTAATTCTTCCTTCAGTGAGTTTTTTTTGGATTTCTTCCAATTGATTGTCTACCTGATTGCCAAAGCAGGAGAGGGTTTTCATCAAAAACACAATGAGATAAACATGCTTCATTTTGCTTCAAGGGCTTCAAGGAGCGCATTTTTTGAAGGATGATCCGTTTTGTCCAAAGTTTGCCTGGTCAGTTCTGTTTTTCCTTCTGAAAGGTAAGTTAAAGCAAGATACCAATAGGCATCCCTGGTGAACCTGCCCCCGGGCATTTCGCTAACCTTTTTGAAATAAGATTGCGCAGCATTTAAATCTTTGAGGGCTAAGTAGGAGGAACCTAAAAAGTACTGGAGGGTATCATTTTCAGGTTTCTGTCTGAGTAATTCTTCCCAGCGTTCAATGGCTTCTGTATATAAACCACTTTTGTAATCGACCATAGCCCGGTCAAAGGCATAGTTGGTTTCATTGCTCATTGCCGTGATTAAGCCTGGATCAGGTTCGTAAAATTGCGCAAAAAGACGGGTTTCCTGCTTATCGTACATAAACCAAAACCATGATACTGTAATCAGAAGCAGAGAAATAACTGCCGCCATGCCCGTTTTGTACCAGAAGCTTATGGATCGTACGGTGCCATTTTGCTGATTCTCTAATTCCTTATGGTATGCTTGCATTTCAGCTTTCAAAACCATGGTCTCAATGCTTGAAAACAGCGATTTTAATTCTTCTACCTCAGATGCCAGCGCCTTATCCTGCTGCATTTTTGATTCAAATGCGCGACAGGATTCTTCCGGCATGGTACCCAATAGGTAGCTTTCTATTTCTTCAAATCTTTCCTGCGGTATGTTGTCTGGTTTTTCCAAGGTCACTATTTATTTGAAATACCTTTGATTTTTTCTCTCAGTTGCTGAACGCACCTGTATTTATTGTTCCTCGCCGAAGCGGGGGTCCAGCCAAATGCCTGTGCTATTTCTTCCATGCTTTGCTTTTGAAAATAGAATTTTCTGAGCAGTGACTGACAACCATCACCCAAATGCTTAAAAGCATTTTCGAGTTGTACAAACAAGCTTTCCCTGTCCTCCTCGATTCCACTGGTAATGTCATGGTGATTTTCATAGTTGGTGGATTTTTTAAATTCCGCAGATCTCAGATAATCAAGCCATTTATTTTTTGCAATCTGGTAGAGATAGCCTGAAATGGCGCTTCCATTTTCAGGTTGAAATTTTCCGGATTTTACATTCATCCAAAAGGCGGTGAATGCTTCCTGATAAATATCTTTTGCCTGTTCTTCATCACCTTTATTCTGCATGATCAATTGTCTGATCTTTGCAAAATTTTGCTGATAAATCCATTTTAAAATTAAAGCGTCATTTTCTTTAACGCCTGTAATAAGCTGATTCTGTGTTATATTTTTAAAAGTATCTCTCTGCATCATTAAAACGATTGCAGAAATTTACTACAATTTGTTTTTTATCCAAATCAATTAATACTTAATGATCAGGTTTGAGCGGCTGAATGGCCTGCCAATTTCCGTTATAATGCCTTTCAGGTTGAAAGTTCGGGTCATTGGTGCCATGGTATTCGCCAAACTCATTGGTATACCAATAATCGTAATGTCCTTCCTGTTTAATCTGATGACCGGTATAAGGATCGTTGAATGAACTATACCCTGTGATGGCATCGGTGACCGCCGCATTTCCTGAGTAAGCGCCGGAACCGCCACTTCCAAAATTTCGACGGTACCAATCCTGGTTGTGCTGTTCAAATTGCTGACGCTGGGCGGCCATATTTTGTTGATGAGACTGAAATTGCTGTTGCTGGGCCGCCATCCTTTGCTGGTGATCTTGTGACATCCTTTGCGTTTCTCTATCGATAATCTGAGATCTTTTGCCATCCCATGCCGGATTAATCTGTATCTGCAATACATCTTCTCTGGCCAGGGCTTTAACGATTAATTTTTCGGGGGCAAAAATATAGCTTCCGAAAATTGGCCCATGATAAATCTGCATTTGTGGGCTTTGGTCGATGGTTCCGAGCTTCATAACACTTATACTGCCTTTATAGGCAACGTTTTTGCGGAAGGCCTTACATTCGAGCTTGTATACGCCAAAGTCAGCGATGGCCTGGGAGTAACCCCCTCCATAGGCATTACTTTGTTGTATCATTTGCTGATGCTGATGGGCGGCCTGCCTCACCGCTTCATGCTGCATGGCCTCATGATCCGGTTCTATTTTTCCCATGCTGAATTTCTCAAGATAGGGTTGCCCGGAATAGTGCGCCAGATATTGCACCAGTTGTTCAAAACTTGTCCCCGTCCACTGACCATACATGTTGTACACAAAATAATTGATCATGGCGGGGAGATAGCCGTATATTTCTCCCTCAGGACTTTCTATTGAAATGTGAAACTTCAAATAACCTGCACCATTGGGGTTGGAGGCAACATCCTGGTGCAGTTTCCATCCTGATGGAACATTTACTGTTGCCATAGACATATTCAATGCCTGATCCATTATCGTTACTCTTTCAGCCGCGGTGGTTTCCATGGTTTTCCGATGATTTGTTTCCGTTTTCATACCAATAGTATGCTCCGCTTCCGCGGCAAAATGCTGCCCGGAAAACTTGTTTTTTCGAATATTACTCTGCTGCAAGGCAAGCAATGGCAAGCCAGACATAAGAGCAATGGTAATACAGAAAGTGGTTGTAATAAACTTTTTCATAGCGGTTTACATTTGCCGGTTGTTTATTAGCACATCGGAGGTTCGCTGAAATGTCATCATAGAAAGTGGAAAAAAATTTCTTGTGACCAGGGACCTGAAATTCAGGAAGTGCAAGCGCCAGGTGAAAATAACTGAGCAAGCGGGTTTTTATAATGAATTGGAGGGTTATTTATTCAATGCTGAGATTAGCCAGGCCGATTTGCGATTTTCATCGCACCCTCATTATTTCTTTATTTGCCAGATAATAAATACGGGACTGCCATTCAACTCAATATTTCTGTCTTTAAGTTTTCTGTCTTTTCCGGTCTTGCTGTAATCCCATTCATAAAGTCGGGTATTGTTGCTTTCCCAATGCTCAGGCAGGGTATATGAAACCGAAGCTGATTCATTTTGGTCTGTTTGAGTTTTTGCCCAAAGCACGGCAATATATCTTTCTTTTCGTTCATCGCGGTAAACAGCCCCGTCAATGCCTTCTGTATACAGCATTTCGCCTGTCATTGCTGCATGGTACTGCGCATTTTTCAAGAAGTCTGCAGTGGTTTTATTAGCCCAGGCTGCATTGCAGGTATTGTAGTCGTAAGGTTTTGAACAGGGCATGATTTCAAAAAATCCCATGGCATCGAAAGGATCTCTGGCTTCATTTCTCGATTGGGTGCTGGCGATCTGATAAAAATACAATCCCGATATATCCCTTTTATGGCATTGCACCAGGGCTTTGATAATAAAATTCCGCTGGGCCTCATCTGAACCTATATAGTCTTTATCGGAGATCTGCACCCCTGGGATGTTGCATTCGGTAATGATCCAGGCTTTTTCCGGATAGTTCCTGCCATCGTAGCCGTATTGTTGTAATACCTCTTCAAATCTGCCTTTGGCCCTGCCAATACCATCGGCAGCCGCATCAGAATGGCGTTCATAGCGAAAGCCGGCAATAGAATTGTCCCAGCGATGCAAATCGTACATGGGATAGTAATGAAAGCTGAGGCAATCAAACCAGGCGCCACCTTTTTCGGGGTATTCCTCACTGATCTTTCCCTGATCGGGATTGTCGGTATTTCTCAAGATAGCATCGAGAAATGAAGGATAACCTATCCCTCCTGTACAGACGAAGTCATCAGGTTGCAGGGTTTTTACCACTTCATAGGTAATCCGCAACATGCGAATGTAATATTGAACCGGGGCATAAAGGTTGGAGAGCTCACAGGGCTCAGGATCCATATCCCACCAGTTTCCTTCCTCGCCCTTTCTTTTATAAGCTCCGGGGCTATGGGTAAAATCAGGCTCATTCCATACCTCCCAGAATTTTACGTAGTCACCATATTTTTGTACCATTCGGTATACATACCAGGCGTAGTGGTTGTTTTTGTTCACTTCTGTGCCTTGTTTGCCTTCCATCCAGATGGGCTCATACAGATTTGCAAAAACTTTTGAAGGTTCGTTTTCACAAAAAGAATCGTGGGACCTTTGTTGTTCGGATGGATATCCTATAAAAACGGCGTGGTTTTGCATGCCGAGGCTGCTGTAATGTTGAAATATATCCACCCGGATGTCATAACCCCACTCTTCGAGAAAATGTGCAAAAAGGGCGGGCCGCAGGCTGTTAAAACCGGCGCCTGGCAGTCTGAGCTTTGGATTTCCGGCGGCAATATTGGCGATATGATCATCAAACCAACCCGGATAATAACCGCCGTTTACGCCAAAATTAAAAGACCCGGTATAAAAGTTTTCCTTTGTATTGGCATTATGAATGGTCTGGGCACACGTGAAAACGGACAGAAAAAAGAGCGGTAAGCAAAAGGCAGTTGACAATACGGCCATTCGGCATATAGTCAGCCTTTTGCTGAGATTTTCTATCCGCGGGAACATTTTAGCGTTGAACCACCTGCAGCATATTGCCTTCGGGGTCATTAAAGCTGCGAAGCTTTCCACCACCTATGGCATCCACCACATCGCTGATCCACTCTACCTTATGGTCATCAAGAAATTTAATGGCATTGTCGAGGTTATCAACCCTGTAAGCAAGATGCGAAAGCCCTGAAGTAAGTACATTGCGTTTAGGCCGCGGACTGTCATCTTTTTGCATCATTTCGAGAAATGTGCCATCCGGAGCTTTGAGTATCCATACGTTTTTTTCGGGATTGTAAAAATGTTTTTCATAGCCCAATACACCGTGATACCAGTCAGACAGCAAGTCAAGATTATCGGCAGCTATGGCCGGGTGATCGATTCCGTTTATCATAATTTTTTATATTTCTGATTCAAATTCAAGTTTAATGACCATAACCGTGTTACACAAATCATTGGCGGGTAAATTTTCAAGTCGCAGGTATTTCATACCCGAGCTATGGTCAGAAGGCGCCATGTCGGCAGCCGTTTCGATGGTAGTGCCGGTATTGAGTAAAGTGGCTTTTAAAGGCCGCTGCCGCAGGGGGCGAAGCTTAACAGCATCTCCGGGAACATCTTTATTGAGATGCACATAGAGCGTTTTATTTCGTCGGGTGCACGATACCCATTTATTCTCAATAAGCCCTGAGGCGGGCACCACACCGGTAAAAGATTCTTCAACAGATTTATACCATGTGCCAATTCTTTTCAGAATGCCAGCCGATGTTTCGTGAATGGTTCCTTCTTCGGTTGGACCAACATTGAGCAGGTAGTTGGCATCGCGAACGAGAAACTGATCTATGCTTTTAATGAGATGCTTGTCTGTGTAATAATTTTCATTTTTCCGAAAGCCCCAACTTTCCATGCCCACCGATTGGCAGGCTTCCGTAGGCCGGCTAAAGCCTTCAGCTTCTATGGCTTTGGTGTCATAGTCTCTTTCGGGGGTGCCGAAGTCACCATCATCAAAACCACGGTTGTTGATCACCGCCTTGGGTTGAAGTTTGCGGATCATGGCGTTAACTGAGGGATCTTTGTGCTCCGGCACATTCATATCCCACCAGAACCCGTGTATTTCTCCGTAGTTGGTGCAGAGTTCTTTCACCTGATTTTTCAGAAACTCCATGTAAAGGCCCCAATTGGGTTCATCTCCGGGTTCCGGACCGGACAGTTCATGGTGCCTGCCCTGGTTGGGGTAATTAGGGTGGTGCCAGTCGGCCACAGAATAATAGAGGCAAAGCGGAATGTTGCGTTTATGACAGGCATCGGCAAGCATGCCCAGAATGTCTTTACCATAGGGGGTGTTCATGGTATTGTATTGGGTATATTTTGTATCCCAGAGACAAAAACCATCGTGATGTTTGGTGGTAAAAGTGATGTATTTCATGCCGGCTTCTTCCATCAGGTCGAGCCACTGTTCAGGGTTAAATTGTACAGGGTTCCACATTTCGGCCAGTTGCACATAATCTTTGCGGCTCATTTTGGCCCTCCACTGATGCTGTTCGTGCCAGGCCGGAATGGCATACAAGCCCCAATGCACAAACATTCCATATCTTTTCTGAAAAAACCAGTCGCGACCATCGCCAAAGTAGGACCGGGGAATCGCTTTTTCTGCTGGTATTTCCCTGGGTTTTTGAGCAAATGAAAGCACAGGTGTAGTAGCGAGTGCCGCGGAGTAACGGAGTAAATCCCTTCGTTTCATATGTGTTGGTGCATTAATTTACATACGAATATAGCCATACTAAGCGGATGTGCCACAGAGATATGGATATTTAGTATGAATTAAGGGTATGAAACAAAAAATAAAGCGTTGGAAAAAGCCGAAGATTGCGAAATATTTATTACGGGGCTATCCTATCTTCAGACTGTAATCTAAGAGGGATCGCTTTCATCGAAAAGGCCCGGTCTGCGTTGCCGGGTTCTGATGAGGGATTGCTCGTGACGCCAATCTTCTATATTGGCAGCATGACCTGAGAGCAATACATCGGGAACCTTATGCCCCCTGAAATCGGCCGGACGTGTATAAACAGGCGGGGCTACCAATCCGTTTTGAAAGCTGTCGTTCAGTGCAGAGCTTTCATCAGACAAGGCACCGGGTAGTAACCTAATAACTGCATCTGAAATCACTGCAGCAGCGAGCTCGCCTCCGGAAAGGACATAGTCTCCTATGCTGATTTCCCTGGTAATAAAATGTTCGCGAATTCTTTCATCCACACCTTTATAATGACCACAGAGCAGGATCAGATTATGACACAGAGCAAGGGCATTGGCGTGGGACTGGCTAAAGGTTTCGCCATCTGGACTGAGATAAATAACTTCATCGTATGTTCTTTCTGCCTGCAGGGCCTCAATGCATAATGCAATCGGCTCAGGCATCATCACCATGCCGGCACCACCGCCATAGGCATAATCGTCAATACTTTTATGCTTGTTAAAAGCATAGTCTCTGAGGTTGTGGATATGTATAGAGGAAAGTTTTTTATCAATGGCCCTTTTGATGATGGAGTGTGAAAAAGGCCCTTCGAGCAAACCTGGCAGGCAAGTGATGATATCAATACGCAGCATGATTAAAAGAAAACGTCAATTAATCCATCAGGAAGGTCTACATGTAATTTTTTCTCTTCGGCATCGGCCTTAAGAATGATCTCGTCAATTACGGGGATGAGAATTTCTTTGCCCTTGTACCGCATCGAAATCAGGTCCTGTATGCCCTGGGTATACACATTTTCTACCACACCCAGCTCACCAGTACTTTTATCAGTCACCGTAAAACCAATAATGTCATGGTAATAGAATGACCCTTCATCCATAGCCGGCAACATATGGTCAGGAAGGTACACTTCAAGTCCTTTGAGTTTTTCAGCTGCTTCCATATCTGAAACATCTTCAAAACTTACTACCGCCTTATTTCCTTGTATGCGAATGGAATGAATAAAAAAAGGAACCAGTTTGTCTCTGATTTTGACAAAAACTGATTCCAGATTATTGTATGATTCAGGGTAATCTGCATCAATAAACAATTGAAGGTTACCCTGATTACCATGGGGCTTGATGATATACCCAAGCAGGAAACAATTTTCAACTTTCATTACCTGCTACATTTTAGTATATTATTCAGCGGCCGGAGTTTGCGGAGATTTGCTTTCGCCCTCTTCAGCAGCTGGTGCTTCTTCAGCTGGTGCTTCTGTAGCCGGTGCTTCTGTAGCTGGTGCTTCTTCAGCCGGTACTTCTGTAGCTGGTGCTTCAGCAACTGGAGTTTCTGCAGCGGGAGCTTCAACTTCTGCTTCTGCTTCCACTTCAGTGACAACCTGATTTTTCTTTTTCAGTTCTTCAGCGCGGGCTTCTTTCACTTTTCGTTCTGCTTCAAACCTCGCTTTGAGATCATCAGCTTTTTTCTGCTCAACAGTTTTTGTCTGATCGTCGATCTTTGATTGTTTTTCATCGATCCACTTTTCAAATTTCGCATCAGCCTGTTCTTGGGTTAAAGCGCCTTTGTTAACGCCAATCTGCAGGTGCTTGCGCAACAAAATGCCTCGGTAAGAGAGCATGGCACGCACGGTTTCGGTTGGTTGCGCACCTTTTAAAAGCCAATCCAGCGCTTTGTCATCGTTCATTACGATATTGGCCGGTACGGTTAAAGGATTGTAAGTGCCAATTTTTTCGATAAAACGGCCATCACGTGGCGCACGGGCATCGGCAATCACGATATCGTACATCGCCTTTTTTTTGCGGCCTCTTCTGGCCAATCTGATTTTTACTGCCATAATTTTAAAACTTATTTTTACGGATCTCGTCCGTTTGTTAAAATGGAGTGCAAAGATAGATGAAGCATTCGTAAAAAAAAAGTGGTTTACAACAAATTATAGACTGCCCATAAGGATTAATTTGACTGAAAACCAATCAATATTTGCTTATGCGGGTAAGCGATTAACACTGAATGTTAATTATTTGTTAATTTTGAAATTCAATCCCAAAAATAGCTAATGGATAAATACTCTTATATTTCTAATGCCGATACGGGTTACATCGATGAACTGTACAAGGCATATCGCGAAAATCCGGAGTCTGTTGATTTGAGCTGGCGGCGTTTTTTCGAAGGTTTTGATTTCCATTCTCAAAATAATGGCGATGCCATTACCCCGGTAAATGGCAAGTCCGCGCTTACCGGTGCAGATTCAGAAATTACCTCTAAGGAACTTGGCGTAAGAAATATCATACATGCTTATCGCACAAGGGGTCACCTGAAATCTCTTACCAACCCGATCAGGCCCCGTCGTAAACATAAAGTCTTTCTCGATCTTGAAGACCATGGCCTGAGTGAAAGTGATCTCGATACTGAACTCGATGTAGGAAATATCATAGGCATTGGGAGGGCTTCGGTGAGAAGTATTATTGAAACATTGCAAAAAGTTTATCTTGGTCCCATTGGCTTTGAATATATGCACATCAGGGACCCTGAAATCATAGAGTGGTTTAAACAGAAGGCCGAGAATGATTTTTTACATTGGAATCCTGAAATAGATACCAAGAAGCGCATTCTCAGCAAACTCAACGAAGCGGTGGTATTTGAAAATTTTCTGCATACCAAGTATATCGGTCAGAAAAGGTTTTCTCTCGAAGGGGGAGAAAATACCATACCGGCACTCGACAGAATCATTTGCCGGGCTTCAGAGTTGGGCGTTCGCGAAGTGGTGATTGGCATGGCGCACCGAGGAAGGCTTAATGTGCTCGCCAACGTCATGGGAAAAACTTATGATGAAATATTCAATGAATTTGAAGGCACTGCCATTCCTGATATGACCATGGGCGATGGCGATGTGAAGTATCACCTGGGCTATTCCTCAGATATTACCACCCATTGCGGAAACCATATTTATCTGAAACTAACGCCTAACCCATCCCACCTGGAGGCTGTAGATCCGGTGGTATTGGGATATGCCCGCGCCCAGATTGATGAAGAATACAACGGCCAGTTATCGGCCGCCCTGCCAATTCTGATTCACGGAGATGCTGCCATAGCCGGGCAAGGTATAGTATATGAAATAACCCAAATGGCCAATCTGCCGGGTTACCGGACCGGGGGTGCCATTCATTTTGTCATTAACAATCAGGTCGGTTTTACCACCGATTACGACGATGCCCGATCGAGTATCTACTGCACAGATATCGGTAAAATCATCGATGCACCTGTGCTTCATGTAAATGGTGATGATGCCGAGGCCGTTGACTTCGCCGCTAACCTGGCCATTGAATTCCGTCAGAAATTCGGTAAAGACATCTATATAGACCTTCTTTGCTACCGCAGGCATGGGCATAATGAAAGTGATGAACCCAAATTTACCCAGCCAATTCTTTATAACCTTATCGCCAAGCACCCCAATCCAAGGGAGGTGTATTCAAAAATGTTGATAGACCGGGGAGATGTAGATGCAGAGCTGGCCGTAACACTTGATAAAGAATTCCGCGACCTGCTCCAGGACCGACTCAACCAGGTAAAACAAAATCCGCTGCCTTATAAGCCTCAAAAACTGGATGAAGAATGGCATCACCTGAGACGTCCAAAACCAGAAGACTTTATAAAGTCTCCGGCTACAGGAATCTCAGAAAAGCAAATAGAAAAAATTGCCATGGCCCTCACTAGTTTACCCAAAGGTTTTAAGCCCATCCGGCAAATAGATAAGCTCATAAAAGAGCGAAAAAATGATTTTTTTGACAAAAAACAACTCAACTGGGCTGATGCTGAACTGCTTGCTTATGGTTCAATACTTATCGAAGGCAAAGCAGTACGTATGTCTGGTCAGGATGTAAAAAGAGGCACTTTTTCACATCGCCATGCCGTGGTATTTGATGCTGATACAAATCAGCCTTATTGCCAGCTGGATAATATCGAAGAGGGCCAGAATCATTTCCGCATTTATAACTCCCTTCTTTCTGAATTTGGTGTGCTGGGTTTTGAATACGGTTATGCACTGGCATCACCTAACACCCTAGTACTATGGGAGGCTCAGTTTGGCGATTTTGTCAATGGCGCCCAGGTAATGCTTGACCAATTTATCGTAAGTGCCGCCACAAAATGGCAAAAAATGAATGGATTGGTAATGTTATTACCCCATGGCTATGAAGGCCAGGGTCCGGAGCATTCCAGTGCAAGACCCGAGCGCTTTCTGCAAACGGCGGCAGATGTCAATATGGTAATAGCAAATATCACCACCCCGGCCAACTTCTTCCATTTACTCAGGAGACAGTTGGAGTGGGAATTCAGGATACCCTGCGTTGTGATGTCTCCCAAATCACTTTTGCGCCATCCGGAAGTAGTCTCTGATCTCGATGAGTTTACAAATGGTTCTTTCAGGGAATTGATACACGATGACTATGCTGAAGCGGCTAAAGTAAAAAAGGTACTCTTATGTACCGGGAAACTCTTTTATGAACTCAGGGCAGAGCAAAAAAAGAGTGAACGAAAAGATGTAGCCATCATAAGAATCGAGCAGTTATTCCCATTTCCGGAGAAGCAACTCAACGACCTGCTGTCACAGTATAAAAAAGCACGGGTCTGGTGGGTACAGGAAGAGCCTGAAAATATGGGCTACTGGACTTATATGCTTCGTGTGTACAGAAGCAAAATATTCGATGGCATATACCGCAAACCGAGCTCGTCACCCGCAACCGGTTTTGCCAAAGTACATCAGAAAGAACAGGAAGAAATCATTAAAAAAGCTTTTCAATAATTCGATAACCCGACAAAATTATTATGAGTTTAGATATAAAAGTGCCCGCCGTAGGAGAGTCTATTACTGAAGTTACAATTTATAAATGGCTGAAACAGGATGGCGAATATGTTGAAATGGACGATCCTCTGGCAGAGCTGGAATCTGACAAAGCTACCTTTGAACTTAATGCAGAAGCCGCTGGAAAGTTGATTCACAAAGCATCAGAAGGTGATACGCTAAGTGTGGGAGATATAATATGCAGCATAGATGAAAGTGCTTCCAATGGTAAATCTGATAATTCCGGAAAAAAAGACGAAGCCAAAAAAGATGAAAAACCAGGAAAGTCAAAAGATTCTTCAGGGCCATCAAAAACAGGTAAGGTCATTGAAATGAAAGTGCCTTCAGTAGGCGAATCCATTTCAGAAGTTACCATTGCCACCTGGATGAAAAAGTCGGGAGATCTCGTTGTTCTTGATGAGGTAATTGCGGAGATAGAATCGGATAAGGCTACATTTGAACTCACCGCCGAAGGGCAGGGTCTGCTCGAAATAGTTGCCGAAGCCGGTACTACCCTGGGAATAGGTGACTTAATCTGCCGTATCGAAGAAATGGAAGGAGAAATGGAGCGTTCAGAGGATGTGCCCCATGCCCCCGAAGAAACCGGCTCATCCACCACCCGCCATAATATATCGTCATATGCTACCGGTCATGCCTCACCGGCGGCTGCCAAAATACTGGCAGAAAAAGGAATTGAGGCCAAACAGGTAAAAGGAACCGGCGTAGACGGACGCATTACCAAAGAAGATGCATTAAAGGCTGTTAAAAATGAAGCCAGGCCTGCTTCCGGAGAAGCTGATAAAAAGCAGGAGACAGCGCCTGTACCGAAAGGGGATCGCGATGAGAAGCGTGAAAAAATGACGCAACTTCGCAAAACCATCTCGCGAAGGTTGGTGTCAGTAAAAAATGAAACGGCCATGCTCACTACCTTTAACGAGGTAGACATGAAGCCAATCATGGAAATACGAAGCCGCTACAAAGAGACTTTCAAGGAGAAATACGAAATAAACCTTGGATTTATGTCCTTTTTTGTGAAGGCCGTATGCGTTGCCTTGCAGGACTGGCCGGCGGTAAATGCCAAAATCGATGGTGAAGAAATAGTGTACCATCATTACTGCGATATATCCATTGCGGTTTCTACGCCCAGAGGCCTGGTGGTACCGGTAATCAGAAATGCCGAGCAAATGAGTTTTGATCAGATCGAAAAAGAAATCATCAGACTGGCCACCCGTGCCAGAGATAATAAACTCAGTATTGATGAAATGCAGGGGGGAACTTTTACCATTACCAATGGAGGTGTTTTTGGCTCCATGATGTCAACGCCTATTATTAATGCACCTCAGTCAGGAATTTTGGGCATGCACAACATTGTTGAGCGACCGGTGGCTATTAATGGTGAAGTCGTCATCAGACCAATGATGTATGTGGCTTTATCTTACGATCACAGAACCATAGACGGACGTGAGTCAGTGAGTTTTCTGGTTAGGGTAAAGCAAATACTCGAAGATCCTACCCGCTTATTGTTAGGGGTTTAAAAAAATAGTTATAGAGAAATCAAAATGGGAAGAGCTAATCTTTCCCGTTTAACAGTGCTTATTCAACCACAGCACATAAATACCAGTAACATGAATTATGATGTAATAGTAATAGGGTCGGGACCCGGGGGTTATGTGGCAGCCATCCGCAGCGCCCAACTGGGTATGAAAACTGCCCTGGTAGAAAGATATAACAGCCTCGGAGGCACCTGTCTCAATGTTGGATGTATTCCTTCCAAAGCCATGCTCGATAGCAGCGAACATTACCACAATGCCGTTCATTCCTTTAAAGAACATGGCATCGAACTGAGTAACCTTAAAGTGAACCTTAAACAAATGGTGAAAAGAAAGGGCGATGTTGTAAAACAAACCGTGGAAGGGATTCAGTTCCTGATGAAAAAAAATAAAATTGATGTTTTTTACGGCCACGGCTCGTTTGAAAGCAATTCCAAAGTAAAAATAAAGCTCAATGAAGGTGGTGAAAAAAGTCTGGAGTTTAAATACTCGATTATAGCTACAGGCTCAAAACCCGCTTCTTTACCATTTATCAATATTGACAAAAAAAGGGTCATCACCAGTACCGAGGCCCTTGAACTCAAAGAAGTTCCCAAACATATGATCGTAATCGGAGGTGGGGTCATTGGTATGGAGATGGGATCGGTCTATGCCAGATTGGGCTCTAAAGTGTCGATTGTGGAATATATGGACAGCATTATTCCTACCATGGATCGCACCATGGGCAAAGATTTGCAGAGAGCCCTGCGCAAACACGATATGGATTTTTATCTGAGCCATAAGGTAACGGCCGTAGAGGCCAAGGGTAAAGAGGTAACGGTAAAAGCCGAAAACCCAAAAGGCGAGCAGGTAGAATGGAAAGCAGATTATTGCCTGGTATCTGTTGGTCGCAAACCTTACACCGAAGGCCTGGGCCTTGAAAATACTTCGGTAAAAACCGATGATAAAGGCAGGGTAGAGGTCGATGATCATCTGCGCACCGGAGCAGATAATATCTACGCCATCGGCGATGTGATCAAGGGCGCCATGCTTGCCCATAAGGCAGAAGAAGAAGGCATTTTTGTCGCTGAAACCATAGCCGGTCAGAAGCCTCACATCAATTATCTCCTGATTCCGGGTGTGGTATATACCTGGCCTGAAGTAGCATCGGTGGGCCATACCGAAGAAGAATTGAAAGAGAAGAAAATTGCCTATAACAAAGGATCTTTTCCTTTTAAAGCATCGGGCAGGGCCAGGGCCAGTATGGATCTTGATGGCCAGGTGAAAGTACTGGCAGATAAGGAAACCGATGAAATACTTGGCGTACATATCATCGGGCCCCGTGCGGCTGATATGATTGCCGAAGCCGTAGTAGCTATGGAATACAGGGCCAGCGCAGAAGATATCGCGCGCATGTCACATGCGCATCCGACATTTACAGAGGCCTTGAAAGAAGCCTGTCTGGCCGCCACGGGAAACAGGGCCTTGCATATTTAACACAAACAAAATAAAGTCTTGCAAGTACTCATACTGCAAGGCTTTTTGTTTAGATTGCTGCTGGAAACCATCCTGGTATACGATTTTACAGCCTGGGAAATGGCCTTTATTTAATTTTAAATTATCGTTTTATCGCATGTCAATCGTCGAAAGTAAAAATACATCGGGGTTATGGATCCGGATGCTGGTAATTCCCCTCGCATTGGCTGTTCTTTTTCAATGTTCAGCGCCTGAATCTTCAGAGAAAAGCAAGGCATATACAGATTCAGTAGCACATGCATTTGTTACTGTAAAAGACAGCGTCAATGCTGCGTGGAACAGAATGATTCAGGATGATGATGAAAAACTGTTTTACATGAAGCGCCTGCTTCTTGAAGTTTCATATACAGGTGTATACGATGTAGACGAATACAACAGATTAATAAAGCTGGTTGACTCCTTGCATGCATTCCGTTACGACCAGTTTAGCATGATGGACTCAGATCTCATTGACCAGTACGATGATTTTTCCTCAGATGTCACCTATCAGGTCGTTCAATATGCCCGTACTCATCCGGAGTTTGAAAAATATGGCCTGATGCAGGAGCTGATTTCTGATATAAGTGAAAAAAATGGGAACCTGCTCCTTTTCAGAATACATTATGACAATCACGTAAGGGATTATAACCAAATGATGCAGGATGAAAAGAGCCTGCTGGAAAAACTATATCCTGATAGTGCAATACAGACTATGCCCATGTTTGCCTTGCCGGGCTAATATCTGTATGAATGCACTAATTTGGAAATACATTTCAGCCTAATGGGCTGAAGAATAAGCTTGTAGTGCTTTTTGTTAATTTTGAGTTTACCTTGATTTAACAATTAATTTGTATGGCTTGAATGAAGGTGTTATTTTTGTATTTTAATAGCGGCCAATGAGTGATGTAATAAAGCACGAATGTGGTATTGCTTTTATAAGGTTGCGAAAACCTTTGCAATACTATATCGATAAGTACGGCACCCCTATGTTTGCCGTTAATAAAATGATGCTGCTGATGGAAAAGCAGCACAACCGGGGTCAGGATGGTGCAGGTATTGTAAATATAAAAATTGATGTAAGCCCCGGAACCCGATATATAAGCCGCTATCGCTCAGTAGACCCCCGCCCGATTATTGAAATCTTCTCCAAAATCACCAAAAGATTTAAAAAAGCCTACAAAGAAAATAAGGATGCATTTTATGATGCCAATTGGCTCATGGAGAATGTAGCCTTTACCGGAGAAGTATGGCTTGGGCATTTGCGCTATGGCACACATGGTAAAAATTCTATTGAAAGCACACATCCCATGCTCCGGCAGAATAACTGGCGAAGCAGAAACCTGGCAGTTGCGGGTAATTTCAATATGACCAATGTAGACGAACTTTTCGATGTTTTGGTTCGCCTGGGACAGCACCCCAAAGAAATGGCGGATACCGTAACTGTGATGGAGAAAATAGGCCATTTTCTGGATATCGAAAACCAGGAAATTTTTGATAAGCTAAAAACGCAATACTCCAATCAGGAAATTACCAATATTATTGAAAACGAAATTGACCTTGGCCGTGTACTTCGCAGGTCATGTAAAGATTTTGACGGGGGTTATGCCATGGCAGGTGTTACGGGGCATGGTGCCTCTTTTGTTGTAAGAGACCCTGCCGGTATACGTCCGACTTACTACTATGCAGATGAAGAAGTAGTAGTGATTGCATCGGAAAAGCCTCCGATAAAAACAGCCTTTGATGTCGAATATAGTGAAATTAAAGAAATAAAGCCAGGCTATGCCTTAGTGATTGATAAAGCAGGAAATTTTACCGAAACAAAAATTCTTGAACCTATACAGAAAAAGTCCTGTAGTTTTGAAAGAATTTATTTCTCAAGAGGTTCAGATCCTGATATTTACAGTGAAAGAAGGAAATTAGGTACACTCCTCGTGCCAAAAATTCTGAAATCCATTAATTTCGATATCCGCAATACCATTTTTTCCTACATCCCCAATACCGCCGAAACGGCTTTTTTAGGTCTTTTAACTGGTATTGAAGACTATATCATCAGACTGCGAAAGGATGTACTTATAGATAATAAACCCACACTCGAAAGCATTGATGATCTGCTGGCGCTTCGGCCCCGGGTAGAAAAACTTGTGGTAAAAGATGCCAAGCTCAGAACTTTTATAACAGACGACGATCATCGCGATGACCTGGTAGAGCATGTCTATGACACCACCTATGAAGTTGTGAAAAAAGACCGCGATACCATCGTAGTGGTCGATGACTCTATCGTAAGGGGCACAACCCTGGAAAAATCTATACTTAAACTTCTCGATAAGCTCAGGCCCAAGAAAATTGTAATTGTATCTTCGGCACCGCAAATCAGATATCCCGACTGTTATGGTATTGACATGTCGAAAATGAAAGAATTTGTGGCCTTCAGGGCAATGCTAGAGCTGTTAAAAGATCATAATATGACCTATAAGCTTGGCGAAGTTTACGATAAATGCGTTGCATCAAAAGGGCAGAAAAATGTGCCTAACTACGTCAAGGAATTATATGCACCATTTACTGATGAACAAATCTCAGCTAAAATCGCAGAAATAGTTACACCACCGGAAGTAAAGGCCAAAGTAGAAATTGTATATCAATCGGTAAGCAGCCTGCACAAAGCCTGTCCTTCTCATTTGGGAGACTGGTATTTTACCGGTGATTATCCAACCATAGGAGGAAACCGCGTAGTTAACAGGGCCTTTGTGAATTTTATGGAAGGGAAGCTTGTTAGGGCCTATTAAAAAAAAGGCCTTCAATGAAGGCCGGCTTTTTCAATATTATTTCACTGCAAACAATAAGAGATACGCTAAACGGCAAAACTCTCACCGCATCCACAGGTTCTTGAGGCGTTTGGATTGATAAACTGAAAGCCTTTTCCGTTTAATCCATCCGTGAAATCGAGGGTAGTACCTGCCAGATATAAAATACTTCTTTTATCAATCAGTATTTTTATACCATTATCTTCAAAAACCTGATCATTGTCATTCCTGGCATTGTCAAACCCGAGGTCATACATCAATCCTGAGCAGCCCCCACCTTTGACAGATACCCTTACATTGTAACTTTCATCTTTTCCCTCTTCTTTAAGCAGGGAAAAAATTCTGTCTTTAGCTTTTTCAGAAACCTGGATCATAGCTTATAAATCAAATTAATTTTATATCTAAACGATTAATTAGTTAACAATTTGCAAATGTATAAAAATTTGCACTTATTCAGAAACCAATATAATTAACACATACTAAACGGAGATTCGTCGAAATGGTTTGTGAAAACAGGCAATTATGTATGTTTCACAGAGGTATTATGTTTTTACAGACCCAAATCAATCTTTTTGCAATTTTAACGCAGCATTATGATCAGGTATTTCTTTAAACTGCTTCTTGTTATGTTAATCCTTGGCGCCAGCTTTTACGGGGCGATGGCCCAGCAGGATAAATTTTTTGGTGAAAAGTTATCGGTTCCAAAAATACCGCCCCGGGGAGAGAAAATTAAAGTTTTAATTGTAAGTGATGCCACCAATGAAATTGATGATGTATGGGCTATTTCACTTGCCTTGTTATACACGGAACGCTTTGAAATCGTCGGATTTGTCGGTAGCAATTACGACCATACCCACTCAGGGATTGGTCCGAAAAGTGTGGGTATGTCGGTCAGGGAAATCAACAGGATTTTGGCAAGGGCCGGAATGCCAAGAGGCTACCCGGTATTACATGGCGCCCATCCCATGCAATATGAATTCATGCCCTCTAAGTCAGAAGGAGTCGATTTTATTGTAGAGCAGGCGCTGCTGTGTTCACCGGAAAATCCTTTGTGGGTAGTGGGTCTCGGATCGGCTACCGACCTGGCATCGACTTATCTTACCAACCCCAGAATTGCAAACAGGGTAGTTATGTTCTGGCATGCCCGAACGGAAAATACCTGGCCCCACCGGGCGCATAACTATAACATCAAGGGGGACATGCATGCCGCCAGAATGATGTTTCATGCGCCTTTTCCTCTGGTGCTCTTCGATACCGGAACACATTTATATGCAGGACCCATAGAGGAAACCAGGGAGCATGTAAGGCCTTATGGCCCCTTAGGGGAATATTTATATGAATACAGGTTGAAAAACAGCTATTACTTGGATCCTAAAAAAGGCTATTTTGACCTGGGCGATATAGCGGCACTGCTCGATCCCGACATCGCAACCTGGGAGGAAATCGATTGCCCTACGGTTACTTATTACATGGATTACGATTTCAAGAAGACCAATGGAAAAATCCTGCGCTGCAAATACGTGGACAGAGATAAAACCTTCCAGTATTTTTATGATGGACTTAAACGACACCATGAAAGTGGGGATTGATTAAATGGATAATTGATAATTGATAATTGATAATTGATAATTGATAATTGATAATTGATAATTGATTGTATTAACCAATCACCACATTCAGCCACAGCGAAATAAAAAGCCATTTCAATGTACGTCGTCCTATAAGGTTTTAAAAATCCTTATAGGTCTTGTGCGTTACCCCTGCTAGAGCACACCTGCAACTTGTGCTTTCTTCCCTGCAAAAACATTGAAAATCAACGACATAAAAGATAAAATGTACAGTGTCACGTGCGGATACCTGCCTAGACTTAACCGTTCACCACATTCTGACACAGCGCAGCAAAAAGCCATTTCAATTACATCGTCCTATAAGGTTTTCAAAAATCCTTATAGGTCTTTAGCGTTACCCACCCAGCTAGCGCACGCGTGCCGCGTGTGCTTTCTTCCTTGCAAATACATTGAAAATCAACGACATATAACATAAAGTGTACAGTGCCACGGTGGTAGAGTTAACCGTCCACCACATTCTGCCACAGCGAAATAAAAAGCCATTTCAATGTACGTCGTCCTATAAGGTTTTAAAAATCCTTATAGGTCTTTAGCGTTACCCACCATCCCTCACCCTTGTTGGTATTATTCCACCAACAAGTTGAAGTGAAACCGAAATGCCGAAAAGCATAGCGTTCGGGATACATCTTTACCCACCCCGAAATCGGGATTCCGGCAAAGCCTCCACCCCGAGAGTCGGGGTTTCGTCAAAGACTCAATTTCCAACGAGAGCATAGATGCATGATTATTTCAGTAAATGTATAGCTTCCGTTGCCAGTCCTCGTTGCAAACAAGGACTATAGACAGTTTTACTTTGCAACATCTAAGCGCCGCAGGCGCGGCATCTTTGTAGAAAAACAGTCATTTACAGGGATGAGCGCCGTAGGTGCGAAACTATGCTTTTATAAATCAAAGCATTAGTTGTCGTGTAATAGGTGTCGCCCCTACAGGGCTCAACATACTTCTTATCAGATTTTTCTACAAAGGTTTCATCCCTACGGGATTTTCATTTAAATACACTACCCAAACATGGCGGAAGTTTGCAACCCGGCAAAAATCTAATAGGTTTAGCTCCATGGAATTTGATCTTCAGCCCCATTACCAATAAAATGTTGACCAGCTCCGGGCTTTTTGTTGAAGTGGATTACAAATCCCGAACAGTGCCTGTTATGATTATTTTTGGTAAAAGAACAGCTTCTGTTTCCGGTCCTCGTTGCAAACGAGGACCATTGGCG
>JAFIEV010000039.1 GCA_020832305.1 Cyclobacteriaceae bacterium | reverse complement strand
TGTATATTGGATTTTTGCCTTGTCGCTTTGTATTCTCATTATTGGTTACAAGGGCGATTGGCATGAAGCCATATTTCTGACCTTGGTCTTTAGTCCGATTCCTATAGGTAGCGCTTATTTGATTACCTATTATCTCCTGGAAGAATTCCTTCTGAAGCAGCGATACATCAGGTTTTTTGTTTTCATGGTTTACATATTGATTGCTTCATTGTACACAGCAACCCTCATCAATTCTGCCATATTTATTTTTGTAGCAGACTACAAGTTTTACCGTATGCCACCTGCTACCAGAGATTTGCTAACCCTAACTGCCATTTTATTTTTATTGGTTATTCTCTTTGTGGCAATTCAAAGTATCAGAAAATGGAGCCAGACAATCCAGGAAAAGGAAAGAGCACTTAAAAACGTAGCGGAAGCTGAATTGCGCTTTTTAAAGACCCAATTGCATCCACATTTTTTATTCAATACTTTGAATAATTTGTACGCACTTACGCTTCAGAAATCAGAAAAAGCGCCTGAACTGGTACTGAAATTAAGCAGTTTGCTGGATTATATTTTGCATGTAGAAAAGAATGAACTGGTTAACATCCAGAGTGAAATAGCCATCATGAATGATTTTATTTACCTGGAAAGCATGCGCTATGAAGATCGTTTAATACTGACTAAATCGATAGATCTAAATGCATCGGATCCAATCAGGATTCCTTCGCTGGTGTTGATTACCATAGTGGAAAACTGCTTTAAGCATGCCGCCATGAATAATGCAGGACAGGTAGTAATTCGATTGAAAGTGAAAGGAGAAAATGGAATGCTGTTGATTGAAGCGCAAAATTCTTTTAATCCGAATAAGGAAATGAACAAAACGGGAATAGGTCTTGAGAATATCAGAAAGCAATTTTACTACTTTTATGGCAGTGATTTTTCGATGGATTCAAGCATAGATAAAAACTTGTACAATTTAAAAATTGTGTTGCCCGCTCATGCAAGCTTTTAACTGTATCATAGCAGATGATGAACCTTTGGCCAGGCAGCTCATACAGTCTTTTGTTGAGCAGGTGCCATATTTGCATTTAAAGGGGGTGTTTAAAAATGCATGGGAGGTAAGAGAATACCTGATTCATAATCAGGCTGATATATTGTTTCTTGATATTGAAATGCCTGGTTTGGATGGTCTCACTATGGTAAAGAGCATCTCCAAAATTCCGTATGTGATATTTATTACCGCCCATAGAAATTATGCGGTGGAGGCTTTTGAGGTAAAAGCCCTGGACTATCTTGTGAAGCCTGTTTCTTTTGAGCGATTTTTAAAGGCATTATACCCTATTGAGCAGCAACACTCGGCAAAAATTGAAAGCCCAAAGACTAAAGATCACTTGTTTGTATCAGTAGACAGGCAAATGGTCAAAATTTTTTATGCAGATGTTTTGTATCTGGAAGCAATGGGCGATTATGTGAAGTTTTATACGAACAAAGAGAAACCCATTATCTCCAAAATGACTTTGAAAGAAGCCATACAGCTTTTACAAAGTCCAGACTTTCTGCAAATTCACAGGTCGTTTGTTGTTAACAAACAAAAAATCACTGCATACACACAAGACAAAATCCGAATAGGAGAGACCTGGCTCAAATTATCCCGTTCGTACAAAAGTAACCTTGAGTTGTAGATGTTTTATATCAATGTGCGGAATACCATCAGGTAAAAACAAAATTACCGCTGTGGAAGTGACCTGTCAACCCTGTCTTTTTGTTGCCATTTTTTGGGATCTTTAATCGTATGTATGAGATTTTGACTTGCATATTTATTCATCAAGCCAACAACTTTCTCACTGACCGGGGAATTTGAGTCTTCTAATTGGTATGTAGCCTCTTCTTTTTTTAAGAGAAGTAGAATTTTATCTATTAGCTTTTGATTGTCTGTGGTAATGGTAATTCTAGTTTCCACCATGCACTTGATTGTAATTTGACATACTAATATAACTATTTTTCTTCATTTTCAGTTGCATTGCGAAAATCATAATAGCTGCAAGAACGACAAATGCTTCATTTTTCAAGTGGCGGACAGGTTTCTTTTGCAATTAGCGATTGGATTTACCTTATCCAGGTTTCTACTTCATTTCTATCTCCGTCTTTCCACTCAATGATTTGTCTTTGCCGCATTTTGGGATATTCCAGTAAGGCCGATACACCGGAAATGCCGTGTTTTTGAAGAATATACATGTAATATTTTACCTGGGCGCTATGGGCATATTCAACCTTATCAGATTTTTTTACTTCGTGGATCACATGGTTTTTAGCATCGTAATAGTCAATTTTAATACCGTCAATTTCCAATTCAGTGTATTTCTGCGCCCGGTCCTGATAGGATGTTTCACCTATGAGCTTTCCTTCAGCTACAATATCTGAAGTTGCCGTTGGCAAAAAGCCAAAGTTTGCGATGACAGGTATGTTAATAGGCGATATGGGTTCCGGTGATACTCATAAGCTAAAACAACAAAACTACTTCAGAATTCAACCTCATATTCCGTCAATACATAAACCCGAATAGCCACAAGGGGACTTTTGTTCCAAAACCAATTTCTATGTCGTCTGCCGCTACCAGGTACTGCTGTCTGGATTTGACCTGTGTAGCATTTTTATTTTTACCCCCCACTTCGATATACACATCCAATACATTGAAATCGCCACTTTTTGGCATGGTTACCTCCAAACCGACGTTTACCAGCTGATTAAGTAAAAAAGTCTCCCTGATGGCGCCAGGATCAGGAATGGCTTTCAATGCAAAGGCCAAATTGGTATTTTCTAAATACACCTTTTCAGGCTTCTGCAAGAGTGATACACCCTTTCCCGTGGCTGTTAGTAAATTGAGCAATCGGGCCTTCTCAAGGTGTGTGAACCAACCATAAATAGTTTCACGGCTTACATCCAACTTCCTGGCCAGAGCTGAAATATTGGGTTTGAATGGCGTTGATTCTGCCAGTACACCCAACAGTTTCTTGATTTTGAATGCCGCCCCCTGATTATAGCCCGCTATAAACGCCAGGTCAGTTTCTACCACCGTATTTATCGTTTGATTAAGACGTATGGGTACTTCTTCAGGAGTGCTTTCCCGATAAAGGGGCAAGTAAGCATACCGGAGATATTTTTTGAATAAAGGTATGGGTTGTACGATACCCACAATTTCTGCAGCGAGTTCATGATGCCGTGTCAGCAGATCATCCCAGACTATCGATGGAAAATTTATGTACCCTTCCATTACTAAGAATTCCCTAAATGACAGTCCGGGTAGTTCGTACGCAATAACCCTGCGACTCAAGTCAGCCTCACCACGGTAAATGTCCAATGCCGATGAGGAAGAAAAAACAACCCTCAATTCCGGATAGCCATCATAAATATTTTTAAGTTCCCTTGACCAAAATGGATATTTGTGTACCTCATCGATAAACAAATAGCGTCCACCATTTTTGTAAAACTCATCCGCCGTTTCTACCAGGTTATGGGTATAAAACCAATAATGATCTGCCGTCACATATAGCACCTGCTCCCTTGGCTTTTTAAGGTGATACCGGATATATTGGAGCATCAAGGTTGTTTTTCCAGATCCGCGGGGACCTTTAATGGCCAGCATACGCTGCTCCCACCTGATTTTATCCAGGAGGTGTCTGAAGAAATCATTACGCACCTGCCGGATCAAATTGTCTTGATATGCATACAAAATGTCCATATAAATGTCATTTACATATGACAAAAATATAGTGTTTTGTTGATAAAAAAAGACAAAAAATAGATTTTCTCCACCGATCTTATTTCTCCAACGCGGTAGTTCCATATGGAGTCATACATCGAAAATTTAAAGCAAACTTCTTTTATTAGAAGTCAGCCATTCATTAAGTTCATCATCACTTAATTTTGCCCCCCATTTTTTATTATCAAGCCAATACACCCAACAATTTCTTGATTTTGAATGCCGTCCCCTGATTATAGCCCGCTATAAACGCCAGATCGGTTTCTACCACCGTATTTATCGTTTGATTAAGACGCATGGGTATTTCTTCAGGAATGCTTTCACGATACAGGGGAAGGTAAGCATACCGGAGATATTTTTTAATTAAAGGTATGGGTTGTACGATACCCACAATTTCTGCAGCGAGTTCATTCATTAGGCCGGGTCAGCAGATCATCCCAGGCAATGGATGGAGAGTTTGTTATTTTAACGCTGGCAATCGGAGCAACTGCTGGTGGTGTAATCGCACATAATGAAGGGTTTGCTGTATCTGAATTCAATATAAAAATCCGAATATCCACAATGGAAGGGTATTGGAAAAAGGGAAAATAGCCTCATCTTTAACCAAAAAGACTTGTTCAGTATTTTTAATCTGACTTCTGCCTTTATTTTTACCTCCAATCTCAAAAGCATATTTATTATTGATTATGAAATCGGCAGTTTTTCCATGGTTCAATTGGGTAGTTGTATTCAATTGGTTGTTGAAAAAAATTTCCCTGACAGTCCCAATGTTTGGTCTTACGGTTGCTAAAGCATAAAGTACATTGGTGTTGTCAATAAATATCTTTTCTGGTTTTTGCAATCCTGCAACACTGATACCCTCAAGGTAAAGTAAATTTAGCAATTTAGCTTCCTGAAGAAAGTAGAGATAATTATTAATTGAATTTCTGTGAATACCCGTTTTGTTAGCCAGCTGTTGGATATTAGGTTTGAAAGGAACATGCTGACTTACAACATATAATAACTGTAGCTGATATTTCAATAAGTTCTTCCATGGCGCATATGTACTTGTGCATATATACACATAATTTGCCTAAGTGAATGTGCAAAACTGGCATTTATTCATGTTCAAGTTCATTTGAATAGACTAATATTATCAGAAAGCAATCTTCAAAAGCTCTTAGGCGTACTGTTAGGTGTGTGATAAGTTTAAAGTTTTATTACTGTAAGATTACATTGCCGATAGATCTGGATCCTTCCTTTATGTAATTCCCCAAAAGTATCACAAATTACTCAGCTGTACCAGGAGGAAATAATATCAAGGGAGATACGGACTCTGCCTGAATTGAAGCGTTTTAATGCCCCTGATTACAAAATAGACCAATAGTCCGGCGGGTCCCAGCATAAAGGTCAGCAACAGGCATGGGAAAACCAACCATCGGCTGATATTCCTGTCCCAGGCATCTTTGGTAATCCAAATGCCAACAAAAAGATCAAACGCCAGATAATGAATCCATCCGGCCAGTAAAGCCTCATCGCTTTTAAACAAAGCTCGTACTTCTGTGAGGCTGTTAAATCCGCCTTCAGGGCTTCCAAACAGTCCGGGTATCACATAAACAAGGTAGGTGAGGGCTAAAAGCATCAACACCCCTGAAAAGAGAATTTGGTATATCCATTTTCTCGGATAAAAAATGAACAAAGCTATCCATGAGAAGAAAGCCAGCGCGCTGGCCAATCCAAATACTGCTTCTGTAGTCATAGAAATTATGGCTTGTGGTTTCATTACATTTAAACAAGAAAAACCAAAAATTTTTGACATTGTTATATTTGTGTAAAAAATGATTGTATCGTATGTGTGTAAAAATGAATAGGTTCCTTTTTGGCCTTCTTATAAGTATTTTATTTCTGTTTTCGGCATGTAAACAATGGAACCTGAAAAGGGAGGTAAGAAATAAGCTTCAAAGTAAAATTGAATCTATGGAAAAGGCAGATACAGTCCAGGGCGACATATATCAGCCTGACCTGATCTATGAATTCTACAGCAAATTGGGTGCCTCCATGACCACCCGCTGGAACAGCCGTGAAAATGTAGAGGAACTGATCAGCTTTATCCGCAGTGTAGGAGATGAAGGCCTCAACCCTGTAGATTACCATCTGCCAAAAATTGATTCATTAACCGAAAAAATCACCAATGCTGATGTACCAGAGGCCGACGATGTGGTGCAGCTTGAGCTATTGCTTACCGATGCCTACCTGCTGCTTTCGGCGCATCTGTCAGAAGGGAAAGTAGATCCCGAGGAAATAAACGCCCAGTGGCACGCCGCTCAGCGCAATGCGAATATCGATTGGGGAGTGTACATTGACAGCACCCTGGAAAATAAAATCGTAGCCCAAAGTTTGAATAATCTTATACCAAACCACCGGGAATATCGTAACCTGCGAAAGGCATTGACCAAATACAGGGAGATACAAGCCGAAGGCGGATGGGAACCTTTCGTAACAGCGCATAGAAAAATGGAGAAAGGCATGGTTGACTCCGCAGTGGCCCAACTGCGCAAAAGATTGTCATTTACCCAAGGCCCCATTCTGCCCGATACAGACGATGAAAACCTTTTTGATGAGACCCTTCATAAGCAGGTGGTTAAATTCCAGATGAGAAATGGCCTTGAAGCTGATGGGGTGCTTGGGAAAAGCAGCTATGAGACCCTCAACATCACGATAGAAGAACGCATTGCTGCCATTGAAGCAAACCTTGAGCGATGGCGATGGCTTAGTGAAGACCTTGGTGAGAAATATATACTTACCAACATTGCAAACTTTAACCTGCAGCTTGTTGAGAAAAATGAAACCGTATTTGAAACAGAGGTAATCGTTGGAAGGCCGTACAGAAAAACACCGGTTTTCAGCGCTGTAATGACGCATCTGGTGCTGAATCCCGACTGGACTATCCCCCCAACCATACTTCGGAATGACGTAATTCCGGCGGTTATAAAAAACCCCGCTTATCTGGATCAAAAAAAGATGAGTGTAATTACCCATGGCGGACAAAAAGTAAACCCGCAAACCATAGATTGGAAATCATTTGCTAATAAGCCTTTTCCATATAGTATACGCCAGGAGCCAGGTCCGGAAAATGCACTTGGAAGGGTAAAGTTTATGTTTCCCAACAGCTACCATGTGTATATCCATGATACGCCTACCCGAAATCTCTTCAGGCATGCCGAAAGAACTTTTAGCTCAGGATGTATAAGAATGAACAAACCCATAGAATTTGCTAAATTACTACTGGAAGGAAACGATGCCTGGCCACCCCGCCAGATCGATAAAGTTCTGTCAGAGGGTGTTACCAGAACGATAAATCTTAAAAATCCATTACAGGTGCATCTTATATACCTGACGGCATGGGCCGATGATAGTGGCACTGTGTATTTTAGGAGGGATATTTATGAACGGGACAGACCACTTCTCACTGCTTTAAGAAGCAACTTTGAAATAAGCAGGCTGTAAAAGTTCGATGATTGTATTATTACAATAACAAAAAAGCGATTGGATCTTCTGGAATACTGAAAATCATGTCTATATTCAATGTAATTATATCATCGAATGGTTTTGAAGGTAAAATTTATTGCAGCTTGCTTGTTAATACCGGGTTTATCAGTGTTGCAGGGACAAGAAATGAATCGACACATTGGCGTCAAGACTCCAGGCAGTGATGAGTCTACAATGATTACAGATGAAGTGCGCAACACAGGGCCTGCCTCGATGGCCATTTCCCGGCAAATTACGGCTCATGAAAAAGATATGGAATCAAATTTTACCTCCATTTATGGGGTTAACTCCGAACCTGCCACTTCTTCCGTAACTGATATTGATGGCAATGAATACCCAACTGTTATCATTGGCAAACAGGAATGGATGACAGAAAACCTTCGGGTAAAACATTATAACAATGGCAACCTTATACCATCTGATAAGCAAATCGACTGGCAAAGCACCAATGCCGGAGCATATACCATTTATCCGCATGCCGAGATTGATGGATTACATTCAGATGCTGAAGTGCTTAATGCTTACGGGGCTCTATACAATTGGTATGCTGTAGACGATAGGCGAGGACTCTGCCCCACGGGCTGGCACGTCCCGACCGATGAGGATTGGACGGTTTTGACCGATTACCTCGGAGATAAGGTTGCCCGTTCTTTTGGCCGACTCCAAAGTGCTACCGGCGGAAAGCTGAAAAGTAAACGATCTTTACCAGATGAGCATCCCAGATGGAGCAACCCTAATTCCGGAGCGACAAATGAATCAGGTTTTTCTGCGCTTCCAGGGGGCAGTCGTTACGGCAATGGGCATTTTGGTGACATTGGTTATAATGGCACCTGGTGGAGTGCAACGTTTGAGCCCGTTTCCTCATGGGCTGTTTCAAGGGTTACCGCCAGGTTTTGGATTATCTATTACCATAGCGATAATCTGTACAACGGAATCAGCAATAAACAGAATCAATTTTCTGTACGATGTGTCAGGGACTCTCAGGGTCCTGAATAAATCAGTTCGATTTTTATGCTTGAAAACATGAATAAATTCCCGAAATACTTTTCAACATGGAAAATACTTTTCACTATAAGCAGACCTTTTATTTACCCTATAAGAGCAATTAAGTTGATCCTCATACTTTTCTGTGTTATTCCATTGGCGATAAGCTCATGTACCATAAGCAAAGAGGAGAATACTAAGTCATGGCTCCATGATTCGATGTATTTGCAATTTGTAGAAAAACCTTTCCTGTCTGGCGAGGAAATAAATCCAAAGAAAATTGCGGCATCATTCAATGGTATGATCACAGATAAATCTGATGTACACAGGTCAGTCATGCAGGCCAAAGCTGGCGGACTTACAGAGGCAGAGCTGAAAATAGTAATAGTGAATGATCAGCCTAAAGATACAGTCAGACTCATTTTGGATACAGATATGATGACCGATTGCGACGATCTTGCTGCAATGGCGATTCTGCACAAAATGGCAGATTACGGCGAAGTAGAAATTCTTGCAACCATGGTTTCCTCAAGTTATCCTAAGTCGGCCCCTGTAGTCAATGTGGTTAATACATATTACGGCCGCCCTGATATTCCTGTGGGAGCGCCCAAAAAAGGTACCGGTTTCTACACTTCAGCATCTGTTTTTCTCGATTCAATTGCTTCCGAATTTCCTCACCAGCTTGAATCGAATGATCATGCTCCCGACGCTGTAGCATTGTACAGGAAAATCCTTGCCTCCAAGCCTGATAGCTCGGTTGTGATAGCGACGATTGGATATTCTTCAAATATAGAGCAACTGCTAAAAAGTAAGCCCGATACTATTTCAGCATTATCCGGGTATGAATTGGCGGAAAAAAAGGTAAGCGTCTGGATTAATATGGGGGGAAATTTTCCTGTGGATCCGGCCATTGATAATGTCAATTTTACAAGAGATGCTGCTGCGGCTGTTTATGCAATAAACAACTGGCCCGGATATATAATATTTGCAGGCCGCGAGATCGGACATAGCATTCACATAGGTGACAAGTTGCGATTTACGCCCCGCGATAATCCGGTAAGAAGATCGTACGAGCTGCACAGGGGCCGGGCAGGCAGAGAGAATTGGGATCATCATACCGCAGATCTTACTGCAGTACTTTTGGCAGTGAGAGGTTTGAAAGATTACTGGGATATAGAAAAGGATGGATATATTGATATACAGGCTGATTGTAGTTTTATATGGCGAAAAAAAGCAGGTGCAAGGCAAGGATATATAGTGCAAAAAATGAATCGAACTGAACTTGGTAATATCATGGAAGAGTTGCTTATTGCACCCCCCACAATGCAAGACTAAAGCACAGCAACATCCAATCATCTTCTATGGAGATGAATGCAAGCAGAGAATGGCGTACATGCCTACTGGTGCTATTCATGCAGCCCTTTGTGTTTTTATTGCCTCGGATAAATCTAAAAATTCACCTTCCATCCTTTTTGCGAAGCTGCCTGCTTAAGTCGATCTGTGAATCGCCTGGCCTGTTGATTTATTTTAATTGACTAAAAATACATTCCTTAGGGATACTTTTTCAGAAAAACCGATTTATGGCAATAAATGACCATAACTTTATATATAGATCTGCAAAACCCCGGTTAGATTTGCATAAATTCCTTTGCGACATGCATCAAAGTCTATATTATTTTGTGATTTTTCTTATACTATCCAATTGCCAACCCTACAAACTAGAGTATACATATGAAATATTGGAACCAGATTCTTTATTCATTGAATATCAGTGTAAAGGAAATTATAAATCTGGATTTGTAATGACCAGATCTGATTTTACAATTGCTGATAAAATTATCAAGAATGCGGTTTCCCGTGAACATGTTGAATATTCTGTCTATTTATCAACAAGTACCATTAATAAATTTAGAAGGCAATATATTCCATATATAAATGATAAAGATGAAAAAATGGTATTTATTAATTGTGTATGTAGACTTTTAGATTATCCCGTTGAATTAGATTCTGGAGAATATGTTTTTCAACGACAAGAATTAAGTAAAAGCATTATATGGCCAGATGATGGGGGAGATTGCTATTGGAGAATTTGGATTAATTTGGCAACAAAGGAGTTTACTTTAATGGTTAATGGAATATGAATAAAAGTGCGAACTTTTCTTTTAAGACATACAAATATTTCCCTATCCGAAGTGTCTGGTAGTCTTTCGTATGTCTATTATTTTTCAGTTGTTCTCTCCTACCTTAGATTTCGGTCGCCATTATGCCAGTTAAAGACCTTTTACGAGGATTTATTATACTTTATCTGCTTTATAATCAACCCCTTTGTGTTTTTTATTATCTTCTCATAAGCCCTCAATTACCCTGGCATCAAGACCCATCTGAAAAGTTAAACCATCCTGATTTAAAAAAAACTTTTTTCAAAGTATGGAAAAGACCTATTGATTGCATCCTGTGATAAATCGAAAAATTATGAGACAGATTATCACACTCGCATTCTTATTGGTCCTGAATGCAGCATTTGGGCAGCATTTCAATGAAAAGCAATTAAAAACAGAAATTGCAGAAGTTACAGTATTTCTAAACGGAGCGCAAATTTTTGAGACTGGCACGACAATCCTCCCGAGCGGAAAGACTATCCTGCAAATGAAAAACCTCTCTCCTTTTTTAGATGAAAAAAGCATCCGGGTAAAAGCTGAAGGCGATTTTACCATTCTTTCGGTAAACCATAAGTTGAATTATTTGAATGAATTGAAAAAGGACACAAAAATTGACAGCCTGAAAAAGGCCATTGAGTTAATTGAACTTTCGGTTTCGAAAGAGAATGCAAGATTGGAAGTACTCCATGAAAAACTCAGCCTTTTAAACGCCAATAAAAACCTTGGCGGACAACATGCCGGAGCTTCCATCATTCATTTAAAGCAAGCCATTGATTTTTATGAAAGTGAAATTTCAAAAATCAAGGATGAAGAAATCAACATAAAAAAAGGGATTGGTCAAAAAAAGCAAGAACAAGGCAGATTAGAAAATCAATTGCGGGAGTTAAATCAACAAAATACTTTACCCAGCAGCGAAATAGAAATAAGAATCAATTCAGACTTTCAGACAAATGGCAGTTTTCAAATTACTTACCTGGTATCTAATGCGGGTTGGTACCCAAAATATGACATTCGGGTTCAGGATATAAAAAGCCCACTGGAATTAACGTATAAAGCAGAAGTGCATCAAAATACCGGTGTGGACTGGAAAGATGTTAAACTTCGTTTCTCTAATGGCACCCCTAACCAAAGTAGTGTAATCCCGGAGTTGATTACCTGGAACCTGAACTATGCAAGAAATACAATTATTGAAAAAGCAATCTATGGTCTTACAGCTTCTCTGGGAAATGTAAAAGGACGGGTTTTGGCAGATGACGGCAGCCCGCTTCCTGGAGTCAATATAGTGGTTAAGGGAAGCAGTATAGGTACGGTAACAGATGCCGGAGGTAATTATAGTCTTACCCTTCCGAACGGGGCCACACAATTGATCTTTTCGTTTGTCGGGATGATAACGGAAGAAGTTCTGATAAATAAGCCTGAAATTAATGTACGCATGCAGGAAGATATTTCACAACTTTCAGAAGTGGTGGTGGTAGGATATGGAGTCCAGGGCAGAGCACCCGGGGTACAGGTAAGCAGGGCGAATAATATAGCCCAAAACATTACAACTACTGTAATTGAAAACCAAACCACGGTTGAAATAGAAGTGCAAACTCCTTATAGCATTAAGTCAAATGGAGATAAGTTACTGGTGGATTTGAAAAAGCTGAATATAGATGCGATCTATGAATATTATGCCATTCCCAAACTTGATAAAAATGCTTTTTTGGTGGCAAGGGTAATACATTGGGACAAGTATAACCTCCTGGAAGGAGAGGCCAATTTATATTTTGAGGATGCTTATGTTGGAAGGTCAATCCTTGATGCCAAAGCACTTCAAGATACCCTGGATATTTCGCTTGGACGTGATAAGAACATTGTCATTGGCCGTGAAAAAAATGAACAATTTTCAAAATCGCGATCTATAGGAAGTAATGTGGTTGAGACACGGGGATTCAAAATAATGGTGCGCAACACGAAATCAATACCCATAAAACTCACCTTATATGACCAAATACCTGTTTCAGTAGTCAGTGACATTACGGTCAATGCTGTAGAAGTAGGTAACGGACAGTTTGACAGCAAAAGGGGCAGACTAAGCTGGGAATTAAATGTAGTACCTCAGCAACAAAGAGACATTAACTTTCAATATGAAGTAAGGTACCCTAAGAGAGAAAAAGTACTGTTGGAGTAGGCTCAAAAATCCATATTCTCCGTTTCCACCAGCTCTACCCATCGTTTCATCTTTTTCTGAATCACTTTCCAGTGGGGTTTGTCTTCTTCTGAGATCAGCGAGATGGCTTCGCCTTCAGTTCTTGCCCTGCCGGTCCTGCCGATTCGGTGGATGTAATCTTTGGGCGACCGTGGCAACTCAAAATTGACCACATAGGGTAAAGCCTGGATGTCCAGCCCACGGGAAGCAAGATCTGTGGCCACCAGCACACTCAGGTTTCCCTCTTTGAATTGCTTCAAGGCCTCAGTTCGGGCTCCCTGGCTTTTATCTCCGTGCAATGCCCTGGCCTGGATGCCGTTTTTATTCAGTTTGGCGGTCAGGTTATCGGCTGCCCGGATGGAAGAGGTAAAGACCAATACCTGATGCCATTTTCCTTTCTGTATCAAATGCCGTAAAAGTGGTCCTTTCCGCTCCTGCGAAACTAAATAGGCTGTCTGGGATATAAGGTCTGGGGTGATTTCTTCGATGTGGGTCTCTATTTTAAGGGGTTTTTTCAACAGTTTATCGATCAATTGAGCCACCGATTCTTCCATAGTTGCTGAAAAAAGAATGTTTTGCCGCCTTTTGGGCAGCAGTGATAAAATTTCATCTACTTCTTCCTTAAAGCCTAAGTTCAGGATTTTGTCGGCTTCATCCAGAACCAGTGTGCTGAGTTCTGAAATTGAAATTGCATTTTTAGAAATCAGGTCAAGCAGTCGTCCCGGGGTAGCTACCAGGATGTCAGTGCCATGCAGCTTCATCATTTGGGGATTGATCGAAACACCCCCAAAGACGGCAGTACTTTTCACCTTTCTCGGGAGGAAGTTGGCAAACATGTTTATGACTTCTTCTACCTGCGCGGCCAGTTCTCTTGTAGGAACGATGACCAGCACAGAAACAGACCTGCCTTTATTGACCGCCTTTTGTTGAAGTTCCTCTAAAATCGGCAGGATGTAAGCTGCTGTTTTTCCTGATCCGGTCTGTGCGAGTCCCAGAACATCCCGCTTTTGCAGAATTGCCGGAATCGCTTCTATTTGAATAGGATATGGGCTTTCGTAATTCGCCTGTTTAATTGCTTGAAGGATGGGTGTTGACAATCCCAGTTCTGAAAAATTCATGAGGTATGGGTTTTGGGGCAAATGTAGGGTTTATATAGAAGATTTACTTTGTGCCTGACGCAAAACAGGTCTAAATTTACATCAATAATCATAAAAACGTGGCACGGCAAAGTATATCTTTTCAGAAGCGAATGTTACGCGGCTGACCAGCATGATCGATAAAAAGGCGTGCTTTACAAATGTGAAACAAAGAATTACCTAAACTTCAGGAACCCTAAACATACCATGATCGATTATTTTAATGAATTTTACAGGCGGCTCGACCGGCAAGGACCGGGCGATGATAAATATACAGAAATGGCCTTCCGGCTGCTTGAAAACCTGCCTCCTGAGCCAAAGATATTGGATATAGGCTGCGGTTCGGGCCATCAGACACTGGCATTGGCAAGGATAGCGCCTTGCGAGATTACCGCAGTGGATGTATATGATGGGTTTCTGCGTAAACTAAAGGATAACGCAAGCCAGGCCACACTCAAGGGCAGCATTACTACCCTTAATGCATCGATGTTTGAGCTGCCTTTTGAAGATGAGCAGTTTGATGTAATCTGGTCAGAAGGATCCATCTATATCATGGGCTTTGAAAATGGACTGCAAACGTGGAAGCGATTTTTAAAGCCCGGGGGCTACCTTGTGGCATCGGAAATCACCTGGCTTCGCAAGGATATCCCCGGAGAGCTTCGGGAATTCTGGAATGCGGTCTATGATGAAATGGGTACCATTGTCGAAAAGCTTCATACCATTGAGAAGTCTGGTTACCAGCCGCTTGCACATCTTACCCTACCTGAATATGGCTGGCTGCAAAATTATTATGCCCTGATGGATGCTCAGAAAGAAGCTTATCTAAATGAGTATGGCCATGTCGGGGAAGCACGTCAGGTAGTTGAATCAGAAATGGAGCAGGAAATGGATCTCTACCGCAAATACAAGGATTATTACGGCTATGTTTTTTACATTATGAGAAATCTTTCTTGAAAGGATGCTTTACAGGGAGTGGAGTAGCAAAATCTTTGTACTTCGCTTTGATCAGCAATATCATCCTTTGTTGGTAAATACTAAATAGGTTTCAATCTGATACAATGTAATCTAAATTTAAAAACCGTTTTTGAAACCCAGCAAAATAAAGTAATGCCAAACAAGGTTAAGAAATAAACCAATACAGCCGGTGGGTTTTATATCTATGATTTATCGTTTCGACAAAAGTTTTAACTTTGTAAATGTAGGTTTCAGGCAGGTAAGTAAAGAAGCGGTAACTGACTTTCAAATACTGTCATTGGATTAAAGGTGAATCTACAATTAAATCTAAGATCATCACAGCATCTCTTACAAGATCTACAAATGATATAGCTCAGAATATCCTATACAAATTTTAAAAATTTGGTACTTAGGAGTGCTTCTTCTTCCATACCATAATCATTAATGCTATCGTTGTAGCCAAAGATGAAATGAATACCATTAATAAAGGAAAAAAAGGTTCATTTAGGTGATCAGATCCAAGTAAGAAGATACTTGCGATAAGGCAAATAAGTGTGCAAAACAAACTTATTTTCCTGAATTTCATTGGTTTAAAAACTTTACAAAAATAAAACCACAGAGTACAAATTTTGAACAAGAAAAGAGAAAATACTCCAAATATGATTACCAATCTTAAGTAATTAATTCTTTCCATTCTAATATCTGGTTCGTAAGTAATTATTCACAAACAGAAAGTACATATCCTCATTATCATTAGCTAACCTATATATTATTAATTTTGTAGAAAAAAAATCTATTACATATTAAAATGTAAAATTAGTTTATATTGATAGACTACTGTGATGTAATAAGCATTCATTATTTAAAACAGCCTTGATGTAATTGGATCGACATTTTATTCATTTATCTAATCCACATGTATGTCATCGGAATAGTATAGGACAATATAATAAAATAATCTATTTTCTCGGCTTTAGTAATAAAAAAACGAAGGGGTATAACGCCATTGAAATCAACTATTTCTGATGATATATTCCTGTATCTTAAAAATATAATCAGATGGCAGGCAAGTGCCCAAAGACATAGTATCGGACTAACTAAAAAATTATAAATGGTATAACCAAGCAACAATAGAATTTGATGGAATGATTCATTACTAGATTTTTCATAAAAGTGCACAAAAAACAACAACCCAACCGAGACAATAAATACAATACTGTTTATTATTAGGGTTAAATATTGAGGCGTATCATAGAGTACACTAAAGATCACCATCAGTATGGTTAGATATATTGAAGCAATATATTTTTTCATTTATATGTTTTGTTTTCATTAAGTCAATATAAGATGTAATTAATATGTACAGATAAAACTTCGAATAAGACTATATGTCTTATTCGAAGTTTCTACTTTAGGATGTCATTAATTCTGCTATCCCACAACCAATACCTACAACACTAAAACTTGTGCCATAAGCAGCTGTTAATCCCCAGACAAGGGAAACTCCAATTGCTGCCGGAGGAGCCGCCAATAGTGCAACTGCGGCAATACCACCTAAAACGCCTATTACTGCCCCAGCTTTTCCACATCCACCCCCCTTAACTACTTCCATCTGTTCGATACTTAATTCTTTCATAGATAAATAATTTATGGTTGAAAATAATTTAACTGTAATACAATAATATATATACATTACTGCAATTTCCTTACAGTGAATTCATTATTTTCAGTAAACACATAGCTTTTTATCTCTTTACAATAGCATATATTGCAGCCTAAGGTCAGTCTTAAATCATCTAATACATTATAAATCATTCTTTCTTTAAGACCGAGTGATTTTGCCAGTTCCTTAGGACCGCCTGTCTTTTTTTTCTCGATTAATTCGATCAATAATTTAGTGCGTTCATAGTATTTTAATCCAGCCATTTTATTTCAAATTAGTTTCTAACATTTGATTAAAAGCGTTTGAAAATGGATTAATTTTTTGTAAAAGTTCTGTTGTGTTGCCAAATTCTGATATTTTACCTTGTTCCAATACCATAACCTTGTCCATACTGGCTGCCAAATTCGGTAGATGGGTTATCAACAGCAATGCAGCCTGGCTACTCCTTACGTACTCCATGACCAAGGACAATACTTGTCGCTCCATTCTGTAGTCCATAGCCGAAGTGGCTTCATCAAGGATTAAGATCTTCGGCCTTCTAACCATGGCTCTTGCCAAACCCACCAATTGACGTTGTCCACCGGAAAGATTTCTGCCATCCTCCCCACAGATCGAAAATATTCCTTGTGAAAATTCTTCGAAAAAGGACCACCAGCCCATTTCCTGAAGAATTCCTACCGTAGTTTCCAGGTCTTCTGTTGTGTTGCTTAATGCTATATTATCTAAGACAGAATTGTTAAATATTTTTTCTTTTTGGTTTACTACCCCCAACTGCCTTCTCCATTCTACCAGGCAGATCTCTTCTTCACCCAGGTATGGCATTTGTATACTTCCTTTTTCTGGAGTATAAAATTGTTGGATCAAATCTACCAAAGTGCTTTTTCCGGAGCCTACCGGAGCAAATAAAGCCATAGCCTGTCCTGCATGTATCTTGAAACTTACACCTTTGAGAATAGGGCTTCTTCCCGGGTAGCGGAAAACTACCTGATCCAACACCAAAAGACATTCACCGGATGTTAAATTTGTGTTGATCTGATGTACAAATCCTTCTTCTGCTTTTACTCCAGCAATTTCATGCAATCGGTCAAATGTCACTTTAGCTTCCTGGAATTGTATATTGGCAACCACCAATCCGGCTACTGCAGGTATAAGCGAAATTCCGACCTGAATCAATGCCATCAATTCACCTAATTGCAGGTTTTCTTCAAAAACCAAATACACCCCCAGACCAAAAAGCAAACTGATAAAAACTGCCACAATGATTTGCGTGAAAAGGGAAAAGTTATTGCCCAAAATGGCCAATTCATACCCTTTACTTTGGTATAGAGAATATACCTGATTGATCCGGTAACGGAATACATCTTCTTTACCATATGATCGAAGTACCTGAATGCCGGTTAAACTATCAATATATTGAGACTCATTAAGGGCATGAGCTGTCATGACTTCCTTCTGTTTGGCGATGATTGGCCGGTGGAATCTCCATCCTATAACTATAAAAGCCAATAAGCCTGTAATACAAAGCCACGCGATAATCACGGATTGATAAAAAACAAATGCCAAAGACACCACCACTACCAGTACATTGATAATTACGGTTCCTGTTATAAGTGAAACAGTGTTTTTGATGCGCAGGGAATCATTCATTCGGGCAATTAAATCACCGGTACTGAAACCTTTAAAATACTTCATCTGAATATGCAAAATCTTCCCTATAAATGATGATACGATACGTATATTAAGGTCTCTTCCTTGTCTTGCCATAAACACTCCCTGGAAATAGCCCAATATGGCCCTGAACAATAAAAGCAAGCCCAACGACAAAACCCCCAAAATGGCCTTGTCATAAGTTTGATTGGGAATATAATCATCTATGAGTTTCTGGGAAAAGACCGCAGTTGAAAGTCCGGTAACGGCCATTAAAGTTCCCAAAACCGTAGCCACCAACAGGATAGGGATATCCTCAGATATCAGTGATATGAACCAATCCATTTTTGAATCAGATTGAACTTTCTTTGTCCGGAACTTTTCAGTTGGGTAAACCTGAAGTAAAATCCTGGATTTCCATATGTCCAACAGCTTTTCTTCATTTAATGAAACAATGCCTGAACCTGGATCGCTCAGCCAGAAAACCTCTCCGTCAAAGGCAAAACACACTATAAAATGCTCCCTCACATTATCCATAATTACGTGAAGAATCACCGGGTTTTCCTGTTCTTTCAGATGTTTTACTTCTGCCTCAAAACCTTTTGCCTCCATTCCGATTTCCTTTGCAGCCTGAATCAAGCCAAGCACTGTTGTGCCAGACATGGTTGTGCCGCTAACATCACGAAGCTTTTCTTGCGAAATCTCGCCCCCATAATATTTAAAGATTGTACTTAGGCAAGCCAAACCACAAGCATATTCTCCCAATTGGTTTACATGAAATCTTTTGTAATAGGATGCAGCTGGTTTCATAACAATCCTATTTTTGTATTCAATAATTGACTCAACAGAACATCCATTTTCACAGGCCCCAGGTAGTTGGCAATTAAATTACCGTCATGGTTGTAACAATAAATACCGGGAACCGACCTCATACCCAGATAAGCAGATAGTTTCATCTCTTTGTCCAATACCAATTTTACATTTGGTTCTTTAAGAAATGCTAAGGACATATATATTTCTTCCAGCTCTTCTTTATCCTGAGAGCTAACCAATAATATCTTAACCAGATTGAATTCAGCAAAGCGCTCATTGAGGGCATTAAGTTCCAAGTTGCACATTTCACAAGTTGAGTTGAAATATATAATGAGCGATGGTTTTCCGGCAGCAAATTCACGTATTGAAAACATACTTCCATCGAAAGTTTTTAATGAAAAATCTGGGAGAACTTTCATTTGATCCTGAATTTGTACTTCTGTTTTGGTTTTGTTTTGATACTTCCAGGCCAACAGTGCAATCATGATCAGCAGGATTATCATCAAACCAGTTAAAATCAATTTCCTCGCCATAAATCAGCTGAAGTTTAGGGTTAAAAACAGGATCAGTATTAGCCAAAAGCTGGTCGTGAAGAAATAAGTACCCATGACAATCTTTGTGCTCTCAGACTTATCCATTTCAAGCTGCCGGCTAAAGAAAAAAATGAGTAAAAAACAATAAATAAGTTCAAAGACATTTAGAAGCTGGAGTGGATAATACCATAAAGGTTGAACAGCTTCAACCTTAAACAGACTCAGAACAGAAAGTGGGGCAAGAAGGGAAAACTCTGAATAGGTTAGGTCTGAAGCAGATCCATATATCACCTTAACCATACCTCCCAATACTATTGCACTTTCTGCATAGACGGCAACATCAAATAATTTACCCAATCTAGCCCTTTGATGTTTATTGGCAAAAAACAAACCCGCGTATAGTACCAATGACATTAAAAAGCATTTGAGGGTCAAAAGTAGAAATGTAAATAGCCCCGAAAACTTGTTCCAGTACTTCATTCTCTCTAAAGTATCCAACAGGACATTTTCTGGAATCTCAATCTCAACTTGATTGTTGAGCTCTGCCATCACCATTGACTCAATATCAAGTAAGATATAACTCACTGCAAACAGACCTATCGAATAGTAAATCAGTAAAACAAAAGATCTCATAGTGGTTATTGGAAATAAAAGGTTATTTTTATTTTAACATATGAATACGTTAAAATAAAAAATAATAATAAAAACAACATTTAAAAAAGTCAAATAAAAACGACAAAAAATTCATAAAATAAGCGTTTATCAACGGAAATAATTTCTATACGATTGTAAGATATTGTAAAACAGCAGAATAAATAAATAAGTTTATCGAGAAGCATATTAATATAACATTAAAAAAATATAAATAAGTTAAAAATAGTATTTTATATGTTGATAATATGTATATTAATTCATGGGAAATGTTTTATCATCTGTAATTTTCACTGTAAAGGCCAATACTAATTATTTATTAAAGTTATCAACATAAATGCTTGTAATCCTAAGTAGCAGTATTTTTTAATAGGTCATGGTTGTCCGTTCTGTATTATTTTTTTGATAAATCATTTTCAGCTACAATACGTTTAATCGATACGTAACCAATTGTCACTAACTAAATTTTATTTATTATGTCATTAAGACTAGGAGATACCGCACCCAATTTTGTTGCCAAAACCACTGAAGGTGAAATCGATTTTTACCAATGGCTCGGTTCCAGCTGGGCTTTGTTGTTTTCGCACCCTGCCGATTACACCCCGGTATGTACTACCGAACTGGGCATGACCGCCAAGCTGAAAGATGAATTTGAAAAAAGAAATGTCAAGGCCATAGCCCTTAGTGTTGACCCGCTCGACTCTCATATGGGTTGGGTAAATGATATTAACGAAACGCAAAATACCCGGGTAAATTTCCCAATTATTGCGGATGCAGATAAAAAAGTATCGGAGCTTTACGATATGATACATCCCAATGCCAACAACAATTTTACCGTTCGATCGGTGTTTATCATCGATCCCAATAAAAAAGTGCGGTTGATCATTACCTACCCGGCATCCACCGGAAGAAATTTCCACGAAATACTCAGGGTAATAGATTCATTACAGCTTACCGATGGATATCAGGTAGCAACTCCGGTGAACTGGGAAGACGGACAGGATGTGGTTGTGGCACCAGCCATACCAACATCGGAAATACCTGCTAAATTCCCGAAAGGTTTTGTGGAGGTTAAACCTTACCTGAGGTTAACCCCACAGCCCAATAAATAAATCCAAATCAAAGCTGTCATTTACCAGGATTGGAATGACAGCTTTTTTTTAAATAATTTACATGACCGATTTCAGGATCTGCTCATTTCCTTAAGGCGGGCAGCTTCGTAGATATCGTCAGATTCGTAAATGAAGGTGCCTTTTTTATCGAGAGATGAAATATATGCCATGGCTGCTGCTACATGAGCGCCTTCAATACCCCGGTATTTTTTCAAAGGACCCTGCATAATGGGTTTAAACAAGGTATACACCGCTTTGGCCAGGTCTTCACCCAGTCTTTTTTCATTCCGTTTACCCAGTAAGAGAGAAGGCCTGAAAATATTTAAAGCAGCGAATCCCATATTCATTACCTTGTCTTCAAGTTCTCCCTTTACCCGGTTGTAATAAAATGCCGATTTACGTGCAGAACCCATTGCGGTGACCAGGTTGTATTGCTGAGCGCCTTGTTGTTTACTGAGGTGTGCCAGGTCGTAGGGGTAGGTAAAATCTACCTTATAAAAATTCTGTTTGCTGCCGGCCTTTTTGATGGTTGTTCCCAGACAACAAAAAACATCATCTGCCTTAAGCAGGGCTGCATTTTCTTCCAGATGATCAAAATCAACAATATGTTGCGTTAATTTTTCATGATCGATGGGCAATTTCGACCTTCCTATCGATATTACTTTTTCATACCGGTCCGATGGCAGCAATTCAAGAATCAGATGGCTGCCTACCAATCCGCTCGCCCCGGCTATCAATGCAGTTTTTGACATTTTATTGAATTTAAATCCTGTTTAATGCAGGCCATTCATTCACCGGTATACGGTTCACGAATAGCGAAGAATTTCAGACCTCTCCTGCCAAGTTACAATTAAATTTTCAAATTCTTCCTGAATGCTGTGGTTTTGATCTTCAAGGTAAACCCGTTGAAGTTTTTCACTGAAGACATCGTAACTGGTTTCTGGATTTTTTTTATAATCTAATACCATTTGCTGCATTTTTGCCGGCCTCGGCCCCCATGTTCCCAACACCTGGCCATCCTTTTTTCGCAGACAGATCAATTTGGGAATAGACCGGGCTCCATTGGTGGTAAATCGGTCCATAATATCCGGATGTTCGTCCCTGAAAATTATCCGCATATCTATGTGATTCGATGAGGCTGCCATATGGGCCATGGCCGGTAGGTTTTGTGCGGCATCACCACACCATGTTTCGGTAATAACCACCCAAATCCAGGCATCTGCAATTTCCTGTAGTGCTTGCGCCAGACTACTTTGCAAATTGAAAGTTTTATTCAGACGCTTCATACGCTGAAAGTTTAGCCGGGTATAGTGAATCAGATTATCGCTTTGCTGCATACCTGAAGTTTTTCCTTCTTTAACGAGTGCTTCGGTATGTTTTAAATACTGCTCAAAAATTAGTGCCTTGTCTATTTGATGTATATCATGGGCTTCATCACGGATTTCCATTTATATTAAAGTTTTTGATGTCCTGTAAATAACAAATCCCTTCAACTTTCATTTGCATATATATCTTATTTGCCGCTGTAAATTCTACCTTTGCAAAGGTTGTTAGAATGATGAAAGAGAGATATGAATCCGACTGAAAAAGAGATATCCAGAGAACCGGTTGAAAATACAATTGTTGCGATTATTCAGACAAGATGTCCGAAATGTCGTGAAGAAAATATGTTTGTTCACCAGGCACTGAATATAAAAGGCTTTTTAAAAATGCATCGGTCATGTCCAGCATGCGGCCAGGACCTGCACCCTGAGCCGGGATTTTATTTCGGCGCAATGTATTTTTCCTATGGCCTCAACGTTGCGTTGATGGTGACTTTTGGAATCGCTTTTGAAATACTCTTTCATCCATCGAGCTTTGCCCTTACCCTTGTTTCGGTGTTTATCCCTCCGTTGTTGCTGGCACCCTGGAATTTCAGGATTTCAAGAGCCATTATGATATATGTGTTGGGAGGGATAAAGTACCGAGGCAATAAAAGCAAAGCCTGAGTTCAGGAAGCAGAGAGTACTTCACGATAATATTTTTCCCATTTCCATGCTGAAGCCGTCATATCGTCGAGGGTTTTTTCGGCTTTCCAACCCAGTTCCTCATTGGCAAAGCGAGTATCGGCATAGATTTGTTCAACATCTCCAGGTCTTCTGCCAGTTATTTCATAATTGAGTTTCACGCCGGTTGTGCGTTCGAAGGACTGGATGACTTCAAGGACCGTTGAGCCGGTGCCGGTACCCAGGTTGAAAAATTCATAAGCATTAGTGTTTTTTCCCTTCATCATGCGCTCTACAGCAATAACATGGGCCCTGGCAAGATCACTTACATGAATGTAATCGCGAACGCAGGTACCATCAGTGGTGTTGTAGTCGTTTCCGAATACCATAAGCTTTTGTCTCAATCCTATTGCGGTTTGCGTAATAAATGGCATAAGATTTAATGGCACACCAATTGGCAATTCGCCAATCAAGGCCGATTCATGCGCACCTACCGGATTGAAATAACGCAGCGCAATGGCTTTAATGCCCTGATAGGCACTTACTGAATCTTTGATGATTTCCTCTGAAATTTGCTTGGTATTGCCATAAGGCGACATGGCAGTTTGCACCGGGGCATTTTCAGTTACGGGTAGCTTCTCTGGCTGGCCGTACACGGTACAGGAAGAAGAGAATACGAGGTTTTGCACTTTATAATCTCGCATACTCTCCAAAATATTAATTAGTGATTGCAGGTTATTTCTGTAATACAAAAGGGGCTTTTCAACCGATTCGCCAACGGCTTTAGAGGCTGCAAAGTGAATGATGCCGCTAAAGCTGTACTTCTGGAATAAAGTAGCCACTGCCGCCTGATCGCATAGATCAAATTCTTCAAAATCAGGCCGGATACCACTGATTTTCTCGATTCTTTCAATAACTGAACTGTCTGAATTACTGAGATTGTCTACAATCACCACCTCATACCCAACCTTTTGAAGTTCAATAACCGTATGCGAGCCAATATAGCCAGCTCCACCGGTAACTAAAATTTTACTCATAGTGCTGATATTATTTTAGTGCAAATATACCTAAACAATTTTATATCACCATTTATTCCAGCGCTTTCTGAAGAGCTCTTTGCGTTTTTCTGACCTGGGCTTTAAAATTTTCCAATGATATAATATAATTTACCAGTCCCAGACTGAAAGAAATGGCTGCATACCAATAGGCCTGGTAAGGGATGGCAAAAAAAAGTGTGAATAAAAAACTTATGGCCGACCAGAAGGTGAGTAATCTTACTGTACCGGGAAACAGCTTATAAGTGATAAAGATTATAGATCCTGACGATGTATTTTCCACATCTCCGCAAACAAGTGGGATATAATTATTGGGCCGTCTGAGTGCCAAAGACAGTCTGAATGAGCTCTCCCTTACATATCCATTGAAAAATATCTTATTGCGGTCTTCGGGATTTTCAAGGGTTTCTTCCGGAGACAGGCTGATGTTTTTCAGGCGTTGAATCAGTTTTGCCCGATCATACAGACTCACCCTTGTTTCAGTGAGATAGGGTATCCAGCTCATACACAAGCTATGCAAGAGATTTCTACCAGCACATCTTTGGGCAAACGGCTCACCTCTACGGTTTCCCGGGCCGGTGGATTCTGTTCAAAAAAGGAACCGTATACCTCGTTTACCGTAGCGAAATCTGACATGTTTTTTACGAATATGCTGCATTTAACCACATCCTGAAAACCCATGCCTGCAGCTTTTAATATGGCTTCCAGGTGGTGCATCACGGCTTGAGTCTGTTCTTTAGCATCGCCTGAAATCAGATTGCCGGTTTCAGGGTTAAGGGCTATCTGACCCGACACATATAATGTATTGCCTGCTCTTACCGCCTGGCTGTAGGGTCCAATGGGCAATGGGGCTTTTGAAGTTTTGATGATTGTTTTTGACATTATCTAATTCTTTTAAGGGCTAATATGTATTTTCGCGTCAATAATAGGAATGTATTCACATCTGATCAACCTTTTGTAATGGCAAATGTTAAAAACTGGTTGTACAGAAAGATAATAAACGTATAAACAAAAATTGAAAAATGCATCTGCAGAACGATTTATTGATTAGGGCGGCGCGTGGTGAGAACACAGAGAGAACCCCGGTTTGGATAATGCGGCAGGCGGGGCGCATATTGAAAGAATACCGGGAGGTGCGCCAATCTGCCGGCAGCTTTATCGATCTGGTAAAAAATCCTGAACTGGTCACTGAAGTCACTTTACAGCCAGTAGATATTCTGGGGGTTGATGCAGCGATAATTTTTTCAGATATTCTGGTAATACCTGAAGCCATGGGTCTGCCCTATGAAATGGTAGAGTCAAAGGGGCCGGTATTTCCAAAAACCATACAAACCTACGAGGATGTAAAAGCCTTGCGCATAGCCACGGAAAATGAGCTCGACTATGTTTTTCAGGCAATTCGCCTGGTGAAGAAAGAGCTGAATGGAAGGGTGCCATTGATTGGTTTTGCTGGTGCACCTTGGACCTTATTTTGTTACATGATTGAAGGTAAAGGAAGTAAGGATTTTTCCAAAGCACGCAAAATGCTGATACAGGATTCAGGACTCAGCAAAGATCTTTTGGATATCATTACCGATAGTACCATTTTTTACCTGAGGGCTCAGATTGATGCCGGTGCCAATCTGGTGCAGATTTTCGATAGCTGGGCAGGCGTGCTTTCCGGGGAACAATACGAGACACTTATTTTGCCATATGTTCAGAGAATCTGCCGCGAGGTTAAAGGTGCGCCCATAACGGTGTTTGCCAAAGGGAATCCCGGGGTAAGGGCAGCATTGGGCAAAACCCAGTGTGATGTTGTTGGCCTCGACTGGACCATGAGCATCACTGAATCACGCATCCTGGTAGGACCCGATAAAACGCTGCAGGGCAATATGGATCCGGCTATGTTGTATGGAAGCTTTGATGAGATAAAAAAAGCGACAAAGGCCATGCTTAAGGAGTTTGGTCCGCGGCGACATATCGCCAACCTGGGCCATGGGGTATATCCCGACACCGACCCCGATAAAGTTAAATGCTTTATTGACGCTGTAAAGGAGTTTAGTTCGTAGTAAAGGTTCGTGATGCGTAATCCGTGATGCAGAATGGGTGATGGGTGTTTAGTGGTGAGTTGGTTAGTTGTTGAATTGTTGATGTGTTGAATTGTTGAATCGAATAAAGCTCGTAGCAAGTTGGCTCGTAGCTGAGAGCTCGTTGGGTAGAGTTTAAATTAATTGGTGAGGTATAGGTCTGAAATCACATATTGCATATCTGCTATCGCATATCTTTATTTTAATCCTGATTAGCGATTTGAGATTGGCGATTTGAGATTGGCGAGGTATAGAACCCACCCCAATACAAAGATGATTATCAAAAAATGTATTTCACAGAACGACTTAATTTGCCACGAATAACCTATTGTCAGTAAGCTGCACGGAGAAACTATCGGTAAAGGTATCTGAGTTTCCAGTCCTTGTCACAGACAAAGACTAAAGATCGACGTTTTGAGAGTGCTTTCATATATAATCAGAAAGCCCTGAATCCGTAGGATTCTAATGTCTATAGCACAAATGCCGATGCTATACAATCGACCCCGGAGGGTGTCGGATCTATAAAAAAACCAGCCAGGGGGCGCTTGCCGCATGTTCTTTCCTGCCTTTAAATGCATTGATTATCAATGATATAAAGTGTAAAGTGTACAGAATCACGTGGGGACAGGTGCCACGACGGCAGTGGAAGAAAAATTTGCGGGTGAAACATCATACAAAGTCAGGTGTAGGGGTTTCAGTGCTTGTTGGTGGAAAAACACCAACAAGAGGGAGGGTAAAGAAAGCGTGGGTAGAGTTTAAATTAATTGGTGAAGTATAAATCTGAAATCACATATCGCATATTTGCTATCGCATATCTTTATTTTAATCCTGATTAGCGATTTGAGATTGGTGAAGTATAGATCTGAAATCACATATCGCATATTTGCTATTGCATGCCTTTATTTTAACCCTGATTAGCGATTTGAGATTGGCGAGGTATAGTGAATCAAACTAAGGTCAGTAAAAACCACTGACTAAGACCCTTTCAGGAAAAAATCATCAGCATCCCGATGGGCAGGGAATTTTTGTCGGTATCGCAAAAGTTCGTCTTTTTGCAGGATAACAGAAATGATTTCAGGTGTTTCTGACACCGGGCCCAGGAGATTTCCCTTCGGATCAATGGCTGCCGAATGGCCATTATACAAGATGCCATTTTCATCGGTTCCGGTGCGGTTCACCGCCACGGTATAACAAAGATTCTCTATGGCCCGGGCTTTGAGCAGTATATCCCAGGCCTGAATGCGTGCCGCGGGCCAGTTGGCTACATAAATCAGCACATCATATAACAGCTCATCTCCATTGAGGCGATTGCGGCTCCACACCGGAAAGCGCAAATCATAGCAAATCAAAGGACAGATTTTCCAGCCTTTCCATTCTGCCACCAAAAGCTGTTGACCTGGTGAAAAAATTTCATGCTCGCCGGCCATGCTAAAAAGATGCTTTTTGTCATAGATCAGCACCTGTCCATCTGGTTCAACCCACAGCAGACGATTGTAGTAATGACTGTTCTCCCTCACAATAAAGCTGCCCAGCATAAGGGCACCCGTTTGCAAAGCCATTTGCTTCATCCACTTCATGGTTTTCATATTCATGAGCTCACTATGGGGCGGAGCATTCATGGTAAAACCTGTGGTAAACATTTCCGGAAGTACAATTACATCGCAATCACCTTCTACTTGCCATATTTTTTCCTCCAGCATCCCGAGGTTGGCATCTTTACTTTCCCAGTAGAGGTCTGTCTGAATCAGCTTGAGGGTGAGGCTGTCTTTCATGCTACTTTTTATCGGGGAAAATCATGCGATAAGATACACTTACTGCCCCTTTACTGATGTTGGTAAGACGCGATTTGAGCAATCGTTTTTTGAAAGCCGACAGGTGGTCGGTAAACAGTATGCCTTCGATATGGTCGTATTCGTGCTGAATAATGCGCGCTTTCATTCCGCTAAAACGTTCGGTTTTTTCCTGCCATTTTTCATCGAAATACCTAATGGTGAGCTCTTCAGACCGCATAATTTCTTCGTGAACACCGGGTATGCTCAAACAGCCTTCTTCATACGGCCAGTCATCACCTTCTTCTTCTATGATTTCTGGATTTATAAAAACTTTTTTAAAGTCCTTCATGCTTTCATCTTCCAATGGCGTTCCATCCGTAATAAAAAGCCGTATATCCTTACCAATCTGAGGGGCAGCCAGGCCAATGCCATTGGCATTATACATCGTCTCAAACATATCTGTAATCAGTTGCTGTAATTCCTCAGAATTCCCTTCGATATCTTTGGCCTTTCTTTTCAATACCGGATGACCGTAAGCCACTATAGGATAAATCATAAACCTTTTGTTTTTCAATATAAATTTTGCCGCGAATTTACGAATTCATTTTAATATTCTTAAAAAATACCTGTGCCCTGCTTTCTTTGAATTACTGGTTACGGCATGTCGCTGCACCTACATTTGGCATAGAATTAATGAAAAAAAGTATTCTGCCAGCCCGCAACAATCCTTAGATTTGTGAATTGCCAATATTTACTTACAATGCTATGAAACCGACACGACTAAAATAATCATAGCCCTGTGTGTCTATTTATTATTTTAGTCGTCAGAGGTTCTGTTCCGAAAAAAGGGGGCAAGTTCTGACCGATGAAAACTAAATATAAACAGATGAAAAATATCCTGAAAATTCTGGTGTCAAAAGAAGACTACTGGGCCATCTGGCTTGGTGCTTTTTTTCTGACCATAGGATTGATATTCTTTTTTGATTACGGATATGTGCAGCAAAAAAGAGCTTCCCTGCAATCTGAGTTGAGCCAGGCAGAAAAAAGTGCACCATTTAGAACGGTAGATTATTATGAAACCCGCGAAAAGCTAAAAGGCCTCAAGGGAGGAAATAATGCCGTGGCAGATTTTTTGAAAAAGCTGCCGGTAAAACCCAACAAATGGGAGGGGAACCCACTGAATTCACTGATGCAAAAACAGGAAATGCCGGCAGCACTCGCCGAACTTACAGAGAGTGCGGCTGCGTCAAGGACCACTGCCATTGAACTTACTGAAAACGCGCGAAAAGCGTCTTTTGCCGATGAAAGATTAAATGAGCAGGCCCAGCAAAGCATTGCAAACTGGATGAGTGAACAGGAGAGCCTTGCTGCTGCAAAAAAGAAATTCAACGGGGATTATAATTACATTCCAGCTTTACTCATGCTGGGGCTTTTATTGGCCGCAATATTTGGTATAGGGGCCTTTTTTATGGGGGTGAAATTCAGAACTTTTGCGGCAGGTTTTGGGGGGATATATATCATTGCATTGATATCCTATATTATAGGAGAACACAGCACCATGGTTTACTGGGGTTTTGGATATGCTGCCTGGGCCATAGTGATAGGACTTTTAATTAGTAATACCATAGGTACACCTTCCTGGTTGCTTAAGGCGGCAATGCCTGAATTCTATATAAAAACAGGATTGGTTTTACTGGGATCCGAGATTTTGTTCAGCAAAATTCTGGCCATTGGTTTGCCTGGTATTTTTGTGGCCTGGGTGGTAACCCCCATTGTGTTAATTACCACCTTTTGGTTTGGTCAAAAAATCCTAAAAATTCAATCAAAGACATTGAACATCACCATCAGTGCTGATATGTCGGTCTGTGGTGTGTCTGCTGCCATTGCTGTTGCAGCTGCCTGCCGGGCCAAAAAAGAAGAACTTACCCTGGCCATAGGCTTGTCTATGATTTTTACCGCTGTAATGATGATTTTACTTCCGGCACTTATCAAGTTACTTGGCCTGCCCGAAATCTTAGGAGGTGCCTGGATAGGAGGCACCATTGATTCTACCGGTGCAGTGGTGGCTGCCGGGGCCTTCCTGGGAGAAAAAGCGCTCAATGTAGCGGCTACCATTAAGATGATTCAAAATATTTTAATTGGTCTTGTGGCACTGGGTGTTGCTATGTATTGGTCTATGAAAGTAGATAAGGAAAAAGGAAGCAAGGTAGGGCTGGCAGAAATTTGGCTTAGATTTCCAAAATTTATCCTGGGCTTTTTGGGTGCTTCAATCCTATTTTCAGTCATCCATAGCTCCATTGGTAATGAATTGGGCAATGCACTGCTCGATCAAGGGATGGCCAGGGGGTTTATAAAAAACCTCAGGGAATGGCTTTTCTGTCTTGCTTTTGTAAGTATAGGCTTATCGACCAACTTCCGAATCTTAAAAGGGTATTTCAAAGATGGCAAGGCATTAACCTTGTATATCTGCGGCCAGTCGTTTAACCTTATGCTCACCCTGCTTATGGCATGGATCATGTTTTACCTGGTATTTCCACATATCACCAATTCACTCTGATGCTTATGAAAAACTGTTTGTTCATCAGTATGCCGGAAAAATACAGAAAGGTTTTGAGGCTGATCGGCGGCATGTTTTGCATCTGGCTTTTTATAGCTGGAATGGAGCTCAGCCTGCAATATTTCCCTTTGGCAAATAAGATAATTTCACATGCTAAAGAGGAAGGATTAAGGGTAAGTGCCTTGTTTTACACCGATGAACCGGCCACGGCCCACTCCGAAGAGTGGTGCAGGCAGCATTTTCAGGAGGATTAATTTGATGCAGGTTCAAAAACTAATATATGGCTGACATTATTTTATTTTCTTCAACCATTGTATGATGCCATCAGATTACAAATGAAATTTCTTTCAGATCAAATGGTCTGATTTTTCCATTGACTTCCACCATTAGATAGCCTGTGTCATTTACTGAGCGTATAATACCGGTAAATAATTCATTTTCTGTGGATTTAAATGAATGGGCCTGATCAAGACGGTATAATTTCTGACAATATTCAAGCTTCAATTCTTTTTTATTTCCTTGCTGCAAGGCATTATACCTTTTTTCAAAGCAGAGTAAAAGTGTTTGGAGTACCTCGTTCAGTTCAAAAGTTTGACCAGCGACTGCCGCCATACTTGTTGCGCGTGGAGTATTGAAATATAATTGATTTACATTTAGGCCAATACCGGCGATGCAAAAGTCGATAACGTTGCCCTTGACGAAATTTTCAATGAGGAGGCCGGTGATTTTTTCATCGTAATAATACATATCATTAGGCCATTTTATGTAAATCCCCGTATTTAAATAGGACACCAACGTATCATAAAGACTGAGCGAGCACAAAACCGTTAACAAAAAATTTTCTTTGGGTTTGATAAAAGGTACTTGAAGTACAATGGAAAACGTTAGATTTCTGTCAGGTTGGGTTTCCCAGGTATTTCCTCTTTGTCCCCTGCCATTGGTTTGGTAATCAGTAATGAACAAATCTCCATGTTTTGCCTTATTTTTACCGATCCATTCAGCCGCTATGTCATTGGTAGAATGACAACTTGGCATATGATGTACATTTTTACCGAGAAAAGCCGTTTTGGTGAAAATTTTGTGCAATATATTTTCTTAAATTTACTGGTCAATAAAAAAATTGAATGATAAGCAACAAAGATAAAACAACTGCAGAACAGTTAAGCAATATTGTCGTTAAAGGTATTCAGGAAAAAAAGGGCAGCGACATTGTAATGTTAAACCTTCAAAAGGTAGGTAGTTCCGTAGCGGATTACTTTATTATATGCACTGGAAATTCGGAGGCACAGATTGATGCCATACGAGAATCAATTGAAAAAGAAGTACATAAAGAGACCCGACAGCATCCCTGGCATATTGAGGGTCTGCAAAATAAGCAATGGGTTTTACTGGATTATGTAGATGTAGTGGTTCATATTTTTCAGAAAGACATAAGGACCTACTTTTCGCTTGAAGACTTATGGGGAGATGCAGATCTGACCTATATAGATGAGTAGCACTAAACTTTGTGGATTATAAAGAGTTAAAGTAAAGATGTATTATTTTATTTGGCATAATGGCAAAAAACGAAATTAACAATCCGAGAAATCAGCAACCTAAGCAAAATCCAAAGCCAAATTATCAGCTTTGGATCGTTATTTCGCTTGTAATGTTGCTTTTATCGGTATTTTATTTTAATACGGGCGACCCTCAGCGGGAGATCACAAAGGCCCGCTTTGAAAAAATGTTGTCAGACGGTGAACTTAAAAAAATCGTCATACAAGATTCCAGAAGCAGCCTGGCAAAGGTAAACGTTTACCTCAAGGATGAAGTAATTCGTGAAAAGCATCCCAATCTCACACCCGAAGGTTCCTGGGCTTTCTCGCAGCAGCCGCATTATTTCTTTAAAATACCTGACATTACAGCATTTGAAAAAGAACTTAATGCCTTGCTTGCCGAACTTCCCGAATCAGACAGGGTAAGCTATTATATGGAGGATTCTAGCAATTTCTCCAACATCCTGTTAAACTGGGGTTTTTTGATTCTGATCATATTTATGTTTTGGTTTTTGATGAGGAGAATGACAGGTGCCGCAGGCCCGGGTGGTCAAATCTTTAACATTGGAAAATCAAAAGCAGCATTATTTGATGCAGAAAATAAAGTAAAAATTACCTTCGACAATGTGGCTGGACTGGATGAAGCCAAGGAAGAGGTTAAAGAAATTGTGGAATTCCTCAAGGAGCCCTCTAAGTTTACACGTCTTGGAGGCAAGATTCCGAAAGGAGCTCTATTGGTGGGTTCACCGGGTACAGGAAAAACGCTTCTGGCCAAAGCTGTGGCCGGAGAGGCCGGGGTGCCATTCTTCTCCCTGTCGGGTTCAGATTTCGTCGAAATGTTCGTCGGTGTTGGTGCCGCAAGGGTTAGAGATTTGTTTAAGCAAGCTAAGGAGAAGGCTCCATGCATAGTATTTATCGATGAAATCGATGCCATTGGTCGTTCTCGGGGCCGAGGGGCCATGCCGGGTGCTAATGATGAAAGAGAGAATACCCTCAACTCTTTATTGGTGGAAATGGATGGTTTTTCGACAGATTCAGGTGTAATCATACTGGCTGCCAGTAACCGCCCTGATGTTTTAGATCCGGCCTTGCTTCGGCCTGGTAGGTTTGACCGTCAAATTTCAATAGATAAACCCGATCTCATTGGGAGAGAAGCCATTTTTAAAGTGCATCTCAAACCCCTGAAATTATCGGATGAAGTTGATCCTAAAAAGCTATCTGCACAAACCCCCGGGTTTGCCGGCGCTGAAATTGCCAACGTATGTAACGAAGCTGCACTTATTGCGGCGAGAAAAAATAAGGAATCGGTGGAAATGTCTGATTTCAATGATGCCATCGACAGGGTTATCGGCGGACTTGAAAAAAAGAATAAGATCATTTCTCCTGATGAAAAGAAGATTGTTGCGCATCATGAAGCTGGCCATGCCGTGGCGGGATGGTTCCTTGAACACACCGATCCGCTGGTAAAGGTGAGCATAGTGCCTCGCGGGGTGGCTGCCCTAGGGTATGCCCAATATCTGCCAAGAGAACAGTTTCTCTATCAATCGGAGCAGTTACTCGATGAAATGTGCGCCTTGCTGGGAGGTCGTGCAGCAGAGGAAATCATTTTTGACAAAATATCAACCGGCGCACTTTCAGACCTTGAAAGGGTAACCAAAATGGCCTACAGCATGGTAGCTATATATGGCATGAATGATAAACTGGGTAATTTGTCGTACTATGATTCAAAATCTTCGGAGTATAATTTTACCAAGCCCTACTCTGAATCTACGGCAAAAATCATTGATGAAGAAGTTGGAAAGCTGGTAGACAGTGCATACCAGACAACAAAGAAATTGTTGATAGAGAAAAAAGAATTTCTCATTAAAATAGCCAATGAGCTGCTGGAAAAGGAAATTCTTTTTCAGACAGACCTTGAAAAAATCATCGGTCCCAGACCCTTTGCCAAGCTCACTTCTTATCAGGCATTTACTACAAAGAAAGAAGAGAAAAAGCCTGAAATTCCTGAGAATTCCTTGAAAAATGGCGAGGAAGATGGAAAAGTTGAAGAAGAGAAGGATGTTGATACCGACAATGTTGGTAATGAAAGTGATGGTAGCGGGAAAAGCAGTACATCATAAAGGATAAGCAATAAAATTTTCAGGCTTTGGAATTAGTGAGAAAAGTTATTTTGAGAAGTATGGGAATCAGCTGGTATTTGAAACGGAGTAAATAGCGGAGTCTGAAGCACATTAAAAAAGCTTTATTATAATAAAAAAAGAGGCAGCCATTTGGTGCATGCCTCTTTTTTTTAGTGTGCCCAGCATGGGTAATAACTTGGTGGTGAAAGTCCACTATGAGCTTGGTAGTAGGAATCATTAGCTGAGGGCAAGGGTGTCGCAGGTGACTGCGAATCTGAAAGAAGCCTCAAGGCAAAGTCTCGGCCT
>JAFIEV010000038.1 GCA_020832305.1 Cyclobacteriaceae bacterium | reverse complement strand
TATGTAAAAGAACAGAGCGCAAGTGTTAAAGACAATGAAGTGGTTGAGTTTAGGGTTATTGTGAAAATTTCTTTTGATATAATAAAATAAACCAAGTTGTTTCTGATTTTTGAAATTAAGGCAGCAACAGCCAGCAATTGGCCGGATTGACTCATCTGGCCTTTGCTGTTCAAGATAAAGAAGCGGCAGAATTCAAAGCATATGAATTAAAAGATGCCGGGTACAACATTCTGCGTGGCCCGAGAATTACAGGAGATGGGTATTACGAGTTTGAGACCCTCGACCCTGAAGGTAACAGAATTGAAGTCACTTGCACCGCGGAAATTCAACCAATTTTATAGTGAAGCTGAACCAGTCCACTTTCAAAATGCTGGCTTTGTTTAAGCTCAAGTCTTTGCTTGGGGCTTCCGCTTTGAAAAAGAGGCAAACCTTCTCCCAGCAAAACTGGTATAACTGATAAGATAATCTCATCGATCAGTTGATTTTGGAGCAACTGGTGAACTATTTGAGCGCCCCCGTCACAAAAAATGTGTTTCCCCTTCTGCCCTTTTAATTTTCTTACCAGATTCGGCAATTTCTCTGAATAAAAATTAATATTTCCCTCGTCAGACTTCAAGGTCTTGCTGATAATATAGACTTCCTTATCTGAATGGGGAAAATATCCGGCATTTTTCATTACCCAATCATAGGTTCTCCTGCCCATAATGATGGTATCGACAGATTGTATAAAATCTGAATACCCATAATCTTCTCCTTCCTTTTCAACGATTGAAAGAAAGCTAAGGTCATCATTTGGCCCAGCGATATAACCATCCAGGCTACAGGCAATGTATAATATTAGTTTTCTTTCTTCCATCATGCGTTTTTATAGTTTTTTATCAGATTTTTTATCCCAACCCCTGAACTCATAATACCTATCCCTGGGTTCAGCAGTCCACCCGTTAATGCCATTTTTGGGCAGCCACCAAAGATGTAAAACTGCAACCGGGATTAAACTTATTGCCAATAATATCATGGCCGCCATTCTTCCGAAAAAGACGGAAATAAGACATACGATTACCAGGGTGGCCAAAAATTTACCTGCTCGATTCCATTTTGGGGTTTTTTCTTCAAAATGACCAAGCAGGATATTGCCCAGGGCAAATACAAAGCTAACCATGGCTATTTCAAAACAAAGGCCTTCTGCATCCATATTCCGTAGTATGTATTCGAAGAAACAAACCTAATGGAAAATAATTCCTTCTTATTTCAATTATCAATGATGGATAAAAATGGTATCAGGTTGCATAAGTGAATATAATTTGTACTGCAATTCGATTAAATTCTGAAATTTTTTTCTGAAGCAGCCAACCATAGGTTGTAAATTGCCATCATAGTTCTAAGTGCCCCATTACATGCGCATTTCCTCAATTTAACCATTCGTATATATGAGAATACATAAAAAAATAGCCTTGATTACCGGTGCCGCCCGCGGGATAGGGGCTGCTACCACCAGGCTTTTCCATCAGGAAGGCGCCATGGTGATTATCTCTGATATCAGGGATGAAGAAGGATATAAACTTAGAGATGAACTAAAGGACAGAACCGAATATCTACATCTGGATGTAAAAGAAGAGAACGATTGGAAATCAGCCATAGATCAAATCATCTCATCCTATGGCAGACTCGATATCCTGGTAAACAATGCAGGAATAACCGGTTTCCTGGAATCCACAGGCCCCTGGGATGCAGAAAATACTGATTTGCAATCCTGGGAGGAAGTATTCAGGGTAAATTCTACCGGGGTTATGCTCGGTTGTAAGTATGGGATCCAAGCCATGAAAAGTCATGGTGGCAGTATCATAAATATTTCATCAAGAAGTGGTGTAGTGGGCATTCCCGGGGCTGTAGCTTATGCTGCCAGTAAGGCGGCTGTGAGAAATCACAGCAAAAGTGTGGCATTATACTGCGCCGAACAAGGTTACAAAATTCGATGTAACAGCGTGCATCCTGCTGCCATCATGACACCGATGTGGGATGATATGCTGGGAGAAGGAGAACAAAGAATGCAAATTATTAAGGAAATCGAATATGGTATTCCTATGGGCCATTTTGGGGAACCGATGGATGTGGCTTATGGCATACTTTACCTGGCCAGTGATGAAAGCAAGTATGTAACCGGAATAGAATTGACCATTGACGGGGGCATTTTGGCAGGCAGTGAGGCCAAACCCCGAAATCAAAATTCATGATTTTTAATTTGTATTCTCAGGCATTTTCATATTTGTAATGGTGTGGAGTGGAAAATTCCAGTTGAAACACCCATGAGAAAAGTCTTATCACACAGGGGAATCATTATAATGGGTGTTCCACCCCGAAAGACGGGGCAGGTTCTGACCATAAAAAAACAATTATAAACAGATGAAACACCCATGAGAAAAGTCTTATCACACAGGGGAATGATTATAATGGAGGTTCCATCAGTCCTTTAAAAAACAAATTATAATCTGATGAAATGGCTGTATTAAGATAATTAAGTGTCATAGTAACCATTTGCATGTATGAGAAAAATAATTTATTACGTAGCCAGCTCATTAGATGGATATATTGCCGGTGAGAATGGAGATATTTCAGGTTTTGTATATGGCGGAAATGGCGTTGAAAAATACAAACAAGATCTCCAAAACTTCGATACCGTAATTATGGGAAGAAATACCTATGAGTTTGGTTACCAATATGGTTTGAATCCAGGTCAGCTGGCCTATCCTCATATGGAGCACTATATATTTTCCAATCAGCTTATCTTTAGGGATCAACATCCTAAAGTACATGTAAAAAAATGTGTCCTTTCAGAAATCGAGGCCATACAAGGTCAAAAAGGCGGGGATATTTACTTATGTGGCGGTGGAAAATTTGCCGGCTGGCTTTTGGATCATGGGAAAATCGATATACTAAAGATTAAGCTTAATCCTTTGGTGCTTGGAAAAGGTATCAGGCTATTTGGTGAAAGTAAGAAGAATTATCAAACATCATTGATATCACAGGAAAGGTATGATGGCGGTCTGATGATTCTCACCTATTCATTTCCTAATGCCTAGTGCGTTATAAAATGTATCTCTTGTGCCAACGCAGGGATTTTTAAAGATAGCCAGGACTGTCAAAGTTCGGGCATGCCAAAATAATTGGAGATAAAAAATATGGGGCACTGAAAATCGCCTGGTTTGTTGAATATTTTAATATCCTGAATTTACATTACAGAAAAATACTTTTTCATTAGAACCTAAATAGTATGGTTAAATTTATTACAAATTTATCCGCTTTGGGACTTGCTTTGTAATGCTATGGATGCCCCCTCCGATAGAATTTACATAAGTAGCATCAATAAACAAGAGTTTTTTATCAGGATGAAATAAATTAAAAATGTTCTCCACCTGTTCTTCCCTTTCAGCTGAAGTGCCCTGATCGATGTAGGAAGGGATAATGATTAGTCCATTGGTCATTATAAAATTCATATAGCTGCTGGTGGCAACAAATTTTAAAGTATCACCTACTTTAAACCCTTTATTCTCGAAGAGTTTTCTGACCCCCTCCTCTGCCATTCTATTCACATCCAATATCCTGTCTTCAATAATATGTGCCGGCATAGGGAGTTTGATGATATTAAAAATTCTACCCTCAGGATCTCTTGCATTTTTAAGTATTTTATAATTTCGGGTCATCCTATCATACGTCGCTCTTACCATAGGGTTGGTGTCCTTTTCCTTTTCGTCTACCCATGCCAGTAAAATGGTGCTTTCATTGATGAACCTCGCAAACTGATCCACATGGCCATTGGTACCTGTTGAATAATAATTATCAAAAAACTGCCCCCCTCCATCCTCTGCCAGTCCATCTGAGAGCCAGATCACATTCGTTACGCCCAAAGTTCTGAGAAATTCTTCTTCGAAATGGCTTTTGGTAAGTGTGTCCCGCATTTCAATGGATTGATTTCGAAACAAAAAAGGCTCTGAAACCAACAGAGATCCTTTCCCATTCACATCTATAGCGCCTCCTTCAACAAACATCCAGGATTTTTCCAGGTTTTCTCCAGTCTCAACTGCCATTAAACTATCAATGGTCATCATTTTTAAAACCTTTTGGTATTCCCTGGCCAGACCTATTGAATCTGTGAATACATCTTTCAAACGTTTAATGTATCTGAAATAACCCGTATAATTGAAATCGATGGCTTTCCTTTCCCCTCGTCTGTTGATGACAAATACCGGGGATATATCCCTGGACCAAAAAACTTTGTCGGCAGATATTCTGTTGATTTCTACCCTATTTAATGGCACCTGAACTGCTGTTAAAAAATTAAGGGCAGCCAGCTGAAGACTGTCAGATGTAACCCAAAGTACTATATCAATATCCTTTTGCAGCTCATTGATAATATTTGCAATGAACTGATGAGCAATATCATCTTTCAGGCTGGCATCCCATCCCATCCACACAGCCTCCTGCGGTTCCCACTCCGCAGGCAGGAAAAATGCTGCCGTGTCATGTTTTTCTCCGCAAGCCAATACATTACATAACAGAACAATGCAACAGATGAAATTTTTCATTGTTAAATGTACAGGAAAAGGTTGATTATTACCTGATTTTCAGTATAAATTCTCCAACCCTCTTCCCCAGACCATGAGCTTTCTTCAAAAATATTTCCTGCACTTCTTTACCTGCAAAATCTCCTTCACCGGTAATGGCAGAAGCACCAAAGGCCGCTTCCGGCTCATTTCCTCCGACGATGATCATTCCATGGATCATCATAGAGCGGATGAGGCTAAACATCACCGCTTCTTCTCCAATCGAAAAACCCCCACCTGTTACGAAGACAGCTCCAATTTTGTCTTTCAGAGGTCGCCCTTCAAAAGGCCATGCATTGATAAATTCCAGTACGGGTGGGGCCACATTTCCATTGTACACCGGCGAGCCCAATATAATGGCAGAAGCGCTTAGCAGTTCCTCTTCACTGACTTCCCCTACCGGCTTAAAGATATACTTCACGTCTTCTACCTGGCTTACCCCCAGGGCCACCGCTTCGGCCATGGCCTTGGTTTTTCCGGATTCAGAGTGGTAAGTGATCAGGATGGTGGGATTGATTTGGGAAAACGTATTATGAATCCCGGCCAAAATAAACATCAAAAAGATAAATACCTTTATTTTATGATTCATTCTCCAAATCTAAATTTTCTAAATCATCCAAATCTTTATACCTATTTGAAGCCTTTTTGGTAGCTATTAGATCTGACATACTCAAAAGACTAACGCTAACACCTTGCACTTCAATATTGTTAACATTTTGGATCGCATCTTTGAAGTCAACACCTTGAATGGAAGTAACTATATCTATGGCCATTGGAGGTCTTCCAAAAGTAAATACATTATATGCTTCAGAATTTAAAAATTTTCTCAAATCAATCGCATCAGTTGGAAAACCAAAAAAAGAGAAAGCTTTGTTAAGCTTTTCATAATTAATTTCTGTTGGATTTACCCAAACATCTAAATCTCCAGTTGTCCGATGATACCCATGTAGAATTACGGCATATCCCCCAATAAGAATATACTCTACGCCAAACTTGTTCAGACTATCAATAAAGTCTTTAAAGTCTTCATTGAATACGTTAAGCTTTATTTTTTTCATTGGTTAATAAAGACCTCTCTTCAAAATGATTTTTATCCATTTTTGGCCAATCATTTCCAACAAAGCCATAAGCTGCCTGCATCAACTTGAAAAAAAGATCTTTTTTTTCCTCCTCTGAAAGCCCCTTGTAATAGCTTTGATGGTCCGCTGCTTCCTTAAAGGTTTGAATCTTAAATGCTTTTTTATCTATTTTCATTTTCCAGTCTTTGGCACTTAAATATACTATAGATTTCAATGTAAAAGAATTCCAATCCACTACCTGTTCATCTTCGCCATCATTGATCGCAGTGCTGCGGGGAATATTCTGGAGATGGCATATATGACTTTTCCATGACCTGTAAATACAAACATAGATTTTCGCCTGTAAATGGCCTTGAGCATAACTTTGGCAGCTTTGTCGGTCGGCCACATCAGGTTGGCAGGACGGGGATCATTGGCATCCGGATGAAAAGCGCCTTTGTTGTCTATTCTGGTAATATTGCTGTCCACAAAACCTGGATGAATGGTGGTGCAGCTTACGCCACTTCCCCGCAGCTCAGATTGAAGGGTTTCCCCGATACTGTGAACAGCGGCTTTACTTGCGCCATAGGCACCAATATTAGGATTGGGAACAAAGGCAGCCACACTTCCGATTAAGGACAACCTACCTTTCGTCTTGCGCAGCTCGGGCAGGGCGTACCTTGCTGTAAGCGCCAGTCCGGTTACATTAATCCGCAATTGTCTGTCCCAGTCGGCGGCAGAGAGCTTTTCTATTTTACCCATCACGCCGCAACCTGCATTGGCGATGGCTACATCTATTTTACCAAAATCTTTAATGATTTCGTTTACACAGGTCTCTATTGATGCCTCTTCCATCACATCGCAATAATAAGCTTTGGCATGCCCCTTCTCCTGTTCTATTTCTTTAACGAGCGCTTCAAGAAGCTCAATTCTCCGGGCGCTGACAGCAAGGGTCGCACCTTCTCTTGCAAAAGCTTTCGCCAGGTGCCAACCTATACCCGAAGAGGCGCCAGTAATCCAGATGATTTGATTTTTGAATTTCATAGTGTTGTTTGCTTTTGGGTAGGTAAATTTTCACCAAATTACTTTAAGCCCTGTATCTTGGTACATTTTGATGTTTTCGTCATTCGAGATGAAAGTAAGGTCATTTTCCAAAGCCTGCCAAATCAGCATCCTATCAAAAGGATCTTTATGGGGCTGTTTGTCCAATTGAAAAAAAGATGCCGCATCTTTGATTTCCAGATTTAGAAAATGACAGTCATAATATTGAACAAATCCGTCCAATAAAGTTCCTGGCGTATATTGCTTCAAATCCAATTTGCCCATTTGATATTTTATACTGATTTCCCAAAAACTAACTGCGCTCAAATAAATATCAGTATCACGGTTCAACAGCAATTTTCGGGCTTTTGGGCTGAGTTTATCATCTCTAAAGGCCAACCATAAAATCACATGGGTATCCAGTAAATACCTCATAGGCCCATTTCAGTCAATTCCTCGTCAGACCATTGTAAATCTGATTTCATTATTTCAATATTCTGGTCTTTAAAAAAACCCAATTCTCTTTTCTTTGGCACACCAGGTTTCATCTCTTTTCCAAAATAACCTACTAATTCACCTGATTTACCTTTGATCACCTTGATCACTTTGCCTTCTTTGATCAATTCCACAACTTCAGAAAACCGGGCCTTGAATTCTCCTATGTGCATGGTTATAGTCATAACTTGCTTTTTCTTCAAATATAAAGCTTTCTTGACAAGTTGTCAAGAAAAAATCATTGCATATTACTGATCTTCCAATATCTGGAAATGCTTAAACCCATTACAATGGTACAACCAACAATAAAAGCTATATGAAAAAAAAGCTTTTGTATATCATTGTGCTTCAAACCACAGATCCTGAGGATACTTTGGCTTTTAATGCATGTATTTTTCCATACGTCAACGTTCTCCAAAGCCATTCCAATGGACCAAAACGGTATTTGCTCAACCACCATTTGCTAAATGAGATTTGCAAACCAAAGATCAAAAGAGCCAATATGATGCCCTGCCAAACTTCCAATCTACCAAACAAGCCTAAGCCAACTGACTTAAAAAGAAACAAAGCAATCAGGGAATGGGAGATGTAATTGGTAAGAGCCATGCGGCCCACGGCTGAAAATCCTGAAAATAGTTTATTGAATTTTCCTGCATTATAAAGCAAAATGAAACCTGACACATAGGTACACATCATAACTATCCCTCCAAAGATTCCCGAAGTCCTGCCCACAAAAGCCCATACATCAAGCGTTCCTGGTAAAGATTTGGCGACAGAAAGCAGCAAAATAAGGTTGAGCAAAATTCCAACGGGCAATGAAACCCAAAATACTTTCCTGAATAGCGGTATATGTTGCTGGTAATTGGCAAACAAGCCTTTTCTGCCAATTATCAGGCCTATCAGAAACATCACCATGCAGGTGGGATAAAAAAACAAAATACCGGGCAACATAAATACCCACTGCTCCCAGTTCATGCCAATGATTTGCCCGTAAGAACCTGTGCTATACACCTGATAAGCCCTTTGCACCAAATCCTGAGTTGCCGCTAATTGTTCTCTATTTCCTTCCTCAATGCCTGCCAAAGCTTCCGGATTGGATGCCAACATAGTTGGTGCCAGGCTAATCAAACCCACAACCACCATAGGAATTAGTAAAAATATAATCATCCAAATGGTTATTTTCCTGAAAGAAGATTTCCTGAAAAGGATCAGTAAAAAACCAAAGAGGGCATAATAGATCAGAATATCCCCTTCCCAAAGGAGTAGGGTATGGAGCAAACCGATAACCAAAAGCCAAAAAATCCGCTTTCTGAATGTCTTCACAGCATCCTTCGTAGGTTCTCCATCTTTGTGCAAAAATATGTAGAATCCAAATCCGAAAAGCAGTGAAAACAATACGAAGAATTTTCCGGCAAAAAAGAAGTAAATAAAGCTATGGGCAAGGATATCAAGGTTTCCGTTACCGATAGATGCCAGCATTATCACTTCTACGGCAGGTTTAAAAAAAGCCGGCATGTTGACCATCAGTATACCAAAAATGGCAAAGCCTCTGAGGGCATCGACCAGGTCAATTCTTTTAGATGGTGATAAAGGAGTAAGTGTTTCCATAATGAACTGGGTTTTGTTGGTTTTCGCGAAAGTTTTGAACTTTCGGAAATTTGAAGTTAAGGATTTAAAGCTAAAAGCCGCCGCTCTACCTCAGGGCTACAGGGATAAATATCCAGGGCTTTTTGGTAATATATAATCGCCTGAGCTGTATCTCCCTGGGTCAAAAAACCTTCCGCATAGGAGTCCCAGACATTCTGACTATGGGAATAAAGCCGCGTATTCAGCTCAAATACTTTAAGGGCACTTTCAAAATCTTGTACTCTCAAGTATCTGTACCCCAGGCGGTTTATAGTCATTTCCAAACCTGATAAATGGTATTTTTCAGCCAGACTATCCAATTGATTTTGCAATGCCAGCAAGGATTCAGGAAAATTGCCTCTGGCTTCCATGTCTTCTATCAGCTTGCGGGCATCAGGCAAAGCGACTTTACGTTTGGCTTTTGCCAGCATGGCATTGAGTTCGTCCCGATGAAATGCCCTTCCTCTAAGAATCACGCTTTCAATATCCCTGACAGCATTGATATCTTCCAGCGGATTCGTATTAAGTAAGACCAAACTTGCCAAAGCTCCTTTTTCTACCCGTCCGATTTTTTGATTATTCATCACAATAGAAGGATTAATGGTGGCCGTTTGCAGTGCCTGCAAGGGAGACATACCAGCCTGCACATAAATTTCCAATTCATCATGCAAACTAAAACCCGGAAATGCCCACGGATTGGGGTAATCAGTTCCTGCAATGATTTGCGCATTGGTTCTCACCAGGGCCTTTAATACCCTCATATCTACCTGAAAGGCATCCTTAAGAAAATCGGGTTCGGGCATCATCATTTGACTTCCCATGGCCATTCGGGGCTTCCATCCACCGGTCATATAAGCAGGCAAATACTCAAGCCGTTCATCTGCTGTAAGTACTGTCATACATATACTTATAGCCCCTAAGGGTCACCATGGTGGGTGAAAACCAGTGCCGGGTTTTGTTAAGTTTTTCAATGGATACATCAAGCAGGCTGTCATTCAGATTATCTGCCACAAATTTATCGATTTCCATCCATTTTCTTTCATGGTATAGCTGGTCTAATTTTTCATTCAATTCCTTTGACAAAGCAGCTGATTCCAGCCCATAGAGGTGTTCTGATGTCAACATTCCTTTATCGAGGGCATCTGCAATTGGCACCTTTATTGGTACGTGGCCCGCGAAAGGCACTCCGAGTTCGGTGGCGATTTTACCGATGGTAAAAAAGCAGGCGCTATCCAGCAAAGAATAGGTCTTAATAAAATCAGCTCCTTCTTTCACCTGACAGCGCACTAAGGCCTCTGCTTCTTCGGGGGTGATCACCTCAGCGGAGCCTGGCCAGATTCTGGGTGCACCGTCGGTTAATACACCCGCTGAATAAACATCTATAATCGGTTTACCTGCTGCCCTTTCCTCCACCATTTTCCTTTTAACGGCCATATTACCCCACATTTCGCGGGCGCCCGTCACCCCATTGGCAAGCAGCAGGTCGTTGGTATCTTCATAATTCCAATTGTTATGCACATGCATATCCCAGAGTCCGGGTATCAGATATTTACCTGTGCCATCTACTACTTCAGTCCCTTCTTTGGGTTTGATAGCTTTGGTGTAAATGGCAGTAATTTCGTCTCCGTCAATGGCGACTGTTCGATTAGGGAGAACTTCTCCAGTGACCACATCAATGACATTGACGTTAGCGATCAGGAGATCATGGGAAGGACTTGAACAAGCAAAAATGATCCATCCTAAGATTGTGAAGAGTAGAAGTTTTTTCATTTGACTTTTGGTTTTGGGGTTCACGTATACCTTGTCCCAATGCTCCGGACAAGGTATACGTGAACTAATAATCCTAAATTTCCCTGAAATTCGGGAAGCCCACAATACCCTAATGATGTGATAAAAGCTTCTGCTAATTGAATTGATTTGGCGGATTGCAAATCCTATTTATCCGTGGTTCGACATTACAAATGTCGAACACTTGAATACCCTAATGATGGGATCAAAGCTTCTTCATTCAAGGGTTTAAAGCCAATAATCGTTTTTCTATCTCCTGATTACATGGATAGATATCCAATGCTTTTTGGTAGTATTGGACGGCTTTGGTAGTGTCCCCTTGCATCAAAAATACTTCCGCATAGCTATCCCAAACATTTTGGCTTTTAGGATAAAGTCGGTTATTGAGCTCCAAAACTTGTATGGCATTTTCAAAGTCATTTTCTCCCAAATAACTGTATCCGATACCATTGACCAAAAACTCCAGGCCTGTTAGGTTGTATTTTTCTGAAAGGCTGTCCAGTTTGCTTTCCAAGGCCAAGAAATCGCCTGGCATATTTCCATCCGATTGCAAGGCTAGAATCAGCTGATAAACACTTGGCAAAGCTGCTTTCTCTTGGGTATGATCAAGCATTTCATCCAACGCTTTTCGGTCAAATACTTCCCCACGGAGTATCACCGTTTCTATTTCCCGAATGGCATTGATATCATCCAAAGGGTTACTATTCAAAAGGACCAAACTTGCCAATTTTCCTTTTTCAACACTTCCAATTCGATCATTATTCATGACTTTAGCCGGATTGAGTGTGGCTGTTTGTAGAGCCTGTAATGGCGTCATACCTGCCTGCACGTAGATTTCCAATTCATCATGCATGCTAAACCCAGGGAATGCCCAAGGATTGGGATAATCTGTTCCTGCTATGATTTGAGCTTTATTTTCAATCAGGATAGTTAAAATCTGAAAGTCATTTTGATACA
>JAFIEV010000010.1 GCA_020832305.1 Cyclobacteriaceae bacterium | reverse complement strand
ATCATTTCCTCAAAGAACTTTTAGAACTACAATAATTAAACCCTACATCTCAGTAATATCTAACTATTAAATCCTATCGAAATCTCTACCACTTATCAGTAGATATCTGCCACTTTTTTATCCCAACCCAAGGCGTCTCCTCCAAAAGCGGATGCAAAGGTGAAAGTTTTATTTTAAACTTCCAAACTATTGTGAAAAAAAATTTTTGCCAAATCCAAACCAAATCATCAAAACTACATTTTCTACAGTCTATATCAACTATGGCAAGCGCTCTCTTTCAAAGCGGACTGCAAAGGTAAAACAGTCATTTTTATTAGCAATAGGATTTGAGAACTTTTTTTAAAAAAAATAAAATCTACGCTAAAAATCTTCGTTTTACCGCCTGTAGCAAAATATAATAACGCAGATTTTATTTTTAGGTTACAGAAATCCTCTTAAAAAAGTTGCCGCTTGATGGTTTGATTTCTTCCGGGTCCTAAAGAAACCATCACAATTGGAGTGGAAAGAAGTTCTTCAAGCCTTGCAATGTATTGAACAAGCTCATCTGGGAATTTTTTTTCATCTGTAGTACTGCTCAAATCTGTTTTCCAGCCCTTTAGCGTTTGATATACCGGCACTATTTTTTCGCTGCACAAATCATTTGGAAAGCGATCGCTTACCGTTCCATCTTCAAACATGTAATGGGTACAAACTTTTATTTCATCAAATATGCTAAGCACGTCTGCCTTCATCATAATGAGGTCTGTTACCCCATTGATCATGATGGCATACTTAAGGGCAGGTATATCGATCCAGCCACACCTTCTGGGGCGGCCGGTAGTAGCTCCATATTCTCTTCCCTCCGATCTTATCAGTTCTCCTTCTTCATCAAACAGTTCCGTTGGAAATGGTCCGCTTCCTACTCTGGTACAATAAGCCTTGAAAATACCATAGACTCTGCCAATTTTCGAGGGCGCCACTCCCAATCCTGTACATACACCTGGTGTGGTTGTATTAGAACTGGTTACAAATGGATAGCTGCCAAAGTCGATATCCAGCATAGAACCTTGTGCACCTTCTGCAAGTATTTTATGTCCATCCTGAAGCTTATCGTTAATTAAATATGTAGTATCGACAAGTTTAAAGCTCTTCAGAAAATCTATGGCTTCAGAAAATTCTTTTTTGAGAGTTGGGAAATCATATTCCAGCGGGTAGTCTGCCAGAATTTCAAGGTGTTTAGACATAAGCTGATTTAACTTCTCTTCAAAATTTTTGCTGAGAATATCACCTGTGCGAATTCCGGCTCTTGCAATTTTATCCTGATAGGCAGGTCCAATTCCCTTAAGGGTAGAACCAATTTTGTTATCACCTTTTGATTGTTCATAAGCCTGATCCAATAAACGATGCGTAGGAAGAATCAGCTGTGCTTTAGTAGAAACTACGAGATTGGCTCTTGGATCTAAACCATAGGGGGCAAGCTTCTCAATTTCCTTTTTAAAAATCACAGGGTCAAGTACCACCCCATTGCCAATTACATTTAGCGTGTTTTTCCGGAACATCCCACTTGGTATCTGATGAAGAACATGTTTAATATTATCAAATTCAAGTGTATGGCCGGCATTAGGGCCTCCCTGAAATCTTGCTATTACATCATATTCCGGTGCGAGCACATCAACGATCTTACCTTTTCCTTCATCGCCCCATTGAAGACCCAATATAACATCTACCTTCATAACTCACTCTTTTTAAGTTCCTCCATCGCTTCTTTTTCGGTATCAAATATCCCGAAAATGGAATTCAGCTTGGTTAAGTGTAACAACTTTTCTACTGTTTTAGAAGGTTTTATCAAGACCACTTCACCTCCTTTGTTTCTGAATTTTGTAAGCATGGTGATTAGTACACCTATACCACTGCTGTTGATATATCGAACACCGGAAATATCAATAGCACACAAAATGATGTTTTTATTGAGATGATCATGTACCAGAGAAACCAATTCAGATCCGTGGTTTTCTCCGATCAGATCGCCTTCAAATCGAAGTACAAGTACCTGATCAACAACCTCATTTACATATTTCATTATATATTTATTTATAGATGGTTTAAAAGTTACTGCTTATATGCCCTTATTCTCATTGTTTAAAAGTCAAAATTTCTACTTTACAGAAACAAAGTATCCTGCTTAGAAAAATCATATATGGCAAAAAGAATCACAAATTTAGATAATGCCCGACGAATTCAAAGTGCAGATGGTTTTTTTATAAAGTTACGGGCAAATGGAATCATTTTGGATAAAATCTATCAACTTTTTCCATGCCCTCAATTTTTTCTATTCGTTTAATAAGCACATCGAGTTCTTTTGTATCATGTACAAACAATTGTATTTGCCCTTCGAAAATGCCTGCCTCCGTTGCCGTAGTGATAGATCTGATGTTTACCTGCAGGTCGTTGGAGATAATACGGGTAACATCATTAAGTAAACCTACACGGTCTGTTCCTTTAATGCTAAGGCCCGCCAGAAAAGATAAAGCAGACTTTGAGGCCCATTTGGCCTTTATAACCCGGTTGCCATGTTTGGATAGAAGTTCTACAGCATTTGGGCAATTCACTCTGTGTACCTTTATTCCTTCATGGGTTGAAACAAAACCAAATACATCATCTCCGGGTATTGGTGTGCAGCATTTTGCAAGGGTATATTCAACCTCATCAAGGTCTTCGCCTATTAGCAATACATCATTTTCTTTGCTTTGTGTTTTTACAATCTTTTGACCTGTTTTTACATCTGCCTGACCATTTACCTTTTTTGTGACCTTTTGATCGAGGTTTTTAATTTTTTTAATGTTTTTCGGATCAATGCTTCCCGTTCCGATTTTAAAATACAAATCGAGAGGCGATGATACATTGAAAAAATTAACCAGTTTATCTACAATTTCATTATTGAGTTCTTGTTTAATTTGTTTCAATTTTCGCTTTACGATGGCTTTACCTTCATTAGCGGCAGCTTTTTTCTGTTCTTTTAATACATCTTTTATTTTGCCTTTGGCCTTGGAGCTTACCACAAACTGCAGCCAGTCTTCGCTGGGCTTTTGCTTGGAACTGGTAAGTATTTCTATTTGATCGCCAGTCTTGAGTTTATAATTGATTGGCACCAGCTTTGAATTCACCTTGGCTCCTATACACCTGGCGCCAACTTCAGAATGGATATCAAAGGCAAAATCCAGGGCCGTCGCTCCATTTGGCAGCTTTTTCAGTTCGCCTTTTGGTGTAAATACAAAAACTTCGTCTGAGAATAAATTTGATCTGAAGTCATCTACAAATTCTATGGCAGAAGACGCATTATGTTCCAGCATTTCTCTAACCCTTGCCACCCACAATTCAATCCCCGATTCAGCTCCTATCGCCTGAGGTCCCTGGTGCTTATATTTCCAATGTGCTGCATATCCTTTTTCTGCGATTTCGTCCATTCTTCGGGTGCGTATTTGCACTTCAACCCAGTTGCCTGTTTTGCTCATTACAGTGGTATGCAAAGATTCGTATCCATTAGATTTCGGAGTGCTGATCCAATCCCGCAAGCGGTCGGGGTTAGGCTGGTAATGATCTGTAACAATTGAGTAAACTTGCCAGCATGCTGCTTTTTCATTTTCCTGCGGCACATCAATTATAATGCGAACAGCAAACAAATCATAAACCTGCTCAAAGGGTATGTCCTGCTTTTGCATTTTGGTCCATATGGAATACACCGACTTAGGACGACCTTTAATTACGTATTCATAGCCCCTTTTATTAAGTTCATTTTGTATAGGATTGATGAAATTTCTTATAAATCGGGTTCTGGCCGATTTTGTAGCGCTGATCTTATCAATGATCAGTCTGTACATTTCCGGTTCGGTATACTTTAGGTAGAGATCTTCTAATTCAGATTTTATCAGATACAAGCCCAATCTGTGCGAAAGCGGAGCATATAAGAAAATGGTTTCTGAGGCAATTTTTATTTGCTTATTTCTCGGCATACTGTCGAGTGTGCGCATATTGTGCAGGCGGTCGGCAATTTTTACCAAAATCACCCGCACATCTTCCGACATGGTAAGAAGCATTTTGCGGAAATTTTCTGCCTGCATGGAAGTTCCATAGTCAAAAACACCCGAAATTTTGGTAAGGCCATCAATAATTTTAGCCACCTTCGAACCAAAATTTCTTTCTATATCTTCTATCTCCAGTTCTGTATCTTCTACCACATCGTGCAAAAGAGCAGATACAATAGAAGTCGTTCCAAGACCTATTTCTTCCACACAAATCTGAGCAACTGCAAGTGGATGCATTATATAAGGCTCTCCCGAACGCCGCCTCATATTGTGATGGGCATCCATAGAAAGGTTGAAAGCTTTTTTTATTTGCCTGGCATCACCCTCTTTTAAAAAGGGTTTCGCATATCTGAGGAGCTTCCTGTATTGCCTTAAAATTTCCCTTTTATCTTCGTCCTGAGCTACCTGAATCATCGTTTTCTATTTCTCACTAAAATATACGTATAAAAAAAGAATCATTAAAGAATTGATAATAAAAACTTATTCACTATTTTTGCAGTCCATTTTGCCTTAATGAGCATTCAGGCATATGCAAACCTGAAAAATAATTGATTAAATACCAATATTTATACAATTATTATACCAGCGGATGTGGCGAAACTGGTAGACGCACTAGACTTAGGATCTAGCGCCGCGAGGCATGTGGGTTCGAGTCCCTCCATCCGCACAGAGTACTTCAGCCCTTAGTCGTGAATGCGTTGCATTCCGACTGAGGGTTTTTGATGAGAAAACCATTAAAAGTTAAAAACGTTGGATATTACATTAAATAAAAATTCCACTACAGATGCCGTAATTAAGGTAACACTTAGTGAGCCTGATTACCAAAGCAGAATTAGCGAAAAGTTAAAGGAATACTCTAAAACAGCTAATATAAAGGGCTTCAGGCCTGGAAAAGTTCCTTCATCTCTTATTAAAAAGATGTACGGAAAGGCCATAAAGGCTGAGGAAATCAGTAAATTATTATCTGAAAAACTTCAGGAATACCTCAAAGAAAGTGATTTGAAATTTATCGGTGACCCGCTACCCAGTGACCAACAGGGTGAAATTGATTGGGACAACCAGTTGGATTTTGAATTTCTTTTTGATATTGGTCTGAGCTCAGAATTTGAAGTTCCCGCTGATATCGAAGTTGAAAACTATGACGTTGAGATTAGCGAGAAAGAACTCGAAGAAATCTATGAAGACCTCAAGGCACGCTATGGTGAAAACCAGGAGGTCGAAAATGTAAAAGAAGGCGATGTAATAAGTGCCTCTCTCAAAGGAACAAATATCGAGGAAGAAAGAAAAGTTGTTTTATTTACCGAGAAACTCGAAAAAAAATCTAAAAAACTTTTCGAAGGCAAAGTTATTGAAGATACGGTAGTTGCTGATATTGAGAAATTGTTTACAGAAAAAGATGATCTGAAGCAGTTTTTAAATGTTGAAGATGAAGAACTGGAAAAGTATAGCGGAGAATACGAAATTAAAATTTCCAAAATCTCAAGAAATACACCGGCAGAGCCAAATCAGGAATTTTTTGATAAGGTTTTTGGAAAAGATAAAGTCACTACAGAAGAAGAATTCAAATCAGAATATCGCCGTATTCTAAACGAAAATCTCAAAAAAGAAGCTGAGCATAAACTTGCGGCCGATATTGAAAAGAAAATGATTGAATCAGTGAATATTGAAATCCCAGTTGATTTCTATAAAAGATGGGTTTTACGCAGCAACGAAATCTCTGAAGAAGAGTACGACAAGCATAGTGAATTTTACATCAAAGACCTCAAATGGTCATTGATAAAAGGTAAAATACAAGATGAGCAAAGCATTGAGATCAAATTTGAAGAGGTGCTAGATGCTACCAAAAAAATGTTTCTTCAGCAATTTGGCTTGTCTGAAGGGTTGACCCCGGAGATCGAACAAAGTCTCAATGGATTTGCCACTGATTATCTGCAAAGAGACAACGGCAAAAACTACTATCAGGTATACAGCAACTTGAGAAATGAGAAAATTATTGGCTTGCTTAAAGAAAAAGTAAAGCTCATAGATAAGAAAATTACAAGAAAAGAGTTCGAAGAAATTATCCGAAACTAAAATCTTTAAAAATGGTATATATAAAAAGTCCTTTTTTACAAGGGCTTTTTTTTTAAATTTGTAAACTAAACTACAAAAAAGAATATGAACTACGGTGAAGAATTCAGAAAATATGCCATAAAAGGACAAAAACTTAGCGGAAGCACCTTCGATGGTTACGTACAAAGAGTTGAAAATATGACCCGTGCCGTAATCGAAGAAAGACCTACTAACTTTAGGGAAATCGATGTGTTTTCAAGACTAATCATGGACAGGATTATATTTCTCGGGATGCAGGTAGATGATAATATTGCCAATATTATTACAGCACAATTATTGTTTCTGCAATCCGTTGATACCAAAAAAGATATTCAACTTTACATAAACAGTCCTGGTGGTTCGGTTTATGCCGGTTTGGGTATTTATGATACTATGCAATATGTTACACCAGATGTTGCAACCATTTGTACAGGATTGGCGGCATCTATGGGGGCGGTATTACTGGCCGGAGGAGCCAAAGGCAAAAGATCTGCACTGCCCCATGCCAGAATAATGATCCATCAGCCAATGAGTGGCATGCAGGGTCAGGCAAGCGATATGGAGATTTCTCTGCGTCAAACGCTTTCTGTTAAAAAAGATTTGTATGAAATATTATCACTGCACAGTGGTAAAACTTACGAACAGATAGAGAAAGATTCAGACAGAGATTTTTGGATGAGAGCCACCGAGGCCCGTGAATACGGCTTGATCGACGAAGTATTGGAACATAAAAAATAGTGGAAATGTCACAAGTAACCTGCTCCTTCTGTGGAAGAAAGAAAAAAGATGTAGATCTGATGGTTTCAGGCATACATGCACATATATGCAATTTGTGCATTGATCAAGCCTACCAGATTCTGCTAGAAGAGCAAAAAACAAAAGAAAAAGAAAGTAAACCTTCATTTAATCTGGTGAAACCCCAGGCGATGAAAAGCTATCTTGACCAATTTGTTGTAGGTCAGGAAGAGGCTAAGAAGGTTATTTCTGTGGCCGTATACAATCACTACAAAAGATTGATGCAGCAAAAAGATCAAAATGATGATATTGTAATTGAAAAATCTAATATCATTATGGTTGGGGAAACAGGTACCGGTAAAACCTACCTGGCACGTACCCTGGCCAATATGCTGCAAGTGCCTTTTTGTATTGCTGATGCCACCGTTCTTACAGAGGCAGGTTATGTTGGCGAAGATGTGGAAAGTATTTTAACCCGATTGCTTCAGGCAGCAAATTACGATGTAGAATCTGCTGAAAGAGGTATTGTTTACATTGATGAGCTTGATAAAATTGCAAGAAAATCTGATAATCCATCCATAACAAGGGATGTAAGTGGTGAAGGTGTACAACAGGCTTTACTGAAACTTCTCGAAGGCTCAAAAGTAAACGTACCACCCCAGGGTGGCAGAAAACACCCCGATCAGAAAATGATCACGATCAATACTGAAAACATCTTGTTTATCTGTGGTGGCGCTTTTGACGGTATAGACCGAATCATTTCTACCCGCCTGAATACCAAACCACTCGGATTTACGGCAGGTAATGATAGCCGGGATTTGGAGTCACTCGATAAAGAAAACCTGCTCAAGTACATAAATGCCACTGACTTAAAAAGGTTTGGCCTGATACCTGAATTAATTGGCAGGTTACCTGTACTTACATTCCTGAATCCCCTCGACAAAAAGACCTTGCGAGAGATCCTCACAGAACCGAAAAATGCACTTACAAAGCAATATGCCAAGCTTTTTGAAATGGAAAGTATTCAACTCAGTTTCAAAAAAGACGCCCTGGATTACATCGTTGAAAAGGCCATGGAATACAAACTGGGCGCACGGGGTCTCAGATCAATCTGCGAAGCAATCATGACCGATGCCATGTTTGAGATGCCCTCCCAAAAAGAGGTAAACGAACTTGTTATAACCAAAGAATATGCTATCGACAAATTTGAAAAGTCGAGAATGAGTACTTTAAAAGTAGCATAAATTCTTACAGTTAAATAAAAGATTAATAAGAAGCAGTCAGATTATTATAAATACTTCTGGCTGCTTTTTTTGATGCACTGTCGCTGCCCAGCAATTTTAAGATGGTATCGTAGCCCTCAAGCATTTGATATCGGTAAGCATCATCCTTTAGAATGCGCTCTATTTCTGCAAGAATGCGCTGCGCATTGGATTGATCTTGTATTAATTCTTTAATGATTTCCCGGTTAATTATAAGGTTGGGTAAGGAAATAAATGGCACCTTGATTATCCAACGGACCAAGTAATAGGTAACAGACGAACCTGTCTTATAAACTACCGCCTGAGGAACTTTGAGCAAGGCTGTCTCCAGGGTGGCAGTACCGGAAGTAACTATAGCTGCATGGCTATGATGAAGTATATTGTAATTATCATCATAAATAAGATGTACATTAGGTCTGCTAAGACAAGTATTATACAATTCAACTTCAAGATTTGTAACACCTGCCACCAAAAATTGCCAATCAGGTTTTATTTGAGCTATCTCCATAAACACAGGCAGCATTTTGATTACCTCTTGCCGGCGGCTTCCTGGCAATAATGCTATTCGTATGTCTTCCTTTTTAAGATTATTTTCTTCCAGGAACTTTTCACGAGGTGTAAATTTATTTATGGCATCTAAAACCGGATTACCAACATACTCAGATTCAACCTGATATTTGTCAAAAAAATCCTTTTCAAAAGGAAGAATTACAAATGCTTTGTCAACATAAGCACGTATGGTTTTTACCCTGGATCGATTCCAGGCCCATACCTTTGGCGTAATATAATAATATACCCTGAAGCCTTTTTTTCTGGCAAATCTTGCAATCCTTAAATTAAAGCCGGCATAATCCACTAAAATGACAACCTCAGGATTAAAAATTAAGATTTCCTGCTGACAAATCTTTAAAAATTTTCTGATTTTAGGAAGGCTTCGCAAAACCTCAAACAATCCCATCACAGATAATTCTCGGTAATGTGCTATAAGTCTTACACCAGATCGCTGCATATCATCCCCTCCCATACCGCAAAAAATCGCGTTTGGATCTTCCTCCTTAAGAGCTTTGACCAGGTTTGAGGCATGTAAATCACCAGATTTCTCACCGGCAATTAAAAAATATTTCACGGCATCACCATTTTAAACAAGAGACGCTTCCTGCTTATTCTCCATAATATTCTGCATAGTTTTTAGCGGTTTCATTGAGTTTAATGCAGTGCAAAACAGCCTGGCCATCGGATATTTTTGCAATGGCAGGAGCAAGTATTTTCCAGAATTCTTCAACCAATACTTCACAGCTGGTCATTTTACCTGCCATAAAATCAACATCCAGGTTTAAGTTTTTATGGTCCACCTTTTCGAGTATTTCTCTTTTTATGACTGATTTTAAGTCCTTAAAATTGATTACAAAACCTGTCTCCGGGTCTACTTTTCCCTTTATGGTTACTACCATATCGAAATTATGACCATGCCAGTTTTCATTGGCGCATCCTCCAAATATCTCTTCATTTTTTTCCTTGCTCCATTTGGGATTGTATAATTTGTGGGCAGCACAAAAATGAACTTCTCTGCTTAGATAAATCATCTTACTACTAATCATTTATGGCCACAAAGATATCTCAAATTTCTCTATATTAAAATGTCTGGTGTAACCCAAGACCTCGCTGTGAGCTGGTCCAGGCCTAAATAATTGCCCAAGCAGTACCTAAACATTAAACTTTATTTTAACTTAGTCACAAAAAAAACAAATGATCATTGTTACCGGCGCAGCAGGATTTATCGGAAGTTGTATGGTCAGTTTCCTCAACCGAAAGGGATACAATTCGATTGTAGCTGTAGATACTTTTGATTCCCCGGAAAAGCAGAAAAATTTAACCCACTTGAACGTCTGGCAAAGAGTGGAAAGAACTGAGTTATTTCCCTGGCTAGATGAGCATCACAGGGAGATTGAATTTGTATTTCATTTTGGCGCGAGAACCGATACAGCAGAATTTAGCATTGAACTACTTGATCGTTTAAATACTTCATATTCTAAATTGGTATGGGAAAAATGCACGCAATATCAGATTCCGCTGATTTATGCATCTTCGGCAGCCACCTATGGTATGGGTCAGTATGGTTTTAATGACAATGAAAACCTGATTAAAAAGCTCGAGCCACTCAACCCATATGGAAAATCTAAAAATGACTTTGATATTTGGGTTCTTACACAGCCTGCAAAACCATTTTTTTGGGCTGGTTTAAAGTTTTTTAATGTATATGGGCCAAATGAATATCACAAAGGAAGAATGGCATCTGTTATTTTTCATGCTTACCGGCAAATACAAGCTACCAGCAAGATGAAACTTTTCAGATCGCATCATAAAGATTATAAAAACGGAGAGCAGCTCAGGGATTTTATTTATGTGAAAGATCTTCTTAAGGTCTGTTATTTCTTTATGCAGACCAGAAAAAGTAGTGGAATTTATAATCTTGGTTCAGGCAAAGCACGTACATTTCTTGACCTTACAAAGGCCACTTTTGCTGCTATGGGCATCGAAGAAAATATAGAATACATAGATATACCCGAAGATATACGAGATAAATATCAGTATTTTACAGAGGCAAACATGCTGAAAATGAGGAATGCAGGATATGAAGAACCTTTTACAGATCTTGAATCCGGAATTCAAGACTATGTAAAAAATTATTTATTCAACGAGAAATATTTTTAACCCTTACTCCGATATATCGGTTGGTAAAATACCTAAAGACCAGAACAGCGCTGCAAAGGATGTTTTGTACATAGCTGCCAGTTCGGCAAATTTAACCTGCGCACTCAGAAGGTTTGATTCACGGGTATTGATCAGGAAGATGGAACTCTCACCAAATTCAAATTTTCGTTGTTCGCCCAAAAGCAGCGCCCTGTGGTTTTGCACAGCCTGTTCATTGATTTCCAACTGATTTTCCAGGATACTGAGTTCATACAAATACTGCTCTATTTTATTATGAATTTCTCTTGTCTTAAATTTTTGCTTTTGTTCGGTGCTTTCAATTTTAATTTTGGCAAGTTGAAGACTTCCCCTTCCCCTTCTGAAAAGTATCGGCATACTGAATTCAACGCCCCATTTATAATTATTGGCGTATAAACCTTGAAATTCGCCGCCATTGGGTATAAAATTTCCATGCACCAGGAAATTATAATTTAAGTTTAACCTGGGCTTAAGCAATTCAACCTTTAGACGCCGATCAATTTCCAACTGTTCTAATTGATAATTAATTTGCACGATTTCAGGATGATCTGTAATAAAATCTTTGGTGATTGCTGAAATAGAATCAAGGGAGATATCTTCAGGATTTATTACTATAATTTTTGGAATCACTCGCTCAGTAATTTCATAGGGTTCACCAGATTCACTCCATATAAAATTCGATAATTCCATAGAAGCTTTCTGATACTTGATACTGGATTCATTAAGTGTAATTTCACGCGTTTGGACAAGAAGGTAAGCTTCCAAAGTATCGATAGCAGGTATATCACCTTGTTCGAAGGAAGACACCAGGCCTTCAAATCGCTCCATAGCAAGATCTACCGCCTCTCTGTAGATATCTACTACCTGGTAGCTCATATACCAGTTCCAGTATACAGCGGCAGCATCAACCAACAGGTCGTTAAGTATGGCCATTCGTCCTGCAATAGTTTCCTCCTTAAAGGCTTTTGCCATCATTAGCGAGGCTCTTCTTTGATCCATAAACAGTCCCTGGCCAACCGGTACTGAAATGCCTGCAAATGTTAATCCATCATCTGGCAGAAAATGTTCCGGATTCAAATACAGCCCCTGGTTTCGCTCAAAACCTGCCTTTAGTTCTACGCCATACCAGGTTGGCACTTTTAAACCACCTTCAAACAAACTGAAATATTCTTTGGACTCAAAAAATTTGTTGTCGAAGCCTGCATAAATATATGGGTCAAAAGCACCACGTGAGGCCTGTAATACGCGCTCACCTTCACTCATGAACAAATCAGCTTGTCTTGAAACCGGATGATGTCTCATAACAATTGACATAAATTCAGCATAAGACAAGGTGATAAAGTCCTGTTGGGCACAGACAGGTTTTGACATAAAAAGAACTGTTCCCAACGGATTAAGCAATAAGAACGTAATCAGGAACTTATTTCTTAACCTCATATCCTTTTGCAGCATTTACAGGTTTATAATAATCTGGAGGGAAGCCGTTTAACTGCCTCCAAAGTTCATAATATATTGGAACTGTTTTCAATAAGACTATGCCTCTGGCGCCTGATCCCACTCTTAAGGCTTCAGGCCAGGGTTTGTCTGCGGTATCCGGGGCGACAAGAATTCGGTATTTTCCATTTTCATTAGCAAAGTTATCAATCGCTATAACCTTTCCTCCAAATGTTCCAAAAGTGAGGCCCGGCCACCCTGTAAAAACGATTACCGGCCATCCGTCAAAGATGTATCTCACTTTTTGCCCAATACTCATCAATGGTAAATCGAGCGGCTTAATGTACATTTCTACGGCAAGTTGATACTCAGAGGGCATAACACTACACAAAGGTTGACCTTGCTTAATGGTCTCACCAATACCCGTTATCATTGCCTGTGTTACATAACCATTCTGAGGAGCCGTAATAAAATAGAATCCAAAACGCATTGAGTAATTGGTAAGGCTGGTTTCCAGTTTAGCCACTGAAAGCTCTGCTTCGAATTGATCAGATTCTGCCGAAAACCTGTCGGAAAATGATTTTGCTATTTTATCTCTGAATTGAGCTTCAAGAGAAATTAATTCAATATGGGCATTAATCAGGTCATTTTTACTTTGCAACAGTTTATTTTCGGCAGATATTCTTTTCGCAAGTGTTTCCTGCCTCTTTAGTTCCCTTATTTCCAGATCAGTAAGAGATTTTAAACCCTCCTCATATAGTTGCTTAATCCGCTCATATTGATATTCGGCTATTTTATAGTTGGTTTCGGCAGCCACAAGGTCAATGCTGTCTGATACTACCTTGAGCTCGGTTTGCCTGAGATAGTTTTTGGCTTGTTCAATTTTAAGAACCTGGGTTTCTTCCAGGGCTTTTATTTGATTTTCGAGGGCAGAAACTTTATGACCATAAGCATTCATAGATTGTTTTTTGGCATGCAATTGTCTCTCTGTCCTGACAAGTAACTCAGGATCAAAATAATCGTCTTTTATTTCTGAAATGAATACCAGTGTATCACCCTTGTTTACATAGTCACCTTCCTGCACATACCATTTTTCAATTCTGCCATCAATAACTGAGTGAATGGTTTGTGGCCTTTGCTCAGGATTTACCGCTGTCAAAAACCCATCTGTCCTTACGTTCTGAGTCCATGGCAAAAAAAGTCCAAAAAACAGAAGCACGGTAAGAAACACAATCCACCTGGCCAGTGTTCTACCGGTTTTTTTATTCATTACCATCGCGAAAGCATGGTATTGCGATTGATCTATCTTGTCCTTTATACTTTCAGGAGAAATATTCAACATGGCTTTTTCAGATTTTAAGTATTAAAAACATCGTTAAACCATTCGCTATCTTTGAGTTCTTCCCAAGTTCCATTACCAATAAGTTTTCCCCTGTCCATAACGAGAATTTTGTCGCACTGCTCTGCAAACGTTGCATCATTACTAATAGTAATGAAAGTTGTTGGTGTTTTATTGTTAACGATAAAATCAATCATTATGGCTTTTTCTTTTGGATCAAGCGAAATGAAAGGTTCTTCAAGCAATACCAACCTTGGTTCAGAAATAAGACAACGCATGAGTATGACTTTTCTCACGACATTCATAGGTAATCTGTTTCCTTTTGGGTCGAGATAGGTATCAAATCCATTGGGCAGGTCTTTAACATAGTCATACAAATCTAATTGCCTCGACATTTCAACCATTTTTTCAAAAGTGACATTCGCCCTTCCAATTGACACATTGTCAGCAATGGTCCCCTTGAAGAGATCCTCAAAGCTTATGTTATCACCTATATAACTGTGAAGACTTTGAGGGTTTAAATTGCCAAGAGGAATATCGTTGTACAATAACTGACCATTATAATCGTCGTACAAACCTGCAATCAAATGCAAGAGCGTTGATTTTCCACTTCCATTAAATCCTGCAATACAAACATGTTCACCGCTTTCAATTTTAAAATTTATATTTTCAACGCCAAAACGCGTATCATCTTTATATTTTCTGGTAAGGTTTCTGGCCTGAATGGCAAGGCCACTGGGAACCAGGCCTGGAGGCAAATCCCTGCCTTCCTCTGTATCCAGGGGCATATCAGTTACATGGCCTATTTTTTCCAAACCTGTAAGAACATCATAGACAGTATCTAAATTTTGAACAATTTTTTCAACCGATGTAATTACGAGAATAATAATAATTTCTGCCGCTACAAATTGTCCCAGGTTCAATTCCTCATTTATTACAAGTATACTTCCAGCTACTAATAACAGGGCAGCAATGAGTGTTTTAAAGACAACCACACTTGAATATTGGGTTATCAGGATTCGAAAATGTGCTTTTCTCGCCTTAAGGTAATTCGAAACGATGGGGTTCACCCTCACAAGGGGAAAATCAGTCCTGCCGGCCAATTTAAACGTGATCATAGAACGGCCAACTTCCTCGAGCCAGTGTGCAACCTGATATTTATAGGTAGATTCTTTCAAATTGGTTCTCATGCCCTCAGGGCCGGTAACCCTGAAAACCAAAAATGCAAGCAATACCAAAACCACACCAAAGAACAAAAAGAATACATTGTAAAATGCCAGCAGGATCAAACCGAAAAAAATCTGAATCATTGAGGTTGAAAAATCAATGAGTATTTTGGTCATACCCTTTTGTACCGTTAGCGTATCAAAAAAACGGTTGACCATTTCGGGCATATAGTACTTTCTGGTAGCTTCAAATTTAATTCTGGGCAATCTGTATGCAAATTCAAAGGCTGATCTTGTAAAAATTCTTTGCTGTATTAACTCTATAATGATCATTTGCATAATGTGCAAAACACCGCCCAGGGCAATACCAACGACAACAAAAATTACCAATATTACCCATGATGTAGATACCTGACCCGCGTTGATGAAATTAATAATTGCCTGAATACCAAGTGGCAATGATAGGTAAACTATACCTCCAAAAACTGCATAAACATATATGTAACCGATATCTTTTTTATCGGCAGCTAGTAATTTAAAAAAGCGACGAAACATCGTAAGTTGTTAGTGATTAAAGTTAAATTACAGGTACCTTATTTATTCCTTATTTTTCACATTACATCATATAACTAAATTAGCATGAAAAAGGTTCTAACATTAAAATAATTTAATGTTCTTCGCAATTATATAAAAAATAAATAAAAAATAATCAGAATTTGTCATAATTTGACAATCAGACTATCAGATCTCTTTTCAGTAAATTACAATACTCAATGACACTCTGACTATCAGTCTGATAAATGAAATTAGCTCTATTCCTGTTCTGCTTCAGTAATTTTACTTCCAACAGCAAAGGTTTTAGATACCCTTAGTTTTTTGGCCAAATGATATGCCAGATAATTGAGTCTCATAATGGTGGTTATAGGCGAAAGATGTTCCGGCACATCATCTTCATGCAAGTGAATAATTTGTGCTCCGGCTTTATTTACCAATTGTAACAGCCTCTGTGTTCTGGCCGATGTTGGTCCATTGACATCAATGGCAATTACTGCACTGTTTTTAGCGCTTTCTTTCGGACCATGATCGTATTGCGAAAGGGGCAATCCGGTAAAGCCAAAACGTGTAGACTCACTTAGAATTAATGCGGCCTGCATAGCAGTGGCCACATTCGGTCCATTGCCAATAACAAACAAACCTTTTTGATCTCTTTTACTGATTAGCAAGTGAATTTTCTCCGCTGCATTAGCTGCCCAATCTTCGTAGGCATTAATCCGCTCTCCAATTTTATCTATGGCTCTTTTACAATCAATTTTATGGCCATTATAAAGAGCCACAAGCGTATTTATATATGTTTTGGAAGAAGAATGACGCTCTGGACCAGCCTTTAGGTCCACGAGTAAATTCATATTACTGGCTGTTGCCAATGGGCTTTCCGGATCATTTGTAATTGCAATGTATTCCTTAAAAGTTTTTGCACACCAAAGTACTTCGCTGCTTCTACCTGACTGGGATATAAGCACACCCAGACTGGATTTTGAATTTCTAACCCTGTAATGAAAAAATTCTGATGCAATTTCAGGAAAAACAGAAATACCCTGATAATATAAAGCAAGAGCAGCGTAGTATGAGGACCCCATTCCCACATATGAGGCACCTGCTGGTAATGACAATTTTCTCGTAGCTTCATATACTTCTTTTGCCCTGGCAGGTATTTCGTTTATTTCGTTTATCATAATTATGTTAATCTCAAATTATTCTCGTAAAAATGCAAAAATCATTTTATTAAATGAAAAACCTGATTACCTTTTTTACAATGTTATCTAAAGGATTAAATACCCAATTCCACCTGAAACCTCCATTGCCAGTTATTGGACTTAGTTTGGTTGAAAAGGTCTTCCCTCATTTCATAGGTAAGGTCTGTCTGAATCTTCAGGCGATGGCCTTTAATATAGCGTGTGGCACCAATGGTATAGTGAGTGATTTTCTTTTCCAGCAACCAGATTTCACGGTCAGGCTTGATGAAGGAATAACGACCAATAAATTCCAGATTGTTAGGCAACAGATAACCCGTTTGTGTATTAAATCCCTCTCCATTATATACATAAGCCAGATCATCAGGATTTGTCGAGCTCATGGTTATCGGATCCTGTGCGTTCCGCCTTATATATTCAGAAGACACCGACAAACCATTATATTTCAATAAAAAATCTGCCATATAGGTTTGAATATCACGTGCTTCAAATAGTTCCCGCCCCAATTGACCGCCGGTTCTTTTAGCGCCGTTGTTGAAATTATTGGTTAAACCAATTGATACTTTTGGTGTGCGCTCTCTGATTAAGTCGCCTTCAAAATAATCACCATTATTGGTAAAAAAACCAAATGGAAGTAATTCTATACGACCAGTAAATGCCAGACCTCTGTCATTGGGCGGTATGGGGTTTCTACCCTCTCCTGATGATACAGCCCCTCTTAAAACATATTTAAAATTGCCATGAAGATCTCCATTATAAAAGGCCTGAATACCAACATCTCGGTCTATGTTGAAAACTGCATTCACAATAGACCGGTCGACCAGTTGCATATCTCCGGAAGAATTTACCCTTTGCCGGTTTCCCGGTAACTTAGTCTGACCGAACCCTATTCTAAATTTTTCTGATACCTGGTAAAGAATCATAGCATCACGAATAACGTTTGGGACGAGTTCATCTTCTGTAATTCCCATATCGCCAATACTAAAGGACAATTGAATAACATAAAAAATTCTAGGATTATATACATGCCCCTCAAATCTCAGCCGAAGCCTGCGCACCCTCGCGTCAAGAGACTCTGCCCTGCCACGGTTAAACTGTGTGGCTACCCGGTTTTGCATCCTGAACCTTATATTCAATTTATATAAACTATCTGGCGACATAATTCCCAAACCCATTCCATAGCTAAAATAGGGCACATCATAGTATTTCTGACTAAAAACGTTTAAGCTATCAGAGCTTATTAATTGAGAAAAAGCCGGGCTGAATGGCCAGAGAAACACTATTAAAAAATAAATCTTATTTCGGTAATACATTAAAACTACTAATCTTGTCAAAAAACATGCAATATTAAGGTAATATGTTCAATCTATTAATAGATACTGAATTAAAAGAAAGTTGACCATCTTAGTCTTTTCAATTTTAAATGCAATTGATCTGTTTCAATCGGATTTTACACTATATTTCAATAACTTGGAACGATAATAAAATTATCAGAAAAATGAATGCAAAAAGCATGGGTTCTATATTTTTATTCTTAATGGCAAGTATAATTGGTCTTATTTTGTACAATGCAGTGCGAATAACAAGCCGGCAACTTGAACCTCAAGATTCCAACTTTCCTGAATTAAATAATGATATTTTTAAGAGGCTGTCTCAATCGATCAATTACAAGACCGTGTCAAATGAAAATTTTTCAGTGATCGACAGCTCTGAGTTTCTTGCTTTTCATCAATTTTTGATTCAATCATTTCCGAATGTATTCAATAAGCTGGAAGTTGAAGTCTATAATACTTTTGGCTTATTGCTGTATTGGAAAGGATCAGACAGTAAACTACCACCCATTGTAATTACTGCTCATATGGATGTAGTTCCTGCTGAAGATTCAAAAAAATGGGCCCACAATCCCTTTTCAGGTCATGACGATGGTACTTTTATTTGGGGCAGAGGTAGCCTCGATGACAAAGGAAGCCTTATGGCAATCTTCGAAACGATAAATCTCTTAATTACAGACAATTTCAGGCCAGCGGCAGATATATATTTTGCTTTTGGACATGATGAGGAAATTACTGGCAAATATGGAGCCTCGGCTATTGCAAATGCATTAAAGAAAAAAAATATCAAGGCAGATTTTGTGCTTGACGAAGGAATGGTTGTAACCCAGGGCCTGGTTCCTTTTATGAAAAATCCGGTTGCACTTATCGGCACCAGCGAAAAAGGATTTATGAATGTACGCCTTAGTGTCGAAGCCGATGGGGGGCATGCTTCCACACCGGCAAATGAAAATGCAGTAAGTCTTCTTGCAGCAGCTGTTGACAAGCTCAACCGAAATCCTCTGCCCAAACGCTTTTGCAAACCTGTTGAAGATTTCATTATCTATCTGAGCCCTGAATTGCCTTTTTTTCCAAAACTTATCTTTGCAAACAAGTGGCTATTCAAACCAATAATTTTATCAGTATATGAAAAAAGTGCATCTGGAAATGCCTTGGTCAGAACTACAGCCGCTCCTACCCTGCTGATGGCTGGTGTTAAGGATAATGTAATCCCCGATAAGGCCAGCGTACTTTACAATATACGTCTTTTGCCAGGAGATGAACCTGATGACATAATACAACACATAAAAAAGACTTTAAACGACGATCGCTTCAGGATTGAAGTTGACCATGAACATTTGCAACATCCTTCGCCGGTTTCTGAAATTAATACGCCGGGTTTTATAAAAATTCATCAAAGTATAAAAAATGTTTTTCCCGATGCCACTGTATGCCCTACACTTATGCTGGGGGCTTCAGACAGTCGGCATTATTCCATAATAAGTGAAAATATATACAGATTTGCCCCATATATAGTAACCGACGAAAGTATAGACAGCATTCACGGAGTAAATGAACGTATAAGCCGTAAAAATTATGAACAGATGATTTCATTTTATTATACTTTGATTCGGCAATGCTGAAAAAGGCAGGGCATAAAGAAGTTGTTTACAGTCTTTATTATTTATATCAAAAATATGGTTGAATTCAGAAAATTCAAATCGGAAAACATCTCTGAAATTGGACTTGGAACATGGCAATTGGGGTCGTCAGACTGGGGAGATTTAAACCGGGAAACTGCTTTCGAAATTCTGGAAAGCTTTTATAATTCCGGTGGTAATTTTATTGATACCGCCGATGTGTATGGCATGGGTAACAGTGAAAAGACCATTGGAAGTTATATAAAAGAAAGCGGCAATATCTTTTTCATCGCCACCAAACTCGGCAGAAGACATGATAGTCCTAATGGATGGCCACAAAATTTTGAAATAGATGCGATGAGGAGGTTTACCGAAGAATCATTAAACCACTTGGGCATTGATCAAATATATCTTCAGCAGTTGCACTGTATTCCCTTTGATGTCTTAAAAAAGAAAGCGGTGTTTGATCACCTCAGGAAACTTCAGGAAGATAAACTCATAAAATATTGGGGGGTTAGTGTTGAAACAACAGAAGAAGCACTTTTTTGCCTTGAGCAGGAAGGCATTGCCGCCATTCAAATTATATTTAATCTTTTCCGGCAGCATGTAGCTGAAGAACTTTTCTCAAAGGCCAGGGAAAAAAATGTTGCTTTAATTATCAGGGTACCCTTAGCCAGCGGTTTATTGAGTGGTAAATTCGATGAGGATACCAAATTCAGCACACAAGATCATCGTAACTACAATGCAAATGGCGAGGCTTTTAATGTTGGGGAGACTTTTTCCGGTATCCCATTTGATAGAGGTCTCAAACTTATTCCCAAAATTGTTGAAATTATGCCGCAGGGCAATTTAGCGGTTTTAGCATTGCGATGGATTCTTGATCACGATGCAGTGAGTACCGTAATCCCAGGAGCCAGTTCTCCGAAACAGGTAAAAAGTAATATGTCGGCATCCGAAATGGCTAATTTGCCCGAAGAAGTGCACATAAAATTACGAAGCCTATATGACAATGAAATTAAAAATTTTATCCGTGGGCCTTTTTAATGGAATTCATTTAAAAATATTCCATCTTCCAAAGCTTTAAGATCTTTTAAATTCAGATTCTATTTCTGCAATTTTCTGATGCATAATTTTAAACCAGAGGGGGGGTATCAAAGTGAGGAGCATCATACCCGGATAGCCCGTTGGCATTTGAGGGCTGTCATCGTGGTGCCTGAGTATCTGATACTTTCGGCTTGCAATATAGTGGTGGTCTGAGTGACGGGACAATTCAAAAAGCATCAGGCGACCAAGTATATGATTTGAATTCCAGGAATGCCATGGCATGGCTCTCTCATAGCCAGAGCCCTTTTTTTGCCGCACCAATCCATAATGCTCAATATAATTAACTGTTTCAAGTAATAAAAAGCCAATGCAGGCCGACATTATAAAAGATGACATGACAAACCAACCAAAATACCATGCAATACCAATCAGAAATAATATTTGTATTATTTGCATCCTTAACATCTCATTTTCAAAAGAATACCATGGCTTACCGGCTTTACTGAGCCGAGCAGTCTCCAATCGCCATGCAGAAATATAACTTAACCATACTGAGCGCAGCCAGAAAAGGTAAATTGGTTCACCATAACGGGCAGAGGCCGGGTCTTGAGGTGTAGCAACATACCTGTGATGCCCCCGGTTGTGTTCAATATAAAAATGCATATATAACGACGTGAGCAGAAGTAATTTAGCCATAAAACGCTCATGATAGGTACTTCGGTGACCGAGTTCATGCGCCACATTTATTCCAATCACTCCACACAATAAACCCATACTTATCATTCTGCCCAACCAGTCGGAAGTAGTCATGCCGGCAGAAATTGAATTAAAAAAGGTAAATAGCAGATAGTATTGCACAGGAATCGTTGTATATAAAAGCAGGTCATAAAAAATATCATTTCTGGCCATTTCCTCCTCTGCTGCACTTAAATTTCTCTCATCCGGCCTGAATATAAGTTCCATCAGCGGTATTAATCCAAAAACATATAGTAAAGGCAGCCACGGAATTAAGCCAGCGTAATAGAAGGCAAGCCAGGCCAGCGCAGGCAGTGTGAAAACCAGCATATATTTCACCGTTCTTATGTTCATAGATTTATCACCCATAGGTACAAAAGTTTAATGTATTATCCCTTATCAAAAGAATGTTTTTCTGTTTTCAGGATTTACCAAGATGCTTTAAAGTTTCAATGCACCTAAGCATTGCCCTGCCATCATGATAGGTGCCCTTCCATATCTGCGCTTTCATCGCAGTTCTGGCAGCCGGAGTACCATCGATACCCGCCGGGTACCAACCTCCAAATTTATGATCAATCATATAATCATTAATGTATGACCATGATTTAACGAAAAGTTCAAAATAATAAGTTTGTTTTTCCGGAATCAACGTACTCATAAGCAGTAAGGTATTCATGGCCTCAGCTTGAGACCACCAGACTTTGGTACTATCGGTGATTAAAATAGAACCATCTATCCATTTACCACGCTCGAAAATGCCTCCCATTTTTTCATCCCAGCCATGATCTATTACCTGATCTGCCATCATTTTTAAATAATTGAGAAATGTATCGTCAAATGGAATCTCTAATGCTCTGGCAGCCTCTGTCAGGAGAAAAACTGTTTCAATATCATGGCCAAAGGTTATGTGAATATCATGCATGTTTTCCAGACTTTGATTGTGCATTAAATCATCTGTAATCTCCTGCCAATCGGGCGTAAAAAATAAACTTAAATATCCTTTTTTGCCTACAAACGTATCGCGAATGATATAGAACATTTCTTCCAGACGCTGTTTTAACAAATCATTGGGCCATATCATGTATAACTCTGAAAAAGCTTCAAGAATATGGATAGAGCTGTTAAAGTCTTTTATACCAGCCTCAAATTGCTTTTGCCCAGACGGATACCTGTAATATAAAGGTGTGCCGTCTTGTGACAGGTATTCAAAATAGCCGCCATTAATGGAATCATGTGCATGTTGATCAAACCAGTAAAATGCATCTTTGGCGAAGGCAAGTACTTTGTCATTTTCTGAAACTTTATAGAGAGCCGCCAGTCCATAAATTCCAAATGCATTTCCATAAGCCCTTTTTTCATCACTCAGTAAATTACCCTCCCGATCAGTCAATTGATAAAAGCCGCCATTTTCCCGATCCCATAAATGATTTTGAAGAAAATCGAATCCATGCATGGCATAATCGAGAAAGAGGTTGCGGTCGGGATAATGGTGAACGATTTCAGAGGTTGTCCAGATATGTCTGGTCTGCGTTACAATAAATTTATTCTGTGGCTCCCGGGCCTTCCAGTTGTAGTCAAAGTTACTAAGGTAACCACCATAAATGCTATCAATGAATGCAGGATACCAAACCTCAAGCATAGTATGAAGAAAAACCTCCTCCATCTGAGTTGCCAATGCCAGATATTTGTTTGCCTTTGTATCCTCAGAGTTTATACAACTCATAAAAATACCTGAAAAAAACATTACCATTCCCAAAAAAAAGCATTTGACCATTCGATACAATCCGTTCATAACAACTCGATTAAGTCCATACAATATATTATTATTAGATGAAACCGACACGACTAAAATAATTATTAGACACACTGTGCCATGATTATTTTAGTCGTCAAAGGTTCCATCTCACCGCTGAAAAGAAAATTAAACAGATGAAATGTAAAACAGTATAGCAGCAAATATCAAAGAATTGATGCTTACTCGATTTAGCCATATTTAGTGTTATATTAAACAAATTAAATCATTTCTTTTAAAAATGCACTAAAAGGTTGTTAAAGGTCAATTTTCGAAAATAAAGTCAACTTTTTGTCATTTTTTTAAATAAATGCTTGCATATTAATTCAAATATTCATATTTTTCAAAACATTACCCGACCTGTTAGTAATAAAATGTTTATTGACATTATGTAGCTCTTTAAATAAGAGGACGTAATCTGTGTTATTAGTAACATCAACTGAACATGTTTATTGATGTAGGGTGATAACGATTTATCATTTTAAAATTATGTACCATGAATTTTACGCCACAGTTTGATATACCTTCAAAAAGTAAAAAGGGTCAATATGATCCCATTACAAAATATATGGTTTCCGATCTGATTACCTTTAAACCTGAAGATGAGATCGGATACGTAATAAAAGTGCTACTTGAAAAGAAAATTTCCGGGGCTCCGGTTCTTAATGAGCACCGGGAGTTAGTAGGTATTATAAGTGAACAGGACTGCTTAAGGGTTATCATAGATAGTGTTTACCATAACCAACCATTAAGCAAAGGTCTTGTCAGTGAATATATGACAACCGACATAGTTACCATTGAAGTGACAGATGACATTGTAGATGTAGCTATAAAATTTTTAAAAAATCGCTTTCGCCGGTTTCCTGTCGTTGATAAGGGCATTTTACGTGGTCAGGTAAGTAAAAGAGATATACTTAAAGCAGCCAAATCTATTAAACCGGCAACCTGGTAAAAATATTTTTTTCTCACCTCAAATCTTTTACCTGAATAAATAACCTGCCTGAAGAATTGGAGTAACCCCAACTCCAATTCTTTTTTTTATTTTCGCTGATAATTTTTCTTAGATGCAAAACAATATAATTGTTGTTACGGGGCCCACCGCAAGTGGCAAAACGATGTTTGCTGCTCATTTGGCGTATGAAATGGGTACTGAAATCATAAGTGCTGATTCACGGCAGGTTTACAGAGAAATGAACATTGGTACCGGCAAGGATTATGAAGATTATATGGTAAATGGCAGGCAGATTTCATACCATTTAATTGATATAAAAGATCCTGGCTATAAATATAACCTATATGAATATCAACAAGATTTTAGCAAGATATTTCAAGGTTTACAAGATAAAAGTCTTATACCTATACTATGTGGCGGAAGTGGTTTGTATATAGAATCAGTAATTGAATCTTATCAGCTTAAAAGTGTGCCTGTAAATGTAAGATTACGCGAAGAACTTGAAAATAAAAGCCAGGAAGAGTTAGTAGCTATGTTGCAATCTTCAGGTAAATCACTGCATAATACCTCAGATACACTTCATAAAAAAAGAACCATCCGTGCCATTGAGATCGCCTTATTCGAGAAAACATACTCTTTAAATGCAAAACAGACTCTACCCCAATTAAGACCGGTTATTTTTGGCATTTCAATTGACCGGCAAATTCGCAGACAAAAAATTAGTGAACGGCTGAAAAAACGTCTGGAAAACGGCATGATTGAGGAGGTTGAATCATTATTACAAAAGCTTCCTGCTGATGACCTGATCTTTTACGGACTTGAATACAAATACATTACATTGTACCTGCAAAATAAAATAAGCTATGCTGAAATGTACCGCCAACTAGAAATAGCTATTCATCAGTTTGCTAAGCGGCAAATGACCTGGTTTAGAAAAATGGAGAGATCTGGAATTCAAATTCACTGGATAGAAGGGCATTTACCCATTGAAGAAAAAATCAATATCGCCTTACAGCATATTGCCTTTTAACACCTCATAATATCCCAGCCATATTTATACATGTGTAAGGAAAAGCATACATTCGGAGCTTTAAAGTTATATTTATAATTTGAATAGTGCAATTAAATGTTTAATTTTGAGTTTTAAACGGATCAATATGCAGGGAAGGGTATTAAATACTGACTCGCCAGGTTTAGGGCATTTCAGGGGTAAGTACATAAATATCGGGGGGATGGGTGAAGATCCGGATGGATTGGTACTTATTGAGCGAAAAGGTGTCTTTGATAAAACTTGCCCTGTTTTGAGGGAGGAACTCAGGATAACCAGCCACATGATAGCGGCATCAGAGGCAAGAATTGTACTCGCCGAACATAATGATTTTCACTTGAGCAATGAAGATATGATAGAGTGGCTTCTGACCCATTGGTATCAACCACTTTCGGTTGCGGGTATTGATCTTGAAGTAATCGTAGATACCGATGGCAACTGGAAAAACATTGCAAAAATGATTGAAAAAAGTAGTTGTACTATATCTACTCCACTTTTCAGCTCTCTAAAGGAGGCACGATGTTTTGTGAAGGAATACAGTTATTTGCAGAGTCATTTTAGGGCCGCTTCCAATATTTAGTGTGCGCTTAAAATGACCTGGCCTGTTGATTTATTTTAATATCCCGAATTTACATTATAGATGACTGCTTTTTCAGCAGACTAATTAATATGGTTGAAGTCTATAGGTTAATAAAAAAGGCCTGTCAGCGTTAACAGGCCTTTTTTTGTTGATGCAGCGATATTAAAATTTTATTTCAGGTATTAAGACGCGATCAATTCCATGTACAAAGCCGTGGCTGAATACGGTGGGATTGGGGCTAACATTGGCTACATTACCCTGACTATCTCTGATTTTGAGGTCACCTCCTTCTATCAACACTCGGGCTCTTGTTTCTCCTGTAAACAATGTTGGCAGGTTTAAATTATTGCTAAGGTTAAATGAATAGTAAGGTGTAGCAGAAATGTGATACCGTAAAACATTTTGCAGATAATTAAATCCTCCCACCGGCAGGTTATCAGCTCTGGGTGTGTAATTCGGATTATTCTCTCTGACAATGGTTTCAAAAAGAGCAATCAGTTCATTCGCATTACTTACGCCAAGACTGCTTAAAAGTGCAGCAAAAGCATCATTGGTAGGAACAAAAAAAGTTCTGTACTTTGTTGTAAACTGGGTTCTTAAGCTTCCTACCACTATCGCATTTGCTGCATTTCTCAGCTCAAGGTTCATCAGTGCCCTAAAGGTAGAGTAATTTGCCGTTGATTCTACAAAAGGCCTCAGTTCAGGCCTTGGTGTAAGTATACCATCGATAATATGTATCGTACCATTGCCACTGTCGTTACTTGAAACAACCCTTACTCCATTATCAAGGGTTATTGTACCGCCAGAACGATTTACAAAAATATCCCAGTCACTATTGGCAGTAGCTAAAAACTGAAAGTTAGATTGTGACAGGTTATTGGCCAACACATTAGGTCTGGCAATATGATATGCCAGAATCTTGTCTAAATTGTTTATCTGCGTTGCAGAGGTTAACCCATTGTCGGTCAGAAAATCTGCAAAGACCTGATTGGTCGGAGCAAATATCGCTCTTTGATCCTGGGTTCTGCTTCCTGCAAGTTCGCCGGCCAACCCTTTGTCTTCAACAAGTTGCTTAAATACCGACAGGTTCGACTGCCCTTCAAGTACACTCAATAATAATGGCTTTTCTGAAAGCCCGGCATCTGGATCGTCATCTACGTCACAGGCAGTTGTCAAAAACAATCCTGTAATCATGAGAAATATTAAATATAATTTATTCGCTTTCATTTGATTTCTTGATTTGTATATTTCAAAACTACTTTAGTGATTTATTTAAATATGTACCTTACACCCACCTGTGCACTCCAGGTTTGAAAAAGACTGATAATCGGCTGTGTAGCGGTTACTGGAAAATCAGTTGAACCCTGTATGGTGTTGATATTAAACCTGGCATTGCCCTGTGAATCGGCACCTAAATACGCCATGGGATTGGTCTGGAAAACAGATCTTGCTACACCCCATTCACTATTCAACAGGTTACCAACATTCATTATATCGAATGATAACTGTAGTTTATGTTTATTTACATCTTTCGTCAGATGAAAATCCTGAATAATCCGCAGGTCATATCTATGTAACCATGGCAATTTGGCGCCATTTCTTTCGGTTACTCTACCTCTCATACTGCTAAGATATGCATTATTTTCTATGTACTGATTTAAGATTTCCCACTGTTCCTGGGCAGTTTGCACCAGAACGCCATTTGCAACGCGATCTACTAATTGTGCATCTTCAAAACTTTCAGGCACATACATCAGACGAACTCCACCACCGTCGCCGAAGTTTCCGGAATAGGTATAGCTGTATCGTCCCTGCTCACCACCATCATAGAATAAGGAGAAAGTAGTATTGTTAAGCTCATTCAAACCTTTGGTATTGAAAGAAACCAAACCAACGATACGGTTTGGCTGATCAAACCTGCTATATCCATCTTCTGGGTTATTTCTATCTGATTGAACTGCATTCGGCCACAAAGAAGCTGCCTGGGAACCTCCAATCAGGCCAAAGTCACGTCGCCTGCTTCGGGTATATGCAAGACTGGTATAGATACCCATTCCCCAGTCTTTTTCAATACTGGCTGTTATGGAAGCATAGGTTCCAACATCAATGTTGGTGAGGAAAAACATTTCCCTAATAGGTGTTCCTGCAATGCCCTGATTGTAGGTAGGGTAGGCATTACCACCAATGTTTATGCTGCTTCCAGTTGGATTGCTGGCAAGGTTAGCAGCAAAGGGACTATTATAATCTCTTGAATAGATGCCTTCTAAAGTAGCTTTAAAGCCATAAGGAAGGGCATAATCAGCCGCAACATTGGTTCTCCAGGTTTGAGGCAATCTAAAATCAGGGTCAGTTAAATTAATGCCACTCGAAATTGTAGGCTGTTGTACCGAAGGATCAGGTCTGTAGAAATTTACATCTGACTGAAATCCTTGCCATTGTGGATTTCCACCAACTCCCCATTGATTAGCCATTAATCCTATAAAACCACGGGTTACACCATTGGCATTAATTTGGTTAGATAAATGCACAAATATGGGTCTTCCTGTGAATATTCCTGTACCACCCCTAAGCTGAAGTGTTCCATCGCCAAGCGCATCCCAATTAAACCCAAATCTCGGAGAAAAGAGAGGATTGACCGAAGGATACTGGCTTACATCAGGCTCTATAAACTGGCCGGGGTTTCTTGGGTTTTCAACACTTACGCCCAATGCCTCAACCCTTGGATTTCTGGGAGCATCTATAGGATAAAAAGGCATATCAACCCTTAAACCCAGGGTAAGTTTAAGATTTCTTGAATATTGATATTCATCCTGAAAATATATCCCCACTTGACCGAAAGCTGTTCTGTCGGTAGGCAACACAGTTGGGTTATCGGCATCATAGGTAAAACCAATGGCAAAACCGTCAGGACGAATCGCAGGATTTCTGTTAATTACACTTTCAACAAAGTTATTGTAACTGTTGTATCTGTACCATGAGTTCCAGGTTGGGTTAAATGCATTGTCGAAGGTCATGTATTCGAAATTCAATCCAGCCGTCAAAGTGTGCTTACCCAGGAAGTAACTGAAATTATTGGTAATGTTAAATACCCGGTTTTCCAATAAGTTACCTACCGAAAACAGTTCATTCCCCATTGACATATAATACAATGGTGTACTTCCATCAAACTCCAGTACTTCTATCATTGGAAAAGTCTGGCCACCGGGGATACCCCTTCTGGGGTCGGTGATATCAGTAAAGCCGATATTGAGGGTATTTGACATATTGGTGCCAATGGCTGAGTTTAATTCTGCCACCAATGATGTTACCACATTATCATTGGTATAATGTCCATTTCTGAATGTAAGTGCTTCAACACCATCGCGGTTGGTATTGGTAAACCTCTGGTCTGCAGGTAAACCCCTTATGCTGTTTCCGTTTATGGTTACATCCCTGAATTGTGCAAAACGGTTATAGCGCAGGGTGAGCTTGTTTTTATCGTTGATATTGAAATCGAGACGTAAATTCAGGCGAGTTGCTTCATCGCTGAAAGGAATATTTTCGAAATTTCCGGTTTCATAACCATATATTTCACGCATTTGCTGCCTCACAAACTCCGCCCTTGAAGCAGGTACCCTTGATACCACCTGTCCATCAGGTAATCTGCCGATATCAGGTCTTGCTGCCAGTCGGTTGTCACCAGGGACTGTGGATTCTTCAGTCTCATAACTGGCAAAGAAAAACAGCCTGTCTTTTATAATCGGACCGCCTACATAAGCACCGCGAATCAATCGTTGTGTCTCACTAAATGGCAGGTTTACATCTCCAATTTTTATACCCTGAAATCTTTCATTATTGAAATAGGTGTAAATAGCCCCTTTAAACTCATTCGTTCCCGATTTTGTAATGGCATTAACATTGGCCCCTGTAAAGCCACCTTGTCTTACATCATAAGGCGCAATATTTACCTGTACAGCTTCAATGGCATCGAGTGAAATAGGATTACCACCAGCAAACTGAGAAGTACCCAATCCAAAGTTGTTATTATACATATTGCCATCGATGGTGTAGTTGTTTAAACGATTATCTGCACCGGCAAAACTTGTACCATTGCTCTGTGGCGTCAGCCTGGTAAAATCATTTAAATTTCTGCTTACGGTAGGCATAGAGTTAATGCGCTCATTGCTTAGGTCAGTTGCAGCACCGGTTTGATCAGAATTAAAAATCCGGGTATCGGATATCATGATTTCCTCCAATTGGGTACTTGCCAGTTCCAGATCAAAATTTATGGAAAACTTCTGTCCCAGAGTAAGATTTAAGTTTTCTAAACGCTGGTTGTTATAGCCAACGAAAGAAACCGTAATCGTGTAGGGTCCACCTGTTCTTACCGCAGGCAAATTAAATCTGCCTTCGGCGTTGGTAATGGAACCGTAACGCGTACCAGAAGGCTCATGAATGGCCAGAACTGTTGCTCCGGGGAGTCCATCTCCAGTCTCATCAAAAACAGTTCCACTGATACTGGCAGTGGTAACTCCTTGTGACATGGCATAGGGTGTGCAGGCCAATAATGCCAGCGCTACCCACATAAATACCTGTAGTTTTCGTTTCATGTTTGTTAAATTTGGATTAATCTCAATTGAGTTGCTTTTATTGTGAGTTTTATGGAATTATCGTTTTTCATTACATCCTTAAAAGCTGAATCTAATTTTAGATTACTGCGCAAAAGTAATGGTAAAATTTTATTTTTTGGCAGCTGTATTGTTAAATTAGTTTGAAGTTAAGCACTGAATCTTTAAAATTATTTAACAAATACGATATATTCATTGAATTAATTGCAAGCGAATAGGCTCTATTCTGCATCCGTCATATATAGGTCTGTAAAATATCGTCATGCCACATTAAAGGATTTTTTATACCATATTTTTTAAAAAAGACAAAATAATATTTCATAATAAAAATAACCCCTGCAATAAATCAGTTAATTTTATCATTTTAATTGTTCTAACTTTGCACGCATGGCCCTTATGTGCGCCTCACCATCAAAAAAGTTTTTGTACACACTGGCAATCTTATGGTTTTTATCGATCATATAACTAATCCTGGAGCTGACATTCAAAAACGGAAGTTTTGCACCATAGAGCTTTGACACTTCTCCATCCGTATCTGACAAAAGTGTAAAAGGAAGATCGTATTGTTTTTTAAAACGCATATGTGTTGCGGGATCATCGGTACTAATGCCAATTACATCTATATTAAGGCCTCGGAAGGTGTTAAAGTGATCCCGAAAACTACAGGCCTCTGCTGTACATCCGGGTGTAAAGTCTTTCGGATAGAAATAAAGAATACAAGCTCTGCCATTCATATTTCTATACAAATTAAATTCTTTCGAATTTTCATCAAGAAGTGTAAAATCCGGTGCTTTATTCCCTTGTTTCAAAGACATAATTTTTTTGAGGTTTAACTTTCGATTAAACAATTATGTTTTCACCCATTATGAATTCGTCATACTCATATCTACCAGAGACTTTTTCAATATATTTACCCACCTTTTATGACAAAACGCTCTTAACTATGAAAATCAAGATTTTAATAATTTTTTTAGGAATCGTCCCTTTTATACAATCTGGCTGTACTCAAGCGCCGTTTCAAAGGAATATCAATTCTCCTGATGGTAAAATTTCAGTGAGTGTTCTATTAGAAAATTCAGATTTACTTTATGCTGTAGCGTTAACCGATAAGGATTCAACAAGGCAAATTATTCTGCCCTCTCCATTGGGTATTGAATTGCAAGATCAGACATTCTTTAAAAACTTAGTGTATGTTGGTCAAAGTGATCTGCAGGTTTTTGAAGAATCTTATGAAATGAAAACTGGGAAAAAAACTAAGAATCTTGCCACATACAGTCAACAGCGATTTGATTTCCAAAATGAGCTGGGCGGAAAACTGGAGATTTTATTCCGTGTTTATGATGAAGGTGTCGCTTTCAGATACGTGGTAAGAAATGAAGACAAAAAAGATCTCGAGTTGATTTCTGAAAGGAGTGGTTTTAAAATACCTCAGCGCAGCAAGGTTTGGGTACAAGCATATGACGAAGTAACCAAATGGAGCCCTGGTTATGAAACGTATTATCAGAATGGCATTCCGGCAGGAAGCTCTGCTCCCGGCAAAGAAGGTTGGGCATTTCCATTGCTTTTCTCACATGATAATATTTGGTGTCTGATAAGTGAAAGTGACCTCAGAGATAATTTTTGTGCCATGCATCTTGAGCAAAATGCACCTGAGGCTTTGTATACCATGCGGCTGCCTGAACCCGAAGAAGCCTATGACTTATATCCTACCAACCCTTCTACCAGGTCTGATGAATGGATTATGCCATGGCGGGTTATTATGATAGCAAATAATCCGGGAGGTATTCTTGAAAATAATTTGGTTTTCCATTTGGCAAGCCCCGAATTACAAGGGAATTTTGATTGGGTAAAGCCGGGCAGAGCTTCCTGGAGCTGGTGGTCAGATCACGAAAGCAGTAAAAACTCTGTGAGTCTCAAAAAATTTATTGATTTGGCTGAAAAAATGAAATGGGAATACAGCTTGATCGATGCAAACTGGAATACCATAGACCCTATGGAAATAGAGGCGCTTATTCGTTATGCAAAAAAGCTAAATATTGATTTATGGTTTTGGTATAATTCGGGAGGCCCGCATAATACAGTTGAAGAAGCCCCCAGAGATAAGATGCATTTAGCTGAGGATAGACGACAAGAAATGAAAAAATTACAATCACTTGGTATAAAAGGATTGAAAATTGATTTTTTCCAAAGCGATAAACAGGAGATCATTAAGCAGTACCATGAAATTCTCAAGGATGCAGCTGAATTCAAGCTGATGATAAATTTTCATGGTTGTACTCTGCCAAGGGGCTGGGAAAGGACATATCCCCATTTAGTGACTTCAGAAGCTGTAAAAGGCGCTGAATGTTACTCATTTAACGATCACTATCCTGAAAATGCGGTTTGGCACAATACTATACTGCCTTTTACCAGAAATGTATGTGGCCCAATGGACTATACTCCTGTCACTTTCAGCAACCAAACCTATTCCCGCAAGACTACTTTAGGACATGAACTGGCACTTTCTGTTGTTTTTGAAACAGGGCTTCTGCATTTTGCCGATAAACCCGAATCCTATCTTACTCAAAATGAACAGGTTATACAATTTATGTCAAATATACCTGTTACGTGGGATGAAACTAAATATATTTCTGGTTTCCCTGGCCAACATGTGGTACTCGCGAGAAGAAAAGGCAATACATGGTATCTGGGTGGTATTAACGGAACTGAAAATTCATTAGCCCTGAAACTCGATCTTTCCTTTATAAATACAGAGAGCAAATCGATGATTATTACCGATAAACAAAATGCAAGTGGTTTTGATATATCAGAAAGTCTGAAAACATCATCATTGCTTGAAATAACATTATTACCTGCAGGAGGTTTTGTGGCCTTGATAGATTAAAATAAAAAATTTCAATAAAAAAATTGACAAGACGTGCCCTTTGTGAATTGAGTTCTTGCATTTTATTTGTAAAGCTTCTTAATTGCAAACCATGATACGAGTAGTTTGTGCCATAATAACCCGTAATGCCGAAATCCTCTGTGTAAAAAGAGGTAAGGTAATTCATGAACCATATCTTTGGGAGTTTCCGGGAGGTAAGATTCAACAAGGTGAAACTGAACAGGAAGCGCTGGTCAGGGAAGTGATGGAAGAGCTCAATTTGAAAGTAATTCCTCAAATGCGGTTAAAACCGGTAAGGCATGAATACCCTGAAAAATCGATCGAACTGATACCATATTTTTGTAAGACAAACGGTGATGCCCCTCCCATACTCACAGAACACCTTGATTTTAAATGGTTGAAGCCCAATCAGCTCCATGAACTCAACTGGTGCCCGGCAGATATCCCAATTACATATGAAGTCAGTAGGTGGTTTAGCGTTTAGACTTCTGGTTTTCTTTCAGTTTAATCCCAATAGAATGTATGCCTTGAAGTATTTCCGGCCGCATATAGTGAACCAGGGTAACTTTATAATTGCCAACACTTTTAAATGAGATCCCTTCCTCTATGAGTGTTTCCAAATCCCGGTATATACCAATACCACTACCAATCGGACTGCCTGTCTTTGGATTGAATAAATCAAGATTTACCAATCTCTCTTTTAAGACATTTTCATCCTGGTCGTAAAGCTGGTATTTAAAATATAAATTGTGAAAAGGATAATCAAGGTCATGGCGCAGGCTTAAATGCAGGTCATATGCTATTTCATCAGATTTAATTTCAAATTCAAATTGAACCTCCTGGCTAACTGACCAGTTCCCTTTATCAAAGTCTTCTTTAGCTTCATATAATCTGTCACCTGCGCAAGACCACAGTACAGGTAACAGCAAAAAAAATAAGGAGCATCTATTCATATTTTTACAATTCTTACCGGCTGGTTTTATCCTGAAACAAAAATCAAATTCATGCACTTCAGGTACTTCTATTTGTATCTCCCTTATTTTTAGTGCCCTTACCTCTTTGAAAGTTTTTCCGGCTTTTCTTCTTTTTAGCTTTATTTTTGTATTTTCTGTCCATTTGCTCCAAATCACTATTCAGTACCTGTTGGGTATCATCTAATACCTGCACATTATCTTCAAGCAAAGTGGCCGGTTTTTTACCTTGTTTATTCTGCTCAATAATTTCCCTTACCCTTTCAGTATTAAGTGGAACCCATGCATTTTCATTTTGATATCCAAACCACATAATTTTTCTGAAAATATCTGTTTTTTGCAAAGTGGCTTCTCCCTTCATTGTCTGTAGCGGGCTTTCTACCTCGGGTATATCTTCCAGTGCGCTCATGTAGGTCTCCAACTCATAGTTGAGACAACATTTTAATCTGCCGCATTGTCCGGATAATTTACTTGGATTGAGTGAAAGGTTTTGGTACCTGGCAGCGGTGGTTGAAACACTTTTAAATTCTGTAAGCCAGGTTGAGCAACACAATTCTCTGCCGCATGAACCAATGCCTCCCAGCCGACTTGCTTCCTGTCGCAAGCTGATTTGTCTCATTTCAATGCGAACTTTAAATTCAGAAGCCAGAGATTTGATGAGTTCCCTGAAATCAACTCTGTCGTCTGCTGAATAGTAGAAAGTGGCTTTTGTTCCATCTGCCTGATATTCTACATCGGTAAGTTTCATGACCAGTCCATATTCCCGAATTATTTCCCTGGTGCGATACAGGGTTGTCATTTCTTTATTTTTGACTTCCTCAAATTTTTCAAGATCCCGCTTTGTTGCCAGCCTGTATACAGGCCGTACGTTTTCATCTTCAACGACGCCTTTCTTCTGCATTTGCAACCTGACTAATTCGCCTTGCAGGGCAACAAATCCAAGATGGTGCCCATTAGGTACATCTACCACTACAGGGTCGCCATTAAACAATTCCAGGTTGTGAATATTTTTAAAAAATTCTTTACGGCCGTTTTTAAAGCGAACTTCAAGTATATTAAATTTTGGGCCGGCATTTTCCATATCTACCAGCCAATCGAAGGCATTGAGTTTATTACAACCATCGGTGCCACAGGTGCCATTGTTTTTACAACCCGACACCTTGGTATTTCCTTCGGCGGTACTTCCACAAGAGCTACATCCCGACATATCCTTTACTGATTAATCTTTAGGCTTAAAATTAACAATAAAGAAAAGAAAATAAAAAGAAGTTATTGCATTGATAAAATATCCTGTCCTATATCCTTGCGAAAGCAGGCATCTTTCCAGTATATTTTTGAAACGCCTTCGTAGGCATTATGCAATGATTCCTCCAGGCTATCGCCCAGCCCGGTAACATTTAAGACTCTACCGCCATTTGAAAAGACCTTTGTATTGCATTCGCTATTCCTGGTGCCGGCATGGAAAACCTTCATTTTTGATGTATTCTCAGGTATACCATTTATTTCATCTCCGGTTTTATAAGAGCCAGGATATCCACCGGCGACCATTACCACCGTAGCCGCGTACATAGGAGACACCTTTAGCTGATAATTGCTCAATGTTCCTTTAGCTGTGGCTTCAAGCATTTCAAGCAAGTCACTTTCTAGCCTGGGCATAACAACTTGTGTTTCGGGATCACCCATTCGAACATTATATTCTATTACATAAGGACTCCCATTGCAATTCATCAAACCAATAAAAATAAAGCCCTTGTAATCAATATTGTCCTTTTTTAATCCTGCAATGGTTGGCTTAACCACTTCTTCTTCAACACGCTTCAAAAAGCCCTGCTGCGCAAAGGGAACAGGAGAAACCGCCCCCATTCCACCGGTATTTGGTCCTGTGTCTTTCTCACCAATTCTTTTATAATCTTTGGCCTCCGGCAATATCAGGTAATCCTTTCCATCTGTTACCACAAATACTGAAAGCTCGATGCCTTCCAGAAAAGACTCTATTACAACTGATTCTGAAGCGGCACCAAACTGTCTATTCACTAACATTTGTTCCAAAGCTGCGAGGCCTTCTTCATGGGTATTACAAATGATTACACCTTTACCTGCTGCCAGGCCATCTGCTTTTAAAACAATGGGTAGCGGTTGCGACAACAGATATTTTTTTGCCTCTTCATATTCATTACGTTGAAATGGCCGGTAGGCTGCAGTAGGAATCTGATGTCTCTGCATAAAATCTTTGGCGAATTCTTTACTTCCTTCAAGTCTGGCGCCATGGGCGCCTGGCCCAACGATCAGGAGCTTTTTATGTATTTCCTTAGACTCGAGGAAGTCCCTCAAACCAGCAACCAATGGCACCTCAGGCCCTATCAGCAGTAAATTTATTTCTTGAGTTTTTATGAATTCAGAAATCTTTTCAAAATCAGTAACCGAAATATCTACATTTAAGCCTACCTGAGCTGTACCTGCATTACCAGGAGCTATAAAGAGTTTTTCGCATCGGTTACCGGCAAGAATTTTTTGTGCCAGGGCATGCTCCCTGCCTCCCGAGCCTATTATCAAAACATTCATCATATAATATTTTGGTGGTTGAATTGGCCATCAACCAATTATGAAAAAAACAATATGCCATTAATTGGCATATTCAGATAAAAATTTGACGCGCATTAATCTGAGATCCTCCTCGTCGTACTCATCTTCACCAAGTTCTTCCAGTGCATCTTTGATTCTGTCGGTTTTGGCGGTAAGAAAATATTCATACACTTCCTGTTGCCTCTCCTCATCCATAATGCTGTCTATGTAATAATTTAGGTTTAACTTGGTACCCGAATAGCAAATATGCTCTATTTCATCTATAAGTTCAGAAAAAGACAAGCCCGCTGATTCGGCAATTTCTTCCAGATCTACCTTTCGATCGATTTTCTGAATGATAAATATTTTCGTTTTGGATTTATTAACCGCAGACTTAACAACTACATCAGAGGCGGTCATAATGTCGTTTTCTTCTACATATTTTTTTATGGCATCGATAAAAGGTTTTCCAAATTTATTAACCTTACCCATGCCTACGCCATTCACCCTTGCCAGTTCTTCTCTGGTTGTCGGATAAATTGTGGCCATTTCTTCCAGAGAAGGATCCTGGAATACGACGTAGGGAGGGAGGTTTTTGTCTTTGGAAACATCCTTTCTCAGACGTTTGAGAATATCGAAAAGGTTTTCATCATATGCTTTCGATGTACTTCCCTGCGGGCTTTCCTCCGCTTCCTGGCTTTCATCAAATTCTTTATCCTTGATAAGTATAACTGAATGGGGTGTTTTTAGAAAATCTTTACCTTTTTTGGTAATTTTTACTACTCCAATTTTATCAATATCCTTTTCCAGATAACCCCCTAAAAGGGTTTGACGAATAACTGAGTGCCAAAAATCTTCTGTCTCATCAGTTCCGGCGCCAAAAATTTCAAGCTCATTATGGCCATAACTCTGCACATATTCATTTTCCTTGCCGGTGATTACATCTACTACATGCTTGACTTCAAACCTTGATTTTGTCGAATCTACCGCATCAAGCACCACTTCAACATATTCCTGACCCTCAAAGGTTTCTGGCGGGAATTTACATATATCACACCACATCGATTTGCCACATTGACTTTCATTGTAGTTTTCGCCGAAATAATGTAAAAGTTGTTTTCTGCGGCACACCGAAGATTCTGCATATGCTGCCATTTCTTCCAATAGCAGTCTGGCATTTTCCCGTTCATTTACCGGTTTATCCTTATTAAACTTGTCAAGTTTAATAATGTCTTTATAGGCATAAAAAAGTATACAATTACCTTCGAGACCATCTCTGCCAGCGCGACCTGTTTCCTGGTAATATCCTTCAATACTTTTCGGAGTATCATAGTGTATAACATATCTGACATCGGGTTTATCGATTCCCATTCCAAATGCGATGGTGGCTACAATTACATCAATCTCCTCATTAAGAAAGTCATCCTGGTTTTTCATTCTTTCTGAAGGGTCAAGGCCAGCATGATAAGGGGCTGCTTTTATATCATTAACTTTCAGCAAGTTGGCAATTTCTTCCACTTTTTTTCGGCTGAGGCAGTAAATAATGCCTGATTTTCCCTTGTGCTCTTTAATGAATTTAATTACTTGTTTTTTTGCCTCCTTTTTGGGCCGCACTTCGTAATAAAGATTTTCGCGGTTAAACGAAGATTTAAAGGCATCAGCTTCCTCCATCTGAAGGTTTTTCTGAATGTCTAATTGTACTTTGGGTGTAGCGGTGGCAGTAAGCGCAATTATGGGAATATTGCCAATCTGGCTGATTATAGGTTTGATGCGTCGGTATTCAGGACGAAAATCATGCCCCCATTCTGAAATACAATGTGCTTCATCTATTGCTACAAATGAGATATTAGCCTGCTTTAAAAAGTTGATATTCTCTTCTTTTGTCAATGATTCAGGTGCTACATACAGCAATTTTACATTGCCATCTATAGTGTCTTTCTTCACCCTGTTCATTTCAGTTTTAGTGAGGGTTGAATTGAGAAACCTTGCGTTTACACCAAAAGCATTTAGTTGATCTACCTGGTTTTTCATCAAGGCTATCAAAGGCGAAATTACAATAGCAGTACCCTCATTCAGCAAAGCGGGCAATTGATAACAAAGAGACTTTCCCGCACCTGTTGGCATTATCACAAAAGTATTTCTGCCATTCATCACATTGGTGATTATTTTTTCCTGATTGCCACGGAATTGCGTATATCCGAAAACCTCTTTTAACTTTTCTCTAACCTTGTCCAATATTTCCTCCGTAATTATCTTTAGATTTATATACTATGAATATTTTCAATTCGCTTTACAGCTGACTAATTTATAAAAAATATCAGTATAATTTCAATTTGAAAACTTAATAACACATGTTTTGATGTAATAATTTAATTTGGTCTGTAAAAAAGTGATTTTACTTTTGCCGGTTCATGATTTACATATAAATTGAAGCCTTTAATAAACCGGTATCAGGCGTAATATTCCTTTTTTAGGCAAATTTAATTTCTTTTTTAAGAAAAAACACAAAAAGCCCATTAGTTGATAAAAAATTTTCATATATAGAAATGTTTCATTCAAAATTGCGAAAAACCATTGTCCGATCATGAACGATAAAGTGTATGTAGTAATTATGGCAGGTGGTGTCGGGAGCCGCTTTTGGCCTTACAGCAGGAACAATAACCCCAAACAATTTCTGGATGTCTTAGGCATTGGAAAAACATTGTTGCAACTTACTTATCATCGTTTTAATGGAATATGCCCTCCGGAAAACGTATATATTGTTTCCAACAGTGATTATGCTCAACTGATCAAGGAACAGCTTCCGGATCTGAACGATGACCAAATATTGCTGGAACCCAGTCGAAGAAATACGGCACCGTGTATTGCATATGCCACCTACAAAATCAAAAAGAAAGATCCAGACGCCTGTCTTATTGTCACACCGGCAGACCATACCATTTTAATGGAGGATCTTTTCAGGAATGCCATTCATGAAGCCATCGCAGCGGCACAGCATTCCAATAACCTCATTACCCTTGGCATTGAGCCTAACCGACCAGAAACCGGTTATGGTTATATCCAGTTTCATACTGAAGGCAATGGCAATGTAAAAAAGGTAAAAACTTTTACCGAAAAACCCCATCTTGAACTGGCACAAAAATTTGTGGAAAGTGGAGAGTTCTTGTGGAACAGTGGTATTTTTATATGGAACGTCAACACCATTATTCAAGCTTTTGAGAAATACCTCCCTGAGATAGCTGATATGTTCAACGATTTGTCTGATGTTTATTATACACAAAAAGAGGCCGAACGCATACAACATGCCTATGCCATTACCAAAGGCATTTCCATAGATTATGGCATAATGGAAAAGGCAGATAATGTTTTTGTAGTACCTGGTAAGTTTGGCTGGTCTGATTTGGGCTCATGGAATGCCCTTCACGAAATCAGGGATAAAGATGCGTCATCTAATGTTATTGATGGGAATGTTCTTTTATACAACACTAAAAACTGTATGATTAAAGGCGAAGAAAACCGGCTGATTGTAGTACAGGGGCTAGACGGTTATCTGGTTGCCGATTGTGGAGATGTTCTGCTCATCTGCCGCAAAGATGATGATAAACTCTTCCGCAGTTTTGTAACTGATGTTCGTAATCACAAAGGAGATAAGTTTGTTTAATCAAAGTATAAGGCTTCATTACAGACGAGGTAGTACTATGCATTACCTTGTTTGTATGCTTTTAAAAAAAATCAGTCATTACTTCCCCGCTGCCTTACCACCTCGTAGAGAGCTATGGCTGCCGTGGCCGATACGTTAAGCGAGCCAATGGTTCCCTTCATTGGAATTTTAAGTCTGGTATCTGCCATTATGAGCAGCTCAGAGCTTATGCCATCTTCTTCAGATCCCAGTAAAAGAGCAGCCGGACCTTGTAATTCTGATTGAAAAAGTATTTCTGCACTCTTTTCGGTTAACGCTATTATGCGCAGGCCGCTGTTCTTTAAAAACTGTATGGTTTCTGCTAGTTTGGCAACACGGCAAACCGGAATATGGTGTAGTGCTCCGGCAGAAGTTTTTACGGCATCAGCACCAATAATCGCATTTCCTTTATCTGAAATGATCAAAGCATGCACCCCGGCGCATTCTGCAGATCTTGAAATTGCCCCAAAATTTCGTACATCAGTAATGCGATCTAGTATCACAAAAAAAGGATCCTCCCCTGATGCATAACATTGGTCAAGTATATGCTCCAATGAAGCATATCGAATGGGTGAATAAAAACAAATGACTCCCTGATGATTTTTTCGGGTAATACTGTTGAGCTTTACATCAGGCACCCTTTTTACAGGTACATGGTTCTGATGAAGCAACAGCAGAAGTTCTTTAATAAGGTCATTATTCAGATTTTTCTGAACCAGCACCACCTCAAGTTCTCTGCCGGCATGGATGGCCTCCATCACAGCTCTTATGCCAAAAATATAATCTTTTTCTGGATTTTGATTCATAAGTATTGTTATCTGCGCAAGCGCCCTCTGCGCCATGATTCCACCGTCCGGAACCAATTACGCTCATATTTCCGGTCGCGTATCAGTGCGTAATGATTATTTGAAAAAATATTTTTAACTTTTACGAAAGTAAAATTCACGGTAGCTGTTGGAACATCCCCCTGGTAAATCCATTCTTCAATTTGCTCCCCTTTAACAACCTTATCCGGAGGACCAAATATAATATAAACCATTCCCTTATCGGTTTTCCAGCCCTCCTTATAGTTGGTAAATAAATAATTCGACTCCTGAACTTTTCGGTAAAATAATCGAATGCCGGTACGGGCGCCATCTTCAGATCGTGTGTTGGTTAACCAGAATTTCTCAAATTCTTCCCTTTTGCGATTTCCTGCTTCTCTAATGACATTAATCTCATTGCGGGTGGTTATGTAAATGAGGGGCTTTATAAGGTCATCCATCAGAGTAAACCTTGGATAATCGCTTTCATGAACCCTGATACAAAGCGTTTCTGATCCTGTCGTGTCAAGTTGCAATAAATATAAGCCTTCCTTTGCAAATGAGACAGATTCTCCAAAATTCAGTGTAAAGGTACTATCGAGTTCTAAACCACGGCTAACCTGTTGAGATTCTGTGACCATAGGCGGATCTGCTACTTCAAAATCATGCCCATAGTAAAATGCATAAATTGGAGTATTTGCATTGTTGACTGGCTGAAAAACTATCGGTCGGTCTTTTGTAAAAAAGTATCTCAAAATAGGCTTATCAGTTCCAGGATCGACAGGTAATATATCGGCCGATCTGAAATTAAACCTCGTACTCAGGGTTATGTCAAATGCATAGATTTGCCGGGTGTTAATATTAAGAACGTTAACAACCAGTAATCCAGCATTATAAGGGTTCTCAAACTCATAACTGAAGTAATATTCATTAACATTTTTTCCCATGAAATGTCTTTCAAGGTCCAATGTATCGGTAGTAAAAACATTGGCATCTTCATGCGATTGACGCAACTCTGCAACAATTTTATAATTCTCAGCAAAAGGACGATCTTCGAGAAGTGAAATAGAAAAATATGCAGTATGTTTAGTGTTTAGCGTGTATAAGCGATAATTAAAAAACATTTCAGCGCTTACATCATAATAGTATTTTATATTGTTTTCCTTGAAAACAGGCAACTGTGCATACATTTCTGTTGCAAAAACTGAAATGCAAACTATCGGTAATAACAATCCGGTATGTATTTTACCCAAATATCTGGAAAATAGAAAAAAAGCTTTAGGCATACTGCAGGTATATGTATACAATGCTGTTTCAAATATAATTAATTTGTAGCAATGCAATGGCTTTTTATTTAAAAGTGAACCAAGTGTCATTTTCGTTAGAGTATATATGAGTATTAACCGGCTTTTAGCATTTTTGTGAAAAATAATAATAATGGGTATATATACAACTGAAATCACCTCATCTGAATTGCCTTCTGACAACCCCCTGCATCAGAGATTGCTCAAGCCTTATTTTGAAGTCATGCCATTGATAAAAGGTGATATTCTCGAGATAGGTTGCGGAGAGGGAAGAGGCGTTGAATTGCTCGCCCCTGTCTCGGCATCCTATACCGCCATTGACAAAATAAGCAGCGCTATTGTTCAATTGTCCAATAAATATCCTGAACATAAATTTATTCAGGGCAATATACCCCCTATTCTACAGTTTTCAGATGAATCTTTTGATACCATAGTTAGCTTTCAGGTAATCGAGCATATTAAAGACGATGCAGCTTTCATTTCAGAAATAAAAAGATTATTGCGAAGAGGGGGTCAGGCTTTTATCACAACTCCCAATATAGCTATGACCCTCACCAGAAATCCCTGGCATATAAGGGAATATACAGCTTTGCAACTTGCGCAACTGGCTGAGCGGTTTTTTAAGCAGGTTGTGCTCAAGGGTATTTCAGGAAATGAAAAAGTTATGGAGTATTACAGTCAGAATAAAGCTTCTGTGGCAAAAATCATGAAATGGGATATTTTAAACCTTCAATACCGGCTTCCTGCATGGATGCTCAGATGGCCATATGAAATACTCAATCGAATGAACCGAAACAAATTACAACAAAACAATCATTCAGAAGTATTGTCTATCAGCCATGAAGATTATATAGTGACGGAAAACGCTGATAAAGCCCTGGATCTTTTTCTAATCCTTAGAAAGCATTAAGATCAAAAAAGGCTGTTTCTTTTGTGAAACAGCCTTTTTAGCTAACAATTTTTAATATAGTTTTAAACTATTTTTTCGAGTCATTCACTTCTTCGTATTCTACATCAGATACGTTATCATCTGAAGATGAAGTATCAGATGGCTGTTGACCGGCGTTTGCAGATGCCTCTTCACCAGGTTGAGCACCGGCAGCATACATTTCCTGTGAAGCATTTTGCCAGGCTTTATTCATTTCCTCCATGGCTGCTTCTACCCTGGCAAGGTCCTGGGATTTATGCGCCTCGCGGAGCGCTTCCAATGCACTGTTCAAGGCCGTCTTATTGTTTTCAGACAATTTTTCGCCATATTCCTTTAACTGTTTTTCAGTCTGGAAAATCATCGAGTCAGCTGCATTTAGCTTTTCTATACGCTCTTTTTCCTGACGGTCTTTTTCGGCATTGGCTTCGGCTTCCTGCTTCATTCTCTTGATTTCATCTTCAGTGAGACCACTTGAAGCTTCTATTCTGATTTTCTGCTCTTTATTGGTGCCTTTATCTTTGGCAGTTACATTGAGAATTCCGTTGGCATCGATGTCGAAAGTCACCTCTATTTGAGGTATCCCTCTTGGAGCTGGCGGAATTCCATCGAGATGGAACCTGCCTATGGTTCTGTTATCGCGCGCCAACTGGCGCTCACCCTGCAATACATGTATTTCCACTGAAGGCTGATTATCAGAAGCTGTAGAAAAAACTTCTGTTTTTCTCGATGGTATGGTAGTATTTGACTCGATCAATCTGGTAAATACACCACCGAGTGTTTCAATACCAAGCGAAAGTGGGGTAACATCAAGAAGAAGAACATCTTTAACTTCACCTGTGAGAACACCACCTTGAATGGCTGCACCAATGGCAACTACCTCATCGGGGTTTACTCCTTTAGATGGTTTTTTGCCAAAGAATTTTTCAACTTCTTCCTGAATTTTAGGAATACGTGTTGAACCACCAACAAGTATTACTTCATCAATTTCAGAGGTAGATAAACCCGCATCTTTCAGCGCTTTCTGGCAAGGGTCAAGGGTACGTCTGACAAGTTTATCTGTCAGCTGTTCAAATTTAGCTCTGCTCAGGCTGCGCACAAGGTGCTTTGGAATACCATCTACGGGCATAATATAGGGCAGGTTAATTTCTGTCTGGTTTCCACTTGAAAGTTCAATTTTAGCCTTTTCTGCTGCTTCTTTCAATCTTTGCAGCGCCATTGGGTCTTTGCGCAGGTCAATACCTTCATCGTTTTTAAACTCTTCGGCAAGCCAGTCAATGACCGCCATATCAAAGTCATCTCCACCAAGGTGCACGTCGCCATTGGTAGATTTCACTTCAAAAACCCCATCGCCCAATTCAAGTATTGAGATGTCAAATGTACCTCCGCCAAGGTCGTAGACTGCGATTTTCATATCCTGGTTTTTCTTATCCAGACCATATGCAAGGGCGGCGGCAGTGGGTTCATTTATAATCCTTTTCACATCCAGACCTGCAATCTGACCAGCTTCCTTAGTGGCCTGACGTTCTGCATCATTGAAATAGGCGGGAACAGTTATTACCGCTTCATTGATGGTAGTACCAAGGTAATCTTCAGCAGTGCTCTTCATCTTCTGAAGTATCATAGCTGATATTTCCTGTGGTGTATATAGTCTGTCTCCGATTTTTACCCTTACTGTATCATTGGATCCCTGCTCAACTTTATACGAAATCATTTTGCGCTCTTCAGATACTTCAGAGTGCTTTTTACCCATAAACCGTTTTACAGAACTTATCGTATTGTGGGGGTTGGTTATAGCTTGTCTTTTTGCCGGATCGCCAACTTTTCTTTCACCATTGCCATTGTCGAGAAATGCGACAATAGAAGGTGTTGTTCTCCTTCCTTCACTGTTAGGAATAACAACCGGCTCGTTGCCTTCCATTACGGCAACACAGGAGTTGGTTGTTCCTAAGTCTATTCCAATTATTTTTCCCATGTCAATATATTTATATGTTTTAAATTCTATTTCAGACATGATGATCTTAACAATGCCTGTGCCATCCCCTCAAATCATTAAAAAAAGTATATAATGCTGACAGTATGTCACCTAATTTGTCGATTGATGACAGGGATGCATGACAATACAAAATCCAGGGTACGCTGAAAATCGCCTATCGTGTTGATTTATTGCCAATAATGGTTTAACATTTCTCTTGCTGCGCTAATAGCCGGTAATTGACTGGTTTTCACTTTTTGCTCCATTGGTTTCATAATGGCGCGTACACGTTCTGACTTGTAAAACCTCTGCTGTATGGCGAAATTTATTATTTCGTACATCCATGCTGTATTTTGGTTTTCACGGTTTTTGAAGAAATGTCCATTTTTCAAAGTATGGGCTTTGTAGTCCTCTACCACTTTAAGAATTTCGTCCAGACCTTTTCGATCAATGGAACTGCAAGTGAGCACCGGTGCTGACCATTGACTTTCATTCAATGAAAAAAGGTGCAGTGCATTTTGGTATTCTCTTTTGGCCCTTTCGCATGCTTTTTTATTTTCTCCATCGGCTTTTGTAATGGCAATGGCATCGGCCATTTCCATTATTCCCTTTTTTATTCCCTGTAGTTCATCCCCGGCACCCGCCAGCATTAGCAATAAAAAAAAGTCGACCATACCGTGTACTGAAGTTTCTGATTGTCCAACACCTACAGTCTCAATAAAAATCACTTCGTGGCCAGCTGCCTCACAGAGCAACATGGTTTCCCTGGTTTTGCTGCTGACACCTCCCAGAGAACTTCCGGAAGCTGATGGGCGTATAAAGGCCAGTGGATCGTTGGCGAGTTGCTCCATTCTTGTCTTATCGCCTAAGATACTTCCCCTGGAACGTTGGCTGCTCGGATCTACTGTTAGAACAGCAAGTTTTTTACCGCCAGATGTGATGATTGAACCAAAAGATTCAATAAAAGTGCTTTTGCCTACACCCGGTACACCAGTTATACCTATTCGTATAGAATTGCCTGTATGGGGCAATATTTTTTCGAGTACTTTCTCCGCCAGCTGGTTGTCTTCATCTAAACTACTTTCAACCAGGGTAATGGCTTTACTTAGTACTACCCTATTACCAGACAATATTCCATCGACGTATTCTTCAATACTCAATCTGTTTTTTCTTCTGTAGACGGCATTCATTATGGTTGCATTTGAAAAAAATAAAACCGCAAAATAACTCAAAATACTTTGCCATGGGTAGACTTAATGATACTTTTTGCCGCAAAAGGCAAAAATCTCATGGTGTTTACCGCTATACCAGAAGCGAGGGTACCCCCAAATAGTTTTTGGGTGTTTCTGCCAACCCACAACCTTTTTCTGAACTGGGCATTCCAGAGTTGTGTATATTCTTTTTCAAGCTGGGCCCTGGTTTGTCCTTTTTGATTAAAATAGGGTATGATCAATGAACTTAATAGTTTAGCTGAATGAATGGCCATTGCCATGCCGTTTCCACAAAGGGGTGTTATAAGACCTGCCGCATCGCCTGACATTAAAATGTGGTTTTCAACAGGATTCTTTGGCTCAAATGACACTTCATTAATTACTTTTGGCTCTTTAAATAAAAACTCAGCATGGTTGAAGATGTCTTTGAGAAAAGGATTTTTATAGAGTACTTCACGTTCCATTTCTTCAATATTGCCGTATTTTCTCAGCAATCGGCGCGTACTCAGGTAACAAACATTACACACATCACCTTCAACCTTACTAATTCCACAATACCCAGCTTCAAAATTATGCAGGGCTATTTCATCGTTGGGAAAATCATATCGTACGTGATATTTAACACCGATATAGCCCGCTTCTTTCCGTGTAAATTCCCGATCGAGAACTTTATCAAGCTTAGACTTTTTACCAAAAGCTCCGATAAGTATTCTGGATCTAACCAACTGCCCATTGCTTAATCCTACCTCAAATCCATCATTATCGAAGTTAACAGAGTTTACCTGCGTATTCAGTAAAAAATCGAGACCTTTCTCGCGGCCTTTCAGGTATAGAAAGTGATCAAAATTATAACGGCTGATACCAAAACCACCCAGGTCAAGCGCTGTCTTTGAAGTTTTACCATGCACTGAACTTAAGGTAAAGTAACTGATTTCAGGAGGTTTGAATGAATAGGGAAACAAACCCTTTCTTTCTAAAAAAGGTCTTACCTCATTTGAAATATATTCACCGCAGACCTTGTGGCTTGGATAGTCCTTTTTCTCAATCAATAATGTATGTATGCCAGCTTCTGCAAGTATAATACCATTTACAAGCCCCGCCAGCCCTCCTCCAGCAATAATCACATCCCACATTCTAATATATTTGTTATATAAAAGTGTAAATAAAGATCATTTGTTTGGAAAATTTCATTTGGAGAAGGGAATTTTGATTGATTATATGTAATAAAACAGGCCGGCATTAAAATGTGATTGATTCTATGCCATTTTGATTTTTCCGGTTTTTTTCATAAACCAACCCATACAACGGTGAAAAACATCTGCTCCCGGGCAAAACATCATTGGACAGCCTGAAGGTATAACCACCATGTCACTATTGCGGGCTTTGTCTATTGCTTCCTTTTCGTAACTTCCTCCATCTATCGATTTATGAATCCAAAGTATTTTCACGCCTAATTGAATACAATGATCTACAATGCCTGAAGTCGCCTGAGGATGACTTGCGACAACAACGGCCTCAGGCTTCACAGGTAAGGACAATATATCGGGATAACATACAACCCCATCCACCTGATCTGCCTTAGGGTTTATGGCATAGGCATTTTTTCCCTGTTTTAGCAGCATTTTATAAATGTGGTTTGCCGGTGAATTACCGGAGCGGGAGAAACCAGTAACTGCAATGGATTCCGTATTAAAAAAAATTTCAACAGCTTCTTTAAGTATCATTTTTACAGATGTTTACATTGTATAAATAAAAACCGGAATACTTTAACACCTCTTCAAAGTTCAATTCAGTGACTTATGCGTGCCATCGCAGTACGGTGTATTTTTTGTCTGCTTGCACTGGCAAAACCAAACTTTTTTATCGGCCTCTGCCTTAAATATCATAGGTTTAAAAGCAGTGCCTTTATGAGATCCATCGCAAAATGGTTGGTTTTTAGAGGCCCCACATGCACACCATGCATAATTTTTTCCCATTTCGAGTTCCACCGCAACAGGTGATGTTGCTGCAATTATTGGTTTATTTTCCATTATATAGTTTTTTATATTATTTAACTTTTTTATCCCTTACATTTTTTATCTGATCACGCTGTTGCTCTATTTCACCACGTTTTTTTCTTTGCTGCTGGGCATTAACAGGCAGTTCACGCTCGGCTTTTCGAACTTTTTTCTCCGTAGCGTTGATCTTTCTTTGAATTTTTTTCGCTTCTGATTGAATCTTCTTTTGGTCCTTTGGGTCTATGGTTTGAGAACTCTGACTATATTGATCAGACATAATTATTCCTTCCTGCTTTCTTCTATTATCTTCAAGGTCATTTTTATAACTAAACACATCTTCATTGTAGGAACGAATTTGTTTCTCCAGCTTTTTTTGTTTGTTTTCAAGCGAACGCAAATCCCTTTCCAGCTTTTTTAATTGTTTTTGCTCTGATTTAATTTCTGCATCTACAGCACCTCCGTGGCTCTTTGAGGCAAAATCAATCATTAAGCCCCTTAGTACTGCATTATCAGTCGATACATCATTTTTAGAACTAACAAATACACCATCCTTTTCTGTATAAAGTCGAAGAATAGAACCCGAGCCTGTCTGTTGAATAATTGCATACAAATTTAATTCATCAGCATTAATTTTTTTGATACGGGCATTTCGAATTACAAATTCACTTCCTTCTCTTTGAAGCTTTGATTTTGTGCCCTTTTCTATAAATTTCTTCCAGTCACTTTCTACGATGCTAGTTCCGGCTTCGGGTATAAAAACCTGCAAACCAGGTTGGCTTCCTTTCTGCATGGTACCGGTAATTTCTTCTACAACAAATGGTTCCTGCGCAAAAACCAGGGTGTTTACAAAGGCCAGGAAAAACAAAAATATCAATCGTATTATTTTCATGTTTATTAGATTTTTTGTGGTTAATTAATTAAAAATCATTTAGAATACAATGAAGGAATATCTTTAAGAAAAAAAATTTTTTTATCCCGGTAAAAGGCTTTGAAATCATCGCCACTGACATGCCCCGGATATGGTGCATAATGATGCGATGGCCACGCGTTGCGCCAAACCAGAACCCATGCTATACCTGGTTTTGGTTCCATCTTATGCAATCCGTTTAGTAATACGCCAGTCCACCAGTTTGGATCTGGTATGGTCTCCAGGCCGGTTTCAGAAAAAATGGCTACTTTTTCTTTTTCACTGGCAATAGAGGTAAGCATATTCAACCGTTTAACAAAAACATCTAAGGTCTCTATCGATTTAATACTATGATAATCATCAAAACCTAATATATCGACATAATCATCACCCGGATAAAACATCAGATATTCTTCTCTGCTGTTAAAGACATCGGTCGAATAGGCATAAAGCACATTATGAACGTTTTTAACAACAGTTAGATAGTCAATGGTAAATTGCCATAATTGAATGTATTGCTCCTTAGTGCAATGACCCCTGCCCCACCAAAACCAACTGCCGGTTTGTTCGTGAAAAGGCCTGAATACAACTGGAATATATTCCCCCCTGTTTCCTTTAAGAGATAAAAAAAATCCGGCAAGACGATCAAGCCAGGCCAAATAAATGTGATGATGACTGCCTTCTGGTAAAATACTTACAACTGCTGGACTTGTTTCCCAACTTGAGCCTCCGGAAATGGGGTTGTCAGCATGCCAGCTAATGGTATTAACCCCACCAGATTGGTATACTTTCTTAATCCATCTGCGCATATCTTTAAAGCTCACAGAGTCAAGGTTTTGTTCCCTGCCGAGCTCAAGATGGCCAATATCCCAGCCAACTACTGCCGGAAAATCTCCCACAACTGACTTTACATCGGAGCGTCCTTTTTTATTTTTCCAATTTACACCATAGGCCAAAGCATCCTGGTGCCCAAACATTATCCCTTTTTTTGCAATTTCTCTAAGATTGGTCAGCAGGTTGCGCGTCTCTATGGTTGCTCTAATGTCTATGGGTTCTGCATACACCGGTAAAAACAAAAATGACACAATAAGCAAAAAACCCAAAAGAATTAAAAAATGAATTTTCATTGTTACCGCATTTGATAGTAATAATAAATAAATGTAACTACATCCCTGATCATCTACAAAATATAAAACAGATTTAAGTATAGTCTCTACCACAGCCCTTTAAAATATCCCAATTTCTGGTTTTTACCCCTGATTACTTAAAAAAAAGAATGCAACCGATTGCTTTTTGGGGGTGGCTGATTAATTTTGCCTACCCGGGAGTACTGATAATAACTCCTTTGATTAGTAAAACAGATATTAATACATTTTTTAACCCTTTTGAATCAGATGAACTATCCCACAAAAAGTACAACCAAAAAAATCTTCATGCTGTGTGCCATATCCATTTTGGCCACTGCATGTGGTGAAAAGAAAAAACAAGAGACTCAAGGTAAAACAGAAGAATCTGAGATTATCAAGGTGGAAGCAAAGCCCCTGGTAACACATATGTTTACAGCAGACCCTTCTGCACATATTTTTGAAGGCAGGATTTACATTTATCCATCACATGATTATGATGCCGGCATACCAGAAAAAGACGATGGCTCTCATTTTAATATGAGAGATTATCATGTGTTTTCTATGGACCATCCCTCTGCTGAGGTAATTGACCTTGGCAAAGTGCTCGATGTAAATGATGTGCCCTGGGCTTCACGTCAGATGTGGGCACCAGACGCGGCAGAAAAGGATGGCAAATATTTTTTATACTTTCCCGCTAAAGACAAAGATGATATTTTCAGAATCGGTGTAGCCACTTCCGAAAGGCCCTATGGACCCTTTATCTCTGAATCTGATCCTATTGCAGGAAGCTACAGCATAGACCCTTCCGTTTATAAAGACGACGACGGCAGTTATTACATGTACCTAGGCGGCATCTGGGGAGGTCAGTTACAGAGGTGGCAATCCGGTGAATACGATCCCGAGGGGACAGAACCAGATCCTGATCAACCTGCATTATTGCCAAAAATTGCCAAGATGAGTGATGATATGCTCAGCTTTGCTGAGCCCTTGAGAGATGTTGAAATTCTTGATGAAAATGAAAATTTATTACTGGAAGGCGATAATGAGCGCCGCTTTTTTGAAGCAGCCTGGATTCACAAACACAATGGTACGTATTACCTTTCATATTCCACAGGTGACACCCACAACATTGCCTATGCTACCGGCAACAATCCATATGGACCATTTACCTATCAGGGGTTTATTTTAAAGCCCGTACTCGGCTGGACTAATCATCATTCCATTGTAAAATTTGAAGGGAAATGGTATCTGTTTTTCCATGATTGCGAATTGTCAGGAGGCCAAACACATCTTAGAAATATCAAAATGACTGAATTATTTCACCGACCTGATGGAAGCATAATAACAATGGATGCATCGGTAAAGGTAGAGTAAGTGAATGCCTGCTTTTAACAAAATACATATTCACTTGGCATAGGCCCGGGCTGTACCGGGTCTTTTTTCTATATAGATTGGCAAAAAATGCCCCAGACAATTGATTATCTATTGGATGTAGTATAACAATGTGAATTTTTTAAGTTCCAATTTTGTTACTGAATTAAACCATTATCCAAAATTGTAATTGTATCATGAAAACACTCATTATTGTCGTTTTTTTGGCTTCCACTGTCATTTTTCTTTTTCTGGCATATATGTCTGTCTTTAAAAAAATTGAAATCAGACAAAAACAGGAAGGAGATTATGTATTGGCCGGAAAAAAATTCACCGGTCCGTATCATAAAATCGCACCGGTAATGGATGAAGTAGATAGATTACTTCGCGAAAAAGGAATAAATTGTGTTAAAGGTGCCGCTATTTTTTATGACAACCCAAAAGAAACACCAAAAGAACAATGCAGGAGTTTCGCCGCCAACGTTATCGAAAAAGATCATTTATCGCGATTGCAAGAAATAAAATCTATGGGCCTTGAGGTGATAATCATAGAAAGGCAAAACTCCCTGGTTGCTGAATTCCCAATTAGAAATGTACTTTCATACATGCTGGGCCCCATGAAGATTTACCCTGCATTTGAAAAAGAAATAAGGGCATCTAAAGCAGTGCCGCAATTAAGCTACGAGATATACAATATTCCCGATAAAAAAATTTTATTTGTTATGGCTGTGCCCTGAACGCATTCCCCCAGACTATCATGAACAAGATCTTGGGCTGGTTTCTTAGGGAACCTTGCAATATCCCCGCTATATGACTTACTTGAATCTAAAGCTTGCCGGATAGTTTACCCAGAGGTTCTTATCTTGCTGGAAGGTATTGATCCAGGTATTGAAACTCCTTTCGCCTTCCATCAACTCAATAATTCTTGCCCCTTTAGCCAACTTTCCATAACCATGCAGGCCAGTAGCCTGCCCGTAGGCCAGCGCTATTCCATGCACTACACCAATGTAGTTATTTACATGGTCATGACCACAAAACACACCCATAATATCACCAGTCTCCAGCATGGCAGTAAATAATCCGGAATTTACATCGGGGGCACAGACTTTCTCTCCCTTCATGCCTACCATGGTACCATTTGTAAGCACCTCATTGTATTCCGGCACAGGAATATGCAAAAAGCAAAGTGCCGGCAAAACTTTCCCGTTTTTCTTTACATGATTTGCACTGGTTTGTCTATACCAGTTGATTTGGGAAGTTTTTACCCAGTCATACCCACCCATACCAGATATCAAAGGACTTCTGTGGGAATCAAAGCACCAAATGAGCGCAGCCGTTTCTTTTTTCGATGATCCCATAATCTCCAGGGCAAAATTTCCTACGCCATCTACATCATCTGGTCCGGCGACCGTAAGGTTGTGTGGTATACTTTGCAATACCTGTAATATCTCCTGGTTTGTGAGATCGAATTCCCTGTCGTGATTGCCAAAATTGACCGCAAAGGGAACTTTAGCATCAACCATCGGTCTTGTTATGGCCAACCATGCATTGCGTGTATCTTTATAACTTACAATATCGCCTGTAAGAACTACCAAATCGGGTTTTTCAGTCGAAATGATTTTTCGCATTAATTGTAATACACTATCGGCACGTGGGCTGCCATCGTTTCTGAAGTGTATATCGGTAAACTGCACAATTTTAAATTTTCCATCTTTGTTAAATCGCAGGCTTTGCTGTGCAATTGAATTAACATTTACAAATGCTAGCAAAAGTGCACAAATAAGAACTTGCGATGGGAGCCTCCATATTGGCTTTTTTTGATTAAAAATCATGGCAATTGGCTTAAATATATGCAGTATATACCCCTCGTCGGATTAAAAGTACTATCAATGAAAACCATGAAAAAACATAAACAAGGTTTTATGTGATTTTTGCAGTCTTCAGATTATCAATATTTGTGTATGGGTTTTAGCTGAAATCAAATCGCTACTTCTGGTAAAAAATCCAAAAAATGTACTACTTTAATGGTTAAAAAACTGAAAACGAAAACATTTATCCACAAACTATCCATAATCGGCGGGAAAAGTTTTTCCGCCGGTGTATGGCCTCAATGCCTATGAAAAACGTAATTGGTATCTTTGTTCTTGCTACAGGTATTGCGCTTTTTTATGCAGGATGCAGCAAAAAAGAACAAACCGGCATTCCCTCGGGCGCAATGAACATAAAGGAAGCAGCTGATTCATTATATAGCGATGCTTTCGATTTAATGGCCACGAATTATGACAGTGCGCAAAGCATCATACAAAGCTTACAGCTTTTGCCTGGCTTTGATACAGATACCGCCCTTATAATTCGACATACTTCCCTTTTAGCTTATTCGGCTATGGTTCGGTCTCTGTACGATAGTGCAATATTTGGCTATACCCGTTCTTATATATTGTCTAAGGCAATAAATGACACGAGTTTTATGGATGCAGCACTCAATAATACTGGTATCGGCTTTAAAAACCTGGGACTTTATGAAGATGCACTTGATTATTATCTGGCTTCACTTAAAATAAAGTTGGCTAGAAAAAACCCACGACTTATTGGCTTAACGCTAAATAATGTCGGCAATCTGTTTATCCAGCTTAAGAAAAGTGATGAAGCCATAAAATATCTTACAGAAGGTCTGAGCTATGCGCGTGAATCGGAATTTTTTCATCTTGAATCTACTTTACTCAACAATCTGGCCAATGCTCATGTACTGCAGGAATCGTATGACTCTGCCCTGTACTTTTACAATCAGGCTTTGGATATCAATAAAAAAATTGATTATCAGGTAGAGCTCAGCAGAAACTATCATAACATAGGCAACCTGTATCACAGGCTGGGCAGGCACAAAGAAGGTCATGATCAATTGAAAAAGGCGCTGGAAATCAGGCTCGCTTTACCCTCTGTATATGATCAACTGGAAACTAAAGGCGCCTTGGGTAAAGTTCTGGCTGATCAGGGAAATTTTCAACAAGGCCTTTCCTTTTTAATGGAAAAAAATCAATTTTCAAAAGACCACCATATACCACATTTACACCTGGAATCATTGCTGGAACTATCTAATGTATATGAAGCCATGGGGGATTTTATGAAATCACTGGAGCATAGAAAAAATTATGATAGAATAAAGGATACTTTGCATAATGAACAACTTAACGACAAGATTAAGGCACTGGAGATTAAATTTGAAACAGATCAGCTTAAGGATGCACTGGAACAAAGTGAATACGTCATCCGGCTTCAGAAAGCAGGTCTTGAAAGAGAACACTTCATAGCCACTTTGTGGATGCTCTTATCAATTTTGATGGCTGCTTTTATCGTATTGCTGGTTTATGCCTACAGGAAAAAGGTGCAAAGTGAACGTTTGATAGCAGAAAAAACTAGGGAAAATCTAGAAACACGCCTCCTTTTACTGGAACAAAAACACAAAATGCAGGATATTCACAGTTTGGTAAATGCACAGGAACAGGAAAGAGTAAGAATTGCAAGGGATCTTCATGATGGCCTGGGGAGACTCATGAGCAGTATATTGCTTTCGGTAGGACATCTCAGACAGGAAACTAAAGAGAATAATGTAACCGAAGAAATCAAATGGGTAGAACAAAACCTCCAGCAGGTAAGCCATGAAATCAGGGCTGTTTCTCATAATCTCATGCCGCCCAGTCTTCTAAAATTTGGTTTACTGCAAGGACTGGAGGAATATCTTTCACAAATAGAAAAGAAAACAAAAATCTCCATTTCCTTAGATCACGATTTTGATGAATCATCGTTAAATGATTTTCAGAAAGTTATGATTTTCAGAATGATCCAGGAAATGACTGGAAACATCGTCAAGCATTCAAATGCGAAGGACGCTTATATTCAAATCCTTTCAGATACACATGATCTCTATCTTACTGTTGAAGATTCCGGTGTAGGCTTTGACCAGCAAAATGCCTCGAATGCAAAAGGAATAGGACTGAGCAATATAAGGTCAAGAGCGCACTTACTGGGTGCAAAAATGCAATTGCACTCTGAAAAGGGCAAAGGCACTACTTATCATATTCAAATACCTGTACATTATGTAAACCACACACATGAAGAAAATATTATTGGTGGATGATCATTTGATATTTGCCGAAGGATTAAAAAACATGCTTACCGGCAAAGGATACCATGTTTGTGATATATTGTTGTCAGGTCAGGATTTGCAACAAAAAATTCAAGAACTACACCCTGATCTTTTAATTCTGGATCTCAATATGCCTGGAATCGACGGGATGGAATGCCTTAGATTAACCCAGAAGGAGCACCCTAATGTAAAAGTAATTATCCTCTCTATGCATGATGAAATCAGTTTTGTGCTTTCTGCACTCAGGTTGGGCGCTCAGGCCTATGTGCTAAAGAACAACAGCTGGGATGAACTGATCGCTGCCATACAAAGCGTAGAGAACGGAGAAGTATATCAAAGTGTGGAGGTCAAATCCAAAATTATTGAAAACGCTATTTTGAAAGAGAAAAAGCAAAAAAAAGGTATGATTCCCAAACTTACCATGCGGGAAAATGAAATTTTACAAATGATCTATCAGGAATATACCACGCAGGAAATTGCTGATAAGTTATGTCTCAGTACGCACACTATTGAAACCCATCGCCGCCATCTCTTTAATAAATTTGATGTGCGAAATTCAATTGGACTAATAAAAAAAGCCTTAAGCTATGGCTTGCTGCAACTTTGAGCAGATTGAAATTCAAAATTCAGGAAAGACCCAATAATCTTTTAATCCAATTCAACTTCCCTGATGAATAAGGTGAAAATCTCAAATCAGGTTCATAAAAAAAACGCTTTTCCATGATGCTCTTAAAGTGGGAGAAAGTCCTGAAACCTTCGTATCCATGATATTTACCAATACCACTATCACCTACACCTCCAAATGGCAAATGTGTGTTGCTGATATGCAAGAGTGTATCGTTTACTACACCACCTCCAAATGAAATATTCTGTATTACTTTGTCTTTAATTTTAGCATCTCGGGTAAAAATATAGCATGCCAAAGGTTTTGGTTTGGAATTCACATATTCGAGTATTTCATCAATATCTTCATAGACAATTATTGGCAACAAGGGCCCAAAAATTTCATCTTCCATTATTTCATCATCGAGATGTACCTTGGTGAGCAGCGTAGGCTCAATGGTTCGGTCTGTCTTATTATAAGCTCCTCCATGGTAAACATTATGAGCATTTATCAATGATACCAGTCGGTCAAAATGTTGTTCGTTGATGATTTGCACATAGTTATCATTATCAATGTGATAATCAGACTTTTTAATCTCATCTACCATAGCCCGGGTAAAAACGTCAGCAAGGCTCTTATGAACCAACACATAATCAGGGGCAATACATGTTTGCCCGGCATTGAGAAATTTTCCCCAGGTTATTCTTTTAGCAGTAATTTTTATGTCGGCATCGGGCGCTATAATGGCAGGGCTTTTCCCTCCCAGCTCCAGGGTAACCGGGGTAAGCTGTCTGGCTGCAGCCTCGTATACAATTCTCCCAACAGCTACACTACCTGTAAAAAAAATCTTATCAAATTTCTGCTGTAACAATTCCGTCGTTTCAGGTACACCCCCTTCAATCACACTAAATAATCCAGGAGCAAAGTAGGTTTTTATCAATTGAGCAAGCGTGTGGCTGGTATTAGATGGCAACTCACTGGGTTTGAGAATTACAGTGTTACCGGCAGCCAGTACAGCTACCGCCGGAGCTAAAGAAAGTTGAATAGGGTAATTCCAGGCTCCAATCACAAGGCAAATGCCAAGGGGTTCTGGCAAAATATAACTTTGGCCCGGAAGGTTAACAAGATTGTGCCTGACCTTTTTTCTGGATGTCCATTTTTTAAGTTTTTTCAAAGCCTCATCTATCTCCAAATAGACCAGGGCAAGCTCTGTGGTATAAGTTTCAAAAGAAGATTTTTTAAAATCACTGTGAATAGATTCCATCAACAACTTCTCATTGTCTTTGAGCATTATCTTAAATTTATTAAGCTGCTCCCTGCGAAATTCCAGACTGCGCGTTTGACCTGATTCAAAAAAATGGCGCTGCCTTTCTATAGCATCAACTACCGACATCCTCGACATTACCTCCATATCTCAAGAAAAAAAATTCCATAACTAAAATACCAATTTAGTCAAAAATTAAACGAAATAACAGTAAGTCTATGAAAATGTTTTATCTACATTTCTTAGCAAGGTATAAAAATAATATGCTAAACCCTGGAAATATTTTATATACAGACCGTATCAAATATCAATTTTGTTTATTAGCTTTCAGGCAATTACAATAACCATTTATTCCATAATCTTATGAAAAATTTTATCCTTTCGATGGCCTTACTTGGCCTGTTTCAAATTCAAAATGTCTATGCACAGCTGGGTGTTCAGGCAGGAGTTGTAGGAATCCTGGGAGAAGCCTTTCCAACGGCTGATGGCCTCGACAAACTTGGCGGTGCTATGGGTTTTACCGCCGGATTGCTGTACGAAATTTCGTTGTCTGGCAAAGTCCATTTCCAACCTGCAGTCAACCTGGTAACCAAAAGCTGGAAAGATGAATTACTCAACATCGATACCGATGACCTGGAAATCACTAAAGTTGGTATCAACTATCTTGAAATTCCGCTTTCACTGGTTTTCAGAGGTAGTGATAAAGGCTTTTTTGCCGGTGTAGGACCTTCCATTATGATGGGGCTTTCGGGAAAAAGGACTGTTGACAGAAACGGCAATGTACTTACAACCGATTATCAGTTTGGAAGCGGAGACAATCAGGAAAATCCTCTGACCATTGGCGTTAATGTAATGGCAGGCTATTCTTTTGGATCACTATTTGTCAACCTCAATTTTAACCAGGGCCTTACCAACCAACCCGGTGAAGATTTAAACCAGGGAAATGTAAACCATCTGGCGCTCAGGGCCGGATACATTTTTGGGAAAAAGTAATATAGAAGATGGCTGTTTCGATTGATCAAACAGCCTTTCTTTTAAATTATCAACATCTATTCAAACCTTACCAGGTAATACATGGTCTCTGTGGCACTGCCATCGACCTTAACTTGATTTCCTGTAGAGGGATGTGATATTCCTGTTTGAACACCTGAATGATTTAATACTTCCACCTTAAAACTTTTCTTATTCTTTGCAGTGAACTCAAAAAAAACTGGTTCAATTTGAATCGGGGCCACACCAGGCACTACAAGTTCATTTCTCTGCTCATTGAATTGCATCCCAGTATTTCTTGCCCTAGCAATTGCCGTTATCAGCCATTCTTTGCTTTCGCGTAAACTTTTATCCCGATCGAGGCTACTGAAAAGAATGACAGCAAATGTATTGTTGGTTTTCAGTTTCAGATCATCAAATTCATAGACTTTTTTTGAAGAAAAGCCTGCCAGTCCCTGTGTTCCCGGGCTATTCACAGTAAAATAGGCTGATTCCTCTGACCAGAAGAGCTGTTCTGTGGTTGATAAATAGCCCTCTTTTGTTTTATAAAGGTCAATATCAGCATCAATTGGGTTGATTTCCTCCCCACCAAAGCCCAGGCTAACCTTGCCCACCGCCAAAGATTGCAGTGGGAAATCACTGCGAAAAACTTTTCGGTCATGATCTTGAACCATACCTTCTTTAAAAAAGCTTTCACCTTTTTCAAGCTTTGGAAAATCTATCTGGCGATGCACAAAAGTTGCTGCTTCTTTTACATCATTTCTGTAGATTGACATAGCCAGCGCCGGATACAGACTAAGCTGCAATGGAGAGGTAACATTGTACACTCCGCCCCAGGGAGGGGTCTGAAGGGTAGGTGTGTAATGTGGATAATCAACTGCAAAACTGAATGATGCATCCCAGCCTTGCAAGCCCATGCCATAAATGGCGATGAGTGGGGCGCTTTCTGCTACCCATTCGTTTGGAATCAGACTCATCCATTCAGAAAAGGAAAAAGGTCTGTCATGTGCTTGTTGCAGACCGGCTCCAAAAAGACCTGAACCAATTTGAGAAAGCATACTTGTATTATCAAATGGACCTTCCTTTAGGTTGTGGCTGTTGCCACCACCGAAGTAATTATGCCTGTCGATCATACCCACCTGATAGTCTGCATAAAGGTTGTATAAATGGGAAAGCCCACTACCTGCCTGCCAGCAACTGCCGACGAGTACCCCATTGTAGCCGGTATCACGAATGGCTTTTTCAAATTTTTTATAAAATTTCAACTGCTCCTCAAAAAGAAAATGCAGACGGTCTACCACATGAGGATCAGGGGCCCGGTTCTGTTCAATGGCCTGTTCGTATTCATGACTAAAAAAACCGTGGTTCGGATTGGGATAAATGTTTTCCATATCGATATGTTGTCCCTCATCAAGTCCTTTTCCGTTCCAGGCAAGCTGCAGGTCTTCCTGATTGCGATATTTTTTCTTTAGCCAGTCAGAAAACTTTTTACAAAGCAATGCCCTGTAGGTCGGTGTTTGCTCCAGGGTGCGCTCAATGGCACCCCAGAAAATATTATCTTCATTTTGAAATTCAATAAAAGCCAGGGCCGGGTCATCTGCATAGCGCAAGCCGGTATGCGGATTTACATGGTTCAGCATATGCAGGGTTAATTCGATGTTGAGTTCCTGAAGATCCTCTGCAAAATTTACTAGCGAGGCGGTACTTCCATTGAGATGGGCCCAGGGGAAGGAAGTTTCTGCTATTTCCTGGTAGGCGATCAGCCTTGTACTGTCGGCGGGTCGCACCCTGTGACCATAAATATGTGACCAGCCATAATAGATGCCTTTTTCTCGAAGAGCCTGATTAAAATAGTCAAAATTTTTCCACTTTTCTTCTGTTATTTTTGTAGAGTGAATACCATCTGTAGCATCCCAGGTAAATTTATGAAAGCGGATGGCATTGAAACCATAAGCAGCCAAAAAAGATGCCCATTCATCTGCCTCATCATGGGGTATATAAGGCCTGCTGCCATTGATGTTGGTTCCCCAAAATTTAATTTTTTTTCCATTTTCGAAGGCCAGGTCTTTACCCTGTATTTGCAAAAACCCGTTTTTTCCTGCGGGTGCGTCGAGCCAGTGGGACATATTCAAAACAGACCCTGAGGGCAATTGAGAGTCAGGAGCAAAGTCGAACCAAATGGGTTCACTGATTTTTAATGGTGGTGAGCATAGGTTGAAAAGAAATAAAATCGAAATTTTGCAAATTTTGAAATGCATTACAAATTTTTTTAAAGCTTTAATATAAAATATGTTTTCAGATCAAATCTATCAGATTTCCGAAGAAATTAAATAAGCATTAAAATAGGCACTTACTTTTTTTATCGATAAGGTTGTTGAGCGGATTTTCTCAAAATAAAATCACTCACTGCCTTTCCCTGCACTACCCCGGCCTCTATTGCGTCTCTGAAATGTATACCACCATAAAGCCGGGAAATGGCAGCTTCTTCAGCGGCTTGCCTGAAAGAAGAAAATGGTCTGGCGGGCAGGCCAAAGTATTCTTCCGACGTATCGATAAATGCAAAATTATCGCCAAAATACCAGGTTAGTATTTCAGCACTTGCAGCCGAAATGACACTATGACCACTGGTGTATTCAGGAAAGGGCGGTGTTTGCAATAAAGGTCTCCACTTCTGGTCAATATATTTATTGATAACGGTCTCGGGCCTGATTCTGTCGCTAATGTACTTTTCTGTCCAGCAACTGATAAAAGCATCATGGAGTGTAAAAGCAACGAGTGTATGTATATAAATACTTTCATGTAATGGTAGGCCGGCATCCAGACATGCAATGCCGGTTATGCCTATCCAGTGCCCTCCGGGTGATATTTTTTTTATACCGATTGCCATATGACCTGAATATTCTACATGAAATGGATTACAATCCCAAAAATTGGCTATCAAATTTTGATCTTCGCTTAATTGGCGGGTTACCTGATATACTTCCGTAAGCTGTTGGTAAAAATTACTGGTGCTATCCAGATCAAAACACGCAGGCTCAGGAGGGCTGAATTGATGGGCAGAATCCAGAAAAAATGGCCTGATGGTATTCCAGTGAGGTTCAATGGCAGCCATATATTCCGGGGGTGTGGGATACCACCTGCCTTCATCCCTTGAAGGCTGATAGCGCCGGTGGGTACTCAGTCTGGCATATCCATCGGTGGATGCAGTTTGAATTACCAGACGGGCAATTTCATAAGCATATTCCAGACTGGCTTGCAGGCTCTTTCTTCTAAGTTTTCGCTCCTTCTTAAAATAATAGATCAAATCATTTTGTTTTTCCTCTAGCAAATATCCCGATGGCATTAATTCGCGTCCTACTTCCAACATTGCATAAATAGCAGCAAAAACCCGGTCAATTTCATGCTTATCCGGTGGTAAACTGTTAAAGGGAAATTCAAAGTTGAATTTTGGCATTTTTTTATCCATATTATCGACATCAGCCAACCAGGCCGCCATCAAACCATATGAATAAAACCTCGCTGCCAATGGTGGATTGGCCACATCACTTACCATAACATCCGTTAAAAAGAACAGATTATCTACAAACAACTGAACATCATTTCGATTTGAATTTGAGGCCTCAAGCTTTTGTAAACCAATAGTTAAAGTAAGTACCAGCATCCACAATATCGGTATACACTTTTTGTCCATCTGTAGTATTGGTTAAAATCAGGGGTTTATCACATAAGCATCGATTCCGGTATTGTTAATACCTGCCAACAGAAAATTGTATTTTCCCACTCTTACATTTTTCAGACTTTTTACATCACCGAAAAAAGAAAGTCCTGAGACAGACTGTTCCACAAAGGTAAAATTTCCATTGCCATCTCCTTTATACAATTGGCCAAAGTTGGCATCCATTATACCCAGTCTGAGTCTGATGGCGCTCTGGTTTCCAGCCAAAATGATGTCCATATTTCCATCTCCATCGAAATCCAGAGTCTGAATGGCATAAACTGGTGCAAATTGCGCCTGAATGGGTAAATCTTTGGGGATAAGCATTCCATTGCGATTTTCCAGGTACATTGTACTAAGCTCTGTTACTTTGAAGGTCATTGATTTACGCAACTGTTCCCTGGTAAGAATATCCTGTAATTTTGCGTCGGCGTAAGAAGTATAATTGGTGAATTTACTACGAAGAGAATACATTTGATCGAGCATTTCATCGCGGCTTACAAAAGGATAGGATTGCCCTTGAATGTAAAAGCTTAATATTGGGTCAACAGAGCCATTATCATCAAAATCGCCATAAACCAGGCTGGCAGGTTGCTGACTTGTTGCTTTGATTTGGGAATTCTTCCCAAAATTACCAAGGATAAAATCCGGGTCTCCGTCATTATCAAAATCAGCTACTGCAATAGAAGACCATAAGCCAAACAATTCAGTTTCAAAATATCTATTACTTTGATTGATAAATGCTTTTCCTTCATTGTTGATAAAAATTTTAACCGGCATGTAATCTCCTGCAAGCATCAGATCTGGCCAACCATCCTGATTTAAATCTACCCAGACCGCATCATTAATCATACCCGGTTCCAACAATTCGCTGGAATACTCAGATGTTACGTCAGTAAACTCGCCTTTGCCATTATTCAAAAGAAGTGCACTCCTCGGTTTTTCGGGAAATCTTCCAGGCACAACCCTGCCACCAATAAAGATATCCTGATGACCATCTTTATTAAAATCTGCAACAGCCGCTACCGCACTACTAAACGAAAGTTTCGGCAAGGATTCATGTGACTTCTCGAATTTCCCGCCGCCACAATTGATGTAAAGTCTGTCTTTAAGCTGCAGATCGCCCTGCTGGTATTCATGATATCCTCCACTTACCACCAGCAAATCCGGAAGACCATCACCATTGGCATCGAAAAAAGTCGCATCTGCATCATTACAATTTTTTTCCGACTCATCGTTAAAGCCCTGCGACTCGATAAACATACCGGTTGAAACCTGTAAATACAGTTTTGACGCCTGACCTTTGGCTCCACCCACGAAAACATCCTGCAAACCATTGCCATTTACATCTGCTACAGCCATCACCGGACCGGAATTTGAAAACATGTGTGTCAGTAGCGGCTGTCGTTTAAAGTCGTTATAACCAGCTTCTACGTGCTGAAATGGAATTGGTGAAAGCACCCTTGTAAATACCGGTTTTTGCTGCTGATTACCTGTAACCTTGGGTGTAAGCGCCTCCTTTTGCCAAAGGTCAACTACCTGATCTGAATGGAGATTATGCAATACCTGAACCCGAAGATCAGGCCAGATGATCTTAACTGAGTCAATTAAATTGAACTTACCGGTCCCGACATGAATCCGTGAGCTAACAGACGATTGAAACCCTCTTACCGGCTGCTGATAAAAAGTCTGGGCATTCTCTCCCGTATAAACATACAAGGTTGAACCGATGCCATAGCTATTGAATCCTTCCCCTTTTAGATTAAATTGTATCCAGTGAGAGGATTTGTCTATTGAAGTCAGTTGATTTCTGTAAATGCCGGCCGGGGCATTCAAATGATTCACTACCAGATCAACAGAACCATCGTTATCGAGGTCTGCAAATGCAGCTCCATTGGAAAAACCCGGGGATGCCAATCCCCAGTCAGCTGCATGATTGCTAAAGGTAAGATCCTGGTTGTTTCTGAAGACATAATTGGATATGGGCGTCGAACTCATTGAAGTAACCAGATGAAAAGTATCTGCTTTTTCACCGGCCCGCGCCTGCTTAAAATAATAATCTCCCTTATATTTTAAAAAGTCGCGGTTTGTATAGTCGCGGTAGTAACCATTCGTTACATACAGGTCTTTCCAACCATCATTGTCAAGATCAATGAAAAAAGCAGCCCAGCTCCAATCGGTATTCGAAACGCCGGCAAGTTGGCCAATCTCACTGAAAGTACCATTACCATTGTTGAGATGAAGCATATTTCTCATATTTTGATGGTAAAAACCATTGATTACCATCAGGGCATATTGTTCATAGTTTTCAGGGCCATACAAGAGTTTTTGTCGTCTGTTGTCTTCAGGGAGCATATCCAGTGTAAAAATGTCTATCCTGCCGTCATTGTTGAAATCGCTCAGGTCTAATCCCATTGAGAAATGGGATATATGTTGAAGATAAGTTGTAAGCGATTCAGTAAAAGTACCATCACCATTATTGATGTACAGATAGTCAGGCTCAATGTAGTCATTGGATACGTACAGGTCGGGATAACCATCCTGGTTGATGTCTGCGGCAGCTATACCAAGTCCAAAACCCAGAGGATTTCCGGAAATACCGGCTTTTTCACTTATGTCGATAAATTTACCATTTCTATTTTCAAATAATTTATCCCCGGCGTGGGGATCTCTTTGTGCTCTGGCCTCGAGGAATTCCAGCTCATGAATTACTTTAACATTGTGGTTAAGCAGGTACATATCAAGATCTCCGTCGAGATCAAAATCAAAGAATAAGGCTTGTGTGCTATGCGCCGGGTCATCCAAACCATAATCAGCAGCTCTTTCACTGAAAGTCAGGTCTCCATTATTGATATATAGCAGGTTTCGTCTTTCGTCAGGCTCTCCTTTTCCTGAATAGCACACATATATATCAAGAAAGCCATCACCATTGACATCTACCATAGTTACACCTGTGGTCCAACCTGCTTTACCACCTACTCCTGCGATTTCTGTTATATCTCTGAACCTGAAGTTCCCTTCATTTAAATACAATTTGTTTGGAACCATATTTCCTGTGAAGTAAATATCATCCAGTCCATCATTGTTGATATCTCCAATAGCCACGCCCCCGCCATTGTAAAAATACTCATAAGTGAGGATGTTTGTTTTTGGGGTTTCTGTGAGCATGTTGGCAAACCTGATTTTGCTTTTTTGAGGAGAAATACTTTCAAAGAGCTTAGTACGGTTTCCGGCAGAAATCCATAAAACAGGTATAAGCACAAAAAGCGAGATAACAATCTTTGAAAAAACAGGTATATTATTCCCGGTATTTTTCTTTTTATTCATAACTCACAACCTCATAAGATGATAGTAAAAATAAAGTAAAAAAGCTGCAATCCACGAATCATGGCGCAGCTTTTTTTATTGATATTTTAGGTTTTATCAAGGTGCATCCCACCAAACACGGGTAGTAAATAAGTCCGGATTAAGACTTCCATTTGTGAAATTGGGGTTTCCTCCCACTTCATTCAGTGGATACATCAATCTTCTGGGAATCTGCCCATTGGTCTCATTACCCGGGTAATTGGTTGGTGTTAAGGTTGGGTAACCGGTTCTTCTCCAGTCAGCCCAGGCTTCCCACCAATTGAGGAATTTATTTACCCAAAGCTGTTCACCGATCATTTCCAATGCAGGTTTATAAACATTGTAAGGATAGTTAGCGAGATAGGCATTTACCTGGGCGTCTGTAACCACAAAGGATGGATCATACAAGGTATACATTTGCATAGAGGCCCTTACTCCGGCTTCATAGTGCTGTTGGGCTGTGCCTTGTATGCCAGTGCCTATACCTCTTACAAGGGCATCAGCGAGAAGTAGCGCTATTTCACCATAGTTCATGATCATGTAGGGCTCATCCCTATCAAGCAGCTTGGGATTGATCTGAGAATACTCTTCAACCATAATAACCTGTCTGCCTTCGATATCATCCAGCATAGCCTGGTCTTTACCATTTGGCATGCCTTTTTGATTCAAGGGATTGTTGTCAAACATTATAATATTAGTCGGGCTCCAGGCGAAAATACCACCAGAGAGTATCATTAATCTGGGATCATCATCACTTATATCATTTGGATCAGTACCTTTTAGCCAATCGATAAGTGTCTTGCTGAGGAAAGCGGGTTGACCACCATCTCCAGGCCAAAATGCCCTTGAAATGCCATTTTGATTAACCCAAAGACCCGGGTTTTCTGCTTTTTCAACGTAGGCATTGTCTGCATTGCTTGTAAACACACCACCTGCTACTGCCTTTGTAACATAAGTATTTGCGAGTGCCTGATCGGCTTTCGATGCCCTCATAGCCATACGGAGCATAAGGGAATATCCAAATTTCCTCCATTTAGTGATGTCACCATTATAGTAAAGGTCAGCATTTGAAAAGCCCTCATCAGGCAAGCCTGGATTCAAAGAATTGATAGCATCCTCAAGCTCCTGCAGAATTTCTGTATATACTACTTTTCCATCATCATATTTAGGAAAAAATGTACCCCCTGGCAACGTCCCGGTATTGGCTTCAAAGTATGGTACATGCCCGTAATAATCCACCAGTCTGTGAAATGAAAAAGCGCGTATAATCCTGGATACATTTCTCATGTTCTGCCTTCTCCCCTCTTCAAACCCACCAGGGCCGGTGATTCGCATGATTTCAGCTACATTTTTCAGTACATCACCATACATAAATTCAAAAGGAGCTGCATTGGTCTCAAAGTTCATAGTGTATTTATCCCCGGGAGCAATGCCTCCGCCTGCATTGGCCAATTGCTGAATGGCATAAGCACACATTCCTATGTTTGTGCGCCAGTCGATATAGCGGTTATCACCTGATGCACCTCCAGATGCTGTACTTAAAAGAGCCGCTGTAAAAAGGAAATTTGAATTAACCTCAGTAACTGCCTGGGGGTCTATATTATAACCATGCAGTCTTTCTGTGTCGCATGATGCCATCGGCATCAGTACAATCAAAAACAAAATTGTTAACTTATATAGGATTCTCATGATTTCAATCATTAAAATGTCATTCTTAAATTAAATCCATAACTTCTGACGAAAGGCATACCAAAATAATCAAGACCTTGCCCGTTTCCACTGGAATACCCAGATTCAGGATGTATATTCTCAGTATTTTTAAACAACACCGCCAGGTTTCTTCCAACAAAAGATAACATCAGTGTATTGAATGGCGTCTTGATTAACATTTTTTGCGGGAAACTGTATCCGAAAGTCAATTGTCTCAATTGAATAAAAGAAGCATCGTACATAAAGTTTTCCTGTGCTCTTTCACCCAGCAGGCTCCAGTAATTTTGGGCCTCACCTGGGGTATAATCTTTTTCAAAAGGCACAAAAATCGGATTCCCGGACTCATCAGTTCCTGAAATAGATACTCCACTTCTTCTCAGTGGCGCTTCACCCTCACGTCCTATGAGAGATTGCTGGTGGAAACCCCACTGTGTCATTCGCACGTTGGTTCCTGAATAAATATCAGCCCCAGAACGGAAGTCAAGCAATACGTCCAAATTAAAGCCTTTATAGGAAAATGTATTGGTTAAACCACCTGTAAAATCAGGTACACCATTGCCCAGTATTTCATACTGATTGTTGGTAATAGGCGCTCCTGTTAATGCATCATACACAAGTTGGCCATCTGGTGAGCGCATCTGGGTAATACCTGTAATAGCGCCGAAAGGCTGCCCTACTATGTGTTTGATAAAAACCGTTCTGGTTCGGGGTTCTTCTATAATCAGCTCATTCTGACCATCGATCAGCGACACAATTTCATTTCGGTTTCGGGCAAAATTCAAAGCAACATCCCAGCTAAAGGTTTTTTGGATGGGGGTAGCTGTTAGCAGAAATTCGACACCTCTGTTCTGAATCTGTCCAATATTTACCAGGGTACTGCCAAAACCTGATGCATTAGATATGGTCGCATTCAAAATATCATCGGTGGTTTTTTGGGAATAATAAGTTACATCAAGACCAATTCGGTTTTGTAAAAAACGCAAGTCCACACCAATCTCTGTTTCAGTTGAGGTTGGGGGTTGGAGATTAGCATTAGGGATAGTCCCTGAACGCCCACCAGCTGTGGCAAAAGTCGCCATTGGCCTTCCTAGGTGAGGGTTGTCATTGAGACGATATGTCAACAAAACCTGATAAGGATTAATGGCAACATTGCCAACCTGTGCCCATGAGGCCCTGAGCTTGCCAAATGTCAACCATGATGGAAGGATGTTGATCGCATCTGAAAAGACAAAACTACTCCCAATGGAAGGATACAAAATGCTGTTGAATTCAGGGTTCAACACTGAAAACCAGTCGTTTCTGGCAGTTGCTGTCAGATAAAGGAAATTACTATAGCTAAATTCTGCGGAGCCAAATAGCGAGTTAATGCCCCATTCGCTGAATCCATAATTAAAATTTCTCTGTTGGGCATTGTTAATAGCTTGAAAGAATGGTACTGAAAAACCATCGCCACGTGCAGCAATCAGCTCATTGCTGCGGTGCATTTTATTACCTCCTACAAATGCATTTATGCCAAATTTCCCAAAGTCACGGTTGGCACCCATGGTCCATTCTAGGTTAATCTCACGTACCCTGTCTTCAGACTCTACAATGGTTCCAAGTCGGTTGTATCCTGTTCCCTGAGGTGTCAGCTCCGTCCTTCTTCTGGTAAACCAGTCCATACCCGCACGACCCTGAATATACAACCAGTCATTTACATTATATCTCAAAGCACCAGAAGCGATAAGACGGTCACGCTTATCGGTATTTATAAACTGATGTGCAACCCACCATGGATTTTGGTTCCAGTTGTTGTTGCCTTGTTGAAACTCCTCTCCGGGAATCTTTCCCCAGATTTGCAATAAGGAAGGGTCGGTGTTTTCGGGTATTGCGCCCAACTTATTGGGATCTCCCCTGAGATCATTTACATTGATATTACCAGGTAATCTCATTAAAGCTTGTACTGCGTTACCAGGTGAGTCAGACAAACGAGGTCTGTTAAGTGCATTTTCATTCGAATACAAAAACTTAGAAGTAAAGGTAAGCTTCTGTCCAAATCTGGAATTTGTCGAAAAAGACACATTAACCCTGTCGAATCCCGAGTTGGGAATTACAGCCTGACTGCGCAGATCTGAAATGGAAAATCTGAAATTTTGGGTTTCACTGCCGCCGGTTAAGGCCAGGGTATTGGTAAGGGCAGTTCCGGTTTGAAAAAAGCGGTTCCAGTTGCTGCCCGCATAGGAATATGGCCTGCTGACTCCATCAAACTGGATCACCGGACTACCATTGAACCTTGGCCCCCATGCGCTGAGTGTACGATCATAGGCCTGCTGAGTATTCTGAGGCACTTCAGCCACCCTTGATGCAACCGTAGGGCCAACCATAACTCCAGTGCCGTGTGAAGTCTGCCAGTCTGTAAAGTCCATGGCTTCCTCGAAGACAAAATTTGAATTAAACTCAACGCCTATGCCCTTGCGTCTGGCTCCCTTCTTGGTGGTTATGTTAATGACACCATTGGCTGCCCTGGCTCCATAAAGTGCCGCAGCACTCGCACCTTTCAATACAGAAATCGACTCAATATCATCGGGATTGATACTGGTCATACCATCTCCCTGATCTGAACCACCCCATACACCCGCCTGGCCAAAATTGGAATTGTCCATAGGAATACCATCCACTACATACAATGGCTGGTTATTGCCCTGTAAAAATTTATTTCCCCGAATAATAACACGGGATGAACCGGCAGGACCTGATGCTACGTTGGAGACATTAACCCCGGCAACCCTGCCCGCGAGGGCATTGGCAAGGTTGTTTTCTCTGGCCTGGGTAAAATTATCCCCGTCAACCTGGGTCACCGAATATTGTAATACCCGGGTATCACGCTCCATACCCAAAGCCGTAACAACCACTTCTGTCAACTCTGTAGCATCTTCAACAAGGCTCACATTTATGACAGATTGCGATCCCACAGTGACTTCAGCAACCTGAAAACCAATATAGGAATACACCAACACAGTAGATGGGCCAGATACATTAATACTGTATCTCCCATTTGCATCGGTAGCGGTACCCGAAGAAGTACCTTTAATAATCACGGATACACCTGGCAGTGCCATGCCATCCGAGGCCGCGGTTACCTGACCGGTAACCGTCTGTGCCATTGCTCCTGTTGCAAAAAACAACAAGCATAACATAAGCATACTTTGTAGTGATTTTAACATAATTTTTACGATTAATAATGTGATCAACTAAAATGACTGACGTAGCATTTCTGTCAGCAATTTTATAACAATATAGAAAGTATGTGCTAATGATAAAATTTTTCAATTAATTTTTTTTACTGTATTTCTTTATCTATTTTATTTTACTTTTTATAATAATAAACTATTTAATTACTTATTTTATATTATTGAATATGTATTATTGACATTTTTGTACTACCTGTTAAATGCGTATTTTAAGGTTTTAACAAATACATTGTGGTAAATTATAAAATAACGGGGTGTATATAAAATCTCAATTAACCTTCTCTTTATATCTGGTTAGATATAAAGCCTTTTAGTGGTATATAATTTACATGTTAACCAAATGTGTATTATTAACACATTATAGCCCTGTTGCATAAAAAAATCAGCTTAATTGATTATATATTCAAGAACTTACACAGAATAATACAAAATCGAGTTGTAAAACATTGAACAGTGTCTCTATAGATTGCCAGTTGTACGTACGCGTTTCTTTCAACTGCAAAATGCTGAGAGTACCAAAGACATGATAATTTACCGAAAAAGGCAACATGCATGCTTCTACCCGGTACTTTCCTGATCAATGATACCTCATAAATGGTATGTTGAGGTCTGCCAGAAAAGTACGAAAAGTCTCAAGGCGGGGGTCAGTCTTTTTATAAGAAATCTGGCGTATAATTACCCCTTTGATACGACTGGGGTAAGCTTTGCATATATGGGAATAAATATCAATATCTTTCTGGCCACTGTCTCCTGCAAGTATAAAAGGTTTAAGAGGGAAAAATTCCAACAGAAATCGTATCATCTCTTCTTTATGACCTGAGTCTGGCTTTCCGGTCTTAATAAGATCGCGCAGGCCTTTTTTCAGGTCCCTCAGCATAAATATTCCTTTTGGCAATCCGTTGATATCAAAAAAGTCACGTAAAAAGTCATAGAGGTTCCACTCGCTGTTTGAAACATAAAAAAAATCTTCTGGTACCATGCCCTCATTAAGCTCTCTTATCATATGATACCATTTGAGTACCTGCGCGACCGGTTTGCGGCTATAAGCATTTCTAAACAAAACCAAAGCCATTTTTCGCATAATACGAGTAGAATGAGAGACGAGCAGAGTGTCGTCAATATCCGATATCACACCAGTTGAATGCTTATGAGGTATAAAAAATTCTGATTCAATTTCTCCAAAGGTTTCTGAATGCACTTTATAAGGATACCAACCTGGCGCTAGGTGTTGACCCTTTACGGCTGTGGCAAAAAACCCCATGGCATCAGCTGGAACGTTGCGGCTTATTCCTGCAATCTCAATTTGAAGATTGGCAAAACCCAATGGTCTGGCCCTGAATCGTCTCAGGGTCTGGCGAATATTTTGAAGGTTATTATGCCTTGGATCTAATTCCCATACCCTGTGCTTTCGAAATACATGCCCTGCTACAATAATGCGCTGACCATTTCCAAAACCTCTATATGCGATAATTTTTGATGCCTTCATTTCTAAAAGCGAATTTAACTATATTTAAAGCCAAATGCCATGAAAACCCGATACAACAAGTAGAATTTTATATTTATGATCCCAGGCATAACCCAAACAACAGATCACATTGGCAGGTACTTTCTGAAAAAACTAAGAAATGGGCTTATTGTGTACCGGATTCACTTGAATGAAATTCGAGATTTACTACTCTTGCAAAGGTTATGTTTTGCCTTTTAAAACGGCTTTTTGATTATACGCTTTAAAATTATATGACTGATTTCTGCAAATTTCTGTTTATTGTAAACCCTATTTCCGGCGCATATGACAAAACAATCTTTTTTGAAGTTTTGGATGAGATCGCAAATACAGAAAGCTTGTCTTATGAAACGTATACCACCACCGGGCAAAAGGACTATGAAAATCTAATTTTACTGCTGAATAAAAAAAAGGTTGAAGTCCTTGTGGCTGTGGGTGGAGATGGGACACTCAATTTCGTGTGTAAAGTTGCGCTCGAAACGGGGCATCTTGTAGGCCTGATTCCCATGGGGTCAGCAAATGGAATGGCCAGGGAACTTGATATTCCGAGGGAAGATGATATGCTCTTAATTTTTGGAATACGGGAAAGAATCAGGCTGTCCTTCAAAATCCTGCTAAAAGGAACCGTAAGGCCTATTGATGTCATTCAAATAAACAACCAACACATTGCCATTCATATGAGCGATATAGGCATTAATGCAAAGGTTATTAAACGTTTTGAGCAGGAAAAGATAAGAGGTTTCAAGGGATACCTTCGCCAATATTTTAAGGAATTCAGGCATAAGAGACAACTTAAATACCGCCTTATTGCCGATGGCAAATTTTATAAAGGTAAAAGTTACATGATCGTAATTGCCAATGCTCAAAAGTATGGCACCGGGGCAGTAATCAACCCACTTGGCAAGCCAGATGATGGCTTCATAGAACTATGCGTTGTGAAAAATATTTCATTTAAAGGAGTATTACTGGCTTTTTACTCTGTATTTAATGAAAATGCTCTATTTAAATTTAAGGATTTGAAAATAATAAGCTGCAAAAAAACCCTGATCCGCCTTGACAAACCAGAAGTTTTACAAGTTGACGGTGAAATTATTGAAGAAACTGACAGCATTGAAGCTCAGATCAAACCAGCAGCAATTAAAATAATTTGCTAAGCCTGGAATCATACCACAGGTGTTATTGAATGTCTCTAAAAAAAAAGGGCTGACGCTATGCGCCAGCCCTATAATAAATTACTTGTGACTTCCTATTGCTGTTGATTGTATCTTACGAATTCAACATCAAAAACCAGTATACTATTTGCAGGTATACCTGATCTTGCCTGATTTCGATAAGCAAGAGGTGACGGAATATACAGAGTTGCCTTAGATCCGGGGCTTAAAAACCTGAAGCCAAGATCCCATCCCTGAATTACAGAGCCATAATCAAAAACAAATGAAAAGAGTTCTCCGGATCCCACGTTGCTGTCGAATGGATTTTCAGCAAGAGTACGGTTACTATTCATAACCCTTCCTGTGTAACGCACCATGATTTCATCACCCAAATTTGGAACATTACCTGAACCTATCTGGGTAGTTACGAATCGCAAACCGCTTCTGGGATCAATATTGGGCTCTACCCCAATACTATCGAGAAACAAATCAATGGTTTCCTGATTCATTTGCATCAGACCATCAAAATCGTAGCTGCCATACGATATATCAGTCATCTCCAGATCAAAAACCAAGATAGAATTTGGCGGAATACTGCCTCGCTGCTGATCGCGATATGCATAGGGCGAAGGCACAAAGGCTTTCACTTTGTCACCCGTACGCATAAGTATCATCATAATTTCAAGGCCGTCGATAACTTCCCTTGCTCCCTTTCTAAAAGTGGCAGTTTTATTTTCTTCAATGACTGTTCCGTCGAGAAGGCGTACAGAATATTTCATTTTAACACCATCTCCATTTACTGCTTTAATGCCCTCGCCCTCTTCTTCATAAAAAAACCTGACGCCATATACAGGATCGGTTATTGCGGTCAGGCCATTGGTAGACAAATAATTGTCAATGGTCTGGTTATCGCGATTGAGGGCAGCATTAAAATCATAGGCTTCGTCATTCTTGAGACAACCCTGCAAAAATGGAATGCTGATTAAAACAAATAAGATCAAAAAATTTCTAACTGATTTTCCCTTCATATTTACAATTGTTTGGTTAATTCCTTGCAATATCTATTAGCTCCACATCAAAAATGAGGACGCTGTTGGGTTGTATGGTACCCATATTTCTGGATCCATATGCCAGTTTTGAAGGAATGAAAAGTTTTCCCTTTCCTCCTTTTTTCAAAAGGGCAATTCCTTCATCCCAACCAGGTATAACCATACCCTGCCCGATTGGGAAAGTAAATGGCTCATCCTGCCTGTCAAAGGAGCTATCAAATACAGTGCCATCGAGCAGGGTGCCCCTGTAATGGACAGATACTTCGTCACCCATTGAAGGGTTAGGTCCGCTTCCTTCGCTATCTATCAGATAGTACAAGCCTGAAGACGTTTTCTCTGCATCAATGCTGTTTTGCGACAGATAATCATCAATTTTTTTCTGATCGATTTCAAATTGTGCCTCATTCTTTCTTTCTTCAAAGCTAGCATAGCCCTCCTGATCCATTATATCTATTACCCCTACTTCAAAAGTAAAATAAGAATCCAGTGGATATTCTTCAGGTGTATCCATTCTGAACGCTTTATTAAATAAATCAGATGCCAGAATTTTTAACACTACACTGTCTCCTTTTTTGAGAACACTGAATGCCGCATATAATTGTCCTGCTTCATCCCATGCTTCTTTGTTGTAAGGAATTACTACCGGATCACCTGAATCAACAGATGAAAATATAAGGGAGTCTTTGCTGTCTTTGTATGACATGTTGATCATAAGCAAATCTCCTTCATCCAGGCTTTCTCCACTTCCTTTTTGTATGTATGAAATTTTGTAGCCTTCTTTTGCCTCTTTAAATTTTCCTTCGCCACAGGCACTGAACAAAAAGCCCAACACCAGGGCAAACGATACTAACTTTATACTACTGTACATGATTTTATATATTGAATTTTAAACTTAATGCATCTTTATGCTCCAAAATGAGCTTTTCAAATTTGTTGACAGTATCGGCAAGTGATAACTCAGAAGAACCTCCGGCCGCATTTCTGTGTCCCCCGCCATTAAAATACTTCCTGGCAAATTCGTTGACTGAAAATTCACCTCTCGATCGCATGGATAGTTTTACGCCATCTTCCCTTTCAATAATCAATACTGATAATACCATACCGCGAATAGAAAGACCATAATTTACCACCCCCTCTGTATCTCCGGTCTTTGACCTGAATTTTTTGAGATCTGAAGCAGAAATGACAAAATATGTAGTATTGAGTTCGGCATTCACAGTCATTTTCTGACTAATGATATACCCTGTAAATCTCAAACGGTCAATACTGTTGTTGTCGTATATCAGATTACTTACTTTACTCACATCTACACCATGGTCAATTAGTTTTGCGCTGACCAGATGCACTTCTTTGGTGGTATTGGGATGTTTGAACTGACCTGTGTCGGTCATAATACCTGCATATAGGCATTCTGCAATCTGCGTATCCATTAAATCCAGTAATTCGAGCTCTTCTATCAAATTGTAAATAATCTGACAGGTTGCCGCTGCACTGACATCCCAGAATTCATAATTGGCAAAATGGTCTGGTTCAAGGTGATGATCTATAAGAATTTTAATCGCTCCGGCTTTATCAACTTGCTCTCCAAGGGAATTAATACGCTTTAAACAGTTAAAATCAAGGCAAAAAATAAGCTCTGCCTCACTTACCAGTTTTTTAGCTTTATCCTGATTGTTATTTTCAAAATTTATAACTTCCTCATTACCATACATCCAAGCCAAAAAGTCAGGATAATCAGAAGGTGTAATGACAGAAACCTCATGACCCAGCTTTTTGAGTACCCCTGCAAGTCCCAGGGAAGAGCCCAATGCATCTGCGTCAGGTTTATGGTGAGTAGTAATTACAGTTTTCTGCGGTTTTAATAGCAGTTTTTTGAATAAGTGTATTTGCTGCATTGTAAAGTCAAGGGATGTCCTTGTAAATAATCTGCAAAACTGCACATAAAAATTGTAAAAACAAAAAGCTGTATTTTTTCTGTTAATTGCCTATTTTCAAAGCATTGACATTGTTTCATTAGCCAAAATGGAATTCTATTTATAATTTTGCGCAGAATCATTTAATTAGTTTTAATAGCAAATGGCAAACAACATCACTTTTACTATGATTAAGCCCGATGCAGTAGCAGCAGGTAACAGCGGGGCAATTATCAAAATGATAGAAGAAGCCGGGTATAGAATAGTTGCGGCAAAAAAAACCATATTGACTCCTGCGCATGCTGGACAATTTTATGAAGTACATAAAGGGAGACCATTTTACAACGATCTTTGCAAATACATGTCGTCAGGCCCTGTTATCGCTATGGTTCTTGAAAAAGACAATGCGGTAGAAGACTTCAGGAAACTGATTGGATCAACTAACCCGGCAGAGGCAGCTGAAGGAACCATCCGTAAGCTATTTGCCAAATCCATTGAAGCAAACGCCGTACATGGTTCTGATTCTGATGCCAATGCAGCAATTGAATCTTCTTTTTTCTTTTCGATGACTGAAAGATTTTGATAAAAAATTACTGCCTTTAAAAGATATCCCTGGCATTTAATCACCCCGGGGCTATTTTTTTTAGGCCGATTTTTTATTTAAAAACACCAATTTAACCCATCTTGGCAAAAAGATTGCCCCAAGTAGGAGGTAAGGGTAATAGGTAAGAATGCGCCAAAGCAAACTCCCCAACACAGAGTTCTCTTCCAGAAATACCCTGAAAAACATGGGAAAGAAAAATTCTGCGGTACCACTGCTCCCGGGAGTTGGAGATATAAGCATTACGATCCACAAAATTACGTGTTTTCCAAAAACCAATATATGGTCAAAAATGGTTAAATCTCCGTTGAAAGAAGCAATAATACAATTGACCATTGCATACCTGGCTGCCCATATAAAAAGTGTAGAAACTGCTATTTTAATCCAGTATCCTGCTTTTTTACCATTAAGTTGTGCTGAAGCCCAAAGGATCTCATTGCCCCTCTCGTAGGCAGCATATCGCCATCTTCTCAAAAAACCTAAAGATGTAATTTTTATAAGTATCCATTTAAATAACCTTGGCCTGAAAAACAGAGCAAAAGCCATGACAAAGGTATAGATAGTAATCAGTGTATAAGAAGTGTAAAACAGCGCTGTAAGGCTTCTTCCCAGTACATTTTCTGCCATCGCAGATGAAGGAAAAATAGCATTACCCGCAAGAAGAAGAGCAATAGGTGCGACAATTACAAAAAATAAATTGTCAAAAATTGCACTCAGCATCACAAAAGCCAGTGATTTTCCCAATTTGATGCCTTCTTTCCATAAGATAAAAACCGCAACAGCGGTACCACCGACAATAGAAGGTGTTACAGCAGAGGAAAATTCCCAGAGAATGATAACATAAATGCTGCTCGTCCAGGAAAGGCTTTGGTCTGTAATTAGACGAATCCGGTAAACGTAACCGGCATCTCGGGCAATTAATACCAAAAATGCCAAAAATAATGGCCAAGGTCTTGCCTGTTGAATATTGCTCAATTTGTCCAGTGTGATATCAGGATCACTAATAAACAGATAGACTACAATTGCCAGTCCAAGAGCAACCGGAAGCCAGACCTTATTAGGATTAAGGGTTTGTAAAATCTTTTTGGTATCCAGATCCATTAGCTCACAAATTCTCCCTTCGTATGAGTAATCCAAAAATTATTAAAGCCTTCTCCAAGGCTTAAATGCACTTCATTAAGTTGTAAAAGTTCAAGCAAAGCTAAAAAGTTAAAAATTATCGCAATCTTATCTTTTTGTAAACTTACAATCTCGAGAAATGACATTCTACCATTTTGTACAAGTTTATCTATCAGAAAAATTTTTTGTTCTTCAATGGTATAGGGAAACGGAACAACCTGATGGGTGGGTTTTGATTGCTCTAAATCATATCGCTGCAGAACTTTTTGATAAATCCGCATTAGCTTGTACAAGTCCAGATCCTGAAGTTCACTTTCAACATTTACTGTTTCAGACAACAGCCGAATCTCCTTCAGGATATTACCTCTCTTTTCACGACACAACTGGTTTTCTTCCATTTGTGCAAACTCATCAACGACAGACTTATATTTTTTATATTCCAGCAAATGTCTTACAAGTTCCTCCCTTGGGTCTATTTCATTGCCTTCTTCGTCAAGCTGAGGGCGCGGTAAAAGCATCTTTGCTTTTATCCTCATTAGCTTTGCTGCTACCAAAATAAACTCACTGGCTACTTCAATATTCAATTTTTCCAACTGATGCAGGTAGCCCAGAAAGTCATCGGTAATTTTTGAGATTGGAATGTCATAGATATCCAATTCATCTCTCTCAATGAAAAAAAGTAATAGATCAAAAGGACCTTCAAACAGCGGTAATTTAACTTCGAAACTCAAAATATAAAGGATTGACCGGTTTTCTGATTACAATAAACGATAAACTGACCTCAAAGATATTATTTAAATGGCAATTTAAGCTTTCACTTTTAAAAAAAATGTAACTTTGCCGTGCCATAACTCAAATAAATATCGCAAGTAAAAAATTGTTTTTTCATAGTATAAAACATTGATTTACAAAAAATAAAGAGTCTATGATCATGTGTGAAACCAAAAGGCGAAACAATGTCACCTGTATTTTTAAAACTTATCCTTCAAACAATGTTTTTTTTTTGTTGTTAAGAAATCACTAAACACTGAGTCAAATGCTTACAGAGCCAGGTTCAATTTTATCGACCATTAAGTATCCGCATGATTTGCGTAAACTAGATAAAGTTCAATTAACACAACTTTCCACTGAGCTTCGTCAATTTATCATCGATACGGTTTCGGTGTATGGCGGTCATTTTGGAGCTAGTCTTGGTGTAGTCGAGCTTACCGTTGCCCTGCATTATGTATTTAATACGCCGGAAGATCTGTTGGTTTGGGACGTTGGGCATCAGGCCTACGGACATAAAATCCTTACGGGCAGAAGGGATGTATTTCATACGAACCGAACTTATGGCGGAATAGCAGGTTTTCCGAGAAGATCAGAAAGTGAATACGATGTATTTGGTGTTGGCCATTCTACTACTTCTATTTCAGCGGCATTGGGAATGGCTGTGGCTTCTAATTACAAAAACGAAAAAGACCGTCAGCACATCGCTGTAATAGGTGACGGCGCAATGACAGGAGGAATGGCTTTCGAAGCCATGAACCATGCCGGAGTGAGCAATACTAATCTGCTCATAATTCTCAATGACAACTGCATGTCTATTGATCCCAACGTTGGCGCTCTTAAAGATTATCTTACCGATATTACTACATCACATACCTACAATAAGATAAAAGATGAAGTATGGAATATCCTGGGTAAGCTTAGTATGTTTGGAACAAATCCACAGGATATTGTTGCCAAGTTTGAAAACAGTATTAAATCGATGTTACTCAAGCAAAGCAATTTGTTTGAATCATTGAATCTAAGATATTTCGGTCCAATTGATGGTCACGATGTTGATCATTTAGTACATGTACTCAGTGATCTTAAAGATATACCCGGTCCTAAAATACTTCATTGCGTTACCAAAAAAGGTAAAGGTTATGCTTTGGCAGAAAAGGACCAAACCAAATGGCATGCACCCGGCAAATTTGACAAGCTCACCGGTGAAATTAGAAAAAGAATATTCGACAAGCCTCAGCCTCCGAAATTTCAGGAAGTTTTTGGTCATACAATTGTTGAGCTTGCTAAAATAAATGAAAAAATTATGGGTGTTACCCCGGCAATGCCATCGGGTTCATCACTCAATATCATGATGAAGGAAATGCCCGAGAGGTCTTTTGATGTGGGCATTGCCGAACAACATGCAGTTACGTTTTCTGCAGGCCTGGCAACACAGGGACTTATTCCATATTGCAATATTTACAGTACCTTTATGCAAAGGGCTTTTGATCAGGTAGTTCATGACGTTTGTTTGCAAAATCTATCAGTGGTCTTTTGCCTGGACAGAGCAGGACTGGTTGGCGCAGATGGCGCTACACATCACGGCATTTACGATATTGCATACATGAGATGTCTTCCTAATATGGTAGTTTCATCTCCGATGAATGAACCTGAACTCAGAAATCTGATGTATACTGCTCAGCTGCCTGGAAAAGGTCCATTTACCATACGTTATCCCAGAGGAGAGGGTGTAACAGCCGACTGGCAACAACCTTTCGAAGAAATTACGGTAGGTACAGGACGAAAAATTTCTGATGGAGAAGACCTTGCAATACTTACTTTCGGTCCGGTTGGCAATATGATTGTTTCAATGCGTGATGAACTTGGAGCCAAAGGTTTACATCCTGCACATTATGATATGCGTTTTGTCAAACCCCTTGATAAAGAGCTTTTGCACGATATTTTCAGCAATTTTAAGAAAATAATCACTGTGGAAGATGGTTGTCTGATGGGAGGTTTTGGAAGCGCCGTTCTCGAATTTATGGCTGAAAACGGATATACCGCACAAATAAAAAGATTTGGCGTGCCCGATAAGCTTGTTGAGCATGGCGAACCTAATGAATTGTATAAAGAATGTGGTTTTGATCGGGAATCATTAATGGCTGGCATTGAAAATAGCCTGGCAAAACCGCAGGAAGTGAAATATTTATAATAGAATATCTCATGTCTTCTATTTTTTATGTTGAATCCGGAAAAGGATATCCGGTAATTTTTTTACATGGTTTTTGCGAAACCCATGGTCTTTGGGATGAGTTCAGAGAGAAATTTTCTGAAAATTACAGAGTAATCTGCCCAGACCTGCCAGGCTTTGGTAAAAGCACCCTTCCTGAAAGTGCTGTTTCTATAAATGGTATCGCCGTCAATTTAATTGAATGGTTAAAAAATCTGGGTATAAATCATTGTATTGTGGTAGGCCATTCGCTTGGTGGCTATATAACACTTGCCATGCAAAGAGCTGAACCAAACTTAATGAATGGTTTTTGCCTGTTTAATTCTACTGCATTTGAAGATTCGGAAGAGAAAAAAAACAATCGAACCAAACTCATAGATTTTATTGAAAGAGAAGGTGTAATTGCTTTTATTCCAACCTTTATCCCCTCACTTTTTCATCCTGAAAGGATTGAAGAGTTTGCCTTGGTTATGAAAAGGCTCAGGGCCGAAGCCTTACAGACAGGCCCACAATCAGTTCAGAAATATGCAGCGGCCATGCGTGACCGGCCCGATTCTTATGAATTATTAAAAAATGCATCCCACAAAGCGCTGCTTATATCCGGTGAAAACGACATGAGTGTAACCCTGGAAGCTGCCAAAAAGATGTCGGAGATTTTGCCAGCCGGCAGGGCACATATATTGCCAAATACAGCCCATATGGCAATGTTTGAGCAAAAGGAAACCTCGATTGAAATCCTGGAAAACTTTTTTCGCGAAATATCTGAATCTTAATATCTCAATGCCCCAATCATTGTATTACTAAAGTCAAATCATTTTTAGATAGCTAAGAGAATGAACTCTATTATATATATAACCAGACTCAATATTTTAATTGGAGTACTTACTTTTCAATTTCTGCTTTCATCTGATGAGCTACACTCTCAACATGCAGAAACCAGTACACCTTCACTTGAAGACATCTTTAAAAAGAACATTTTCAGTTCTAAATCCCTTTCAGGAATTCATTGGATGCGTGATGGCAAATACTACACTACCCTTGAAAACCTTAATGGTGTTGACGATCAAATCATTGCGAAATACGATATTACTACAGGTAAGCAGACGGATGTGCTCTTACATACCGGAAAAATAAGACCATCAAAAACCCCCAAACTTCCAGTAATAAAGAGCTACACATTCAGCAATGATGAAAAGCTCATTTTACTTGCTACTGATGTTGAAAACATATACAGAAGATCTACCAAAGCATATCATTACATATATGACATCAGCACACAAAGCATTCTTCCCTTAGGGCATAGCCAAAAGCAATCTTATGCCACTTTCTCCCCTGATGGCAGGCAGGTAGCTTATGTTTCAGAAAACAATCTTTATATATATAATGTGTATGACCAATCAACTACTCTCATAACCAAAGACGGTAAATTCAACGAAATCATCAATGGATCGGCAGATTGGGTCTATGAGGAAGAATTATATCTCACCAAGGCCTTTGAATGGTCGCCCGATAGTAAAAAAATAGCGTTCCTGAGATTTGATGAATCACATGTTAAAGAATACAACATGCAAATCTGGGGGGGGCTGTATCCGGTTGATTATCGATTTAAGTATCCAAAGGCGGGAGAAGAAAATGCCATAGTAAAAGTATATATCCACGATCTCGAAAGTGGCAATAATCTCTTGTGCGATACCGGAGAAAACAACGATATCTATCTGCCTCGCATTTACTGGCTTCCCAATGCCCGCCAACTTTCTGTAATACGAATGAACCGGCTGCAGAACCAGTTAGACCTTCTCCATATCAACACGCAAAACGGTGAAGCTGAAGTTGTATTGTCAGAATCTGCCGAAACCTATGTCAATCTTACCGACAACGACGACCTTCGATATCTCCGGGATGGAAAACACTTTATAATGACCAGTGAAAAAAGTGGTTACAAACACATATATCTGTACAGCACAGATGGCAGACAAATAAAACAGATTACCCAGGGAAATTGGGAGGTTGACAAACTTGTGGGTATCGATGAAAAAGAAAAGATTATTTACTACACATCCACAGAAAAAACTCCCCTTGAAAGACATTTGTATTCCATTCAATGGGATACAAACCAAAAAAAAAGACTTAGTAATACAGATGGAGTACATATAGTAGATATGAGTCCTGATTGTAAATACTACATTGACAGCCACAGCAGTATTTCCCGGCCTCAGCAACAGGACTTACACAAAGCAGACGGGGTTTTTATAAGGAATTTATTAAACAATAAGGAACTGAAAGCAAAAACCCAGATGTATGGCATGGTGGATAAAGAATTTTTTGAGGTCTCAGCAGCGGATGGAAGTATTTTGTTTGGGTACCTGCTCAAACCTGCAGAAATAAACACGGAAAAAAAGCTGCCTCTGCTCATTCATGTTTATGGTGGGCCGGGTAGTAGTCAGCTTGTAATGAATAAATGGGCAGGATGCGACTGGCATCAATACCTCGTAAGCCTTGGATACGCTGTTGCCTGTATTGACAACAGAGGCACCAATGGCCGTGGTGTTTCTTTTGGACATGCTACTTATGGTCTTATGGGAAAATTAGAATTGGAAGACCAGCTAAAGGGGGTGGAATATCTCAAAACTCTCCCTTATGTAGACCCCGAAAGAATTGGCATTTGGGGCTGGAGCTATGGCGGATATATGTCGTCACTGGCTTTGTTTTTAGCAGCAGATACTTATAAAGCTGCCATTGCAGTAGCACCGGTTGCCAATTGGCGTTTTTATGACACCATTTTTACAGAAAGATATCTTGGTTTACCGCAGGACAATGCAGAAGGTTACGATAGCTACTCCCCCCTAAGTCATACACGTAAATTACAAGGTAAATACCTGCTGGTTCATGGAACCGGAGATGATAATGTACATTTTCAAAATGCAATACACCTTCAGGACGCACTTATTAAGCATGAAAAGCAATTTGAATCATTCTATTATCCCAATAAAAACCATAGCATTCAGGGAGGAACTACCCGTTTTCATTTGTACACGATGATGACAGCGTTTATTTTACGCTCACTTTAGTTAAAAAAATACAAATACGCTACATGGAAAAATACCCTCAGATGAAAATATTTTACTATTTTTTAAAGTGGTTTTTTTGTTTTTTTCAGGCAAAAAATAATTTTTTGGGCTTTTTTTAGGATTTTGTGCATTATTTGTAAAATATAATTATTTTCCTTAAATTACATAGCCTCCATTGTATATTGAAAAATCTGTATCTTTACACAGGAATTTAATTGTATGATATAATAATCTACTGACTATGAGTGATTACTTCAACCTGGAATTTTGGAATCTATGGGGCAGAATGGCCTCGTATGTGTTGTTTGCTATAACTGCATTCATTTTGATCTACTACTACATAAAATTGTCTTCGCTTGGCGAATACAAAAAGAAGTACGATTATATCAACAGAAATGAAATTAATTATTTATGGGCTGCTTCGATAACCTTATTGATTGCCCTGGGCATTTTTATAAATACCCTGGTTATTGGTGGTGAGCTCGTCTGGATTGCGGTAAGGGCATTTGTTACTATTATGATGGGTTTAATCATAGGTGTAATCATTTCAAACCTTTTAAAGTTTTACTATCCCTTCTATGTGGAAAAAAGGTTAAAAAAGCTTCGTTATACACCCAGGATATCACCCAAGTCTGGCAAGCCCATGAAATTATTAACAGAAGATGAAGAAGATGTGTATCTGGATGAAGGTATGCAGGCAGAAGAGAATGTTTTTTCTGTAGACTATGATGTTTGGATTGATGAAGAAACCGGATATACCAAAATTGAAAAATACGCTGGTCATTTAATTGCTCTTCAGTGTCCTGAATGTAACTATCAAACACTTAAAGTAGTAAAAGAGGAAATTATTGACTCCCCTACTACCAACGAAGAAGGTGAATTAATGAAATTTTACAAATGTGACTATTGCGGATACAAAGAAAGAAAAGCTTTTCGTATAGCTAAACTTAAAGCACCGCAAGATGAAGGAATCACTTCCAGTTAAGAAATATCTTTTAATCATCAATTATAACCTAAACAAGGCGATGTATCACACGGTATTCGCCTTTATTTTTTTATATGTGTAAAATAGTTTCAGATGAGAATTCTGAAGCTATAAAATGACTGGCACCTGATTACAGTATCATTTGGTTATTGGTACTTTTTGTAAAATGGTTTCAATGATATCCGTGCTCTTCACTCCGTCAGCCTCAGCTTCGTAATTGAGAATTAAGCGGTGACTCATAATATCCTGTGCAACTTCTTTAATATCTTCAGGCAGAACATATTCTCTTTCATCAAAATAGGCCATAGCCTTGGCTGCCAGGTTTAAATATATGCTGGCCCTGGGTGAAACCCCATACATAAGATAATGAGACAATTCTTTTAATTTATATTCTTCAGGCCTCCTTGTGGAAAAAACCAACTCAATAATATACTTTTCCAGTGATTCTGAGATCTTAACACTGTTGATTTCATCTCTTATGGCAAAGATATCGTCTTTGGAAAGTACGGTTTGTACTTCTGATTTAAATGACATATTTGACATACGCCGCATAACTTCCAGTTCGTCTTCTTTTGATGGATAATCAACATAAACTTTCATCATAAAGCGATCGACCTGGGCTTCGGGCAACGGATAGGTGCCTTCCTGATCAACGGGATTCTGGGTAGCAAGTACAAGAAATGGTCTGTCTAAAGGGTATGTTGTTTCACCTATGGTAACCTGCTTTTCCTGCATAGATTCCAGCAATGCTGATTGAACTTTGGCCGGCGAACGGTTTACTTCATCGGCAAGTATCAGATTGGCAAAAATTGGCCCCTTCTTTACCTGGAACTCAGACGCATGCTGGTTGTAAATCATAGTGCCAATTAAATCAGCAGGCAAAAGATCCGGAGTAAATTGTATCCTTTGAAAATCTAGTTTCAATACCTTGGCCAGGGTATTTACGGTCAGGGTCTTTGCCAGCCCTGGCACACCCTCAAGAAGAATATGTCCCTGTGTGAACAGGCCTATCAATAAACGATTCACCATATATTCCTGCCCGACAACAACCTTTCCAACTTCTTCGAATACCCGTTTAATTTTCTGCTGATGTTCTCTTCTCTGTTCTCCACTCATTTGCTCCATGAATTCTGAATATTTAAGTCTTCATTAATGAGGCTGCAAAATAGGTATTTATTCCTTATTAACGATACCCGGTAAATAAAATATACAGGCTTTGTTTGGGAATATTGAACCATACAAGTATTTTTGCATTCCCAAATAAACGGTGATTGTAGCTCAGTAGGTTAGAGCGCCAGATTGTGGCTCTGGAGGCCGCCGGTTCGAGTCCGGTCTTTCACCCGATAATAAAAGCCGGCTTTATGCCGGTTTTTTTTGTCTCTGCGCACTAAAAACCAAAAATGCCTCTCCTTTCATTTTATTGTATAATTTAATTCTATAAAGCCCAAAAATTATAAACCCATCAATATGATTGCAATAGGCCTATTGCAATTACAATATTATCAACATATTAACATTATATATATTTTTGTCATAATTTATTTAAGGTATTTTTAAACTTTATTCAATAAAATAAGTATATATTTGCAAAGTCAAAAAACAAACCAACCAAAAAAACAATTCGAAAAATGAAACATTTGTTAAAATTTATGATGGTGGGCATAGTGCTCACAGCGTCATTAACTGGTTTTGCCAGAGATGGGAAATATGATGTTCCCCAGAAAGTGGTAAAAGTGATACCCGCTGGAGAAAGCCGCTATGAATTGATTTATTTCAAAGAAGGGCCTTGTCAGGTAAAAATAAATATTTACAATGCAGAGGGAAAAAAAATAATAAGTGAGCAGCTCAATAAACAAAGATCATTTAAACGCATTTATGATTTTAAAGAATTGTCCTTTGGGCAGTATCAGTTTGAACTAATTGATAAAGATGGGGTGCTTTCAAAAACAATCTTCTATTCAGCCCCTGTGTTTCCTTCAGCTGAAGTATTTATTACTAAAAAGGATAATGAAATGCTGGAGGTAGTGGTTAAAGGCGAAAAAATTGAACCTGTTAAAGTCATGATATATGACCACAGCCACAAGCTGATTCACGAAGATTATATTTCACGTACTAAAGGATTTGTCAAGATGTATGATCTTTCGAGAATTGCACATAGCGAGCAACTCATAATTGAAGTAGTGCAGGCCAACCGCATTATCAAAAAAACCAGTATCTGAACATATTTATTATAGCAATTCCCCGATCACTTAAACCAGATGGCTCAGTATTTTTTAAAGGCAGGATCAACTCCCTGCCTTTTTTACTTTAATCCTTTGCATATTTTTCATCATCTTTGTCAGAAAAACTATCTTGTTCAGAACTAAAGATGTATGATTTTTATTAGACTCTTATCAAAATTACCTCTGTCAATCCTGTACTATTTGTCAGAAGTGGTCTACATTTTTTTATTCTACCTGACCGCTTATAGAAAAAAGGTTGTAAAGGAAAATCTAAGAAACAGTTTTCCCGATAAAAATACTGATGAAATTGATCAAATCGCCAAAAAATTCTACCGACACCTTGCGCAAATTATTGTAGAAATTATTAAAACCCCTACTATCGAGTTCGAAGAAATTAAACAACGCGTTGATGCAAGCGGCATGGAAAAAATCATTGAAGAGATAAACAATGGCAGTTCTCCAATTGTACTTACTTCACATCAGGGCAATTGGGAATGGATACTCGCTTACTGTGGCATTTCCGTTTCGCACCCTATTGATGCGGTGTATCAGAAGATAAAAAACCGCGGAATCAACAAATTTTTTCTTGACTTAAGAAGCAGATTTGGCGCCTATCCTATAGAAAAAAGGAGTCTTGTTAAGGAAGTTGTTAAAAGGAAAAATATTTTGAGATATATCGCAATTATTTCCGACCAAACCCCTCGTTTTGTCGACAAAGCATACTGGAAAACTTTTCTGAATCAGGATACCCCCTTTTTTGAAGGACCTTTTAAAATAGCAAAAATGATGCAGCTTCCGGTTTACTATATCTCAATGCACCGATTGAAAACCGGAAGGTACAAACTAACCATGAAATTGCTAGGTAGACCTCCGTATACATCAGATAATCAGCTTATTGATAAGTATATTACTCAACTTGAAGAGGATATTATAGCCCAACCAGAGACCTGGCTTTGGTCTCATAAAAGATGGAAATACAAAAAAAGTTGAGCAATGTGAAACCTATTTTCAGTGAGGCCCTCGTATAAACAAATGGCAATAAATGGCTATAGAGAGGACTTTCAGAATAACTTATGTTATATTTCACAGCTATTTATTACATGAAAATTTTTTAACGGTCTGCTCTAAAAAAATTTTTGATTTTTTTTGATGGATAGTCGCTAAAAAATTTGCCTTATAAAAATTTTTTGATTTAAATGCACAAGAATTCAAAACAAACGTATATATTAGATAGAGATAAAAGGATTTAGCCGGTTATTAATACATCGGTTTTCATAAAGAAATTTTTTGGTTGTTTGGTTGATGTTGAAAGGGGGGCTGTGGTGGCCCCTCTTTTATTTTGAGCTTTTAATCCTTCTTCTCCTCCAGTTCAATCCAACGTAAGGTTTTCATTTCGATTTCCTCATCGATGTGTTCTATATCACTGGACCAGCTCATTAATTCATTGTGATCAGTACTGCCTTCGTTAAGCAATTGTATTAGTTTCTGTTTTTTTTCTTCAAGAGACTGAATTTCTGATTCAATAAGCTCGAGTTCTTTTATTTCCCTGAAGCTCAATTTCTTTTTATTTACAGACTTTTCAGGCGGTTTATCATCTTTTTTTGTATTACCAGCACCTTTTGCCGATATAAATTCATCTGCAGATTTTATAGATGCCCGGTATTGGGAATAATTACCAGGAAAATCACCAATTCGGCCGTCTCCATTGAATACAAAAGAATGAGAAGCAAGTCTGTCCATAAAAAACCGGTCATGACTTACTATTAGCAATATTCCCTCAAACTGAATAAGGAAATCTTCCAGTACACTGAGGGTAAAAATATCTAAATCATTGGTCGGCTCATCCAAAATAATGAAGTTGGGCTGCTTTAGGAGCACCATTAGTAACTGCAGTCGTTTTTTCTCTCCTCCGCTCAACTTACCTACCGGGGTATATTGCATTTCCGGTGTAAAAAGAAAATGCTGCAGAAATTGTGAAGCTGATATACTGCTGCCATTGGCCAGGCTTACTATTTCACTGACTTCTTTTACAATATCGATTACCCGCTGGCTTTCATCAAAGCCCGGATCTTCCTGCTTATAGTAGCCGAAATCTACTGTTTCTCCCAGTTCGTAAACTCCGGTAAAATCTTTGTCAATCCCTGCGATAATATTGAGAAAGGTAGATTTCCCTGTTCCATTTTTCCCAATGACACCAACTTTATCTCCCTTTTTAAACACATAGCTAAATTTATTGATGTAGGTTTGGTCATCCCATTTTTTTACAATGTTTTCAAGTTCCAGAACTTTTTTTCCCAGTCTGCGCATACCGGTAGCAATCTGTACTTCAGCAACCATATGTTTTTGATTTGCCTTGTCTTTCAGTTGTTCAAAGGCATCAATTCTATATTTTGCCTTTGTCCCTCTGGCTTTAGGCTGGCGTCTGATCCAGTCGAGTTCCTTAACCATCAGATTTCTTGCCTTTTCGGTCTCTGTACTCAATTGTTGCTGACGAAGTGCCCTTTGTTCAAGAAAATAACTGTAATTTCCTTTGTAAACAAAAATTTGCCCCTGATCGATTTCCAGTATCTGATCGGTAACTGACTCCAGAAAATACCTGTCGTGTGTAACCAGTAAAAGTGTAAGGTTATTTCCTGAAAGATAATTTTCAAGCCATTCAATGGCCTCGAGGTCTAGGTGATTGGTAGGTTCGTCGAGTATGAGAAAGTCAGGGCGATTGATCAGTACACTTGCCAGGGCAATTCTTTTTCTCTGTCCACCCGATAGTTTTACAACCTGTTCGTCGAGGTCATGTATGCCCAGTTTACCGAGAATTTGTTTAACCTGCACCTCGTAATCCCAGGCTTGCAACAAATCCATTTTCTCAATAATTTTTTCCAGGCTGGCCGACTCCTGGGTATTATGTATTGCATTTTCATATGCCAATATGGTTTCCAGCTTTTCGTCTTCATACGAAAAAATAGCATCTTTTACTGTATGTGTAGGATCAAACTCAGGATTCTGAGATAAAAAAGCAATACGAAGGTCCTTTTTAAACACAACCTGACCGGCATCGGGGGTATCTTTTCCGGCCAAAAGATTCATCAAACTTGACTTTCCACAACCGTTTCTGCCGACAAGTGCAACCTTTTCGCCCTTTGAAATGCCAAAAGTAATGTCTGTAAAAAGGGGTTTCTCGTTATAACTTTTTGTAATGGATTCAACTGAAAGATAATTCATGCAAGGTGTATAAAAGTTTTGAGAAAGAATTTACAGATCATGAAGATTTTTTGCCTGAAAATGTTTGAGAAAAGAGCTCTTTGATCTCCTTTCCAATGTCCTTAAGGCTTTTTTCTATGTTTTCCAGGCTTTCCTTGTTTTCACTTCTGAATTTCTCAAAATACGTTTCCAGCTGATCCCTGTTGCGCTTTAATTCTTCAATTCTTTGCTTAATTTCTTCTTTTACCGAATCTCTGGAAGTATTCTGACTCTCCAGTAATTTATCGATCTCCTTATTGATCTCTTCTATCCATTTTTTAATTTTTTCTTCCATAGCAATGATCATTATTTTTGCTCCAAAGTTACAATTAAAACCCCGTATATTGGAACAGGCTCTTTTTTCAATGATTAATTAAATCAAAACTTACTATATTTGTCGCAAAATAAGACCAATACCATTGAATAGGCGACAATTTTTACTATATGCTTTGGCATCTGTTGGATTGATGTCTTGTGCTGCCAAAAAACAACCTAAAAAAAGGCGACAACCTAAACGCGGACCTATACCATGTCCCGTAAAAGATTGTTGAACGGCTATGAAACCGAGCATAAAACAATCGACATATTATGAAAATCGTTACTTCGGGACGGGCATGGTAAGGATTATTACCGAGCAAAGTTTCATCTGGCAACTTAAAGAAAAGCTATAAACAGATGAAACCAAAGGAACAAATAACCATTGCAATAGACGGGCATTCGGCATGTGGTAAAAGTACAACGGCAAAAGCAGTTGCGAAAAAAATGGGATTTACATATATCGATTCGGGAGCTATGTATCGTGCCGTAACCTTGCAGATGATCAGAAATCAAATCGACCTCAACAATCTGTCAGATGTTGAAGATATTTTACAACAAACCGATATAACATTTAGATATAATAGTGTAAATCAGGAAAATGAAATTTATTTAAACGGGATTAATGTAGAAAACGAAATCAGATCAACCTACGTAGCTAATCTGGTAAGTGATGTAAGTGCATTACTCCCGGTGAGAAAAGCTATGGTGAGATTGCAGCAAAAAATAGCCAGAACCTCAGAGAAAGGGGTAGTAATGGACGGAAGGGATATTGGCACCGTTGTTCTGCCAGATGCTGATTTTAAGTTTTTTATGACGGCAGATGCAAAAGTAAGGGCAGCGAGAAGACAAAAAGAGCTGGAAGAAAAAGGAGTATATATCTCTATCGAGGATGTGCTAAAGAATTTGTCAGACAGAGATAAAAAGGATTCCAGTCGTAAGGAAAGTCCCTTACGTAAAGCAGATGACGCCATAAATATTGATACCAGTAATTTGACATTTGAAGATCAAGTAAATATAATTATTAAGGCCATCGCCGAAAAGTGACTAATAGCCAAAAAGGTACCATATGAAAATTACCATAGATAAAAACTCAGGATATTGTTTTGGTGTGGAATTTGCCATTCAAATGGCTGAAGACGAAATGGAAACATCCCCTATTTTATATTGTCTTGGGGATATAGTTCACAATGATATGGAAGTTAAAAGGCTTCAAAAAAAAGGTCTTCGCATCATCGATAAGGAAAAACTCAAGGAATTGAAAAACTGTAAGGTACTTATCAGAGCGCATGGAGAACCCCCTGAAACCTATCAAATTGCCCTTCAAAACAATATTGAATTAATTGATGCATCTTGTCCTGTAGTATTAAAATTACAGAACCGTGTAAAAAATGCTTACGATAAAATGTGCCGTCAAAATGGCCAGATTGTTATTTACGGCAAACCCGGTCATGCTGAGGTAATCGGATTAACCGGCCAGACAGATGGAGATGCAATAATAGTAAGCGATGAAGAAGATCTCAAAAAAATAGATTTTAGCAGGCCGGTTACACTATTTAGTCAGACAACCAAAAGCACTGCGGGCTTTTATAAAATTAAAGATGAGATCGAAAAAAGAATTCAAACGGATTCCAACGGATCTTTAACTGAAATTTTTGATGCCAACGACAGCATATGCAGACAGGTCTCAAACCGTGAGCCACAGCTCAGGAAGTTTTCAAAAGAACATGACCTTATTCTGTTTGTGAGTGGCAAAAAAAGTTCAAATGGAAAAGCACTCTATAGCGTTTGTAAATCTGAAAACCCAAAAAGCTATTTTATCGAAGATATTGATGAAATTGATCTTAGCTGGTTTGACGAAATGAACGCTGTAGGAATTTGCGGCGCCACTTCTACACCTATGTGGTTAATGCAGAAAGTAGCTGATCATGTGGCATCTTTTACACATAAAGTGCCAACCATTTAATAATTACTTGCGTTTTATTAGAATATTTCAAATAAGAACAACAAAGCTTAAAAAATTCACTGCGAAAAATAAAATTTGGTTATTTTTGCGCTCTTATAAAGTGCGGATCCTAAACTGATGTTTATTGAATAATGTCACAGACCATTAAAATTAAAAAAGGGTACAACCTGAACCTAGCCGGGAAAGCCGATAAAAAGGTTGTAGATGTAGGTCAGCCTGAGCTTTTTGCTATAAAGCCTACTGATTTTTTAGGTATTAACAGACCTAAGTTGCTCGTTTCAGAAGGCGATAACGTAAAAGCAGGCACTCCTTTGTTTTTTGACCGTCAAACAGAGGAGGTATTGTATACTTCACCGGTTAGCGGTGAAATAGTTGAAATTGTCAGAGGTGACAAACGAAAGATTCTCGAAATCCGTATCCTGGCTGATAAGGATATCGTTTCTGAAAGTTTCGTAAAATATTCTACTTCTGATATCCAACAACTTGAAACTGCCAAAGCCAAAGAAATCCTTTTAAAAAGCGGATGTTGGGTAAATATCATTCAAAGGCCCTATGGTATTGTTGCCGACCCTGAGGAAGCCCCAAAATCTATATTTATTTCAGGATTCGATACCCACCCCCTTGCCCCTTCATACGACGTATTGCATCAGGGTGAAGAACCTTACCTGCAGGCTGGAATAGACGTACTTAAAAAATTCACCTCCGGTAAAGTTCATTTAAGCCTGAATGCATCAGAGGAAATACCAAAAATTTTCTCAAAGGTTTCCAACGTAGAAATTCACAAATTTAATGGGCCCCATCCTGCCGGAAACGTTGGTACCCAAATACATTTTATTGACCCAATTAACAAGGGCGATGTCGTTTGGACCATTCAGCCATTTGGCCTGATACAGATTGGTAAATTGTTTTTAGATGGCAAATACGATGCCTCGAAAATAATTGCTCTGGCCGGATCTGAAGTTGCAAATCCCCAATATTACAAAACTTACATAGGTGCATCGGTTAAAAAATTCCTGCAAGATAATCTCAAACAAGATCACGTACGAATCGTTACTGGAAACGTATTGACAGGTGAAAGAATAAAAAGCGATGGGTTTATAGGTTATTACCATAATATGGTTACGGTATTGCCTGAGGGTGATCAGCAAAAATTTCTTGGGTGGTTGTTGCCACCAGTTGGAAGGCCCAGTTTACATAGAGTAGCCAGTATATGGTCTTTCCTGAATGGCAGTAAACCATATGCGCCTAATACAAACCTCAATGGTGAACCTCGCGCTTTTGTGCAATCAGGCGCTTTTGAGAAAGTAGTACCGATTGATATTCTTCCCACCCATCTGATTAAAGCCATAATGGCCGAAGATTACGATGAAATGGAAGCATTAGGCATCTATGAAGTAATCGAAGAAGATCTGGCACTGTGTGAATTTATGGATGTTTCTAAACATGATGTACAGGCCATAATAAGACAAGGATTGGATTTACTTAAAAATAGTTGATAAATAATGAAATTTCTTCAAAACATAATTCACAGTGTAAAACCTAACTTTGAGGAAGGTGGTAAGCTGCACAAGTACTATTACGTATTTGAAGCTTTTGAAACACTTGCCTTTCAGCCTGAGACCACTACTGGTCATAAAGGTGCGCATATACGTGATGCCAACGATACAAAAAGAATGATGTCTATGGTGATCTTTGCCATGGTCCCCTGTTTGTTGTTTGGCATATATAATGCAGGTTATCAGCATTTTATTGCAACCGGCCAGGAAGCAGACCTGATTCCAATGCTTATAACAGGTACCATCCTGGTACTTCCCATTATCGTGGTCTCTTATGGCGTTGGTCTTGGTATTGAATTTACATTTGCCACCATAAGAAGGCACCCGGTTAATGAAGGCTTTCTTGTGAGTGGTATGCTTATTCCTTTGATTGTCCCTACGACCATTCCACTTTGGCAAGTAGCGCTGGCCACCGCTTTTGGTGTTATCATCGCTAAAGAAGTATTTGGAGGAACGGGTATGAACATTTTCAATGTAGCCCTTACTACAAGAGCTTTTCTCTACTTCGCATACCCTTCGCAAATTTCAGGAGAAGTATGGACTTATCTTGGAGATAAGACAACAGTTGATGGTTATAGTGGCGCCACGCCCCTGGCTGTAGCCTATGAGGCTTCTTCTAAAGGCACACAATCAGTCACAGCTGCACTTTCAGAAACCAATACGGTCTTGCAATCAGATTTTTACAGTTTCTATAATATGTTTATGGGTTTCATCCCTGGATCTATTGGAGAAACATCCACACTTATGGCGCTTATTGGAGCTGTCATATTGATCATTACAGGAGTAGGTAGCTGGAAAATCATTGTAAGTGTTTTTGCTGGAGCCCTGGCTATGGGCCTTGGTTTTAATGCAGTTGGTGTGAATGAATATATGTTAATACCGGCACACTATCACCTGGTAATGGGAGGGCTTGCTTTTGGCGCCGTATTTATGGCTACCGACCCAGTCACTGCTTCCCAAACTGAACTTGGAAAATGGATTTACGGATTTCTTATAGGGGTACTCACTGTCATAATCAGGGTAGTAAACCCTGCATATCCCGAAGGAATAATGCTGGCAATACTATTTATGAATGTATTTGCTCCTTTGATTGATTTTTATATTGTAAAAGCTAATAAAACCAGAAGATTAAGCCGTGTCACAGTCTAACAGTTATGTGATTAAATTCACTGTAATTCTCACCATTGTTTTGGGAGGATTACTGTCTCTTGCCTCTGTATTGTTAAGGCCCATACAGCAAAAATCTGTTGAAATTGATACCAAAAAGCAGATCTTAGGTGCAGTAATGAGTCTGGAAGGCAAGAGCAACAATGATATCCTATCCACCTATGATGCTGTTATTAAATCTTTGGTAGTTGATATCAATGGAGAGGAAGTAAAGCAAGATGAATCGGGTCAGCCGGTTATAGCAGAAGATGTGGATGTTGCACGTATGTATAAGATTTCTCCTGAAAAACGAAAATTTCCTGTTTTCAAATACCATAAAGAAGGTAAAGAAGACGATGTACTGGCCTACATTTTTCCTGTATACGGCGTTGGTCTCTGGGGTCCAATCTGGGGTTTTCTGGCTTTAGATACAGACTTCAAAACCCTGAAAGGCGTAGTATTTGACCACGAAACTGAAACCCCTGGACTGGGTGCCAGAATTACAGAGGGTGAAGTACAAAACCGCTTTCAAAACAAAAAGGTGTATAATGAATCTGGTGAGCTCGTTTCAGTAACCATGTTGAAGGGAGAAAATAATCCTTCCAGCAGGTTAGATGATCACCATGTAGATGGTCTTTCTGGTGCCACAATCACAGCAGTTGGTGTAAATGATATGCTTAAAGCTTATCTTAAGTTTTATGAATCTTATATCAAAAAGGCAGCAGACGGAAAAATTGTAGCTTATATTGAATAATTTGATAACTTAAATAAATAGCCAAAACTATGAGTGCAGAAACAGCCACCACCCCGGCAGTAAAGCAAGAAGAAGCGCTTTTATCAAAAAGAAGAAAGAAAATAATAGCAGATCCTTTAAATGAGGATAATCCTATAACCATACAAGTATTAGGTATTTGTTCTGCCCTGGCCGTTACCACCCAGATGAAACCAACATTAACCATGGCCGTTTCTGTAATATTTGTAATGGTTTTTTCAAGCCTTGCTATCTCACTATTGAGAAATACCATTCCATCAAGGGTTAGGATTATTGTACAATTAGCGGTAATTGCAACTCTGGTTTCTCTGGTAAACGAAGTACTCAAAGCCTTTGCTTTCGATATGTATAAGCAGCTTTCAGTGTTCGTAGGTCTTATCATTACCAATTGTATTGTAATGGGAAGGCTTGAAGCCTATGCCCTTGGTAACAAACCTTATGACTCTGTATTAGATGCACTTGGCAATGCCCTTGGTTATGCCTGGATTATATTGGCAGTGGCCTTTTTCAGGGAATTGCTGGGATCTGGCAGGTTGTTTGGATTCCACGTTTTTGAAGCCATCGGTGTTCAGAATTTCCCCACCAACGGTCTTATGGTAACCCCTGTTGGTGCTTTTATTATACTCGGAATCATCATCTGGGTACAGAGAACAAAAACCGGATACGTAGAACATTAAAATCGCAGAGAAATGGATTTAATTAACTTAGGTATAAAATCAATCTTTATAGAAAATATGGTATTCGCCTATTTTCTGGGTATGTGCTCTTATCTGGCTGTATCGAAAAAAGTAAGTACTGCATTAGGTCTGGGCGCTGCAGTTGTATTCGTACTCACTATTACCGTACCGCTCGACTGGTTTCTGAATGAATTTATTTTAAAGGAAGGTTCATTGTCCTGGATCAGCGGTGAGCTTGCTACTGTTGATTTATCTTTCCTAAGATTTATAATGTTTATCGCAGTAATTGCAGCAATGGTTCAGCTGGTTGAAATGATCATAGAAAAAGTTTCTCCAGCGCTTTATGGCACCCTTGGCATATTCCTTCCTTTGATTGCAGTAAACTGTGCAATCCTGGGTTCTTCCTTATTTATGGCTCAAAGAGATTATACCCTTGCAGAAGCTTCGGTATTTGGCTTCAGCTCTGGTATTGGTTTCCTGCTGGCCATTGTTGCATTGGCAGCAATACGCGAAAAGCTTAAATATTCGCACGTACCCGATGCATTAAAGGGACTAGGTATTACCATGCTCTTAACCGGATTAATGGGCATAGCATTTATGTCATTTATGGGTATCAAAATCTGATCAGCGTTTAAAACGTTAATAGACTCAATTGTCTCAATAAATACATTAGCCTTCAAAAATTGAAGGCTTTTTTTTTGAGGGAACTTTTAGGGGCTCATCATATGTTATGAAAATAGATGGAAGAATTGATCAACAGATTGCTACTTGTGGCAAAACATCTTACCGGTTAAGTAATGTAATTGAGAGTTATGTTCAAAACTGGTTTGAGGTGAAAACGGAGGAGCCTTTTTCACTGCAAAGTAATTCAAATCTGATCAAGATCAATATGAATGTAGAAAACTGGTTTCAGAGTCCGCATATATATGACCACAATGTTTTTGGCAGCGATATTATGACCAACCAGACAGCAATGGGAATAGCTGCTGAAAACGGAAAAACCAATGTGTTTGAGATTAAGTTTGTTAAATAAAGCGATCTAATAAAAATATAAAGCCTGATAAATGAAGCGCGCATTCTTTATTTATCAGGCTTTCTGTTTGGCAGTGCATTGACACTTTCAGCCAATTTCTATAATTACATCATCAGTTAAGGGATGACCTACGCAACAAAGTACATATCCTTCTTTGATTTCATCTCTGGTTAACCCTTCATCTTCTTCCATTTCAACTTTACCTGAAAGCAATTTACCTCTGCAAGCGGTACAAATACCACTCTGACATGAAAAAGGCATATCCAGACCACTGTCAAGTCCGGCTTTGAGTATGCTTTTATCCGCCGGCACCTGCACCGTGTACTTTTCACCATCGAGTATGATATCGACCTGGTAATCGGATGAAACTTTTTCTTTTGGCTTCTCTTCAGCGGTTGTCGCCACAAAGCTTTCATAATGCACCTGCGTATCGGGTACTCCCATGGCGGCAATCGCTTTCCTTGCTTCCTGCATCATTCCCGCAGGTCCGCATAGAAAAAACTCAGAATTCTCTATATTCGTTTTCTCTACTTTAGTTTTGATTAAATCATAAATCAAATCGCCCGTAATTCTGCCTGAATAGGCATTTTCTGGTTTTTCAACCCTTGAGTATACATGGATTACCTCAAAACGGCCGGGGTTCCGCTCCTGGAGCGCAACAAGCTCATCTTTGAAAATCATGTCCTCATCACTTTTATTTCCATAAATGAGAACAAGTTTACTGTGTGGCTCTTTTTTCAAAGCCGATTTGATGATAGACATAAGTGGTGTAATGCCGCTACCAGCCCCTACAAAAATCAGATTTCTTTTCAATGCGGCTTTTGCATCCAGGAAAAAATTCCCCATAGGTGGCATTACTTTAATAGTATCGCCGCTCTTAATCTTATGGAAAATATAATTGGAAACTATACCGCCTTCAAGCTGCTTAATAGTTACAGCAAGATGTTGATCGCAATCAGGTGAACTACTCAAAGAATAGGATCTGCGATGCTCAGCTCCTTCGAGGTTTAAAATTAGAGTAAGATATTGACCGGGTTTGTAAGGAAATTCGTTAGCCCTCTGTTCAAATACAAGCGTTATCGCCTGATTCGTTTCTCTTTTTACTTCCCTCACTTTGAATGCTTGGTAACGCTCCTTTTGAGATGTTGATTTCTTTTTAAAAAGATTTGATAACATAAAAATGACAATTTGTTGTTTTATATGAATTGTGCGTTTTTAAAACTAGGTACATGTTGTGTTTTGCAATAAATAACAATAATGAGTAAAAAATAGTTGCCGGAAAATGGTTAATTTTGAATGCACATCGGGCAATGTTCTCTTAAATGCCTTCTAAATGGCTTTAGCAGAGAATTTTTTTAAATAAATAAAAATACAATGACACTTAACGAGTTGACGTCTGTCTCTCCTCTTGATGGAAGATACAGAAAGCAAATAGAAGAACTGGCACCTTTCTTTTCAGAATATGGTTTAATTAAGTACAGGGTTTTGGTTGAAATTGAATACTTCATAGCCCTCTGTAAACTTCCCTTACCTCAACTGGAGCGTGTATCTCAAACCATATTTCCTGACCTCAGAAAAATTTATCAGGAATTTTCAGAAGCAGATGCCCTTGCGGTTAAGAAAATAGAGAAAATCACCAATCACGATGTAAAAGCAGTAGAATACTTTTTACGGGACAAATTTAATACCCTCAATTTATCTGCTTTTAGTGAATTTATTCATTTTGGGCTTACTTCACAAGACATAAATAATACAGCAACTCCTTTACTGCTCAGGGATGCCATGAAAAAAATGGCTTTTTACTATGAAGAAGTGATGGCTGAAATAGATCTCTGTGCAGAAAAATGGCATAAAATACCTATGCTGGCGAGAACGCACGGCCAACCTGCATCCCCTACCCGCCTGGGCAAAGAGTTGCTGGTTTTTTCTGAAAGAATGCGCGTACAGTTTTCATCTTTTCTAATGCTGAGTTTTCCTGCGAAATTTGGTGGTGCCACTGGAAACATGAATGCACATGTCGTTGCATTTCCTTCTGTTGACTGGCACGAGTTTGCACGATCATTCGTAGAAGATACCCTGGAATTAAAAAGGAGTTATCCGACTACGCAAATTGAACATTATGATAATCTGGCTGCCATCTTTGATAACCTGAAGCGCATCAATAACATTCTCATTGATTTTGGCAGGGATATGTGGCACTATATTTCTCTACATTATTTTAAACAAAAAATAAAACAAGGCGAGGTTGGGTCATCGGCCATGCCACATAAAGTAAATCCTATTGATTTCGAAAATGCAGAGGGAAATCTGGGACTCGCCAATGCTATTTTCGAGCACCTTTCCGCAAAACTTCCTATATCCAGACTACAAAGAGACCTAACCGATTCAACGGTATTGCGAAATATTGGTGTACCAGTAGCTCATACCCTCATTGCCCTTAAGTCTTTGATGAAAGGAATAGCAAAAATAGATCTGAATGAAATCGAACTTCATCGGGACCTCGAAAGCAATTGGGCAGTGACGGCAGAAGCGATTCAAACAATACTAAGAAGAGAATGTTTCCCCGACCCCTATGAGGTGTTGAAAGGCCTGACCCGAACCAACGAACCTATTACTAAGGAGAAAATTAAACAGTTTATCGAAACCCTGGATGTATCAGAAAGTGTAAAAGAAGAATTGCGCAGTATTTCACCCTTTAATTATACGGGACTGGCTTAAGCAGGTGTGGAAAAAGCAGGAAATATAAAACAAACAGGAAAAAGTTCTTTTCGAAAAAATAAAACGAGGCTAAATCAAAAAGACAGCCTCGTTTTTATTATTATATGATGTTTTAAATCAGATCACTTTCGATTGTCCCGGAATAGCAACAGGATAGAATCCGTCGTCATTAGGCAATACCTTAGGTAAAGCGTCCCAGGCGAGCCTGTCGGGCATCAGATTAATTTCTGAATTTAAAGCCTGTTCCCATGTAATCTCCTGCCCAGAGTATGTCGCCAATCTTCCCATGATCGAGCACAAACTGGCTTTGGCTCCGTTCTCCAGATCATTAATTACGCTTCCCTGTCTTATTGCGGCAAACAATTCATCATGTTCTACCTGATAAGGATTTGGATCATCTTTACCTCTATGTCTGTAAATTACATTGCCTTTGAGATCCACTATAGTACCGTTTGATTCAGCACGTCCCTTGGTCCCCTGAATGGTTTCAGATACCCTGCTCACACAACCTTTAATGTGCCGGCACTGGCTGTTGAGGATAGCTCCATCTTCATAGGTGAACTCCACATAATGATGGTCAAAAATCTCACCGTGTTCCTTGCCATTTCTGACTTCTCGACCTCCCATACCCTGTGCTTTTACGGGATAGGCCTGCTTAGCCCAGTTTATTACATCAATGTTGTGTATATGCTGTTCTACGATATGGTCGCCACAAAGCCAGTTAAAATAATACCAGTTACGCATCTGATATTCCATTTCGGTCATACCGGGCTTTCTTTCCCTTACCCATACACCACCATCAAGCCAATAAGCCTGTGCAGAAACGATTTCACCAATTTCTCCACCATGAATGCGTTTCATAGTTTCGCGGTATACTGTTTGATAATGCCTTTGCAATCCAACGACTACATTCAGGTTTTTTCTCTTAGTCTCTTCAACCAAACCCAACACTTTACGAACTCCGGGAGCGTCAACCGCAAGAGGTTTTTCAGCAAAAATATGCTTATTTTGTTTTACGGCATATTCGAGATGATCTGGCCGAAAACCCGGAGGGGCTGCCAGAATCACGACATCAGCGAGATCTGTGGCCTTTTTGTAGGCTTCGAAACCAACGAACTTATTTTTTTCAGGGACATCAACCCTGCCTTTTATATCTTCCTGCTTTAAAATGTTCTCCAACGAATAGTCAAGCCTGTCTCTGAAAGCATCAGCGAGTGCTACAAGTTTTGTATTTGGATCAGCTTTTAAAGCCTGCACGGCGGCGCCAGCTCCTCTTCCTCCACAGCCAATTACAGCAATTTTTAAAACTTTGTTTTTCTCCTTTTTTGCCTGTGCATCATGCGGCATGGCTCCGATCATTAAACCACCGGCAGCCACAGCAGAACCTTTCACAAAATCTCTGCGATTGATCCCTCTTTCATTTTTGATTGTAATATTCATTTTTAAAAATTATTGTTTATGATTATCTGCTCCCTCGTAATACAGATAGTAATGAGTTTTATGCTTGATAGTATTTGTATCAAACAACTTTACAAATTACACAATTAAAAAATTATAATCAATTAAATTCTTTAAACAATGAGATCAACCATCATCAAGTACGCTCATCCAGAATAAATCCTTATCTTCACGACTTGGTGTTTCAGCAGGACGAACAATCCTGAAGCCCACAAATGGTGCATCTGTATTCCACCAGAAACTTTTGGGAATCTGTGGATCTCTTTTCTGCCAGTTGGGCGTTGAGCTTAGGCGGGCGGCTGATCTAAGTTGTTCAGGATCATCGTCCCAGGAACCGCCCCTCGCCGAACGCGGATGTAAAGCGGTTGGCCTGCGCCAGGGATTATGAATTTTATCTTTCAGCGTACCATAAAAATCGGCCTGATACTGATCTAAAGTCCATTCAGCTACATTCCCATGCATATCATACAAGCCCCAGGGGTTTGGCTCTTTGCTGGCAACTTCATGGTATTTATCATTACTGTTGTCATAGAACCATGCATATTTACTCAGTTCAGCAACGTCATTTCCAAAATAGTAGGCTGTTTGTGTGCCGGCCCTGCAAGCATATTCCCACTCAGCCTCTGTAGGTAACCTATATAATTCGCCGGTAAGTTCGCTCAACCATTTGCAAAACATTAATGCAGAGTATTGTGTCATACTCACCGCCGGAAAGCCATATTTACCCATTCCGAAGCTTGGGTCTAAGTAAGGCGTACTTGGTCTGGTGACAGCATCTGCCGCACTTTTAATCTCTTCATTTAAATATTCGATAGATGCCCTTCGGTCGGCATCAATAAATAATTCATAAAGATCCCAGGTTACCTCTGTCTCCAGCATCCAGAAAGCAGGTATACTCACTTCTTTCACCGGACCTTCATCTTCTTTGCGACCCGGCTCATTTTCCGGACTTCCCATTGTGAAGGTCCCTCCTTGCACAGGCACCATTTTGAAAACAACCTCTGTTCCCGGAATTGTTACTTCATAGGAAAAAAAATCGGCCATTAAACCTTCTGGTTGTGAATTACCTTTTTTAGATTCTTCTAAAGGAAGGAATCCAAATACACCAATTGTCCCTATGGCCAGTATTATCAACAAAAAACGTTTCATATATTTACTATTTATTTTTGAATTGTCAAATGGAATGCGACGCTGTATTTTGCCGCCGGTTTTTATTTTTATTTCGCGGCTACTATATCAAAATTAACAGTAACCTCTTCACCCGTTACAATTTGTCCAAACATGGCTGAAGGTGGTTCCATATCATAATCTTTCATGTTGAGCTTATAACTTCCACTGAAAGAAAAGCTGTTTGCTGACTTCCTGGCTCCCTTAACCAGCAATGTAACCGGCTGTGTTTTTCCGGCAATTTGCAGGTTTCCCTTCGCCTCCAATTCAAAATCATTTCCAGCACTGCTGAGAACCTTATTATCTGTAAGATTAAAACTAATTCTGGGATGTTGCTCCTCTTTCAATGCATTATAGGTCTTGGTATCCATTGCAGCGCCCCTCGGACTTTCTATGCTTTTAACCGGAATAGATACCTGAACACTTTCAATCTTATCACCCTTTTTAATACCTTTTGATATCATCTTGTCATCAAGGGTAACCTTACCTTCTATGGTGTTTACCTTACTGGTCCAACCATGGAGGCTTGATGTTCCGTCTATGGTCATTTTTGATTCATCGCTTATCTTAAAATCAACTTTCTGAGCCTGTACAGATGTAAATACAAAGCCCAAAGCGATAAAAAATGTGAAAATTTTATTCAGGTTTATCATTGTATTATGTGTTTAATAATTGTTGTTTCAAATTTACATTGAACTTCTCATTGCAGCAACCTCACCTGCAGCAATGGGATCTGCCTCATTTCCAAAATTAGTACGCACCCAGGTAAGAACATCAGCAATTTGCTGATCGGTGAGATAATCCATCTTAGGCATTTCATTGTTGTAATGCTCACCCTTTACCACGATGGGTCCACTTTGTCCTTCAAGGATAATGCGAATAAGTCTTTCTTTATCCCCATTTACCGTTTCTGTACCATCGAGCGGCGGATACATCCCCGGAGATCCCGTACCGTCTGCCTGGTGACATGATCTGCAAAACATATTATAAACCATTTTGCCAGGTTCAGTCACCACAGGCTGCTGAGCCTTTTGCGCAACAGGGGCTGTTTCTGTTTTTTTCTTTCCCTCTCCACATGAGTAAAGCACAAAACATGCCAGAATCATTTTTGCCAATAAAAACCCTTTTATGTTATTGCTGCCCAAAGGCATTTTCAATTCTTTCATTTTCAAAATACATTATCTAAAGACATATTAAAACTGACCTGCAATATAATGAAAAGGCTGTTTTAATGAAGAAAAACTTGCTTCCTGAATAGGTTATAAAATGACATGATTTAATATCTTGCGGAGAAACCTTTGATAAATTGTGATGGATAAAGATCAATTTCTGCTGAAAATCAGCGATATGTTTGAAAAATGGTCGGGTTCTTCGGTCCAGCATATGCATAAACTTCCCCAATCAGGCTCTTATAGAGAATATTACCGCATAAGCGGACCTCAATCGTCAGCTATGGGGGTTATTAATGAAGACGTAAAAGAAAATATTGCATTCATTAACTTCTCAAAACATTTTAAAAGCCAGGGAATTGCCGTACCCGAAATTTATTATGTTTCTGATGACAAGGTTTGCTACCTGATTGAAGATCTTGGTGACCTTACCCTCTTTGCTTTTATCCAACAGCAAAGAAAAGATGCTGAAATGCCTGAAGAAGTAATTAATCTATACAAAAAAATAGTACAGATATTGCCCCGCCTGCAAATCATAGCAGGAAAAGGACTCAATTATGATGATTGCTATCCCAGAGCTGCCTTTGATAAACAATCGATGATGTGGGATCTCAACTATTTTAAATATTATTTTTTGAAACTCGCCAAAATTTCCTTCGATGAGCAATTGCTGGAAGATGATTTTCAGACTTTTTCAAATTTTCTGCTCGGAGAAAAAAGTGATTACTTTTTATATCGCGATTTTCAGTCGAGAAATATCATGATCAAAAATGGCGAACTGTATTTTATCGATTATCAGGGAGGCAGAAAAGGCGCTTTGCAATATGACCTGGCTTCTTTGCTGAATGATTCCAAAGCAAATATACCTGAAAAAATGAAGGAAGAGATGCTTGAGCATTATCTGGATGCCCTGGAAAAATTGCAGCCTGTCGATCGCAAATCATTCCGTCAATATTATAAAGGTTTTGTACTCATCCGTCTCATGCAGGCTATGGGTGCATACGGGTTTAGAGGCTTTTACGAAAGAAAGACCCACTTTTTGCAAAGCATCCCCTTTGCAATGAAGCAACTGCTGTATTTACTCGATGATCTTGACCTGCCTGTTAAGGTGCCACATCTCATTGCTGTACTCAACCAATTGATCGATTCACCCGAACTCAAAAGATATGGAAAGGTATTTAAAAACCAGGTACCCCTTACTGTAACCATTCACAGTTTTTCCTATAAAATTGGTTTACCCAGGGATGAAAGTGGAAATGGCGGAGGCTTTATTTTTGATTGCCGCTGCCTGCATAACCCCGGCCGGTATGAGGCGTATAAAATCCTCACCGGGAAAGATCCTGAAGTCGTAGAATTTTTAAAAAAAGAAAAAGAAGTTGAAACCTTTTTACAAAATGCTTTTCAAATGGTCGATCAGTCAGTTGAAAGATATCTTGAGCGCAGGTTCCTCCATTTGCAGGTAAATTTTGGATGTACCGGTGGGCAACACCGTTCGGTATTCTGTGCAGAAAAACTCAAAGAACATCTGCAACAGCGTTTTCAACAGCAACTTATCATCCGAATTATCCACAGAGAGCAACCGCAGTTATGAAGGCAATGATTCTTGCCGCAGGTCTCGGCACACGATTGCGGGAGTATACCGGAGATTTACCCAAAGCACTGGCACCAGTCAATGGCATTCCTATGCTGGAGTATGTAATACGAAAACTGAAATATTTTGGTTTTAATCAAATCATAATCAATATTCATTATAAATGGGATATTATTCTTGAATTTTTAGAAACCCACAAAAATTTTGGTATTGACATACAAATTTCAGATGAGCGCGACCTATTGTTGAACACTGGTGGAGGACTCTGGAAAGCCTCTTGGTTTTTCGATAAAAAGGAGCCTTTTCTGGTACATAATGCCGATGTATTGAGTGATATCAACCTCACTGACCTGGTCAACTTTCATACCAGCCAAAAAGCAATGGCGACATTGTGTGTGCGAAAGAGAAAAGCATCGCGCTATTTAGTCTTTGATGAAAAAATGCAATTATCAGGTTGGAAAAATCCTAATACAGGAGAGCATAAATGCGTAATTGAAAAAAAAGTGACACATTTATATGGATTTTCCAGCATTTATGTAATAAATCCAGCTATATTTAACGTATATACTAAAGATACGAGTAAGGCTTTCTCGATTATAGACGTTTTTCTGGATCTTGCCCCGGCCTATCCTGTGACAGGCTACCGTGATGACGCACATCACTGGTTCGACATTGGCACTCCCGAGAAGCTTAAAAAAGCTGAAGAGTTTGGACATTACTTTTTATACTGATGGAAACTAAAGAGCGATTGCAACTGGCATTTATTACGTTTTTCACCATGGGTGCCAGTATGGTGTATTTGTATATCCGATACCACCATTTCAGAGGTTTAGATGTTAATGAATATTTTTTATTCACCTTGAATAAATCACTGAGTTTTTCCGGATTGGTATTGTTGGTTTATTCATACATCATGCCGACACGTTGCGACATCAGTGCAGAATCGAGACACCGGCAATTGCTACTCAGGGGCTGCGGGCTGATGGGGTTTTACATGATCATTGGTCATATTGTAATGAGTGTATTTCTCAGCACCCCCAAATACTATCCCCACTTTTTTGAAGCAAGAGGGGGATTTACCTGGAATTTCGTCTTCCTGTACTCAACAGGAATAATGGCTTTGATATTGATGGCCATACTTTGGATTGCCAGTTTTCAGCCCGCCAAAAGGCTGGCAGGCATTCCCTGGCCCAACCTGAAAGAAATCGGATATGGTATTTTTGCACTTACCGCCATTCATTCTGTCGTGCAAAGTATACATAAATGGACGACGCCACAGGAATGGCCGGGTGGGCTGCCCCCATTATCAATTCTAAGCTTCTTTATAGCCTTGATACCCATAGCTTTAAAAATAAATCAGGTATTATCTGTCAGCTCTCGGAGAAACGCTTGAGCAATTTTCTGTATTCCAATAATACATTGGCCCTTGAAAGGAATCCTAGATATTTGTTGTTTTCAATGACCGGCAGGTTATAATGGCCACTTTCATTGAATTTTTCAACAATACGCTCCATGCTGTCGGTCGGTTCTACACTATTATGCGGATAATACATCAGGCTACTCACGGGAGTGTTGTCATACAATTCGCGGTTAAAAATAATATGGCGTATATTATTAAGGTGTACGATGCCCAGAAGTGAACCATCATCATCAATCACAGGGTAAAGATTTCTCTTTGATTTAGAAACTACCTGCACTACATCTCCAAGGTTGGCTTCCTTTGGCAGTGTAAGAAAGTTTGTTTCAATCAGTTTTTCCATATTCAGCATCTGCAAGGCCATTTTATCTTTATTGTGCGTGAAAAGATCGCCACTCTGGGCAAGCTGACGGGTATAGATAGAATTGTCTTCGTAATAATGAATGGTTAGGTAAGAAATAGCAGAAACAATCATAAGGGGAAGAAAAAGATTGTAGCCACCTGTTGTCTCTGCAATCATAAAAACAGCTGTTAAGGGGGCATGCACTACGCCTGCAATCAACCCTGCCATACCAACCAATGCAAAATTACTGCTGCTGATATCACTAATTCCCAGATAATTCAATACTCCGGCAGCAAAAAGACCGGTGTTGGCACCCATAAATAAGGCCGGGGCAAAAATACCTCCTATACCGCCACTTCCAAAAGTACAACAGGCAGCAACCACCTTAAATATAATAATGGCCAGAAAAAGCGAAATCACTACAGGCATGCTATTTCGGTACTCATAATAAATAGAATTATTGAAGATATACGCATAATCACCATTTAAGCAGGCAGAAACCGCTTCATATCCTTCTCCATACAAAGCCGGAAAGAAAAAAATCAACATTCCCAACGTAACAGAACCTACAAAAAACCTCTGTCCCCAGTTTTTTAACCTCCTTCTGAAAAAGGCATCCAGATAGGTATATACTTTGCTAAAATAGATGCAAACACCGCCTGTGAGTACCCCCAACAGCAGGTATTCGGGAACCTGGTTCACCTCAAATGCCTCCAGGACCTTTACTTCATATATAAAACGATGACCCAAAAAAATATATGAGGTAATGGACGCAGTAGCGCTTGCCGCCAGCAAAGGTATAACGGCTTTCATGGTAAGATCAAGCATTAAAACCTCTATGGCAAATAAAATCCCGGCAATGGGCGCTTTAAATATGGCGGCAATTGCACCGGCAGTTGCGCAGCCTATTAACAAAGTAATTTGTTTATAATCAACCCTGAGCGCCTTGGCAACATTGGAACCAATAGCAGCTCCTGTGGATGCAGATGGTCCTTCAAGACCTACGGAGCCCCCAAAACCAACCGTTATAGCGCTGGCAATTAAAGAACTATATGTGTGATACAATGGAATTTGCCCACTGTTTCTGGAAATGGCATACAGTACATCGGGAATACCATGGCCAATAGGCTTTCTAAGGATATATCTTTTAAAAATGACTACCAAAAAAATGCCAATAGCAGGGTAAAGCACCAATTCATAATTACCAAACTCCCTGATAAAGCCCCCAGTCAGTAGTTCCTGAATCCAATGCACAGACTTCTTGAGTATAATCGCAGCCATACCTGCAGTAAAGCCTGTAAGGATACTCAGGGCAATGATAAATCGGGAGTCGCTGATATGCCGCTTTCTCCAAAGCAAAAATTTTCTGAAGATACTATTAAATCCCGGCATGCTTTGTTGTGGCTGTTTGTTATGCAAAATTGCATTGCTTATTATGTAATTAAAAGGAAAATATGAATAATTACTGAATGAATACTCAGAATTACCTCTTTACAAAATATGTTTCCAAATAGCCATAAAATGACAAAAACTTCCTCCCAATACAAAAACATGCCAGATACTGTGGCTGTATTTTAGATTTTTCAGGAGGTAAAACAGCACGCCAATACTGTAAGATAAACCACCGGCTACGATCCACCATAATGCCGCATCGGATAAGAGATTTGAGATCGCCTGGTATTTAAACACAATCAACCAACCCATCAGAAGATAAAGAAAGGTGGACAAAAGGTTAAAGCGACCTGCAAAAAATAATTTAAAAACAATACCCGCAATGGCAATGAACCATACAACAGCAAATATGAGCATACCGCCCTCGTTCTTTAAAGTGATTAGGGTAATCGGACTATAAGTACCCGCAATTAATACATAGATAGCTGAGTGGTCGAGGACCCTGCGCTTATTACGCTGGCCCTCCTCTTGTGACAAATGATAAAAAGTGGATGCACCATATAGCATCATGAGGCCTGTACCAAAAAGTAAAACTCCTAAAATCCGCTGGAAATCCGGCTCAGCGGCTGCCTTTCCCAGCATGATAAAAGTAGCCGGGATACTCAATGCAAATCCGAGAGAATGAGTCAGCACATTGGCCCTTTCTTCTTCAGCACTATAGGCAGATTTTTTTATTGACATGATACAATTCCATGAAGGTAAAACAGAAAAGCCCAACTTATAAAAAAAATTAAGAAATTTTACAATAAATTACCGATTTATCTATTTAGAGCGTTAGATACTATGGCACTCAACAATTCTTACATGTAGAAATCGTTGATGCAGACAATACAAAAGGTTGTAGATTTTTGAAACAGATAAATTGAAAAGTCCAAAAAGTGTCACAAATATTCGCAAATCCGAATAAACTCTTTAACCAATGGGTCATATAACTATGTATTTCAATTAGTTAAAGATTCATTAATGAATTTGTGGATAAAAAAGCTGAGTGAAATTTGTGTTAAAAAATGCTAATAGATAGTTTAACGAAATAAATCGTGGTGAAGCCCGCCAGTCCCGTCCGGTGTTGATTTGTGTCTGAGAACAGTGGGAGTTGTAGTTGTCATTGCCGGGAAAATAATTTTGGGACATTATTTGTTTCATTTGAAAAGTACAAAAGCATCTTCTTACGATTTATGACTATTAAGTGTTATTAACCTGGAATTTTTAAAATATTTTTGCAATGGAAAAGAAGACATTACCCACAATCGAGCCTGATAATGAAAATCAGGCCACAGTTATGAAGAAAAATGAAAAGGCGGCTAAAAAGCCTGCTGAAATCAGAAAACGGGATGGAAGATTGGTGCCTTTCGAGCCAGAAAGGATTAAGAATGCCATAGAGCGTTGCTTCAAGAGCATGGGTAAGGAAAAATTCGATGCGCAAAAACTCACTGATCAGGTGGTTAATATAGTATCTGCCAAATATCCTGAGCCATCTGTTGAAGTTGTACAAGACATCGTAGAAATGGTTTTGCAGGCCAACCGCGAATTTGAGGCTGCTAAAAAATATATTCTGTACAGGGCTGAGCAGGCAAAAGTACGTGAAAACAGACCTGTTCCCGAGGAAGTGCGCAAAGCATTTGAAGTAGCTGATAAATACTTTCCTACACAAATACAAAAATTCCAGTTCTATGATAAATACGCAAGATTCAGTTATATACAGGGTCGTCGTGAGACCTGGGTGGAAACCGTTGATCGCACTATTGATTTTTTGAAAGAATTATCAGAGTTTCGCCTCACGCCCTATACCTACGAGCGATTGCGCCATGGCATCCTCGAAATGAAAGTTATGCCCTCCATGCGTCTTTTGGCTATGGCAGGTCCGGCAGCGCGAAGAAACAATATTGCCTTATATAACTGTTCATATCTCCCGGTAGACAGTATCGATTCCTTTGTAGAAGCTTTGATCATTTCTATGAGCGGATGCGGTGTAGGGTACTCTGTAGAGAATGCTTATATCGAAAAATTACCCCGTATAAAAAGACAAAAAGGTGAAGCGCCTTTGCACTATGTCATTGAAGACAGCACCGAAGGATGGGCTGATGCCCTGAGGATTGCCCTGGAGACCTGGTTTAATGGTGGCGATATTATCTTTAATTATTCATTGATCAGACCGGCTGGTGCTGTATTGCGAATTAAAGGTGGCAGAGCTTCAGGCCCTGAACCTTTAAAGCAGATGTTTGAATTTGCCAAAGCACGCATTTTGGCGCGTCAGGGTACTACCCTACGATCTATCGATGCCCACGACATTATGTGTGCCATTGGCACAGCAGCTGTTTCAGGAGGTGTTCGTCGTACTGCCATGATATCTCTGTTTGATTACAACGACATGGAAATGCGCCATTGCAAAGACGGCGATTTCTGGAAGAAAAATCCACAAAGATGGAATGCCAACAACTCAGCAGTATGGCCAAACCGAAAACTTACCCAGGCCGAAATCGCCACCTTCTTACTCGATATGGTGAACTCAGAAAGAGGAGAGCCAGGTATATTTAACCGTCAGGCAGCCATTAATACACGACCCGAAAGAAGAAAAGAAGCTGTATTTGGTACCAACCCTTGTGGTGAGATCATTTTGAGGCCCTTCCAGTTCTGTAATCTTTCTGTAGCGGTAGCCCGTGATGGAGATACCATAGAAGACCTCAAAGAAAAAGTAGAGCTGGCGACCATATTGGGAACCATTCAAAGTAAGGCTACCCACTTCCCGGGCTTGCGCAAGGAATGGAGAATGAATTGTGAAGAAGAAAGACTGCTTGGGGTAGATATCAACGGACAGCTGGATTGTCCCGCAGCACAGCTCGCAGAAAATCAGGATATCATGCGTCAGGTAGCTATTGAAACCAATGAAAAGGTATCTAAAATTCTTGGCATCAATCAGTCAGTGGCTGTGACCTGTGTGAAACCATCAGGTAACTCTTCTCAATTACTCAACTGCTCTCCGGGCCTACATGCACGCTGGGCGAAGTATTATGTGAGAAATGTAAGGGTAGGTGCGCATACACCCATATTTAAAGTATTGAAAAACGCTGGTGTGCCCATGGATCCAGAAAACGGACAGACCAAGGAGAATGCCAATACCTACGTTATTCACTTCCCGGTAAAATCACCGGAGTCAGCCATTACGCGTAATGACCGAACTGCGATTGAACAATGTGAATACTGGTTGCAAAATAAAATACACTATACGGAGCATAACCCCAGTGTAACCATTACTTACAAACCCGATGAAGTGATCGATATCATACAATGGACCTGGGAGAACCAGGATAAAATCGGAGGTATTACTTTCCTTCCTGCTTTTGATGCTTCCTTTGATCAGATGCCTTACGAGGAGATCACCCAGGAAGAATACGATCGCAGGGTGGCAGCATTCCCTAATATCGATTTCAGCAAGATTTACAGGTACGAAGAAGAAGACTATACCACGGCAGCACAGGAACTGGCCTGTCTGGCAGGAAACTGCGATACTTTGTAAGACGTCTGGTTCTGATACACAAAATAATCTAATCAAAAACCCCGGAGTTTTAAAGCTTTGGGGTTTTTTGTTGCTCATTTCCCCGAGGAATCCTCAATACAAACTCAAAGTGGTTCTGATGAAAAACCTAAATCCGGTATTTCCTCCATATTTCAGGGAGACTTTACCCGGGTAAAAGTGAGATAACCGAAACCTGAAAAGCATAAAAAAACCCGGATATACCGGGTTTTTATAAATTAATTAAGTATTACAAAAATTAATGTGCACATTCAACTTTCACCAGTGCATCGATGTGTACACCGTAGAAGTGATTCGCTGGCACCCAAACCTCAGCAGATGTTCCGGATTTCGAAAATTTATGAGCGAACAAGCCTGGAGAAGGATTGCCGGATGGTGCTTTTGCATAATCCTGGATTTTCAGGTTTTCACCGGCATCTTCGTCAAATTTAGCACCGTCAAGTTCGATCGTGATTTTAACCATACCATCAACAACAGCACCAAAAGTAGCTGTACCTACTAAAATGTTTTGGCCGGCATAAACATTTACGGTTTTCATTGCATATGCTACATAAGTGGCCCAGTTGCCTCTGTTGGTATATCTCAGAGAACCTGGAGCGTTGCCATTGGCCGCCCATGCAGTTTCGCCATTATAACATTCTTCATCGGGGCAATCCAATAAAGTAAGGGTTATAGGAGTAAGTTCGCTTTCACAAGCATTTTCATCTACCGCTTGTGCATAATAGGTAACCGAACCGATTTCAGAAAGGGTTGGATGTGCAACTTCATGGCCATCTTTATCAAACCATACTATATGAACACCTTCAGGAACAGATACATAATGACGGGCATCAAGTACAAGACCTTCTTCGAAGCATTCTTCAACTTCATCCTGTGATGCGATTGGTGCTGCAGGCAAAGGCCAGATGGTCAATGTAGCTGGTGATCGGGTAGCGCTCACACATCCACCACGTACTGCTTCTGCCCAGAAAGTTTTTGAACCAATTTCGTCGAGTATAGGATCTTCTACAACATTACCACCAGTTTCCTGATCATACCATACCACATGAGCGCCTTCTTCAACACTCACGACTGTAGGCCGCAGAACCAGATCTTCATCATAGCATTCTTCAGCACCTTCTACCTCAGGTGCGACCGGAGCTTTTGCCAAATTATAGCAAAGGCTTAGATTACTTAAATCAGCGATATTTCCAACACCAACATCTGGGGATCTCAGGCCTGAATCTCCATCAATACCTGGTCCATAGGTATAAACGTTGGCATTTGGCCCACCCTTTACTATAATTGAAATACCATCAAGGCAATATTTGCCGGTTGGATCAGTATAACTCCAGGAAACAAACTTTTTATCAGTTACGGTTATGGTAAAACCAGCAGGAAAAGTTCCTTGAAAGGCCCCCCCTTCATAATTAATTTTACCACTTGTCAGTTCATAACTAATGCTTAAATCAGCACAAAAAGGATTTCCCGATACAAGCACGGGATCTACTAAAGGACCAGCACTAAGTGCGATAAATTGATCTCCGGATGAGGAGCTGCTGTCTATAAGATTCAACTCCTCCTGGGTACAGGCGAAAAATAAGGCAAAAGCCAGGGCGAATACTCCAAATCCTTTGAAGACGTTCGCGGGGTAAAATGTTTTTTTCATATGTTGTAAATAAAATATTAATGTAATCAAATATACGTATTTGAATAATATTTTATCATTTTAATAGAATTTTTTTTCTTTTATAATAACCTATATTTATCTTTTTGCCCTAACCAAAATTGCTTTATATGTCACTTTATCTGCATTTTTATAAAATTATAATAACAATTCCAAGAACATTTTGCAACGAACAGCAATATGCATCATAGATGCATATTAATCACTTTCATATTATTTTACCTATTTTGGTCATATTAATTATATTTTTAGAATTTTTTATGCTTATTTAACGGTTTTTATGCACTTATGTTGAATTTTTTACATTTAAGAATCATTGTAAATCAGATTTTTGCCGGGAATATATAATATATCAAATGACAAAATTCTCAAGCATAATTTTTTTAACTTATAAGTATATATATAACTGTATTTTAATTGCCAACTGCATCCCAGAATTAATCATCTTTGCATGTAAGGTTAATGCGCATTTTAAGCCATTATTAGGCTCTGTGTAAAGAATCGAGGCTTCAAAAAAGTATATTATATTGATATAGAGCCACTTAATATCGCTCAATTGAAGTTACACTATTGCTTTTTAGTACTTTAAAATGTACACAATAAAAAAACCGTCTAAATTATTAGACGGCTTTATAACAAATAATTAAAATATTGACTCTTAGGCTACAAGAAGCCCCTGACTGAATCTTTTTTAATCTACATGTACCTCGTATTTCTTACGGGTCACATTTCCATTTACATCTTCTACCCAGATGATCAAATCAAAATGGCCATGCTCATCAGGAAGGATTAAGGCATTATCACCGCTCAAGACAAGGGATAAGTCGAGGCTGGAAGTGTTTGGTAAATCAGGACCTGAATATTTGCCACCGGCTCCTTCACGATAAGATGACTGTCCCCATTTACGCTCCCACAAATCTTCTCCGCTGGTTCGGTGGCTATGGCCCTCATGATCGTCTTCTTCAGCCAGGCGTATCCATACAAATTTTATGTCAGAAGCCATGTTGTGCGCGCTTTTGGAAATACTTCCAATCACTTCCAGAGCCTCCCCTTCTTCACCATGCAATTCACCATCTTCAAGGTTTGTAACAGTCACCTGGGGCGCATAGGGCCGCTCAATATAAAAGGTGGCTATATAATTAGTATTCTCGGCAAAGCTGGTCTGGTTGCCATGTATGTCTGTTGCCGAAATAATAAAATCATAAGGCCCGGCCAATACATTACCGTTAACTCTGGAAGTTGGTCCCCCCCAGTAAATATCGGTTAAACTGCCATCCACATTAAAACTTTTGGCTCCTTCAGGTATGCGCAAAAATGTCTCTGTCGCGGTGCTGCTGTAAATGTCTTTTACATTTAAAAATTCAAAATCAGCACTGGTTCTGGCATGACTGTGGCCATCGAAACCGTGGTGTATGTCGACAAGAATCTGTAATATTCCAGATTCATCCTCTACCTTAAAGCGCACGTGCATATGGTCGGTACCCGCACTGCGCACTTCGTTATGCTCGGGTCTGAATGCATCGCGGCCATTGGCAAAGGTTATGGTTGGCGGATCAAGGTCACGTACACTTTCATCATCTGAATCACAGGAACTGGTCACCATAAATACCCCTGCTATCATTAGTACCATCATTAAATACTGAAATTTTCTCATATCAATCTGTTTGGTTTTATTATGTATTAAATGCAACAATGTTGCAATAATACTTTGCTTTTTACTAAATATCAAATTTGTGATGAATTTTAACGAGTTTTTAAGGTAAAAGGCACCTTAAGGCTTAGGCTGATGTTACGCCCCTGCTCAGGTAGGTTAAGCAATCGATACCGACTTAAATGATTGAAATATACCGTATTAGCGAGATTTTGCCCACTTAGCTGAAAATGAAGCGGAAGGCTTTTTACATTCATTTGCCAACCCATACCTGCTTCAAAAATGGTAAAGCCTTCAGTTCTCAACTCATTTCTGTCAACACGGTCTTGTTTACCGGTAATACGTGCTTCTGTATATATATAGAAGTCTTTAAAATAGGGCAATAACTGACCTGCCCGGTACTCTGCTTTGAATAATTTAGAAAGCGGCGGTGTGAGTGGCAGCGGTAAACCAGTATCCAGGTTGTGATTTCTGATATATTCTATACCTGCTCCAATGCTTATTTTTTTGGTAATCGCAAGTTCAGCTTTCAGCTCCCCGCCTCCAAAAAGGGCATTATGCTGCCGGTATTCCCATTGTGTTGTGCCGATGGGCAACCTGAAAATCCCCGTGGGCGCAAGGTAGATATAGTCTTTGTAATAACTGATAAACGGACTAAGAGATAAATACAATGGCTTTTTATTATAGGTGATGTTTATGTCGGTCTGAAAGCTCCTTTCTGCTTTAAGTTCCGGATTACCAGCCTCAAACCTGAAGTTGCCATGATGGACGCCACTTACACCCAGCTCAATGGCTGTGGGCATTCTATAGGCTGTACCCATATTGAATTTCAGGTTAAGGTGGTCGCTGGCAATCCACGAAAAACCGCCTGATCCACTTACATTATAAAATTCTCTTTGCAATGCCGGCGTGCGGCGTTCAAATTCACCGGTTGCCTGTAACCTGTTGTAAATGGGCTGAAGGTGCTCATCTATATTATGTGCAGAGGCATCGAAACGCAGTCCGGAGTTGAGGATAAATCTATCGCTCCATTTAAATTCATGAAACAAAAATGCCGCTGCATTAAAACTGCTAAAGTCGGGCACCAGGTATTCAAAGCCTGATTTAGCATTATTCATTTGCTGGAGCTGTATGCCCATCAGGGTTTGATTGCGTTCATCGATTACCTGATTATACCGCAGGTTGGCCGTAAGCGTGTGCAAGTCAAGGCCGAGCGCCAGGTTTCCATCCGGTGTAGGTCCGACCCCATGGGTATGGGGTAAAGATTCTTCTCTTCGCTGGTTATATTGATATCCCAGATCTACTTCTAGCCAGTTTTTATTGAGATTTACCACTGTATTGGAGATCAGCTTCCAATGGGTATTGTTTTGCAGGGGGAATTCTATGTTTCTGTGATCTCCGTTATGTCTGAGGTTATAGGCATTAGGGACACCTACCGCACCTGGAAAAATCCCTGCCCGTTGAAAAAACCTGCTCAGGGTTACCGTACTGTTGCCCCAGTCTTTTTTTACACCTCCCATAACAGAAAAATGCCGCTCCATACCGGCAGTATTTTTAAGACGGTTGTCGAATATGGGTCTTACCGCTGTGGCATATACAAAGCTGGAGGCCGGTACCCGGTAATCGGCATAATCCTGGCTGGTAAACCTGGCCTTAAACACTATATCCTCTTCATTCCCTTCTACCATCAGGGACTGGCTGTACATATTATTATTGCCTCGGTAGGTACTGATGGCGTGGCCGCTGATAGTGCCAGCGGGCATAAAAGCACCGGGTCTGATATTGATGACGCCTGCCATACCATCAGCGCCATAGACCAGGGAGGCAGGTCCTTTTATAACCTCCACTCGATCAACATCGAAGGGATCAATTTCGAGGCCGTGATCAGCGCCCCATTGCTGCCCTTCCTGCTTAATGCCCCGGTCATTGATCAGGATGCGGTTAAAGCTCATACCTCTGATCATAGGTTTGCTTATGCCAACGCCGGTATTAATGGTGCTTATTCCCGGTATTTTTTCCAGTGCATTGGCAAAAGTGCCACTGTTGTTGCGCTCAAGAAAACTGCGATCTAATACTTCAATGGTTTGAGACTGCTCCAGTGGTCCATTTTTAAATGGATTCGCCTCTACTGTGAGAGATTGTAAGAGAATGGTTGCTTCCTTAAGCCTGAAATTATGTATTAGATCTTTATCATGTATAATAATAGTACGGGCAGCGGCTGTATATCCAAGATGGTTAATATGCAAATGATAACTGCCCGGCCTTAAACGCGGTATCATATACTCCCCGTTTTCATCGGCCTGAACCGCACGATTCAATTCGTGTACTGTAAGGGTGGCGGGAATGCCTCTACCCTCTTCATCAACAACCTGTCCGCTTACAGAAAACAACACAATACGGCTTTGTGCCAGGACGTAACCTGTCAGATAAAATAAAAGAAAAGCTAATAGTATTGTGGCTAAAATTCTCAAATTAAAAGCGATGCAAATGCAACATAGTTACAAATGCAAAAGTATTGCATTATTTCAAATTTTTAACCCAAAGGCACAGATTAAATTAAAACTGCAAGGATTCATGACATTAGACAAATGATTTCATGAGAAAAATTTTGTTAAAAATTGATTTTTGTCATAGTCTGGGGCATCATGACCCTTTATCTTTGAATTACTTTTTAAACTTAATACCAACCACTGGTTAGAAGTATCTTTTGGTCGGGGTAATTCATTGAGTGGTTATTTTTACTATCGATATAAAAAGACCGGAACGGTGCAAGGCTGTTTCCGGTCTTTTCTTTTTAAATGCTTATTCATTTGTAGTTAAACTTCTTGGCAAGACAGCAATTGTATTTCCAATAGTATGCAAGCGGCAGGTATCCCCATAAACCCGGCTTAATACTTCTGCCTGCAATGCTTCAACTGGTTTTCCATCGGCAAGCACATGCTTGTTTTCAAGCACAATTACCCGATCGCAAAACCATAATACGTGATTGGGATCGTGGGTGCATACAAGAATGGTGGTTCCTTTCCTAGATATTTTTTTCAGTATATCCCATATACGTATTTGATTTTTATAATCCAGGGCAGTGGTAGGTTCATCCAGTAAAAGTACCTGAGTCTCCTGTGCGAGGGCCCTGGCGATCAGTACCAGTTGCCGCTGACCACCGCTTAGCTGATGGTATGGTCTGTCGGCTATGTGCAAAATACCCAGTTCTTCCATAGCTGCAATCGCCTTTTCATAGTGTTGCTGATCTATGGCAAATGCAGCTTTGAGATGCGGCGTGCGGCCCATTAACACAATTTCCTTAACAGCATAGGGGAACGATGGTTTGTGCTCCTGAGGTACGTAAGCTGCCATACGGGCAATTTCGATAACGGATTTGTCTTTAGTATCGATCTCATTTATCAAAACCCTGCCTTTATCGGGCTCTAAAAACCTCAGGCAACATTTAAATAATGTGCTTTTTCCTGAACCATTGGCGCCCAGCAGCGCACACAACTCTCCATTCCGTAGTTGAAAATCGATATTTTCCAGTACAGGAAGCTTCGGATAAGAAAAGCTGAGGTTTTCAACGCTAAGCAATTACAAAGTCAGTTTAAAGGTTTAAAGCCAGAAGATAACAATCATTGTTGCATTTCAATTCTTGTACCTTTTGTGCGCAGCAAATATAACAAATACGGGGCACCGGCAATAGCTGTAATTATACCAACCGGTATTTCGGCACTGGTCAGCGTTCTGGCTAGGGTATCACAAATGATTAAATACAATGCCCCCAGCATTGCAGAAAGCGGTATTACATATCTGTTGTCTGGACCAAGTATCATCCTTGCTGCATGTGGCATCATCAAGCCAACCCATGCAATAATACCGGTTGATGCGACGGTCAGTGCTGTTATCAGGGTGGCCAGGGAAATGAGTATAACTTTATACAATTGGGGCTGCACCCCGAGGGCCCTTGCTTCGGCATCACCCATAGACAATACATTGAGTTTCCATCCCATTGCCCAAATGATGAGGAAAGAAATCATAACCATGGGAACTGATACATGTATCTCATCCCATGAGCTATGATAAAATCCTCCCATAATCCAGAACATAATTTCCCGTAAGGCTGCATCGTCCGACAAATATTTTAGTACCGATACCATGGCAGTAAACAGGGCGCCAATAATGACTCCGGCGAGGATGAGCGATACCACTGAAGTCTGCCCTTTTACCCGCGCCAGGTGATAAGCAAGCATGACAGCCAGGGTTCCGAAGAAAAAAGCAGATAGCTGAGCTGAGAAAAACCAGGTGGGAATAGCAATAGCCAATGCAGCGCCAAATGCGGCACCACCCGAAACCCCCAGAATATATGGTTCAACCAAAGGATTCCTGAAACAGGCCTGAAATACCGATCCGGCGGTGGCCAGTGCAAAGCCGGTAATGGTGGCCATGATAATTCGGGGAAGGCGAATATCCCAAACGATCATACGTGCCAGTGTATCACTTTCGGTGTTGAGTATTCCTGTAACCTGACCCAATACCTCATAAACCTGAAATACAGTAAGCTTGAATGCGCCTGCCGTAATGGCGAAAGAAAATACAGCTATCAGTACAATCAATGTCAGCAAAAGCACGCCCACCTTCTTTTTGTTCTGATACATAATCCTGGTTTTATTAAATACAATTATTTTTAAAACCCTTCATCCTGCATCCAGTTTAACCATTGTGCATCCCTGATTTTCTCCGATTGTACACGACTGGTATTATAGACCTTTGAATAAAAATCCAATACCCATTCATGCATAACAATATCTTCGAATAATTCAGGATAGGATGCCTTTGCGATGATTAAAACTTCGACAGGGTATTCTATTCGTTTGCCGCAGTTGCAGGGTGTCCAAGGTAAAGCATAAACCCGTCGGTTTTTTACCGCCTGCAATTTGCTGAGGTTTGCATAATAAGGTGCCGTATACAATTCTTCAGGCGGGTGATATCCCGAGGAAGTCGGTAATATGATCACATCAGGGTCTAGAGCATAAATTTGCTCTGTGTTTAAAAGCAAACTGCTGCTTCTGCCTCCTGTGCCCTGGTAGGCATTTCTGGCATTGACAATGCTTTCAATAAAATACCCTTCCATGGTATTTGAGCCCTTGGTAACACCTGCATTACCTCCCGACCTGGCATTGGGTGACAAGCCCAGCATTAAAACATCTGGTTTTTTATCATCTGAAATATCCTTCGTACGCACCTTTATCATTGATATTATACCTTCGAGGTAATCGGCCAGGGCTTTAGCTTCATTTTGTTTATGAAAAATCTCTCCCAGCAAGACAATTTCATCGCGGATCATGTCTACACTGGGCTCATCATAACAAGGAGGGCCTTTAAGTACGATCAGGGGGAAGCCCATCGCTTCAATCATTTGAATGGCCTTTTGCGTATTTTCGTCATCGAAGGTACGCATAGTACATGATCCGGCCCTAAGAATTACAAGATCGGGTTGAAGGGTAGCCATGGCCTCATAATTCACAGGGATGCCTGATCTGGCGATCAAAGGCAGTTCAGCAATTTCAGGATATAAGAACAAAACAGGGTTCATCCCATCTGCGTAGGTATATTCAGTTCCGGAAGTTTTACTGAATGAATAGCTGAAACGATTCTGTATGCAATATGAACCAAGGCCTTTCAGCACCTCTATCTTGTCAAAATGCATTAATACCGTTTCTATCAGCCCATCACTAATGCTTACCACCCTGCTTGGGTTTAAGGGTAACCTTACTTCCTTTCCCCGCATGTCGGTGACCATCTGATATGCATTGGCTCCCTCCTGATGTTGGCTGGTTTGGTCATTCCCTGCCGGACCACAGGCGATCCACATACAAAAAAATAAGCCTACAGAAATATATCTAAGCATCCTGCTCCAATTTAATTCAAATATATGCTCAATGCGCATATATTTTCATAATATACATGGCAAAGGTTGAAAACCGTATGATTTGTCAGTAAAATACTTTTTTAAAGTACCCTACTCTATGTGCATTTAGGCTATTAGAAAAAAAAATCAGAAATTTGCAGTATGAATGCTGCAAAAGACCAAAAAATCGAAAAGCTTATTCAAAAATACAATATTCCCGTACCCCGGTATACGAGTTACCCCACTGTACCCATGTGGGAATATAGTAAAGATCTCGACGAAGCCTGGCTCGGTTTGGTTCAAAAAGTGTATAGGGAAACCAATGCACAAAAAGGTATCAGCCTATATATTCATCTGCCTTTTTGTGAGCATCTATGTACCTATTGCGGCTGCACGCAACATATAACCAGAAATCACACTGTTGAGCCCGCCTATATTGAAGCACTGTTAAAAGAATGGAAACAGTATACCCATCGCTTTGAAACACCCCACAAAATCAGAGAGATGCACCTGGGTGGCGGAACTCCTACTTTCTTCAGCCCTGAAAACCTGCAATACTTACTCGGTAAAATATTTGAAGGCGGCATACCATACGAAAACCCGGACTTCAGTTTTGAAGGCCACCCCAATACCACCACCAGGGCGCATTTAGATACTTTGTATAGCATGGGTTTCAGAAGGGTAAGCTTTGGAGTACAGGATTTTGACGAAAAAGTTCAGGTAACCATCAACCGTATTCAGCCCTATGAAAATGTGGTAAGTGCCACCAGACATGCACGGGAAGCAGGATATCAATCGATCAATTTTGATCTGGTGTACGGATTGCCTTTCCAGAGTTTATCTGTGATTGATGAGACTATAAATAAGGTTTTGGAGCTAATGCCCGACAGAATCGCCTTTTACAGTTACGCCCACGTACCCTGGAAACGACCTGGTCAAAGAAAATATACCGAAGCCGACCTTCCCGACAATGCTTATAAAAGGGCTTTGTATGAAAAAGGGCGGGAAATGTTATTGCAGGCAGGCTATCGTGAAATAGGTATGGATCATTTTGCACTTCCCCACGACAGTTTATACAAGGCATGGGAAGCCAAAAAACTTCATAGAAATTTTATGGGCTATACCATTTTTGAAACAGATTTGATGATCGGATTGGGGATGTCTGCCATCAGTGACGCGCGCTACGCATTTGCCCAAAATGTGAAAAAAGTCAAAGATTATCAGGACAGGCTGAGCTCAGGGCAATCAACATTGATCAACGGGCATATATTAAGTGAAGAAGATATAAAAATTCAAGGCATAATAAAGGAGATCATCTGCCAGGGCCAGGTAGTATTTTACGATGCTGCATGGCAAAAGACACTGCCTGCTGGTGGTTTTCACAAATTAATTGAAATGGAGCAGGAAGGTCTGGTCGAAGTGAATGAAAAATCGCTTAAAGTCACAAATCCTGGAAAACCCTTTATCAGAAATATCTGTTCGGTGTTTGACAAAAGGCACTGGCAAAGCCAGGCTACCGGACCAAGATATAGCAAATCTATATAATGGCCTGTATCAGAATGGAAGTACACTAAAATAAAGCGAATTAGTGTTTCATCAGAAATGCATCCTCCGGAAAGAAAGTAGGAAGCTCTTTACCGTTGCTTTAAATCACCTCGCTTAAGCGATTTAAAAAATTCAGCCCAGGCAAAGGGATTAAACAACTGATTGGGCCGGGGTCCATAGGCATCGTGAAGATACTGCGACTGCATTTGGGTAAAGTACCTGTGGTTCATACTTCCATCCATAGGCATATTGCGAAATCGTTGCAACATCATTGATTGCTCAAGGTTTGCATCCATATTGCGAATATTTTCCTGATTGGGAAGCTGCATGGCCAGAATTGCTTCCTTAAACATTTCTTCGGACGGATAAGGAGATACCTGCACTTCCTGGAGATAGGTTACATCCTGTTTCAAAGGAATAATAACTGTATACTGATCCCTTTCGAGTTGTGGAATGATAAGCCAATGTTTTTGATACCCTACTGCACTGAAAACCACACTGTCACCTTCCAGCAACGGAAAAGAAAAATAACCATACTGATTGGCCGATGCACCTCGCCCTGCCTTGGGTACATAAACGTGTACACCAGGAACACCCATGGTGCTGTCCTCCTCCACCACAACCCCTGAGAATTGGATTACCTTTCTTTGATCCTGCGCAAAAACATCATTTGCCAGGCTCACAAGCATAAAAGTAACCAAAAAAACCAGCCAGCAACTTTTCATTACCTCAATTATCGTTATATTTCTGACTATAAAATTATAAAATCGTTGCTTCATCTCCAACCCAAAATGACAGATTAACAAATTTTAACCTGATTAGGGCATTGAAAAGCAACTTTTTATGCACTATTAAAACGAATTTTTATCAATTTTTATTAACGTCTGAATACGCTATGAGGTTAAAAAATTTTAGCCTAACCTTCGGAACTTCCATTTTTAAATCGCTTTCTGAAGAAGCGAGGGTGCGCATCCTGAATTTATTGTATGAAAACGGAGAGATGTGCAGCTCAGACCTGGAACTTATACTCGACTTTACACAAACCAAAACATCCAGGCACCTGAGCTATTTAAAAAATGCCGGCATCATTAATGCAAGAAAAGCAGATCAATGGGTCTTTTACAGCATTAAGGAAGAAGTTCAGGACGTAATGGAACTGGTCTTAAACTATATGAAAAAAGACCATGTCCTTTCCCAGGACATACAAACTTTCAAAACCATGTATTCAAACAGGGAACTCGCCGCCTACAAGATAGGTACAAAAAAATGGCAATCCCGATCAAACAGTTAAATCAAATCGACGTTATTTCATTTTACACCCCAACACATAAGCCTGGTGTATTTGTATTCTATTCATCTTCCAAATCATGCAAAGCAAAAAATACAAGCATATTTTCTTCGATCTTGATCACACGCTGTGGGATTATGAAAAAAACTCAGAAGAAGCACTTGCGGAGCTGCATGCATATTTTGACCTGTTCAACACATGGAACATCGACTGCAGAGATTTCACCCGGCATTTCTACGAAGTCAATTACAGCTTATGGGATCAGTTTAACAAAAGGCAGATACATCAAGATCAGCTAAGGAAACAACGGTTTCCCTTGGTCCTGGCCAGGTTTGATCTGGTAAATCCTCAACTAGCCGATGATATGAGTGTACGTTATCTGAATTTATGCCCTGCCAAGCCACATCTTATGCCATTTAGCCTTGAATTGCTGCAATACCTGAAACCCAGGTATCAATTGCATGTCCTCACCAATGGTGCAAGCGATGTGCAAATGGTAAAAATGCGGAGCTCTGGCATTGATATTTTTTTCGACTTTGTGATCACGTCTGATCAGGCCGAATCCCGCAAACCTGAAAAAGAAATTTTCCTGTATGCACTTCATTGTACAGGCGCCCGGTCTGATAACTCTATAATGATTGGTGATAATCTCGATACCGATATTGCCGGAGCAAGTGCTATAACTATGGACAGCATCTTCTATAATCCCCATAAGAAAACACATAATCAAAAAGTTGCCATTGAAGTGCAATGCCTCAGCCATATAACGGCATGGCTCTAAAAGGATATGCTTTTGTGTTTTCGCTGGAAGGAAAAGTGAAACTTTGAGGAAAAATTGTTGCTGCAAATGTGGTGTCGGATTGTTGAGGTGTTAAATTGTTTAATCGTTGAATTGTTTAATCGGTTAATCGTTGAGTTGATTGTTCCTTGCCTCATTCCTGCGCTACCGCACTCGTGTCGAGTGTTGTTCCTAACATCTCCAGAGAGTTTAAATTTTGAAAAGGTATATTTTTCACTACCTATTCTGAAAAATCTGCTTGAAGCAATGTATTCGTAACCATCAAGGTGGTTGGTGAAATATGTCGTCTTTGTCTCCTTTTTGAATATCCAAAGGCTGCGTCCCTTTCCGGGTCGATTCTACATATAGGCTTATCTGCTATAGACATGGGAATCCTGCGGATTCCGGCATCTGTCTGAAAAAAGCCTCCCCATTGGCATGCATTTAGCGCAGCATAACGCGTAGTTCCCCGCTTTTTGGAAACCTCTAGTCCGGCTTGGCAGCAGCGTGGATCGCTACTGCCAAGCCGGACTAGAGGAATTGAAAAACCCCTATTTTGAATTATCATCCGTTGAGGTAAACATAATAATCCAAGCTATCGTATATTTGTACCATAGTGGTACACAAAATAAAATAATATGTTAGTCATTAGTAGTAGAGAATTTAGGCAGAATCAAAAGAGGTACTTTGAAAGAGCCGATCAAGGTGAGCAAATTATTGTTCAAAGAGGAAAAGATAAAGCGTATGCCTTAACTCCTGTTAAGCAAGAAGACCTTTATTTCAATGCTGAAATGGTCGAGCGAATAAAGCAAAGTATAGATCAGGTCAAATCAGGAAAGACCAAGAGAATTAGCACCCCTGAACAGATCAATGATTTACTAGGTTTATGAGTTTTGTTTTAGAGTTCTCAGATCATGCCTTAGAAGATATTGAAAAGCATAAAAAAGCTGGGGATGAATCTGTTTTAAAGAAATTACAGCGCTTATTCAATGAATTACGAGAGCATCCAATGACAGGAACAGGTCAACCTGAAAAGTTAAAGCATGAACTGACAGGTTTATATTCCAGAAGAATCAATAAAAAGCGTCCCCTGATAAAATAATATTTGGACTTTAAGCTGATCGGTAAAATTTTAGGCAATCACATCCATACTCTGCCAAACGTGCCTGCGAAAAGACTTGGTTTTTTCGGTAAATGGGCTATTTTTTAATATCTTAGCCCGGAATAATCGCATAAAAACAATATTATGATCAAAGGATTTTATCAGGTGCCTATACCCCAAAACGAACCGGTACTCGACTACCTTCCCGGTTCACAGGAACGCAAAGCCCTTAAACAAGCTATAGCGGAAGCCAGGAATCAACAAATCGAAATCCCCATGTACATTGGCGGAGAAGAGGTCACTACCGATGATCGTCGTCCCCTGAGCCCTCCGCACGATCATCAGCATACACTGGCATATTTTCACCAGGGCGATGCAGATCATGTGCACCAGGCCATCGACGCTGCCCTCGGCGCAAGAACCGCCTGGGCTGAAATGTCATGGGAACACCGTGCTTCTATATTTCTCAAGGCCGCCGACCTCATCGCCGGACCCTACCGCGCTCGCCTCAATGCCGCCACCATGCTCGGTCAGTCAAAAAACGCATACCAGGCCGAAATTGACTCTGCCTGCGAAATCATCGATTTCCTGCGCTTTAATGTACATTTTATGTCGCAGATATATGCTCAGCAACCGGCATCATCGCGCTTTGTGTGGAACCGCACCGAACATAGGCCCCTCGAAGGCTTTATCTTTGCCCTCACCCCTTTTAATTTTACCGCCATTGCCGGCAACCTGCCCACCGCTCCTGCCATGATGGGCAATGTGGTGGTTTGGAAACCTTCCCGCACCCAGATATATTCGGCCAATGTGCTGATGCAAGTATTCCGCGAAGCCGGAGTGCCCGATGGTGTAATCAACCTGATCTATGTCGATGGACCTACCGCGGGAGATGTGATCTTTCAGCATCCCGATTTTGCCGGCATCCATTTTACAGGCAGTACAGGCGTTTTTCAAAACATCTGGAAAACCATCGGTCAGAACATCGCCCGCTACAAATCCTATCCCCGAATTGTGGGAGAAACCGGTGGTAAAGATTTTATCCTGGCCCACAAATCGGCCGACCCCGAGGCGCTCACCACCGCGCTGGTTCGTGGCGCCTTCGAGTACCAGGGTCAAAAATGTTCGGCTGCATCAAGGGCCTATATCCCCCGAAACCTCTGGGATACGGTTAAGGAAAAATTACTGCAAAACCTCAGCGAAATTAAAATGGGCGGCGTAGAAGACTTCAGAAATTTCTTCAATGCCGTCATTGATGAATCTGCTTTTAATAAAATTGAAAAATACATCGAAGATGCCCGTCAGAGTCCGGTTGTGGAAATCATAGCCGGCGGTGGCTGTGATAAATCCAAAGGCTATTTTATTGAGCCAACTGTGCTGCTTACCGAAGATCCCAAGTATATCACCATGGAAGAAGAAATATTCGGTCCGGTGCTCACCATTTACCTGTATCATCCCGAACATTTTGAAGACGCCCTGTATCTGGTCGACAACACTTCGCCATATGCCCTTACCGGTGCCGTATTTGCCAAGGATCGCTATGCCATTGAGCTGGCCAGCCATAAACTCAGCCATGCAGCAGGCAATTTCTATATCAATGACAAACCAACCGGCGCAGTGGTCGGTCAGCAACCCTTTGGCGGAGGCAGGGCATCAGGCACCAATGACAAAGCCGGCGCCATGATCAACCTCTTGCGATGGGTATCGCCGCGAACCATCAAAGAAAACTTCGTGCCGCCCACCGATTACAAATATCCATTTATGGACGAAGAATAATCTTCAACAGCCCTTCAACAAGACCTGAGTTGGAGGGCTTTTTTTGCTATGCCCCGCAAATCCGCACGCCGTACCAGCCACACATGGGCCACCCGGCGCCTGAGCCTGCCAGCGCTGCAAACCATTTCGGTCTCAGGCCGCCTCCTCAGGCCAAAACTACCTTAGGAACTGCTGTAGAATATACGAGCTTACCAAACTTTCTATTATCCTCAAAAAAATAGGCATCGGTTTTTTTAAACCCTCAGTCAGGGAAATTCCAGGAATACTATTCCCCGTTCACCAGCTTTTCGATGATCTGGTTTTTTCCCTTTTTGTCTTTCACGATATGAAAATGGTCAAAAAGCTCTCCATTGGCGGTGATGCCTTTAAAAACCAATTCATTGCCATCAATGGTTATCTCGTGAAACAATTTAGTGTACACCCCTTTTACCACCATCCAGTCTTTATCACCGGCATCATACATTTTTGGTCCGCTCACAGAAACCACATATACGATGGAAGGCGCTTTGTCTGGGTTATCGGTAGCCATACCCCTGCCATAGGAATGATCATGGCCCGTCAGCACCATATCTACACCATATTTTTCCAGGATGGGTTGAAAATTCTTCCGTATGTGAACATTATCCCTCGATTCCTTAGGTGAATAAAAAGGCAAATGTGTGGTAAGGATTACCCATTTTTTGGTATTGGTTGACAATACTGAATCGAGCCAATCCTGCTGCTTCTTAATGGCGGTCCCGCCCTCAAGCCTCAGTTCATTATCTACCGAGGTGTCTATGGATATAAGTTTGAGGTTTTTATAATCGATAAAAAAGCAACTCTCCTTAAGCCCCTCAGGGCCATTACGGGGCATCCGAAAGGCATATTCCCAGTGCGGGTCCAGCACCAATCCCTGATAATCGTGATTACCCGGAGTCATAACCTGCGGGGTACTGGCATATATAAAATTACCTGCCTCAAACCACTCGTGCCATTGGGTATCCCTGCCTGCGGTATTGATAAGATCGCCGGCGTACAACATAAATGCAGCCTCGGGATTGTAGCGGTAGGCGCTGCGCAGCACCCTCGACCACTGTGATCGGATGTCTGCCTGCGGATCGCCAAAGTACAAAAACGAAAACTTACTCTCATCTGCAGCGACCGTGCTGAATTCAAACCATTCACTCCAGTAATCCCCTGAACCTACCCGGTAGATATACCTTGAATCAGGTGAAAGCTGTTCTACTACGCAAAGGTGTTGATGTACCTCTACCGATGGTTCGGCTGTATGCTCATATACAAAATAGCGCGTCTCGGCTTTATAGGATTTAGACTGGGCCTTGGGTATAGGGCCCGCAGGAGAATATTGCAATTCCAAAAAAGCCTCTGATATACTGGTATCTGTACGCCAGGTAATACTTACAGATGTCTCTGCATCTTCTCCATGTGCCATAATTACGCGATCTGGAAAAGGTCCCGGCATATTTCTTTGGGCATAGACAAAAGATACAAACAGGATACTGAAGATCCATACACTGCAAGTAATTCTAAAAGTTTTATAAATCATGTTTTTTTCAATATTCATGAAACATCACACCCAGACTGAGGCCCGGCCTGCAAGAATGGGCATTTTAAAAGTAATACGCAAAACTTGTCTAAGCTTACTATTTATCTATTGACAGGAACATTTTCATTTCCGATAAGAAATGAACTGAAAAATATAAATTCAATGCATACAAAGGGTACTATCAGAGGCCTTTGAAGTAATTTAAAATGAACCCAAAGCTTTTTTTATGCCTTATAAAATTATTTGCAGCTTCCTGTTTGCCTGCTTTTTCAGCTCTTGCTCAGATAGCGGAAAAGACAACAAATTCACCCAATACGTCGACCCTATGATTGGCACCGGGGGTCATGGCCACACCTTTCCGGGCGCGACCCTTCCTTTTGGCATGGTGCAAATCAGTCCGGATACCCGATGGGAAAATTGGGATGGATCGTCGGGCTACCATTACTCAGACAATACCATCATGGGATTCAGCCAGACTCATATAAGTGGTACGGGCGCCCCTGAATATTGCGATGTATTGTTTATGCCCACAGTAGGCGAAGTGCAAATCGTACCTGGCGAAGAAGAAGACTCTAAAACAGGCTTCCGCTCTGCTTTCAGTCATGACAACGAAACAGCACGGGCCGGTTATTACAGCGTACTGCTCGATGATTATAAGGTTACTGCCGAGCTTACGGCTACCAAAAGAACCGGATTTCATAAATACACTTATCCTGCAGCGGAAAAAGCCAATATCATCATTGACATCAAAAACCGCGACCATGTGTTGGAATCGCACCTTGAGTTTATCGGGGATAATGCCGTGCAAGGACTGCGGCGATCGAGTCGATGGGCCGCCGATCAATATGTATATTTTTATGCAGAATTTTCAAAACCCTTTACTTCCTGCGGCATCGCCATCGACGAAGTACTTCAGGACGGACTTCGAAAAGCAGAAGGTAAAAATATCCGGGCCTATGTACAATTTGCCACCCGCGACAAAGAAGCTGTACAAGTGAAAGTGGGCATTTCTGCCGTGGATATAGATGGCGCCAAAAAAAACCTTCAGGCCGAAAACCCGGGATGGGACTTTGAGAAGGTAGCTAAAAATGCCAACAAAGAATGGAATGACTTTCTATCTAAAATTGAAGTAAAAGGAGGAACAGAAAGGCAAAAAAGAATCTTTTATACAGGCTTATACCATACTGCCATCGCCCCTAATGTGTTTATGGATGTAGATGGCCGGTACCGGGGCGTAGATCATCAGGTGCACAAGGCAGAAGGTTTTACCAACTATACCGTCTTTTCACTCTGGGATACCTTCAGGGCCCATAAACCTTTGTTTACCATCATCGATCCGTCCCGCTATGAAGATTTTCTGAAAACTTTCCTGCAAATGTATCGCATCGGCGGTAAGCTGCCCCAATGGGAACTTGCCGGCAATTATACCGGTGTAATGATCGGCTTTCATACCCATTCTGTAATCCTCGATGGCTACCTCAAAGGGATCAGGGGCTTTGACCAAAAACTGGCGCTGGAAGCCATGAAAAAACGGGTCGATGCCATCGGATACATGAACGATCTCGGCTATATACCGGCAGACAAAGAAAGCGGATCGGTCTCCAAAGTACTGGAATATGCCTACAACCATTGGAGTGTATCTAAATTTGCAGAATTACTGGGTGAAGAGAACGATATGAACGATTATCGACATCGTTCCCTCTTTTACAGAAACCTGTACGATGCCTCTACCGGCTTTATGCGGCCTAAAAATTTGGATGGCAGCTGGGTTGAACCTTTCGATCCCGCCGAAGGCAGCGATCATTTCGTAGAAGGCAACTCCTATCAGTACAGCTTATTTGCGCCGCATGATGTAAATGGGCTCATCGACCTTATTGGTGGCGATGAAAAATTCATTGCCTGGATGGACACCCTTTTTACCAAAGAATCTGAACATGATGCCTCGGTGATCGATGCCACCGGTCTGATAGGCCAGTATGCCCATGGCAATGAACCCAGCCACCATATGGCCTATCTGTACAATTATGCCGGCGCCCCCTGGAAAACCCAAAAAATAGTGAGCGAAATCCTGGAAACAATGTATGACGACCAACCCGACGGACTCAGCGGCAATGAGGATTGCGGACAGATGTCTGCATGGTATATCCTCAGCGCCATGGGCTTTTATCAGGTTTGTCCGGGTACCCCGCACTATATTATAGGCACGCCCATATTTGATGAAGTAGCCATACATCTTGAGAATGGCAAAACGTTTAAAGTCATTGCTCCCAATGTCTCTGCGGAAAACTTTTATATCCAATCAGCTACACTTAATGGCCAGCCACTGGAAAAATCATGGTTCACCCATGAAGATATTGTAAATGGATCAGAAATTGTTTTTGAAATGGGGCCCCAGCCCAACAAACAATGGGCCAGTGCTTTTGAAGGCCGACCTGCATCAGAATCATTCCCGGACAATGCAGATTTACCCTATGCCAACACCAATGACCAATATTTTCTTGATAAAGCCCGGGTGACCTTGCACAGTGATCAGGATGGTGTAGAAATTTATTATACCACCGACGGAAGCCGGCCCGACAATACCTCTCAGCGGTATACAGGGGCACTGGAATTTGACAAGAGTACCTTACTGCGTTTTACAGCCTGGAAAGACGGTCTGCTGCCCACTGCCCCGGTATCGCAGAGGGTTACAAAACTCGAATTTGAAGATTTTACCAATTACGAAGGCACAGGCACTTTTAAAAAAGGCTTAAAATACCATTACTACGAAGCCCATGTACTCAACCAGCATGAACTGGAAGAACATGTTCCGGTAGAAACGGGCGTACTCCCAAACCTCACCATCGATCAGCGGCGTCGGGAAGATTACTTCGGTTACATCTGGTCGGGTTACCTCGAAATACCTCGCGATGGCATCTATACCTTCTCCATTCAGGTGAATGATAAATGTACCTTGTATCTCGATGGCAAACCTTTTATGGAAGGTGGTCATAAAACCATTGCCCTGCGAAAAGGCAAATACAAAGTGAGGGAAAAGTATTTTCAACTGGGCGCCCGTAAGTTTAATATTGTAAGCTGGCAGGGGCCTGGAATAGATTTGCAGGAAATCCCGGCAAGTGCCTTCTGGCATCTGGAAGAAGATGAGATATAAAGATGACATATGCCGGAGTTTATTCTGACTAATATGAAGAATTTCAATTCATATAAAAAGAAGTCAATTTCTTTACCTTTTTAAAAAAAATAAAACATGAATCCCATTGGTTTTACCCTGTCGAGCCTCCTTACAATATTGGCAGCATCCTTTTGTATGGCACAACGTCCGGCACAGGGCCCCATGTCTGATAAACGTTATTTCCCGGAAGAAATGGGGTATAAGCTTATCTGGCAGGATGAATTTGAGGGCGATCAACTTGATACCAGCAAATGGAGGGTAAGGGGCATCGGACCCCGGGCCATAGCATGGGTATCAGAAGAAGCGGTAAAAGTTGAGGACGGTTACCTGAAATTATACGCCATGCAAAAAGATGATAAATACCTGTCGAGTGCTGTGGGCACCCATGGACTGTTCATGGCTAAATATGGCTGGTTTGAATGCCGGGCTCAGGTGCAAAAATCTCCAGGTGTATGGTCTGCCTTCTGGATACAATCAACCGATATCGCCAAAGGAGAAGACCCTGCCATTTACGGTGCAGAGATCGATATTATGGAATGCTTCAGAAAACTGGGTGATGACATTATATCACATAATGTGCATTGGGCATACGGACCCAACCAGAAGAGTACAGGAGGTATGCAAAGCTACCTGAAAGGGGTGGGTGAAGGCTTTCACACTTTTGCCCTGGAATGGCTGCCCGATAAATATGTTTTTTACATCGATGGTTATAAATTTTACGAAGTCACCCAAGGACTTTCCCATATTGAAGAGTATCTCATTTTAAGCATGGAATATCCTTCAAAACTGGAAGAAATAACTAAAACAGTTTTTCCGGATGTTTTTATTGTAGATTATGTGCGGGTTTACCAGAAGTAGCCAAACCTGGATCGGGAATAATCTAGGGTTAGTTAAAATTATGGGTTATTACAGGAAATTGGGGTAAATTGTTTTTATAGTAAGTTTGAGCAGATTATAAAATCAATCTGATGTTTTTTGTAACTCCCATATTATCAAATACTTAAAAGTGTTGATTGTTAAACCCGAAAAGAGCCTTTGAAATGTTGGTAACCCATTCAGATTCTTTGCTTTTTACGAGCCAATGATGGTTCCTGTTTATTGTAAATTCCAGCTAATCCTCAGATATAACCAATTCACTGTAGCCTGACAGTCATCAGATTAATTTTTCATTAGAATTTAAGCGATAAAGCTTCCGTGCAATTTTTTGCACGGAAGGAAATTATTATTGCAATGGTGTATGAAAAAGGCCTTGGGCGAATCAGGTTTAGCAATCGGAAATGGTGGTTCGCGATAAAATTTTTCAATATCGTGAGTCGCCATTTTAGGGCTTGCAGTTTGAAACGAAGGGTCAGCGAAGATAGGGTACTATATCTGGTTGGCTTTGGGGCAAAAGGTATTGTCAATAACGGAACCCCGGAAGCCATGTCTGTGGGATCATTTCTTATTAAAAGATAAATAACCGGGTACATAACCGAGTGTAATAGAGGTTTTGGAATATTCAGGTAAATCGGATTTAATACGGATTAAACCCGCTCTCTTACACCTCATCTGGGGTGTTATTTAAAGGATTATCATACTGCAATTAATATAGTTCCTCATTAGGTTGATAAGTATGCAACTCAAATACAGTATGCTGGTGGGGGTTGGTCGCTTGCAAATGAACCATCAAAAAAATAAAATGCAACATTTCTATATTTCAGACCTATCTCGAAATTGAACCAGGAGATTTTTACCTGTAGCATTCCAGGTCTGATTTTTTACTTTCCCAATTTCATGCTTTCTGACAGTTGAAAATGAACATTCAAAACCTTAGTGATAATTGAGCTCACTGCAAAAGCTGGTTTCCATCCAATTGGCACAGAACTGTGACTTGAGACAGAGACAACTGTATGTACTGCCGTATTAACACCACATATCTCAATAAATACGATTCTTAAGGTGCGGCAGAGATGCTACACAGTGGAAGGATACTATGTACAACCAAGATGATATCTTGAAGAAAATGAAAGCTTTAGTATCTCAGATGAGCTACTAGAAATCAAAATATTAGAATTTAATTAGAATTTTCAAATTTCGCCTTCCGTGCAATTTTTTGCACGGAAGGAAATTATTATTGCAATGAGACAAAAATTTGATAACCGGTTTTCAAGCTTGAATCTTTCTAAGTTAAATTTTATTTAAAAAGTCAATGTAAAATTTAAAATCATGAAAAATCTACAAGAATTGAGCTTTGAGGAAGCTACATCTATCAATGGTGGTGTGACACTTGTAAGAGTAGCTTATAAAGTAGCCACATGGGGTTATTTAGCATTAGTTGGCGACATGGCATTTACTTGGGATAAGTATGTCGAAGCATTAGAGGATGGTTATAAATCTGGATACAGTGAAACCAAAAAACATTATTAAAATGAAAGTACTTACAAAACGAGAACAAGAATTGACTTTTGGTGGGAGTACCGAATATAATAATGGCCATAAGTTAATTTATGGAATTGCCAAACTATATGGGGCGATCAAGGCTTCAACGGAAAACTTCTTTGATTCATTTACGATAGAAAAATCCGATTATATACCGCCAAGTAATGTAGCATAATACAAATGATCCCATGGCATTTCCAAAATTGTGTTCATGGGATCGTTTTAAACAAAATGAAAAAACTAATTCTGAAACTATATTATAGCCAAACCACGCTGGGTGTTGTGGCTATATTCGTTGGTATGATCATAAGCCAGTACTATCGACCCTGGTCCTTTAGTCAGCAGATATTGGACTTCGGACTGGCTTCTTCGGCTCCAGGTTTTTTTGCTATCCTTGCAACCTATACAATTGGTAAGAGGTTCCAAAATGATGATCCTGAAGCAACACTAAACTTTGTATATGCTCTCTATATTTTGCAGGAAGTATTAAGTATCAACACCAACATCGGCACCTTTGATGTGCTGGATCTGGTATACTATACATTAGGTTATTTTTTCATTAAACATTTTCTGATCAAAACGCAAAAGATCTGCCATCCGCTCCAAAAGTATTAGGTGTACTCAGCGTCTACTATTATCAACCATGAACTATGCAGCCAGAAAGAGCGTACTCCCTTCCCGGTTGACGAATTTGTCAACCATTCACCTTTGAGTTGAAACTCATTACCCATCACCCATCTCGGATTACGATTACGCTATCTTCTCCGCCCTCGTTAGAAATTGAGTCTTTGACGAAACCCCGACTCTCGGGGCGGAGGCTTTGCCGGAATCCCGATTTCGGGGTGGGTAAATCTGACCATTCTCATCCAACAGGCTTCCATCAGTCAGATGCCGGAATCCGAAGGATTCCCATGTCTATAGCAGATGGGCCACCATATAAAATCGACCCCGACAGGGTCGTAGCCCACGGTTTTTCTTTCACCAACAATTCAAAATCCGGGAGGCCTTGGTTTTTTGATGCCGCGTTTCAAACGCTGCGTGTCGGTCGTAAAAAGCAACAATGTGCTTTAATGTTGATTATTTAGTAAATGAATAGCTACTACTTATGGTCCTCGTCGCAGACAAGGACCATAGGCGCTTTGGAAAAGTAGCAATCTGCTCTTTTTTATCTACAACAATCTTGAAAAGCTCAGGAATTCCAAAAATGACCAGAATGACGAATTGGTCACCCATTCACCTTTGAGCTTTGAGCTTTCACCCTTTACCTTCAACCCGATCACCCATCACGGATAACGGATCACGCATTACGGATTACGCATTACCCATCACGCTCCTAACAACGAGCTAATTAACCTACTTCCACTCCACGCTTGCCATTTTCACATCGCTGGAATTGCCTCCAATCATGATTTCAAATTCACCGGGTTCCCAGACATATTCAATATCGTAATTGTAAAATTTGAGATCCTCTGTGGTGATTTCAAAGCGGATGGTTTTGCTTTCTCCGGCCTTGAGATGCACTTTTTGAAAGCCCTTTAACTCCCGCATCGGCCGGGTAATGCTGCCAACAACATCGCGAATATACAACTGCACCACTTCAGCGCCATCGTACTTACCTGTATTGCTAAGCTCAATGCTGGCCGTTAGCTTTTGGTCTCCCTCAAGCTGTCTGCTGCTCAGATTGATATCACCATAGCTAAAAGTTGTGTAGCTCAAACCATAACCAAATGGATACAATGGTTCATTGGGTACATCCAGATAGTTGGTGCGGAATTTTTCAAACCAGGCGCCTTCATCCAATGGGCGGCCGGTATTTTTATGGTTGTAGTAAATGGGAATTTGCCCTGTGGTTCTCGGGAAGGTCATGGTGAGCTTACCCGAGGGATTCACATCGCCAAAGAGCACATCGGCTATGGCATCACCAGCCTCGCTGCCGGCAAACCAAACGTTGAGGATGGCATCCAGGTTTTCCTGTTCCCATGTCATGGCCCGTGGCCTTCCTGTAAACATGACCATAACGATGGGCTTGCCCGTAGCTTTTAATGCTTTAAGCAATTCACGCTGACTTGCAGGGAACTCGATATCAGTAAGACTGGATGACTCACCGCTCATTTCAGCGGCTTCGCCCATAGCGGCAATGATGACATCCGATTGTCTGGCAATATTAACCGCTTCCTGTATCATGGCCTCCGGACTCCTCGAATCACGGCGGGTCGGTTTACCGAAAATACTTACCCTGGCTTCAAGGTCAGCATCGTATACAATATTGGCGCCACGGGCCTGTAGTATGCGTGCCTGATTGCCCAAGGCTTTTTCCAATCCGTCTTTCAATGAAACCGCTTCGGGAAAACGACCTGCAACGCTCCAGGTACCAGCCATGTTCTCACGGTTGTCTGCCAAAGGTCCGATCAGTGCAATAGTTCCTTTTTTCTGCAGGGGCAATACCTGGTTTTCATTTTTGAGCAATACCAGACTTTGTGCAGCTACCTCGCGGGCAAATTGACGGTTTTCAGCTGTGAAAATTTCATTTTTAGCCCTGTCGGTGTTGCAATATCTGTAGGGATCATCAAATAAACCCAGCTTGAACTTGGCGATCAAAATCCGGCGGCAGGCTTCATCAATCTCGGCTGCGGTAACTTTCCCCTCTTTCAATGATTTTTCCAGTGTAGTCAGAAAACCTTCACCGACCATATCCATCTCTACACCGGCCTTCAAAGCCATGGCTGAAACGGTTTGTAAATCACCCAAACCATGATCGATCATTTCATTGATGGCAGTGTAGTCGGTAACCACAAATCCATTGAAGCCCCACTGATTGCGCAGCACTTCCGTCATAAGCCACTTGCTTCCGCTTGCAGGGATACCATCCACATCATTAAATGCCGTCATTACTGTACCTACACCTGCCTCAACGGCTGCTTTGTAGGGCCGAAAATATTCATTATACATCCGGTTGCGGCTCATATCAACGGTATGATAATCCCTTCCGGCTTCCGGTGCACCATAGAGCGCGAAATGTTTCACACAGGCTAAAATGGTGTTATGCGCGGTGAGGTCATCACCCTGATAACCTTTCACCATAGCCTCTGCTATTCTGGCCCCAAGATAAGGGTCTTCTCCATTGCCTTCAGAAACCCGGCCCCAGCGAGGATCTCTGGATATATCGGTCATGGGGGAAAAAGTCCAGCTAATACCATCGGCACTGGCTTCCATGGCCGCCATACGTGCTGTTTTTTCAATCAATTCCATATCCCAGGTCGAAGATACACCCAGGGGAATGGGAAAGAGTGTTTCATAGCCGTGTATTACATCCATTCCAAAAATCAATGGAATGCCCAGGCGACTTTCTTCAACAGCCACTCTCTGCGCTTCACGGATTTTCTCTACCCCTTTAAGGTTGAACATCCCTCCTACCTTTCCTTCTTTTATTTTCTGGCCTAAACCTGTGCTTGTCGCCTGTCCGGTGGTAATATCACCGCCAGCCGGCAAGTTCAACTGGCCAATCTTTTCTTCCAGCGTCATTAAGGCAAGCACTGAATCAGCTTTATGCACCCAGCGTGCATCCCCTGTCAGCGATTTATCAGATGTCCCACACGCATAGGCAAGTAAGACAAAAACAGCCATTAGTGTTGAGATATATCTACTCATATTTGTATCATTAAGGGTTTAAAAAAAATCACTTGTATATTTATTAAATTTGATTCGTATTCGCAAATTGTTGATCAATTGATTTCCAGTACTTTCGATCGTTCAGAGACTCCATTTTCATTAAATGCCTCTATGGTGAAATAGTATTTCTGATCAACCGTAAGGTTTTTCAAAAGCAATTCGTTTTTATCGTAAACCATCCATGAGCTGTATAATTTATCCGGGGCTATTCCCCAGATGATATTGTATCCCTGGGCATTATCCTGGGCATTCCATCGGATCATGGCATCTCGTCGGTCAGCTTGTCTGTCTACATCAAAACCCTTTACCCGGGCCGGCGCCTTGCCTTCTCCCACACCAAAAACCCTGAGCCCTGATATAGCCAGGTGGGGCGTTGGTACATGGATGTTTTTATAACGGATATACCGCAAACGCTGAGGAATGGTCAGCTCCACATAATCGTTGGGCACATCTTTGTAACTGCTGCTCCGGTCTGTAATGGTCTGCCATTGGTTGCCATCGAAGGAACCTTCTATGGTATACCGGTGATAGAGCCCTTCAATGCGCCCGTACATATCAGAGGCATGATCGTGGTAATTGATTTGAATGGCATGTACCCGGGCAGGCCGTTGCAAATCGATTTCAACCCACTCGGTGTCTCCTGCGTTTTCTGCCAGCCAGAAGGTTTTTACATTTTCATCAATCAAATTGGTTCCAATATGCTCTCCTACAGAAGATGAGACCTTCACCGGTTTTTTATTGGACAATAGCATCCAGCCGGAGAACTCTCCCTTTTTACCAGGACTTGCAGGTGCAAAGTGCGGATAATCTCCAAAATATGTATCGCAGTACATCAACCCGTCATTGTCAAAAAAGGTTGGAAACATACAGATACGCCGTTCCCAGTTTACATTTACGGAAACTGCATTGCTGCCGAAGTGCCAGTATTGCCCGCCAGGGCCTACTACGGTACTGCCATGCCCTGCCCCGTTCATAAACCCTCCCGGTTTGTAAGAAACCGGATTATTGGGCGCATAGGTATAAGGCCCAAGCGGATGTTTGGCAGTATACACACCATCGCCGTACACATTCCATTCTGTACCCGGCGCAGCATATTGCATGTAATAGATATCGTTGTGCTTTGTGAGCCATGGACCTTCTATATAGCCGCCCAACACCGTATCAGCATGATTTTCACCAAAGCGCTCCCATCCGTGTTTATCCATATCGAGGTTAAAAAGTTCCCAGGTTTTTTCTGAAGGTCGGAAGCGAAGGTTCATATCGAGGGTTTTGGCCCTGATCGGAAAGCGATTGGAAGATCCCCAGAAAACATATGCCTGGTCATCATCATCGATGAAAATATGCGGGTCCTGCAGGTTGTTGATGATGCCGGGTACCGCCTTCCAGTCGCCCCGTTTTGGATTATCTGTATATAATACACTCATGTGGCCTGAAGGATTGCCGGACACAAAAAGTACAGAATCTTTATAATTATGGGCAGTTGGCGCATTGGATCCTTCAAAATACCATTTTTCAGGGCTTATGAAGGTCCAGTTTTGAAGGTCATAGGAATGCCAGTAGCCCATAGAACGCGTCACAAACATATAGTATTCACCACGGAAAGAGACTACCGCCGGGTCAGCGCCAGATCTGTAGGAAATGTCCCGGTGGGCATTGTAGATCATATAGGTATAATCAACATTGATGGGATTGCAATAGGTCTGCATATGCATTTCCTGGGCCCGCAGTGGTTGGAACGTTGCTATATACAGCAAAAATGTAATGGACAAAAGGAAGGCTTTTCCGTACATGGTATCCGCTGAACGGATGGGGGAATTGAAATACTTGACATGCTTTTTCATCTTTTCCTGGGTTTATGTACAGCTTAATTTCGGTGAGATTCAGGTACTTCATATATCTCCTGCAATTGCCGGAGGTCTGCGGTAAGTCTTTCTGTAAGCGATACCATACCGGGCTTACCATACAGATTATTCAATTCGTATGGATCATTCTCCAGATCAAAAAGTTCCCATAGGCCTTCTTTGTAGAAGTGCATGAGTTTATATCTCTTTTCTTTCATGGGCGTAATTTGCCTTTGCCTTCTTTCATCTAGCCCCATGGGTACGGACGATATATCTAGCCTGAGATTCGCCATACATTATAATTCAACGTAAATCATTGTCTTTTAAACCTTGAAAACCCAATTTTTCTAAGCCTTCCTGTATCTCAGGGCAACTCATAAATAAATCCCAAAGCAAGCCGGTCCGGTAATTTTCTATCATCGGAGCTACCTGGCATTGATTGTTGGCCAGGTATTTTTTATTAATGAGGTTTTCGGTCTGACTAAAGCTGTCATAAAAGCCATATTTACCCATAAGCTCTTCGCCCATCTCGTAATAAAAATACTTTAGTGCCTTCATAGATGCTTCGGGTGTGAAAGGGAAGGCCGCTAATGACGCACTGGGTGATATTATACCACGGTCATTTTTGGTATTATGCGCGCTGTAACCTTTTACTGAATATCCGGCCGTTAAGCCCCAGCAATTGTCGCCATATCCTTTAAAGCCTTTTGGATTTTCAATACAATAGGCGTGTTGTATTTTGGCGTGGCTTACGTTTACGTCCCAGTAATTAATACCGAGCTCATCTTGTAAACCACGACCGTCGAACCCGATGTATGAAAAGGCCGTCCAGAACATGGGTCCGACATGTTCTTCACCGGTATTATGTCTTACATAAAAGGGGATTCCATATCTCTCCCCCTCACTGACCATGGCGCCTTCCCTTGCCCAGCCATTGTAATAGGTTAATTTTGAAATAGGATGTGTTGGCGATGCAGCACCTAGCAGATAGGGCATCAGACATTCATTATATCCCTTGAGCGGAAAATTCTTTTCCCATGCATAATCGGGTGACCAATGCCAGAAGAGGAAGTCATTTTCGTTTCTGTAAAAATCCCAATCCATTTCCTGCCACATTTGATTGATTTTAGATGCAATGGCGATTTCCCTTTCATTGCCATCCTGTAAATATTGCCGTACACATAAAAGAGATTGCATTAAAAATGCGCTTTCGGCTACATCTCCACCATTATCTTTGCTGGTAGGATTGGCAAAAGGTACGGTTTCACCGGTATAAGCCCTGATCCAATGCGGCCACATGCCGTGATGTCTTTCCGCTTTTTGAAGAAAATCAACTATTTTTTCCAATCTGTCCACACCTTCTTCCCTGGTGATAAACCCGCGTTCAATGCCAACGAGAATTCCTGCTATACCAAAACCCGATCCACCTACCGTTATAATGTCTTTATCTTTTTCCGGATCATCGACATAGTAGCGGACACGAGCCAGGCCCGATGAAGGTTCAGCGCCGCTCCACATATACTCGAAATACATTCTCTGAACATGGGTAAGTAAATCTTCATCATTATCAAACCGCTTCAGTTTTTGCTTATCTGAGACTTGTCCGAATGCATGGAAAATGAGAAAAAACAGAGATAAAGCAGCACATAAAAGTTTCTGATAATTCATAGCTAAAACATTTATTTTGGGTTATTCCAATTATAAATTGGGGAATCAATTCATCATTGAACGGGTTCCACCTTTTGCTTACAAGGCTTTTCGAAATCCCAGTTTTTGCAACCCCTCCTGTATTTCAGGACTGCTCATAAACAAATCCCAAAGCAAACCACTGCGATGATTTTCCATCATAACCACAATCGGACCCTGGTCGATGGCGAGGTAACGTTGCGGGAACCATTCTTCGGTTTCACTGAAAGCATCATAAAAACCATATTTTCCAAAAACCTTATCTCCGAGACTGTCATACCAATAGCGCATGGCCTCCATAGAATATTCTGGTGTATAGGGGAAAGATCCAAGTGCGGCGGTTGGTGAAATAACGCCCTTGTCTCTGGTTTCAGTAGGTGCATGACCTGCGTATCCTTTGATGGAATAACTGGAGGTAAGTCCCCAGCTGTGTGCTCCATAGCCTTTGTAGTTAAGGGGGTTTTCTATAGCCCAGGCGCGGTGAATAAGGGCATGATTGGTATTGTGCTCCCAGTAATTGGCATATTGATCTTCAAGATTTCGGGGATCAAGGCCCAGGAATGAATAATGGATCCAGAAAAGTGGGCCACCGTTTTGCACAGAACCATTGTGCTTTAAGGGCAGGTGGTATCCAAAAGCTTCGTGGTCTGCATCATTTTTGATGCCTCCATTTCTGGCCCAACCCGAGTGATACACTTCAGGAGAGATGGGATGGGTAGGTGAAGAAGCTGCCAGTATATACACGATCATACATTCATCGAAGCCACGGATCGGATGGTTTTTTTCAAAACCGTAGTTTGGACTCCAATGCCACAAAAGCTCATCCTTGCCGTTGCGGTAGAAGTCCCAGTCAACTTCACGCCACAAAGTGTCTATTCTTTTGGCTAAGGCTTGTTCTTCTTCATTGCCATCTTTAAAATATTGTCGAACAGTGAGTAAGCCTTGCACCATAAATGCCGTTTCAACCAGGTCGCCACCATCATCTTTTTGGCTAAACGCTTTGGTTTCACCGGTTTCTCCATTCCACCAGTGTGGCCATACCCCATGAAATCGGTCGGCTGTTTCCAGAAATGTAACGATTCGCTGCAGTCGATCAAAACCTTCTGCCCGGGTGATAAACCCTCTTTCTATTCCGGTGAGGATGGCCATCAAGCCAAAGCCACTTCCTCCGGAGGTTACGATATGTTTATCATTCTGGGGATATTCACCATCAACATGATATCGCTCTCGCGCAAGTCCGGAAATAGGCTCGGCGCCCTCCCAGAAATATTGAAAGGTGCGGTATTGTACCAATGTCATCAGAGAGTCATTTGATATGGTATCAGAAATTGCCTGATTTCCACTCTGCTTTACATTACAGGAAAAACCCAAAAGTAAAACCAGAATGTAACCTGAAGATAAATATTGTCTTAGCATTTTAGTAAAGTTTATTGTGTTAATAAGAAAACCCCAGTCTGTCAAGTCCAACCTTCACCTCATGTACCGTCATAAACAAGTCCCATAAAAATCCCGTTCTGTGGTTTTCGATCATTAAAATAATGGGTCCCTGATCAATGGCCAGATATGAACTGGCGATCCATTGTTCAGTAATGTTAAAAGCATCATAAAATCCATAATTACCCCATAGCCTGTCACCCATGCCATAGTAGAAAAACTTCAGGGCTTTCATCGATTCTTCCGGTGTATAAGGAAAAGATGACAAGGCAGCAGTAGGTGTGATTACCCCTCTGTCGTTGGTGGGTGAATGGGCAGAATAGCCCTGGTTACCATCACTTGCCGTAAAGCCCCAGCAGTCTTCAGAATAACCTGCATAACCCAGTGGGTTTTCGATAGCATGTGCCTGATTGATAAGGCTATGCTGAATATTCTGCTCCATATACTGTGCATAGGCATCACTTAAATTTCTGGGATCAAGCCCCAGGAATGAATAGTGAGCAAAAAACAAGGGTCCTCCAAAGCTTGACCCTAATGGCAGTTTGTGACCATAAAAATTATTTCCGTTCACCATATTTCCATTGCGGGCCCAACCTTCATCATACACGGCTTTATCGATGCTGTGGGTTGGGGAACCTGCTGCCAGTACATAGGTGATAAGACATTCATTCCATCCGCTGATACGAAGATTCATTTGCCAATTATGCTGTGGCGACCAATGCCAGTACAAAACATTTTGACCACCACGTCTGAACCAGTCCCATTCGACTTCGCGCCATAACTGGGTTATGGTGCTCATAATGGTATTCTCTAACGGAATCGCCGGATTTAGGTAGGCCCTAACCGTGAGCAGCGCCTGAATCATAAAAGAAGTTTCGACGAGGTCAGCGCCATCATCAAATTGGCTAAAGGGTATCGTGTTACCGGTATTTCCGTTGAGCCAATGCGGCCATACACCGTGAAATCGCTGAGCGCTGGAGAGAAACTGAACAATTTTGGCTAGTCTGTCTACCCCTTCATTACGGGTGATGAAACCTCTTTCAATGGCCACCAAAATGGCCATTACACCAAAACCTGAACCCCCGATGGTCACCAGGTCGCCCGAAGTATTTCGCTCTCGAGCCATACCGCTGTTGGGATGGGCGAAATCCCAGAAGTATTTAAAGGTCTGGGATTGTACCAGGGTAAGTAGTTCTTCATCAGATATAACCGGCATTTGAGGTTTTGTATCCAAACCTGTAAAAAATATTCTTTCTGCCCCATTGAAAGACTGCTCTGATGTACCTTTTATGGTATTTCGTATTTCAAGGCGATAACGGGTCAGATAACGCAGCGGTGCATTGCCTTCAATAATGACTTTTTTGTGATCTTCATCATATGTGGTGGTAAAAGACACAGCGCCTGTTCCAGTAATCCGCAGGGCTCCAGGCAGGGTTTCTACATCAATTTTATCCGAAAAAAGGATTTCGGCCCTGAAATTAAGAGGTACATCTACGATTCGGCCCGCCCGGGTTTCTATAGATTCATCAAAGGTTACCGACACCAACTGCAAGGCATTGGCAAGGGTCCTGAATCGAATCGTCTTGCCGGCAAAAGTAATACCTCGGGTGCTTTTAAGACCTTGATTAATTTCGATGGTATACCAGGTATTTTGTTGCAAAACCCCTACCGGTCTGATAACCGCAGATCGCCCATCATTTTGAAGAGTAATGTTGGCATTTAATTGATTTTGCTGGTCATCGACAAGGATTATGGAATTTTGTGCTGACACAAGATCCAATTCGGCAGAAAATCCCAAGCTTATAAACCGGTCTACCTGTATGTTTACAGACCAGGGTTCTGATAGTTCGAGTGGCTCATCCCCTGAAAAAGCCTCATTCAACTGAAGTTCGGCTGGGGCGGTTTCCTCTTCACTGCAAGCGGTAAATATCAGGAAAATACCTAAAAAGATGATAGAAAGGCGTAGCATGGCAGGTTTTCTTTGGTATAGGGGATTCCGGCAAGGGCCGGAATCCCCATACAATAAACAAATCTATCCCTGTGATAATATCAGATCAGGGCTTTTCAGCCTCGATAATTGCCTGAATTTCCTCCTGACTGAGGGCCCTGTTAAATAATCTCAATTCATCTAAAAGGCTTACATCAGAAAGGTGTCCCCAGCCAGTAAACCTTGGCGCACCAGAGGCTATTGACAATATATCACAACCCGTCCAGCTGATTCCCGGGAATGTACCCTGGCTAACCACCTGACCATTGAGGTAGACGGCAACACTATTGCCCGCAATGGTAAAAGCTACATGCACCCACTCGCCGGCAGCCGGATCAATGTCAGCCGCTGCGCCTCCATCAAACCAGTTGTCATTGGTTCCATTACCCACGTTGAGTTTTACCCTTTGTTTACCGGCTGCATTTTCTCGGAATAAGCGGAAACCATGTGCTCTGAAATTTTGATTATTCGGATTATTCGGATCCGGTGGACCAATCACCAACATACCTGCCCTATCGGGAACTGCATTTACTTTATACCAGAATACGGCACTTAATTGACTTTGCAACAGGCCCGCAGTGGGGAAAGTAAGATAAGCATTGGCAGCGCCGGCATAGGCACGACCTATGATACCATCTGCAAATGAGGGACTACCTGCAGCTGTAGCATTTTTGATTGAAATGAGCTCCGTAAAATCTCCATCAAATGGCATGTAGAAGATTTCACCTTCATAAACCGGACGATAAGGCTCTACTTTCTCAAATGTTACCGAACTTGAAGTCGACTTACCGGAAAGGTCGGTGGCCGTAATGGTAAGTGTGTGGGTGCCATTGGCAATATTGTCGTAATTGTATACCTTAACAAACCTTCTGAAATCCCTGAATTCATCAAAACTGGCTATTTGCTGATCATTTAACTTCAGCACAACGCTGGCTATTTCAATATCATCCGTTACTTCAAAATTAATGTTGATATCCGTTACGTCTTCCACAACCCTGATTAAGGTACCTTCCAGCGGGAAATTGATTTTCACCACTGGCGCTTGCTGGTCAGCTCCGGGCTCTACCCTCTCTATTTCATCAATGTAGGCAACATCACAGGCACCTACCAGAAACAGAATACTTATTGCTAATAATTTAATTTTTTTCATCGCTAATGTTAATTTTTTTGATTTGTCAATTAACCCGGGTTTACTTCTGTTCTCAACTGAGGCAAAATGCTCTGTTGCTCCAATGGATAAGGAAGAAACTTATGTACAGACATCTGAAAGCTTCTTCCATCACGATTCAACTCCTGTGGACGATCATGGCGCATGAGGTCATAAAAACGAATACCCCATTCAGTACCAAATTCAGCAAATTTTTCATCCAGCACATTATCAAGGGTAACATTGCTCAATGGAGCCATTCCTACGCGTGTCCTAACTTCATTTACCGCTTCAGTAGCTGATTTCACACCACTTGAGGCTCCGCTAACCAATGCCTCGGCATGCATAAGCAGTACTTCTGAATAACGAATTACTTTATAATTATTGTTTTCACCATAGGTAAAACGGCCGGGTGTAAGCTGGGTTGAAGGCAGATAAAATTTGCCGCTCAAATACTTATACCTTGGGTGGTTGTTGAAAACATCGCCATCGGGAGAAACATTGGATACCCAGGCAGGCAGGTTGGCAAAATTGGGATCTGCCTGAATATCGGCTATACCTGCAGGGGTGAAAAGGACCGTAGTTTGCAATCTTTCCTGTTCACCACGATTAAGCATAAATTTAATATACTTCACACTGGGCTCCCAGAAGCCCCATCCGTTTCCGGCGCCCGCTCTGGCAGGTGTCCAGCTGGCAGGGCCATAAAAATTCCAGTTATAGCGCGTTACCGTACCGGTAGATTGGCCAAAATCTGAATATTGGAGTTCCAATAAACTTTCATCATCCAGTTTGCCTGGAATTTTGAAATACTGGTAGTAATCATCTTTTAACCTGAACAAATTGCTGGCGATAATCTGCCCTGTAGCATCTGCTACTCCCGGCCAGTTTTTTAGTTCGAGATTGGCCATGGCTTTTACAGCCAGTGACGTATATCTAGTTATACCTCCACGAATGTCAGTCCTTTGATTTGGATGTACACTGGGCAGAAATGGAATGGCTTCATCCATTTGTGCCGAAATATGCTGCATGATTTCTTCAAAAGATGACAGAGGTACATTAAATAAATGTGCAGGTTGCGATTGATTAGGTATAGGTAAAGATCCCCATAATCTCGCCAGCTGCAGAAGTTTAAAAGCACGCATTACTTTAATTTCTGCAACATATTGATCTGCCAATGTAGCATTGGCACCAGCTTGTTTGTATTTCTCAATTTCTTCCATGGCACCATGCCAGCGTATAATATCTGAATACAGGTTGAGCCAGGTAGAGTTGTAAATCCAGAAGTTTCTGTCGTATCGGTATTGGTCTGTTTCAGTAAGCGGAAACTGATCCCCGGCAGGGTTAACATCATCGCCACGTACACCGATTAACGGAACGGTCTCCCATTGCAGTGCATTGAGCTCGGCATAGGCGCCGTAAATCATCAGCACCATATTTTGAGATTGCGTATAATCTACCCTTTCAATAGGGTCAACATTTTCAAGGGGTCTCTCGAGGTCATCAAGACAAGACACCATAAATATCAGCGATGCAATGAGCGCTGTATTGTATTTGATATATTTTAAAGGTCTCATTTGTTCTCGTGTTTTAATTAGAATCTTACGTTTAACCCAAGTGTGTATATGGCAGGTATGGGATATACCTGACGGTCGATACCATTGGGCACTTCAGGATTAAAGCCATTGTAATTGAAGAATGTCAATGGACGTTCTGCAGTTACAGTCACTCTGGTTTCCGGCATTCTTACCCCCAGCACATCTTTATTGATCAGTGCATAGGTTAAACGAACGTTCTGGATACGGAAATAAGAACCATCTTCTACAAAATGAGTACTCATATTTTGATTCCAGCCATTGCGCATACCAGCAGCAGAAGGATAGCGATTAGAGGTTCCCTCTCCTCTCCACAGATTATTGGCAAGTTCAGCATCAATATTAGTGTCGTTGGTGAATATAATTTCACCTCTTTTTCGGTTTAAGATGCTATGACCAGCCTGGCCCTGAAATAAAGCAGCAAAATCCCAATTTTTATAGCGGAATCCCATATTGAGACCATAGGTAAGGGTAGGAAGGAATGATCCCAAGACCACGCGGTCCTGATCATCGATAATACCGTCACCATTTACATCTCTGAAAATCAAATCACCAGGTTGCAGATTATTGGCAGTGATAAATTCCTGGGTAAGTCCGCTGTTCTGTATTTGGTCCTGATTCTGAAATACACCTAAGGTTTCATAGCCGAAGAAAGCATTGATGGGTTGACCAACAATATGTCTCTGACGGAATTCAGCCTGGCCAGATTCAAGAAACTCCTGACCTCCCAAACTAAGGATGGTATTTTTCAGAGTCGCAAAATTACCTCCAATGTAATATGAAAAATCCTTGCTTATTTTATCATCCCAGTTCAGGGTAACTTCAATACCTTCATTTCTGATTTCACCTACACCTCTTCTTTGTGTACCTCTGAAAACCGGAGGAATTACATTAACGGCCAGGTTTCGCGTATCCCTGATAAAGTAATCGGCATCCAGGGTCAATCGGTTTTTAAGGAATCTTGCATTTAATCCTATATTGGTCTCTACCGTAGTTTCCCATCTGTCGATCAGGTCATAAACAGGCATCAGGCTACGGCCAAAAATCAACACATCATTAATGGCTGTACTGGTTTCAGTAACAGAGGGCTGTCCGATAGCCGGAGAAATTGCATCATTCCCCAGCTGACCCCAGGAGCCGCGTAACTTCAGAAAATCTATACCATTGACATTAAAAAAGTTCTCAGAAGAAATAACCCATCCGGCACCAAGGGTAGCAAAGGTACCCCATTGTTGCTGGAATTTGTTGTTACCATCGGCGCGTAAAGTACCATATATCAGATATCGGTCATCGTAGTTATAAGCCAGCCTGCTGAAAAACGACTGGAAGAACAACGCCCCACCTCCATCACCAATGGCATTAATATCAAGATTTTCGGCACGGGTCAGATACCATAATTCTTCTCTTCCAAATTGCGGATCCGGATTTAAACCTTCCCCGCGGACAAATAAACGCTGGAATGTTTCACTACGATAAGATTGCCCTAACACTGCTGTTATCCTGTGTTTTCCGAAGTTATCGTTATAGGTAAGGAAATTATCCCAGATTTTGTCGAAACGATCGAAACTTGACCTGTTCATGGCTGATTGCCTTTCTGTAACACCGTCGTTGTATGCAAAGTTAACCGTGCGGTTGTTGATGCTTTCGATGTTGTAATTAAATGCTGTTCTGAAGGAGAGTTTAGATGGGATGATATCTACATTGGCGTATACATTACCCATTACCTTAGTAATATCCAATCGCTGATCGCGGTATTTCAATGCAAAGAATGGATTTTGGTTACCCCTATAGCCTATTTGTTGTGCATTTCCAAGTTGATGCGGCCAGGCACTGGTATTCTGCTCGTCAAAAACCGGCACTATAGGTACGGCAAAATACGCGCGGAACCATGCACCATCGTCACCTTGGTATTGCTGGGCTGTGCTTACATTCAGATTACCTCCAACTGTTAACCAATCGCGTACATCTGAATCTAATTTAACCCTGAAATTGAGACGCTCAAACTCATTGCGCGTATCATTCATCAAACCTTTTTGGCTGAAATAATTCCCACCTAAGGAGTAACGGGTTTTATCAGACCCTCCATTGAAAGTAAGTGAATGGTTTTGCATAGGTGAGGGGCTCATGATTTCTCTGTACCAGTCGGTGTTCACATCGGGAACATTGGGGTCAACACGGCTCCTGCCAAATCTTTGCATGGCATTTTGTACAAAGGCAATGTCAGCAGCGGAGCCGGTTTCATTCACATATCTTACGAACTGTTGGGTGTTGGCCATTTGGAGTACATCCTGAGGCACCTGCATGCCATAGTATCCATCGTAAATAATCTCTGCCCTTTGGTTGTATTTCCCTGATTTTGTCTCAATCAGTACAACACCATTAGCCGCCCTTACACCATAAATCGCAGAAGCAGAAGCATCTTTCAATACCGAAATGGTTTCTATATCATTAGGGTTAAGAAAGTCGATGTTATCGAAAAACATTCCATCCACCACATACAAGGGAGCACCGTCGCCCTGGAAGGATCCAACTCCTCTTACCCTTACTGTAGCTGCTGCACCCGGGGCGCCACTGCTCACGATCTGAACACCTGCAACCCGGCCTTGCAAGGCCTGCATTGGTTGTGCCGCCGGTGTTTTTACAATGTCATCTGATTTTACGGTTGATATGGCGGATGTGAGGTCCCTTTCACGTTGAGTACCGTACCCAACCACAACAATCTCATCCAGCGCCGTAATATCAAATGTTAGGACGACATCAATAACAGATTGACTTCCCACCTCTATTTCCTCAGTAAGATAACCTACAGAAGAAAAGGTAAGTACCTCTCCTCTGTCGACATTAATAGAATACCTTCCATCGATGTCGGTAACCGTACCACGAGCGGTTCCTTTAATAAAAACGTTTACTCCCGGGAGCCCTTGGTTGTCATCGCCCGAAACTACCCTCCCGGTAATTGTTTCGCTTTGCGCCCATGCCATCACTGTACTCAACAGCAAGCATGTGATTAATGTAAAAACTTTCATAAATGGATTTATTAAGTTGCAAAATCATTTTTGATTTTTCTGATACATACAAAACTATAAGGTAATATTTCGTTTTAAAAAAAACACACTACAACATCCCTACATCACATCACGAAATTTTCATCTGTAGGGTTTCGAGAATGTGATTTTACTAAAAACGACAGTGCCTATCGCCATAAAATTCAATAATTTATAATATTTCAAAAGATGAATGCGTAAGGCCAAACGATGTACCGCTAGATGGCCCATCATGGAGTTTTCATTTTAGTAAAAAAAGAAATGATGTAGTAATGATGTAGCAGACAGAAATTGTACTTTTTACATTTACTGCAGTTCAAGCATAAATTCAACCAGATTTTTGTCGTGGGGCAATCCCAATTTGCGGCGCAGACGGTAGCGGCGGATTTCAACACCCCTCACTGAAATATTTAGAAGTGAGGCAATTTCTTTACTTGAGATGTTCATTCGCAGATAGGCACAAAATCGCAGGTCTTTGGGGGTTAGATCGGGATACCTTTTTCTCAGCAGCTTCAGGAAGTTCTCATGTGCCTGGTCAAAATTCGATTCAAAGATCTGCCAATCCTCATCCCCCGTTAAATTGTGATTGATGATTTTCATGACCTTTTTAATATGTTCAGGCAAATCATCCTTTCCATTGTCCCTCTTTCCTTTACTCAATTCATTTTTAATCTCAATGAGAACCTCATTCTTCTTGATGATCCCTACAGCAGAATTTGCCAATTGGCGGCTTTTGTATTTTATTTCATCTTCGAGACGCTCATTTTTAACCTTCATAAGACGCTTTTCTGCCTCTATTGCCTCCTGCTTTAATTGTTCTTCCTTTTCCTGCAGCAATTTATCTTGCAAGGCGCGTTGTCTGTTCTCATATCGGATTTTAAAGAACGCACGAATTACAAGGAATATAATAAGGCTTCCAAACATATATAAAATCCATGCAGTCCTGGTCGCATACCATGGTGGAAGCACAGTAAAGGAGTATGATGTATCATCAGTCAGCTGATGGTTTATACCTTTTACTTTAACAAGAAAACGATAGTTTCCAGGTGGTAATCGTACATATTCTTTATTTGTTTCTGTAGTGGTCTGATGCCAGTTCTCATCCAGCCCATCCAGTTTGTATTGAAAAACCAGGTCTTTGCGAGAATATACCGGACTGGCAAAGCTTATGCTAATGAAATTACCCGCAAATGGAATGGCCGGTGCCTTATCATGGGTATGGTATATAGGTAATATACCAGATTGCGATTCAACAGATCTAAGATATACTTGTTTAATTTGGTCAGAGACACTCTGTTTGTTATGCTTTTGATCATAGAGAACAAATCCGTTGTGCAGGCAAATCAAATACAGGCTATCGTTGATGTTTTGTATGTTTTCAAAGCCTTCGACCAAATCAAAATTAAAATATGCACTTGGGTGCTCTTCCATTACGACCAGCTTACCATCGACGAATCCTGTCAATACAAAACCACTATCATGTACCAGCCAAAAGCGATCTTTGCCAGCCGGTAAAATCCATTTTGTTTTTTTGTAACCTTTAAAGTATTCATTCAATATGTCATAAGGTAAAATGGCATCAGCAAGTGGATCATAGGTATAGAAGCTTTGACCTGTAGTAAATACCAGCTGATCCCTCATCATATAAACATGGATGTTGAAATCTACCGGGAATCCTTCATTTTTGCCATAATACTGTCTTGATTCTACAGTGCGCATATCTTCATCGAGTTTGAGCTTATAAATGCCTTTGTAGGCATGGCTTACCCAAAGATTACCTGCATTGTCAAACAGTACTCTTTTTACCGGCTCAGAAAAGCCTCTTATGCGATGACTGAATTTCCACTTTTGCTGAGGGTCAAATACATAAACCACCAAATCGGTATAAGTACCTTGAATCAGATATTTTTTTTCATCTCTGATAAATTCATGCATATGCCAACCCCCTGTAACCGGAGAAATCTGTTCAAACCGGGGGCCGGCGTCTACCAAAAATGTACCGCGATTATGTCCGCAAAACAATTGGCCATCGTGCACTGACAATTCAAGTACATGTCCCTGTGAATTTGGCACAAATCGAAAGTCTTCTGCATGAGATGAATGGTTGTTTAGCAAGTGCCAATCTTTGTAAAAAAGACCCTGATTGGTTCCCAGATACAATTTGCCTTCATGTAAAACGGCAGAATGCACGGCGCCAATCTGGCCTGTTTTATCCTGGAAAAAGGAATAGGGTGAATTTATTTCTATATGGTCAATCCCGAGATTTAAACCAGCCCATAAGTTAAGTTCACGATCGACCATTAGACTCAAAACCGTATTATTTTGCAGACCATTAAGTTTGCTTATGTGTCTTAAAATTTTACCCTGGCTGTTGAAAATAATTATCCCATTTAATATGGTACCTGCCACAAACTGATCACTGCCGTATCGAAGCAGTGTATTAAGCTGATATCTTTTTATAAAATCAGAAGCTTCTACATTCCATGCTTCCAAAGTGGATGACAAGGGATCGTATACATAAAAACCGTTTACTGAAGTCCCCATCAACCACTGTTCTTCATTATATGGCTCTATCCCTAATACCCCTTCGAGACCACGGGTATTTTCCAACATAGTAAACCTCCCATTACTAAATTCGGTGAGACCGCCTCCAATAAGCTGGCTTATGCATCGCTCCTCAATTTGATGCATAAACAACAAATTTCCTGGAGGAAATAAATATTTCACTTGCTTATTATCATAAACAAAAATTTTTCCAAACGATTGAAATAGCATTTCCTCTCCCAATTTCCAGATTTTCCAGATGTCATCATTTTGAAAATTGTAATCTTTTAAACTATCGCTGATCGACGTATAATACAAATTGCCATAAACATCCCTTTTAAAAAACCCAAACTCTTCGTAAGAGCCCACATAAATACGATCATTCTGTATGTTGACCGAACGAACAGCCATGTGGTTAGGCATGGCATGTAATGCCCATTTACTACCATCGAATTCCAGTAAACCAGCATCATTGCCAACATATAAAAAACCGAGGCTATCCTGCGCCAGGGACCAGTTTTTACTACCCCCACCGTATTCAGACTTAAAATAATTGGTGACCAGTGGGCTGGCGACGCCCACCTGAAGATAGGATACAAAGCAAACTACGAAAACATAATAGCTCCTCATATTCTGTTTAATAAAGGAATTGGCAATATAGTTTTTACATACGTGAAAAATAAAGATTAGTGATCGAAATTAGTCTTTGAAGTAGAAAGAACGCTTGAGTTATAACAATCGCCAATAGAGCAGGTTTAGAAATAAATACTACAAACGTTTTCATAAATACCAAAATGCTTTCAATTATTACCATGAATGTCGGTCCTCTATCTTTTAACTTTGCATCATCAAAAAGCTGTCAGAGAAAAATATGAAGTACATCGTAAAAGTTGTCGCGACAAGTGTGGCAATTTTAACCTATCTTGTGCCCTTTGCCATTGCTCAACAGGACATTACTCTTAAAGGCATGGTATTAGATGGCAAAACACAAAAGCCTGTTGAATATGCTTCGGTTGCCCTGTTTACAGAATCTGATTCCAGTCTTGTTGCTGGTGTCGTAAGTGAAGAGGACGGCACTTTTCAACTTAATGGAAATGCACAAAACACCTATTATCTCGAAATCCGGTTTATGGGTTTTCAAACCTATCGCCAGGGTGGTATTAAAGTTGAAGGAAGAAATCGCACCGTGGATGTTGGGAAAATCGCGTTAATATCGGGTGATGAAATACTTGAAGGTATTGAAGTAAGGGGAGACCGGCAGCAAAGTTTGCACAGCATCGACAAGCAGGTATATAAAGCAGATCAATTTCAGGCAGCAATGGGCGGAACCGCAGTGGATATACTACGCAATATGCCGGCAATATCTGTAAATGCTGAAGGAGATATTCTCATGAGAGGTACCGGAGGTTTTCTGGTGTTGCTCGATGGAAAACCTGTGCAGGGAAATGCCATGGTTTTGCTGAATCAACTGCCAGCCAATGCCATTGACGATATTGAAATCATTACATCACCCTCCGCCAAATACGATCCGGATGGCAAATCAGGGATCATACATATTAAAACAAAAAAGGGAAGTACCGATGGGGTTTACTTTATTGTGAATACCCGCCTGGGAGCACCCAGTATTGAAACATTTGGCAATGAAAAAGTAGCAAGAAGGTATGGTACGGATTTTACTTTTAACCTTCGTAAAAATAAATGGGACTTATCCATTGGTGCCGATTACAAAAGGGATGATATAGCAGGCTACCGCGATGGAGAAGTAGAAACCCTTCGAGGCGATACCCTTACCTCTTTTCCCTCCCTAGGCGAAAGGTCCTATCGCAGAGAGTCTTATTCAGGCCGAATCGCGGCTACTTATACATTTAACCCAAAAAATGCCATCAGCGCCTCGGTATTTGCCGGCAAAAGGTCGGAGCTGAGAACAGCAGATATTCTGTATGATCAAACCCGCACGATTGTTGGCAATGAAGCGCCATTCGAACGCTTTCAGTATTTTAATGCCAATTTACGGGAGCGCATCGGCGACTTTTTTATAGGCAGTATCGACTATAACCATGTATTTGATAATAAATCGACGCTTTCAGCTTCTGCTTTGTATGAAAGAACCATTCTGGGCGGGCCGACTCATAACCTTAACCTCAATCCACTTAATTTTCTCGATACCCTGGAATACCAGGTAATGGACGAATACAATCCACTCGATGGCTTTCGGTTTAACCTGGATTACGTGCTGCCGCTCCAAAATAATGCCCGCCTCGAAATGGGATACCAATTCAGATATTTATTTCATCTGGGCGAATTTTCCTACAATGAAAAAGTATTGGGCAGCCCTGAGTTTATCAGCAGGCCACAATTTGGCGGCAATATAGATTTGCAAAGAACCATTCACTCCCTATACACTCAATACACCGGAAAAACCGGCAAGCTCGATTACAGTGCTGGGTTGAGACTGGAACACACCGACCGTTTGCTCTCTGAAGAAGATGGCACCAGCTATCCCCTTGAACTGCTCAATCTTTTTCCGTCAGTAAACCTCTTATACGACCTGGGCAACAACTACAGTCTGAAAGCAGGCTACAGCCGCAGGATTGAAAGAACCACTACAAGCATGATGAATCCTTTTTTGGCCAGAAGACATTCAGAGGTGCTGGAAGAAGGGGATCCTGAGTTGCTGCCTGAATTTATCGACGCCATTGAAGTTGGTATTGTGAAAGAATATGACCAGCATTCCTTTTTTGCCAATGCCTATTACAGACGTACACTCAATGTAATAAACCGCGTTAACAGTGTTTTTAACGATTCAATTTTATACCGTACCTTTACCAATGCCGGGGTCGGACAAGCCTATGGCATAGAGGCCGGGACCGAACTCAAACCAACCCGATGGTGGAAACTTTTCGCCGGAGGTACTTTATATCAATACGCGGTTGAAGGCAGATTAATGGGTGAGTTTTTAAGTCAGAACAGCCTAAATTATTCGGTAAACCTCAACACGACCTTTCAATTGCTGCCATCGTTAAACATGCAATTTAATCTCAATTATTTGTCGAGAACGGTGACCATACAGGGTGAAGACTCCAGGTTTTTTATGCCTAATCTGAGTATCAACAAATCGATTCTTAAGGATCAGGGCGCTATAACCTTACAATGGATGTCGATGGGAATGGGCTGGCTGAATTCTAATCAACAGCGTATTACTACCAGTGGAAGTCAGTTTTTCACCACAACCAATTATATCAAGGAAGTGGATATGGTGTTGATCAACTTCAGCTATCGCATCAATGAACTCAGCAAAAAACTCAAATTCAGCCAAAGTGAATTTGGGGATAAAGAGTTTTAACTGACTTGCCGGAATCCGTATAGATAAATTGCTGGAATCCTGGAGCTGGTAGCGTGAAGCTGATAGCTCAGAGCTCGTTCAGACAAACAGGTAAATGAATATTGATTACTGCGATTTTCCGCGTGCCAGAATAGGTAAGATCATTTCAACTTTCTCATTTCTGATTCCATACATATGGTCGTAAAGGTTGATGACAGGGTCACAATGTGGCACAATCACTTCCAGTATATCCCCTACCCTATATGATTTTGCAGATTCTTCAAAACTAATGCTGCCGTATTCATCAGATGATGCATTATAGGTAAATCCCGACTCCCCAATAACCCTTCCCGTTGGGCGGTTTAGGGTCATGGCTTTAGCGCCGCCATCCGTTACCAGCCGACCAGCATGATTGGCATTCACAATGGTGGTAAGCACAGTAAGTGAAGATTTAAAATCATCAAAAACCATATCGTTTTCCTTTCCTCCAATATCGATATACTGACAATCCATAAACAAGTAACTTCCCGCCTGTACGTCTGTAAATCCCGGAAACTCGTGCATCATGTCATAGGTGCCGGTTCCACCGCCGCTAAAAATTTCCATGTTCAGACCACTGGCTTTCATCATTTCAAAGGTTTCGACAACAGGTTCAAAACTGCGGATGGCGCGCGCTTTGCGGGCATCATAACCATGCACATGTTGTACAGCGCCATCGTAGGCCAAAATGCCCTTGAAGCGCAGATTGGGGGCGGCATCTACCATTTGGGCAAGGGCAAGTGCTGGTTTTCCCGGCAGCACACCCGATCGCCTGATTACATCTATATCAACGGCCACATCGGCGATAATCCCCAGCGCCTGGGCAGCATCCTGCAAATCCTTAACATTCTCCGAATGATCTGCAGCCTGTATAAATCCAGGAAATCTTTTACTGAGCATCATTGCCTTTTTTATCTTGGAAGGGCTGATGTTTACACTGGTCATGAGCACCTGACTGAGGCCATTTTCCAGCATTACTTCAGATTCAGAAAGCTTTGCCGTACAAATTCCTATAGCCCCTGCTTTCATTTGCATATGCGCTATTGCCGGGCATTTATGTGTTTTGGCATGCGGCCTCACCGCGATACCAGTCTTTTTGAGACGCTGGTGAATTTCTTTTAAATTAAAATCCAGCGCATCCAAATCCACACATAAGGCCGGGGTTTCCAGCTCCCATTTCGAAACACCGATAACTTCCTGCTCATATCTGGCTAAAGCTTCGCCGGTAGAAGAGACTGAGATTGCCGGAACAGCCAGCAATGAAGATTTTAAAAATTTCCTTCGATTGATATGAAACGTCATAGGAATTTTTTTACGGCTCAAAAGCAATGAATGATAAAATGTTTATCTGCCATGGTAAAAAACGCTCAGATGATAAATAGTTAGAATTAAATATAGTGCGTCTTTTCGTAATCTGAAATTATTCTGGGCTAAAAATTATATAGCTTTATCAACTGAGTTTGAAATTCATGATTACTTCAACCGCTTTTAAAACAAATAAACACAAAAGGAGTGAAAAGATAGATGAAAAAATTCTATTGGCCTTTCAGTGCTTACACTCATCTATTACCATAAAGCTCTGTGGGTTTAAAAGCGCCGTTTGCCTATCCGGATTGCAGAAACCGTTTTACATTTAAAGCAAATTGCACAATTTCGAATGGGCTTAAATCAAAGATTTTTCTGATTTCTATTCATTTCGTGCAACTTTGCATACTTCAAAAAAGTACCGTGGGCTAAGTTTTTACTAATAATATAGCCAGTGGTACCTTCCAAAAAACCGGTCTTTAGTATATAAGAATGAAAAAATCTCCATGTAGATTTTATCCAAATCTTTGCTATACTTGACCTGATACCCATACTTGAATATTCTTGTGCAGATATGCTTGAAAATTTATTTATTTTCTCTTCATGCTCTGCCACACTATCATATAACCAGTGAAGCAGATCTCCTTCCAAAAAGCCTATGCTGTTTGAATTTGGTTTAAATGAATCATGTGGATTAACACCTCCCCAATGTCCTTTTTTTCTGTTAAAAAGGCGGGTTTTGGTTTCAGGATACATATCTGTATTCTTAATCCACTTACCGCAGTAATTATTCAGTCTGTTAAACCGATAAGCATCGTACTTCCAATTATCCTTTACCTGTTGGATAGAGGCACTCAATTGTTCAGACAAGGCCTCATCTGCGTCAAGTGAAAGAATATAATCATAGGTTGCATGGCCCATCGCAAAATTCTTTTGCTCTTTGTAACCTAAAAAAGGTTGATCAATTACCCGGGCGCCTTTACTGAGACATATTTCTTTAGTTCTATCTGTAGAGAGGGAATCAACGACGAGAATTTCATCAGCTACTGGTTTCAATGAATCTATACATTGTCCTATGTATTTTTCTTCATTGTAGGAAATTATTACCGCAGATATCTTTGGCATATATGGTTAGTTGGTTGGTTGGCTGAAAATAAACTGACCACCTGGTTGTAGGGGTGTCTAATTTAACGCATCAAAAATTGTGCCCCAGTCACCTGAGAAAGCGCATAATTTGGCTGGTCCGGGTAAATTTAATGGCAAAATTTTTCTGCTCTCCTTAAATTCAGTAAAATAGCGAAAATGTAAATCCTGTCTGGGACTTTTATAAAGGATCTGATAAGACAGAAAAAAATTCAATGATCCTGGCAATGTTCAGGTGTTGCCAGTTCACAACCATGGAAAATCAGGAGCGGGCTTTAGAATATTAATGTTGAAAATGTAAAACATACAAAAGTTCATTCTATCACAAAGCGAAAAATATGGCCTTTCTTATCAGTGAGAAGCTTAATCAAATATAAACCCTCAGGAAGCCCCCTAACATCCATATGATAAATTCCGGCATCATCTTGAGACGAAATTTGTTTTCTGCTTAGCATCTTGCCGGCACTGTTAAATACAGCAATTTCACTGTGCTTATCCGAATCGCTGAGGTTAATATGCAGAACGCCGTTTGTTACAGGATTAGGATAAAGTCTTACGCTGCCTTCAAAAACAGGTAAAGCCGTAATGATTTCATTGACCTTTACTTCACAATTGGCCTGCAGGCCCCCTTCTGCCGACCTTGCCCTGACCAGTGTTGTGCCAGGGCTAATTCCGGTAACCCTACCCTGTCCGTTGACCCGCGCTATTTCAGGATTGTCACTTTTCCAAAATATGGAAGGAATCGTGACATTCTCTGGCAGCAAGCTGGCAATGAGTGTCTCCGAATCGCCTGAAAATAATTCTAAAAAAGACTTGTTTAACTGTATGGAAGAGGGCTTAATAATTGGCTTTTCTGGTTTGGTGCTGCTTCTTTTACCTTGATTATCTACCGCAACAGCGTATACTTCCAGCTCTCCTCCGGGCACATTTCTCCAAACCATCTCATAGGGAGCCTCATATACCTCTCCTATTTTTCGCCAGCCATTGTAAAATTCCACTTTATAAATAAATCCATCTTCATCATCCGCTTCAGCCCTGATCAGCGCACTTTCCCCTTCGGCTACATCAGGCATGGATAATTGAACTGCCGGTGCCTTATTGGGGATAAAACCCGGATCGGCCGGCCCACTTAGTAAAGCATACACCGCCGACGCTGGCCCGGTTGTCTGATGAACGGTATATTCGTTGGTTGGCACCGCATATCGATTGTTGAAAAAAGCTTCATGCAGTGGCCATACTTCATGGGAAGGGTACATTCTGTCCATGGCAAATTCACTGGCCCATGGACCATTGTTTCTGGGCCAGCCTCCACCATAAAAAGTCGGCCCGTAAGGAATGGTACCAGGTATAAATTCCTGACGACCATCGGGATGCAACCAGGTGTCGAGATGTAAAATCTGCGAGGGGGCATGGTGACCCATGCCGACTACCCAGGTAATATCAAGTGGATTGGCCCCCAGGTAATAATCACAAGAACTCAGGGCTGCTGATTTGTACTTTTCTTCACCGGTTAGGTGGTACAGCACCAAGGCAGAAAGTACCTGTGGTGTCGTCGCCTGTCCCAGAAAAGTGTTGAAATTATAATTAAATCCAACCGGAAAACTTCTCTGTGCAGCCGGATTGAGAATATCTGACTGAACCTTATTGACAAGATCTGAAGTTAGCTGATTTTTTAGTGCTGAATCTATATTTTCATATCGGGTACTGATATACGCATATATTGCCCAATCCCGGTTATCGTCAGACCACTGACCGGGTTGGGAGCGGGTTATATCGGCTTTAAAATGATTTTGGAAAGCCTCATTTCCCGACATTTTAAACATCCATGCAGCGGCATACAATCTGGCATTTCTCAGGCTTTCGGCATCGGGATCACTTTTACTTTCTGCCCAACTGTAGGCTTCCTGAGCCTTTTGCATCCATTTCGTCACTGAATCTGCTATTTCCAAATAGGCAAAAGCATGGGCCAGCTGCGCGCTGAGTCCTGCGAAGGTATAGGTAGTCACTGCATCTTCCCCAGAGATGGTCCAGATGCGTTCATCTTCCCATGAAGGGATTTTGTCGATTGGCTTTTGCTCAAAATCAGGATGGATTCGTGCACCGGCAATACCTCCGGAGGGACCTCGGGTACGATCGAGATAATCAATCAGAAACCTGGCTTCATCCAGAATATCCGGAATTCCATTTCCACTTTCGGGCAGATTCAAATCTCCATCCATAAAATTATCGGATGCGAGCTCAAAAGCCGTCATCAGAAGTCGGGGTATTCTAAGGTGAGAGTAGTAGCCGTCCCAGTCACCGGCATCCATATACCAGCCCCAGGTATTGAGCTTAAAATCAGGCAATACCTTTCCGTACACTTCATCTTTTATCCCATTTTCACGGTTTGGGTTTTGCCAGTCTGTCCATTTTGACTCGGTATACTGAAATTTGATCATTCCATCATCATAATGCAGTGTACGGGGTCGGGTCCGGTCGGTATATGGCTCTTCCAGGGCAAGCCCGGTTCTTTGATGAAAAAGCTGCCGCGTTACCTGATAATACAATTCTTTATAGACATTTGAATGAATTCTAAAAGGAAAAGAAACCCCCATGCCTTCAACGCAAATCTGGTAATCACCTTCCTTGGTAAACCCTGAAAAATCACATTGCCATACATCAGACATAGAGAGGTAAGGCACATGTGGGGTGCGGGGTAAATCGGCCTGGCTTGCATTTTGCAGGTCAAATCGCTTTTCAATGATGCCTTCGAAAACCTTTTCGCCGGTATGTGCATTCAGAAGGTAAAATGCTGCCCCCTGATAATCATCAATGGAAAGAGGTCCTCCATCACCCATCCAATGGGATAAAAAAGCCTTTTTTACAGGCGCATCAGGCAAATAGCCCACCTGGTTTACATGAATCGCTGCGGATCTTGTTTTACTATAATCGTATGTAAAAGTGTAATCATCCGTATTTCCGGCTAATCCATTTAATGAAAGGGTATAGCTTAAGCCTTGTTGCAAGGTTTCGGGAAGTTGCAGATAGATAAAATGTTCTTTGATAAACTCATTATCACAAATACCTCCAATCCAACGGCAATCGTTGCTGAAATCACGACCTTTGGTCTTTCTGCCAATGTGAAACGGATGAATTGCTTCAGCATAAGCAGCATCTTCGTCACTTATCAAGGTGTAGGTTTCAGGTTTTGAAGCCTTTTCAATATCGAGTGGGTGTATAAATGTTTTTGTTTGATTATCGGCTTCCCTGTAACCACTATGCAGGATATACCCCTCATTAAAGTGCAAAACCAATACACGGTTGGTGAGGACGCTCACAGAAATCAAATCATTGGAAAGTAATGGCGATGCCAAAAAAATAAGTACAGAGATAAAAGGGTATATCTTATGCATGATTAGATTATAAGGTAGTGAGAGAATCCATCAGCAAACTTTCCAGCGACCACGAAATAAAAGAGGCAAAATTGTAATCACTGTATGGATAGGCAGCCCCGTCTTCTGCTTTATATTTTTGCAAATTGTACTGTATCGTCTGCTGAATATTTTTTAAATCGTGATTTGCAAGCGGAAGAAGTTCAATAGCCCTTGCCGCTTCGAGTCTTACAGTAGCCTCTTCATGGTCGAGAAAGTCTAATAAGCATTGCAATGCATCCCTGAATTCAAAGTTATGGTATAACCATTCGGCCGCGGCAATGGAAACTGAAGGAGATTTATCCATCATGGCGCGGTGTAATTTTTTATAAAAACGCGATACTGGTACTGTGGGCAATTGCCAGAGCGCAATAATCCCCCAATACTTTACGCCCGAATCAGGGTCATTTAACATTGCTTCAATCTCATCTTCGGAAGCAAACCCTGCTTTTTGTGCCGCATTAAATATCCTGTCGATGTTGTATTTACCTTTATCACGGGTTAGATACCAGGGCGCTTTTCCTCTGGCTCTCAGGTTTATCTCGCTTTCAGGCAAAAAAGCCAGATCACCCGTAGATATTATGTGCTTTTGCAGTTCCTTTTTCAAGGATTCCTTTTTTGCATCATATTCGGGTAAAGTAGCAAGGTTAACAAGTTGCCATGGGTCCTCCGTCAGATCATATAATTCTTCAGCATCTTTAGCGCGATACATCTGAATCCCCGGCTCAGGCAGTGTACCTTGGGCATAATTGCGGTGCAGCAAAGCATATGCTTCTTTTTCATTCGAAAAAATCTTTCCTATCTGAATTGCAGGCAAGTGAGGCATATAATTTCTGATGTACATGTATCTTTCATCCCTAATGGCTCTTGAGAGTTCATAAGCATTGTCTGCACGATCGCGGGAAGCAAATACATATTTCCGCTTTTCGGGACTAGGTATATTGGCAAAATTGCTGCCTTGCATATAATCAGGCACATCAATACCTGCAAGGCCCAGCGCGGTTGGCACAAAGTCTGCAAAACTCACCAGGTCACTGTTTATACTGCCTGGATTATTTTCCACCAGGTATTTAAATTTATCCGGTACATAAATTACCAGGGGAACCTTCAAACCTCCTTCGTTGAGCCACCTTTTAAATCCCGGCATACCAAAACCATGGTCAGAAAAGAAAAAAACGATGGTATTTTCCATCAGTCCGTCATCCTCCAGATTCTTTAATAAAGTGCCAACTTTATGGTCGAGAACTGTTATCAGGTCATAGTATCTTGACCACAGTAATCTGGCCTCTTCAGTTTGGGGATAGGCGGGTGGCAATACAATATCTCTTAATTTACCCAGCGGGAAGTCTGGTAGATCTTTTAGGGTCTCCATGTATTTTTCATAGGAATTTCCCCTGCCTTCGTGTGTTTGGTTTAAGGTAAATACGCTTAAGAAGGGTTGGTCTTTTTTCCTTTTATTCCAGGGTTTTTCATCTTTTTCCCAATATTCCCAGAGGCCAACCGGATCAAAATTATAATCGGTTTTGCCAAAAAGACTGGTAAAATAACCCGCCTCCCTGAAAAGTTCCGGCATAGTCTTTAATTCATCGGGAAAAATGGTTTCAGACCTGAGCGGATGTGTTCCTACATGTGTAGGATATAATCCGGTAGCCAGGGTAGATCGTGAAGGTGAACATATGGGCGCTACTGCGTAAACTTTATCATACACCAACCCGGCAGCGGCCATTTTATCAATATTTGGAGTAATGGCAGCGGAATCACCGTAGCAGCCAAGCGCCGGACCGATGTCTTCTGCTATAATCCAAACGATATTAGGTCTCTCTGAGGTTGAATCATTTTTACATTGAAAACCCAGCAGCAGGCTTGCCAGAACCATTAGTATATTTGAATAGAGTTTTAAATTTGACGCCATTATTAAAAAATTTTTCGATGAGACAAGACTTCCTTTAAAGAATCCTGAATAAGGCCTTTTTGAACATCGGAAAGCTGACTCCATTGATCAAGAGGAAGACCACCTGTTTTAAAACCATGGCTCCAGAAATAAGGTGCATGATCAAAAACATCAGGTTTTCCCAGCGTTCTCGGATCGCCTGTCTGGATCAGGTATGATTGCATTTTTTGCACCAATTCGCCTTTGATTTCCTGAAATCCGGGTTTGTAGGCAAGATTATCTAATTGAAAAGGATCGGTAGGAATATGATAAAGTTCTTCAGAGGGTCGTTTTTGAAAAGCCAGTTCAAAAAATTTTCTGACATGCGAATCATTCCGGTTCAGGATAATGAAATCTTTTGAAGGACCATCATCCACATCTCCAAATGGCATAAGATCCCATGAATACTGTGGATCGGGATGTCCTGCCGGCCACATATGTGGCTTTAAATTATGTATGTACAAATACTCATCGGTTCTGATGGCACGTACCGGATTTATTTCTCCTTCGGGATGGCACCAGGCATGTAATTCTTTACCCATCACCACAAAATTCCGACTTTTGTCACTTCTGCCGGATTGTTTATCTGTTAAGATGGGCATGAGATTATTTCCAGTCATTTCTGATGGAATTTTAATCTGAGCAGCATTTAAAATGGTAGGCGCTAAATCCTTAAGGCTTACAAAATCTGTTCTTTCTACACCGCCTTTTACTATGCCCGGCCACATGATGGCCAGAGGCAGCCTGCTGCCGTAATCATACAAATTAGATTTGGCACGGGGAAAAGCCATGCCATTGTCTGAAGTAACAATAACCAGGGTATTCTCTAACTCACCATTTGCTTCCAGAAAATCCAACACTTCGCCAATCTGCCGGTCAAACCATTGTATTTCATAGTAATAATCCAGCAAGTCATTCCGAATTATTTCATGATCAGGCAAAAATCCGGGCACCTTTACTCTGGCCAGGTCCAGACCGGTGGCCAGTCCCATGCCTTTTGCCAGATCCCGGTGCGGCTCGGTGGTCCCCAGCATAAAATAAAACGGAGCATTACCTCTGGTTTTATAAAATTCCTTGAAGTTTGCTGCATAATTATTTCGGTTAATCCCCTTAGGCACCGAATCATAAAATACCTTTTGCATTACTACCCCAGAAGGGTCATTTTCCCGGTATCCTTTCCAGCGACCAGGGGCCCAGCCTTTGCCGGTATATCCTACGACATAACCACTTTCTGCAAGCCAATCGGTGATTAGTTTAAACTTTTTAGGGATGAAACTAAAATGAATGGCCCCTTCTTCCAGCTCCCAGAAGTTTTTACCACTTAACATTGATGCCCGCGATGGTGCACAGGCCGGTGCATTGTTATAAGCATTGGTAAAATTAACCCCATTCACAGCTATTCGATCAAAATTGGGGGTTTTTACCACGGGATCGCCTGCCATGCTTGTATGCCCCCATGATTGATCATCAGAAATAAATATTAAAATATTAGGCCGTTTATCTTTACCAGGCTGACTGGATAAGTAAAACGCCAATGCAGAGAGCGCGCCTATCAATATAACCCATAATAATCTCATATTAAGCGGGTTTTATTCGTTGTCGATGAGAGATGAAAGATCAATATCTTCTCTTGAAATCGGATAAAAAGCATTTTCAGCTGTCCACCCTCTGTCGCGCAAAATTGGATTGCTTGCCGCGTCGCCCCAACGTTGCAAATCAGTATATCTATGTCCTTCGAAGCATAATTCAACCCTTCTTTCATGCTTTAAAGCCTCAAAAAGGTTAATGCTTTTGGCCTGTGCATATTGATTTATTCCCAGCTCCTCATCACGAAGCAAATTGATATTGGCAAAGCCAAAGGCCCTCGCCCGCACAAGGTCAATAAGGTCGGCCGCTTTATTCAAATCTGTATTAGCCCTGATTAAGGCCTCAGCGTACATTAGCAGTACATCGGCATAGCGAATAACCGGAAAGTTCTCTTCACCGGTACCATTTGGTGTGCCGGTAGAAAATCCGCTTCCCATTCCCTTTTTTATAGCATAGGGACCCCGGTTTCTGTCAGTTCCTGCAAAAGGTTCTGTACGTGTAGGGAAGTTTTCTCCAGGCACTACAATAAAAGCCGCTCTTCTCAGATCTCCGGGCTCAAAGGCATCTACCAATGATTGGGTAGGCCAGGCATTTTCCCAACCATTGTACTGATTGGGGGCAAGGGTTTGATTGCGCAAGGTTGTTTCGGCTGCATTTACCCCATCATCAAAAAATGGATTGGGGCCGGCGTTGGCATTGCTAAATTGTATTTCAAATACGCTCTCAGGTCCGTTGTCACCTGCAAGGGAGAATATATTGTTTACCGGAATAAGTGAATAAACATTTGAAGACACGACCCTGTCAAAGGCCGCAGCCGACTCTGCATATTTCCCCTGAAATAAGTATATCTTACCCAACAGCGAAAAGGCGCTGCCCATAGATGCCCTGCCCCTTTCCCTTCCGGCCGAACCATCATAAGTCCAGGGAAGCATTTCATTATCAATAATGATTTTCAGATCGTTTTCAATAGCCGAATAAAAAGTCAGCGCATCTGAAAGAGGAACATCAATCGCATTGTAATTTTGCTCCAGCATGAGTGGCGCTCTGTTCCAATAGGTAACCAGGTGATAATTGTATAAAGCCCTTAAAAACCTGGCCTGACCCAATATCAGATTTCTGGTCTGAGGATTTGGTACGTTTAATTCATTGGTTCTGATGAGAATAAGATTACATCTGAGAATCCCAATGTAAATGCTGTTCCACATACCATCGCCGTTGTTTCTGTTGAACAGGTACCTGTCGGTATCATTCACCGTGAATATACTGTGTTGCACCATCTGGGCCTCCGAAGTTGAAGTATTGTCGCTTCGTATTATGCGAACAACCGGCAACCACCATCCATACATGCCCCGATTTCCCATGGCTGAATAAGCTGCATTTAAGGCCTTTTGCATTTGTACTTCATTTTGATAATAGTTCTCAGCAGTAACGGCATTCACCGGCACCCATTCGAGAAAATCTTCTGAGCAACTGCTTATCGTAAAAAGCATTATTAACAGGAGAAAGGCTTTTTTTACTATTAAACCAAGTTGAATAAACAGGCTTTGGGCCTTTTTATATGTTGAGTTTATGGAAGTATTCATATCGTGAAATGAAATAGTGGTTATTTAAAAACTTGCCTGTACACCAAAATTATAACTTCGCATCGGCGGATATCTGAAGGTGTCTCTTCCCAGTGAAAAAACATCCCCATTGTTGTTTAGGTCCGGATCCAGGCCGCTGTATCCGGTTATAGTAAGCAAATTGATAACACTGGCGTATAACCTGACCCTTTTCACTGCCCCTTTAAATAATCCATCAGGCAAAACATATCCTACCTGTGCATTCCTCACCCTGATATAGTCTCCGTTTTCGATGTATCTTTCAGATATCCGGTCATTGTTGTTTTCGTCGCGCAGTGAAATAATGGGCCAGGTACCTTCAGGATTATTTTCCCGGTCCCAGGCATTGTCAAGCACGCTTCGCAATCTGTTTCTGTCGCGGTGGGTAGAACCCAACTGTTGCAGCGATTCATTCATAATCTGATTACCCAGCACACCTTGCAAAAACAAACTGACATCAAAGTTGCGGATATTGGCCGACCAGGTGAACCCGAAAAAAGCATCGGGGTGCGGGCTCCCCAGGACGACCCTGTCATTTCCGGTAATTAAGCCGTCTCCATCCAGGTCTCTAAATCGCATGGAGCCGTTTTGTGGATTAATGCCATTGGTAAGCCATCCGTAGTGTACCGCCACCGGCTGCCCAATCGTAGTAAGGGTGCCATTGGCCACAAGGGTATCTTGTGTATTGTCTAACTCCAGCAGTTCATTGCGATTAAGGGTGATATTGAACTTAAATTGCTGGTTAAAATTCTTGCTGGCCTGGTGATTATAGCTAAGCTCTACTTCAATGCCTTTATTGACCATACTGCCAAAGTTAAACCAGGGTTGATCAATAATGCCGGTATATTGTGGCACGGGAATTCTGATGATCATATCTTCAGATTGTCTGGAGTACAGATCTACATTTACCCTTAATTTTTCATCAAAGAAGCCCATGTCAATGCCAAGATTATATTGCTTGACTGTTTCCCAGCGAAGGTCTTCATTGGGTACGGTTAGCGGGGCTGTACCATTGAACATGCCTGTGGGCCAGGGATAGCGGATATCGCTGTTCATAGTGGCGATGAAACTCCCCAGTGTGCGGCCCAACTCTCCATATCCTGCCCGAATTTTAAGGGTACTCAACCAGTCGAGGGGTGCCATGAATGCTTCATCGCCCAATTGCCAGCCGGCAGAAAATGAAGGAAATATTCCCCAGCGGTGGTTTTTGCCAAAGTTGGAAGAGCCATCTCTGCGTATACTGGCGGTAAACAGGTACCGCGATTGATAATTATAATTTACCCGGGCCAGTTGTGATAATAACCGCTCCTCCCTATACTCAGCCGAACCCAGCTGGTTGAGGCCGGTTTGTGGTACACGGGTACCGGGCTCCAGGTTATCAGCACTGGCAATCACACCTTTGGTAATGGTGTGAATGGAAGTATACCCTACCATGATGTTAAAAGAATGATCGCTGATCATCCGGTTATATCTTAAAATCGTTTCTGAATTGAGTTGGGTGTTGGTGAAATTTCTAAGCAGGATTTCCGTATCGTTTCGGGTTATGGCTGCCTGTGACTGATCGACCGGTGTTCTGAGTCGCTGGAAAGAAACTGAAGACAGATCAATGTTCAGGTCTGACCTCAGACTTAATCCTTTTACAAATTCATATTCTGCATATACATTACCCAATACCCCATAGGTTTTGGTTTCAGTTTCCCTGAATTGAAAGGCCAGGGGATTGGCCATATTGTTTCCTCCGGTTCTCGAGGGCAGCGGGGCTCCGAGTCCATTCAGGTTATCAGGGTCAGAGACTGGTATCTGGGGTGCCACTTCATAAATTCTCGAGGCATTGCCCGTTAATTCAGATTGAGGTTTATCTCTGTAAAACAGGTTCAGAGATTGCCCCGCGGTAAATTTATTGCGCTTGATCTGGCTATTGATCTGAAAGTTGTATCGCTCAAATCCTGTCTGAGGCACAACTCCCTGCTGATTGAGGTAGCCAAAACCCATATAATAGGTGCTTCCCTTACCTCCACCCGAAAAGTTGAGATTGTGGTTTTGCATAAGGGCTGGACTGAATATTTCGTTCTGCCAGTCGGTGCTTACTGCCAGTACATCGGGGTTTTGCGTCCAGGCAGGTGGTCTTCGCTGGACCAGCCCTGTAGAGGAATTGACATACAGTTTTGAAGTATAATCTGCATATTCTTCCGTATTCATCAGATCGAAACGGTTGGCCGCCATCTGCACTCCTATTTCAGATGAATAATTTACTTCAAAAGAATCTTCCCTGCCCTTTTTGGTGGTAATGATAATAACCCCATTGGCTGCCCGTGAACCATAAATAGCAGCTGCTGAGGCATCTTTTAATACCTGCAAACTTTCTATGGAATTGGGGTCGATATTGGCCAGTGCACCAACTCCGGTTTGCAGACCATCAATAACCACCAGGGGATTGGGATCGCCAAAAATGGTGCCAAAACCGCGAACCAATATTTGTGGGTTTGCGCCAGGTTCAGAAGCATTTACCACCTGTACACCTGATAAACGACCTTGCATGGCTGAGCCCAGGTTAGCCACGGGAAACCGGGTAAGCTCTTCTGTATCAAGTACGGCCACAGAACCGGTAAGGTCTTGTTTTTTCACTTCGCCATAGCCAATAACCACCACCTCCTGAAGCGAACCTATTTCAGCCTTCAACTGCACATTGATAATGGATTGCTTGCCAACCGGCACTTCTACCGTAGAATAACCTATGTAGCTAAAGACCAGTACTTGCTCTTCTTCTGCTAAAATACTGTATTTTCCATTGACATCAGAGGTAGTCCCCTGCTGTGTGCCTTTAATTAATACATTGGTAAATGGGATAGGATCATTGTTTTCATCGCTAATGGTACCGGTGACCTGCTGTTGGGCGTACAGTGTACCGGAAGCAACAAGCAGTAGTATTGTTATCCATGCCTTTAATGATTTAGCCATACATTTATGGTTTTTCTTGTGAATCGTTTCAATGCTGAGCCTGCATAATCTGCCCTCAGTTGTTAGTGGATTATGTTGTAAAAGATATCCCCGGAAGAAAAACCAGGGATATCAAATATGTGCGAGTCTATTCGAAAGATGCCGCTACCTCACCGGTATTCATATCAATGGTATAGGTGAAAACGGCTGTTTTTGGTATGTCGGGAAATCCTTCGTTTCCATTAAGCCAGAATCTGAAACCTCTTTCGGTGGTTACATCCGAAGGTTTGTCACAAAGAACCGTTTCAACACCCTGTGAATTGCGGGTAGAAACTTTTATGTAATGAGCTGTTTTAGAAGTAACCCCAGCTGTAAAGTTTGGAAATGTCCAGTCATCGGTTTGATTTCTGTATAATGCCCATGGTAAGCCATCCAGATTGCCTCCATAGTTGGGTTGATTACTGAATTCAAGAATTTGCGCACCAAAGCCGTATTCACCTGTAGCTTCATCTACCCAGTTGGCTGCTGGCTGAGAAATTCTGAATATACCTTCCTGATCTTCCACCGCTTCCATTTCAGCCCATGAAAAATCACCGGCGTTGCTGCTGTTTCTCCAACGTATAAAGCATACCGACTTATCGAAATTGGTACAGGGATCCAGTTCTTCAATTTCCAGGGCAACTTCACCGGTATTGGCATCGATGGTATAGGTTAAAATTGAATTACGGGTTACAATTGAACTTCCGCTTTGGGAAAATAAGTTGAGGCGAAATCCTCCCGGATTGGTTACATCAGCTGGCCTGGGACATAATACCGTTTCTTCTCCTGAAGCATTACGGGTACTTACTGAAACATAATAAGCCGTTTTGGAGGTTTTACCATCCACTAAAGACGGGAAGTTCCAGTCCTTGGAAGGGTCGTCTGAATTTCTCTGATTTCTGTACAACTGCCAGGGCTGTCCGTTATTTAAACCGCCATAACCGGGCTGATTGCTGAACTCCAGGAGTTGAGCGCCAAAATTAGGAACTTCACCATCGACTGTATACCAGTTTACTGCGGGTTGAGAAATGGTGAATATACCGGGTTGACCTTCTACAGGCTCCATTTCATCCCAGGTAAATATTCCGGCATCTGAAGAATTTCTCCAGTTAATAAACATTACTGTGCGGTCAAATTCATTACATACTCTTTCCAATTCTCTTTCTATGCATTGAGCATCTTCAGGATTTTCGTCACAAAAACAATCTGCATCCGACTCAAAAGTACAAGGAGGATCGGGTTGTGGTTCGTCATCATTGTTACAGGCAAACACCAGTACCATGCCAGCCATACATAATAAAGTGAGTAGTTTTTGAATTGATAGATCTTTCATACATACTTGATTTTTGGGTTTTACAATTTTCACCGTTATTTATTCGGCAGCAAATTGTAGCTAAAACCTGGAGGTCATCAGAAAAAATCTCCGGAAAAAGAGGAAAATAATCCAGAACTCCAGATCTCTGAGAATTGAACAAAAGGCATCAATTTTTTTGTTTTAGCGGTTTTTAATGTAGCTTACAAAAAATAGTGTACAATTTTACTCCTTTCATGTACAGATTTCCTCTTATGAATTGGGGCAATTGTTCATATTTACCCATAATGTAGTTTGAATGGTAATCCCTTTATCAAAAATGCGATGATTCACAAACTGTGCCTTGGTTTGCTGCTCAGTGTGATGTTTCTTACCCAAGCGCGCACTCAGCCGAATTATGATCCTGTCAGGTTTACTTATTATGGTATCGGTTCTGGCTTATTAAGCACGGAAGTGAACAGTATTACCCAGGATGCCAGGGGTTTTTTATGGACCACCAGTTCAAGGGGCATCAACCGTTTTAACGGATATGAGTTTGAAAACTTTACGACCCTGATTTCAGGTTTGAAAAATGTAAAAGCCAAAGCCGTTATCGCCGATGATTTTGGTTATGTATGGATTGGTACTGAAAATATGGGATTGCTCAGGTACCATCCGGAAAGCAATCAGGTTAAATACTTCCAGCAAGATGATAATGATGAATTTTCACTGAGTAATAATTATATCAATTGCCTGTTTATCGACAGCAACCGCGACCTGTGGATTGGCTCATGGTTTGGCCTTTCAAAATACGATCGCGTTTCAGAAAATATATACAACTATCCTTTTCCAAACATAGCCGTCGGTAATATTTACAATTACAGCCTGATTGAAAGCATGGCAGAAGATCATACAGGAAATCTTTGGCTGGGTACATGGGGAGGAGGATTGCATAAGTTTAACCCCAATAACAAATCCTTTGAGCACTTTGAAACACTTTCCGGGGAAAAAAGAAATACCTGGGTTAAGGACCTTTTGTATTACAGGGGCACTTTGTGGATAGCTACCATTCGCGAAGGTCTGTATGCCATGGATATCAAAACCGGAGAATTTCAAAATTTTAAATTCTACGATGAAACCATGAACCAGGGGTATCAGCGACTGCTGTGTCTATACAAGAGAAATGATGACGATTTGTGGATCGGCAGTGAAAAAGGACTACTTAATTTCCATATTCCAACACAGAAATATCAAATTATAAGTGATATAAACAACGAACACCATCCCCTTCCGGTCAATAACGTTCTCAAAATATTTGAGGACAATCACCGGGGTATATGGATCACTGCCGGAGGCATGAACTATTTTAACTATACCGGGGCCAAGTTTATCCACCTCAATAAAGAGCGTCTTAATAATCCTCGATTTGACAATGAAGTGCATGCTTTTTTCGAAGTTACTTCCGATGAAATCTGGGTGTCTACTTCATCCGGAATAGAAAAATTCAATCCTCACAAAGGATCGGTAAGTAATGAAAAAGTTTTTCCGGGGATTGTTCACAAAATGGTACACCTTTCCAATGGCGATATGGCAGCCATCAGCCTTCGCGAAGGGCTTTTTATTTACAATTCCAAAAGCAAAAGCATTGAAAATTTTCGGTTTCAGACCGGTGCTAATGCAGGTTTGCCAAGTGATGTACTAATAGATGTGCTGGAAGATACACTGGGAAATCTCTGGTTTGCCACCCAAAACGGATTGAGCTATTTTAAAACCAGCTCCAAAACATTTGTAAACATTGTACAAGACCTGTCCTATTCTAAAGGGCTGGTAAATAAAAGCATCAATTCAATTGCCTTAAACGCCCTGGGGGAACTCTATTTCATAAATCAACGCGATTTATACAAACTGGAAATCCTTGATTCAGCCTATTTTAACAATGAACAATTTGCGGGAATTATAAAAGATACCAGTGCTTACGAGGTTTCTTTAATACTTTCTCATCCGAATATACGAAGGGTTAGTGCCTTTGGTGATTACCTATGGCTTTGTGGTGATGGTTTGATCCGTATGAACCCTCAAAACGGCGAAATTACACCATATTCAAAGGACAATGGCATACCTCATGATGAGACCCTCAACTGTATAGAAGATAATTCGGGAAACATTTGGGTCACCAATCAATTCGGTCTCTCCTATCTTAATACTTTTACCAACGAAATAACCAATTTTTTTACCCAGGACGGGCTACAGGGTGATCGGTTTAATGCTTTTGCCATTATGAAATCGAGCGACGGCCGTTTATATTTTGGCGGCAATAATGGTTTTAATATTGTAGAACCTGATAAAATTCTATTGAGTGAACACCGCCCTGCCATCGTCATAAGTAAATTGCTGATTTATAATCAACCTGTACCTGCCAAAAACGCACCCGACAGTGTAATACAGGTTGATAAAGGTTTTTATCTTGAAAAAAATGTGGCCTATCAAAAAGAATTTATCCTTGACCATAGTGAAAATGTAATAACCTTTGAATTTGCCGCACTCAATTTTCTTTATCCGGAAAACAATGAATATGCCTATTTTCTAGAAGGGGTTGATAAAGACTGGAATTATGTTAAAAACAGAAGATTTGCTTCGTACTCCAACCTGCCCGTCGGCAAGTGGCTGCAATTCAGGGTAAAGGCCACAAACAACAATGGGATATGGTCTGATAAGGAAGGTCGCATTTCAATTTATGTAAGGCCTCCATTCTGGAATACCTTGTGGTTTAAACTGATAAGTGGCTTTTTTATCTTCCTGACCCTGGTGTCCTTGTATTTTCTGCGTATTGGTAACCTCAAAAAACAAAGACAAAAACTCAAATTGCAGGTACGGGAAAGAACCCGGGAAATCGAACAACAGAAAAGGGAAATCGAACGTCAAAACCAGACCTTGCAACGGCAGTCACATGAGCTGAAGATTCAAAACAGCAACATCTCTCTTTTCAGTGAAATGGGTAAAAAAATTACTGCCTCTATCGAATTACAGGAAATCTTTGGTCGCATTTATCAATTGATCAATGATGTGCTTGATATTCCCATACTGGCCATTGGTGAGATCAATCCATCTGACAACAGCATTCATTATTGGGAAATTCATCAGGGAAAAATCTCCGGGCAAACTATGCCTATGAGTTCCAAAAACCGATTGTCTGTTTATGCCATTAATCACAGTCAATCCATTTTTTCCAATAACATCAAAGAAGATGTAAAATTATATCTCGAACAACCCCATGAACAGTACCAATCAGATGCTTTCCAAAGTGCCATTTATATCCCCCTGCATGCACCTGACGACGAAGTAATCGGTGTTTTAGTGGTAAAAAGTGATAAAAGAAATGCTTTTGAACCTAAAAATGTTGACCTGCTATCAAACATAGCCGTTTATGTTTCCATAGCACTTACCAATTCCAAATCTTATCAAAAAATTCAGGAACAATCTGAAAAGCTCAAAGAATTAGATCATATAAAGACCCGGTTTTACACCCATATCTCCCACGAGTTCAGAACACCGCTATCGCTGATTGCAGGACCTGCGGAAGAAATGTATAAAAACAAAAACCTGACAATGCGTGACAAAGAGTTTCTGAGTATTATTTTATACAACGCAAAGATGTTACTGCGATTGGTAAGTCAGATACTGGACTTATCTAAATTGACAGATGGTGTTTTAAGGCTTGAAACCCGCAGATCCGACATTGTAAAAGTTATTGATAATATAACAGAATCGTTCCGGTTTGCCGCAAAAAAGAAGGGTATTGATGTTGTCTTTAAGAGCAATTTCACAATCGTAAATGCCTGGATTGATCAGGATAAAATCGAAAAGATTGTATATAACCTACTCAGTAATGCCATCAAATATACTCCTGAAAATGGAGCTGTAACGTTGGAACTTGAAGTAAAAATGATAAAAAACATGCCTGATCAATTTTGTCTTGTCATCAAGGACAATGGTATAGGTATGAGCAATGAAGAATTACAGCATATATTCGAACAATACTACCGGGGAGGGCACAACTATACCCAAACCCAGTCGGGTGCCGGTATTGGACTATCGCTTGTAAAAAAACTGGTAGAATTGCACAAGGGGCGTATTTTAGTCAGAAGCAATATAAACCAGGGCACCGAATTCCAGATAGATATCCCGGTTGCCGAATCTTATTATCTGCCTTCCGAAAAAACGGAAAGGCTGATCAGTGGAGAAAACTTGTTAGTAAATTCAGCAGAATGGGCTGACTTTCAAGAAATACAGCGAATTGATGTTCCATCGGTACACCGGGAAACTATACTGCTTGCCGAAGACAATGAAAACCTCCTCGAATTTATGCACCAGGTTCTCTCGGAGGACTTTGAAGTAATCCGTGCAAAAAACGGAGCAGAAGCCCTGGAGAAAATACAAATTAAAACGCCTGACCTGGTAATTTCCGATGTCATGATGCCCAAAATGAATGGTTTTGAATTATGTAACCATTTAAAAAGTCAGGAGAAAACCAGGAACATCCCAGTCATACTCCTTACAGCCAAAGATTCGGAGAAAGACCAATATGAAGGTTTGAGTTATGGCGCCGATGAGTACCTCACCAAACCCTTCAATGCTGATATTTTGAAATTGCGCATCAGCAACCTGATCAAAGCCAGGCAGGAATTGAAAAAAAGCTTCGAAAGTCAGTTATTCCCCGATCTCGGCCAAATCGAACTCGATGATAAGTACAAAGATTTTATTCAAAAACTCATGCGGGTTATTGAGGAAAATATAGCCAACAAAGATTTGAATATTGAATTTATCAGCGATGCCCTGGGAATGAGCCGAAGCCTGTTACATGAAAAAATAAAACTGGCAACCGGCGACTCACCAGGTAACCTTATACGCAATGCCAGGCTGAACCTTGCCATCAGGTTACTCAGGAAAAACCAATACAATACCGCCGAACTGGCCTTTAAAACCGGTTTCAGTGATCCTAAATACTTTAGCAAGTGCTTTAAAAAGGAATTTGGCAAAAGTCCTAAAGAACTACTGGCGCAAAAGCATGCCCTTGACGCTGCCGCTGATTGATTGCAAGAGGATGCAAATCAAAACCCCTGCTTGAATTTTCTGTATACATCCATTCCTTTACTGGTAAGATAAGGCATAATGAGACGGTTTATGAATACTATATATTCCTGCTTTTCTGATGTCAGATCTAAATTCAAAGGATTATGCCGGATAAAAAACCATGTGCGCACCAGGCCACTCACTTCCATGATATATTCAAGTGTACCTTCTTCAAGGTCCTTTCTCAAATACCCCTGTTCCTGTAAAAGCAGTAAAATTTGCATATAATGCTGCATACGCATTGTATTGGATGCCTGTGCCTTTTCGGCCAAATCACTGTAGTGCCGTTGCAATTCAATAAAATCGACATAGAAAAATAAGTATTTGCAGGTAAGCTCAAAAGTGAACGCCGGAGCTTCCAGTAATTTCATTAACAACTGACTGCCATCTTTAAAGTGATCAGACAAAGCCATCAATTCTGCAGACATATCAGCATACAGCGCATGCAGTAAAAGTTCCCTGGTTTTATAATGATAGGTAATGTTTCCATAACTGCGATTCAGAGCTGTGGCCACATCCCGCAAGGTGACATTCATGACTCCCTGTTCATTAAATAACTCCAGCGCCTTGCTTTTAATCACATTTTTTGTTTTCATTGTATATTTTTAGTCCAAATGGACTAATAGTTTATATTTTCCCCAATTAAGCAATAAAAACCGACTATGAAAAGCATTTACAAAAATCAGGAAGCAAAAAGAAAGATGATGGCCTTGTACGATGAGAAGTTACAATCACTTCAGATTGAATATCAATCGAGGTATCTGGAGACCCGTTTTGGGAAGACCCATGTCATTACTACTGGCAATGAACAGGCTGCACCGCTAATCCTTTTACACGGCATCAATGCCGGGGCTCCGCTTACCCTCGAGGCAATAAAAAATCTGGGAGACGCTTTCTGCCTTCACGCCATAGACACGCCTGGTCAGACCACCCGCAGCGATGAAAACCGGATTAATATAAAAGGCCCTGACTTTGCTGAATGGCTACATGATGTCATGCAAGGATTGGGGATTGAAAAAGCCCATTTCATTGGCGTGTCATACGGGGCCTTTATCCTGCAAAAGATGATGACCTATTATCCTGAAAAAATACGTAGCGCTGTTTTTGTAGTCCCGGCCGGGCTGTGCAATGGCCCTGTTTACAGATCTTTCGTGCATTTGACCATTCCGCTTATCCGGTTTTTACTCAGTAAAAAAGACCGTCATCTGGCACGATTTCTCAGTGCTTTCAGCGATGCAGAAGCCGGAAGTACCATGTTTGAAATGCAAAAAATCATGCTGCTTGAAACCTATATGGATTACCGGAGGCCCGGTCTTTTAAAAAAGCAGGATGTTGCCAACTACAAGTCCCCGCTCTATGTTGTGGTTGCGGCAGATGATGTCTTTTTCCCGGGTGATAAAGCCATACAAAGATGCAGGGAGATTTTTTCCAATGTACAGGATGTGCATATTTTAAAAACCAGCAAGCACATGCCAAATGCCTCCTGCTACCCTGCGATGGAGGCCAGGATCAGGGAGTGGCTTAGAGATATCAGGGATGAGGGGTGAGGGATGAGGATTGAGGGGTGAACCGTAATGGGTGATGGGGTTAGTGAAAGGTGAAAGGGTATCAATGCCTGAATTTGCCAACATGAAGAGTGGCCATTCCATTTGATTTCTGTCTAATTATTCTTAGGTTTATAACCCAATGGATTTTTTTAAACTGTGCAAGGTACAAGCATAAAAGACAAGGACAAGACATTAATTAACGAACAGACTAAAAGAAAATATGAGATTAAACTCACAAGATCTCAGCAAAATTTTAATCGGCATATGGCAGAGAAATTCAAAAATAAATATCGCAGTGAATCACACCGGAGACCCAACTGGGATTATTCGCAAGATGCCCTGTATTATTTGACCATTGTAACGCAAAACAGGGAATGTAATTTAGGCGAAATTATAAATATGGACGGTCAACCGTATTTACAATTGTCCAATTTTGGAAAAATCGTAGAACACGAATGGTTAAAATCGTTTGAAATTCGTGATGAATTGTTTCTGCACGAATTTGTAATGATGCCTAATCATTTACATACCATTGTCGAAATTAAAAATTACATCATCAACAATCCAAAAAATTGGCTAAAAGACACATTCAATGACACAGTATAAACCCTAGCCCAAATAAAAAACAGCAACATTCTGTGCCTGGAGAGGACACTACTATATTAGAGATGGGGAAGAAATTAATGCATTATCCGTCGCCTCGTCCTTGAAGCCAAAAAAATCAATTGGACTTAATTTTCTAAAAAAACCGATAACCCATGTCTTCTAATATACCTGTCTTCAAAACCAAACCGCTTCAATTAAAAAAAGCCTTCCAGGCGCTGTGTATCTCCGGATGGGCCTGAATGGCCGCATAGGCTTTGGCAAAGTACCCTTTGTATTCGGGGTGGATGTACACAGGAATCATGAAAAATACTTCCTGTTCAGAAAGTAAATGGCTGTAGGCATCTTCGAAGCAGGAAAAGAATTTGATGTAATTCACTCCGGGTTCTTGTTCGAAAAAATACTTTGGCTCAAATTCATACAGTGCATCTGGTTCTGTAGTGTAAAAAAATCTTTCTCTCCCCTCCCATTCAACCAGGTAAATACAGGCCTCAACTTCTTCATGGGTAACCCTGGCCAGTAATTCAAAGTCGCTGTTAAAATCAAAATTTTCAATCAAATCCCCGAGCAACATCAACATATCTTCCCGCAAAAGGCCTGATGAATATCCCTTCTTGTCATCTGCACCTATATGCACGGGCTTCAATGCATGATGGTCAACGCGGATGCCTGCCGATCGGGCCTGCTCTATCAATGCCATTAATTCATCATCATAGGGCTGCAGGGTGCAAATCTCTGCTACAATTTGCAGGTTATCATCTAAAAAAGCCATGGTAGCCTCTTCTGACACCTGGTTATAAATAGTGATTACCTGTTGCTCATCTTCAAGTGCACCAAGATTTCCGAATATATTCATGCTGACCTCCGGCAAATCCATCACATAATAGCGGCTTCTGTCAGTAAAATGCTTTGTAATGTACTGGCTTTTTCCACAGCCCTGCGGGCCGCTTACTAAAATTAATTTTTTCATATTGATACTGAATTTTAACACTTTAATACAGAGTTTGTGCAGTGGCGGCGGATTTCGGAGCACTTCACTATCAACAAACCACAAATCATAGATAAATCTAACTTGTACACTCACAATCAAAACTTTAAATCCCCGCACACCCCGTGCAGCGCTCACTTACTATTCATGTGTATCCGTGTACATCCGTATACTTTCGTATACTTCCGGAAGTATACGGAAAACTTACGCTTACTGCGCCTCGCATTGCTATGTTTGCATCAATTATTATTTAAATATTTGTTCAACCCAAAAACCTTTAATATCATGAACAGCTTAAGAAATAAAGTTCAGCTTATCGGCAACCTGGGCGCAGATCCCGAAGTAAAAGTGTTTGAATCTGGTAAAAAAATTGCCAAAGTCTCACTCGCTACCAGCGATACTTACAAAAATGCTGACGGCCATAAAGTAACAGACACCCAATGGCATAACCTGGTCATATGGGGCGGGCTCGCAACGACCTTTGAAAAGTATCTGAAAAAGGGAAGTGAAGTCGCCGTCGAAGGCAGAATCACCTACCGCCAGTATGAAAACGGAAGCGGCGATAAAAAATACTATACAGAAATTGTAGTGAGCGATATGCTGATGCTCGACAATAAAAAGTAATGGGCACATCTGCACCAGGCAGTCATTTCACCCCCTGCTGCCTGGCTTTACTCAGATGATACATGCTGAAGCATAGAAAGGATTGGCTGGCAGTCCGGACTTCCATAAGTCCGGACATGCCTTGCCACCTTCTGCTTATCTGCCTGTGGCGTAATATGTACTGCACTGATTATTATACATTTAACTAAAATATTGAATTTGGAGATTTGGTCTGATATTTAATGGCTTTATGTTATTTTTTGCAATCGGTCAGAAAGTAACCCAAAAGTCTGGATACCGATACGCTTTGCTTTCGGGATTGTGGCAACTATTGAGCTTTTATATACTTGTCCCGTCAGCCATTTCGGATTACAAATTAGACAATAGGTATACCAGTGGGCGGACTCATCAACATTGCGCAAGCTCAATGCTGGAAAACCATGGCTTTATTAATTATAAATAGCTTATCCAAAGCTTGATATGGTAAAAATGCCGGCTTATGGAAACATCATGCCCTTTTCTGCGGTTAGAAAAAACGTGAAATTCGCAATGGTCATTATTCCCCTTTTCAGCTTATTGCGTAAGAGTTTAATCTTTCAAAATCCAGTAAGAGCTGTTACCAAAGACCATTTTTCCTGTCCCTGGTAGAAAGGTCTGGGGGGATTAATCTTTGCCCGTCAGCACGCGCATAAAAAATATATAAACAAATATGGGCATTACATTTCAAATATGCTCGCTTATATATAATTTTGCCCGGCAAATAAGCTTACCTATAAGTTATTTGCCATGAACAATATTCCCGATAGATTTCAAAAACAAGCACTCACCTACGACGATGTGCTGCTGGTGCCCGGTTACTCAGAAGTATTGCCCAGGGATGCACAAACCCAAACCCGGCTCACGCGCAAAATAAAACTGAATATCCCTCTGGTCTCCGCAGCTATGGATACCGTAACAGAATTTGAAATGGCCATTGCCATGGCCCTGGAAGGTGGTCTGGGTTTTATTCATAAAAATATGAGCATCGATCAGCAAGCCATGCAGGTGCGCAAAGTAAAAAGATCTCAAAGCGGTCTTATACTCGATCCGATTACCCTTATGGTACATTCCACTGCAGGTGATGCAATAAAAATAATGCGGGAATTTAAAATCGGTGGAATTCCTGTGGTAGATGCCGAATTCAAACTGGTAGGGATTATCACCAACCGCGACCTTCGGTTTCAAAAAAATCTCAGCAGACCGGTTAGGGAAATAATGACCAGCGAAAACCTTATAACTGCCGATAACTCTATAGGCCTTGGTGAAGCAGAGGAAATCTTGCAGGAACATAAAATTGAAAAACTCCCCATCGTCGATAAAAATGGTAAGCTCACAGGTTTGATAACCTATAAAGACATCCTTAAAAATAAAGACCGCCCTAACGCCTGTAAAGATGAATATGGAAGACTACGTGTTGGCGCTGCGGTAGGGGTAACGCCTGATATCGTAGACAGGGTCTCAGCCCTGGTGCAGGCGGGAGTCGATGTTATCAGTATTGATACAGCCCATGGGCATTCAAAAGGGGTGATTGATGCTTTTAAAAATGTAAAAAAACACTTTCACGACCTTGACGTTATCGCCGGTAACATCGCCACAGGAGAAGCCGCAGCCGATCTTGCCAGAGCCGGAGCTGATGCAGTTAAGGTAGGTGTTGGTCCCGGCAGTATTTGTACCACCCGGGTCATTGCAGGCGTTGGTGTACCTCAGCTTACCGCTGTTTTTGATGCGGTAAATGCGCTTAAAGAATTTGATATTCCCGTTATCGCAGATGGTGGTATTCGTTTCTCAGGTGATATTGTAAAGGCGCTGGCTGCAGGTGCAGAATGTATTATGATTGGTTCGCTGCTGGCTGGAACGGAAGAGGCTCCCGGAGAAGTGATCATTTACGAAGGAAGGAAGTTTAAAAGTTACCGGGGTATGGGTTCTGTAGAGGCTATGGAAACCGGATCGAAAGACCGCTATTTTCAGGATGCTGAAGACGATGTGAAAAAACTGGTACCCGAAGGCATAAGCGGCAGGGTAGCTTTCAAAGGCAAGGTATCGGAAGTATTATACCAAATGGTCGGTGGCCTTAAAGCCGGAATGGGCTACTGCGGCGCAGCAAAAATTGTTGACCTTCAAAAAGCCCAGTTTGTAAGAATAACCCATGCCGGTATCATTGAAAGCCATCCGCACGATATACAAATTACCCGCGAGGCTCCCAATTATAGCCGTTAATAAGTAATATGTAGAGCTCATAAAAGCAATGTAGTAAGTATCGTGTTATGGCCATCATCAGTAAAAAGAAGCGTATATACAAAATCGCTCCGCCACTGCGGGAATACCTTGTATCACAAGGCCGGGAGCAGCACTTACCTATTACATATAAAGATCTGAGAAGGTTTGCCGGCTCAATTCCATTGGTAGATGCCCATGGTAAAGATACCCTCTGGGAGACGGTATTTTATCAGCATAATGATGCCGCACAAATTCACAATGATCTGAAAAAAATCTATGCTATGCTTAAATCTGCCGGTGATGTTACGGTGCACGAACACCTGTACATAGACCGCGTAGACCTTTGTGTTTTCGGCAATACTCAACCTTTCAGGGTACGTATTGTCAATAAAATCAACGACTTATTCGACTATTTTTACGTCAAGGTCGCCGATGCATCCCGGGTATATGGCCTGGAACTCGAGCATCTCATTTCTCCCAATAAAATCAATTTTCTGGTATGCGATGACACACTCATTGAAGAACATATACAAGGTGTTCCGGGTGATGATTTTATCAAAAAATACCTCAAAGACAACAATCTCAACGAGATGCGGCTCGCCAAAGAATTTGTGAAGTTTAATGAACGCTGCCTGGTTAGGCTTCTGGGTGATATGCATTCAAGTAATTTTGTCATCGAAGTAATACCAGATTTTGACGAAATGCACTACAGAATACGCGCCATAGACTTTGACCAGCAATCCTATGAAGGGCGAGCCGCCATTTATATGCCGCAATACTTCAAACAAAACAATCCGATTATTAAAATCGGACTAAAAAACATGAAGCCAGAACTGGAAATACAATACCAGAAAGAAGAAAGGGCCCTCATAGCAACGCGCCTTCGGTCAAAACTCAGTGGTCCGGTAATACGAAACCTGGTAAGCGCCATGTGTCAGGATGAAATAGCACCTGCAGCTCATGTAGATTCCTTGCGACGGGATATGGCACGTATGTACGCTGAAGATGATTTTTTAACCTGCAAAAATATGGGTGAAATACTCAAGCTCAGCCTTAAAATGGTGCTTGTTAAACCCATTCGTCATAAGTATTCATTTGTAAAAATTGATTGATTATGTTTACCGGAATCGTCGAAACCACAGGAACCGTAAAAAATATTGAAACGCAGGGCAGCAATAAGATTTTCAGCATTGCCTCTGTACTGGGGCCAGAACTCAGGGTTGATCAGAGCCTTTCGCACAACGGGGTTTGTCTTACCGTTACAGCCATCGAAGAAGAGGTGCATAAAGTAACTGCTGTACAGGAAACCCTTATCAAATCAAACCTGGGCGATCTCAAAGTCGGTGATTCGGTAAACCTCGAAAGAAGTATGTCGAGCGGTTATCGATTCGATGGGCATATTGTTCAAGGCCATGTGGATCAAACAGGTATATGCACGCGCTATGAAGAATTGGATGGAAGCTGGCTTTACGATTTTGAATATGATGCTGCTACCGGTAATTTTACCGTAGAGAAAGGTTCTGTTTGCATAGATGGGGTGAGTCTAACTGTATTTAATTGCAAAAAAGGCAGCTTTAGGGTTACCATTATTCCCTACACTTTTGAAAATACCAATTTTAAATACATTCGCCAGGGAAGCAAGGTCAATCTGGAATTTGATATTATAGGGAAATACATTCAACGCATGTTTGAAATGGGATATGCAGATTACCTAAAGGGAAAAGTTCAATCCTGAGCTTTCTACCTTGCAAGTTCAGCAGCCAGAGCCTGCATGGTTTTTATAAGGCCGTTTTCAACAATGGGATCGGTAAACCATGCCGGCAGTAAAGGAGGTCCTTCGGTCATTACAAGATAGTCTATTTGGGTTTTCCCGACACTTGTTTTATCGATAATCCATTCACCTGAGAAAGTTTCAATACGCACCAGCCCCTCTACATCCGGAAGCTTATCAGGCGCAGACAATAAAGTGATGACGGCGCCTTTTTCAGTTTTTTTCAACTGATTTCGGGTAATAAGATCGCGGTTTTGAAAAGGCCAGGGAATGTCAATTTCAGAATAGGTATACCAGCTTCCGTTTTCACTTTCATCAAAATTTTTAAACTGTACCATCCGGTTTACCCATCGTAATGAAGCACTGTCATTCCGTATCATCTCTACCACGTCATCCACCTCGCAATCGAGGCGCATGGAGGTCCTGAGCTGCCGCACCCTGTCTTGCCCGGTCCCCACCCATCTATAGTGAATGTCTATTCCTTCTTTACTTTTTTTCAGGGTCCATTCAGCCTCCTGGGCATACAGAAAAAATAAAGGTGAGCAAATCAAGAAGGCCGTTATCAAACAAGTTTTATTCATAAATGGTTTTTGTGTTTTACCACTTAATATGCAATCTATCTAGTGTTAATATACAAGACAGGGTTATTGTTTTACCAAATGGATTTCTACTCCATTCAGATGGTCTTGTTCCTTTGGGCTAATTGATGCTGATCGTGGTAAAAAATCCCTAAATGCAGAAATATCATTATATATTTGCAAGGTTAAAAAAGATAAGTTCAAGAGATATGCAGATTAGTGAAAACCAATGGAAAAGCTTAGCGGCTGCTATTGATGGAGAATTGTTTTACGACAAAACCATGCGCACCTTATATGCTACCGATGCTTCAGCCTACCGTGCGTTGCCTGAAGCCGTGGTTTTTCCAAAATCGGTTCAGGATCTCAGGCAACTCATCCGTTTTGCACGTGAACAAAAGACATCACTCATTCCCCGAACAGCAGGCACTTCCCTGGCCGGCCAGGTAGTGGGTGATGGCATCGTGGTGGATGTATCTAAATACTTTACCCGCATTATTGAAGTAAATGAAGAGGAAAAGTGGGTAAGATTAGAACCGGGCGTGATTCGCGATGATCTCAACAAACACCTCAAAGCTTTCAATCTCTATTTTGGACCCGAAACCTCCACCGCCAACCGGGCAATGGTAGGCGGTATGGTTGGAAATAATTCATGCGGATCAAACTCTGTGGTGTTTGGAAGCACCCGCGAGCATTTGATTTCTGCAAAGATACTGCTGTCCGATGGCAGTGAAACCGAGCTCAAAGCGCTGAATGCAGAAGAATTTGCTTTCAAGTGCAGTGATGACAACCCCAACACTTTAGAGCGGAGTATATACCAGGAAATAGCCAACATTCTTAAAGACCCGCTCAATCAGGAAGAAATCAACAAAGGCTATCCAAAGAAGAGTATTCCCCGCAGAAATACGGGCTATGCACTCGATTTGCTGCTCGACACTGAACCATTTGAAACAGGGAAACAAGCCTTTAACTTCTGCAAGCTTCTGGCAGGATCAGAGGGTACCCTGGCATTTATAACTGAATTGAAACTCAATCTCGAAATTCCGCCACCATCTTCTACCCTGGTGGTCTGCTGTCACTTCAACGATATCATAGAATCCCTCGAATCGAACCTCATCGCTTTGAAATACAAGCCCTGGGCCAGCGAGCTCATGGATAAATACATACTTGATTGCACCAAAGACAATATCGAGCAGCGGAAAAACCGCTTTTTTGTAGAGGGTGATCCCGCGGCCCTTTTGGTGGTTGACCTTTCCCATTACGATCCTGAAGAAGCTGAAAAAAATGCAGCTTTATTTATTCAGGAATTGAAAAGCCTCGGCATGGGCTACCATTATCCCATATTGCGCAATGAAGAGGCAGGAAAAGTTTGGAGCCTCAGAAAAGCTGGCTTAGGCCTCCTGGCCAATATGCCTGGAGATGACAAGGCAGTGCCGGTCATCGAAGACACAGCTGTAGATGTAGCCGATTTGCCCGCTTATATTAAGGAATTTAACGAAATACTCGATAAATACGGATTGTATAGTGTTCACTATGCCCATGCCGGTTCGGGTGAATTGCACCTGCGTCCGATTCTGAACCTTAAAACAGAAGAAGGAAACCGCATGTTCAGAACCATTCTCGAGGAAATCGCGGCCCTGGTAAAAAAATATGAAGGCTCACTAAGCGGGGAGCATGGAGATGGTAGGCTTCGCGGTGAATTTATCCGCTTTATGGTCGGCGATCATAATTTTTCCCTTATCGAAAAAGTAAAAAGGGTTTGGGATCCTGAAAATATATTTAATCCGGGTAAAATTGTAGATACCCCGTCAATGAACAGTTCCCTCCGCTTTATGCCGGGACACCCCGACCCTCAATTTGATACCACGATGGATTTCAGCCATCATGGAAGTATTCTCAGGGCCGCTGAGCAATGCAATGGTTCGGGAGATTGCCGTAAAACACATATTTCCGGCGGTACCATGTGCCCGAGTTACATGGCCACGCGCAATGAAAAAGATACCACCCGCGCAAGGGCCAACATCGTGCGGGAGATTCTTACCTTTTCTGAGAAAGAAAATAAATTCGACAGCGAAGAAATCAAGGAGGTAATGGATTACTGTCTTTCCTGCAAAGGCTGTAAATCGGAATGCCCCTCCAATGTAGATATAGCCAAAATTAAAGCAGAATTTCTTCAGCAGTATTATGATGTGAACGGTGTGCCGCTGCGCGCCAGGCTGATCAGCAACTTTACCAGCCTCAACCGCCTGGCTTCGCTAGTCCCCTGGGCGTACAATGCGGTATTTTCAATACCGCTTATATCCGGTTGGTTAAAAAGTGCCATGGGCTTTGCCAAACAGCGCAGTATGCCTTTACTGCATAGCAATACATTAAAAAACTGGTACGAAAAAAACAAAAAAAACCAGTTCGGTCTACCAGAACAAAAAACAAAACAGGGTAAGGTTTTACTTTTTTGCGATGAATTTACCAATTACAATGATGTTCCCACCGGAAAAGCCGCCATTCGTCTGCTAACCGCGCTGGGATATGATGTAATCATTCCGAAGCACCTTGAAAGTGGCCGTACCTATATATCTAAAGGACTTCTCAAACAAGCCCGGGAAATAGGGAGAAAAAACATTGAAGCCCTGTCGCCATTGGTTGGTGAGGGTGTATACCTGGTCGGCATTGAGCCCTCCGCATTGCTGACCCTAAGAGATGAATACCATGATTTTGCAGGAAAAGACCTTGCCGCTGAGGCCCAAAAACTATCTGAACACAGCCTGCTGATCGACGAGTTCCTGGCCATTGAATTTGAAGCAGGAAGAATAGATTCCACCAGATTCACCACCCGTGAAAAGCTCATCAAATTGCATGGTCATTGCCATCAAAAAGCCCTGGCTTCAGTGGTTCCTACCAAAAAAATGCTTTCCATACCCTGCAATTACTCTGTTCAGCTGATCCCCTCGGGTTGCTGCGGCATGGCTGGTTCATTTGGATATGAAAAAGAGCATTATGAATTATCTATGCAAATCGGTGAATTGGTGCTTTTTCCTACGGTAAGGCAGCAAGCTGATGATGTGTTAATTGCAGCTCCTGGCACAAGTTGCCGGCACCAGGTAAAGGATGGCACCGGGAAAACAGCCATGCATCCGGTAGAAATACTTTGGGAGGCATTGGAAAACAAGTAATTAAATACAAACCTTCTGATATAAGACCGTTTTACAAAAGATTTTTACCTAAAAATCGCGTGTTCTGCTTTTTTCAATCCTTTGAATAAAACAGGGCTCGCATCACTAAACTGATTTTAGAAATCGATTGCATTATTCTCAGAATGCGCATTTTACAATAATCCTATTTTTGTCGGTTGTTTTAATCTACATTGCGTTACACAAATATATAATATTTTCATCAACCAAAATTTTTTATTGCCATTTTAATACTATATTTGCACGATATTTATAATTATCATTATAATTCAATACTTACTTAACTAATACCAAAAATCCATGAAAAACACACTCTCATTTATTTCTGCGATAATTTTTGCAGGAATATTATCACTGTCAGCCTGTAGCTCTGAAAAAAAGGTTGAACAAAGCGAAGAAGTTACGGAATCTACCGAAGTGATGTCCACTGCCGCTGAAGAAGCGGAAATTGAAGAAATTGAAGAGGAAACAGAGACGGATTCTACAGCTGTAGAGGTTCCGCAAAATTAAAAAAAGCCGCCCCGGGGCGGCTTTTTTTATATGTCTTTGCAAGTTATTTTGGGAGCACTGAAAATCGTCTTTGGTGTTAATTTATTTTATTAATCTGAATGTGTTTCGTGATTGAATGCCTACAGTCTGAGTATTGCAAAATTCCAGCCCTTCCCGGGCATTTATAAAATGAAAAAAGCCGCTTTACGGGCGGCTTTCTATGGAATTGAAATTTTTATGTTTTTTCTATTTCTTCCTTTTTCCTTATACTCAGGTTGAGCTTGTCGCCTTCACCTGGATAATCTGCAAGCAGCACATCACCTTCTGCAATTTCACCTTTCAGAATTTCCTCAGCAACCGGATCTTCAAGATACTTTTGAATAGCACGGTTTAGCGGTCTTGCGCCATACTGTGGATCATAACCTCTTTCAGAAAGAAAATCTTTGGCTTTTTCTGTGAGTTCAATTGTATATCCCAGTCCTTCAATTCTTTTGAAGAGCTTGCCGAGCGTAATATCAATGATTTTATGAATATGCTCTCTTTGCAGAGAGTTAAATACAATTACGTCATCCAAACGGTTGAGAAATTCAGGACTAAAGGCCTTTTTCAAAGCGTTTTGAATAGTCGATTTCATCAGATCGTCTGTGCCGGTTTGTCTGGAGGCAGTAGAAAATCCTATACCTGCGCCAAAATCTTTAAGATCTCTAACCCCGATATTGGAAGTCATGATGACGATCGTATTTCTGAAATCTACACGGCGACCCAAACCATCTGTAAGGATACCATCATCAAGTACTTGCAGCAATATGTTGAATACATCGGGGTGTGCCTTTTCTATTTCGTCAAGCAAAACCACGCTGTAGGGCTTTCTTCTCACCTTTTCAGTAAGCTGGCCGCCTTCTTCATAGCCCACATAACCCGGAGGAGCTCCGACCAATCGCGATACGGAAAATTTTTCCATATATTCGCTCATATCAATTCTTACCAGGGTATCTTCCTTATCAAAGAGATAATGGCTCAATACTTTGGCAAGCTCTGTTTTACCCACACCTGTGGGGCCGAGGAATATAAAAGAGCCGATGGGTTTTTTAGGATCCTTTAAGCCAACCCTTGTTCGTTGTATGGCTTTAACCAGTTTGGTTATGGCTTCTTCCTGACCGATTACACGGTTTTTCAGTTCTTCGCCCATTCCCAGCAGTTTGATGCTTTCGTTTTGTGCGATTCTTCTTGCTGGTATACCGGTCATCATAGCAATCACCTCAGCTACATTTTCCTCATCTACAGTGTATCTGCGGGTTTTGGTTTCTTCCTCCCATTTTTCTTTAGCCTGATCTAGCTGTTCTATAAGTTTTTTCTCTTTATCGCGAAGTTGGGCTGCCTCTTCATATTTCTGGCTTTTTACCACCCGGTTTTTTTCCTTTTTGATATTTTCTATTGACTCTTCGAGCTGCAATATAATTTCAGGCACGGTAATATTGTTAATATGTACCCGGGCGCCTGCTTCATCCATTACATCTATAGCCTTATCCGGCAGAAACCGGTCACTTATATAACGATCTGACAATTTAACGCATGCATCAATGGCTTCAGGGGTATAATTAACATGGTGATGTTCTTCATACCGTTCTTTGATGTTATTGAGAATTTCGGTCGTTTCTTCAGGGGTTGTGGCATCGACCATGACTACCTGAAATCTTCTGGCCAGCGCACCATCTTTTTCGATGTATTGTCTGTATTCATCGAGTGTCGTGGCTCCTATACATTGTATTTCTCCTCTTGCAAGGGCAGGTTTAAACATATTGGATGCATCAAGTGAGCCACTGGCTCCACCTGCGCCGACAATGGTATGCAGTTCATCGATAAAAAGAATGACCTCAGGAGATTTCTCAAGTTCATTCATAACTGCTTTCATTCTTTCTTCAAACTGACCGCGGTATTTTGTACCGGCTACGAGACTGGCGAGGTCAAGGGTAACTACCCTTTTACCAAAAAGCACCCTCGAAACTTTTTTCTGCACAATTCTCAATGCCAAACCTTCAGCGATGGCGGTTTTACCCACACCGGGTTCTCCGATAAGGATCGGATTGTTTTTCTTGCGTCTACTGAGGATTTGTGCCACCCTTTCAATTTCTTTCTCCCTTCCTACAATTGGGTCAAGTTTACCTTCTTCAGCGTATTTAGTGAGATCACGCCCAAAATTATCCAGTACAGGTGTGCGGGTTTTTTCACCAGCTTTGGCCGAAGACTCACGTCCGCTACCTGATCCTGAGCTGCTGAAAATTCTTGAAGAGTCTTCATCACCGTCATCTGTATCTGAAGAAGCCGTTGGGTTTTCCGTTTGGTATTCAAGAAGTTCTTTAACCACTTCGTAATTGATATCAAATTTTTCAAGGATCTGAGTAGCAATGTTATCTTCATCCCTAAGAATAGATAGCAACAAATGCTCTGTACCTATGAGTTGGCTTTTGAATATTTTTGCTTCGAGATAAGTAATTTTCAATACTTTTTCTGATTGTCTGGTAAGGGGTATATTTGTCAGATTTTTGACATTGTTAATTGCTGTTCCCTTCGTAGCCTGTTCGATGGATATCCTGAGATCTTCCAGGGATACACCCAGCTTTTTAAGCAGGCTAACCGCCACACCCTCTCCCTCACGTATCATGCCAAGCAAAAGATGCTCAGTGCCAATGTAATCATGCCCAAGCCGAAGTGCTTCCTCCCTGCTTAAGGATATTACTTCTTTAACTCTGTTCGAAAATTTAGCTTCCATATATCGCTAACTTAATAATTTCTTGGATGTTTAAAATTAAAAGGATAATTCCTTATAATCCAGTTTATTCCCTATGATTTTGAAAAACGTACTATATACAACGTTTTTTATTGATTTTTGTCTTTAAATTTTTCAGTTGAATCTGATAAAACCGCTTTTGCATTTGGGCCTTCGCAGAAAATCAAATCAATAATTGAAATATACCGTTCAAAGTTCCTGCCAAACACCTGAAAGTAATCAACAGACTTTGTTTTGAAAAATTCAGGCCTCACTTTTTTCGGATGAATACAATCCCTCAAATCTAAAACGCCACTTTCTATCACATCATTATAACCATTTGTTTTGAAAATCTTCTTTTTAATATTTAGAAATTCAAGACATTTTGTCAGGAGTTGGTCATTCAAATCAAACAAATACCTTGGTTTCGACAACAAAATATTTTTTATATCATCTATGTAATAATCGTAATACGGCGCTTTGCCATATGCCGTTTGCAAACTTCTGATATGTTGCTTTTGCCATGAAAATCCGTATTCGATTTCCACATCTTTTACTGGTTTCTGAGAATTGTAATGTTTTACAGGAACGATCAGCATTTCTGTTTTATTGGCTCCGTGTATCAATGCCCGGTTGCGGTACGATTGTTTACGGTAAAATTCGAATCGTTCAAGTAAAATCTCATCTGACCAGTACAAATAACAAAAATACTCAACGGAGGGCAGATAATGTAAATCTATTAATAATTTATGAATAAACATAAAACCGATGCAATATTTTTTGACTTTTAATGAAAATTTTAAATGTTTGAACGGTAGTATAATGTATTTGAGTTATTTTGATCAAATATATTGGCTGCGACTCGCATTACATCTTCAACAGAAACACTTGCAATACGGTCAATTTCTTTATTGACAAGGCCGGTATCACCCAATACTGCCCCGGTAGCCAAGGCCATAGCACGGTTTAGCAGATCAATACCTCCAAATAACAGACTGGCCTCGGCCTGGTGTTTCACTTTTTCAAGCTCCCCTGGTTCGGGTCCATAGAGCACAAAATCCTGAATGACTTCCCTGACAGCTGCATCGGCATCTTCTTTTGAAATCCCTTTATTAATTCTGCCCTGAATCAAAAGCAGTCCAGGGTCATAGGTAATCGGCAGATGGGCAAGAATATTTCCAAAAACATTTTTCTTCTTTACCAGGGCTGTATGTAGCCGCGATGATTTCCCTCTGCCCAGCAGGTCTGCAGTAATTTCAGCTGCATGAAAGTCTGGTGATTTTCTTCCAGGGGCGTGAAATGCCTTAAAAATTGCATCAAGCGGTACATTGTCCTCGATTTCCATTTTTCTGGCTTCTTGTTGCCTGGGTTCCGAAGGATACCGACGTTCGATAAGCGGTCCGGAAGGAATACTGCCAAACCATTTGTTAACCAGTTTAAAGGCTTCTTCTTTCTTTACATTACCAGCTATAGACAATATGGCATTGTTGGGTCTGTAATATGTGTAAAAAAATTCTTTAACATCATCCATGGTGAAGGATTCAATATGAGATATTTCCTTGCCGATGGTTGGCCATTGATAAGGATGCTCCTTATAGGCCATTGGTCTTAATTTTAGCCACATATCTCCATAAGGCTGGTTGAGATACCTTTGCTTAAACTCTTCTATGACCACATTTTTCTGAATGTCCAATACTTCCTGGCTGAATGACAACCCATACATTCTGTCTGATTCCAGCCAAAGCGCAGTTTCAAGGTTGTCGGCAGGCAATTGAATATAGTAATTGGTGATGTCGAGGTTGGTAAATGCATTATTTTCACCTCCTACTTTTTGCAATTCTTCATCAAAGGAGACCACATGCACTGATCCGCCAAACATCAGATGTTCAAACAAGTGTGCAAATCCTGTTTTTTCGGGATTTTCATCCTTTGATCCTACATGATACAGTAAATTTACAGCTACCAGAGGTGTATTAAAATCTTCATGTACAACCAGCTTTAACCCGTTTTCCAGGATGAACTCCGAATATTGAATCATAAATAGTTATTTTTAAAACTGCAAGTTAACAAATTTATCGGCCTGCTTGTATCTTAGAAAATCATTAGACAAATTCCCACACAAAAACTTACAAGGGAGCGCCATAGTTTAGTTTTAAAAATATTTTTGGCATTTATAAGTTGTATATTTACGGACTTATTATAATGACGTAGTTTGATACCATTCAAAATACCAAACCGCAGATTTTGGAGCTTTTTGCTTATTTGCATGTTACTCATAGTAGCAGGTCAGACTTCTTATGCTCAAAAAAGAAATTTTGATCAAACCGAGGCTATGCAAAAGCGAATCAGAAAAGCTGAAAAAAGAAATAAAAAGAAACAAAAACAGCTTTTTACCCGAAAACAAAAAAGCGATAAACTCGAAAAATCCTTTTTCAGAAGTCGTGGTACAGAAACATCTTCCTATCAGGGAAACATCTGGCTCCAACCAAAGGGTATGGATACCAAAGGAATGCAATCTAAAGCAGAACGAAATCCATCGCGCAAAAACCTAAGGGCCTTCAGAGCGCAGGAAAATACCAATCGCAGAAATTCTTCCGCCATGCAGAAAAGTCTGGGTGGGAGCCCTGTACCGCGGGAAAATAAAAATCTGGCGTACAAATACTACTCAAAAAGAACCCAAAGTTTTCAAGGGACCAGACCCGCTGCTGCCTCCAGTCCCGATCGAAGCCAGACGAGAAGCCAGACCACTTCCCAAGGCAACCTTAAACGCAAACCCCGCAGCATGGCCAGGGATTACAATGCCATAAGGGAAAGGACGGAGCCAAATCCTTCGCGTACCCGCCAGATTTCTGAAAGGCAGCAACAGGCCAGATTGAAAAAACAGTCAGGACAAATCCAGCAAAGTACTGGTAACATGCCGGTTGTGCGAAGGGAAAAGCAATTACTGCGTGATTTTAAATCTAAACAACAGTTGCAATCAGGCACTCTCAAAGCCAGGGATGTAAAAAGCCGTAGTGCAGCAAGTCGTAATATTTCGAGGTCTTCTTCTGCCTATGCAGGGGAAATCCCTGCGGGAGACAGAAAAGCAGCCGATCAATGGAGGCGTTCAGAATCCAAACGCATGATGCGTTATTCAGCTACCATCAAATCATCAGAACATAAGTCAGCCCTGCGGAACCGTCAGTCTGTATCAGGTCAGGCCAGCGCTTATCAAGGTGATTTTAAAGCAAGATCCAGACAAACAAAAGCCAGGGAGGGAAAATATAATTCGCAGTTGGTAACCAGCTACAGCGGAGAACAAAAAATTAAACAGGGCAGGCTGGCTGCCAATTACCGCATGCGCTCACAAGGTCAGCAAATGCATGCCGGAGACCAACCGGTTTTTTCAAAAAGAGACAGAAAATTGCATTATGAATATCAATCCCTCACGTCACAAAACTTCAGTGGCAATTTAAAATCGCGAAAGCGCGTCAGTTCACCGGGTATGGCATCCAGAATGCAGGGTGGAGCACCCGGGTATCAGGGTGATATCAAGGCTCTTTCGCCAAAGCAAAAAGAATACAAATATCAATATCTTTCTAAACAAGAGCAGGGGCATCAGGGCAATCTTAAAACCCGCTCATCTGGCTCCAGAGGTCAGGGCGGCAGTCCACACTTTCATCAGGGCGAACTGAAAGGCCCTACACAAAAAGATAAACAACTCAATCATCAGATTATGTCGAGGCAAGCCCAAAACTATCCCGGTAGTATCAGGGCTTATTCTGAAAAATCAAATAACAGGTACCTGACCCGAGTCTCAGCACAGCAACATCAGCATTCAGGTGATGTCCCGGTTAAAGCACAGAAAGAAAAAAAGCTTGAATATGAGTATTCCAGCCAACTCATGCACAACTACTCGGGCAATATCAGAATGGGCAATAAAGAAAATCTCGATCGGCTACATAAAAGAGTATCCAAAGATAATCACCTGAATCCCGGATCAATTAAAGCCAGAAGTCTTAATCAGCAAACCCGATACTATGAACAACGATCAAAGAATGAACAAAACTATCAGGGTGATATCAAGGTGCGACATCAGGACCAGTTGGTAAGAAACCGGGTAAGACAACAAAAAATAATGGGAAATTATCAGGGCGATATTGTAACCCCGGTTAAAAAACAACGTGAACTCACTGCTGAGTATATGTCTAAAGTTGCTCATAATTATAAAGGTGACGTCAGAGGGATGACTCAAAAAGAAAAAGCCAGGTACTATCGGGAAACATCAGCCAGAAATAATCAAATTACAGGTAATTACAGGCTTAAAACCCGTTTTGTAAGAGACAGAGAATTTGAAATCTTGTCGGCCAGGGTACAAAACTATCAGGGTGGACCAAAAACCAGTGCTTTTAATCGTTGGTTTAATCGTATATTTGACAGCGAAGATAAAGCGCAGAAAGCTGATTACAAGGTTAAAAAACCCCGTTATGATAGCCGTGAGCGCGATATCTGGTATTATTAATCTACCTAAAAATTCAAGGTCAATGGCATGGAAACTCTATTGCAGGGAAGAGGATGTGAAAAGTATTTTAGCGCTTTCCAAAAATCAATATGTACTTGTCTTTAAACACAGTACAAGATGTCCTGTAAGTTCTTATGCAAAGCATGAACTGGATCAAAACCTGGAATTATTACCCCCGGATATGGAAAAAGTTTACATAGATGTTGTGAACTGCCGGGCTCTGTCGGGCGCCATAGAAAAAGCATTGTCCGTGCGACATGAATCACCCCAGGTTCTGTTAATTTACAATGAATCTTGTATATATGCCGATTCGCATTACAATATTAAAATGCAAAATATATTAAAAATGATACCTGCTTAAAGAATATATTTAAACATTATTGAAAATATTTTGCCTTAGGATCGTTATCTTTAGGCAATTGAATAAACTTCCTTTAGTCAGAATGGTTTACATAATGAATGTGGATGAAGATGAGGTTAACAGCGATAATTGTATGTATGTTTCTTCTGGTGCATCAATCCGATGCGCAAAGAAGAAATGAGCCTGACTACAACAGGGAGTTTATATGGGGAATCACCAAAGCGACCAACAGCGGTCTTATTGGTGGTTTAACTTTTAAGTACAACCTGGCACTTAGTGATTTTCAATATCACGGGCTTGTACTTGACCTTGTTAATATAAAACACCCTCAGGAAAGCCGGGTGTTTTCTAATCTCACAGGAAATACATTTATCCTTGGCAAAGCCAATTATCTCTACAACATCAGGCTCAGTTATAACCGGGAATTGGTCATTTTTAAAAAGGCGCCACAGCAAGGTGTACAGATCAACCTTATTGGCTCATTGGGTCCGACACTAGGTCTTGAATCGCCCTATTATATAGAAATACAGTCGGAAGCCGGAGGGAGGAGCACAAGAAAAGTTCCCTTTGATTACCGAAGGCATTTCAATAATTCCCAAAGTTCAATCCTCGGTGCGGGCAATATATTCCAGGGATTGGGGGAATCGCAGGTAGTTCCGGGAGCAACTGCAAAAATCGCCGTGGCCTTTGAATTTGGCACTTTCAAAAGCAATGTAGTCGGTATAGAAACAGGTTTTATTATAGATGCATTTACCAGAGAAATCATTATAATGCCTACCACACAAAATTCAGCTTTCTTTCCTGCTGTGTATGCCACTTTGTTTTATGGTAGCCGAAAATAACAAAAACACCTATAGCTAATTAAGTGTTTTAGTCATGAATTTCACCGGCATTGTGTAAATTTGCCGATTCAAATCAAAGGAGATATAATGATCGAATTGCCTGTTATACAAAATCCTAAACCGCAGAGAACTAAAAAACCAGATTGGCTGCGGGTAAAATTGCCCGTAGGCAAAGAATACGCCAAAGTCAGGTCTCTGGTTGATAAATATAAACTGCATACCATATGTGAAAGTGGAAATTGCCCCAATATGGGTGAATGCTGGGGTGCCGGCACAGCTACCTTTATGATCCTGGGTAATGTCTGTACCCGCAGCTGTACCTTTTGTGCCGTTGCTACAGGCAGACCTCCCGAATATGATGAAGATGAACCACGGCGTGTAGCAGAAGCCATTAAGCTAATGGGGGTAAAACATGCCGTAATAACTTCTGTAAACCGCGATGAACTCAAAGACAGGGGTGCAGAAATCTGGTATCAAACCATTACAGAAATCAAAAAGCAATCTCCGCAAACCACCATTGAAACTCTTATACCTGATGTAAAAGGGAATTGGGATGCTTTGTACAGAATGATAAGTGCAGGACAGGAAGTGGTTTCGCATAATATGGAAACAGTAGAACGACTGTACAGAAAAGTAAGGCCGCAGGCAAAATACCAGAGGAGCCTTGAGCAAATTAAACTAACAAAGGATTACGGAAAGCGCACCAAATCGGGGGTTATGTTCGGACTGGGGGAAACAGATGAAGAGGTGTATAAAATAATGGACGATCTCGCCGCACACAGTTGCGACATCCTCACCCTGGGACAATACCTGCAACCCACCAAAATGCACCTTGAAGTGGTTGAATACATACATCCTGATAAATTTGAGCATTTCAGGGAAGAAGGTCTTAAAAGAGGTTTGAAATACGTTGAATCCGGAGCCTTGGTAAGATCATCTTACCACGCAGAACGACATGTCAACGTTTAACGCCTTTGTAATAAAAAAATATCCACATCAGGTAAGCCGGCATTTTAAATGACCGGCTTTTTTTATAACAAGCCATCGCATTGCAAATTTTTTTTGCAATGCTTGTAATGCCTTTACTCTTTAGAAGCCTTCAATAGCAAGAATATTACTTTAGAATCAATATAAATAACCCTTTTTCAGGAAACCTGACTTTTGTCAAGTTTTTTGCCGTTGAAGCTCCCTAATTTTGAATACAGTTTAGGAATTGTCTGGGGAGGCTATGTAAAGTATGAAAGAAACTATTGAACATCAAGGCATTGTAAGTCGAACTGAAAAAGGTCGTGTGTTGGTAAACCTGCTCAATGTAGCCGGTTGTGCGGGTTGTCATGCAAAAGCTTCCTGTGGTGTCTCTGATATAGACCACAAAGTAATAGAAGTAGTTGCAGATGAAAGGGATTTTATGATTGGCGACACTGTAAAAATACGCTTTGCCCCATCGCTGGGTTTTTTAGCGCTGGTGCTGGGTTATGTCATGCCATTTTTTGTTTTGATCACTACTTTATTTATAACCGCTCATTTAACCGGTGATGAGTTGCTGGCAGGCCTGGTTTCATTGGCCATACTGGTTCCTTATTATCTTATTTTGTCATTTTTCAGGGAAAAGCTCAAGACTACTTTTTCCTTTAGCATTTACAAAGAAAATACTTCGAAGCAATGAGTGAAGTTGTTATATATACCATTATTTCATTGACAGGACTGGGGCTGATAGCAGCGGCAATCCTGTATTTTGTAGCCACAAAGTTCAAGGTATTTGAAGACCCCCGTATTGATCAGGTTGAAGAAGCGCTGCCACTTACCAATTGTGGAGGTTGCGGGCATCCTGGCTGCCGGGCCTTTGCTGAAGCCTGTGTAAAAGCTGATGATTTATCAGACCTGCACTGTCCGGTAGGTGGCAATGACACTATGCAGAAAGTAGCTTCCATTCTGGGAATGGAAGTAGAAGAAAGGGATAAATACGTTGCCGTAGTTCGTTGCGCGGGTTCCCTCGAATACCGGCAGAAAACATCGATATACGAAGGTGCACCCAGTTGTGCTGTAGCCGCCAGCCTCTATGGAGGTGATACCGGATGCTCCTACGGATGCCTTTATCTGGGTGACTGTGTAAAGTCCTGTGATTTTGAAGCCATGTACCTCGATCCTGTGACTGGTCTGCCGGTTGTGATTGAAGATAAATGTGTTGCCTGTAATGCCTGCGTAACTTCTTGTCCGAAAGACATCATGGAGCTATGGCCGCAGGGCAGGAAAAACCGGAAGATTTTTGTGGCCTGTATTAATGAAGATAAAGGCGGCACTGCAAAAAAAGCCTGTGAGGTTGCCTGTACAGGATGCAGTAAGTGTGAGAAGGAATGTAAATACGATGCTATTACCATCGAAAATTATCTTGCTTACATCGATCCCGAAAAATGTAAACTTTGCCGAAAATGTGTTGATGTATGTGGCTCACATTCCATTCACGAGATCAATTTTCCACCCAGAAAACTTAAAGAAGATGCAGAGGAGGCTGGAGCCCGGGGTAAAAGAGAAAAGAGATCAGCAGCAGCTTCAACAGATACGGCCGTATTAGAAGCCCCTCCGGCCGAAAATGTCGACGTTGTAGAAATGGCCAAAGCCCGAAGACTAAAAAGCAGGGAGGCTAAAGAGAATAATGAAAATAATGAATCGGAGTAATCCGCTATGCCATTACAGGTCTTGATATGATTTTATTAAGGAATTTGCTTTGAAGACATGAACGCATTTTTGAAAGATATTAAAACTTTTCCGCTAGGCGGGGTACATCCTCAGGAGTATAAGCTTTCTGCCGATATCCCCACTGAAAAACTGGCTTTGCCTAAAATGGTATCTATACCGATCTCACAGCATATCGGAGTACCTGCCAAACCGGTCGTTAACGCGCGTGATAAAGTAAAAGTAGGCCAGGTCATCGCCAAAAACGAAGGCTTTGTATCAACCAATATCCACGCTTCTGTATCGGGCATGGTAACTAAAATCGATAGAGTACTTGACAGTACCGGCTATAAGAGAGATGCAATCATCATTCGTGTCGACGGTGACGAATGGCTCCCGGAAATAGACCAAACAGATGAAATAAAAAGGGAAATATCGGTTGAAAGTGATGAAATTGTGAAAAAAATTGCAGAAGCAGGCATCGTTGGCCTGGGTGGTGCAACTTTTCCATCACACGTAAAACTGGCAATCCCAAAAGGCAAAAAAGCCGATTGTCTCATAATTAATGGCGTAGAATGTGAACCATACCTCACTTCTGACCATCGTATTATGCTTGAAAAAACCGAGGAAGTTCTGGTGGGTACACAAATTCTCATGAAAGCCCTCAAGGTAGAACAATGCTGGATTGGTATTGAAATCAACAAAGCCGATGCCATTGCTGCCCTGAAAAAAATGTGTGTTCAATACCCGGGGATACAGGTACAGCCTTTAAAAGTTCATTATCCTCAGGGAGGCGAAAAGCAACTCATCAAAGCCGTATTAAACCGTGAGGTCCCTGCCGGTGGCCTGCCCATCGATGTAGGTGTTGTAGTGCAAAATGTTGGAACTGCCTTTGCCGTTTATGAGGCAATTCAAAAAAATAAGCCCCTCATTGAAAGGGTCGTTACCGTAACCGGAAAAAGTGTGTTAAAGCCCTCAAACCTGTGGGTTCGCATCGGGACTCCGGTACAGGAATTGATTGATTTTGTGGGAGGACTCCCGGAAGATACAGGTAAAATTATAAGCGGCGGACCCATGATGGGCAAAGCCTTGAATGATACGGAAATACCTGTGGCCAAAGGAACATCAGGGATTCTTATCATACCTTCTGAAGAGGCGCACCGAAAACCTATGAAAGTCTGCATCCGCTGTAGTCAGTGCGTGGGTGTTTGTCCTATGGGCCTCGAGCCTTATCTGCTTATGACCCTTACGCAGAAAGAATTGTATGAGCGCCTGGAGGAAGACCAGGTATTGAATTGTATCGAGTGTGGTTCCTGCGCATATACCTGCCCATCTGACCGCCCTATACTCGACTATATAAGACTGGGCAAGAAAACGGTATTGTCAATAATTAAGGAAAGGAATAATAAAAAATGAGTTCACAACTTTTAACCGTTTCACCTTCCCCGCACATTCACCAGCAACAGCAAACGGTGAGTAATTTAATGTTTGGGGTGGTGATTGCATTAACACCTGCCTTCATTGTATCATTGGTGGTGTTTGGCGTGGGTGCCATTAAGGTTACCCTTGCCGGGGTTTTTTTCTGTATGTTATTTGAATACCTCATTAGCAAATACCTTCTTAAAAAAGAAGCTAACCTGGCCGATGGCTCAGCTATCATTACAGGGATATTACTCGCATTTAACCTTCCTGCAAACTTGCCAATCTGGATCATCGCCATTGGTAGTTTGGTGGCCATAGGCCTGGGTAAAATGGCTTTTGGCGGTCTGGGCAACAATCCCTTTAATCCGGCTATGGTAGGCAGGGTATTTCTGTTAATTTCATTTCCGGTTCCCATGACCAGCTGGCCTGTAGCCATGGAATCTCAATGGCGGCTGGCAGACGGTGTTACCGGCGCTACGCCCATGGAAATTTTCAAAGAAGGTTTAGAAGCAGGCTTACCGATTTCTGAAATCATGGGTCAGCTCCCTTCCTATTTCACTTTATTTCTGGGCGGTCAGGGAGGTTGTATTGGAGAAGTATCTGGCCTGGCGCTATTTCTGGGATTCCTCTACATGTTGTATAAAAAAATTATTACCTGGCATATCCCTGTTTCTCTTTTGGCAACCGTATTTGCTTTAACGGGCTTGTTCTGGATGATTAATCCGGCCCAATACGCCGACCCAGTTTTTCAGGTAATAACTGGTGGTCTCTTACTCGGTGCATTTTACATGGCCACTGACTACGTAACATCACCTATGACCTCCAAAGGAATGCTGATTTACGGTGTAGGTATTGGGGTATTTACCGTCGTCATTCGTCTTTGGGGCTCTTACCCCGAAGGTATTTCTTTTGCCATTCTCATTATGAATGGTTTTGTACCTTTAATCAATAAATATGTAAAACCCAGAAGGTTTGGCGAGGTTAAGCCGGCCTGATATTTTTATTAATATATAAAATGGCAAAAAAGGAATCGACATTTTTTAATATGGTATTCAGCCTGTCGGTAATTACCCTGGTGGCCTCAGCAGCTCTGGGTTATGTATATGAATTTACCAAAGAACCGATTGCAGCAGCACAGTTGGCTAAAAAAGTAAGGGCCATATCTGTTGTTGTACCTGAATACAATAACAATCCGGTAGAAGACATGTACCTGGCTGCCATACCTGGCAGCAACGACAGTCTCGAGATTTATCCTGCTTATCAAAATGGTGAATTAGTAGCAGCTGCGGTAAGATCATTTTCACCAAAAGGTTATTCGGGTAATGTCTGGCTTATGGTTGGTTTTATACCTGATGGAAGTATTTTTGACATTTCGGTACTTGAGCATAAAGAAACGCCCGGATTGGGGACCAAAATGGCTGACGAATCTTTTAAGGCACAATTCAGAAATAAAAACCCGCAAAATTTTAACCTGAAAGTTAAAAAAGACGGAGGCGATGTAGACGCGCTTACCGGGGCTACCATAACAAGCCGTGCCTTTGGAGATGCCGCCTATACTGCCTGGAAAACATTTATGGAAGGAGGAAAGCATGACTAATAAAGATATATTCAAAAGAGGGCTCATTAAAGAAAATGCAGTTTTTGTACAACTATTGGGTATGTGTCCTGTATTGGGCGTTACCTCTACGGCCATCAATGGCCTGGGAATGGGCCTGGCTACCACCTTTGTACTGATCATGTCGAGCATTGTGGTGTCGCTGGTAAAAAGCTTTATTCCCGATAAGGTGCGCATTCCTGCTTTTATTGTGATCATCGCTTCTTTCGTTACCGTTGTTGACCTGGTGATGGCCGGTTTTTTTCCCGGTCTGCATGAACAATTGGGTCTGTTTATCCCACTAATTGTGGTTAACTGCCTTGTATTGGGTCGCGCTGAAGCATTCGGATCAAAAAATACACCTTTCAAGGCTGTGCTCGATGGTTTGGGGATGGGCCTGGGCTTTACCCTTGCCCTTGTCTTGCTGGGTTCTATGCGTGAGATTCTGGGAAGCTTGTCCTTATTCGGACTGAAATTTGTGGAGGCCGATGGCATTTTAATTTTCGTACTGGCGCCAGGCGCTTTTATCGCATTGGGCTTTTTAATAGCCATTATTAATGTATTAAAAAAACGTTTCGCCTGAATTGTAAACCATTGATATATGGAATATTTTCTGATTGTATTTTCTGCCATTTTTGTCAATAACATTGTATTGGCACAATTTCTTGGTATTTGTCCTTTTCTCGGAGTATCTGGTAAAGTAAGTACCTCAGTTGGGATGGGTGGAGCGGTTATGTTTGTTATGACACTGGCTACCATCGTAACTTATATTATCCAGTATTATATATTAATACCATTCGGCATATCTTATATGCAAACCATTTCGTATATTCTTGTAATAGCCTCACTGGTGCAAATGGTTGAAATTATACTTAAAAAGATCAGCCCGGCACTGTATCAGGCACTGGGTGTATTTTTGCCATTAATTACTACCAATTGTGCCATTTTGGGTGTGGCTATTCTGGTTATCCAAAATGAATTTAACCTGCTGGAAAGTGTAATATTTGCTGTTGCCAATGCACTGGGATTTACACTGGCCATTTGGATTTTTTCGGGGATCAGGGAGCAACTTGAAATTATGGATCTTCCCAAAGGCATGAAAGGTGTACCGGCTGCCTTACTTATTGCCGGTTTGCTCTCCATGGCCTTTATGGGTTTTGCCGGTATTGTTTAACTTTTAATCAAAAACATCATGATCAATCTTGGAACAAATTACATGGGATTAAATCTTAAGAATCCCATTATTGTATCGAGCTGCAGCTTGACACACAGCCCTGAAGGGGTAAAAAGATGTGCCGATCATGGTGCGGGCGCCGTAGTGCTCAAGTCACTTTTTGAAGAGCAAATTGCCGCCGATGTCAGTAGGCTGATTGATAATTCGGTACCGGTCTACCATACCGAAGAACTTGAATATATGAAACGCCTGGGAAGCGATACCAGTGCCAATGATTATCTGAAAATAATTGAACAGTCTAAAGAGATCACCGATATACCTGTTATTGCCAGTCTCAACTGTGTGAGCAATAAAAAATGGACGGAGTTTTCGAGGTACCTGGAAGCAGCAGGCGCGGATGCTATTGAACTCAACATAGCTTTTATGCCCAAAGACTTTGACGAAAATCCTGAAAAAATAGAAGACCACATATGCAATATCGTTTCAGACGTTAAGCATTATGTAAACATTCCTGTAGCGGTTAAGCTGGGTCCTTATTTCACCTCTATGCCGCGCATAGCTAAAAGAATCAGAAAAAGTGGAGCCTCTGCCCTGGTACTGTTTAATCGATTCTATCAAAGTGACATCGACATACACCGGATGGAACTGGTTTCCAGAAACAAATACAGCCATCCAAACGAGATGTCAAATACTCTTCGCTGGATTTCCATTCTTTATCAACGTATAGGTTGCAGCCTGGTAGCCAATACAGGCATTCACAATGCTGAAGGCGTGATCAAACAATTACTTGTCGGCGCCAAAGCTGTTCAGATTTGTTCAACCCTGTATTTACATGGATTGAGTCAAATTGAAAATATCCTGATAGACCTGGAGCGTTGGATGCGTGAAAACGAATACGAAACTATTGATGATTTCAGAGGTAAAATGAGTCAGAAAAATGTAAACCAACCCGATTACTTCGAACGCCAGCAATATATCAGGGCCCTGGTGGGGATTGATTGATGATCTTATATTTTTTTACTGGTAATTTCATCATGAAAAACTACAATTTCGTTTTTTGACTGACATTTTAGCTTTCGCGCTTAGCCTGTTCACCAAATTACCTTATATGCTGTACCCGCGTGATGTAAGGCTGTGTGCAAATTATGCTACCTGCGCTTAATGTGTTTAAAACTGTAAATTCACATTATAGATGCTAACTTTTTCGGCATTAGCGTGCATTTTTTATGCATCAGCAGATTCAGATTGAACAAACACTACCAGCCATCTTCACCTTCGAAGGATGTTTGAATTTCGCGACTGTAAATGCCCTGCTCATTAAGCCATCTTGTAAAAACTGCTGTATATCCATGGGTGGTAACGACCTGAGAAGCTCCAGTTGCATGAATGGCTTCTTGCAGGCCCTTCCAATCGGCATGATCAGAAATTACAAAACCCCTGTCGGCAGCCCTGCGACGCCTGGCTCCCCTAAGGCTCATCCAGCCACTGGCAATAGCTGTGCCTGACTCGCCGAATTTACGCATCCAGGTACTGTTCATCGCCGATGGTGGGGCTATGATCAGGCTGCCTTTATATTGATTTTTATCCTTACCCGGCTCTGCCCTGGATACCTCGGGTACCTCTACCCTGTCTTTAATCAGCGCTTCATTACAGTTATACACAGCCCCATGTACGAAAATCTGCTGACTATATGGATACAATGCGTTGATCAGCCGCTGGGCCTTGCCAAGGGCATAGGCAAATAAAAAACTGACTTTGCCCTCACCTTGATTCTGCTGCCACCATTTCAGTATTTCTTCTACCACCTCTTGTTGTGGTTTCCAATGATATACCGGCATGCCAAAGGTGCATTCACTAATAAAAGTATCGCAAGGTAACGGTTCAAAAGGGGTACACAAACCATCGTCTTCGGTTTTATAATCACCTGAAACCACCCACACTTCACCTGCCTTTCTGGTAATTCGTATCTGGGCTGATCCAGGTATATGTCCGGCCGGATGCAGACTTACCTGCACACCATTAATATTTATGCTGCGGCCATAAGATGTCGTTTGTAAGGAGATGCTTTTCCCCAAACGAAGTTGCATGATTTGCTCGCTGTGGTGATGGGCCAGGTAAAAACGATGGCCGGGTCTGGCGTGGTCTGAATGGGCGTGGGTAACAATGTTGCGATTTACAGGCTTCCACGCATCGATATAGAAATCACCATCAGGACAATAGATTCCCCTGTCGGTAAACTGAAGCATCAGGGTTTAAGGCTTGACATGCCACCATCGATGCCAAACACCTGGCCAGTGATCCAGGAAGCCTGATCCGACAGCAGAAATGCCGCCATCGATGCCAGGTCATTGGGTTTGCCGGCCCTGCCTAAGGGATGTCTTTTGCCGGCCGCTTCCTGTTTTTCTGGGCTCGATAATAAATTTCCTGCCAATGGTGTATCTGTGAGACTCGGTGCCAGGGCATTGAAACGGATGCCACTGCCGGAAAACTCTGCGGCCAACGATCGTGTTAATCCTTCTACCCCTGCCTTTGCCGAGGCAATACTGGCATGATAACTCATCCCAACTTTTACCGCTACGGTCGAAAACAGCACTACAGAAGCCGACTTTGATTTCTTTAAGGCCGGTAAGACTTTTCGCAAGGTGTTTACTGCCCCAATTACATTTATGGTGTAATCGTTCAGAAAATCTTCATTACTCAGTCTTTGAAAAGGCTTGAGGGTGATTGACCCCGGACAATAAGCAAGTCCGTGCAGCGTGTCAGGCAAAGCTTTCAGCTCCGAAGCCTCATCAACTGCATCATAGCTGAGGTATTCAAGACCTGAGATCGCGCCAGTATCGGGTTTTCCTGAACGTGAAGCTGAAAAGACATTATATCCATCCTTTTGAAGCCGGCGGCAGAGTTCCAGGCCAATCCCAGAACTCCCACCGACTACTAAAATGTTTTTACTATCTTCCGCCATAGATGTGGCTTAAGAATTCCTTACGGGTTTCGTCGTTATTGAACTTACCTCCGTAAAAGGTGGTTACCGTGCTGCTGGAAGTATCCTCCACCCCTCTGGATGATACACACAAATGCATTGCATCAATCACAATGGCGATATCTTCTGTTTGCAAAAGCTCTTTCAACTCATTGGCTATCTGTACAGTTAGTCTCTCCTGTACCTGGGGACGCTTGGCAAAATACTGCACCACCCGATTAATTTTACTCAGCCCGATTACCTTTCCACTTGAAATATAAGCCACATGTGCCTTGCCAATAATAGGCACGAAATGGTGCTCACAATTCGAATAGAAAGTGATATTTTTTTCTATCAGCATTTCATTGTACTGATATTTGTTTTCAAAGAGCTTAATATCGGGTTTGTTCTTTGGATCAAGTCCGCTGAAAATCTCTTTTACATACATCTTGGCTACCCGGTACGGTGTACCACTTAAGCTGTCGTCGCTCAGATCAAGACCAAGTATTTGCATGATTTCCCTGAAATGCTTTTCAATGAGCTCAACTTTTAAATCTTCATCCAATTCAAAAGCATCTTCTCTTAGCGGAGTATCATGTGAAGTCCCGATGTGTTCATCTCCGAGTTCATCTGCTGTTTTACCATTAACTGGCCGGGTATTCAACAAAATTCCGTTCTGTTTCATATAAAGTAATCTTTAATTCGTATTGATTGTCTAATTTTTCCCTGAGTATGTTATATATAACGAATACAATGTTTTCGGCAGTAGGGTTGAGGTTTCGAAATTCCTCAGTATCCACATTCAGATTTTTATGATCAAATTTATCTAACACATGATCTTTTATGATGTCAGACAAAATTTTCATATCTACCACGTAACCGGTATCAGGATCTACCTCTCCTGTAACGCGTACGATAAGCTCATAGTTATGTCCGTGAAAATGCAAATTATTGCATTTGCCAAAGACTTCTTTGTTTTTCTCATCACTCCAGGCAGGATTGTGTAATCTATGCGCTGCGTTGAAATGTTCTTTTCTGAATACTGCTATCTTCATGGCGACTTATAGAACAGGGGTACTTGATTTTTGTTTGGATGTTTGTTTAATTTTTTTAATTAAATGTTAAACAAACATAGATGCCGATCTGAATATTTAGCTTGGCAATACATGGCAGATAAATTATTTCCAGCTGCAAATATAGCGATTTTGAGACCAATAATCATTTATTACGTATAGTAATGGCCTTGATATGTTGTTGGTATATTTTATATATACGCATTCCTGAAAAGGCAATACTCAAAACCAGACACAGGGCGATCCATTTTATTTTGGGTTGGTAGATAAAAACAGCCCAGCAACTGATGATGCCATAGATCAGGAAAGTCATCCATATATCGGGTTGAAGGCCTGCAATAACAGCCCCGGGTTGTTGTTGAATAAATTGCACAAAGAGGTTGAGTTGCTGTATAACCAGATCGAGGAGTTTACCAATAAAATTTGCAAGAGCGGGTATAGGTCCTGTAATAACTAACAGCAGGCTAAGGGATAAAATCACGGCAGCCCCGGGAATGGCAAGCAGGTTGGTAATAACAGAATATACTGGAATCTGATTAAAATAGTAGACACTAACAGGCAATGTGCCAAGCTGGGCTCCTATAGTAACACAGGTGATTTTCCAAAAATAATCGGGGATGGTCCAGCGTAGGTACAGAAGATGATATATTGGATTAAAAAAGCTCACAATCCCCAAAACCGCTGTATAGGATAGCTGAAAACCTGGGGCGAAAAGCATAAAAGGGTCGTATAAGAGTGTAAAAAAAGCCGCGGCTGCCAGGGTGTTGTAGATATTGCCTTTTCGATTTGCTGCTGAGCCTAATGCTACAAAAGAAAACATTATGGCAGCACGGATCACAGAAGGAGAAAGGCCAGTGATGAAAGCGTAGGCCCAGATGGCTGCTATACAGATTATGGTTTTTATCCAGCGTCCTGAGCGGTTTTCAGGAATAGGTCTGCATAAAAAAGCGATAATGAGGTAAAGTATGCCCACGTGCAGGCCGGATACAGCCAGAATATGCATGGCACCAGCTTCTGAATATGCCAGGCGAAGACTTTTATCCATACTGCTTTTATCACCAAGCAACAATGCCGTGCTTATGTGAATAGCATCCTTATTTTTAAGAAAGGTATTGAGCTGGCTGTGTAAATAGGTTCTTGAAACGTGGAGGAAATTTCCCGCATTATTCCGGTCCATTAATTGCCATTGGTCTTTCCATGCATGGCATTGAAAATATACATTTTGGTTACGGGAATACCCTTTGTAATTAAAATCGTCATGAGCCTCTTTGTCAGGGATTGATTCTGGCCAACCTGTTACTACCACCAGATCTCCGGGAGCAGGTACTGGACGGTCGATGGTGTGCAGACTCAGCCATATCCGGCCATTCACTTTTTGAAATGAACTGTACCCGTTTTTTACATACTGCATTTTTGCCAGGTAGCGATGCACTTTTTCCCCCGTGCTTTGTACTCTGATAATTTCAGCTAAAAACAATGTATGATCTTCCTTTTCGATTTTACTGAAATGGGCACTCCGGTTAAGGTCATCGTGGAGCCAGGCACTCAGGTAACCAGCAGAGATAAAAGCAGAAAAAACAATGGTAGCTGAAAACACATTTGTATTAAGAAATTGTCTTTTTTTCCACTTCCACACCATTATCACATGCGAAGTAAATAGTATCAAAAAAATCCAGTGTATTTTTGACAAAAAAATTACATCTGCCGAATAAAGGAGCAGTCCGGTGGCGAAAAAAAAGAGAACCCTTACAAACGGAATTGAAGACCAGTAAAACATACGAATGATGTCATTAAGCAGACATTAATGTTTGTATTTGTAGTTTCTGATTGGTAAGGTGGTTAAAATAAATTCATTTCGAAAAATCGAAATATGGTCAAAGCTTTACATGTACCAAAAAAATCAAATTTTGATTATATCTAAAACAAAATAATACTAATCTTTCGAAAATTTTTCGCTCCATTCAAAATTGCATGTCTGTCCAATGAATTTGTCTTTGCCTAAATATCTCCTCGATGCAGTTGAACAACCTTTATTGATTGTCGATGCTTCTGGAGAAATTATTTTTGGCAACCGTAAGCTTTTAATAGATGTGCAGTGTTCGACAGAATACCTTCATCGCAAACATATTTCAGCATTTTTTACCAAAATTCCTGAGGATCTGTTTAACCTATCGACCTGGAAAGCAAACAAGGCCTTTTCGACCCAAATCAAATCAGAAAGAGAAATTTTTATACCCACCATGGTTAAAGCTTCAAAGGTAGAAGGTGATGAGGGTTTGATTTTGTTTCAGTTGGAAATAGAAAGTAAGGATGAAGGTATAGATCAGCTAAATTTGTATAAAATTCTTGCTGAAAATGCCTACGACATAAATTTAATTTTCAGCCGTGGTGATCTAATTTATGTGAGCCCTTCAATCGAAGACTTACTCGGGTACAAGGCTGAAGAAATCTGCAAGTTTTCAGACTGGCTTGAAACCATTCATGTAGCAAACCGAAACGAAATCCTATCCTTTTTTCAAAAAGTTGAAAATGGAAGCGAGGAAAACTGCACTTTGTTGTATCGCCAACGGCACAAAAACGGAAATTTTTGCTGGATGGAAACAAAATGCTCCATTGATACTGAAAAGGACGTGCCCTATGTTATCTTAACCAGTATGGATGTAAGCCAACAGGTAGAGGCCGAAAGATTGCTGGACCAACAGAAAAATTTTATGACCCTTCTTTTTGATGCCAATCCCGATTTAATCATGGTAAAGGATGGTGAAGGAAATATAATTTTCTGTAATCAGTCCTTAGCGGAACTCACCGGGAAATCCAAGGAGGAAATTTACAAAAACGGACTTTTAGGGGTTAAAATTACAGTTGATGAAAACACTATAGTGCCGGAGCAGGAACTGGAAGTTTTGCAAAAAGGAAACCCTTTATTGAATGAAGAACAGATAACCAGCGAAAAAGGATTGGTGAGTTTTTACCAGACTCGCAGAATGCCTTTGCAACTACCAGATGGCAAGAATCTGTTGCTAACCATATCGACCAACATAGATAAAGTAAAGCACTATCAGCAGGAAAGTGAAAAGGCCCTCAAATTAAGAACAGAGTTTTTTTCTGTTATGAGTCATGAAATCAAGACCCCTTTAAATGCTTTAATGGGTATGGCCGAATTACTCATTCAAAGAAAGCCAAGGAAAGATCAATTTAAACTCTTGCAAACAATACATTTTTCGGCACGCAATCTGGTTGCCCTGGTCAACGATGTGCTTGATTTTTCAAAAATTGAAGCCGGAATGTCAGAGCTGGAAGATGACAATGTAAATTTATATGAATTACTTGACCATATAAGGTTGAGTTATCGTCCGAAAGCGGCTGCCAAAAAGGTCGATCTTAAGCTGCATATCGACGAAAAAGTGCCAAGACATGTAAAAGGTGATATAATAAAATTAAGTCAGGTTTTCAATAACCTGGTGAGTAATGCTGTAAAATTTACCGAAAAGGGTACGGTAGAAATCAAAGTAAGCCTTAAACAAGAAACAGATGATTTGAGCCACATTAAATTTGTGATAAAAGATACGGGTGTTGGCATACCCAAAGATAAACTTTCGATGATTTTTGAACCTTTTAAACAGGCCTTGAAAAGCACCAACCGAATGTATGGGGGTACAGGTTTGGGTCTTTCCATTGTAAAAAATCTGGTAGACCTCCACAAGGGAACAATTGAAGTAAAAAGTGAAGAAGGCAAAGGCACAATATTTACCCTTGTTTTGCCCTTGCAAAAAAATGGAGACTGGACGAAAAGCAACAAAGCCATCGAAGCCCTGGCTTCACTTGGTCGCATAGATTTGGATATTGATGTTTTGTATGTTGAAGATGTAACCACCAATCAGTTTTTGATTGAAGAACTTTTAAGTGAATGGGGTGTGAGGGTTGACCTTGCTTCTGATGGTTTTCAGGCACTTCGAAAAATAGAAAACAGAAATTACGACCTGGTGTTGATGGATATCCAAATGCCGGGAATAGATGGATATGAAACCGCCCGGCGCATACGAAAAAAGAAGGGAACCTACTTTAATGAAGTGCCTATTATTGCCCTTACTGCCAGTGATTCAGACAAAGTGTGGGACCAACTTGAAACCGCTGGCATTCAGGATTGTATCTGCAAACCCATTAATATTGATCAGTTAAGACAAAAAATATCCACCTACACCGGCAAAATGGCAGTTCCTCTGCAGGCGTCTTCAGAAAACGGACAGGAAGTCAGCGGGGAACATATCTTTGCAGAAACGGTAGACTTCTCATGGACTGATCATCTTTTTCAAGATAATTTGCTCAGATATCAGGATTTTCTGAAAAAAACGCTCGAAGAATTTACTATAAACCTTGAAAATATTTTTCAAGCCATCGACGACCACAACCTGGATCATTTCAGACAGATTTATCACAAAATGAAGAGCATAATAAACATGCTCAAGCTCAGAGAGCTACAGCAAACTATGGATGAGCTTAAGGAAAGACTTGCAAATAATGATTTACTCGAGAAAGAAAAAAAGGAAATTAGGGAATACATCAACGTTGAATTCGAAAAAATCACTGATCCTGTAAACAATAAGCTATCATCTTTAAAATGGTACGATTTTAAAATCGGCAACCCTTCCTAATAAACGAATCGTTATGTATGACACCACATTTTGTAGTGCCATATACCACATTCATCGAAGCTATCGCCACTTTTTATAAAACCGTATTTCTCATAAAAATCTATGGCAGTCACCTGTGCATGGAGATACATTTTTGCTTTGGGGTCATGAAGTTGAATATCATTTTTTACGGCCTCTACAAGCAGACCACCAATTCCATTTTTTCGGTATTCCCTCAATACCGCAAACCTTTCAAGCTTGCACCCTGCTTCAGTTTTGCGCCATCTGGCAGTACCTATGGCTTTGCCTTCATCATCAAATGCCAGAAAGTGTTCAGACGAATTTTCAAAGGCATCCATTTCTTCATTGGCAGGCACCCCCTGCTCGTTTACAAAAACAGTATGCCTTATTTTAAAAGCGAGCTGAAGCTTTTCGGGAGCAGATATCTTTTCTACTCTGAATTTTTCAATGAGTTGTCCCATTTTTTACCACTGTGCCTGTCATAGGCTTTTATGATATCCTTTACAATTTTATGTCGTACCACATCCCGCTCATCCAATTCGACAAATCCTATGCCTTTGATGCCTCTTAATATGTGCAGTGCCTCATCCAGGCCACTTTTTTGATTTTTGGGAAGATCGACCTGTGTTCTGTCTCCATTGATAATCAGTTTGGAGTTGGGGCCCAGTCGGGTAAGAAACATTTTGATTTGCATAGGTGTGGTGTTTTGCGCCTCATCGAGCAAAACAAATGCATTATTGAGGGTTCTTCCCCGCATATAAGCCAAAGGGGCAATTTCTATAACACGGTTTTCGCGGTAATACTTGAGTTTTTCAGATGGCACCATATCATCCAGTGCATCGTAAATAGGTCTGAGATAGGGATCTATTTTTTCCTGAAGGTCTCCCGGAAGAAAACCCAGGTTTTCACCTGCCTCTACTGCAGGACGGGTGATGATAATTTTTTTAATCTCTTTGTTTTTCAGGGCTTTCACTGCCATGGCTACGGAGAGATAGGTCTTTCCGGTTCCGGCAGGACCTACGGCAAATACGACATCATTTTTCTTAACGGCATCGATAAGTTGTTGCTGATGCGTTGTTTTCGGGCGTATTACAAAACCCTTTGTACCGTAAATTAAAACATCGTCGCGGTCAGGGTCAGGAAAAGCTTCATCCTGTGCCAGAAAATTTTTTACATGATCATAAGTGAGCTTTCCATATTTGTGATAATGGTGAATAAGCGAATTGAGAATATCATTGATTTTGAGTATTTCTGTACCTGTACCCTGAATGCGAATCTCATTTCCCCTTGAAATGATTTTAGTTTTAGGAAAGGCAGAAGCCAGCTCCCTGATGTTTGAGTTGTCAACTCCCAGAAAATCTACGAGCGATACATTTTCAAGCGTAATAATCTTTTCTACCAAAGGCCTAAAATTAGATTTGTTTGTAAAATTCTTATGGTTAAAAATATTTAATTTGCATTTTCAAAGCTAAGCATTTATTCTTTTTTTATATATGGCTCTTATCACTTTTATGTCTGACTTCGGCAATACCGATCACTATACAGCTGCTGTTAAAGCAAAAATACTCACTGTGAACCCCGGTTTGCAAATAATAGACATTAGCCATAACATAGAACCTTATAACCTGGCGCATGCCGCTTATGTTTTGGGGGCGGTTTTCCGTTCCTTTCCTCCGGGTACCATACATCTGGTGGCAGTCGATTCAGCAAGTGAGAAAAAAAGTCGATTTATAGCTATAAAACTAGAAGGGCACTTCTTTATTGGCGCAGATAATGGTTTATTCGGACTGATAAGTGATCAGGAACCTTCTTTCATAGCTGAAATCAAATCTGCGGCAGAAGATTTAACTTCCTTTCCAGCGCGGGAGTTGCTGGCTAAAAATGCAGCGCTGCTGGCCAGTGGTTCTAATCTTGACGACATCGGAAAGTTCAGCAAAGATTATAAAAAACTTATCGGAAGAAAAAACCGCGCCACTAAATCACAAATTTCAGGTCATGTGATACGGGTAGACAATTATGGTAACCTCATTACCAATATCGACAAGACAACTTTTGAAATTCTCAGTAAAGAAAAAAGTTACACACTTAATTTCGGAAGGGAAAAACTGCAATCCCTGCACAAAAACTATAACGATGTGGATGCAGGTGACTGCTTTGCTTTTTTTAATAGCAATCAATTATTGGAAATAGGAATAAATAAGGGCAATGCCTCGGAATTATTGGGACTGGTATATGATAGCCCGGTAAGTATCTTATTTAGTTAGTATCCCTACTGATCTTGAATTGTTTCCACCTTTTGGCGCCGGATTACGTATGATTAAGGAAAAACACTTTTAAAATAAATATACGACAGACATGAAATATGCAGCACATCACATTTTTTCGTCTTTTTTGGCACTTGTATTTTCTTTTAATGCCTTACAGGCGCAAATTTTCGATGAAAAAGGAATCGTGGCTCCGGGAGCTGTTGTTGAAAAACTCGCTAAAGGATTTACCTTTACCGAAGGGCCGGCAGTTGATAAAAAAGGGAATATTTTTTTTACAGATCAACCCAACGACCGCATACTAAAATGGTCGGTTAAAGGAGAGCTTAGCACCTTTACCACCGAGTCTGGTCGATCGAATGGAATGTATTTCGATAAAAAAGGTCGTTTAATCACCTGTGCCGATATGGACAATCAGCTCTGGGCTTTTGATGAAAATGCAAGGCCGGCTGTGTTGCTCAAAGAATATGAAGGAAAATTACTTAATGGCCCCAATGACCTTTGGATCGATCCAAAAGGTGGCATTTATTTTACTGATCCTCTTTACAAAAGAAATTACTGGAAGCGAAACCCCGAGATGCAACAGGATGGTGAACATGTATACTATATCACGCCTGATGGTAAAAATATATTCAGGGTAGATAAAGACCTGGAAAAACCAAATGGCATTATCGGAACACCTGATGGCAAAAAGCTTTATGTGGCCGACATCAGAGCCAATAAAACCTACGAGTATAAAATAAATGCCGATGGAAGTCTCTCAGATAAAAAGCTTTTTGCTGAATTGGGCTCCGATGGTATGACCATTGACAACCAGGGCAATATATACCTCACTGGAAAAGGCGTAACCGTTTTTGACAAAACTGGCAAGCAGATAGCCCAAATTCCTATTGATGCCAATTGGACGGCCAATGTGTGCTTCGGCGGAAAAGACCGAAAACTATTGTTTATCACTGCCATGGATGCAGTATATGGTCTGCGCATGAAAGTAAAAGGCGTGCAGTAAATCCACACGCCTTCCTATATAGAAACAATTACATGGGTTTTAGATTCAAATTCAACCTGTACTTTTCAGTCCGGCTGAAATGGCTGTGGTTATCATCAACAACCGGTTGAGCAGAGAGTCTGCAAGTTCTGTTTGTTTTTCACGTGCCTGACGCCACTCTTTCAATTGATTCAGTTGAAGGTGGTGAAGATTGCGCAGGGCCTGCTTTCGTCGCTGGACATTATCGAGCAAGCTGATTCTGCGTGATTTGGCAGATTCGCCAAAGAGCGATTCAATTTGTATGCGGCTTTCTTCATGCTCTTGAAGGATGACTTCAATAGTACGGGTACGAAGTGAATTATCCTCTACCAGCCCGGCATACTTTTTCATCATTTCGAGATCTGCATTATAGAGGTTGGTTTCGATATGGATGAGGGTGTAACGCAGAAAAGGCCATACATTGGCAAACTTTTTCAAGACGTCATATTGATCCGGATGGTTTTCCTGCATGGTTTTCAATGCGTGACCTACACCAAACCAGGCAGTAAGGTTAAACCTTGCCTGGTTCCAGCTAAAAACCCAGGGAATGGCCCGAAGGTCATCAAGACTTCGCTGGCCGGTACGCCTGGCAGGTCGGGATCCAATTTTGCTTTGTTCCAATACATCAATGGGCGTAGCCTGGCTGTAAAAGGTTATAAAATCGGGTTGGGTGATAAATCCCTGGTATTTTTTCAGCGCCAAACCGGCCAGTGTTTGCAAGGCATCCAAAGGGAACTCCCTCAGTGCTGGTGGATGATATTTATATCCAGTCTGCAGGGCCAGCCCCGATAAGAGCATTTCCAGGTTATAGGTAGCATTTAACAGGTTGGCAAACTGCTGTGCAATGGTTTCACCCTGCACGGTAACTTTGATTTCACCACTTACGGCAGCCCGGGGCATACTTTCCAGAAAGCGGTGGTATTTACCTCCGCCCCTGCTTATGGTACCTCCGATGCCATGGAAAAATCTCAGCCGCAGGCCATGTTTATCTGCAGTTTCAGTAAGTTTTTTTTCAGCCTGATAAATGTTCCAGCGGCTGGCCACAATACCCCCATCTTTATTACTATCGCTGTAACCAAGCATTACTTCCTGCACATCTCCCTGCTTCTGGCGTACATGTGCACTCATGGGATGAGAGAGAAATACATCAAGAATCTCATGTGAAACCTGTAGATCTCCAATGGTTTCAAACAAAGGAACCACCTGGAAGCAGCGTTCCAGTAAACCTACTTCCCGCATAAAGAGATACACAACAAGCAGATCACTTAATCCACGGGTCATACTTACAATAAAAGATCCGATGCCTTCATCTCCATAGCGCTCTACATGGTCTTTGACTGCCTTGTAACAAGCAAGCACCTGATCGGCCTCCGGGCCTATGGAAATACCCCCAACAGCAAAAGGTCTTTTGCTGTTGAGCTCTTCGGTTAAAAAGGCAACTTTTTGTTTTTCACTCCAGCTGCTGTAGGCGCTTTGTTCCGGTGAGGCATACTCCAGCAGTTGAACCAGGGCTTTTTCGTGAAAAGCACTGTTTTGGCGGATGTCGAGTTTTGCCAGATGAAATCCAAAGCATTGCACATGACGCTCGATGGGGAACAACACATCTTTTGCCAGCTTACTTCCTCCGATTTCCAGCAAACTCTGCCGAAGTATTTTAAGGTCTTCGAGCAACGCTGCGGCATTGGGATAAAAAGTGCCTGCATCTGACTGTATCCCTGCCCGGGTATTATCAAGCTTTAAAAGGACAAGGCTTACATACTGCCGCCATGGCTCCAGGGGATTGCGGCGTACGGCTTTTGCACCAGCTTTGCCGAGGGCTTTGGATATGTTTTCAATTTCTTTGCTAAAAAATGCGGGAACCGGATTTCGGATTTCCGAGAAGCTGATTCTGCGGGCAAATTGCAGAAGCATATTATGTAAAAGATCCAGAGCTGCTTTGCGATGCTCGCGCAAGGTATTGGTCGTTACCTCAGCTGTCACATAGGGATGTCCATCGCGGTCGCCACCAACCCAGCTGCCAAATCGTATCTGAGGAAAGTGCTCAGGCGCACTGAGTTTATCGGGGCTAAAACCATTGGCTTCCCATACGTATCTGAGACGCTGATCACTGATGCGTAGCGCTTCCGGAAACACCCGGGTAAAATAGTGCATTACATTATTTCTTTCAGAAGACACCTCCGGTTTTTCGAGATAGACCTCACCACTTCTCCACCAACGCTCCAGTAAAGCGTTAATGGTATCATCTATAGCCTTTTTCTCTATATCGGTCCATATTTGATTTTCTTTTTTTACGAGTAAGAGGTATAGTTCACGGTGCAGCTCCAGGATTGAAATTCGCTTGGCTTCTGTAGGGTGGGCAGTGAGTACCGGGATCAACCGCAGTTTGCGTATGAGGGGCGCTATTTCATCTTCACCGAGTCCCTGGCTTTTCCAACGATCAAATGTTTCAGCCCATGATCCCCGTATGGACGCGGGACTGATTTCGTTTTCCATTCGTCGTCGGAATTGCACTGCCGCATTTTCTTCCACCAGATTCATAAGCTGAAATAAAATGCTCAGGGTTTGAATGCGTTTGTCGAGGTCGCCCTCCAGGTCAATTTTTGTATCCCCCTGTTCGGCCAGGGTGAGCAGTGAAGCCATGGAATTTTCATGAAGATCCTGCAATACCTGCCTAAAATTGTCGGTAATGGAATGAATATCTTCACTGGTTTTTTCCCTGCCTTCTTTTTCTATCTGTGCCTGCTTATTATTTAATGCTTCTGGTGCTGCTGTTTGATTACTCATAATTATCGGTTGGTATATAAAAAACTTATAACAAAGCTACTCCTCCATATACGTTGATTGCGGGACAAGGTGTTGTTTTATGCGTTATAATTTGGAAGGACTAAGTTACAATTTTAAGATAAAAATACCGAAAGGTGATCAGCGTAAAGCTGATGGTTCGAAGCATCAGTTGGAAGCGGGGCGTTAGAAGCTGGAAGTTGAATGACAAACCAGACATGTCAGGTTTTTGATACCTCACATGTTTATACCATGGATCCACTCCAAAACCCTGCTGAAATGGTTCTAGGCCAATGGTCCTTGTCTGCGACAAGGACCGGAGACAGAAGCCATTCATTTACCTAAATAACCAATGTCGAGGGTTCGGGATTTGCAATCCGCCAGAATAAAAATGGCGTTTAGTAACTGATTTGTAGTTATAAAATAGAGACACACGTGGTGCGCCAGCGCTGGCGATAATCTCATGGGTTATGATAAACGTTAAAAGCGTTAAACGTTATTCAGGTATTTAACAATTGTCCATTGTAAATTATCCACTCATCCCTCATCACGGTTTACGCATCACGGTTTACGCATATCGAATCACGATTCAATTTCCCGGAAAATGGTTCCATCCCTGGGCTTTCAGGCTAACTGTATTGCCTCCTTTGGTAATTAACACGCCACCCTCAACTTCTGCGCTGGCGTATCCTATAAAATGTATATCCGGATGGTTTTTTACACTTTCATAATCCTTCTGGTCAATCGTAAACAAAAGTTCGTAATCTTCCCCACCATTTAGAATACACGTGATCGGGTCGAGCTTAAACTCTACCGCTGTCTGGTAGGTCATTTGATCAACCGGTAGTTTGTCTTCATAAATTTTGAAACCAAGGCCTGAGTTTTTGCTCAGATGTAATATCTCTGACGCCAGCCCATCAGAAATATCGATCATAGAAGTAGGCACCAGGTTGAGGTCGCTGAGCTCGTGAATGATATCTGTACGGGCAATGGGTTTCATTTGTCGTTGTGCAAGATATTTGTATTTCTCAATATCAGGTTGCATGTCGGGATTAGCCAGAAACACCTGTTTTTCCCGCTCCAGCACCTGCAAACCCATATAGGCAGCTCCCAGGTCACCGGTAACGCAAAGAATATCTCCGTCCTTAGCACCATTGCGATAAGTGATTTTGGAAGTCTCCACATCACCGATTGCGGTTATAGAAATGACCAGCCCCGAGCGTGAAGCGGTGGTATCACCTCCTACCAAATCGATTTTATAATCCTCACATGCCTGTTGGATCCCCTTATATAAAGCCTCTACGGCCTCAACAGAAAACCTATTACTAAGGGCAAGAGCCACCACAATTTGCCTGGCGGTACCATTCATGGCGGCTATATCAGAGACATTGACCGATACCGATTTATAACCCAAATGCATGATTGGCATATAAGAAAGATCAAAATGAACTCCTTCGAGCAGCATATCGGTAGTAATCAATTGCAAATGACCCTGAGATTCTACAACCGCTGTATCGTCGCCAATACCTTTGCGCGTGCCTGACTGCCTGAATGGTCCAAGGTCCGCAGCCAGCCTGTCGATCAGGCCAAACTCACCCAGTTGATTAATTTCTGTCCTCCCTTTGTTCATATGATTTTGATTTGTTACAAAACTACACAATGACTTCAGCACAGCCAAACCTGCCCTTAATCTGACCTGATGAAGAGATTAGCTCTAAAATTTATTACCTTGTGCCGGGTACCCATGATGTTCATATGCTAAAACCAAAGGTTGATACCAATTGCTTTAGTCTTGAAAAAATATTTATATCCAATAAAAGACCTCTACAATAAATGAAATGGTCTAAATTGCAGGTTTTTAAAAAGAAACAGACCAAAACAAAGAATAGATAAAGTGTTGCTTCGAGTGGTAATGGCATGGTTAGCAGTGTTGGGATTTCTTTCGGCCTGCGAGGTGGAAGATTGCAGGTCGACCCATTCCAATGATTTAAACCTCCGGTTTTTTGAAGATGACTCTTCCCGAATGAAAAATGTTAGACTTACCTGGCTGGAAACCGTTGGCAATCCTGTTATTTTTCAAGGTGATTCCTCGGTGGGCATTCTAAGGCTTCAGGTAAACCCTGCCACCAATGAAACCATTTTTAACATGAGGTACCTCGACAGTGTGCGTGTAGGCAACCGCAGGGAGCTTCAGGAACTCAGCCGCTATCTCAAAGTGACATACGACCGAAGACAGCGAATCATTACCCCCGAATGCGGTGTAGAACAAGCTTTTGTAAATGTGACCATAGACAGTACCAATTTTATAGCCTACCGACAGGTAGCCCGAAGTTTAGACATTTTTAACAGGCATCAAATTGAAATCTTTCAGTAGCATATTCTTCATACTGGTATTAAGCGTATTACCGGCCATGGCTCAGAAAGAGCGATACATCCCTTCAGGTATCCGGTTTGGCGCTGACCTGCCCTCACTGGCCAACCAGGCATTTTCGCAAAACCTTAAACCTGTTGAATTTACCACCGATATCGATTTTGGCAGCTTCTTTCTGGTCGCAGACTATGGCAATGTAGTTTTTACGCAAAACGAAGCACTGCACAACTATCAAAGCAGTGGCTCTTACATGCGTGTCGGCTTCGACTACAATTTTCTTGATACAGATACAAGCAATAGTGTTTTGTTTTTCGGACTCAGGCTGGGAAGAGGCAGAACCAATGAAACACTCAGTTTTTCCTCAATCAATAATATAGAAAGAAACACTGGCTGGCCTGAAACTACTTTGCAAACAGCCAACAATGGATTGCGAACCTCATGGTTTGAATTTGTTACAGGTACGCGAATAAGAATTTTTGATGAATTTTATATGGGCTTTACTATAAGATATAAAATATCACCACGATACCGGGGTAATGAAACGCTGAGGCCTTATTATTTGCCCGGATTTGGCAGAAATATCGATGAAAGCTCCTGGGGTTTTGGTTATTATATATATTACCGGATTCCCTGGAAAAAGAAAATATTCCCGGCACCCAGGGAATCACGTCAAGTCGATCCCAACGCAACCAATGAAAATGGAAACAGGAATGGAAATGGCATGGGACAACCTTTTCCTTAAGCATTAATCAAACTGTAAATTGTGGGATAATTTTTAGAAATATCAAAAAATAGAGATGCGGGTTTTTGCTGTAAAAATCACTTTCTTCCGAAATGTTTATCTGCAAAATTCATATACTGTTCCCAATCGTAATCGGTCACATCGTGTTTTCCTTCGCGAATATGATAGCCTATTGTACCCATAACCGGTTGATTTACAGAAGGCATTTCATCTACCGGCAATCCTTTATAGCCCAGCAATTCATAAACCCTTGAGGCATGGTAGGCCGATAAAAATTCACCTTTTGGGTCGGCCCAACGGTCTTCCAATGCGCTGGCAACATACAGTGGCCGGGGTGCAATCAGGCTGAGCAACATGTGCTGATCTAAGGGCAGCTCATCTTCACGATTATTGAATTTATTAAAATTATTACAAAACCAATGTGGAAAGCTGGTATTGATAACGGCTACAGTTTCGCCAAATCTTCTGCGGGAGAGTGCAGCACCCCCACAGCCCGAATTGTTGGAAATCACAATCGCAAAGCGATCATCTGTAGCACCTGCCCACAAAGCCGTTTTACCGATGCGTGAATGTCCCATTACGGCAACTCTGTCACTGTCAATATCCCGGTCGAGCTCGAGATAGTCCATAATCCGGCTCAATCCCCATGCCCAAACGGCTAATGAACCCCATTCATCAGGTGCAGGATGGGTTTGACCATCTTTATAAGCCATCTGGTAAATGCCTTGCTCATAAGCATGGTACATATCGGGATCTAAGTCTCCATAGTAAGCTGTAATTAGGGCATAACCCCTGTCGATGATCTTTTCAACCGGCCAACGACCCGACCTAACTCCTCTTGAAGCTTCGCTAAGGCGATTGTTCTGGATCTTAAAATCTTCATTGTTGCGCATCCATTTATCTGTCATACGAATGGCCGGGTCTGGATGGATGGTAGGATTACCATAAAAACTAAGACCGGTAAAAGCTGGCGCCGGACCTTCCCTGTCATTGGGTATGTACATAAGCACATCAATGGAATGCATACCGGGATCATTTTTAAAGCGAATGGAAACCTGCCGCCGGGTTGCTTTGCCTCCCAGTGCATTGGCATCGCTCTCATGGGTTTCAAACACAAGTTCCGGAGAGAAACCCTCCGGAACTTTACCATAAACGTGATTTTCAAATAAACCCAGAATTTCCTTTCTCCTTTGCAAATTCCAGTCCGATGGGTCAGCTATGGCTTTTCCATCTGTGCCTTTCAAAGGATCAGGCAGCAGATAACGTGGCACCTGATACTCATCATAATTGGTTTTGTTGCGGTAAATCCTGTTGAGCAAGGTACGTACTTCTGATTTTTCTGCCTCCGTGGTGGCCAATCCTAAAGCATCTTCCAGAAATTCAAGGGCATGTACTTCATCATTTTTTTCAAAATATAATTTCCCCAGTTTAAAGGCCAGTCCGAAATCAGGTTCATGGGCATGTACCAGTTCGGCAGAAAGAATAAAAGCTTCGTAATCAATGCATCCGGTTTCAAATCCGGAATTCACAATTTCGCGTGCAACCAGAATACTACCCGGACTTCTTTTAAACTTCCGGTTATTGGCCCTGGCAATTCGCGAACATTCATCACTAACCTCATGAAAATCATAAGACCGGTCTGCCGGTTCACCGCCAAACACAGTAAACGGGAATACTGCCAACATAGAACCCACCATGATTCTTGTCAGCAGCCACTTTGGTGTCAGGTAAAGTTTTTTCATTTCATTAAAGGTTTAATTTGTTTTGGTAATTTATCACTTAAACAATAAAAAACCATTTTTGCCTGCCATAAAGCAAAAAATTATACCCATAAAACCCATAAAAATACGCCCATTCAAAAAAGCCTTTTCATTAAATTACACTTTTTATCGGTTTTTTCTATTAATTTTGTGACATTCAATGGCAATTTAGCAAACATTACATCAATTTATTGTTGCAACCATAATTGTGCAAAAAGAATAAAGTTACTCAAGACAAACCTTATTATCAGGGAAGAAAAACCCTGTTATAACCATGATCATTCGCATTATAAAATCCCTGATTTGTTTTGGAATACCCTTTATACTGCTTTGGGTACCTCCGGAAGCTTTTTCCATTCCCGGGCTCACAGCGGTGGAGCAACGGGTAATTGCTCTGTTCACATTAGCTGCCCTGTGTTGGGTTTTGGAGCCAATTCCTGCTTATGCAACCTCTTTGCTTATCATCGTGCTGATGCTGGTAATGATTTCAGATAAAGGCCTTACCTGGCTCATAGTAAGCCATAATGGCGACCCGGTCGGAACTTTGATCCCTTTTGCCGACCTGATGGCGGTTTTTGCCTCACCCATTATTCTGCTGTTTCTCGGTGGTTTTTTTCTCGCCCTTGCCGCCACAAAGTACCGTCTTGATCAAAACCTGGCAAGGGTACTTCTTAAGCCTTTTGGCTCCAAGCCTTCGAGGGTAATGTTGGGTATCATGCTCATAACAGCCATTTTTTCAATGTTTATGAGCAATACAGCCACAACAGCCATGATGCTTGCTATTCTGGTGCCGGTTTTGGCTTTATTTGAAACAACTGATAAAGGAAAAGTAGCCTTTGCCTTATCGGTGCCGGTTGCTGCTAATATTGGTGGCAGGGCTACTCCCATAGGAACACCTCCCAATGCCATTGCCATGAAATACCTCACAGGCGATGATTATATCAGCTTTGGGGAATGGATGGCTTTTTCACTTCCACTGGTTTTACTATTACTAATGATCTCATGGATGCTTCTTTTGTTTTTCTTTCCCATGAAAAACAAAAGTCTGAATCTCGATATGAAAGGCAAATTTCTTAAGAATCGAAAAGCCTATATTGTATATGCAACATTTGCCATAACCCTTATATTATGGCTTACAGATTTTATTCACGGTATGAATTCATTTGTTGTGGCGATGATACCGGTTGCTGTTTTTTCTTCTACTTCCATAGTAACCAAGGAAGATTTAAAAACTTTAAGCTGGGATGTCCTCTGGCTGATAGCCGGGGGAATAGCCCTGGGATTGGCACTGGAACGCACCGGCCTAGCACAAAAACTCGTTACCCATATTCCTTTTGAAACTTTTTCACCACTATTGGTGGTATTTTTTGCTTCTGTGTTTGCATTGGTAATGGCCAATTTTATGTCGCATACCGCAACAGCCAACTTACTGCTCCCGATTGTAGCTGCACTGGCCACATCACTCACAGGCTTGCAACCTTACGGGGGGGAACAGATGTTTATTATAACCGTAACCTTTTCTTGTTCCCTGGCGATGGTTTTGCCAATAAGTACCCCACCCAATGCCCTGGCCTATGGTTTGGGTATTGTCAAAACCAAAGATATGGCTATAATCGGCATCATCGTAGGTATCGTAGGGCTGATTACCACGTATTTAATGGTATACATCCTGAATGTAATTAATTTCTTTTCTTAATATTTGTAAAATATGGAGCTAGTTAAACAGCAATGGTTGCGTCATCAATTCTTCAGCGATCCCGATAAAGTAATCAAATTAAAAAAAGGCGATGTTTTATTGGAAGAAAATGCATTTAACCGCAGGCTTTACCACATCAATTATGGTGTTATTAAGGGATTACTCTGTGATAGCAATGAGCCTGAGGAAGAAGTTTTTCAATCCTCGCAGAACACCTTTGTCGGAGTACTCAGTTTTTTTTCAGACAGCAATTTGAGCTATGCTAAACTGGTGGCCATGGAAGAGTCAGAAGTTTCTTATGTCGAATCAAAAGAAGAAGTCATAGAAAAAGGAGGCTATCAGGTCTTTTTTGAATATTTCGTTCCAATCATTGTTAATGAGTTGCTGATAAGGCAAATGTATGCGCACAATATGGCCAATGAAAAAAAGATGGCCTTACAGAAACTCATGGAGACTTCTAACCTGGCAACCTTAGGGCAACTCGCCGCAGGACTGGCACATGAGCTCAATAATGCCATAGGGGTTATTCAGCGGAAAACCGAATGGTTTGCAGAAAACATCAGCAAATACCTGCAGGAACAAAATCATGATGGTATGTATTCATTTTATTTAAAAGGGGTCGAGAGGGGACATACCATATCAACATCAGAAATACGGGGATTACGAAAAAACCTGGAAAAGACTTTTCACATCGATTCCTCTGTTTCACAAAAATTTGCAAGGGCTGGTCTGGGTATTGATGAATTGATCCCTTTTAAAAAGAATTTAAGTGCCATGGCCGACCGTATCAGTTATTTTTATGACATGGGCGCTGCCTTGCATGACATGACCATCTCTTCGAGGCATGTTGAAAGTGTTGTGAAATCAGTGAAACAACTCGGCACCTCAAATTATTCTATGGAGCAGGAAGTTAACCTTAACAATACCCTCAATGAATCCATTTCTATCTTAAAAAGGATACTTACCAATATTGAACTGGAACTTGATCTGCAATATTTTCCCAATATTCAAGCTAGCCACTCAGGATTGGTCCAGGTCTGGGTGAACATCATTAAAAATGCAGCCGAAAGCATGCTGTCTCAACCGCAAATTACTGCCAGGCTGATGATTTCCAGTAAATTGGTAAGAAACAAAATAAAAGTCGAAATATGTGATAATGGCCCTGGAATTTCACCGGAAATACTTCCGGAAATCTTCAGGCCTAATTTTACTACCAAAGTAGGTGGGCTTTCGTTCGGACTGGGCCTGGGCTTATCTATTGTTCAAAAGATCATACATAGTCATAATGGCGAAATAGAAGTGGCAAGTAAACCCGGTTGTACCACTTTCAGGATTACTTTACCTTTTAAGCCTTACCCAATCTCTGACGATAAATAGTAAATTGCAGTAATTATTATAGATACCTTAAATTCAAACCGGTGGCAAAACTGTATATCATTTGTATTGATGACCAACGTGAGGTGCTTAACACCGTAGTAAAAGACCTTGAATCATTCGAAAATTTCTTTGTAATTGAGGCATGTGAATCTGCCATCGAAGCCTGGGAGCTTATCGAGGAAATCGATGATGAAGGCGACCAACTGGCACTGGTTGTTTCTGATCATGTGATGCCTGATAAAAGCGGTGTGCAATTCCTTACAGAGCTTTATGAGGATGGTCGATTTGCCCTTACCAGAAAAATATTGCTCACTGGCCTGGCCACGCATAAAGATACCATTACGGCCATCAATAAGGCAAAAATTGATACCTACATCGAAAAGCCCTGGAAAAAAGAACAACTCATAGGGGATGTAAAAAAGATGTTGACATTTTTCGTACTTGAGGCCGGCTTAAACTATGAAAAATATATAGATGCCCTCGATCAGCAAACTTTACTGGGAGAATTGAGAAAAAAAGTTTAATGGTATCATGAGCGAAATTCAATACCCTATTTTTCAGGTAGATGCTTTCAGCGACCGTATCTTTGGCGGCAACCCTGCCGCTGTTTGTCCGCTTACAAGCTGGCTACCAGTACAAGCCATGCAGCAAATTGCCATGGAGAATAACCTTTCTGAAACTGCTTTTTTTGTTGAAGCCGGCGACAGATATGAAATCCGATGGTTCACACCCATCACCGAAGTTGACCTCTGCGGACATGCCACCCTTGCAGCCGCCCATGTTTTGTTTCATCACTACAAGTTGGCTGGCGATCAGATTTCCTTTTATTCCCATGCCAGTGGTGATTTGCCGGTAAGGCGCGAGAAAAACCTGCTATGGCTCGATTTTCCTTCAGATCAACTACATATTGATGAGGAGATAAATTTGTGCTATCTGGAGAAATGGCTGGGCATTGCACCAAAAACCGCTTACAGGGGTAAAACAGATGTAATGCTTGTTTTTGAAAATGAAGATCAGATTGCAGAAATGCAGCCAGATTTTCAGGCTTTGTCTTTGGTAGATACACGCGGAATCATTGTAACCGCTCCAGGTAGAGAGACAGATTTTGTATCCAGATTTTTTGCACCCCGGTGTGGCATACCTGAAGACCCGGTAACCGGATCGGCCCATACTTCACTCATTCCGTTTTGGGCTAAAAAAACTGGTCTGCATAAGCTCACTGCCCGCCAATTGTCTGCAAGAGGAGGCATTCTTTATTGCCGGTATGCCGGCGCACGCTGTCATATCGGTGGAATGGCACGGACTTACCTCACAGGCACCATTGCGATAGACGATCCTGTACAATAGAGCGCAACCCACAGCGTTGAAACGTTGAAAGAAAGCTGTTCGTACATTATATCAATAAACATCAATCAAACCCCTTGAAAAATGTATATGCTGAGATTTTCTAAAATGTATTATCTCGCCCTGGGCCTAAGTCTGCTTTTTACAGGGTGCAATTTCTTTCCTGAGCAGGATATCGAATTTGGCGATCAGGATGTAATCATTACTCATATGGTACCCGGAACAGATTTTGGGCAATACCAGACCTACACCATGCCCGATATTGTTTTAATCGTAAAAGGCAGGGATCGATATGATACCCTGGATGTACAAAACACCTCTGTTCTGCTTTCAACCTTGGCAAATATTATGCAGGAAAGAGGCTTTGTTAAAGTAGACCGCGATGCCAATCCCGACCTGGGGCTTAATGTGGCCATAAACCGTTTTGAAGGCTTAAGCGCTGTAACCACACCAGTATATATGGGGCCTGGTTACTGGGGTTGGTGGGGCTGGAATCCCATGTGGTACGCACCGGTTTTTGTCACTTCCTTCGTGCCTTATGAAGATGGGACCGTCATTATGGACATGGTCGATATTAAGTCGTCAAACGTTGGTGGCATTACCATACCCGGGCAAAATGACCTTAAGCTCATCTGGAATGCCTGGCTTCGTGGCTTGCTTGTGGATTCTGAGAATTTTCAGAATCGGCTTACTTTTTCGGTACAACAGGCTTTCGACCAGACACCCGGACTTAGAAGAAATTAAACTTTGAAAATTAACCAACCAAGACATCATGCGTCGACATATTATTCTGGCAATCATTACTTTGGCGCTAATTCAACATTCTAATGCGCAAATAAATACAGTCTATTCTTTGGAATGGAACCCTGCCATACTTACCGGTAAGAAAGCAGGTGAATTTATTTCTGCTCATTCGACCCGTGGCTTTACCTTTAATGCCTATGCTTTTTTTACAGAAAATATCTCTGTTGGAGCGGGTGTGGGATTCAATGGTTTTTTTGAAAAGTCTGAAAGGCAAACTTACCAACTCGGAGATCTTACCGTGAATGGTGTTGCCTGGCGGTATTTGCTGGCCATTCCTATCATGATCAACAGCCATTATTATTTTATGGAAGGCAGCAAGCTCAGGCCTTTTGCCGGTGGTCATATCGGGGTAATCTATACCAATCAGGAATTAAAATTTACCGCAATCGAGCAGGGCGAAAATAACTGGAATTTCGGCTTTGCCCCAGAAGCAGGTGCTTTATGGAGTATCAGTGATGGACTGGGTCTACGATTTGGTCTCAGGTATAATTTTGCTTTTTACAGTCCCCAACAGTTTGATATGGGCAATTTGGGGTTTTTATCCTTAAATGCCGGAATATTATTCAGATAGCATGCAAGGAGCGCCCGGGTGAAATGGTGTTGGATTGTGCGTGGTGATATTTAGTTCTGAGCTCATAGGTGAAAGCTGTCAGGCAGATGCTGGAAGCTGGAAGGGTTAGCTCTGAGCTTGGAGATTGCAGGAATAAAGAATGAAGAATGAGGAGTTCGGGTAATGCGGTTTTTTTATCCTCCCTGTTGTCGGAGTTTTCTCCAAACACGACCTATAACCTTTAATGAATGATAAGCGAGGAAGGGAAATGTTGAGTGTTAGCTCGGTTATGCGTAATCCATAATACGTAATACCTTGATTCACTGTATATTCTGAAAATCAACAGATTATGCTAGATAAGCCGGCAGCCACTTTTCCAAAGTTTTTGAACTTTGGAAAAGTTGAAAGAAGTAGGATGCAATTTTCACAATATCTTTCAAAAGCTAACGGAAATCTTTGGGATATTGAAAGCCTTCCCTCTTTTTGGTGTTTTGCACGAACTAGTTTAGAAATAAGAAAAGAAATAAGTGCACATACGCCCGCTTGGTAAATAAACTCCTTTTCACTCACTTTTGGAGCACAATACCCCAGGAACATGCATTAATGCCATTGATATTTCGGTATTCCATCCAAAACCTGCAACCATGCTGTAAAAACGAATATTCCTTTTTACCTTTGAATTCATAATTCGTTTGTTCAACCACCTTATCCTATGAAAAAATGCTTCAGGCTTTCCTGAAATATTTAGACCAAGAAAACCTGCTCACGCCTGGTCAGAAAGTATTGCTGGCGGTAAGTGGGGGTATCGATTCAATGGTCATGGCAGATCTGTTCAGCAAAACCGAATTTGATTTCGGGGTTGTCCATTGCAACTTCGGCCTTAGGGGAAAGGACTCCGATGAGGATGAAACTTTTGTCTCTGCCTGGACTGCCAGACACCAAAAAGCCTTCTTTACAAGGCGTTTTGACTTGAGACCTTTACTCGATGCAGGTAAATCGGTGCAGATGGCAGCGCGCGAGCTTCGATATGCATGGTTTCAGGAGCTGCTACGGGAATATGATTACGATAGCATTGCTACAGCCCATCACGCCAACGACAGTATAGAAACTTTTTTATTCAATCTTACAAAAGGAACCGGACTCAAAGGACTCAGGGGCATTATGCCGAGACAAGATTCCATCATAAGACCTTTACTATTTGCATCAAGACAACAGATTCAATCTTACGCACAAGATCATGCCATCCAGTGGCGGGAAGATGTATCCAATGCAGGCACCAAATACAGCCGCAACCTGATCAGGCATAAGGCCGTACCTATACTTCAATCGATTAATCCATCTCTCGAAGCTACTTTTCTCAATACCCATAAACGCATCAGAGCAGCTGATCAGCTTCTTTCTGAATACATTGAAATGATCAAGGCCAATGTGTGCCGTGAAACGGAAGAAGGCCTGGACATAGATGTCGAAAAGTTAATGGCACATACTTATCCCCAGGCTGTTCTATGGGAGCTTATATATCCGTTTGGTTTTATGTTTGACCAGCTCGAGAACATCATGATGGTCTTACAAAAAGGATTGTCCGGTAAAAAATTCTTTTCGCCTGGATTTGTATTATATACCGACCGGGGGATGATGATCCTTAGAAAAAGAATGCCAAAAGAAGATGTGTATATAGAAATCCTCCAGCCCGGCCAGGAAGTCTTTACCGGAAAATATCAGGTGCGCACTGAATTAATCGATGCTGAAAATTTTGTAAAACCCAAGAGCAATTACATTGCCATGTTGAATGCGGAAAAACTGATTTGGCCTTTAATTTTGCGTACCTGGAAAAAAGGTGATACTTTCAAACCGCTTGGTATGAAGGGACATAAAAAAGTAAGTGACTTTTTAATCGACAACAAGGTGCCTTTACATAAGAAATCGGGTATTATGGTAGTGCAATCGGGGGGTGATATTATCTGGCTTGCAGGATACCGGCCTGATGACAGATATAAGGTAAAGGAAAAAACCCGAAAAATCGTAAAGTTAGAGATACATCAACCCTATGATAAATCCATTTAAAAAAACCTACAGCCAGGATGAAATAGAATTTTTCAAGTTCCTTGCCAATATTAAGCTCTTTGAAAAACTTTCCTACGATGAGATGGCGCTGTTTAAGCCTTTCTTTTACCTCAGGTATTACACTATGGATGAGGTTGTGTTTTTCAGAAACGATCCGAGTAATGCCCTGTATGTAATCAAGAGCGGAAAAATATCATTGGCCATGGATATAAAAGATTCGTTTGAACACCTGATCACCTTAAAAGCTGGCTATGCTTTTGGAGAAAATGCGCTGCTACAAAATACTTTCAGGGTGTATACAACAATAGTGGTTTCTGATAAAGCTGAAATCTACGTCATCCCGAAGGTAAATTTCGAAGAAATATTAGAATCCCGAACACGTATTAAAGCCCGGATGATGGAATCTTTAGCCGAACATTATAACGAACTTAATACAAACCTCGTAAAGACCTATAAATCATCATATGGCTTTTTTAACCTTGCACAGATATTTAAAAAATAAAACAGTTTAATGATATAGGTCATGTGCTGAATAACAACGATCTTATATTTTTGTACCGAATGCTAATAGATTCATTTATAACCTCAAATTCTGATTAAACATGAAAATAACAGTAGTTGGAGCTGGTAACGTAGGGGCAACATGTGCAGATATTCTTGCATATAAAGAAGTTGCTAATGAAGTAGTTTTGGTTGACATCAAAGAAAATTTTGCCGAAGGTAAAGCGCTCGACATATGGCAAAAGTCGCCGGTCGACTTATATGATACCCGCACAATTGGTTCAACCAATGATTATTCAAAAACCGCCGGTTCTGAAGTAGTGGTAATAACTTCAGGTCTTCCAAGAAAACCCGGTATGAGCCGCGATGACCTTATCAGTACCAATGCAGGTATTGTGAAATCCGTTACTGAAAACGTAGTTAAATATTCGCCGGAAGCAAGCATCATCATAGTTTCCAATCCGCTGGATGTTATGACGTATCAGGCCCACATTGCATCAAAACTGCCTCGTACCAAAGTAATGGGTATGGCCGGTATTCTCGACACAGCACGATACAGGGCATTTATCGCCGAAAAACTCAACGTATCTCCCAAAGACATTCAGGCAGTACTTATGGGTGGTCATGGTGACACCATGGTGCCCTTGCCAAGATACACTACCATTGGTGGTATCCCTTTAACTGAATTGATGGATAAAGAAACCATTGATCAGATTGTTGAACGCACCAAGTTTGGCGGCGGCGAACTGGTTAAATTACTGGGTACTTCTGCATGGTATGCGCCCGGCTCTGCTTCTGCCCAAATGGCTGAGGCTATTGTGAAAGATCAGAAAAGAGTATTCCCGGTTTGTGTACAGCTCGATGGAGAATATGGCATTAAAAACTGTTATCTCGGTACACCGGTTATTCTCGGCAAAAATGGTATCGAGAAAATCATAGAACTCGATCTCACCGCCGACGAAATGGCGCTGCTGAAAGCTTCAGAAGGACATGTACGCGAAGTAATGGAAGTACTTGATAAAATGAGTTAATGCTCACTTCCCAATATATTTTAACTAAAGCCCGGAAACCATCCGGGTTTTTTGTTTAATCTATAAACATTAACATATTCCATTAAGAATGAAGTATTTCGCCAATGATATACGGCGGCTGGGTCTTCTTACGCTACTGGGCTTTGGAATACCCGGACTGGCCTTATCTGCTTTTTTAAGGGAAGAAAGTCTGATTACTTTTCTCAAGGGACAGGTTCCACTGCTATACCAGGCTGGTTTGGGACTCGGCTACGGACTGGCAGCAGGATTTCTGGCCTGGGGTATCGTAAACCTGCCCTTTATAAAGCCTACCCTCAGTACATACAGCAATTTGTTGTCCCGGTTTGAATGGAGAAGAGGTGATGTACTGTTGGTATCATTTTGTGCCGGGGCCGGAGAAGAATTATTTTTCAGAGGTGGCCTTCAACCCCTGCTGGGCGTCTGGCTCAGTTCGATTTTTTTTGTAGCCATTCACGGTTACCTCAACCCCTTGAACTGGCGCATCAGTATATATGGTGTTATTATGGTATTTATCATTGCCGGACTGGGATTTATGACAGAACACATCGGGATCCTTACAGCCATTATATCCCACATGATTATTGATGTGATTTTATTGCAAAAATTACGCGGCCTGGTAGCATAATGGAAGACTTCTGAATATTTCCTGGATATAGCTTTTATTTCCTTCCAGTTTTGTGTTTAATTAGGTGATAATTGCTAAAACAATGAACCCAGATGAAACACCCATGAGAAAAGTCTTCTCACACAGGGGGATGCCCCGAAAGCTTTCGGGGTTAGTCGTCAAAGGTTCCACCCCGACGGGTCGGGGCAAGTTCTCACCGCTGAAAAGAAAAATTAAACAGATGAAAGCCCTCAATTTAATTGCCCCAAAAAAATTTGAAATTATAGATGTAGATCGTCCTGCCTGCAAACCAGATGAAGTGCTGATCAGGGTAAAAGCTGCCGGTATCTGCGGCAGCGATGTACATGGTATGGATGGCAGCACCGGCCGGCGTATAGCCCCGATCATTATGGGCCACGAAGCTTCGGGTATCATAGAAGAAACCGGTGGCGAAGTAAGCGGCCTGAAACCTGGTGAGCGGGTGACTTTTGATTCTACCATTTACAATCCCGCTGACTGGTTTTCAAAGAAAGGAATGTACAATTTGTCTGACAATCGCAGGGTTCTGGGCGTTTCCTGTGATGAATACCGGCAGGCAGGGGCCTTTGCAGAGTACCTGACGGTACCGGCCCATATCGTGTACAAATTGCCCGACGTAGTGAGTTTTGAAGAGGCTGCCATGGTTGAACCTATTGCTGTTGCACTGCATGCCGTTTCCCTTACACCGCTGGCGGATGCCGAAAGTGCCCTGGTCATTGGCGCTGGTATGATTGGTCTTAGCATCATTCAGGTACTCAGGGCCAAAGGGATAAAAACCATCATAGCCCTGGATACCTCTCCGAAAAGACTTGAGCTGGCGGCTACAATGGGTGCACACTATTGTTTTGATAAAGGAGATATACCAGCGCAGGTGCAACAAATAACCAACGGCCGGGGAGCCGATATAGCCTTTGAAGCTGTAGGCATCAGTACTACCATAAAGACCGCAGTTGCTTCGGTACGCAAAGGGGCAACTGTTACCTTGGTGGGTAACCTCGCAAGGGAAGTGGAACTTCCGCTTCAGGCAGTTGTGACCCGGCAAATCCGGCTGCAAGGCAGTTGTGCCATTTGTGGAGAGTACCCCGAAGCACTTGAACTCATTGCCCGTGGAGCGGTGAATGTAAAATCACTTATCAGTGCCACCCCACCCCTTGATGAAGGTCAGGCCTGGTTCGACAGATTGTATAATGGTGACCCTGAATTGTTAAAAGTAATATTTAAAATATGAATGATAAGGTATTAAGGGCAGGTATTATAGGATGCGGAAAAATGGCACACCTGCATGCCCAGGCATTGAAAGAATGCAAAAATGCAACCTTGGTAGCGGCCAGTGGAAGGAATAAAGAAAGAACCGACAATTTTGCCGCAATGTATCAAATTGACTCCTATACAGACACGGGGAAAATGGTTCTCAAAGCTGCGCTTGATTTTGTAATCATCTGCACACCACACCCCAATCACCTGGATCCTACACTTGAAGCCCTCGAAAATGGGGCACATGTGCTTATTGAAAAGCCCATGGCTTCGTCACTGGCCGACTGTGACAAGATGATTCAAAAAGCCGCTGAAAAGGGACTGGAAATAGGCATCATCAGCCAACGAAGGTATTATGAGCAGGTAAAAAGGGTAAAAAGGGCCATAGATCAAGGTAAAATCGGCAGCCCTATGCTGGCGACAGTGCAGATGCTGGGCTGGCGGGATGAGGCTTATTATCGAAGCGATCCATGGCGGGGAAGCTGGGAACATGAAGGTGGCGGGGTTATGGTAAATCAGGCACCTCATCAGCTCGATCTTTTGCATTGGTTTATGGGCCCGGTAAAAGAAGTATTCGGCTATTGGGGAAACATAAACCATCCTTATATCGAAGTGGAAGATACTGCAGTTGCCGTAATAAAATTTATGAATGGTGGAATGGGTACCCTGCTCATGAGCAATTCTCAAAAGCCCGGTATTTTTGGAAAGGTGCATGTACATGGAAGCAACGGCGCATCGGTAGGGGTGCAAACCGAAAGTGGTGCGATGTTTATCGCCGGCATGGTGCCCCTGAGCCAGCCACCCCTGGTAGACCTTTGGACCATCCCCGGAGAAGAGCACCTGCTGACCGAATGGGAAAAGGAAGACCGGGAATACTTTTCAACCGTTGATGCAGCCAGCTATTATGTCGGTTTGCAAATACAGGATTTTGCCCTATCCATTATAGAAGGACGAAAGCACCTGGTAGATGGAGAACAAGGTCGGAGAACGGTAGAACTTTTCACTGCCATATACCGATCCCAACGAGATGGACAGCCTGTAAGCTTTCCCCTGCCGGCAGATGATGGTAAAGGTGACTACGACGGCAGATTGCGTTGACAAAAGTTATTTGGTCTTTTTAAGCCAGTATGGCTGTAGGGTGATTGCTGGAGAAAACTCCAACAACAGGGTTGACTCAAAAACATCCCACATTATTTCGAATGCTCTACAGGTGGTTTACCAAGCAAACCAGCTTTAAAATTATCCCAATCGGCAAGGATCCAGGATGTAAATACCGCACAGGCACAGAACGAGAAAGAAAAAATCAGTTTAAAACTGCACGAAATAGACAGCTTCAAAAACAAGATAGACAAACTCATACCCGAAGACTACGACCCAAAACTGGATGATGGTGCAGGCAAAAACATTGCTCCCGTACAGAAGAAAGGATTGCGGAGAGCAGAATTGCTGAAAACCACAGACGGCGCGAAATCACAAATGGAGAAATATTTAAAAGCGGATTGGTGATGGGTATGGCTTTTAGTAATTGGCTTTTGGTGATTGGGTCTGATGGTGTGGAATTGTCACAAATTTCGACAAGATATGTGACAGATGGTTGTCGCAAATCTATACTGCATTTGCGACACGACAAAATTACTTTTTGTCACATATATTTACTATATTAGTGACAATATAGAAGAAACAAAAAATATGCAAAGCATTGAAAAGCAAATAGAAAAGTCAATAAAAAGCAAACCAAGGGGCCATTTGGTTATGCCTGACGATTATTTAACTATCGGCTCATCAGAAGCCATTCGTAAAGCTTTGGATCGTTTGGAAGACAAGAAGATAATTATAAGAGTAGCACACGGTATTTATGTACGTCCGAAAATCAGCAAATTGATTGGGCCATTGACATCTTCAGCAGAAGAGGTAGCTGAAGCCATTGCCAAAAGAGATAGGATACGCACTGTGCCTACCGGTAGCTATGCCTTGAATGCTTTGGGGTTTAGTACCCAAGTGCCAATGAATATTGTTTTACTCACAGATGGTTCCCCCAGAGAAATCAAAGTAGGCAAACAAAGTATAAAATTTAAGAAAACCACTCCTAAAAACCTATTGGCAAAAGGCAAGATAAGTCGCTTGGTGATTCAGGCATTGAAAGAAATAGGCAATGGTAAAGTAAGCGAAGAAGAAGAACGCAAAATCTTGGATTTACTCAGAAAAGAAGAGTTAAAAGACCTAAAGCATGACATTGCCTTAGCTCCGGTATGGATTCAGAAAATTATGAAAAAAGCATTGACGGATGGCAAAGATTAATTTTTACACCATAGACAATGCTGAGAAAGCAGCCATCTTTACGGAAATTGCTACCCAAAAGGGAATTAAGCCCTTTGCGGTAGAAAAAGATTGGTGGGTAAGTCGCACCATAGAAATCATCTTTAAAATGCCCATTGCCGAGCATTTGGTATTCAAAGGTGGCACCTCACTCAGCAAGGCATGGAAACTTATCAACCGCTTTTCAGAAGATATTGATTTGGCGATTGATAAGAAGTATTTCGGTTTTTCAGATGATTTAGGAAAGAACCAAAGAGATAAACTCAGAAAAAAGCAGGTGCATACACTACCGGAACTTTCTTTGAAGAGCTAAAACAAGCATTTGAAGCGAAGGGATTTTCAGACCTTAATTTTGTGGTCATTGAAGCTAAAGACAGCGATCAAGATCCAAGGGTATTGGAAATATACTATCCTAATGTAATCAAACCCGATACGGAATATGTTTTACCAAGGGTCCAGATAGAAATCAGTTGCCGTTCACTGAGAGAGCCATTTACGTTTAAGACTTTCGGTGCTTTGGTAGATGAGTTATCTTCCAAAAAGTACAGATTTTTGCACAAGCTATTCAATGAATTAGTTTTTGTCACCACACCATAGAGTAAAAATACCAATTGCTTAAAAGTAGACATGGTTTTGTAGTAACGGTCACTTTGATACTCGGCCAGGCAAGCATCAACAATTTGGCGAGGTAAAAAAGAAATTAGTTGGCAAAGTATGGGCTGTCCGGCAGGATTTGTATTTTTACTCATGATGTGAGATTTGTAGAGACTTCAAACATCATAAACTTTAGCGAGGTGTCAAAGCCTTGCTATTGTACTTTTTATAGAAGTTAATTTAAAACCCACTTTTTCCCCGGATGACAGTAATTTAAAATTACAATAAGCTATCGGACCGATTGACTTTTCATGAAACCCAGGTAAACAATAAATACCGTAAAAGCAATTGTTATAACAAAATATAGCATTGCCATAACTATTAAAATACGTCTTTTTTTAACCTTTGCCCAATATTGTACCATTACTATGTTGAAAAAATTAAGCAACATACAGATTAGCAACAGTTCACTGGAATTAAACAGCAACAGAGCCTCTTTAGTAAAGCCAACCATCAGTCTTACAATAACCATGTAACATATAGCTTATAGACCTATTCTAATTCACATAAACTAAACTCTGTTTTAGTTCATTTATGACTTAGTCTGGGTTAAAAAAAAGTGAACCTCGAGCTATGAATCATATAGGCTGTACCGATCAATATTTCAAACAGAATTTGTCGATGGTTCTACTTCAGTTTTATCCTCAAATTTTATGTATAAAATATTAATATTGATAATAGACTTAACAGGTATAAGAAAATATTTACTGGGTATTTTGTAATATCTATTTGACTCTTTGTTATCCTTATCTAAACTTCTTCTTATTGGATCTTTTAACTGTACAGATTCCAAATTTCCTTGCGAATCTAAATAATAATCAGAGTACCAGCCCGAGTAAATGAATTGCTTACCACCAATATCACAAAGTATATTTAACGCTTTATCCCCAATCTCTTGATAGCTATCAGGTACGTCAGGAAAATCAAGACACTCCCCTGAAAAAATGTAGTACCATTTATTGGAAAAGCGAAAAAAACGATATTTTCGATCTAGTTTAAAATATCTTATGCTCCTTCTAACCAAAAACCCCATTAAAAGTCCTAAGGTTACAAGCATAATATGGTATAAAAAAATGAGACCTAGGCTATTCCTGACAGTGGAATAAACTATTTGTATTTCTTCATAAGTTAGGTTGGTGCTTAAGAGTGCTCCAATAATATCAAGGCGAACAGTTTGACTAAATAAGACTTGAGCGAAGAAAATGCCCAAAAAGTGTAAAATTATAGATGGAATTGTGCTCCAAAATAGAACGTCCAGAAACTTCCTTTTAGATAATTTAATTGAATACGGAGATGTAATGAACATCACCGTATAAGCAATCCCCGGAGTTAATAAGAGGAATAGTATTATTGTCGATAAAACAAGTGCCAAGTATTAACCTAATTGACGTGCCAAAAAAGTTTTATCACCAACTTTTATTTCAAAATAACCTTTCTTATCTGGATTCCCAACATTCTCAAGTACCTGAATAAGCACTTTTTGAGAAGTAGCACTATCACGTGTTAACTGCCTGCCAATTTCTCTGGATTTTTTAGCTGAGTTTACTTCATCCCTGTTCATGTTGTGTCTTTTAGAACCTTAGTCAATATAGGAACGCCAAATCTTCATAAAAAGTTTTTTGACAAAAAAATTTTAGTCTTTGGCTTACCAGCCAGTAATTTCCACAATTCGCTCATGCTGAGAATTGTGGCTTTATAGTGGGGAGGTTTTATAACACAGCATCAAATCACGAATGAGATTTCTATTGGCCAGAGATTTGCCAACGGCTTCTTTACCGCTAACTTTTGTATGAACAATTACCTAAAACTACCTAAAAAGCAATATAAATGCAAGTATGTAAAAAATACTAAAAACAGGCCAAACCCACTGAAAACCAATAAAAAAAGGAGCTTTGGTATTAAGCTCCTTTTTTGTTAATTTATGGTTTCGTAGCGGGGACAGGACTTGAACCTGTGACCTTTGGGTTATGAGCCCAACGAGCTACCAACTGCTCCACCCCGCGATGTGGTGTGTCACTTTAGGATATTTTCCCTAAAAGCGAGTGCAAATATAGAAGATGTTTTTGCCAAAATCAAGTAACTTTGAAAAAAATCTTAGGCCATGAATCAAAATGGGCATAAATCCGGCTTTGTAAGTATTATTGGTAAACCCAACGTAGGTAAATCTACCCTGATGAACCAACTCGTTGGAGAAAAACTTTCCATTATTACCTCCAAAGCTCAAACAACCCGCCATAGAATTATGGGAATCCTCAGCGGGGAAAACTTTCAAATAATATATTCAGATACACCCGGAATCCTCAATCCCCAATACAATCTTCACCAGTCTATGATGCGCTTTGTAAGCAGTTCACTCGAAGATGCAGACATCATACTGTTTGTTACCGATATCTATGAAAAGTATGAAAACGAACCCTTTATCGAGCGTCTTAAAAACTCCGGCGTACCTTTAATTTTGGTAATGAATAAAATAGACCTGGCTAAAGGTTCTCAGGCCGAAGACAAAATGGATTACTGGCGAAATATCCTGGAACCACATCATCAAATCATGATTTCAGCACTTAATGGTAAAAATATTGACACTTTGTTTTCCCTCATATTAGATAATATCCCTGAGCACCCCCCATATTTCCCGAAGGATGAACTTACCGACAAACCCGAACGCTTTTTTGCGGCTGAAATTCTAAGGGAAAAAATTCTTGACAACTATAAAAAAGAAGTGCCTTATAGCTGTGAAGTACTTATAGAAGAATTTCTGGAAGATGAAACCCTCATAAAAATGCGGGCCATTATTTATGTTGAAAGGAGCACTCAACGTGCCATTTTATTGGGACACCAGGGAGAAAGAATTAAAAAAACCGGAACAGAAGCCCGACTTGATATGGAGGCTTTCTTCGGTAAAAAAGTGTTCCTGGAGCAATACATAAAAGTGGAACCCAACTGGAGAAGCAACGAAAAAAAGTTAAACAGATTCGGCTATAACTGATAAATGCTTTCAACTAGAATCTGATCATCAAAAAAACTTGTATTCAGCTGTTTATCAAATAATTACCGCGAAACCGAAGATTTAAACGCCAGGATTATTTTACCCTTTTATTGTCTTTAATTATATTGCAGACATCTTTTGTCTCACAACCAAATCCTTCAGTATGGAAGACGATTACACCACTAAAGAATTGCCTGAAAAAACCCTTCAACTCGCTGAAAGGATTCACCAGCTACTCAATTTGCCATCATCAGATTTTATTGAACTGATAGATTCTTATCAACAAGTGGAAAACGCTTCAGAACTATCAGATATTTATCAATATCTTTTCACTAAATACGATTATGTGCCCGGTGAAGTGATCCCTGGGCTTTTCGAATCAAAGCAAATGTTTGCACTGGCTTACACTGAAAACTATATCAGAAAACCAACTGAAAAAAATAAGAAGCTTAGAGATGAGATCTACATTGGCCTGGGATTACATGAACATCTTCATCAGGAAACCATTAAATAAACCACAATAATAATTACCTGATCAAATGAATACTTCCATGCAATGGAGTAGATTGCTGAGTTACAAAAGAAGTTCTGGTACATCGAATGACAATCCGGATATCTTGCGTACATCATTTGAGCAGGACTATGACCGTATAATCTTTTCAAATCCTTTCAGAAATCTTCAGGATAAGACACAGGTTTTACCTCTGCCCAGGCATGATTTTGTTCATACCAGGCTCACACATAGCCTTGAAGTATCCAGCGTTGCTCGCAGTCTGGGAAAAATTACCGGAACGGAAATCTTAAAGAGACACCCGCATCTGTTCGCTGAAAATATCACTCCGGAAGTATTTGCATCTATTACCTCTTCTGCAGCATTGGCTCATGATCTGGGCAACCCTCCTTTCGGTCATGCCGGTGAAAGTGCGATTTCTGAATTTTTTAACCAAAAAAAACAGGAAATCACTATTAAAAATGAAGTCAATGAAAGGGAATGGGAGGATCTTATACATTTTGAAGGAAATGCACAAGGTTTTAGGGTTTTAAATATGGCAAACCACCAGGGATTACGCTTAACCTTTGCCACCCTTGGAGCATATAGCAAATATCCTTGTGAATCGCTATTTGTACGAAGAGATCCGCAAAGGAAAAGCCAAAAGAAATTTGGCTTTTTTCAATGCAGTCGCGAACACTTTGCCAATATGGCTGAGGAAACCGGACTGATACAGCTGGGTAAAGAAAATGAATATTGCTGGGTAAGGCATCCGCTGAGCTTTTTGGTAGAGGCTGCCGATGATATTTGCTACGGCATTATCGACCTTGAAGATGCCACAAACCTTGGTCTGGTTCATTTTGAAGAAACCAAAAATCTGCTTGCCGGTATCATTGGAGAAAGATTTGACGAAAAAAGACTCAGCAGTATTGCCAATGTCAAAGAAAAAAGTGGCTTACTCAGGGCTTTGGCTATAGGCCGGTTGATTAATGAATGTGCAGAAGTTTTCCTGGAGAATGAATCGGGTATTTTAAATGGCACCTTTGATAAAGCGCTAACTCAATTAATCCCTTCAGCCAAATGGCTAAGTGAGATCAGTCAGCTTTCAGTAGAAAAGATTTACAGATCAAAGCCAGTTCTTGATCGTGAAATTGCAGGTTTTACAGTATTGAATGGCCTCCTTGAAGCTTTTGTGCCAGCTGTAATCAGACAGGCACTTGAACCCGGTAAAGGCTCATGGCGGGAAGAAACCCTGATCAGATTGCTGCCTGAAGAAGTAAAAATGGCTTTAGTATCAAAAGAACATCTGCCAATATATGATGCCATAAGGCTTTGTCTCGATTTTATTTCAAGCATCACAGATACTTACGCACTAAACCTGTATAGAAATATTACCGGCATATCTTTGCAGGGCATCTAAACAGATTATATAGTAAACAGGCAAAGTACTTTCCATGCCATTTTACATTACCAAGTATATCCTATATATTTGGTAGGTTTTAAAAAATAGTGCATGTCTTCGACTTATCAGGCATATTTTGTAATAGCCACACTGGTTATTGCATTTTTCCTCATATACAAAGAATATATTCGACCAGCCATAGGTTTTGTAGGGGCAGTTGTTGCATTTACAATTTGTGGCATACTTAACTCACGGGATGTTTTATCCGGATTTTCCAACGAATCTATTGCAAGCGTAATTTTATTGATTCTCATTACAGCTGGCTTGCGAAAAACTTTCAGGATTGAATCATTGCTCGATAAGGTGTTTTTATCAGTCCGGTCATACCGCTCATTTATTTTTCGGCTTACCGGGCAGGTTGCCTTGCTTTCTTCGATTATCAACAATACTCCGGTTGTGGCTTTATTAACCCCTTATGTAACTGAATGGGGCAAAAGAAAAAACATATCACCCTCAAAGCTTTTAATGCCCCTTTCTTTCGCTGCCATTCTTGGAGGTATGATTACAGTCATTGGTACTTCCACTACATTAGTTCTTAATGGATTTATGACTGATTATGGTGAAGGTGGCTTTCAGGCTGTTGATTTGCTAATCATCGGATTGTGTGTATCAGTAACCGGAATTGGTTTTATGACTTTTTTTGGAGAGCGATTATTGCCTGATTATAAAAAAAGAAATTTAGCTGACCTATCTGAGAACTTTAGAGAATACGTTGTCGAGCTACAAACCCTTGCCAATTCTCCTTTAATAGGCAAAGAAGTAAGGGAGGCCGGCCTCAGAAGCTTAAAAGGAGTATATCTTGTTGAAATTATAAGAGGCAAACGCATTATTTCACCAGTGCCACCAAGCGAAGTGATCGAAGCTGGCGATGCTTTATTCTTTGCAGGCGATACGCAAAACGTAATGGATTTGCTGGATAAAAAACTTGGTCTTGCCCTGCCAGAACAAGCCATGCCCTTTGACATTGATAATAATGAAGTTGTAGAGGTAGTATTGAGTACCAATTCAAGCATTATTGGTAAAACTGTAAAAAAATGCAAGTTTCGCAACCGCTACAATGCAGCCATTATCGCAATTCATCGTAATGGTGAGCGAATCAGAGGAAAGATTGGAGATATAGAACTACAGGCCGGAGATTTACTTATGATCTTTGCCGGCAGTGATTTTAGAGACAGGGCTGAAATATATCGCGATATTTATATTGTTACACAAGTCAAACAAATTGTAAAACCCGGCAATAAAAAATACTATGCCCTTATTCTTACGGCTATTTTGGTTTGCGTTTTATTATTTACCGGGAAATTCTCCCTATTTCCTAGTCTGCTAATAATTATATCGGTAATGGCAGCCTTTAGTTTGATTTCTGCTCAGGATGTAAAAAGAGAACTGGATCTCAATTTGATTATCATTCTTGTGTTCTCCCTGGCCATTGGACATGCAATTACTAAAACAAGTGCCGGCACTATGATTGCCACTGCATTTATTGATTTACTGGCACCCTACGGTAATTTGTCGATATTGATTGGTTTAATGCTCATTACTAATATCCTCACTTCGTTTGTGACCAATGTAGGAGCGGTATCCATAGCATTTCCCATTGCATATGCCACCAGCAGTCAGCTTGGAATCTCAGGTTACCCCTTTTATCTGGGTGTTGCCTATACTGCTTCAGCCGCTTTTTTAACACCTATCGGTTATCAGACTAACCTTATCATTTATGGACCGGGGAATTATAGATTTAAAGACTTTTTAAGACTGGGACTACCTTTAAACATTATTTATTTTATCGTTGTTAGCCTGTGCATTATTGCCTTACATGGTAAAACATTGTTGAACCATTAAAATCTACGCTTTAATAAAGCCTTTCAGCATAATCCTAATGCGCATCAGGGCGCGCTGAAAATAGCCCAAATTGGTGATTTAGTTTATCTTAACATGTGGAATATACATTATTGATGCCTGCTTTTTCTGCAGTGGCTGGCATCTCCTGTATAAAATACCAATGTGGGAAAAGGGTTTCCACTGATAAATTGTTCCCATATAATGTTACCAGGTCAATGTTTCAATTCTACGGGATTTAGCAATGCTTGCTACAATTTGGTGTTAGGTATCGGGCCCTATAATGTAAAAAACCGGTAATTGTTTTGATCAATTACCGGTTGGCATTATAGCTATTCTTCTTAATAATATCAGAATCTATCAGAGTCTGTTCTTCTTACAACAGCATACATAACTTTACGGGCATTTACCTCCCTGAGTTGTTGCTGCACATCAGATATGATACCCATTTTAGCCTCCTCATCGACTTTCATCGATATGGTGAGCTGGTCTTTTTCAACTTCAGAAAGTTTATCACGTTCCTGTTGAACGAAAAGAATAAGCTCATTAGGCGTTATAAAAATATCGTTAACCTGAATTTTGGGTTCGGTTCCAAACTCTGCTTTTCTGGGTTTTCCAACATAAATATAACTTACCAGCGATTTCCTTTCCAGTTTACGAAGCTGTGTAGCTCTCGGAATTCTTTGTTCAACAAGTATTTCGGTTTCCCTTAAAACAGTTGTAACCATAAAGAAAAACAATAGCATAAAGATAATATCTGGCAGAGAAGAAGTAGGAATATCCTGACTGGTCTTAGCGTTTTTCTTAAATTTTGGCATATTATCCTCCTATTCTTGATGGTTCAGCAATAGATATGTTCATCGGGAGATTTTCCCTGGCAGCATCGTATTTAGCTTTATCGGCAGGGTTACGCTGATCCAGATTTCTGAATTCATCTGCGCTTATTCCAACCCTTTCTCCATAAATTTCATAGTAAGCGCCTTGCAGCTCATCGAGTATCTGAATGTAGATATCATAACTCGTTCCACGGTCTGTCTTAAAAGAAACTACTGCTTCCTGAGGGCTGTCTGAAGATTCCCCTGTTTGCATACTCAAACCTCTGAGTGATGGTGGCAAGGAATTAAACAACTGTATATCTTCTTCCTTAGGTCGCCCGAAGTTGAGTACGAATTCTTTAACCATGCCCCGAAGTTTTGGAATATCAGTAAAAGGTTCATCTTCTACCAGGATTCTATCCTGAGAGTTCACGAGAATTTTGAAGATGTTCCTCTGGTTTTTTGTGATATCCGGAGGGGGCTGATTAGGGTCTAATTTTGGCGGCAATACCAATGTTAATCCACGGTCTGTAGCTATCGTTGTAGTTACCAGAAAGAAGATCAACAATAGAAACGCGATATCCGCCATTGAGCTTGAATTAACCTGTGGCAGGCCTCTTGGTTTTTTTGCCATTATGAAATTGCTTTTCTAAGTTCAGTAAGTAAAATACCCAAAACTGCACCACCCATGAGTAAATAGGCAAGTCCGATAAAACCACCAACTGTTTTGGAGAGTTCCGGACCTACGCCAAATTTAGAATAAACGGGGGTTACTTCATTTCCTGCGATAATATATGCCACAAGGAAAAGAAGACCAATAACTGCAATCCCGGCAAACCCTTTTACAAGTGATTTAGGATTCCCCAATGAATTGATCATAGGCAGCAATAAAGCAGACACCGTTGCCAGTATGATCAATGTATAGGCTCCATATATAAAAATATCAATAGTATCCATTAATATAAATTTTTTGAGGTTAATTACTTGCTGAGTTTATGCTTAACCAGTAAATCTATCAGTGAAATGGAAGCATCTTCCATTTGGTTAACAAGTGAATCGATTTTGGAAACGCAATAGTTGTAGAACAACTGAAGTATAACCGCAACTATAAGACCACCTACTGTAGTCAAAAGAGCTACCTTAATACCATCTGCAACCAACTGTGGAGAAATATCACCAGCTTCAGCAATGGCGTCAAAGGCCGAAATCATACCAATTACCGTACCCATGAACCCAAGCATCGGAGCCAGAGAGATAAACAGTGATATCCAAACGAGTCCTCTTTCTAAACGACCCATTTCTACAGATCCGTATGCAATGATTGATTTTTCTACCATTTCAACACCTTCTGACATTCTCATAAGACCTTGTGTAAAGATAGAGGCTACCGGACCGCGGGTGTTTTTGCAAACTTCTTTTGCGCCTTCCACACCTTCGGTTTCGAGGGCCTGATCTACTTTAGCCAATAATTTTTTAGTATTGGTAGTTGCCAGGTTCAGTGTAATAATTCTTTCTATAGCGATGGCAAGACCAAATACAAGACAAGCCAATACAACAGACATAAATTGCCATCCACCTTCAATGAATTTTTCTTTTATGGCCTGGTGGAAGGTTTGTTCTTCTTCCGCAACGATTTCCTGTGTGGTAGCCGGAGGAGGCGTAGCTGGAGGAGGAGTGGTTACCGCTTCGGTAGTATCCGCTTCCGTGGCTTCTTCCTGTAAGGTGCCTGCAAACGTGGAAAGTGAGAAACTCAGGGTAAAAATCCCTGCAAACATGAGTAAAACAAGTGACTTTTTCATACGACAGTTTTTTGATTCTATATTATTAAGGTTAAATAGTACAGCTATTTATAATAAAAAGTTTAAAATTCAAAATTTTAAGCGGAGAGAGAGGGATTCGAACCCTCGATACCCTTTCGAGTATACACACTTTCCAGGCGTGCTCCTTCAACCACTCGGACACCTCTCCGGAGTCCTTATGAGACCTCGGAGGCACAAATAAATCAATAAAAAACACTTTATGCAAATTTTAAAATATATTTTTGGGTCAGTTGGGAAGGGTCATTTCACCACACAATGGAATCGCCAGCTTTCGCTTTACTTCTTTTACATCACTTTCATTGGCAAGCAGAAACATAAGTTTTGTAAGTGCCGCTTCCGTAGTAATGTCACAGCCGGGTACTATACCGATCTCATCCATGTATTTACTGGTCTCATACCTTCCGTGAATAACCATACCTCCAATAAGTTGTGATACATTATAAATTACCACGCCCCGGTCAACAGTTTCCCGCAAAGCATCCAGAAACCAGGAGTCTGTTGGAGCATTTCCAGAGCCGTAGGTTTCAAGGATGATGCCATCTATACCCGGCGTTGCCAGCATATTTCTAAGAACAGTTTCGGTCATGGAAGGAAAAATCTTGATGATAATGACATTCGGTTTAAATTTATCGCGATATACCAGTTTTTCATCAGGGCTGTAAGGTTTTATATTGGCCTCAAAGTATGTAATGTTAATACCTGCTTTTGCCAATATGGGATAGTTTTCGGTGCCAAAAGCTGCAAACTGACTGCTTCTTTTTTTAAAAGTTCGGTTGCCCCTCATCAATTGATAGTCGAAATATATGCATACTTCAGGCACAATAGGACGACCATCTTTTTTTGCCGCAGCTATTTCAAGGGCAGTGACAAAATTGGCCCGTGCATCTGATCGAATCGCACTGATGGGCAGCTGTGCACCAGTAAAAATGATAGGCTTGTTCAGGCCTTGCAGCATAAAACTTATGGCCGAGGCTGTAAAAGACATGGTATCGGTGCCATGCAATACCACAAAGCCATCGTACTGATGGTAATTCTCGTAAATGATATATCCCAGGTCTTTCCAGTCGTGAATGTTAACATTTGAAGAATCAATAGGTGCAGGAAATGATATCACAGTAAGTTTTATCCCTAATACTTTTAATGAGGGTATGTGTCTGCTTATCTGATTGAATTGCAGGGCAACCAGCGAACCAGTTTTATCATGAACCATCCCAAGTGTACCACCGGTATAGATTACAAGTACAGATGCCCGGGCAGACTCCCTGAAACTCGTGCCTACATTCACGATTCTGTACTTAGACATTGTCTTTATTATTTTATCTTCCATAGAGCAGATCTACATTTCGACTGGTCTGTCTGGCAACATCCTCCTCACTAACGTGCTTTACATGGGCGATTTTCTGCACTACCTGACGCAAATAGGCAGGTTCATTTCTTTTTCCCCTGTAAGGAACAGGTGCAAGATACGGACTATCCGTTTCAATTATCAAATGTTCAAGAGGTGTTTGTAATAGCACTTCTTCCAATCCTCCGTTTTTAAAGGTAGCCACACCTCCTATTCCCAGATAAAAGCCCATTTCAATAATTTGACTTGCCTGGGATAAATTTCCGGTAAAACAATGAAATACGCCCTTCAAAGATTCATTTACACAAGACGCCACTGTTGAAATGGTCAGATCTAAAGATTCCCGTGAATGAATTACTATAGACAAACCATATTTTTGTGCCATGGATATTTGCTGAATAAAGGCCTCCTTTTGCTGCTCTTCATAGGTTTTATCCCAATACAGATCAATGCCGATTTCACCCATTGCGGCAAATTTTCGCTTTGATAACCAATTTTCAACAAAGAGCAGCTCTTTTTCAAAATCCTGCTGAACCGAGCAGGGATGCAGACCCATCATGGCGTAACATAGATCAGGATTTTCATCCTCCACCAACAGCATTCTTTCGGTACTCAAACTATCAATATGCGGCATAAAAATGCGTCTGACTCCTGCTTCCACGGCCCTGTTCAACATTTCAGAACGATCCTGATCAAAGGCTTCAAGGTAAATATGTGCATGGGAATCAATCAAATACATGTATAATATTCATCAGATTATAATTTGTTTTTTAAAGAACTGAACCTGCCCCGTCTCTCGGGGTGGAACCTCCAATTCCCCGAAAGCTTTCGGGGCATTCCCATGTGTGAGAAACATTTTCACATGTCGTTTTCATCTTTACAAAGTTTTAAAATTAAACCCTTTTTCCATAAAATGGGGCACATATCTTTGAAGGATGTACAGCATTTTTTTTTCGGCTTTGATATTATCGTGGAAGACTACAATACTTCCGGGATTCGTAGCATGAATGGATTTGGAAAGCGCTTTATCAAAACTATGTCTATTGCTGTAATCATGCGTCAATACATCCCACATAATTATTTTATGGCTGGAAATGAGTGCGTTGATCTGGCTTTTCTTTATCCTTCCATAAGGAGGTCTGAATAGCCCTGGCCTGTAAGCTGGATAATATTTTAAAATGATCTGATCACAGGCATTTACATTAGCCATGTAGGCTTCATCCTTTGTATTCCAGCCTTTCAAATGATGGTAGGTATGATTGCCAATGCTATGCCCGGCTTCTACCAGCATTTGCAATACATCAGGGTTTTTTTCTACATTATGACCAACGCAAAAAAAAGTTGCTTTTATACCAAAAGATTTAAGAATATCTGAAACCGCTGGTGTCAGACCAGGTATTGGTCCATCGTCAAAAGTAAGATAAATGTTTTTTTCATCCTTAGGCATTTGCCAAACCAGGTCAGGATAGAATTTCTTAAAAATTGCAGGCGTTTTGTAGGGTATCAAAATCAGAGAAATGGTTTTAAAGGATCAATACCTGTATTATTAAGTTTGCAAAGCAACAGGGTAAGGTCATCTCTGATTGGCTCAGGACCTCTGAATTTATTCAGATCATCTATGATGTTTTGGCTGATGTTAGCCAGGGGCTGGTTTTTTACACCTGTCAAAATACTTGTCAGGCGTTCCACTCCATATTCTTCCTCAGCTGCATTTTGCGCTTCGGTGATTCCGTCGGTGTAGGCCAATAACATAAAACGATCGATGTTTTCAAACACTCCTATCTCCATAAATGGCAATTCATTGAAAGCACCCAAAACGGTTGAGCCTTTATCTAAAAAAACAGGTTCCTCCTGGTTATCAACTATAAAAAGAGGGGGATTATGACCTGAATTTATATATTTAAAACGCTTTCGGTGAAAGTCGTACATTCCCAAAAAAACTGTTATGAAATGATGCCCTTTTGCATTAGAAAGTATGTGATAATTTAACTCGCCGACAATATCCTGTAAAAGTGTGGTCTTTCTTGCCAGGGTGCGTAGTGATGCCTGAAAATTAGACATTAGCATAGCTGCCGGAATGCCTTTGCCCGATACATCGGCTATACAAATAAAAAACTGATGTTCATTGATTGGAATAAAATCATAGTAATCACCACCGATGGAATGATGGGGTTGGTAAAAGGCTTTGATCGTTAAATATTCAGTATCAGGAAGGACTTTTGGAAATAAGTAGCTTTGAAGATTTCCGGCTATCTCCAGTTCTTTTCTAAACCTTTCCTGCTCAAGTTGTCTTCGGGCCAGCTTTTTATTTTCAATGGCAACAATAATAATATTGCTTAAAGCATGCACAAAATTGGTATTAATGTACGAACTGGCATTGATCTTTCTTCCACTTACAAATACAAAAGCGAGGTTATGGGTTTTATGCGCAATGGGTATTACAATATCGTAGCAGGCAAATGCTTCGCCGTGTACATCAGGATCAATCCTGGTGATTTTTTCACATTGCAATATGCCATCTGACAATTTTTCCTGCTCTATATCCTCATTACCTCCAAAATGTGATTTACAGTCCCAGATTTCATCGAATACAAACAAGGCCATTTTGTCGATGTTTAGATTGGCCCTTAGGGTAAAATTGTAAATTTTATATAATGATTCTTCGGGCAAATTATTATTAATGGCCTGAGTGATTTCGAGCAATGCATTGAGCTCCAATTCTTTTAGCTCATATCTGGCTTTATAATCAGAAATTGTTGTCGTCATTTTTTACTTAATTGATTTAGGGTCAAATGCATCTCTTAATCCATTGCCTAATACATTAAATGCCATCACCAATATACAAATTGCAAGCCCGGGGAACAAAATTAAATGAAGACTGTTTTGGGTTCCGATGGCATTAAAACCTTCATACATCATAGCACCCCAGGAGGGTGTTGGCGGTTGAACACTCAATCCCAGAAAGCTTAAACCTGCTTCAAGCAAAATGGCAGAAGCAAAATTTACCGTGGCTACCACTATCAATGGCCCAGTAATATTAGGTAAAATATGCCGAAACATGATGATATAATCTGTAAAACCGAAGGCCCTTGCCGCTTCAACAAATGTTTTCGCTTTAATTGCCATTACCTGACCTCTGACAACGCGTGCTACCTCAACCCACATGGAAAATCCAACTGCCAAAAAGGCGACCCAAATACCTCTGCTTTGCAAAGCTATACTAATGGAAATCACCAGCATAATACCGGGAATTGCCCATGTAACCGACATAAACCACATCACCATTGTATCTACCCAGCCGCCGAAATAACCACTAAGTGACCCAAAAACCAGTCCGAGAAATACAGAAATCACAACTGCAGCAATCCCGATAGACAGGGATATTCTGGTACCAAATATCAATCGGCTTAACAAATCCCTTCCGGCGCGATCTGTGCCCAAAAGATATTTCCTTTCTATTATGTGTTCCTTTTCAAAAATGGACCTCAGTTCATGTATACTTATTACCGCCGATTCTCCCTGATCATTTCGATAGTGAATCACATCATTCAACAACTGATATTTTCTATGGCCCGATTGCAGGTTCTCAGGATAAAGCGCCAGTACAGCATCTGCCAAATCATAGCGCTGTATGTAATTATCTCTGCCAAATACTTCAACTACCACCTCGAGCCCTTCAAATTTCCATGAACTGATAGGTACAATCATAAATTGGCTTTCCTGGCCAAAAAAAGCCTTAAAAACCAAATTTTGCTTCGGAATTTCTACATTTTTTCTCAGTCTGATCATTTTAACCCTGAAACCCGGTGCTTGCTTTTGAATCTGTACCGCTCCATCATTTGCATTGGGCGTACTATCGGGCATTATATGATAACCCAAAAGACTTACAATACAGGACAACAATACAATCGATCCACCCAACATCGCAATTTTGTTTTTTTTAAAACTCAAAAAAGCCAGGAGGTTGGGGGAAAAGTTTGTATCCTTCTTGTAATCTTTCATGCTTTACCTGAGGGTATTGTGAGCGAGCAAGCCTGACTTGGTAGCCAGATAATAAAAGTTCTGATACTCATTGTCAAAAAGCTCATGAGGATTATATATTTCATCCTGATTGGTTTTATAACATTTAATCCAACCTTTTGTAAGCAAAGCCAGTAAAGTTTCCTTTAAACTCTGATCTTCTAAATTAAGCACGTTTTTCAAATATTGAAAAGACTGGATAAAATACAGTTCATCAAGCACATCAAACTCCAGGTCATTCATTTCCATTGTTTCACACTTAAACCTTCTTATAACGTCTGTCTTTCCAATAAAATCCTTTTACCTGGGCCGCCAATCCAAAGAAAACTGTATAAAAAGGATATATTGAAAATGTAAATAAAAAAGCATCTAACCTCATGCGGGTTGTAAAAAAGGACATTACAGTGCCAAGCAACACAAACTCAGTAAGGCCTTTTAATGCCAGTGCCAAAATTATAAAAATCCCAACCTTTTTAATGAAAAAAAACAGACTTATTCCTGTAATCAGTGACAAATGGTAGATAAATACCATAACCGGAATCCACATAGTGCTTTTCTGAGTTCCACGGTTCCATTTACCGGCCCACCGGAATCTCTGCTGCATAAAATCCGAAAAACTCAACGGTGGTGCTGTAAAGACCCTGGCACCACTATCCTTTAAAAAAATAACACCTTTTTTATCGATTTTATGAATGTTCATCATCAAAGTCACATCATCGCCCGAAGCCAGATCCATAGTTCCATCAAATCCGCCGGCTGCTAAAAATGCTTCTCTGGTGAAGGCCATATTGGCGCCATTACTCATCAGGGGAATATTGTATAAGATCGATGCGGCTGAACTTGCTACAAGGCTGGAAAATTCGATCTGCAAAACATTATTCCAAAATCCGCTTCCATAATACATAACAGGTCCCGCTACAAAATCTGCTTTTTCATTTAGCAGTGGATTGGCCATATTTCGAATCCAATCCGGTGAAACCCTGCAATCACCATCGGTACATATAATAATACTTCCACGTGCTGCCTCCACGGCCATTTGAATCCCTGCCTTTTTAGGCGATGTATAAAAACGGCCTGGTAAGCTTAAAACCTGCAAGTTGCAAGAGGGAAACTGACTTTGAAATCGTTGTAAAATCTCCACGCTTTTATCACTGGAATGGTCATTAACCATAATAATTTCAAAATTACCGGCAGGCCATTTTTGCAAAAACAGGTTATGGATAAGAGAAGGCAGGTGCTTTGCTTCATTTCTGAATACTACAACAACACTAACCATAGGTGTTGGAAAATGGTCTTGTTGCAGAGGCTGTGGTTCTGATTTACGCCAGGCCCACAATATCTTTAAAATAATAAATGGGTATATGCCCCAGAGTACATAGAAAAAAAGTAATAACACAATGGTCGCGTCTGTGGTGGTACTTATTTTGTATAATTGCACTAAATAAAGCGGAATTAACAGAAAAAGAACTCATGAAACCAAAAAACGAAACAGAAAAAATTATTCTGGGCGTAGATCCCGGCACCCAGATAATGGGCTATGGGGTTCTTTTGGTGAAAGGAAATGAGGTTACCATACTTCAATTTGGCATCATCCGATTATCTAAATACGCAGGACATGAGTTGCGATTAAAGAAAATTTTTGACCGAATCGTACAGATCATAGATGAGTTCAATCCCGATGAAATGGCATTGGAGGCTCCTTTTTATGGAAAAAATGTACAGTCTATGCTAAAACTAGGACGCGCCCAGGGCGTTGCCATGGCTGCCGCCTTATCAAGAGACATCCCCATTACCGAGTATATGCCTAAAAAAGTGAAACAATCGGTAACCGGAAATGGCAATGCATCTAAGGAACAGGTGGCTTCAATGATGAAGACGCTGTTAAAATTTGAAACTAAACCCGAATTTCTCGATGCTACAGATGCCCTGGCCGTTGCTCTGTGCCATCATTACAGCAAACGCTCTCCCCGCGGAAGTAACTCAAGCTGGGTGAAATTTCTTCAGGAAAATCCAGGCAGGGTAATGGGTGATAGTGATCAGCGAAAGCCTTCAGGAAAATGACAGAGGAAATAAATCAGCCCCCAGACCTGCATATGTGAATACGGCAAAAGATCTGGGGGCTGTGTTTTTTAGGGCAAACTTCAGGAAAGGCTGTTAAAAGCTTCCTGTATTTTTGATGCCAGTCCGGCTAATTCTTCATTGCTTAACTGAAGTTTAGATTTACTAAAACTAAAATCACTCATACTGTTCATCGGAATCAGGTGAATATGCACATGAGGAACTTCAAGGCCCACTACAGCTGTACCTATTCTCTTACAATCTACTACTTTTTCTATGGCCATAGCAACCTTGCGGGCAAAGCCGTGCAAAGATTGATAAGTGGCATCGTCAAGATCAAAAATATAATCCACCTCCACTTTGGGTACTACCAGGGCATGGCCCAAAGATACCGGGCGTATATCCAGGAAAGCAATATGGTCAGCGTCTTCGGCCACTATATGAGCTGGAATCTCCCTTTGTATGATTTTAGTGAATATCGAGCTCATGCGAGGCTGATGTCCATGATTTCAAACTGCATTTTACCCGCAGGCGCATCAATGTCGGCAACCTCACCTATTTTTTTACCTAAAAGCCCCTGGCCAATCGGAGATTTAACCGATATCTTTCCTGTTTTGAGGTCAGCTTCCTCCTCAGATACCAGGGTATACGTAAAAACTGCAGCGTTTTTCTTGTTTTTAATCTTTACCTTAGACAGAACCGAAACTTTGGAGATGTCTATATTTTCTTCATTCAGCACCCGGGCATTACTGATCACTTCTTCAAGTTTGGCGATTTTTAGCTCAAGGAGCCCCTGTGCTTCTTTGGCAGCATCATATTCAGCGTTTTCACTTAAATCGCCTTTGTCGCGGGCTTCTGCAATCTGACGTGCCATATCTGCCCTACCCTTGGTCCTCATTTCATTAAGCTCTTCCTTAAGCTTATTCAGACCTTCTTCAGTGTAATAAGAAACATTTGCCATATTTACAACAGGTTAATAAAAGAAAGAACGGCTCCAGAAACCGAAACCGTCTTTCCAAACTTTTATAATTTTAATTTTTAATTAACTATAATTCAGATATTTACAAAACAACTGCTTGAAAAATTACAATCAAATCATGGATCTGTCTTACACTAAATCCAAAAAATAAATCCTACCAATCACCCTCACTGCGAATGATCAATAGGAATATTTGACAAAGATAAACAAATTTGTTTAAGTGTCAAATTTAACCCTTATATCAAAATCAAACTAAATAAATTTTACGTTTATAAAATATAAAGGTTTTGATTTCGATACAATAATCATACGAAATTTTTTATGCAGTTGATTTTAAGTTACTTATAAAAAACATATCTCTAATTGGTATTATTTCGTATTTTAATGAGAACAATATTTTAATTTTGAAGCAAGTGTTTACGTATACCCTTTGACCTGAATCAGTTCAAAGCTAAGATTTGAAGATATGAGCACCACAAGCAATTTATGGTATTTTGAGGATGTAGATCTGTACCAGTTTTTATGCCCGAATAAAACCCCGGCGATGCGTGAAAAGCATCCAATCACGAATTATAAAAGAGATCAATTTATTTATTTTGAAGATGAACCATCTGATCACATTTACCTCATATTGAAAGGAAGGGTAAAAATTGGTGGTTTTACTGAAGACGGTAAGGAAATCGTAAAAGCCATCTTATCACATGGTGAAATTTTTGGCGAACTTGCCCTGGTGGGTGAAGAAAAAAGAGGAGACTATGCCCAGGCACTGGATGATGATACAACCATATGCCCGATGGGTATAGACGATCTGCAGGAACTTATGGCCAATAATAAAACCTTGAACTTCAAAATATTTAAATTGATTGGCATGCGCATTCAAAAGCTGGAGCGCCGTATACAATCATTGGTATTTAAAGATTCCAGAACCCGGGTAGTTGAATTTCTCAGGGAAATGGCCCAAGAAAAAGGGAAAAAAGTTGGTTTTGAGACAATGGTAAAAAACTACCTCACACACAAAGACATTGCCAGCCTTACAGGTACAAGCCGGCAGACTGTAACTACTATTCTCAATGAACTGAAAGAAAAAAATATTATAAATTTTAATCGCAGGCAATTCCTGATTAGGGATATGGAAAAGCTGGTTTGAAAATTTCAATTAAGGTTAGATATCTTTCTAAAACTGTTTTCCGGTAAATTAGATTTAGAAGTTGCAACCTGTTCCTGAGATATTTGTATTTTTTTTGCTTTTTCCGCTATTCGCCTGAAAACCCATCCTGCGATGCGGCTCACAAAACCATCTGGCAGTAAACCTGATAAAACAGATATTATGTAAATTTTTAAAGAGGGATGTATTACCTTTTTACCCTTTAAAAGTTTTCTGATCGCTATGCGTGCAACCTCCTCCGGACTTTGCAAGATCCAGTTTCCTTTATTGCCTGCATCCTTAAAACGTTGAAGAAGTTCAATGCTGGTAATTACTGGTCCGGGACATAAACAGCTTACGCTTACACCTGATGTTTTCAGTTCTTCCCGCATGGCAATACTAAAGTTCAATACAAATGCCTTTGAAGCCGAATATACCGATTTGCCAGGTATTGGAATAAATGATGCAAGACTTCCAACATTTAATATATAAGCTCCTTGCCCATAATCTTTCAATTGATTGATGAATAAACGGGTAAGTGTTACCATAACAAAATTATTGAGATACATAATATTTTTCAGATCATGTATCTCAGTAGTGCCCAGCATGCCCGAATATCCCGTACCTACGTTATTGATCAAAATATTTACCTTCAGCAAGTGATCTGTGGTGTATTGGTACAAGCGTTCCGGACCTTCATTTTCGGCTAAATCAATGCAATAGTAAATAACATGCACTGAATATTTCAGCTTAATTTCTTCTGCCGCCTGCCTGAGTCCAGAATTGGGAAGGGCAACCATGATCAGGTTCTGTCCCCATTTGGCACACTCATGTGCCATTTGCAGTCCGATACCAGAACTTGCACCAGTAATGAGTGTATAATGGTTATTTTTCTCTGTCATTTTTGTGGGTTCTGTTTGATCCATGCTATGGTTTCATTTAAACCTTGTTGTAAAGGTGTTATTCTATAGCCCAACTCATTTTCTGCCTTTTGGCAACTCAAAGCCCAATCATATAAATACTTCCTCGTCCACTCCGGAGTAAGTGGGGGACTGGCGCCTACTATCCTGTAGAGAAAGGACATAATTCCCACAAAAGCAATTAAAAGCCTTCCAGAAATTTCGATTTGCCATATTCTGCGGCCACAAAGTTCTCCAACCATGCCAAAGAGCTTTCTGTAACTTACATTTTCTCCGCCTAAAATGTATCTTTCACCGGTTTTACCTTTTTCCATGGCAAGAATATGACCTTCTACTACATCATGAACATAAGCGTAATTTCCTAATTTTTTTCCACTTCCCGGTAAAAATCTTCCAATACCTTTTATATAAAGACGTATATACCTTGTTACTGCATTACTTACAGAATCATAGCCTGGACCATAAACCCTTGTGGGATTAACGATTACGATATCTAATCCATTGTGGCAATACCTGAGCGCCATTTCTTCTGCAATGAATTTAGAACTTTCATATTCATTAAAAAAAGGTACCATTCTCCATTGATACTCACTGCCCGGATGTTCCCCGGAAGGGCCTATCACACCAGCAGTAGAGGTAAAAACGATACGATTGACCCCACAACTCAGTGCCGCATTCAAAATATGCTGAGTACCCGCCACATTCATCTTGAAATACACCTTTGTATCGGGGTTAATGGCTGCATAAGCTGCTACATGGTAAACCTGTCTGCAGCCTTGCATAGCGGCAATCACCGAATCAATGTCTTGAATATCCCCTTTGAAAATTTTGATGTTAGGGTGCTGAATTAAATGCGCTTTTTCCGGTGATCTGACCAGTGCATGAATTTCATGGCCGTCATTGGCCAATCTCAAAGCCAAATGCTGTCCTATATAACCGGTAGCGCCTGTGATAAAAATTTTCATGTCGTTTTCTAAGTTCTGGTACCTACCTTGTACAAACCCTGAAAATAAATAGAAAATGCATCTGTTGAAATGGCAAGTAAACAATGTAAAATGAATGCTGTAAAGAAGTTTCCTGTTTGCAGGGTAATAAGACACAGCACGATGCCAAAAGGGATGGCACCCAAAACTTCCTGAAGGTTTTTATGCAAATGGGCCAGACTGTATAATACTGTATTTACCAGGATACTCAGCCAAACCGGCCAGTATTCTGCCATCAAATAAAGCATAAAACCCCTAAAAAAAAACTCATAGCCCAATAAATACAGTGCCCAGGTAAATGCATTCAATACTATCAGCGCTGGTGTCCAACGGGCTACTTTAATTTGTGGATACAGTGATTTTTCACGCTTTTTCCATGCGTTTTGCCTGCTGATAAAAAGAATCAGTAAGCCCAGGCCTGCGCTGTACCCAAATGTGAGGGTTAAGTTCGACGCCCTGTAGCCAACAGATTCTAGTGAATGATTAAAATAATATATTACCAAAAATGCCGGTAATATTCCCAAAATGAGAAATCCACTAAATCTTTGCCATAGTACCTGATGTAAACTCTCGTTAAACCAACTTTTCCGGCTTATTTTTACTTCCCCCGATACCAGTAAATAAAGTAAAAGTAAAATAATGCTAGTAATAAAAACGACCCATACCGTTGCTAAAGCAGATGCGTCAATACCTAAATGATTCATGTTTAATCACAGTAAAGAATTTCATAAAACTACTTAAAAAAGCAGCAAATTCAGATATTAAATTTCTAAAAAAACAAAATTACAGATTAGTTTAAGCATAAACCAAAATTGCCGGCATGAAATAACTGCATAATTACAGTTTATGGGTCAAATTCAGGTTATAGGCAAGACTTTCGATGTCATTCTGAATCCTTAGTTGATCAAAATCCCGTGTTTTGTAATGACGTTGTTCAAAACCCTGAAAAGCAATGTTGAATACACGGATCCGCTATCGATTGATTCAGGATCAAATAGCCTGTACTAGTTAAGAAAATATTTTTCATGAATATGCTTGTTTGATTTTGGGCTCAAATATATTTGAATGATAAAAAATTTTATAGATGTCATGCATGAAAATCTAATGCAAAAAGTAAAAGCTCGTAAGATATTAGATTGTTTACCATGAAAATTAAAGATATTTTTGTGCACGGTAAACAGACTGTCAATACCGCCATGAGCATTTTACTAAAATCGGCACGAATCATCGACCCTTCATCCGGCTTTCACCTGCAGCGGGTAAATGTACTTTTAAATGATGAAGGAATAATTGAAAAAATTGATCTGAAAGAAATGTCTGCCGATCGGGTAATTCAAAGCGCTGATTTGCATGTTTCGGTAGGTTGGTTTGACATGCGTGCTGATTTTTGTGATCCGGGATATGAACACAAAGAAGACCTTGTGTCAGGTGCTGAAGCCGCAGCGGCTGGTGGTTTTACAGGAGTAGCTTTATTGCCGAATACATGTCCCTGTATTCAAAGCAAAAATGAAATCAGCTATTTGCAAAAAAACAATTCAAGGCAATTGGTGCAGATTTATCCTTATGGCGCCATTACCCGTGACTGTAAGGGAGAAGATCTAACCGAAATGCTCGATATGCATCACGCCGGGGCTGTTGCCTTTACCGATGGAAAAAAACCTGTCTGGAATACCGATATTTTAGTAAAAACATTGCAATATCTTCAGAAATTTGAAGGTTTATTGATCAATAAACCAGAAGATAAATACCTTACTGCTTTTGGTGTAATGAACGAAAGCTATAACAGCACCATATTGGGCATGAAAGGTATGCCTAAATTGGCTGAGGAAATAATGATAGCCCGTGATCTTAAACTGCTGGAGTATGCCGGTGGAAAAATCCATTTTACCAATATAAGTTCAGCAGAGTCAGTACGCCTCATTCGCAGAGCACGTAAACAAGGTCTTAATGTCACCTGTGATGTGGCCGCCTACAACCTTCATTTTGATGACAGCCGGCTTTTGAAGTACGATACAAATTATAAAGTTGATCCTCCGCTCAGAGAAGAAAAAGACCTTCGGGCTCTTGACAGAGGCATACGCGAAGATGTAATAGATGCCATCACCAGTTCGCATATACCCCAGGACGAAGAGTGTAAAAAACTAGAGTTTGACCTGGCCGATTATGGCATGCTGGGGCTTCAAACCTTATTTCCTATTATTGTGGCCAGATGCAGCAATGACGAAGAAGGCCTGGCAAAATACATCGAAAAAATTACGCATGGACCCAGAAATATCTTAGGACTTACTGTGCCTCAAATTCAAGTTGGAGCCAGGGCAGATTTAACATTATTTGATCCATCCACAACATGGACCTACAGCCATGAATTGCATAAATCAAAATCACACAATTCGCCCCTCCTCGGAAAAAGCCTGAAAGGTAAAGTAATTGGGGTTATAAGAGAAAAATATGCAAACATCAATGTCTGATTCACTCTACCAGGAGCAGAAACCAATGCTGCGCAATGCACTAAGGTATGGCCTGGCAGGTGCCTTTATAAGCATATTCGCCCTGTTCTTAATGTTTTTCATAGACAGGAATCCACTCTTTTACGGGCGGTACTTCGATATTGTACTCATACCCGCTTTTGTGGTTTTTTCCATCAGAGATTTTAAGGTAAATCAAAACAATGGGACACTACATTTCTGGCAGGGTATGAGCACCGGTATTATTGTATACATCATTATCGCCATTGCTACAGCGCTTTTCATTTTACTTTTTACCTATATAATTTCACCTGAGCTTTTTGAGGCTTATATAGAAAACCGCCTTGAGCTCTTAGCCATCAAGAGGGAACATATTATTCAAAGCATTGATGAAGAAAGCTATAACCAAACCCTTAAAGGTTTGCGTAATACACAGCCCTGGCATCTTGCACTGGATGATATTTTGAAAAAATCAATTATTGGTTTATTTGTAACTATTCTCTTTTCAATTATATTTCGAAAATAACTAATCTTAACCAACCAATATTATGGATACATCAGTAACAACTTCAAGCGTCGCAATAAGATACGGACTCATCGTGGGTGTTGCCCTTATTGTTTATACGCTTATTTTACAGCTTTCAGGCCAGGCAGGTAATACAAGTCTGGCTATGTTGAGCTATGTAATTTTAATCGCAGGTATTGTACTGGGCCACAATTACTTTAAAACCAACGGTGACGGATTTATGACCATGGGTCAAGGCATTGGCATCGGTACACTAATCAGTCTGGTTTCAGGTGTACTCTCCGGAATTTTTTCCTACATCTATATTCAGTTTGTAGACAACTCTACCGTTACCCAGGCCATCGAAGAGGCCCGCATTAAAATGGAGGAACAGGGCCTGAGTGATGAGCAAATCGATCAGGCTATGGCCATAAGCGAAAAATTTATGTCGCCTCCGATGCTCGCAGTAATTGGCATTATAGGTATTGTATTTTTCGGCTTTTTACTTAGTTTGTTAATCTCTCTTTTTACCAAGAAAATTAATCCAGAACCTCAAATATAATTCATGAAGGAAAACCCGGATATTTCAGTTGTGGTTCCTCTTTTCAACGAAGAGGAATCCATTTCTGAATTGTGTGATTGGATACATAAAGTACTTAGAACAAATGGCAACAGCTACGAAATCCTGTTGATAGACGATGGCAGTGAAGATAATTCCTGGTCTATAGTGCAGACATTACATACACAGGATGCCCGTGTAAAAGGATTGCGCTTCAACAGAAATTATGGAAAATCTGCTGCGCTCAACATGGGTTTTAAAAAAGCTAAAGGCAAGGTTGTCATTACAATGGATGCCGATTTACAGGATAGTCCGGAGGAAATCCCTGCATTGTATCAGATGATTGCAGGAGATGGGTATGACCTTGTTTCAGGATGGAAAAGGAAGAGACATGACCCAATAAGTAAAACCTTACCTTCTTTATTTTTTAATTTCGTCGCCCGGAAAATGTCTGGCATACCCTTGCACGATTTTAACTGTGGGCTAAAGGCATATCGGCAGGTGGTGGTTAAAAACATTCATGTATACGGTGAAATGCATCGATATATCCCCATGATTGCCAAATGGAGGGGGTTCAGAAAAATTGGAGAAAAGGTCGTGCAACACCAGGCCAGAAAATATGGCAAAACCAAATTCGGGCTTGAGCGATTTATATATGGTTTCCTCGACTTGATTTCCATTATGTTTGTTTCTAAGTTCAGAAGAAAACCTATGCATTTTTTTGGCACCCTGGGAACACTGTCTTTTTTTGCAGGTTTGTCGATTACCATATGGCTGATTGGAAAAAAGTTTTATGCCATGTATCACGAAATTAAAGTACGTGAAATCGTTGAGCAGCCCCTTTTCTTTTTAGCATTGGTAGCACTAATTGTAGGGGTGCAATTGTTTCTTGCCGGATTTTTGGCAGAAATGAGTACCATGCACAACGAAAAAGATGCCGACTATCTGGTCATAGAAACAGCCGGTATTTGATGACACAGCCGATATATTATACTATCATCATTCCGGTTTATAACCGCCCTGAAGAGCTCAGGGAGTTGCTGGACAGCCTTTGTAAGCAAACTTTTCAGTCATTTGAAGTATTGGTGATCGACGATGGTTCTGACCAGGATGCCGCAGAAGTTGCTGCTTCGTTTACAGACAAATTACAAATCAGATATTTCTATAAAAAAAATTCTGGCCCGGGCCCCTCAAGGAACTATGGATGTACCTTGGCTGGTACCGGCTTTTTTGTATTCTTCGATTCAGACTGCATAATACCCCCTTCTTATTTTGAACATTTGCACCGGCAATTGGAAAAAAATGATATAAAAGCATATGGAGGGCCTGATCAATCGTCTGATGATTTTACAATTATACAAAGGGCCATAAGTTACAGCATGACCTCTGTGCTTACGACCGGAGGCATAAGAGGCAAAAAAAAATCAGTAGAAAAATTTCACCCCAGAAGTTTTAATATGGGTTTTTCCCGGGAGGTTTACCTCAAAACAGGGGGATTTAGCGAAATGCGGTTTGGGGAAGATATAGACCTGAGTATACGCATCGTTAAAAGCGGTTACAAAACCTGGCTGCTGCCTGAATGCTTTGTTTACCACAAAAGACGAACCGATTATAAAAAATTTTTCAAACAGGTCTTTAATTCGGGCATTGCCAGAATCAACCTTTATAAAAGGCATCCTGAGTCACTTGGCTTATTTCACTTTTTTCCCGCCACCTTTCTGCTCTATCTGATATTTGGACTGCCTCATGCCTTGTATCATGCTCAGTATTTTGTACTCTATCCCTTGGGAATATATTTGATGCTCATATTTTTGGGGGCATTATTGCAAAATAAACACATTGCTATCGGCTTTCATGCTGTTGTTGCGGGCATGGTGCAACTTTGCGGTTATGGCGCCGGCTTTTTGAAAGGCATCTGGAAACGTATTATTTTAAAGCAGGATGAATTTCACGATTTCCGGAAAAACTTTTACGGCTGATTTCTCTGATTTTATCTATCTGACAGGAAGAAACAGCCTGATATTATTTTTCCCAAAAACTATGTTGTCTAAATGTCCCATTTTTAGCTGGCCTTTAGCGATGATATGCAACTGATGGTATTACTGGTCAAAAATAAAGATCTTATCTCTTTCCCCTTCTTTTTTAATGCCCCGGTACATCCCTTTGGTATTGAATAAGGTTACGACTTCTCCGTTTTTATCCAATGCAATTACTCCTCCTTTTCCACCTAATGTTTGTAACCTTTGTTTGAATACAATCTCACATGCTTCTGCCAGGCTTTTACCTCCATGTTCCATAATGGAAGAAATTTCATGTGCTACCACGAGCCGAATAAAAAATTCCCCTTTACCGGTACAGGAAACCGCACAGGTATGGTTATTTGCATAGGTACCGGCACCAATAATGGGGCTATCGCCAATTCTCCCATATCTTTTGTTGACAAGGCCTCCGGTAGAAGTAGCAGCAGCCAGGTTTCCTCTTTTATCCCGGGCAACGGCACCTACCGTACCAAATTTTTTATCATCTACCGGCGTATCATGATCCAGAAACATATGATCAGAACCGCGGGCTTTTAACCATTGCTGATACCTCATTTCAGTCCTGAAGTATTGAGAATCTTCAATTTTCAATCCATTTTCAAGGGCATAATCCAGGGCATCGGCACCTGAAAGTAAAACATACTGGGACTTTTTCATGATAATATAAGCCAACTCAACCGGGTTTTTCACATTGCGGATGTTGGCCACGGCCCCTGCCTTAAGTGTTTTACCATCCATAATAGAAGCATCGAGGTCATGACCACCCTGAAAATTGAAAACTGCTCCCCTGCCGGCATTGAAAAGCGGACAATCCTCCATAGTCCTGACTGCCACCCTTACAGCACTCAGGGCACTACCTCCCTTTTTCAGAACTTCACCCCCCTTTTGAAGCGCTTCCCTCAAGGCCTTTTTATATTCTTTTTCTAATGCTTCATTTTGTCTCGCTTTAGAAATGGTGCCTGCCCCCCCATGTATTACGAGGGTATAAGGAACGGTTTCATTTTTTCGTTTGCTCATAAATCTTTACGTCCTGCTTGATACCAACACGATCAGCAAAAGTATGATAATTATTTTACATCAAATTGAATGAAAATTAATTTCTATTGATTTCCTTTGTGGCCTTTTTAACTGATCTATATGCAAAAAATACCAAAGGGCTATATTCTTCCGAGCGCTGCTTTTACGCTGGAAAGAAAATATGTTAAAGGATACCTTATAACTGATAAAACACCGGAAGTAGGTGATGTTGTTTTGGGATCCATAAGTCAGGTAGGGCAACACCAGTCCCTGGAAAACGCCCAAGGGAGAATTCACTCCATCCGAAAAGGTTCCTATGCTTTGTTCGTCTATGGAAATCGTTATGCCCCTGACTATTACGAAGGGCTCGTTCCCAAAGTTTTTTCAGACAAAGCTGACCTGCTGGCACGTTCGGGAGTTATTGGAGAAGTAATTACAAAAAGTTCAAAAGTTATTGGCCCGACAAAAGTGCGGGTATTTGGTTATGCTTGTGATGCACAGGGAAAAATAATCAATACTAAGGATTTCCCATTGGTCAAAGCAAAAAACGATGTAAAAAAATACCCCCGGGCCAAAATGATCCTGGTGGTAGGCACCGCCATGAATTCAGGAAAAAGTATGGCGGCAGTTTCTTGTTGCTGGGCACTCAGTGCCATGGGACATGATGTACGCGCTTCCAAGGTTACCGGTACCTCAAGCCTCAAAGATATCTTGCATATGAACGATGCAGGTGCCAACCCCTATGCCGATTTTTCCTATCTGGGTTATCCTTCAACGTATATGCTTACAGATGCAGAAATGCTGAATATTTTCAACACCCTCGATTTAAAATATGCAAACAATAAAGAGAATTTTTGGGTAGTTGAATTGGCCGATGGCATTGTACAGCGTGAAACCTCTATGTTACTCGCTTCAGAAGAAGTAAGAGAGCGCATACATAAACTTATTTTTTGTGCTGCCGATGCCTTTGGCGCCATAGGTGGCTTAAAAGTATTAAAAGACACCTTCGGACTGGAACCCGATGCCATTTCAGGCGTTTGCTCAAGCTCACCTTTACATGTGCAGGAGTTAAAAAAATTTACCGATGTGCCGATATTTAACAGTATGAATGTCGAGGCTGAAGAACTGACCCGCCTTTTACTGGAAAAAAATAAGAAAAAACGAAGAGCGTTGCTGAAAATATAAATTTTAATCTGGTTTTTTTATAAGTTTAAGGTTAACAACGTAACCTTTATTATAATGAACCGAAGACAATTTATATCCGCAACAGCAATGGGTTCTGCAGCCATTGCATCTTCTTTTTACATCCCTGCATCAGCTGCCGGTAAAAAGCTGAAAATAGCATTGATTGGAACAGGTTGGTATGGAATGGTCATAGCCAAAGCTGCCCTGAAAGAAGGTAATGTTGAATTTGCCGGCATTTGTGATGTGGATACTGATCACCTCACAAAAAGTGCCGATGAGCTTGAAAAACTTCAGGGAAGCCGGCCTAAAACGTATAAAGACTACCAGGAACTCCTCGACATGAAAGGGATAGATGTGGTGTTTATAGCCTCTCCACCCCAATGGCATGCACTTCAATTTATTGCTGCCTGTAAAAAAGGATATGATATATACTGTGAAAAACCGTTGGCCTACGATGTAAAAGAAGGCCTGGCTATGATAGATGCAGCAAAAAAAGCAGGTAATATCGTACAAATAGGTTTTCAACGCAGACAAAGCGAAGCCTTCAAAAGAACCAGGGCATTTATTGAGAGTGGTGAAGCCGGAAAAATACTTCAAATTGGTGCCCAGATACATTATAACCCCAACGTTGCTGATACATCTGTACAAAGCCCACCACCATCGCTCGACTGGGATGCCTGGTGTGGCCCGGCTCCAAAGCTTGACTACAGGCCTAGTATCGGTCATTTTCAATGGCGCCTGGAAAAAGAATTTGGCAATGGCCACCTGGTGGACTGGGGTATTCACCATATCGACAGCATACGTATGATCATGGGTGATCAGATGCCGGAAAGTTTCCAAACCAGTGGTGGCATAATGCATTTAAAAGATAAAATCACTACACCTGATACTTTAATTGCCCATATGGCCTTCCCAAAGGCCCCGGTAGTATGGCAACACAGGATGTGGGGAACCGGAAGCATGGACCCATCAACGAATAATGGCATTTTCTTCTACGGCGAAAAAGCTACGATATTTGCCTCAGACAGCAAAATGGTAGTGATGCCAACGGGCAAAGATCAGGAAAAGCAAGAATTTTCGATCCCAACACCCGGAATGCAGGAAAGACATGTTGGTGAGTTCTTAGATGCCGTTAGAAATAAAAATGCATCTGCCCTAAGCTCTACCGTAGAAGACGCTTTTCAATCATCTGCTTCGGTACAATTGGCAATGATCGCTTATCAAACCAAATCAATAGTGCGATGGGATACTGAGAAGAAATCAGTCATCAATAACCCCGAAGCAACGAAACTGCTCAAGAGGGAATACAGGGGCAAATGGAAACATCCGGGTTGATGCAAACCCCTTAATAAACAGAAAAGAGGCTGCCTTAGCGGTAAGCCTCTCTTCCCTTATATAGGTTGCAGCGTAATACCTGTGAATTCATTTATTTAATCATCCGGTGTCTTTTGGGATGACTCACTATATGCTTTTGCCGCGCCTCTTCATGTACTTTATATTGATGCAGATCAGTGCCTTTGTCCAAAGCCTTGCTTTGCATACAAAAAGCGCCCAGAATCAAAATTGTCACAATAAGTACAAGTATAAAAATGATTTTTTCGGGTGGCATCTCTGCAAACTGAACTTTCATGATCCATATGAAATTTGGTACAATAACTAATGCAGCTACTTTCATTTTTTGAATATACATTAGCCAGCAATAGAATAAAATAGCAAAACGGACTTATTGTATGAACCCCCCTGTTTTCTGTATGAACTATGGGACTTATTGTACGAACTGCAATTTTACAATCTCAGTAATGAAAGATCTTTGGGGTTTACCTTGAGGGTAAGGACATCATGATTTTTATGAAAGCATATCAATCTGGCATTTTTATCTACCCTTGATAGATAATTTAAATTAATCAGGTAAGATCGGTTGATTCTATAAAGATAGGGTTGACGTAACATTTCTTCCAGATGGCCTATGTTGAAGGAAACCAACTCACTTTGATGCTCATTTAATACCAGACGAGTATAATTTCCTTCCGCTTTACAATAGACAATTTCTTCCGGGTTGATAAAAATGGCGCCGCTTCTGGTTCCAAATCTTATTTTATTTTTATACGGCTCAGCTTCCCTTACTTCTTTCTTTTTAGCCCTGATTTTAGCAAAGCGCTCAAGGGTATCCCCCAACTCATGGGGATCTACCGGTTTTAACAAATAGTCAAATACGGCATTTTTTATCGCCTCATGCAAAAAAACCTTGTGTGCAGTAACCAAAACAATGGTGCAATCTGCATTAACACCCTGCAGACGCCTTATCAAATCAAAAGCATTTTGTGCTTGAAATTGAATGTCTAAAAAAATTATATCGGGTTTATGACCGGCTATCAATTCAAATGTTTCATTCAGGTCTTTCGCTTCCCCAACAATATTGATAAAGGAAAAATTTGAAAGCAAAATCCTTAAACTCTTTCTAGCGTCGACCTCATCATCAGATATAATCACGCTAATTTCCCGAATCTCTTCCATAGTGCTGTTTTTAGAGGCTCCACTGAATACATATTCTGGTACCTGAGGCATTTTCACCGACAAATAGATCTTCAAATGTCCTCGTTATATCCCTTCCGTATATTTTGTTGAATAAATGTATCATTTCTTCAGTAATTTTCAAACCTTTTCCAAAGCCTATTTTACTGTGGTTCAGGTCAGATGCGGCTTTACGACCTACGCCATTATCTTCAACAATAATGGAAATTTTCCGACCTTTTTTGAAAATGCGAATACTAAGGTAACCTTGATCCCTTTTTGGACGCAAACCATGCTTGATGGCATTTTCTGCATGAATCTGGATAATCATTTTAGGCACAGATATACTTTGATCTATTGCATAATCTACCTCAATGGTATAATCGAGGCGGTCTTTATAGCGTATTTTCTCCAATTCAAGGTAGTGTCTGACAAATTGCAGTTCCTCAGCCAGCGAGTATGAAATTTTATCAGCATTTTCAAGGGAAATTCTCATTAGTTTTGAAAACTTCAGCAAGTGACTGTAGGCCTCTTCATTTTTGCTTTCCAGGATTACCGTACCAATGGAGTTTATCGCATTAAATGTAAAATGCGGATCTAATTGGGAAGCAGCCGCATTCATTTGCAGGCGGTTTATTCGCTCTTCGAGATGCCTTTTACGGGCATCTTGTAAAGATTGCATTTTCTTGCCTGTAAAAATTAAAGCTGCAACGGCCAAAAATATGGCCAGTAAGAGTATATACTTAAAATCGTACCAAGGATTGCGGCCTATCTTAAGCAGATAAAGGCTGTTTCCTGCCTGTAGCGACAAAATGGTAGTATTGGGCTGGTGGCTAATCAGGTCACAATGCAATGTATTTCTCGAAAAATCTGCATTGAGCACAAGCGTGTTGCTGAAATGCCTGAATTGATGATCGGCAACATAAACCTCCTGAAAATTGTCATGGCTTAGCAGGAACTTTATGGGCCACTCATAGGCAGCATCTATAGCCAATACTTGTCTGAAGGGCGCTTTAAGTCTGGCAGCATATTCGATATTGAGTTCATGATCGATATGGTGCACTTCATCACTGCCACCACTTACCATCAGATAACTACTCATGCCGGGCTCAGCGGGGATAATACTCGTTTTTCTCCCCGGTTGGTTTTGCCATGTAACACTTTTTAAAAGATTTCCACGGGCATCATAGGTATAAAATATACAATCAGTAGTATCGCTGCTTACATTTTGATACAGACACAAAATGTAGCTATTTCCTTGATGATTTACCGGCCATTTTTGTACAAATGATCCTGGCCCGGGAAGGGCAATCGGATCCCAGGTCAATTCAAGACCTTTTCCAAACAGCAGAATCCAGCTATGCCCATCGTGGTATGGCTGGTATTTAATATCTTTAATATTATTGGTAGCCGAGTTAGAAGCCACAATAATACCTGTACCATCTTCTCCCCCATTTAAAATGGATAAAGGCGGATTGAAATGAATTCCCGTAGGTGGTGAATGAATCAATTGATGGTTATGTATATCTACGGCAAATAACTGCCTGGGCTGTAGTACAAAATGGGCCGTGATGGCAAAGATAAGTTCATGATAGTCATCTCCGCTAACATCAGCCAACCCTGCTGGAATTATGGAAAAGTCATTTTTATTGTTGTGCTTTGCAACACAGGTAATAAAAAAATTATCCAAGATAATCGTCGGTACTGGATACAGTTGAAAGCCATTCACAAAAACTGAATCGCCCGATTGTGTAAAAACATAGATCTCCTGAAACCCGTCGCGATTGTAATCGCCAAATACAGCCTTATTTGGCTCTATCCACTCATTCTTGAAATTCCAGGTATAAATATGCCGGTTTTGCAGGTTTCTGAATTCCACAGCAGGCGCTGACTGAAATTGTATCATGCGAATCATTTCTGGCGTGCCATCCTGATCTAAATCTTTGTAATAAATGGTTTTATCCTTTTCGAGCACCTCCCGGTCAAGTAATGATATCTGATACCTGTCAAAAAATTGGGGTAAAAAAAATGCTGTAAATCCTGTTATGATCATCGCAATCACAAAGGGATTATAGGCCATTTTCCGCAACCACAACATATTTAAACCCATCCAAAAAATAATTTTAACCCAAATAATATGAATATTCGTCGTTAAAATATGAAAATAACGATTTAATTCTTGCTTTCAAAAAAGTGCATGAGAAATATATAAAAAATTTTCGGGAAGATGGTCTATAGTAAACATTTGGCAAACAAGGCCTTCCGCAGACAGAAATGAAAAGTAGTTTTATTTCACAAAACGGATGATCATCGTTTCAGTCAGCAAAAAAAACAGGCTAAGAATGATGGCAAGCTTCCACAAAGGAATTCCTGTGCGATATGCCTGCATTTCACGATTGAATTCGTTTTCTGCAGAAACATCAAATACCTTTACATTTTCAAATTGTGAAAAGGCTGTCCTGAGGTCTGTATGGAGATACTGTTGCAGTCTTGATTCTTTCTTATCGGTATTAAAGGCCAGGATATCTATGCGTTTGCCTTCTTGTATTAATTCATAAAAACCGGGTTGAATACTGAATTTTGGCATTTCCATTATCAATTGGTTTCCACTGATTCTTTGTGCCGGTATCCATTCCCCATCATCATTTCTGAGTTTATAAATTTGCTGTGGCGCCACTGAATCGATCTTCACTTCAACCACAGGCTCATTTATGGAAGCATACATGCCTGAGTTGCTTTCTTTGCTAAAAGAGGCTATGCGGTACATAACAGGCACAAATAATGCGTGCCGGTGCAGGTTGGTAAAAAGATCTTCCAAAGGGCTGCCAAACAGATATATATTTTCCCTATCACCAAAGGTTGACAGATAGCGAACACCATTGCGCAATTGAAGCAGCGTAAATCTGTCCTGATTCCAGTTGAGCAGGCTCCGTACTTTTGGCATTTCAAAATTTTCATCTGTGCGTTCAAAAACATCATAAAAGAAAGGATTACTCGCATCTGGCATAGCAATGGCGACATCGGGGGCATCGGGTACTACGCTAATCCCTGTATTGATGAATACATTAAGGGCTGCCGGATCAAATCCTGGCGCAGGAATAATAATAAGGTCTCCACCTGCTCTTGTATAATTTTGCAGTATTGTTGAAAGGCTGGGGTCTAAGGAAGTGAGTGCATGCAAAACTACCAGGTCAGATTGATCGATCAGACTATAGTTGAGGTTTCGTACATTCTGGCTGTTGAAATTAAACAAACGCGTATTGGCATACACCTTTTGCACCGGAGTTACCTGATCGGTTTCTTTAATTTCCAGAATATTCACCTTGTCCTCTAAGCGAAGAATAAAATAAAAATCATTGTCAAATGTTACCGGAAAATCCTCAAAACTCAATCGGCAACGGTTAAAAGGCTGAAGTGTAAAGCTCAACCTGAAGGAGGTTTCTGCAGTTCCCGAAGCGGGTATGGTCACACTTGATGTGGCCGTTTGTACTTCGTTGGCAAATAGTTTTATCATCAGGTCTTCGATGTCTTCTTCACCGGTGTTGCGAAGCACCACATTGAGAACGTTTTGTTCCTCAGCCATCAGAAAAGGAGAAGCCAAATACACCGAATCAATAAAAACATTGTGATTATTGTAAAAAGATATGGGCACCAGAAAGTGATTGGCTATGCTATCAGGCTTCCAGTCTGTCAATTCGCCGAGGGTTGATTTCTGAAAATCGGAAATGAAGTATACATCTTTACCGGTAATGCTTTGTCCAAAATCTGCTTGTAAACGGCTGTAAGCCTCTGCCATTGTTCTGGAAACGTGGCTTAGCTCTATTTCGGTGACCAGTTCCTGTATCTGATCTCTGGTTTTAAAAGTTTGGGATGATGGATCAAAAGCATTGGTTAGCAATTTAAAATTGGTGTTGCCTGGATACAAACGCGTAATCTGATCTATAAATGAAAGCCCCAGATCCAGCGCCCTGCCTTCATTGCTTACGGCGTTTGACATACTCATTGAATTGTCGAGATATATATAGACATTTTCTGCCTCAGGCTCGTCTACCCCGGAAGGAATATAAGGCTGAGCAAATGCCATTACCAGAAAAAACAGAAAAAGCATGCGACTTGCCAAAATGAGATAATGCTTTAACCTCCTTTTGGATTTAGTCGACTCTTTTACATTTTTCAAAAAACGGGTATTTGAAAAGTATACTTTTACCGCTTTTCTGAAATTGAATAAATGTATAATGACCGGAATGGCTAAAAAGGCCAACGCATATAAAAATCCGGGATGTAAAAATTTCATGCCTGCTGTTTTACTTTCTTTATGTATTGGTTAACCCCTTTTTCAACAATTTGATTTTAAAAATATGGAATTGTTACAGTATACAACGAATATATCCTGCATTAAAGTTTAACGCCGGTTGTAGTCAATGGTCTAATCCTGGATATCAATCTGTTTAAAGCTTTGCTTTTTTTAACAATACAATACTGCCAAAAGAAAAGATGAAAATGTAAACAAGCACAGGCAAGGCCAGGATAATATCGGGCGATGCCATTACCGGCACATCAACATATTTTAAAAAGGGAAAAGGAATAAGCGCATCCACACTTTTCATCGGCAAATAGGCCCTGTAATCTGAATGGACAGACAAGGATAACACCGGTTCGAGCAGCCAGCCATAGAGCAAAAGCAGCAATACAGCCGTTCCTGATTTTTTTAATAAAATACTGATGAATATGGCCATGGTAAAATAGGCCAGGCAGGATAAAAAGAATGCGGCCAGAAAAGAGGACCCTTGCCAAAACACGGCAGGATCATCAGGCTTAACGCCGACTATGGCTACATACACACCTACAACCAATGTACAGAAAATCGATAGAAAAAATGCCAGCAGCCATTTGCCGGTAAAGAATTCAGTACGGCGCATTCCATTGATCACCATAAATCGCAGGGTTTTTGAGCCGAATTCATCGCTCACCCAGATAATGATTAGCAGGGCAGGTATGATCCTGAAAAAAGTAGCCAGATAGGTAAGATTGTGCCATACATCGGGGTACTCCAAAATCGGTTGCAGGGAAAAATCCATATCCGGTACCTGATTAAAGGTGACGGTAAGCCCGTTGATCAGGTTTTTAAAATTGCTGAACGACAAAAAGACCACCAAAACATACAGTCCGAGCAGTATCCACAATGCTTTACTGCTTTTAATTTTAAGCCATTCTACTTGCAAGAGCCGCATCATAGGTTAAGATTTTAAAATTTCAAGAATTTTTTGTTCCAGATTGCCCTGCCTGGCGCTTATATGGCTTATGTCTATGCCCTGGGTGACAAGGTAGGTGCTGAGCTCGCTTAGTTTATAATCGGCCTTCAGGATTACCACCATGTAGTTTCCTTCAGCCTGCATGCTTTCTACACCGGTATAGGTTGACAAAGCACTTTTTAAGGCTTCCATATTTTCAGCACCGATAACGATGCCTTTTTCTGCTTGCATCAAGCCCGAGACCTCACCTTCAAAGCGCTTTACCCCTTGCTTGAGTACCACAACATAATCGCAAAGCTTTTGTACTTCATCGAGCATATGACTTGCCAGCACGATGGTCTTACCTTCTTTAGCGATATTTTGAATGATATTGCGCACATCGGCTATACCTTCAGGATCGAGACCATTGGTAGGCTCATCGAGTATTAAGAGCTCAGGGGCGCCCATAAGGGTGGCGGCAAGGCCGAGTCGCTGTTTCATTCCGGTAGAATACTGGGCAAATGCTTTCTTACCAACGCCTGTAAGGCCGGTTAGTTCCAATACCCGGTCAATGTCTTTTTCATCGATTGATTTAAGGGTAGCCAGTATTTTCAGGTTATCCTTTGCTTTGAGGTTAGGATAAAAAAAGGGAGATTCGAGCAATGCACCCGTTTTCATGCGATGCGTATAGTCCATGGGTTCAGTGGCCCACAATATCTGCCCCATATCAGGCAACACTGTCCCCAGAATACATCCCAGGGTAGTCGATTTTCCACTTCCATTGGGACCGAGCAGGCCGAGTACTTTTCCTTTGGGTACCTCAAAATTCAAATCCTTCACGGCAAATTTACCCTGATAGCTTTTGTGTAAACCCCGAACGACGATCATAAACAGGTGTATTTAATGTTATATTTGTAGTAAAGGTGAATACAATATTATAGAATTGCAAAAGCAATTAAATCAGAAAAGCAAAAACATTGATGATGGCAGCAAAAATTGAGGCACAATACTATACTTTTCAGGTGAGGGCAACCGAAACCGATATGTTTAACCGCATGACCATTCCTGCATTTACAGGTTTGCTTCAGGAAGCTGCCTGGCAACATGCCACTGAACTGGGTGCTTCTACCCATATGCTCATGGAGCAGGGGCTTTCCTGGGCCCTGTCAAAATTTAGCCTTACCATCAAAAAGCTGCCCGCCATTGCTGAAAAAGTGGTGGTGGAAACCTGGCCCCTGGGCGCCGGTAAATATGTCGCAGAACGCGGATTTAATGTTCGGAATGAAAAAAATGAGATCATAGCCACGGCGATGTCTTACTGGATCGTGATCAATTTATCGAAACGTAGAATTGCCCTTATGCCTGATTTTATCAAAGCGCTGGAAGTCTTGTTGCCCGACAGGGAAGTACCTGCCTTTGAGAATATTTCGCTGGACGAAGTAGCGCTGAATCGGGCTGAAGAAGTAAGGGTAAGATGGCATGATGTGGATATAAACCATCATGTAAACAACCTCATTTATTTCAGGTGGATGCTCGATGCCCTGGACTTTGATTTTCACAAACATCATATGCTGGAATCAATGGATATTGCTTTTTTAGCCGAAGCCAATCCATCTGATGTACTTGAAATAGCCCACAGTTCGCCGGATAACGACCGGGAAATATTTCATAAGCTCATCCGTCCTGCCGATGCCAAAGTGCTGGCAACTGCCAGGACGTGCTGGAAAGCCACATCGTGATCCGTGATGCGATATGGGTTATGACTGTGTTAAATGTTAAGTGTTAAGGGAGTGAAACGATTAACACGCCAGTATCGTCCTCGTTTAAAACGAGGACGAAAATCAACATTAAAGCACATTGTTGTTTTTTACGACCGACACGCAGCGTTTGAAACGCGTCATCAAAAAACCATGAAGGGGTTATATTTAAATTGCATTTCTTTATCCTTCCAGCTTCTATTCCGATGCGTTATTCATTATGTGGGAGTTCTTGGAAAAGCAGGAGGAAGAACTGTCCGGAGCCTTTCAAGATGGCTCAAGGGTTTTCCGCCAATATTTTATTAATTTCATCTATCGAAAGTCCAGTGGCTTCAGAAATTTTTTCAATACTTACTCCAGCCCTATTCATTCCAATCACTATTCCCTTCTCTATTCCCTTCTCCATGCCTTTCTCTAGTCCCTTTTCCATGCCTTCCAGCCTGGCAGACTCCATTACGGCATAATTGTCCCAAATGGTTTTTTGGCTTTTACTATAGGCTCTCATTTCATCCTTCGTTAAGTTGGCAACTTCAGCGATGTCAAATACTTTTTCAAATATCTTTGTTTTCAATTTATCAGGTAAATCCTGCAAACGGTGCATGTGTTTTAGTACATATATCCAACGATCAAAATCATTGTTAAGTTCATCAAGCTCAAGGGTAAAGTTAGGAATTTCCAGATATACAAAACATAGTTTGTCGAAAAATACCTTGTTGGTATGCGTATCCATTAATTTTACTACCTTATGATACCGTTGATCACCATCCATGAGTGGAAAGTTCATGATCACTATGGTATAGGTGGCTTTGAGTTCGTAGTCCCAGCCTTTTCCTTTTACTGATTGTTCCTGGATGGGATAAGTAGCGTAAAAAATGCTTCTGTCTTTGAGCCATCGTTGCGAAGCGTTTTGCAATTCGATGATGAAGTGCTCGCCTTTTTCATTGGTACAATAGATATCGAAAATTGAATTTCTGTCATTTTTGGAATTGCCGAGCTTTTCGAGGTTGTTGTAGGTAAGATCCTTGATTTTTTCTTCACCTCCGAGTACCTGGTTTAGAAAATCGATGAGGATATCTTTGGCATTGGCAGAGCCAAAAATTTTTTTAAAACCAAAATCGGTAAAAGGGTTGATATATCTGGGTTGCATAGAATGTATTGCGTTATAAGGGTATATGCAACTAAAGAATTATCATTGAATTTTAAAAGTTAATTTTTGATGAGAATTCCGGAGCTCAGAGCTCGTGGTTCGTAGCTCATAGGGAATTGTACGGAAATTCTCTACCCTCCCTGTTGTTGGTGCACCTCCAACAGGGAGGGTAGGGAAAGAGCTCATAGCTGCACTTCGAGCTTCGACCTCCAAATCACTAAATCACCAGCTAACCATCTAAACAACCCACCAACCCATTCCTCACCACGTTCTGTCAGCTTTGGTTTCTGTAAATAACTGAACCACTGGCTTGTGCCTGTGCCAGCACGATAAGATCTGCAATGTTGACATGCTTAGGCCTGCTGATCACGAAAGCAATAATCTCGGCTACATCCTCAGGGGTCATAGGGGTAAAACCTTCATAGATTTTATTGGCACGGGTGTCATCCCCTTTAAAACGAACCTGTGAAAATTCTGTAACAACGGCGCCGGGCTTTATTTCCGAAACTTTTAAACCATGTTTTGCAAGGTCAATACGCATACCCTGGCTTATGGCATCGACGGCAAATTTAGAAGCACAATATACATTGCCATCGGGATAGACATCTTTACCGGCAATGGAGCCAATGTTGATGATGTGGCCTTGCTTACGTTCTACCATGCCGGGAACCACCGCCTTGCTTACGTATAACAAACCTTTTACGTTGATATCTATCATGGCATCCCAATCGTCGGGATTTCCCAGATGAATGGGATCAAGGCCATGTGCATTTCCGGCATTGTTGATGAGGATATCGATTTCTTTACATCCATCTGGAAGACTATCAATGCTTGAAAATACCGCGTTTTTATCCCTGACATCAAAACTCAGGGTATGTATCTCTGTTAAACTTCCCAATTCAGATTTCAATTGGCTTAACCGGTCTTCCCTTCTTCCGCAAAGTATGAGTTTATATTTTTTCTCATTGGCAAGGACGGTTGCGGTTGATTTTCCTATGCCTGAAGTTGCGCCGGTTATCAGTACAGTTTTCATATAAATAAAATATTTTATGCCACCATGCTTAATGTATACATGCCGCTAACTTACAAAAACAAGTCGTTTGATTTCAAGAAAATTAACAGAATTGTGGCTTTTCTATGCATTTATAAACAGAATTGTGATGCACAGAATCATGCCTGCTTTAGTTTTTTTGGGTAAAAGTCACAGGATCCTTTCGGCGAAGCAGGTACTTGTATAAGGTAGCGTGCGCTAAGCTATAGTATGCTGTGTTTGGTTATGGGTTCTTCAATTTTTATTCCAGTTCTTTTAATCTCATCCAGGAAACCGGATTTATCATGATACTTGTCGATTAAAATTGGTTCAATTCTATCATCAATTTGTCTTCTCAACTTCCAAAGCAAGGGGTTTACTGCAAAATAGTCCCCTGAAATCTTTTTTACAACAACTGCTACATCTATGTCGCTATCTTCTCTGTTTGTATCATTTGCATAAGAGCCAAAAAGGTATACCGATTCAAGGTCAAAGTAATCCCTAAGTAACAGTTTATATTGCATAGCTTTTTCTATAGCTTCTCCTTTATCCATTGTTGCAATTCTTTTGTTTGTTCAATGATTTCAAGGCATTTTACGTGAGTAAGACTTCTCAGTAATCTTTCCTTGTGTGTAGGATATCTCGCTTCAATATTAAGTGGTTCAAGCTGGTCAATAAAATCTTTCTGATCTTCCGTAAATGCTTCGTAAAACGCTCCTTTTTTTGCCAAATAAGATAAACCAAAGGTTAGTATCTAAAATGACCCTTCTATTTTTCATAGCGGGCTTTGCGAACAGCCTCAACCTCTTTTGTGATTTCTTCCAAACCAGGAGCTTGATCTGACTTACTTCTGAATTTTTTTAATAACTCGGAAAAGTCATTCTCAGAACTTTCGTTCCTAATCCTTATCAAATCCAAATTTGCCAAGTCCTTTAATAGAGCTTTAGCTGTTGGGTTCAAGATATCGATCCTAATAGTTTCCATTTTTTTAATCTTTCTTAAAGATACGAATTTTTTAAATCGGAGGTCATTTTATCATGCACCACTATCGGGTCAAACAAAGGAATCTCGCCTCCACTTTCCTACAGAACTCCCGTTTGGATGGTACAAGCTGTGCGTGAAAGTCTCCCTTTCCCGTTTTTAGGGTGGTGGCGATATCGAAGCACTTCACCCCGTTGGATTATCATCCTACGGAGTTCACTATCAACCAAACACAACTTGTCTCGCAGAAGCGGGAAACTTTGATATCCCGGTCCCTCGGGAAAGCTTGCTTTAACCACTGAAACGAAATTTCCTGGTAAACCGGGACAAATTATGGGTAGGTGCTGTTGGCAGCTAGCTGGGTCCTTAGCTATCATTTTAGTATCTTGCTTGTAATAGTCTCAGTTATTTTCCTTGCTTCTGTAATCACCTCAACTGGGTAATTTGATAATTCTAATATTTTAATAGCATTTCTTGTCCTTAGTTGACCTGCTTTTATACTATGGTCAAAATGAAGTTCATTTTTTTCAACTGTCTCGGTGAAGTGATACAAGTCATATTCGTTATCAAGCATGTCAGCCAACTCAATGTCATGGGTAGATACAACCACAATATTCTCTTTGCGATTTAAATAGGAAAGAATTGCTTTGGCCGAATCAATTCTTTCAATTGTATTAGTCCCCTTAAAAACCTCATCTAATATGAATAGGTTTTGATGAGGGGATTCAACCTCACTTAACAATGAACCCATTATATTGACTTCCTGGAAATAATAACTTTTGCCATCAAATAGATTATCGTCTATTCTGATTGATGAAAA
>JAFIEV010000083.1 GCA_020832305.1 Cyclobacteriaceae bacterium | reverse complement strand
GCTGTAAGAAGAGACCCTGATTTACAGGTATACTGGAGAAAACACCATGGCAAAAATTCTAAAACAGTTCTTATCAAAATAGCAAGAAAATTATTGTGCAGAATACTCTCTGTTATAAAATCAGAAACCCCTTATCAAATTAATTATAAGGCAACCTTAAACAAGTAAAAGAACCACAAAATGATTGTTAACTACCATTATCACTCTATAAAACCTTTTGGGCAGATTACATAACAGGCGTGAGTGGACATTCGCATGTATCACAAGGCAAGCCGGTGACTGACCATTTTAACATTAGTATCACATGGATGTAGGTGGCCATTTAAAAACATAATTAAATATATCCCGCAAACTTGCGGGAATAGGAGCGTGAGTATAATGGAAAAAAACAAAATAGATTATGTAAATGAAAATTACGTACTTAGTATGACCCAATAAAAAAACTTGCGAAACGGAGGCTATTCCCAGGATTGGCCTTCGTTTATTCAGAAAATGTGTTAAAATTTCAAAGGCCTTCATGAACCCGCAATTTTCTTTTTCTTAAAGTATATACATTATTGGTTGCGGGTTTCAAAAGAAATTTATGTTGGATGATTGCCTCATACTTCCGGCTGCTTTACATAGGAACGCCTGTTGTGCGTTCGGCTTTCTTTTCTGTCAAGCGAGTTTGACAAAGTTGTCTTCAAGTTTTACGTTAAAATTGATTTCTGCTTTTAATGCTCTAAACACTTTGATAATGGTGTCAATTGTCGCACTGTTAGCACTACTTTCAAGTTTAGAGATTTGAGCTTTCTGAACCCCAACAAGTCGTCCAAGTTCTTCTTGAGTCAAATTTCTTTCTTGTCTTGCAGCTTTAATCATTTTTCCCAAAACGTCCATTCGAAGTTCGTATTCGTATTCGTCACGCTCTTGTGTCCCTATTTTACCGATATACTTATCTTTCATCTCGGCAAGTGAGTAAGTCTTTAATTCTTTAGTTGCCATATGATTACTTTTTTTGTTTGTTGTTAAAATATTTGTCTCTCAGTCTTACTGCCCGGTCAATTTCATTTGCCGGAACTTTGTCAATTTTCTTTACGAAACCGTGGGTCGCTATTACCAAAGTCTCTTTGTTATCTGTCTTGTCCCAAAATGCAAGAAGTCGGATTTGAAGTCCTGCAAACTTTGTCCGAAACTCCCAAATGTCATTTTGAAGTTTCTTAAAAAGTTTTGGGTCATTGGTCTGTTCAGCAAGGTCAATATTGTAAAAGATTTTCTTTATAGTCTTAGGGTCAAGCTGTGAAATGAACTCGTCCGCTTCTTCTAAAAATTTTGTCTCGAAAAATCTCATTCAATACTGTCTTATTAAACGTCACAAAGATAACAAAAGTTTCCAAAATTAGAAACAATGTTTTTCGTTAATTTGTTCGGTGTCGGTTTTTTAAGCTGACGCTCAACGTCAGTTCCCGAAGCTAGTTCGCGACAGGCTGTCTAAAAACCTCAATTCTGCTTTCAATACATCCTGCGAGACATAAATATAAAGCCTTTTAAGGCCTTATGCTGCCAGCTTTAAAAAATTTCTACGGGCAGGATACAAAATTTTCGAGACGGCATGGGGGCTTAAAAAGGCTTCCATACGGGCCATATAGCGATAAAAACAGGGGATGAGCACCCTCAGGTATGCCTTGAGCGCTTTTATGTCAATCAGGTTGAAGATCCGTTTTAGGTTATAGGCTGTAAACATAAATCCCACATCTGCTGAGGACCTGTCTATGCTCCTTTTGGTAAAAAAAGCTTTAATAAGTCACCCGGATGGTAGGCAGGTCTGCCACCTGTCTGCCTCTGGCATACCTGCCTGCCTCTGGCAGGTTGTCTATAAAATCCATTTTAAACCCATAGGATTGATATCCAGAGAATCCACAAACAAATCAATGAGTCTGACTTCCGCGTCTGTATCTACTGAATCTTCCAGGCAGGTAGGAAAGAGGGTAAGCTGATGTCTGTCTGTGCTTTACCTGCCTTTGGCAGGCTGGTATAAGTTTCATGTCATAAGACAAAAAACAATATCTATACATCCTATAGAACAAATAGAAAATATGAAATCCACTTTTAGGTTTTTAGACAGTCTGACGTTATGCATACATGACTTGTGGCGGAGTTCAAAGCGCTTTTTTATCCGTCGATGATAAAATTAAGTAAATATAAATTATTATCATACAGCTCGCCACCCGCCATGAGTTATATATGCTGCTATCGCTTCGGTGTTCTTCTTTGTTCATTTGATTCTTTCCTTGTTTTGTTCTTTGAGCCAATTGAGCCAATTATGAGCCCATTGTGAGCCAACTGAGCCAACTATGAGCCAACTCCCAGTTTGTATACAGCACTCGATCCTTTTGTTCCAATATTTTTCAATATCCCTTTATCCTCTAACTCCTTAATGTCTCTCGTAGCCGTTGCTTTTGATACATCAGATATCTCCTGATACTTGGAATTTGTAATTTCTCCATATTTTTTGGTGTATAGGATCGCTTCAACCTGTCTTTCCTTCAGCCCATTTTTCTTCAACTGATCTTCGGTAAACCGGTCTTTAAATATCTTGCTCAGGAAACCTCCTTGTTCTTCTTTTAAAACCGGTTCCGGCAATCCGGCATTCTTACAAGCTTCAATGATCTTGATTGTTCCCCGTCCCCATGAATCAATATAACCAGCCTTGAAACAAACATCTGCAAGAAGTGGATTTCTTGGTTTAGAACGGTGTACTTTCTTCAAATCTTCTTCGGAAATTCCCTCTGGTAGGGCTCCATCATTCCAAACGCTGAAATTGTCCTCATATAAGCGAATCTGTGTAGGTGATCCCATGTAGTTCCGGTGCACCAATGCATTGAGAATCATCTCCCGAACAGCAGCAACCGGATATTCATCTAATTCTATTCGTTGCATTCCCATAAAGTCTATCGGGTGAATGAAAAACTTAGCGTTAAGCATTTCTCCAATCCAATCTTTGAGTTGCGTCAAATTGCCTTCTATTACCTCATGAAATTTCAGGTCGGCATCCGTTTCACCAAATTTACCAATCTTAACCGCAATGTTTGGATAGAATTTCCCGGGATCTTTTCCGAATAAAACAATAGCAGCTCTCTTCAAATGGCCATCTTCGAGCAAACGCAGTTTTTCCAGTAAATTCGGAATGCTGATATTATCTTCAACATTGATCCGCTTAACGATTCGAGCATCTTTTAGAAATTCTTTTATGCTTGATTCGTCAATATCATCTATGGAAGCTCTTTGTTCGGGAATATTATCCCAGGTTTTTCCGGTGCGTTTCAAAATGAATTCATTTAATGCCAATCCGGTTATTTCCTGCAGTATACTTCCGGTTCGGACGTAATATTTGCCTCTTACGGAAATAGGCACATCAAAACGGGGTACTATGATTTCAAGGTAATACTTACCCTTTTCCTCTTGCAGGTTTACTTCTGCATAGACGCCCAGAATATCCCGAAATTTGTTGGGCAACTCTTCCAATAGTTTGTTGTAGTTGTCAATGCCCGTTACTTTTCCCTTATCATCAACACCAACAAATAGTTTACCACCACTGGCATTGGCAAAACCACAAATCCATTTTAGGTATTCATCTCTCCAAGTTACTTTGAACTCAATATTTTGCGATTCTAATGTCACTGCCGATTAATATAATTTATGAGTTACAAATTTACTCTTTTCCTATTGTCATTTTGATGTTCGGTTTTTTTACACTGAGCGATAGCGGCAGTTCCCGAAGCTAGTTCACGCCAGTCTGTCTAAAAACCTCAATTCTGCTTTCAATACATCCTGCGAGACATAAATATAAAGCCTTTTAAGGCCTTATGCTGCCAGCTTTAAAAAATTTCTACGGGCAGGATACAAAATTTTCGAGACGGCATGGGGACTTAA
>JAFIEV010000082.1 GCA_020832305.1 Cyclobacteriaceae bacterium | reverse complement strand
TTCTACATTGCTGAACAGCTGCATTTCCTGGCTTGCGTTTTCTGGCTCCATGCCGCCTGTATTACAGTGGTGGTCGTTTCAGTAGTAAACAATACCCGGTTGTTGCCCAAATGGTCTTTGATAAAGTACTGATAGGTTCCCTTTAATCCCTCTGTGGTTTCGCTAAATGCTACCCGGCCCTCATCGGTCATCATAAAGTCTAAAACAGGCTCCTGATCTGCCGGGGTTTTAGTGTATTGTATAGCTCCCGCATAATAAGTATGGGTAGTGTCATTACCTGTTTTTACAGATTTTTTGAGCTTGGTGAAAAAAAGTTCAGAGCTCAGAGCTCGTTGTGACAACAAACAACAAACTATCTTTAAACTCATAGATAAAATGCTTGCCAATAAAAAGTTTAAAGACTTCTTTCAAAAAAATGTGGCCGCTTTGTAGGGTTGAAAACTCCGGCTATTTCAGGTCTTGTTCTCATCTTTTAGCAGCACGCAAATGCAAAGTTTAGTAGCTAATTAGTTTGAAGATCTCTTCTTAATCTCCATTATTAATGAGTCTCTCTCCCGAAGCTTTTCTTTTGGTATGAATTCGTTGAGGTCGTATCCTTTTACATTAATTTTTCTGTGGTCAATTTTAACAATAGTAAGAAAAACCGAATTTGATGGAGTCATTATGGTAGTCTTTTTCGACTCCTCCAAAATATCAAATATCTCACCTTTTCTATAACTATTAAATATATATAAAGCTAATTTAGGTTTATGCAAAGGATTAACGCTCAAATCAATTAATTGTGGATTTTCCAAACCTTGTGCTTGAAAAAAGTATCTTAATGAATCTGAAAAAACCGCACAATTATAATACTTTTCTAAATAAACAACCTTTTCAATCAGTATTAGCGAATCAAGGTTAATTAAAAAATCTTTTGGGATTTTCTTAAGAATAGCCTTTCGATTTTTGTTTACATAGTCACCGCCCAGCATTTTCCCATCATAAAATTCATATGTCGCCATTACCTGTTTATTGATATTTCTTCTCAACGAACAATAACTACAAAAACAAATTATAATTAAATAAATCGCAATTCTAATTAACTTCATCTTTTATATAAAAATCTATACATTTGGGGTACTTTAGACTGCATTTCCTTACCATTAAAAGGAATCGAGACATTATAAAATTTACTGCTGCCATTTGCATTTAATATTCTCGTTGGTTCATAACCACCATTTGTTTGACTTGCATAATACGTCCTTAATGGCAAACCTGCCTGAGATCTCATTGCATTTTCAACATGAGTTGCATATTTCTCTGACTTTCTAATTGGCTTATTTGGGTTGCTAGGATTTTCAACCCAGACTCCATAAACACTTTCTCCATTAGTTAAATAATCTTGAGTATGAGCTAATTCATGTCCCAAATCCAGCCATAACGGGCTTTCTTGTATCCCCTTTTCAGTAGGTATTTCTGAACCTTTTAGCGAAGGATCGATAGTGATATTGCCATATCCTTCACTGTTGCCTGAACCTGCTGATCCCATTTCCAAATAGGCATTATTATCTTCATTGGCAAAAAATCCAACCAATTTATTGCCTTGCTTAGTTTTAGTAGACAAATCATTTAAGCTTTGTAGTACCCCATTTAAGAAACTATCATCTTCTGATTTGTACTCAACATATTTGCTTTGATCTTTATCGTAAGTATAAAACTTTTCTCCATCATATTTATAATTCTGCCCATCATGTATTACCCAAATCCAATCACCATTTACATCTATATTCTTAATTGGATTATTAGCCGCATATTGATAAGGGGATAAAGAGTAGTATTTTTCTGCAAATCTATCTTGATTAAAAAATCTACCAATTGACGCGTCGTAATTTCTCGCCCCATAATCCAGCCAGTCGAGTCCCAGCTCACTTTGGAGTTCTTTACCGTTGTAGAGGTACTTATTCACCGGCACATCCAATTGATTCAGTGGGTTATTCCATGCCATACCAAAGGGGTAGTAGTCGTAGACTGCCAGTATCTGCGAGTGGGTTTGGGTGATGGAGATATCGTCGAAGAAAATGTTCAAATCTTCCATGGTCTCATTAGCCGTATAAATATACATATAGCCTTCGGTTTGTGAAACTACCTCCATGGATAATTCTTCATGCGTCCCGTCACCTGCCTCTGTCACCTGCCGGTAGCTAAAGTCCTGCAACATAAAATCTTTTCTATGCCACTCAAGGGTCGTTTAAGGCAATTTGTATCCGTTTTGATAATTGGCTTTCATCAATGCATTGGCGGCTTTGTCGTTGCCAAAAGATTTGCTCTTCTCATCCCAGCTTACGCTTCTTCCCAGCCGGTAGGCAATATTTCCAAGGTGGGCATTGATGGCCGTATTTATTCCGATGGATAAATCACATACAGGCTTTTCACGGCTTTTTATACAATCAATAAAATTGCTTAGGTGTGCGTCGCGGTCGTTGCCCTTGTTTGACTGATGCGGGACAGGTTCGGCGCGAAAGACATTGCGGCCCTTTTCTTCAGAAAATTCTGTATTGGCACGTACTTCCCAACCGCTTCGATCAACCAATAACATGCCATTTTCTCCATAAAATACCACGCCGTGATGCTTTTCAAAAGGCCAGTATCCAATGCCCATGGTATGTTCCCAGGTCATGACAAAATCACTGAAATTATAAACGGCAATTTGGTTTTCAGGGGTTTCCATCGCACTATCGGGAAAGGTAAATTTACCCCCGGTCGACATGACGGATTCTGGTCTTTCGGCTTTCATAAACATCAATACCATATCAATCAGGTGGACACCCCAGTCGGTCATTATGCCGCCGCCGTAATCCCAAAAATAACGCCAGCTGCCATGAAATCGGGCTTTATTGAAAGGGCGAAGTTGTGCAGGTCCCAACCATGATTTATAATCAACTCCTTCAGGCACCTCAGCATCCGGTACCGCTTCCAGTTTTCGGGAATTTCCGTAGTTTAAAAAGCATTTAACATTTGATATCCTGCCAAGAGCGCCCGATTGCAGATAGTCCGCGGCATCGTTCCAGTGCTGACCACTTCTTTGCTGCTGTCCGACCTGCACAACTTGATTAAAACGATTTCCGGCACGCTCCAGGGCCAGACATTCTTCTATACTGTTAGCAAGGGGTTTTTCTACATACACATCTTTACCGCTTTCCATGGCATGAATGGTTTGTAAGGTATGCCAATGATCAGGAGTACCCACCAATACTGCATGGATATCTTTTCGCTCCAGCATCTTCCTGTAATCTTTGTATACATCAGGTTTTCCACCATGGCCTTTTTCAAAATCGGCCAGCCGACCCGCAATTACATTATCGTCTATGTCTGAAATGGCAACACATTCTACATCATCACGCTTTAGTGCCGAATTGAGATTGCCCCAGTTCACACCCCTGACTCCAATGACTCCAATTCTTACCTTTTCCGTTGAATCAATTGATTTTACTTCAGATCCCAGGGTTTGAAAGGCTGGACCCATACTCAGGGCAGCAGAACCCATCAGGCTGTTTCGAATAAATTTGCGGCGTTGCTTATCCATCGGCTATATATCTTGTTTCGAAAAAATACAGAAGAATGAAACAAGATAGAGAATATGCCGATAAAGCCCAAGAAAAAAGCTTTAAGAAGAACCCGGCAGTTCGTTTTCTTCAGATTTTTCCGAAAAACGCCAATTATCCTCCGGGCGCTGTTGTTGGATAACCTTTAGCCCAAGCCAGGCCGATACCAGAAACAATATCACAGCCCCTGCATACACAGTAAAGTACACAGCATCATCCTGAATCAGGTCCCGTAAACTCAAGGCTACATCTTTGTATTTCAGGGTTAAAAAATATGAGGTAGCATTGTTTACTAAATGAATGAAAATACACAAGAACAAAGACCGGGTTTTCATGTAAATCCAGGCAAGTGCCAGGCCTATGAGAAAAGCTGGTATAAACTGCCAGGGATTGAGATGCGCGGCACCGAACAAAAAAGATGACCAGAAAATGGCTTTCACCGGGGAATATCTTTGAAGTAAACCGTGGAGTATTACGCCACGAAATATCAACTCTTCCAATACCGGCGCTGCAACCGCTATCGTTAAAAAGGATAGAAAATGGTCACTGATCATTTTCTCAAAAGCTTCACGAATGACATCCGGCATGGGTATGAGGTCAACCACAGGATCGAGTAAGGTGCCGAAGCTCAGGGTAAAAACCACCGCCAGTAGTATCAGGAACACCCCCGGAAATTGTATATTATAATCAATATTTCCTCCTTCCCTTCTCGCGATGAACCAAATCAGTCCAAATGGAATACAATAACCAAAAAAAGTGATCCATTCCAGGGGAATACCGGGCTTGCCCTCACTTAATGGCATTAAAGCGAAGGATGTCAATATGGTTATAACGATCAGTATGCCCAGTAAGCCAAAGCTTTGACCCAGAGAAGGATAAACCCTTCTTTTCGGTTGCGCATCGGTTTCTTCTTTCATCTGTTTATAATTGTTTTTTTAAGGTCAGATGGAACCTCCATTATAATCATTCCCATGTGTGAGAACCATTTTCTCATGGAGGTTTCATCAGATTATAATTTGTTTTTTAAAGGACTGATGGAACACCCTTTCCCCGAAAGCATTCGGGGCATCCCCCTGTGTGAGAAGGCTTTTCTCATGGGTGTTTCATCGAAATTTTTTTTGAATTGAACAAAAATATAATAATATTGAAATACCCAACAAAAAAAACCACCCTTATGAAAAAATCTGAAAACATCCTGGTCGCAGGGGCCTCAGGGCAATTGGGATCAGCCATTATCCGGAAACTTATTGAAAGGCACAAAAATGTCATCGCATTGGTGCGGCCTGATTCTTCCTACCAGCATCTTTCTGCATCAGGAGTCGAGGTGAGGTTTGGCGATCTCACCGATGCTGAAAGCCTCAAAACGGTATGTCAGGGTATCGATGTAATCATTGCCACAGCCAACAGTGTTTCACCCAGGCAAAAAGGCGACAATCTGATCAAAGTAGACATTCTAGGCTATTACAACCTGATAGAGGCTGCCAAATCTGCCAATGTGCAACATTTTATTTATTGCTCTGCCATATCTTTTGGCAAGCTCGATGATTTTGTACCCATTAGTTCGGCTAAACGAAAAGTAGAAAAATACCTCATGCGAAGTGGATTAAACTATACGATATTCAGGCCCGATGCTTTTATGGATATTAGTTTTGCCTTTCTGGGAACCGAACTGCCCTTACAGGGTGCTGAAAATGCAACCCTGGATCGCCCCTTTAAGTTTTCCAAGGGTTTCTTCAATGGCATCCGGAAAAATATGGAAGTCAAATCTGAAGCCGGAATTATTGGCACTGGACAAAACAAGCATAGTTTTATTTGCATAGATGACGTTGCCGCCTTTCATGCCATAGCGGTTGATCTACCGGAAGTGAAAAACAGCATTATGAACCTTGGCGGCCCAGAGGCTCTGAGCATGCTCGAAGTAGTGCAAATCTTTGAAAAAGTCCTTGGGAAAAAGCTCGTGGTAAAGCACACCCCGGCAGTGATTATGAAACTAATGTCCTATGTTTTGAAACCATTTAACCCGGCGGCGTCCAACATCATGGCCTTGAATTATGCGACTGCCAAAACCGAATCGCATGTAATTATGGAAGAGCTGACAAAGCAATTTGGCATCAGGCTTACCAGTGCAGAAGAATATTTGCGTTTGAAAAGTTCTACACAAAAGGAGTAAGGTAAAACCGGAGACAGGGTCACCGTCACTGTTTCCGGAGGAAAAGTTACCGCTGAAATTTCCAGGATTGAAATGTTTTACTTCCGAAATTCAACTCGATTTACGGTAGATTTATCTGCTAAAATCCGCGAGCCTTAGCGTAAGATTGAAATTCATTCGTCGTAGTTAAAAAAAGCCCGTGATAGATGAATCTCTATGCCGGGCTTTGATTATTTAAGACAATGCTATTACAAGGTTTGAACTGCGTCAAAACCATTATGTCAAATCCCCTATTTACTCAATTTTCAAATACCATTTTTTTTGCTATTTTTGATTCATCCTATCCAAAAGCCCCGACAATTTGTTAACACTGTCGAATCATAATGATTGACTATTTTAAACCTCATTAAAGTGAACTACAAAATACTTTTTATCCCCCTATTTTTCCTTGCCGCTTTTGGTATCCAATGCTCTTCATCAAAAAAAGATACGGATCAAACAAGCGCTGGAGAAACTTTTGACAGGGAAATGCTGGATCAAATTTCGGGAGAACAACTGGCCCGAACACACTGCGTGGGTTGCCACCTCTTTCCGGAGCCAAGCCTCCTCAACCGGCATATATGGGAAGAAATTATGATGCCCAGAATGGCCTACTATTTTGGCATTTACCGCGACACTACCCGTGAAGCGCTGTTTGAAGGAGGACGAGCCCGTTTATTTGTAGAGCGAATGAATGTATTTCCTGAAAAGCAAACCCTTGATACCGCCATTTACAATAAAATTACCCGCTATTACCTCGATGAAGCCCCGGCTGAACTACCTGCACCCCCGAAAAAAAATATCAAAACCGGCCTGAAACACTTTAAACTGGTAAAGCCCGGCTTCCGATCCAATAACCCTACAACCAATCTGGTAAAAGTCACAGAAAATGATGGCATCTATTTCAGTGATATGGCAAGTTCCAGGCTTTCGATTGTCGACCCCACCACCCTAAAGGTTGTCCGCTCGGCGAGAACCCCGGAAGGCGCTGTTTGGATCAACGAATATGAAAGGAATATTTATGCTACGGTTATCGGTACTTTCAACCCATCTGATCATGACCACGGATTTCTGATGCAATTACCCGGCCCTGGAGGTGGAAGTGCCAAAAAAATCATCCAAAACCTGCAAAGACCGGTACATGCTGATTTTGGCGACCTTGACGGCGACGGCTTGACAGACATAGTGATAAGTGAATTTGGTAAACACACCGGTTCGCTTTCGTGGTGGCGGCAGGATGAGCAAGGCAATTACCGCAAAAGGGTTTTACGCAATAAACCAGGTGCTACCAAGGCTTACATACGCGATCTCAATGGCAATGGAAAACAAGATATCATTGGATTGCTCTCACAAGGCGACGAAGGAATTTTTGCATACTACAATCAGGGTGATGGAAATTTTAAGGAAGAAACCATTCTGCGCTTTCCGCCATCCTATGGGGCCAGCTATTTCAATTTATTTGATTTCAATAACGACGGCTTTGATGATATCATCCTGGCCGTTGGAGATAATGCTGATTACGATCCCATCATAAAGCACTACCACGGTATTTATATTTATTACAACGATGGCGAAAATCGATTTACCGAAGGCTTTTTCTACCAACTCAATGGTGCCTACGGAGCCATTCCTCATGACTTTGACAAAGACGGAGATATTGACATAGCTGCCATTTCCTTCTTTCCAGATTATGAAAATTCTCCGGAAGAAAGCTTCGTTTACCTCGAAAACAAAGGGAATATGCAATTTGAAGCCTCAACCTTCGCTGAATCTCCCGACGGCCGGTGGATCGTCATGGATGCTGCCGACATCGATGGAGACGGAGATATGGATCTCATCCTGGGCAATATGCTTTTTGGAACAGACTATACCGAATATTTCAACCGCTGGGTAGAAAACGGACTGCCTTTCGTCATTCTGGAAAACACCATTCGGTAGCAAAATAAGATAATATTCAAAGATCATTAATTCAGCCATATAGCTGGCCCCCGTTTTCTATCAGAGCTAACGAGGGCCAGCCAGGGTCTGCTGAGGAAGTATCCATTACTGTTTAAGCAGCCATATATCTGAAATCTTGGAATACTGTCTCCAATTGATATGCGATTCCTCAGGTACATCGAAGGTCACCTTAATTTTTCCCTTTCGTGAAATTTCAAGCGGAACAATCCACTCTTTAAAAGTTCCGGTCTCTTTGTTGTAAACAATAGGCTGCAAGCGCACACCATCAACCCTGATCAGTGCATCCCCTGATCCACAAACGCGAATATGGTAACGCGCCCCGGGATCGAGGTTATCATATTCAATCACCGGACTTCGCTGAAAAAGCTGAAAAGAAAGTCGCTCACGGCTTAGTCCATCATTCCACCATGCTACATCGGTAGCATCGTAGGATGTACTGCTAACTCTTGGGCCTCTGCGCACATGTGAAATATCATCATAAAAGCTGCCCTGGCCGGGGTTTTCCCATAAAGCGATGGCCTTGAGCCGGGCAAGTTTTTCCTCTTCGCCTGCAAGCCTGGCAATTTCTGTAAATTGATCTTCCAACCACCAACGATTGTTGAGGGGATAATCTACAAAATCGAGTGAAGCGCCCCTTTGCGATCCGCTGGCCCCGAACTTCGGTACACTGGATTGTAAGCCAATCGATTTGAAAAGCAAGGCAAAAAGTTCTTCAATGTTTTGCCTTAATTGCGGATCTACAGGTTTTTCATCTGCCTGTTTAACTATTTGCAGTGCCATTTGCATACTTTCCTGAGCGCCCAGTTCCCCTGCCTGGAGGAGAATGGCATTGGCTTTCTTTTCTAATCCTTCCTCATACAACAATCTGCGCCGGGTGTACACATCGTAATAAGCCCGCATGAGCAGCATCTGCCAGCGCCAGTTGTTCTGTCGCAAAGCGGGAAATTGCTTTTCCAGGTTTTGCCAGAAAGAAAAAGTGGCTTCCACGCCTCCATTGGCGGCCAAAGGCCCATCCCAGTTTCTTTCCAGCGCGAGGATGCCTGACGCGGCTGATTTTGATAGTTCCTTTCCAAAAAAGAAATTAGCATAATCTTCCAGTATTTCTTCCACACTTTTCTCAGTATCCCAACCCCGCATATTCCAGATCATTTTATTTACATCGTCGGTACTGCCGTCTGAGTATGTGACAAAACCATCCGTAAAGGGCGCATATCTTTTGTGAATTCTGGCATAATAATATGGTTGCGGATTAACAGGCTCCCGCCCCAGGGTGAGTGCAAATGCCTGGTCCCATCTTTCTACCGGGTAATCGCAGCGTACTGTATGGGTGATGTCGGCATAGTGGCGATGCCTGTAATCTTTGGGTAGCCTAAACCGCGTTTCAGCAATGGAAGGACTGCTGGGGCCACTTACCACGCCCATAAGCCATTCGGGTTTATGCTCTTCGAGGTATCTGTAGAAATAATCAACCTGCTCCACACTGAAACCCTGCAGCGATATCCAGATGCCAGCCTCGGGGTGATATTTTATAAGACGTGTATGGAGGTCTTTTAAATAAGGCATTACCTCGCGTGGATGATTGTTTCCAGGGTCGCCACCCGGAAAAAAAATGTGATTTAAGCGCGGGCAAGATGCATAAAACTGTTCGTGCCTTTCCAGCTCTTCAGCTCTCTTTGCTTGATCGAGCAGGTCAAAGGTAGCGGGTGTCCAGGCCCAGTAGTCGACATCATAAGCCTGACAGATTTCACTCATCTTCCGGTTCATTTCTACCGGCTTTATCTGCATATGCTCACTGATGGAGCGCTGGTTATCATCATCTATGGGTATATTTTCAATGGAATTGCCTCCAAAGATTACCAATTCTCTGATGTATTGCTCATACTGTTGCACCGACCAGGCATCGTATGTATTGGCTATGCTGCGGTATCCGATCTGATGACCTCTTATGGAATAATCCGGAGAGGTTGCATAATCAAGGGGTATTTCAAGATGCATTGCCTGTCTTTCCATAGCCAGGTTTCGCAGCAGCCAACCTGCTCCAAACAAGGCGCCACGGGCATCCGCTGCGATGATCCAGATTACCTCTCTTTGATTGCTTCTTGTATGCCAGATTCGATAGCCTTCTGCCTTTTGCTCAGGAAGCACAGATCCGGTACGATGCGGTACTTCTTCACCAAAAAGTTCCTTATCTCCGGCTAAGGCAAAGGCAAATACCATCCCTTTTCCTCTCCAGTGCTCATTGGTGGAAAACGAAACCCTGCTTCGTTTTGCAATCTCTTCACTTAACATGCGCTGAAGGGTTTCTCTTTGGGGGGAAGGTATCTCTGTTGATACCAGGCATTGCACAGAACCGATGCGAAGAGATGCCTGGGCATTCAGCGGAAGCGTAAAAAGTACCTGAAAAAATGCGGCAATCAGTAAGTATATAGCGTTGTGAATATTCATTGTTTTGATCATGTTTATGGATTTACCTTTAGAAGCCATATATCTGAAATTTTGGAATGCTGTCTCCAATTGAGCTGTGATTCTTCGGGAACGTCAAAAGTTACCTTAATTTTTCCTTTCCTCGACAATTCAAGGGGTACAATCCATTCCTTAAAACTTCCTTTTTCTTTATTGTAAAGTATTGGTTCAAGACGTACACCATCAACCCTGATCAGGGCATCCCCTTCACCACAGACCCTGATGTGGTACCTTGCTCCCGGATTGAGATGATCATATTCAATTACCGGACTTTTCTGAAACAGCTGAAATGAGAGTCTTTCGCGGCTGAAACCATTGTCCCACCAGGCCACATCCGTAGCATCATAGGAGCGGGTGGTAACCCTGGGGCCTTTCCGGATATTAGATATATCGTCATAATAGCTCCCCATACCGGGATTTTCCCAACTACTTATAGTCTTGATTCGCGTAAGGCGCTCCTCTTCTGTGCCTGATTTTCCAAGGTTCTCAAACTGATCTGCCAGCCACCATCGGTTGTTGAGCGGATAATCCACAAAATCGAGAGAGGCTCCTCTTTCATAACCACTTGCATCATATTTTGGTACACTTGACTGAAGCCCTATGGTGCGGAACAGATCTTCGAACAGCTCTTCAATGCGTTTTCTGAGGTCTGTTGCTATGGGTTTGGTGTCTGCTTCATTGACTTTTGCAAGGGCTAGCGCCATTGCTTTTGCAGCACCATATTCTCCGGCTTTTTCAAGAATGGCATTGGCTTCGCGTTCAAGACTTTCCTCGTAAATAAGTCTTCTTCGGGTATAGGCATCATAGTAGGCCCGCATGAGCATCATTTGCCAGCGCCAGTTGTTTCGGTTGAGTGCAGGGTTTTCTTTCTCCAATTGCTTCCAAAACGCCAGGGTTGTCTCTACGCCCCCATTGGCTGTCAATGGGCCATCCCAGTTCTTTTCAAGCGCAAAAATGCCGGCGGCACCGTCATTTTCTAATCCGGGGCCAAAAAAATACCTTGCATATTGCGTCATAATTTCATCTACAGGTAATGCAGGATTCCAGCCCCGCATACTCCAGACAATTTTATTTACATTATCGGTACTGCCATCAGAATAAGATACAAATCCATCCGTAAAAGGTGCCAGGCTGGCATGAATACCGGCATAATAATAAGGCTGAGGGTTTACAGGTTCTCTTCCCAGTGTAAGCGCATACGCCTGATCCCAGTTTTCAACGGGATAGTCACAGCGAATGGTATGGGTTATATCAGGATAATGCCGGTGTTTATATTGGGAGGGCAGGCGAAAACGCGTCTCGGAAACGGAAGGGCTCGAGGGACCGGTTACTACACCCATGAGCCATGTCGGTTGATGCTCATCGAGATATCGGTAAAAGTAATCTACCTGTTCTACACTAAAGCCCTGAAGAGAAATCCACATTCCCGCATGGGGATGATATTTAGTCAAAATCTGATGCAGATCCCTCAGGTATGGCATTACTTCTCTGGGATGGTTTTTACCAGGATCACCACCCGGAAAAAAAATATGGTCGAGGCGCACACAGGATTTGTAGAATTTTTCATGCTTTTCCAGCTCTGTTTTTCTCTTTGCCTGATCGCGAAGGTCAAAGGTAGCTGGTGTCCAGGCCCAGAAATCGATGCCATATTTATGACATATTTCACTCATTCGGGTATTCATTTCCCCGGGTTTAATTTTCATGTGCACACTAATGGCATTGGCATTGTCATCATCGATGGGAATGCTTTCAATGGCATTGGTTCCGAAAATCACCAGTTCGCGAATATACTTTTCATATTGCTCAACAGACCAGGCGTCAAAGGTATTGGCTGCGGTGCGATAACCGATTTGATGACCCCTAATCGGATATACTGGAGCGCTTTGTATGTCTACAGGCAATTGTATAGAAATGCGGTTTCGCTCCAGTCGAAGATTCCTCAACAACCAGCCTGCGCCGAATAATGCGCCCCTTGTATCGGCACCAATAATCCATATGGCATGTGCATTACCTTCTTTTATTGATAATACCCTGAATCCTTCTGCTTTCAGCTCCGAAGCAGACTCGGGAAGATCCCTGCCATACAAGGTTTCATCGCCGGAGAGGGCTATGGCAATTGTGTTGGCAGAACCCTGCCATGAATCTCTGATCCGCAGGTTTTGTCCGCTTCTTTCTGATATCTCTTCCTGCAACATCCGCAGCAGCGTTTCCCTCACCGGCGATTCTACGGATGCAGATACCAGTAGGTTGGCACCCCGAAATGAAACAGGCTGCTCTGCAAAAACTTCTGAAAACAGGCTGCTAATGCTCAAAATGATGAAAAGCACTTTTCCCCTCAAAAAAATCTTTTTCATGCTATATTAGGTTTATGTGTGTTCTGCTAACAGGTAAAAAAAGGGATCACCGTAAGCTTGCGGTGATCCCTGTATGGCCATATCTGGTTTTTTTATTACAGGTTTAATTTTTGCTTCAGGTTATACCCCTGCACTCTGATCACTGGATCTGATCCGGCAAAGTTATCGCCGTAGAATTTAACAGTGAGACTTTTGCTCTCACCGGGTAACAGAGTTACATAATTGTCAGACCAGAAAACCGGGAGTATAACATCTCCCTGCTGACTTTCGGCCAGTTCGAGTTCTATGAAAAATGCTATATGATCACTCGGGTTTTCAAGGTTCACTTTTACTTCCCATTCCTCTCCTTTTTTAACAAGCTGCTTTTCTGCTTTAATATCAATTTCAGGCATAGTATTCAGGGCACTGAAATCGGCATATTGTTTTATCGGAGTGTAATACCAGAAGTACTTAGACCAGTCCATCTGATCTTTAAAAGTTGGAAGCCAGTAAAAATTATCGGCTATTTGCTTACCCTGTGCATCCTTAATCCTCAGGTCCAGAAAATAAACCTGACGGTTTCCTCGAAGAGCGGGAAGTTTTTCAAGTTCAAAATATGAATTGTCATCAGCAGAGATCGCATGTTCTGATTCGTGTACCACTTTGGAATTGATATCCAGCAATTTTATCTGCGCTTTAAGGCCTTGTACCTTATCGCGTGTATCATTGCTGAAGTGTACACTGTGGTTATGATAATCGTAAATGAGATTGACAAACTGCAAAGATTTCATGGTGCCATAGTAAGCCCCGGTTGGCATGAGGTAATAATCGTACAATTGCCAGTAAAATTCGGGCCAGGGAGAATTCTGCATCCACTGTACTACGCCGGTAGCCTCTTTTCTATTTACTACAAAAGCTTCAAACATGGGGCGCATAGCCTCATAGTTCATCAATTGTGCTTTGTAGGCAAATTCTTCCAGGTCTTTCGATTCGCCATAGCGCTTGTTTTTGGCTTCCAGATATACACCAATGCTGTTGAAGTCTTTTCTTCCTGAATGGAACCTCCACATATCATTATCCGGTGGCCATAAGTCTTCCTCTGGCATCATTTTACGAATGCTTGAAATGGGCGGAACCTGAGGACCGGGTCCGGTCTCTGAATTGAAGCCAAAGGCGCCTCCGAGTTTCTTGTCTTCAAACCAATAGATAGGGGCCACATATTCGTAAGGGCCATTCATTTTCATTCCTGAAACACCGGTAATTTCACTTGTAAAGTCTCCTGCTGATAATAGGAAGGGCCTTGTGGGATCGTATTTCTCGAGCGTTTCAAGATATTTCTTTTCTAGTCTGGGTTTGGGCATGGCATCACTTCCCCCGGCCCATGAAAAAATACTTGGATGGTTTCTGAGCCATTTCACCTGATCTCTGAAATAATCGCTGAGCAGATCTTCTTCTTCAGGTGTGAGTTTTACGGCATAGAGATCAACCCCTTCATTGATGGGAAGGTTTTCATCTTCTTCTGCGATAATGAGCTCCAGACCCAGATAATCGGGCCATTCCCATTGACAGCTCCAGCCTACCATTAGTAAAATACCATTGTCATCGCAAAGGTCATAGATATGATGGTTATTGCCCCATACTCCTTCAAATCGCAATGAATTCATATTCATTTCCTTGGCATATCGTATCTGAGCTGCATCTTTTTCTGGCATGTAGCGCAGAAACAGATCATCAACCCAGCCACCACTTTTAATCAATACCTCTCTGCCATTGACTTTGTAGCCTCTCACATTGTTTTCTGTGAGATAGTCTTCAATTTTTCTGATGCCAAAGCGAATGTTTTGTTTATCGATGAGGTTTTTTCCTTCAAAAAGCTCGAGTTTAGCTTCGTACATTTCCGGCGAACCGAGGCCATTTGGCCACCACAATCTGGGGTTATTGATGATGAGCTGTTCAAATTCAGAAGGCTCAAAAACTGCAATGATATGCTGGCCGGGAGCCAGGTTATATTCTTTCTCAAAGCGAATGTTTTCGATCTGCCCAGCCAGTGTAACCGTTTTATTCTGGTCACTATGATTGGTTAATTCAGCACTGACGGTAAGCCAGGCTTTGTTAAGGTTGGCCGGGTCGAGGTCTGGCGCAATAAAGGGCTCATCAAGGCTTACTTTTCCACTTCTTCTAAGCCTTACTTCCCGATAAATACCCATGTAATGATCCGGAGGCGTTGGTGCCCAGTCGACAAAGCCCATATAAAAGTCCCTGACTTGTGGTGGATGGATTTCAAACAGCAGGGTATTTTCACCATTTTTTACCATCTTGCTAATATCAAGCTCAAACAGTCTGAAGGCTCCGAAAACAGTATCCTCACGGGCAATCTGTTTTCCATTTACCCATACATTGGCTCTGTAGTTAATGCCATCAACCATCAAACGCAGTTGTTCTTTGGCCTCATTGAAATTCCTGACTTGAAACGTTGTTTTATACCACCAGGGCTTTTCGAAGGGTTCACGGGGAATATCTTCCAGATTTTTACCAAAAAATGGATCCGGATAGACCCCTGCATCTACCAAAGCGCCTAAAACTGTCGCAGGAACCGTAGTTTGCGTCCATTTTGATGGATCCACCGTCTGGCTGCTGACACTTGCTGCGTCACCGCCAACCGTTTCAGTAGAGGCAATCCACCAGTTGTCACTTAATATGCGCTCTTCCACTTCAACTCTTGTACCGCAACCTGCTAAATAAATGGCTGAAAGCGAAAGGATACAAAGAATTTTGAATTTCCCGTTAAAAAGGAAAAAAGAATACTTTTTCATGTTTAAAAATTTATATACTCTAAAAATTAATGTCTGTAAATCAGACATTTATCAGTTGATGCCGTTGAATTTTTAAGATGGCTTCTGCAAAAGATTCCATATCTGTACGTGTACCTAGCATAGCATGCTGTAATATCCAGACAGCCTCCTCACTACAGGCCTTTTCAGCCACCGGGCAATAAACCTGAGAATAATCTACTTCTTCCGGAATGGCATAACACATAAAATTCTTCTGCTGGAAAAGTGGTTGTTTGTACAAAGGATGTGGGTATCCTCTGAAGCAAGGCACCCCTTCGGCTGCCAGCATCTCTACGAACTTCAATTTCGGAAGGTCATTGAACTTGCTTTTATCGTATTTAAACAAATACAAATGGTAGCAATGCCGGGTTTCACCATGCCCTCTGCTTAGGGGCGTAATCCCTTCGATACCAGACAACAATTCGTTGAGATAAATACCATTCCTGTCTCTGATTATGGTTTGTTGTTCCAGCCTTTTCAATTGTTCAGAAAGCAACACAGCCTGCATCTGGGTAATGCGGTAATTGCAACCCGCATTATAGTGATCATACCACTGGCCCCCTTCAATTCTGCCAACATTCCGCAAAGAGTTTATCATTTTATACAGCTCTTTGTCATTAGTCACCACTATACCCCCTTCTCCACTGGTGAGATTTTTTGATGACTGAAAACTAAAGGAACCCACATCACCAATAGAACCAAGTTTCCTTCCCTTATATTCAGCACCATGTGCGTGGGCAGCATCTTCAATTACCCGGAGATTGTGCCTTTTCGCTATATCCATAATGGCGTCCATATCACAGGCTTGTCCTGCAAAGTGTACCGGTACAATAACCTTGGTTTTCGGAGTAATGGCCTTTTCTATTTCTTTGGGATCGAGGTTATAGGTTTCAGGGTCAATATCTACAAATACCGGCACACAATTGGCCTCTATGACCGTTGAGGCTGTAGCAATGAATGTATAGGGTGGAACGATCACCTCATCACCCGGACGCACACCACAGGCAATGAGCGACAAACGCAAAGTGACTGATCCATTTACACAACTTACAGCGTATTTAGAACCGCAATAATCCGCAAATTCTTTTTCAAAAGCCGCAACCGCGCCAGAGCAATCCGGATTTCCCCATTGACCACTTCTTACCACAGCTGCAACCGCTTCTACTTCTCTTTCATCGAACTGAGGCCAGGAGAATTTATTTTTAACCGTTTTTTCACCACCCTCAATGGCTAATATTTCACTCATATTTAATTATATAAAAAAGTTAAAACGTTTTCATTTATACGTATATAATACAATCTGATACTCTATTCAGGCTATTGTTTTTTGCATATATGAAACATCAATATGAGGCGCAAAAGACAAGCAGTTTTTGACAATTTCGGTGAATGACAATAACCAGGTGAGATTCCCCTGAAAAAAGCTCTGGGGCAGTTTATCCTGATTTACCTGGTCATATAATAGTCACTAAAATCAGTTTAAAAATGTCATATTTTATAGTATATGCCTGTAGCACAACTCGATGGTATCGATTGCTGATTCAGGTGTACAAGCAACAGATGCATTTTTTTTGATGCTTTCGGCAAAAGCAGCTATTTCATTATAAAATCCAAGATTGGAATCTCCGGCCGAAACCAGTTCAATACTATCATTTCGTGCAATGATTACGGAATCGGGATCCATTGTGGTATACCTAACACTGGCTTCTTCAAACCTCGCCATAAATCCTGCCTGAAAAGGAAATGCAGAATGAAAAATATTACCTCCCTCAATTTTAACATGAATTTTTCTGCCATTATATCGCCAGGTAGCATTGATGTAATCATGCGGACTTAAACTTCCGGCCATTACCTGGCAGTCAATCTCATCGGGCTGACCCAGCACATGGGCAACAAAATCTATATCATGTATCATTAAATCAAAAAGAGCTCCCCCTGAAACGCCAAAATTTACTTGCTTTTCCTTCCATTGGCCCCATGCCGGCACCCCTGAAAAGCGGTTCATCGATAGAAACAGGAGTTTACCATAGGTTTTTTGCTCTATCCAGGCTTTCAGCTGCTGGTAGACAGGCATAAAGCGCAACACATGGGCTACCATCAGTTTTCGGTTCTTATTTTGAGCTATCCGTATCAATTCAAAGCCCTCTTCAGGCCTGAGTACAAAAGGTTTCTCAACCAGCACATGCAGGCCGGCTTCCAGTGCTTCTTTGGCCAGAGGGAAATGCAAATCGGTATGCACACAAATATGTACTGCGTCCAGCGCCTCTTTTTTCAAACATTCTCTCAGTGAAGTATATAAACTCACTCTCTTCAGTACGGCCGGATCGATGCCTTCAATTTCGAAATTGCCACTACCTTCTTTTAATTTTTTATCAATGCCTTCTACATCTTTATCAATTATTGCTACCAAATCGATGTCAGTATTTTTTAAAATATTGGCCGTATGTGTCATGCCCATAAAGCCAAAACCAATTACTGCTGTTTTTATCATTTTTTTTATGGTTTTTAGGCAGATAAATTTAGTAAATTACTATTGTAATTGCATTAAGGACCATGTAAATCTGGTCTTTTTGGTAAAATCCATAGCCCGTTTTTATTATAGAAAAGTAGTAAAACCAAAATAGTACCATTCTGAAATTGTCTTTTACTAATCCTTTAACTCTTTCATCTCATGAATAAAAAGTCACTACTTTTTAATTTGATCATCGCAGGTATGACCCTTGCAACTGCCTGGGCGATCCGTGGGCAGTTCGGACATGAACAGGGAGCTGCCTGGGCCGGAGCCATTGGAAGTTTGTCTATTATACTCCTTGCCAAAAGAAGTGACTGGTACGATAAAGTGTTTAAAGCAACTATGGCTGCTGCGATTGGATGGGGACTGGGAGGCATGATGAGTTATGGACGGATCGTGGGTTATGGCAGAGGAATAGATTTTGTAAATGTCTATTATGGCCTGGTAATGCTATTTGTCATTGGAGCGCTCCATGGAATAATGGGTGGAGGGCTTTTTGGATTGGTACTGGCAGACAATGATGAAAAGAAAATTAAATGGCATAAGCTGATCGTTGAAATGACGGTAGGCGGTACGATTTTTTATTATTTATTTGTGCACCAATTGGGCTGGAACATGACGCCTCCCCGTTCAGAAGCCTGGGGTGTTTGTGCAGGAATAGCTATAGCCATATTATTTTTCATCGTAAGAAACAAGCGGTACAATGCACTGCGTGTGGCAGTTTTTGCCGGCTTGGGTGGAGGCTTTGGCTTTGCCTTGGGTAACTTCCTTCAGGTTATTGGAAATGTGCTGGAAATTCCTTTTAATTTCTGGAATGTTATGGAATACAGTCTGGGCTTTTTCGGAGGTGCAGGTATGGCTTATGGTGTATTCAGTTCAGAATGGAGTACCAAAACTAACCGTCCCGAAAAGAAAAGTATGCTGTTGCCCATTTTCTTCGTTACCATTCTCATTCCATTTGTAGTCTGGCAACAATCTTTTATCACCAAAGACCTGGAGCCAACATTCAGCAAATTGGTTGATGGAGATATAAGTATCCTGATGGCGGTAGTTCAGGTAATCGCGCTTCTGGCATTCGTGGTACCGGCTGCGGTCTGGTTGAGGAGGCATTATTTCAACCTTTCTGATGATCTGGTAAATTATTCAGGAAAAGATGTCTTTAACTTCTTCATGGGTTTTTTCGGTATTTATATAATATATACCTTTCTAATTACCGGATCATTTATGAGTTTCTACCGCATTGAGCAGTACCTTTACCTGGTCAATTATGCGATTATAGGCTATTTCATCATGAAGTTTCAGCCGGTTTTTATTCCGACAAAAGAGACCCAAACCTACAGATGGCTGGGATATTTGCTCATTATATTGGCATTCATCGCCGTACTTGCTTTGATCGCTATCAATACCCATGGTGAAATGCCTGGTATGCAAAAGCGATTTGAATAGTTGACATTTATCTGCCTTTGAGCAGGGTCAGGATTTCGTTGAGCTTTAGTAAGGCCTCAACCGGTGCTATGCTGTTAATGTCAACCTTGGCGAGCATATCCTTGATTTTTTCAAATTTAGGATCTGAATCAAATAGATTCAGCTGATAGTTGGCTGCAGGTATATCTTTGATTTTACGATCAGTTTTTTTGCTGATTTTATCTTTTTCGAGGTGGCGCATGATTTCATTGGCGCGCAAAACGATCTGATTGGGCATGCCGGCCATTTGAGCTACATGTATACCAAAACTGTGTTCACTACCCCCTTCCTGTAGTTTCCGCATAAAAATGATCTTATCCCCGCTTTCTTTTACTGCCACATTAAAGTTTTTTATGCGTGGAAAATCATTGGCCAGCTGATTGAGCTCATGGTAATGGGTGGCAAACAAGGTTTTGGCCTTAAAACGTGGATGCTTATGGAGGTATTCAACAATTGACCATGCAATGGATATGCCATCATAGGTAGCGGTACCCCTTCCGATTTCATCCATCAAAATCAGGCTGTTATTGCTCAGATTATTGAGAATACTGGCGGTTTCTGTCATCTCCACCATAAAAGTTGATTCGCCTCTTGACAAATTGTCGCTGGCCCCTACCCGCGTAAATATTTTATCGGTAATGCCCATTCTCACATAAGTGGCCGGTACAAAACTTCCCATCTGGGCCAGTAAAACAATAAGGGCGGTCTGGCGTAACAGCGCAGATTTACCTGCCATGTTGGGTCCTGTGATGATCATAATTTGCTGGCTCTGATCATCGAGGTACACGTCGTTGGGAATGTAGGGCTCTCCCGGCGGCAATTGTTGTTCAATTACAGGATGCCTGCCCTCTTTTATATCAATCACCGCCTCCTCACTCAAATGCGGTCTGATGTACTTGTGTTTACCGGCAAGTATGGCAAAAGAAAGAAGGCAGTCAATCATGGCTGTAATTCTTGCATTTTGCTGAACCGGCAATACATAATCAGCAGCGCTTCGTATCAGCTCCTGAAAAATTTTCTGTTCTATGACAAATATTTTTTCTTCGGCAGAAAGAATTTTTTCCTCATACACTTTTAATTCCTCGGTAATGTACCGCTCTGCATTTACCAGGGTCTGCTTTCTGATCCATTCAGGGGGTACTTTTGATTTGTGGGCGTTGCTTACTTCCAGATAATATCCAAAAACTTTATTGTAGGCAACCTTGAGGGATGAGATGCCCGTGCGCAGCATTTCTTTCTTTTGCAATTGCATAAGAAAGTCTTTGCCTGAATACTGAATGCTTCGCAGTTCATCAAGTTCAGGATGTATACCCTCCCTGATCATACCACCGAGGTTGCTCACTAACGGAAGATCTTCCTTGAGTTCAGCATCTATTTTTTGGAGCAAAAACTGACAGGGATTAATTTGATCGGCCAGTTTTTTAAGCGCATCAATGGGTAAGGTAGATAGTAATTCCTTTACCGGCAGGAGATTTCTCAAGGATTTTTTGAGCTGCACCATTTCCCTTGGATTGATGCGTCCTACCGCCACTTTACTGATAAGCCTCTCGAGGTCGCCTATGTGTTTTAAGTGCGACTCCAGACCGCTGCTCAAATCCTCATCCTGTACCAGAGCTTCAACTACTTCATGCCTTTCTTCTATAGCTGCTTTCTCCTTTAAGGGCATAAGTACCCATTTTTTCAGGAGTCGTGCACCCATTGGGGTGGCGGTTTGATCGAGGATCTGGATGAGCGGGATGCCCCCTTCCTGTTGCGCATTAAGCAGCTCGAGATTTCGTATGGTAAAACGATCGAGCCATACATATTTTTCCTCTGCAATACGCGATATGCCTGATATATGCCCCAGGTCTCTATGCTCTGTTTCCTCCAGGTAAAACAATATTGCCCCGGCAGCGGTAATGCCTTCCGCCAGATTTTCTACTCCAAAACCCTTAAGGTTTTTAGTGCCAAAATGGCCCGTAAGTTTTTCATAAGCATAATCGTACTGATACACCCATTCTTCCAGACAATAGGTATTGTAAACTTCAGAAAAATGATCTTCAAAAAAAGAGCGTTTTCGCTTGCAGTAAATGATTTCAGATGGATTAAATCTTTGAAACAGTGTATCGATGTATTTGATGTCTCCTGAAGATACCAAAAACTCACCGGTGGAAAGGTCGAGAAAAGCTACACCATGGATATCTTCTGCCAGGTACACCGAAGCGAGATAATTGTTGGTTTTTTTCTCCAGTACATTATCATTGAGTGATAAACCAGGAGTTACGAGCTCCGTTACGCCCCTTTTCACAATGCCTTTTACCATTTTGGGATCTTCAAGCTGATCACAAATAGCGACCCTGTAACCCGCCCGTACGAGCTTGGGCAGATAGTTGTCCAGTGCATGATGGGGAAATCCTGCCAATTCTACTTCAGAAGCCGAACCATTGGATCTTTTGGTAAGTACAATATCGAGAATTTTACTGGCCTTTACTGCATCTTCGCCAAAGGTTTCGTAAAAGTCACCTACCCTGAAAAGCAACAAAGCTCCCGGGTGTTTTACCTTTATGGCATTGTACTGACGCATCAGGGGTGTTTCAGAATTTTTGGCAACTTTAGACATTCTATGGCGTAGATTTTCTTAATCGTGTAATTTTGTCTTTTCAGGAAGACTCAGCTTACAAAACTGAAAAATTGTAAGCGGAAAACAAAGAAAATAAATCAGAGCCACCCGGGCTTTTAAACTATTCAGGCAATTTATGAGAAAACTCGATATCGATGAACTCGACAGATTAACCGTAGAGGCATTTAAAGCTACACCCAAAAAGCCTTTTGTAGTGGTACTCGACAATTTAAGGAGTATGCATAATGTGGGTTCTGCCTTCAGGACGGCCGATGCTTACCTGGCAGAAAAAATATATCTCTGTGGCATTACCGGCCAACCACCGCACCGGGAAATACATAAAACCGCCCTGGGCGCTACCGAATCGGTAGACTGGGAATACTGGGATGATACAGTAGGCCTGATACATGATTTGAAAAAAAGAGGTTTTAAAATACTGGTGGTAGAACAGGCCGATCAAAGCACCATGTTGCAGGATATACGTTTCAGGGATGATCAGAAATATGCCTTTGTCTTTGGCAATGAGGTGTTTGGCGTCAAGGAAGAAGTGGTTGATCTGGCCGATGCTGTCATCGAAATCCCGCAATTTGGCACCAAGCATTCGCTGAATGTCTCCGTGGCAGTAGGGGTGGTTTTATGGGAATTGGTTCGTTGCACGGTCTTGAATGAAAGATAAATTCCATTGATAGACTTAAATGCTCATGCTTTAAAGGCAAATCGAAGTTTAGCAAAAGACATATTTCTTTTAAAGTTTTAATGTGCATAAATGTCACATGTTTGAAACGTTGGGGATTACGGGCTTCTTCACTGTCTGCCGTTACAAAAGCCGATACGGAGCAGAATTTTTCTAATAACCAATTGAATACCTATGGTTTATATTTGATGATAGTGCATTTTTATTCTTTAAAAAGTTTATAAAAATCATTCAAACTCTTTAGCTCAATGCTTATATAAAAATCGTTCATTATTGAGTGAAGCATTGTAGTATAATCTTGAAAACCTTCTCTGAGTTCATTAAAATCATCAACTGAGGCACATAAAATGTCTGTTATTTTTTTTGGATGAATTAATCGGTCACGTTTAATCTTTAATGACTTTAACCTATTATACTTTGTTTCAAGAAATTCCTTAATTATATCTTCCTTTTTCCATGTGTGACAAATTTTCTTAAATGTCTTTTTGAATCTATCCTCAAAACTATGTTTGTCAGAGTATCCATCATAAGGATCGATTTGGTTCAAGCCATAAATATCAGATTCAATCAACGAAAGAAACCCCTTCAACGAGGCTCTGAATAATGTGTCGAACTTATCATTATCATTTTGATGTAATCCAGTTAATTCTAAAAGTAGTTCATAATCCTTGCGAATTAGATTATGACGTCTCTGATATTCATTTAGAGCATGGTTAGCGTTCCTAAATTCATCCGAGTTATCAAATTTCTTGGAATTTTCACTCATATTGCGCTTTTAAAAATTTCAGATGATTCCACTTAGAGTCAATAGGACAAATCCATTCTTATTTAAACCTATTTCTCTTATTATTTGTCCATACTTATATGCAAATAACCTTGTCAAGCTAATGTTGTTAAGCGTAAAATCAGATTTGAAATATTAAACTTATCTATTTTACTATTTAGTTTGTTGATAACGCTTAAAATGCACCATACCAACTTACAGCTTGTACAATTCCACTTTTGTTTACTTTCTCCACCATAATTCACAGATTTGATCACTGTATCAAATATGGCTTTCCCTTTGATAAGGCACCAGCAGATAATTGGCAGCGAGCTGATCAAAGGAATCAATTTGCGCTTGTATCCATGCCTCATCTTTACCGAGCTCAATAGCCATGTTTCTCGCCACTTCAGGTGCCATATCTATGGCTGCCCGGGCATCGAGCAACAAAGCCCTGACCCTTCTGGATAATACATCTTCTACAGACCGGGCCATTTCATACCGAACTGCCCAAACGACTTCTGCCATGGTAAAAGGCAGCCGCTTATGAATGGGTTTTGCCCAGGAGCTGTTTTTGATCATCAAATCTTTTATATAGGGAATGTCTGAACCATACACATGCATATGATTTTGCCGGTCTATATTTTTGACATAGCCATGAATGGCCATATGGGTGGTGACACAAGCCCGTTCATGCAGACCTCCAATCATGGCCGCTTTATCAACGGTCTCTTCTGCCATTTTTCTAAAGGTGGTCCATTTGCCTCCGATTATGGTAACGAGTCCTGTAGTGGATACCATGATTTTATGGCCTCTTGAGATTTCTTTGGTGCTGGTTTCTCCCTCTTTAGGTGCTGCCAGGGGCCGAAGACCGGCAAAAATACTTTGAACATCATTTTTAGAGGGCGGTTTTGCCAGATATCTACCCGCGGTACTGAGAATAAAATCTATCTCTTCCTTCAAAGCTACAGGCTCCAGAACTGCCTGATCAACCTGGGTATCGGTAGTACCGACGACTACTTTACCATGCCAGGGTACGGCGAAAAGCACCCGTCCGTCGTCGGTTTGTGGTATCATAATGGCTGCTTCTCCCTGTAAAAACTCTTTATTGAGAATGATATGTACGCCCTGGCTGGGTTTTACGGTAGGTAAGGCATCCGGAGCATCCATTCGTAAAATCTGATCTACAAAGACTCCGGTGGCATTTATGACCACCCGGCCATTGAGGTGATAGCATTTTGAAGTTTCCAGATCAGTAGCCACAACCCCCGAAACCATACCATCTTTTTTGATCAGGTTGTCAACCCGCATATAATTGATAAGCACACCACCGTTTTCGGCACAGGTTTGTGCTACATTAATGGCCATGCGTGCATCATCGAATTGTCCGTCGTGGTAGACTACACCCCCCAGCAATCCTTCTTGCCGGATATTGGGGATTTTTGCAATGACTTCCTCTTTATCAATAGAAATGGAAGGCCCAAGCCCCAATTTACCCGCCATCATATCATAGACTTTAAGACCAATGGTATAAAAAGGGCCTCCCCACCATTGATAGTTGGGAATCACAAAAGGCTGATTTTTTACCAGGTGAGGTGCATTTTGATACATGAGGCCTCTTTCGTGCAGCGCCTCCAGCACCAGGGAAACATCACCCTGAGCCAGGTACCGCACCCCGCCATGCACCAACTTGGTACTTCGGCTTGAGGTACCTTTACTGAAATCGTGTTGTTCGAGCAGCAAGGTTTTATATCCCCTTGAGGCAGCATCCATTGCCGTTCCCAGACCGGTGGCACCACCACCTATCACTATAACATCCCAAACCTGGTTCACGTCATGCTCTATTTGCCCGAGCATGGTTTCTCTGTTCATAATGTGGATCCGTTATCTGTTTCCCAATTTATTGATCGCTGAATGGCCCTTGTCCAGTGCACCAGCAAAGAATCCACCTGATTTTGATTCATTTCGGGTTTAAAAATATGCTCGGGTTGCCATAATTCTTTTAAAGCTTTTTCATCAGACCAATAGCCTACCGCCAGACCTGCCAGAAAAGCGGCACCCAGGGCTGTGGTCTCCAATACCTTGGGACGTAACACTTCACAGCCTAAGATATCTGCCTGGAACTGCATAAGCAGATTATTGGCTACGGCACCACCGTCAACTTTGAGTTTGCTGACTTTTTTACCGGTGTCTTTTTCCATAGCCCTGAGTACATCGTGCACCTGGTAAGCTATGGACTCAAGCGCAGCGCGTACAATATGTCCCTCGGTTGTGCCGCGGGTTATACCTATTAGTGTACCTCTGGCCTGCTGATCCCAATGGGGCGCTCCCAGTCCGGTAAGTGCTGGAACAAAATAAACACCGCCATTGTCGGGAACCCGGGCAGCGATCCATTCACTTTCTGCTGCCTTTTTCAGAATTTTTAATCCATCTCTAAGCCATTGAATCACCGAACCTCCTGTAAATACACTGCCTTCCAGCGCGTAGATTACTTTATTATTGATTTGCCAGGCTATGGTACTAATGAGTCTGTTTTCTGAGAGAACAGGTTTTTCACCGGTATTCATTACCATAAAGCAGCCGGTGCCATAGGTACTTTTAACATCGCCCACATGGGTGCATAGCTGGCCGAAAAGTGCCGCCTGCTGATCACCCGCTATGCCTGATATGGGTATTTCAGAGGCAAAAATATTGGAAGAAGTGGTAGCATATACCTCACTGCTTTGGTGTACTTCGGGGAGCATCGAATCCGGGATACCAAAAATGCTCAGCAGGTCTTCATCCCATTGCAGGGTATGGATGTTGAATAACATAGTACGACTGGCATTGGTAACATCTGTAATATGTTTTTTGCCTTGTGTCAGTTTCCATACGAGCCAACTGTCAACTGTGCCAAAACATAATTTTCCGGCTTCAGCTCTTTCCCTTATGCCTTCCACATTTTCGAGAATCCAGTTGATTTTGGTTGCAGAAAAATAGGCATCGATTACCAGGCCGGTTTTTTCCCGTATGGTTTTTTCCATTCCTTTATTCTTGAGCTGATCGCAAAAAGCAGAAGTTCGGCGGTCTTGCCAGACGATGGCATTATATACAGGCTCTCCGGTTTGCCGGTCCCAGACAATGGTGGTTTCACGCTGATTGGTAATTCCTATGGCGGCAATCTGACTGGCAGAAATACTTGTCTTAGCGATTACTTCAGCTGCCACAGATACCTGAGTCGACCATATTTCCTTTGGGTTGTGTTCTACCCATCCGGGTTTGGGAAAAATCTGTTCGAATTCGCGGTGTACTTCTCCATTTATGCGGCCATTTTGATCAAACAATATGGCTCTGGAGCTTGTAGTGCCCTGGTCGAGGGCTAGTATATACTTTTTGCTTTTTTCCATGGGGGAAAATGTTGTTTCAGAGTTTAAATTAAAAAACTCAACGACTTATCCCAAATAAAGCGGTTTATTAATAAGGCAAAAGGACTAGTTTTTTCTTTCCAGTGCTTTTATAATAAAATCGAGGTGGTTATTCAGCGCCTCCTGCCAGGTAGTTGCGGCATCCCAGCGTTCGCCCAGGTAGATGTCTCCGGTATAGATATGTTTTATATAGAATTTATATATAGTGGCATCAGCAGGTACCTCTGTCGTTTTGATGCTGCCGTCGGTCTGTAGTTGCATTGAAGGAATGGATTTCAGGTTGGGCTCATCTCTGTACTGTAAAAATTTTCTGGCCTGCCCCGATGTTGTATGAATATACAGCAGTAAATACTGAAATCCCTTTTTGCGGATTTCTTCTTCAGAAAAATCAAAATCAGTAAAGCCGTATTTATAAGGATATTTTGAAAAAATTATTTCAACTTCTGAAGCAGGATCGGCAGTCTTTTCTTCTCTTCCCGATTTTATTGCCAGGGTACCTTTGAGGCTTTCTGGAACGGCGATATTTTCTATTCTCAAATCCTGCATATACGTTTCATGCCTTCTTCCTTTTACCACTCCTACCGGCTTGTAATATTCGGGTTTCTCAAGAACGAGCAGATTTTCCTGCTTTTTAGCATGGGTCTCAATATGGCGAAGCATGGGTCTCATCATGCCCGGTAAAGACTCACCATCGATGTACCAGGCTGCCTGCCCGGGATCTGTAAAACTTTCTTTTCCATTAAAAGTGGTAATGCAAATGGTATAAAAATCCCTGCCTGATTTTTTGGATTGATCCACAAAAAAAATATTGGCTATTTCACGCTTTTGCATTTCCTGCGCTATAGCCAGACTCACTTCCCTGGCCGCAAATACATCCTGCATATGGTAATACAAAACCGGATCTACCCCGATGGCTGCAAGATATGGATGTATTGTTTCGCAGATTGGTTTCCATTCGACGCGTTTTTTGAATATATCCTCTCCCGGCAAGGTGTTTACAATAACGACCGAACGGGTACTGAGCATATCTTTTGAAACTGCGGCAGATTCAGAGAGGTTCATTCTCGCACGCCAATAGTCAAAGTCACCAGGCAAGGTCTGCGACATCGCCAGTACATGTACTGCCATGGATAAAACCGTTATGATGCTCTTTGCCAACATCAGAGGAATATAAGTGTATTATTCTGCATCAATTAATTCAACTTCAAAATACAATGTGGCATTAGGGGGTATGGTATTTCCGGCTCCCCTCAATCCATAACCCAGTTCTGGCGGCACCTTAATTATGGCAGTAGAACCTATGTTTAGAAGAGATATACCTTCATCCCATCCTTTAATTACCCTGCCAGCACCCAGAGGAAATTCGAAAGGAACTCCTCTGTCTATAGAACTGTCGAACCGGGTACCATCTGCAAGCGTACCTGTGTAATGTACTTTTACTTTCTGTCCGTTTACCGGTTTATCTCCTTCACCTTGTTTCACAATTTTTATGCCCAGTCCAGATTCTGTGTACTGCATACCAACATCTCTTTTTACCTTGTCCCAGCTGATAAAAGCCTGTTGTAAAAACAATACTGTATGAGCATTTAGCTTGAGCTTTTTATCTGAGAGCAATGCAAGATAATAGTCGGTAGAATCCCTATCAGGAAAAGGCAGCCGGTCAAGCCCCTTTTTGCCTCTGTGGAAGATAATATGATCTTCTTTTTCAGAAAATTGCACGCAAAAAGCAGGGAAGCGGCTATCATTATAACAATGGTCAGCGGTAAATGACGGTAACTTAAGGCAATGTTCACATACCTGCGCTTTCAATCCTGATGAAACAAACAGTAACATTGAAAAAACGGTCAAAAAAGATATTTTATTCATATCCGAAATGAAAAATATAAACTTAACTAAACTTCTCCCTCAAAAACCTGGCCGTATAATTATTTTCCAGTTGAATCATTTCTTCAGGTAATCCCTGAAAAACTACATAACCCCCTTTTTCACCACCTTCAGGACCCAGGTCTATAATCCAGTCGGCCGATTTTATAACCTCAACATTGTGTTCAATGATTACTACTGAGTTGCCGGCATCTATTAATGCATTAATCGATTTGAGTAATTTGGTAATATCATGAAAATGTAATCCTGTTGTCGGTTCGTCAAAGATAAATAAAAAATTTTCTCTTGACGAGGCGCTTCCTTTTCCCAGGTATGATGCAAGCTTAACCCTCTGGGCCTCACCGCCACTCAAGGTATTAGACGACTGGCCCAGCCTTATGTAACCCAGTCCTACTTCCTGTAACGGCCTTAAACGGCTGGTAATTGCCTTTTGGCCTTTAAAAAACTCCATGGCATCGTCAATGGTCATCTCTAGCACATCAGCTATTGATTTACCTTTAAATTGTACATCAAGTACTTCACTTTTAAAACGCTTGCCATGACAGTCTTCACAGGTGAGAAAAATATCTGCCATAAACTGCATTTCTATACGTACAGTACCCTCTCCCTGACAAGTTTCACATCGGCCTCCTTCGACATTGAAAGAAAAATGTGAAGATTTAAATGCTTTGGCACGGGCCAGGCTTTGGTCTGCATATAATTGCCGAATGGCATCGTAAGCTTTAACATAGGTAACCGGATTGGACCTGCTCGATTTGCCAATGGGGTTTTGGTCTACATATTCTATCCCCTTAATTCTGGAATAATCGCCATCTATCTTATCAAATTTTCCGGTTTGCTCGGCCACAAGTCCAAACATTTTTCCCAATGAGGGATATAAAATGCTTTTTACAAGGGTAGATTTTCCTGAACCACTTACACCGGTAATTACCGTAAGGCAACCCAGCGGTATTTTCACATCTATATTTTTAAGGTTGTTTTCTCTGGCTCCTTTAATTTCTATAGCATAGTTCCAAGCCCGTCGCATTGGCGGTATTTCAATATTTTCACGCCCTGACAGATACCGCGCTGTATGTGTCTGAAGAGACGGGTTATGTAAAATATCATTCAGCGAGCCCTGAAAAATTAATTCTCCGCCATTAGACCCTGCATCGGGGCCTATATCTATGATTTGGTCTGCTGCCCGCATGACTTCTTCTTCATGCTCTACCACAATAACGGTGTTGCCCAGGTCGCGCAATTTTTCCAACACTCCTACAAGTCTTTTGGTATCTCTCGGATGTAGGCCAATGCTGGGTTCATCGAGAATGTACATTGAGCCCACCAGCGCACTCCCAAGGGAAGTAGCCAGTTTGATCCTTTGAAACTCGCCCCCTGAAAGACTTGCTGTCATTCGGTTTAAAGTGAGATAACCAAGCCCTACATCACAAAGGTACTGTAGTCGGTTTATAATTTCTTTTACAATGCGCCGGGCAACCTTTTCCTTAAATTCATTTAATTGTAAATTACTGAAAAAAAACAACACATCTTCAACTGGCAAAAGGACCAGATCAATGATTGATTTTCCTTCAATTTTCACATAGCCTGCATCTTTTCTCAGTCGTGTACCTTTGCAGTCAGGGCATGTAGTCCTACCCCGGTATCGCGATAACATAACCCTGTATTGTATCTTATGTGACTTTGATTCAAGATGTATAAAAAAGTCATCCAGTCCGTCGAATGTTGCATTGCCCCTCCATAATAATTCATACTGTTCTTTGTTTAGTTCATTGATGGGACGGTGAATAGGAAAATCAAATAAAACACCATTTTTCAGTAATTTATCAAGCCAGGGTTTCATGGTTTCGCTGCGCCAGGGTACTATGGCCCCTTCGTACACCGAAAGGCTTTTATCGGGAATTACCAAATCATGATCTATGCCCAGTATCTTGCCAAAGCCTTCACAACGACGACAGGCGCCATAGGGATTGTTAAAACTGAAAAAATTGACACTGGGCACTTCAAATAAAATGCCATCTGCCTCAAAACGGTCGCTGAACTCCCTTCTTCCCTTTCCAGGCACTTCTATAAAACATCTGCCAAGTCCTTCAAAAAAAGCCGTTTGCACACTGTCAAACAACCTGAACTGATTGTCTTCATCTCCCTTTTTTAGTACGTTGCGATCAATCAATATTTCAATAGCCTTGCCATTGACTTGTCCGCTTTTTTGAAGATCCTCAATAAAAACCACCTCTTCATTGTAAATTACCCGGGTATATCCCTTGCTCAACAAAATGCTCAACTCTTCATCCATGCTTCGTCCATTGGTTTTTACCAGAGGACAACTAATCACATAGCGGGTTTCTTCAGGAAAGGTATTCAGGTAATCAACCACATCGCCAACGCTGTCTTTATGAACTTTCATTCCACTCTTAGGAGATAATGTATCTCCGATCCGTGAAAAGAGCAATTTAAGATAGTCGTAAATTTCTGTGGTGGTGCCTACGGTAGACCTTGGGTTGCGGGTATTTACTTTTTGTTCAATGGAGATGGCAGGAGCTACACCCTTTATATAATCTACTTCGGGCTTCTCCATGCGGCCCAGAAACTGCCGGGCATAAGAACTCAGGCTTTCCACATACATTCTTTGACCTTCGGCAAATAAAGTATCGAAAGCCAGTGAAGATTTGCCGGAGCCAGATAAACCCGTTATTACCACCAGCTTATTGCGGGGAATGGCTACGCTGATGTTTTTCAGATTATTTACCCTGGCTCCCTTTATAATAATATAATGCCTGGGATCAAATTCATCTATACTGGTATGAATATTGTGGTCTTTTATTATGTTGGTTTGATGCATAATTTATAATTAGCAGGCAAAGATACATATGCCTGAGCACATATGTAAAAACCTATATGCATCAAATGTGTTATAGTATTACGGGCTAAAATGTTGAGAGGTTGTAGGAAAAAAATAAATTCCCTTCACTTCTCCGCCATTTTAACAATTTTTAACATCAAATAATAACGAATTAAACTTCCGTTATTGCTTGTTAAAATCAGATTAATTACCTTTGATATTGGTCAAATTTCAGAAACTAATTAAAAGCTGCAATATGAAATAAAACTCTACGTTAACTAATTGCCAATTGAAGATGAAGAAATATTCAATTAGTGATAGCAAACTGGTATCACTTTACAGGAATGGTGACGAAGAGGCTTTTAAGGAACTAAGCAACCGACACAAAAACAAAATTTTTACAGCTATTAACCTGATTGTAAAAGACAGGTATTTGGCTGAGGATTTATTGCAGGAAACTTTTATCAAAGCTATCAATACCATTAATGGGGGAAGGTACAATGAAGAAGGAAAGTTTCTACCCTGGATTATGAGAATTGCTCATAACCTGGCCATAGATACTTTCAGAAAATTCAAAAGATACCCAACCATCGTGATGGATGACGGCAACAATGTGTTTAATACTCTGGAATTTGCTGAGGCTCCTTATGAGGAACTTCAAATTAAAAAGGATACGCATAACAAGCTGAAAAAGCTTATTCAGGAACTTCCTCCAGCGCAGAAAGAAGTGCTGATTATGAGAAGCTACATGGATATGAGCTTTAAGGAAATTGCCGATTCTACCGGTGTAAGTATTAACACTGCCCTTGGTCGCATGAGATATGCTTTGATCAATCTTAGAAAGAAAATGATCAAACATAATATGGCCTATGACAGAAACCTGTACCCTTAACGACCTGATAAGGTACATCTATCACGAAACCAACTCAGAAGAAAGTGATGAAATAGAATGTGCCCTGCTCATAAATGAGCCATTATACGAAATATATCTCACCTTGAAAGAACTCCGTAAAGAAATGGACGAGCTTAGTATAGAAGCTCCTGAAAAGATTATGGAAAATATTTTTCAATATGCACGTGAAAACATTCATGTTCTGTAAGGTCTGATATTACTCTGTTTTTTTATCCTATCGGTTTTTTTTGGTTTATTGCAGACTTTCGATCAGTCTGATTAGGAATTCATGTGCGGTTTTAATTTTATACTGGATAAAAAATTAAAAATTAATGAGGTACCCATCGCCCGAATGGCATCGGCAACACAACACCGCGGTCCGGATGAAACCTCACAACTGCATTTTGAATATCTCCACAAAAGCCGGGTTTATTTTTCAGCTTCCAGGTTGGCCATAACAGACCAAAGTTTGTATGGAAGCCAGCCCATGCAAAGCCATGATGGACGGTATGTGCTTGTCTATAATGGAGAAATCTACAATTACATAGCGCTCAGAAATAAGCTAGAAACCTTAGGCTGCCACTTTTATGGCCAGTCCGATACAGAAGTTTTACTGCATTGGCTTATCCTGCATCGCGAAAGCGGACAGCAAGCCCTTGAAGGTATGTACAGTTTTGTATTTGCAGATTTGCAGGAAGGCTTGATTCTTATGGCCAGGGACCCTTCAGGGATGAAACCTCTATTCTATTATCAAAATGAAGATTTTATCATCGCTTCTTCTGAGATCAGGGGCATTATGGCCAGTAGTTTAATAGAAAAATCACTCAATACAGGGCAAATTCAAAACTATCTGAGCTATCGATACCCCATCAAGCCCGAAACCCTGATCAATCATGTATATGAATTGGAAGATGGATGCCAGATTCGTTATTTAGATGGAAAGTTTTATCATCATAAGCCACAGCAAATAGCAGATACAGATAAGACAGAGGCCCGGCCCGGTTTGAAAGACCTTGAAAATGTCCTGCAAAGGGCCATTCAACGCCATATTCAAACAGCGGTACCCGGCGGGCTGCTCTTAAGCGGTGGTGTTGATTCAACCTTGCTTCTGGCTTTACTGCAACAACAATCTTACAATCTTCCGGTATTCTCTCTTGTCAATTCAGAAAATGAGCGTGCTTTTGGTACACAAGACTACCTCTATGCCCGAAAGGCGGCAAAGCAATTTGGAGCAGAACATCATTGTATTGAAATGAAGGTTAGAGATCTCGACCTATTTGAAGACTTCCTCGAATCGGTAGACCAGCCGGTAGCTGATCACGGCGCATATACTAATTGGTTAATCTGCAGATATGCCTCAGATCATGTTAAATATGTTATATCCGGTGCCGGTGCCGATGAACTTTTTGCCGGCTACAACCGGCATTGGGCTTATTATCAGTACCTCCGCTATTACCGTATACTTATGCCAGCCCTGCCCCTGTTAAAATATGGTGCTGAAAGGTTGCCAGATGGATTTGATCATCCTTTCAGAAAATCTTTCAGGCTGTATAAAAAGCTCATTTCCGGTATTGATCCCAATCCTGAAACCACATTTTTGAATTTTCAAAAGCTCAAAGGTCTCTACCTTGCACCTGATTTAAAAAATGACGCTTCAGCATTTGCGCTTAATGCAGAAATACTCTTTAGAAAAGCACTTTACCAGGATGAACACGGCTACCTTAGTAGTGATGTACTGGCCATCAGCGATCAGATGAGTATGCGCTGGGGACTTGAAATGCGCATGCCTTATCTCGATGAAAATGTTAAACGATTGGCGCAAAATGCCGATGCCTTATATCTGATATCCAAAGGCAGAAAATGGATGCTTAAAAAATTATTGCAGAATATGGGGGCTGCCGAATTTGCGTACCGAAAAAAAGAAGGTTTCGGACTTCCCTTCGGCAAATGGCTGCGCAAAAAAGAAGGCAGGTACCTGTTGGAATCGCTTTACCAGCCGGATGCAGCATTGTACCAATTTGTCTCATTTGCCAATTTGAAAAATATGATCGATGCACATACCATGCGAAAAGCCGATTTCAGCCAGGAGATATGGGCTTGCCTGCTGCTGCAAAAATGGATGGAAAAGCATTTTTAATGCTATTATAATCAACAATACTGGTAATTTTTTATTAAAATAGGTGCCGTATTTATCCTTTCATTTTATATTGCAATGCCAAAATACAATTGAATTGTTACAGACACTTAAAATGTAAACATCAACATGCTGAAAATGCCTAAAAACCAAGTATTTTTGTTGATGGGTGTAATGGTTGCACTCGTCATGAGCGCCTGCTCAGGTACGCGAAAATTTGATTATGCCAGTGCCTATAAATTTAAGCACATCAGCCATAATACCCAACGATTAATGCCTCAGGAGGAGGCTCCTAAAGACAATGCCCTTCTCACCAGCAATTCAGAACAGGTAAATACAAACAACGAATTACAGGAAAATATTGAATCTGCTACCGGGAAGTTGATCAAACTGACAGGACTTGAATCTGATCAGAAAGAATTAAACCGGGGAAAAGTTGAAACGGCGCTCGCCAGTATGAGTGCATCAGAAAAGAGAGCACTACGCAAGGAAATCAAAGGCGAACTGAAAAGCATAAAGGCCTCGCATTCCAAAAATAACCTCGACATTAAAGAAATGAATTCACCCAGTCAGCTTACAGGATACACCCGACTGGGCGTGATTTTCGGTGGTATTGGTATTATACTGCTTATTCTCGAAACGCTGTTTGCCGCCGGAGGTGTGTTGGGCTTGTTTGGTGTCTTACTTATACTCGCTGGTGTGGTGTTTATTCTTGTAGATGTTGTATAAAATATTTCTTAAACCCATGAAGCCGCAAAAGTTTCATGGGTTTTTTTATTTCCTTTCCGACACTCCTTCGCCCCAATATCAAATCCTTACAGCTTTTCTCCATTGCCAGTAATGTTGTAATGCTTCCTTGTATGTTTGCAATGGGTATCCATTGCTTTGGTTAGCCCTCGCAATGTTGTATATAATGTTCCAATGCTTTAATAAGGTAACTATTCCTGACATCAAGGAAGTACCCGGATCGTAAATATGGGCGGGCTCTGCATTCACTCCATTCACCTCGAGAATTTTTATATTTCTATTCTGCAAAAAAACATGTTGGCTGTTCGCCCGCAGGTCAAACCTTCCATAAAAGAAATCGGGCAATTGTCTGACTATGCCCGCATAAAAATCATACATACCTGGGTGTATTAAATGTCTGCCATCTCTAAATTTGGTTCCGCGATTATGGTTTCCTATGGGTTCCAGATGTATTTCTTCATTATCAGGAGGTATTTCAAACATTTTGCTGCCCAGCCTTTTGCTGAGTTTTGGCAATGCCATCAGGGCCCGGTCTTTTTTCAGCATCAGCTCACGGAGACTTGATCGGCCATCGCCTTGTACCGTGAGAAATTCCTTAATGACCAATGAAGGGATTTCTATTTTTGTATTGCCCGGAATTTTGTAAACAAATACGCCGGCCTCAAATTCACCTTGAATGTATTCCTGAACAATAAACGGATAAGAAACTTTTGTCAATAGGTTTTTCAGATATGATTCATCTTCCACCAAATGCACGCCACGGCCACGCTCCGCGAGATCAGGTTTAAGAATAAATGGATATTTTATACCTGCCCGATTCAATTTATCCAACAGGTCTTGTGAGGCTATGCCCGGTTGAAACAATAGGGTAATGGGTTTGAAATCATCAGACAGGTGCTCTAATTGCCTGTATTTTGATGCGCCAAACAATCCGCCCATCTCCATTTCCGGATTTACCCTTGTGAAAAACAACAGCGATCCCGATTTCAGGCTTAAATACAGATAATATACAAAAACAGGAAAATAGACAATCCAGGTGGGCCAGTATTCCCACCTGGTGAGTTTAATCCAAAAGCGCCTGATAGTAATGGAGAGCATATGAAATTGTTATCAACCATCAAATATACACAAAGCGCGAAAATGGATTTTTCAGTTGGCTATAAAGTGTTACCCTGGACCTTCAGGAATTTTAGACTTTATCTGTCAAGCCAGGCTTTGAAAGAAGCGGTTTTTTCACGGCTGATGAGGATATCATTATCATCGCATTTATTGAGTTTTACTTTCATCCGGCTGTTGGAGTACGAAAAAATACCTTCTATAGACTCGAAAGAGGCAATATACTTTCGGTTGAGGCGGTAAAAACGAGAGGGGTTGAGCAGATTTTCCAGTTGTTCAAGGGTATAGTCAATAATGTATTTACGGCCATCATGGTTTTGAAGAAAAGTGGCCTTTTCTGCAGTGAAGAAAAAGGAAACCTCGCTTACCGGCAGACTGTGGATTTTTTCGCCGATTTTAATAAGAAATCTTTCCTTATAGCTTTGTTCTGAAAGCAGAAGGCTTTTCAGTTGATGTATATCCACACTTAGGTTTAAAGTTTGTCGCTGAAATTTTTGAATGGCCGATTCCAATTCTGCCGGATCGAGCGGCTTTAACAGATAGTCTACCGAATTGAGCTTAAAGGCCTTGATGGCATATTGGTTGTAAGCCGTAGTGAAAATGATGGGTGAGTTCACTTTTATCCGCTCAAATATTTCAAAGCTCTGCCCGTCGGCCAGGTGGATATCGCAGAAAATCAAATCCGGAGCCGGGTGATTTTCAAACCAGCTTACCGCGCTGTTGATGCTGTCGATATGACCATAAATCCGCGCATCCGGCAAGAGTACCGATACAAGGGTTTTTAACCTGTCGGCTGCGGGCTTTTCATCTTCAATGATCAGTATTTCCATATTTATAGATGCTAAGCAAAGGAAGTTCAACACTAAATATATTCTGGTCTTTAAACACAAGCGGTTTCTTATCGCTAAGCAACTGATAGCGCTTTATAATATTCTCCAAACCTATGCCTTTGCCACCTTCATTGCCAATGGTTTTTAATTGTAAATTGTTCTGAACGATGAGTTTGTCTTTCTCCTGCAATATTTTAATGCGAAGTGGTTTTTCCATACTGGCAATATTGTGCTTAATCGCATTTTCCAGAAGTAGCTGCAGGCTTAAGGGAGGCAGATATAATTCATTTTTTTCACTTACAAGAATGGAGTAATTCAGGCTGCTGTCAAGACGAATTTTTTGAAGGCTTAAATAATTTTCAGCAAAATCCAGTTCCTGCTCCAGTGTTACCAGTTCCTCTTGTTGTACATCCAGGACATACCGGTAGATTTTGGATAATTGTTGTATAAAATCAGCTGATTTTGCAGCATCATCAAACACCAGGTTGCTCAGGGTATTTAGGGAATTAAACAAAAAGTGCGGATTGAGCTGGTCCTTGAGAAACTGATTCTGACTACTCAACATGGCTGTCTTGAGCTGCTCGGCCTCCAGTGCGGCATTCCGCCATTCAAAAAGCCAGGAGCGGGAAATGAAAATGGTAATGATGATTAAAGCCACCAATATGGGATAAATGGTATTTCTTGCCATCATAGCCCAGGATATATTATGAAAACCTACTTCTTCTACATTGATAAGCACATAGGCTGAAATCAAAATAAAGCTTACTATAAATGTATAGGTTAAATAAGTACTTGAGGTAAGGATAAAACGCTTCAATGGAGCTTTAATCCAAGAAACTCTTTTTTCATAAAACTCCTCCACTTTAAATCCCCCAAAGCTGATGGACGACGACATTAAAAATGAAAAGATGTATTCTACTTTAATTTTATTCAGGCCGTCAAAACTCAGAAAGCATTCAGGGCACTGAGCCAGCATCAGTATGGTGGCGATCAGTAGGTTCAGAAGGATAAACCTTCTGAAAGTTTTAAAAATCGTAGCGTGACCGAAAAAAGTTTTACTCATCGATTATCCGGGTATTTATAATTAAAGCTATACAAATTACTCGTTTTGCGTGACTATTTAATACTAACGACTCAATTTGTACAGATTTCTGCCTTCAATCCCTCCGCGTATTCCTTGCCCCAGGCCGGCTTCAGGCTTTCTTTTTCCACAGTCGCTGATTCCTTCTCAAAAAGCGCCAGGCTGGATTGAAGTAATCCACAGGCTTTTTCAGGTCCCTGACCAAAAAACTGAGCAGTTCCCCATTCCATTTGGGCCATCATTAACAAGGCACGTGGGTTTTCCTGGTCTAAGGAAATGGCTTTACCAAAGGTTTGCATGGCCAGTGCCGAAAGTTGCTGTCCACGGGTAGCAGGGTCGGCGCTCAGTTCTCCCATTATGATGTACCCTTGCAAGGCGACAATTTCGGAATTATTGGTAGAAATCTTGCCGGCCTTTTCAGTATGCTTTTTAGCTTCTGCATAAAAACCGTCTTTTTCTTTCAGGTTACCCTGGCTTCGGAATCCCATATGTACATAGGCCCAGGCGGCATAATAATGTGGCAACCATTCATCCGGATTCATGGAGGCGATTCTGGTAAAGGCATTGGCCGATTTTTGGAGTGCATCGATGGATCCCGCCTGATAGAGTTGGATGATTTCTAGCTGCATGGCTTTTTGATACGCTTCATTGGAAGCTAAGGATGGCAAACTATGGCTCATCATCAGTAGGCATAAAACCACGGGTATTTGCTGCTTTTTCATAATTTGTTTGTTTAAAGGTTATTCAATTGATTGGCTGTTTTGTCTTTACTGAATGTCAGGAAAATGCCCAGGAAAACAAACCTGGGAGCTGTTTGCCGGATGGGAAGGCTTGCGTACCTTCCCGATTCATCGGGTGTCGGGCTGAACTGGTGCCCGAAAATGTTGTCCCTTCCCAACACATTAGAGCAGGCCAGATGGATGATCAGATTGGGTTTTGGAAGGTAGCTCCAACCCAGGCTCAGGTCGCGGAATCCTCTGGTCCTGGCATTCATCTCACCGGCTAAGTTTGGATTGGTGTAGTTATACCCATCATTGATGACGTATGAGATGCCTACCTGAGATTTTAATGGTGCAATAAAATGTTTAATGACTACAGAGGCATTATGTCGCGGTGCAAAGCCAGGCTGTACCATGCTTTGAAAACCTGCAAATTGCCTCTTACTGTCTACAAAGCTATATGTGATCCAATAATCCGTACTTTTAAAGGTTTTCTGGTCCCTGAAGAATACATCAAAACCCCTGGCATAACCATGGCCCCTTTGCCGGATGTTGCGATATTGAAATCTTTGCCCTTCGAAGTTGATTAAATGGCTGTAGTCTTTATAAAAACTTTCAGCGCGCAAAGTCCTTCCATTTTTGCTCAGGAAGTAATTGAGGATATAATGTACAGCCTCGGTATTGTTCAGCTCGGGCTCTATAATTCTGAATTCTTCCAATGGCATCTGGCTATACCTTCCCGCGGCAAAAGAAAGCTGGCCTTCATGCTTGAATTTAAAAGCCAGTGATAGCCTTGGGTCTACCCAGGATTGTCCCGCCAAAGCACTGTGCCCCGCCCGTATTCCTGTTCTGAAAATCAGGCTATTGCTCAAATACAGATCCGCCTCTGAGAATAAGGCCCATTGATGGTCTGCCACTTCTCTCTTAAATCCTTCCTCTGCTAATGCTTCGGAATAATTAAAAAGAAAATGTTCAAAACCTGTTTTTATGGAGACCCTGTCGGATAATCCTTTCACGGCCACTGCCTTGCTGTGGAGAAGTCTGTTTCGGTTGCTGATCTGAATCTGATCCGCTGACAAATCATCGATGTTGTCAGAATATGAAATCCCGCCATAAAAGCTCCAGTCATTGACAGCCGTATGCTTAAGGGAAGTCTGGGTAAAGGTGTATCGGTTGTTTACGCCCAGTAAGGTTCCACGGTCATCAGAACCGGGCCTGGGCTGCCAGATTTTCATTGATCCATTTTCAGTATGGAGGTAGGCTTTGAGCAGGGTATTATTTCCAATCTTTTGACGCGCCAGCAACTCCGCGTCCCAACTTTGGGGCGCTCTTTCCCAATCAAAGTTTTGACTTATCAGCTTTTGGTAGGGTGCCAGGTCTACAAAATTAGCCGAAGCTGTAATGCTGTTATTTTCACCGACGAGCGTTTGGCTGTAGCCGCCTCCAATGCCCATAATGCTGAGATCCCCCTGCGATCTCATTGGTATATCAACGCTGTTGAGGGAAAGGGCTGAAGAAAGTGCATGGCCAAATTCAGCAGAGTAGCCACCGGTACTGAAAAATGAGCCTTTAAACAAGTTAGGGTTAAATCTTGTACGGGCAGGCACATTGCTGGCTGTGGTACCAAAAGCATTTCCAACTTTAAGACCATCAATAAAGATGGCTGTTTCAGAAGCATCTCCTCCCCTGACAAACAAGCGACCGTCATTGCCTACGGTGGCTGTACCGGGCAGGGTCTGGAATGCCCCAATGATATCACCCATGGCCGAGGGAACGGTCACAATATCGAGTGGCCGAAGCACCACTGCTTTATTTTCGTCTGATGCTTCCAGGGCACCTGCTGTTATGGTGACGGCCGTCAGTTCGTTGATCGCTTCTCTTAGAAGAGGAAAAAGTTCAATCTTTTCTCCAGAGAGGCGAATGGACACTTCCAAGGTTTTATAGCCAATGGATTGAAAGACCAGTGTATGAAGCCCCTGATCAATAGTCAAGAGCTCAAAGGTTCCATCAGATGCTGAGGTAGTTCCAGTATAAGTACCTTTTAGGTATACATTCACTCCCGGTACAAGCTCAGATTTTTGATTTCTTACAATACCGTTGACGACGGTCTGTGCAAAAACCATGGGGTTCAACAGGCATATAATGAATATTAACTGGCAACGTCTCATGATATAGGCATTTGCTCCAAAATTCAGTATTGCCTCACATGTCTTGAAATAAAGTTTACCGAAGTGTAATTATTCACTGCTGAAACGGAAAATGCAGAGATGGATTGGATTGAAAAGATACGTAGCCGCTACCCTCCTTTGCTTAATCTTCTCAACTCCATGAATTCATAGATATTTATAAACCCCGGAATTCTTGTATGAACTTCTCCGTCAGTCAAAATACTTTTACCCTTAATAAAAACGCAATAATCCAGGAGTAGCTTTTCGACGCATTTCGATAAGTAAAAAATGTATTAGCAATTATTAAACACTATTATCCGATATGAAAAAACTGAGTACATTATTATCAATCACCATACTTTGCCTGGTATTGGCAATCGACTTGATCTGGGCACAAACCAATGAAAACAGCAGCCCAAGTTTTGCCAATCCTGGCAGAGAATGGTTCATAAGCAGTAGCAGGGGTTCCGGTCAGCTGGGCACGAAGGAACGTCCGGCCAAGGATCTCGGTAATATCATCCATCACCTAAAACCCAATGACATCATTCGAATAGCAGGCGGTACTTACATGAGCCGGGGCAGCAGTGGCTCAGATGAAATTAATGTGCCGGTACAAATCATTGGAGGATATGATGAAAATTTCACCATGAGAGATCCCTGGGATCAATATAAAACGATCTTTACAGGTACCAATGAATACAAAAAGTCAACCGATCCGCGTATTTACATTCGCACCGATCAACAGAGAGAAGCCAACGGCCAACATTCCACAGGCGGTGTAATTATTGTAGATGGAATTATCATTGATAATGGTCCGAGAAACCGCTATCATCAGGACAAGGGACTTTCTATACGCAGAATGGCAGATCCCAGAACCAATCAGAATCCTTCACCAGAGTCAGGCGGGATTGTAATCGTCGCCAGCAGGTTTACCAATGTTGGCGTACGCAATTGCGTCATTATGAATACGGCTCCTACGGAAGGTGCTCTGTCGGTACGTATTTTTCAAGGTGGTCAAGCCATCATAAGAAACAACCTTTGCATCAATAATACCGGATATGGCATCCATGCCAGAACCGGGTATACGGGCTACAATCCCGAACTTATTCCCAGGTTTACCATCAGCAATAATACATGCCTTTTCAACTGGAAGCACGATCCCATTGCCTCTTATGGAGGTGATGCCCTCGCCCTGGATCAGTATTTAAAGGCAGTGGTAAAAGAGAATGTATTTGGATTTGGCCACATGGGCGGAATCCTCAGTAAAGGAGCTGATCTTACCCTCATTGACAATCTATTCGTTGGTAACTCCAATTATGATTACAATGAAAAGGGTGCCGAGATGCGTGTAGAGGATATACTTGATGAGGCAATGCTTCTTAATCCCGATAGTGATGGCAATGAAAGTGTGTTGATTCAAATACCCATCGCCGAAAGATGGGCAAACATTTATGCCAACAGAACAGAAATAAGCAGGGCCGAAGTTGATGCATCAGTAACGGTTGGCAATTCATGGTCAAACCAGGTTCGTCAGATGTTTGGTCTCAATCTGCAAGGCAGTACTGTCACAATGGATGCTGATGTATTTCTACCACGCTTAGAACTTGAAGAATGCCTTCCTGTAGGATTTAACCCCTGGAATGGCAAGGGCTGTTTCATCCCAAAACAACAATAAAATCAGAAAATCTATTTAAAATCTGCGATTGCCGAAAAGCAAAAAGAGTAGGCCTTACCATTAAATATTTAGAAAAATGAAGTACGTATTATTTGCCTTTGTTTTTGGAGTGTATTTCCTAAAAACTCAAGAAACTAAAGCACAAAATAAGGAAAAAATTGACTGGAATGAAGTGAACATTATTTCTGTAAAACTGACAAAAGAGTCTTATCGGGCACTGAGTGGGATGGATAATGATATGTATTCATTGGATAAAGAAGGAAGATTGGTTCCAATGAATGGACATATTTTAAAAATTGATAGAGAAAGAAAGAACCTCATCATATCTAAAAATGGAAATGAAACTCGTCCACTGAATGGCATTGGCATAATCGATTTAGGCAAAGGAAGGAGAATTTGGTGCACAGGTGGTTGCAGGGAATGTATACCAACTTATAATACAGGTTCAAAAAGCTATAAGTGTGATACATCGGGTTGTCCGGATTTTTGTAGTATGGTCGTTGAATTTCCCAGTAGCGATGCCACAGAATTTCAAACTCCAAATGGGAATTACAACAATTTTGGCATTAACTAAGTGATAACTATTACATCTAAAAAATTTAAAAATGAAAACTTTTATTATAATTACCTTATGCATTTTTTCAGCCCTACAAACTACTTTGGATCAATCTGATAATGCGAATGAAAAAGTTTATTATCAGCTTACTGGAATAAAGCTAAGTGAAAAGACTTATAAAATGTTAAGCTCCTGGCGCAATGAAGTCATCATTATGGATAAAAAAGGCTTTTTACGGCCTGCGAAGGACAAGAAAATTTGGTATAGTCCCAGGCATAAGATGATTATTATTTCAAATTCTATTCATGAAAAATCTTTTGAACTTCTTAACGATATTATCAAACTTGACGATGACTATCTTTTCAGATGTAATGGAGGCTGTAGTTCATGCACCGCATCAACTCATGGAGATGGTTTTTGCCCTGGATGTCACCCAGAATCTGGCTTGTGTGAAGCTGAACTTATCGTAGTAGATGTTTCAGGAAATTTGGAAGTAGAAACTGCTGATGGAAACTTTAGATTAAATGATTTAGTGCGAAGGTAAAAAAACTACTCCGACAAAATTGTTAAAAACCAACCATGAAAATGAAGTAGCAGTAACCTTATTAATGTCTTTAAACATACTGGCAAATCATAATGAAAGTGAAAGTGTATGCTTTACAGATACCAGATGGAAGTGATTTTTCACAATTCTTATCAACTCCTGACAGGTCATATTTTAAAAAAGTATAGTGCAGTATTAGCATAACTCCATTAGTGTTCATGAATTCATACATGGCCTTATATACAATGTCAAATAGTTTGTAATGAGGTCATGTTTTCAAAATGGCTTTCATAAAATCAGGTAAATACTTATTTTAAGCGCAACTATCGATTATGAAAATCATTACTACTTTTTTCTTCATATTATTATGGTTGTGTCTGAGCCCACTCGCCGCGCAAAACAGCCTTGAAGACAGCCTGAAGAGAGAGCTGGATCAAAAACCTCCAGACTCTGTAAAAATGGTTATCTACAACCAGTTACGCAGGGCCACATACTACAGCAACCCTGAAGTTTCGGCAGCATATACCGCCAAATATCTTGAGTTTGCCACTATAATTCAGGATTCATTGCAAATGGCCATAGCCAATTTTTATCTGGGTAATGCCAATGTAGTAGGAGGTAATTTCAATCTGGCATTGGATTACTATCTCAAGGCCGCAGCCTATTTTGAATCGAAAGATGATGAACAATCACGACTGAGTTCGACCTACAATGGTATTGCATCTGCTTATGAAAACTTTATAAATGATTCTCTTTCCCTGGTTTATTTTCAAAAATCATATGAAGTAAGTAAATCGGTGAATGATAAAAGGCGTATGGGTATTGCGCAGGTCAATATGAGCACTATTTATAGCCGGACAGGTAGTATGAACGAAACAATTTCACTGCTTGAAGATGCAATATCTAATTTGCAGGATTCCATTAGTGCCATTTATTTGCTTCCGGCCGAAATTGGCCTTGCTGGTGCATATATAGATAATAATCAACCTCAACTTGCCAGGCCTCTGCTGGTAAGACTTATTAATGAAATCGATTCCATTTCTGATGTTTTAAACTATAATTCTGCACTTGCAGCATATGGAAAGTATCATTTAAAAGAGGGCAACCCTACAGACGCTTTAAACTACCTTCAAAAAGCGTATACAAATTTTAATAATCAAGGCTTTAAGCTGGAAAAATTTAAATATATGCCCTATGTAATTGATGCTTTCTACAGCAATGGATTGTATTTAGATGCCGCCAATCTTTTTTATGAATACAAAGAAGTAAGCGATTCATTATTTTCCGTTGAGAAAGATCGAAACTTAACCTTCGCCCTTCAAAAATATGAAGCTGAAAAAAAAGATAAGGTGCTGTTGGAACAAGAATTGGAAATACAAGAAAAAAGCAAGCAAAACAACCAGATTCTGTTTGCCATTATCATCTTGTTATTGATTTTTGCTGGTTCCATTCTGTTTTTCAGAAAAAGATTACAATATCAAAAAACCATTTCCAGGCAAAACGATACCCTGCAAAAGCAAAAAATCACTGAACTTACCCAAAAAAATAAACTGCTTGCTTTAAACAGCATGCTGGAAGGACAGGAAGCCGAAAGAATGCGTATAGCCAAAGATTTGCACGACAGCCTCGGCGGACTACTGAGCAATGTGAAAGCGCATTTTACGATCATTCAACAGGAAATCGAAAAGCTCGAAGAATTTAAGGTGGCAGAAAGAACGAATCAACTCATAGATGAGGCCTGTCTGGAGGTACGCCGCATATCGCACAATATGATGCCACATGCTTTAAGTATTGCCGGCCTGAAAGGAGCTCTGGAAGATTTGGCAGAATACATGCGGTCTATCCAATATGAAGTGAACCTGGAGGTGAGAAATATCCCGGAAGACCTTGAACAAACCCGGCAGGTTACCATCTACCGGCTAATTCAGGAAATACTAAACAACACCCATAAGCACGCAGAGGCCAGGAGCATAATGATACAACTCATCGGACATGACCACAACCTTAACCTGGTAATTGAAGACGATGGCAAAGGATTCGAATATGAAAAAGCAGTGGAAAAAGGTGGCCTGGGCTTAAAAAGTATCAATAGCAGGGTAGAATTTCTGGATGGTAACATCGAATGGGATAGCCTTCAAGGCCAGGGAACTTCAATCAACATAAACATTCCGATGCAATGATAGAAGTGTTAATCGTAGACGATCACAAAATGGTGATCGAAGGTATGCAGCTGCTGCTACATGATCAGGAAGAAATAAAGGTGACTGGTTTTGCCCTCTCGGGTGAAGAAGCAATCGAGTTGGTTCCTGTACTGAAACCGGATGTGATTTTATTGGATATAAATATGCCGGGTATCAATGGCATTGATACCTGTAAATCTATCTTAAGCAGCTTTCCCGATATTAAAATCATCGCCATTTCCATGCACAAGGAAAGCAGCCTGATCAAACTGATGCTTGGCAACGGCGCCAAAGGTTATGTATTGAAAAATGCTGGTAAAGATGAGATCGTTAAAGCCATACAATCTTGTTACCTGGGTAAAGTATATTTAGATGATACAGTTAATGAAATTATCATCAACAGCGTAACCAATACAAGCAAACAAAAAATCAGCGATACTTTTCCTCACCTTTCAAGAAGAGAGAAAGATGTGCTCAGGCTAATCATGGATGAATACACCACCCAGGAAATCGCAGATAAGCTATTTATCAGTTTCGGTACCGTTGAAACACATCGCAGAAATATGCTCATAAAAACCGGGGCGCGTAATACAGTCGGACTGGTAAAACTGGCCCTCGAATACAATCTTTTAAAGTAAAGCGGTACTCAATCAACGCGTTGCTCTTAACACCAAAAGGAAAAGCAACCCGGGCTTACACCACTTCCAAAAAAATTTCTTTACCAGGCTTTGCAGTATTGGTTGCCATTCCTTTACTTTGTAATTCAAAGTACTTTTCATGAAAGAAAAATATTTAGATGATCTCAGGGAAATTCGGGAAATGATGAACCGTTCTTCCCGTTTTATTTCACTCAGCGGGCTATCTGGCATCTCGGCAGGAATCACTGCTTTGGTCGGCGCATATCTTGCTCACCACACTTTGCAATCTTATCAGCATGAATTGGGGCATCATCCTACCGATTTACCCGTGGAAGTACTTTTTCGCTTACTGATCATTGCTCTGTTTACTTTGGTGATAGCACTGGCTACCGGTATCTGGTTTACCACCAGGGAAACCCAAAAACGCAATCTCAAGATATGGGATGCACAAACCAAAAGACTGCTGATCAATCTTTTCATTCCTTTGACGACCGGTGGCATTCTTTGCCTGATGCTGTTTCTTAAGGGATTCGCAGGTATGGCAGCACCACTGACCCTGGTTTTCTATGGGCTGAGTCTGGTGAATGCCAGCAAATACACCCTTGATGAAATACGCAGTCTGGGACTGCTTGAAATTGCCCTTGGACTACTGGCGTTTTACTTTATTGGCTATGGTTTAATTTTCTGGGCCATTGGCTTCGGCATTTTACATATAGCGTATGGTTTGTACATGCACCTGAAATACAAGTCGTGAAAGAGCTTCTCAGTAAATTGAACAAAGCTTTTGAAAACAAAACCCGGTTGGGCATTATGTCGGCGCTGATGGTCAATGATTTTCTCGATTTCAATGCACTTAAAGACCTTCTGGGCGTAACTGATGGCAACCTGGCAAGTCATTTAAAAACGCTGGAAACGAAAAAGTATATTGGCTTTAAAAAAGAATTTATCGATCGAAAACCCAACACCCGGTATTTTAGCACACCTGAAGGCAGACAAGCTTTTAAAAAACATATTGAAGCCATTGAACAACTGCTCAGATAAAAAAATTTATCCATTCACTTTGAAATAGAAAGTACTTTTAAATTAAGATTATATGAATACACAGAACAACTTTTTTGAGAATCTCAACGAACGGATTAAAAACTCTGTTTCTCTCAAACTTTTCACCATTACCATACTGATGTTGCTTTTGTTAATCCCTGCTGCCATGATTGAATCGATCATTCATGAAAGGGAAAAGCTCAATAAGGAAGTACGGGAAGAAGTCAGTTCAAAATGGGCCAGACAACAGCAAATCAATGGTCCCATACTTAGCATTCCGCTGATATATGAAGAAGAGAAAGATGGCAAAACCATTACGACTCATAAATACTGGAATATATTGCCTGAAAATCTAATAGTGGAAGCCGAGGTAATACCACGAACGTTGAAAAGAGGCATTTATGAAGTGGTGGTTTACTCTTCAGAAATCAGTTGCAAAGGCAATTTCGATCTTAAAGAAAGGCCGGAGCAAGAAAATCTCAAAGAGGTACTATACCAACAGGCATTTTTTACCATTGGCATTTCTGATCTGAGGGGTATTAAAAACCAAATTAAATTTTTATGCAGCCAGACCATCGTCAATGCCATTCCCGGCTCTAAGCTATCCGATCTTGTTTATTCCGGGCTTACTTTCCCTATATCCAGCCTCAATGCAGCGGAGATCAATATTCCTTTTTCCTTCACACTCGAGCTACAGGGAAGCCAAAATCTTTCTTTCATTCCACTGGGTACCACAACACAGGTCAAAATGAGATCACCCTGGTCTTCACCATCTTTTATGGGTAATTTTTTACCCGACCAGAGAAAGCTTGACCAGGAGGGCTTTGAAGCATCCTGGGTGGTATTGCAACTTAACCGGAATTATCCCCAAAGCTGGATTGGCGCTTCACCAAAAATGCAAATAGAGGATTCGGCCTTTGGAGTAGATTTTATACTTCCACTAGACGATTATCAGAAATCAAGTCGAAGTGCCAAGTACGCAGTCATGAGCATAGCATTGACTTTTTTGTTGTTTTTTTTGGTTGAAATATTGAATAACCGAAAAATCCATCCTTTTCAATATGCATTGGTAGGCCTCGCCATTTGCCTGTTTTATATCCTGCTGGTATCCATATCAGAACATCTCAGCTTTAACATGGCCTATGGTATCTCGGTTCTGGCCATCGTGGCCATGATCACTTTGTACTCCCTGAGTGTTTTCAAAAAATTAAAGTTGAGTTTGGTATTACTGATGACGCTTTTTGCATTGTATGGATTTCTATTTGTTACCCTGCAATTGTCTGATTATGCTTTGCTTCTTGGCAGCATAGGTCTGGTTTTGATCTTGGCTTGCACCATGTATTTTACCAGAAATGTTAATTGGTATACATTGCAGGTCAACAAGTGTGGCAAAGCGGATTAGCGGGAAATTTTAAAAGTAACGTAAGGAGACCATAAGCTATTGACCAACCAGATGCCTAATGTATCTGAGGATATTCTATATCCATAAAGGTCATCATTTGAAAGTATCCTGTATGTATTGAAATCATCTCCTGTACTAAATTCGATATCAAGTTCATTAACAACTTCTTTATTAATATTCTTTAACACTAGTTTCCCATTTTGAAAAAACGAATAGTAAAAAGTTGAATCAAGCTCCATGGCAGTTATTGAACCCCCCCTGAATGATGTGGTCATTACCCACTGCCACTCATTGTAAATATTATAGACCGGCGATACATCATCTCTGCAAGATACGATGGTTAAGAAAACCGTTAAGAGCAGAGACATGAGTACTGATGGTTTTAAAGGATTTTTCATTTAATGATTAATTAATGCTTTTACTGATCTGTATTCTAATTCTACATTCAAGACACAGTTTTTTCTCAAAAGGTTGTAAAGCATAAAAAAAGAAAGGCTGTCCGGATATAAAAACCAGGAGAACCTTTCTTTAATGATAAATGAAGAATCAATTATTCTCCGGCTTCAGGATTATCGAGTGTTGTCAGTCCGAGATCGGTGACCTGATTATCTTCAACTTCAACGTCATCGAGTATTACAACTTCATAGGGTTCCTCAGGAAGGATCGATACAGTGTAGATGCCGGGATTGAGTCCCCGCATCATATAATGCCCTTCATCATTGGTAAAGGTGCTTACACTATCACCATTATGAATGGCAAAAACGCGGGTTTGAATTTCTTCAGGACTTACCCTGCCTCTGATGGTACCACCTTGGGAGGCAAGTGTAGCTCTGATAACAGGTTTCAAAATGAACATTCCGCTATTGCCAGCCCTTACTACCGAACGTCCGGCATCAAAATCGAGGTACACCCGGTACAGAATCCCTTCTTCAAGGGTGGAGTGCAAATTAACCTTTAAACCACTCTGTTGGGCTGAGGGAGTGGTGAGGTCTACCCGGTTACCGTTGATAACAAGGTAATTGTCACTTCCCAGTAAAAGTCGGATTTGCCGGATTTCCCCGGCCGGAAGTTCTGTATCTGCCAGTAAGGTATCAATCCCTCCGGTAAAATCCAGCAGGTTATAAACACCCGGCTGTATCATACCCAGGCTTTGCCAGCCATTATCCCCATCTTCAGGATTGATGAGTACATCGATGATTTCCACATTCACTTCTTCATACTCTCCTGGTGCATCGACCAGATACACCTGCAAGCGACTCATACCATTGGGTACCCTGTCACTACTCTCACATGCCCAAAGGAATCCAGTGGCAAGGATTCCCATCAAAAAGACTTTTAATTTTTGCATAACACTTGGTTTTGGTTAAAAATAATTTACCTATTTCAAAGGTTGTTTGTCTGGTGACTGCACTTTTGACAATTACAATGCCAAAGGGTTTAATCGGGGCAAAAAAAAACCTGCCTTTTAGAGGCAGGTTTTTTAATTTTAGTTTAAAATTACATCAGGCATGCGTACCAACTATATCTTTGGTCCCTTCCATGATAAGGCTGGTATCAGAAGATTTCTTGTTTTTGAGTGCTGCCTGAGCTGCTGCCAAACGTGCCACAGGCACTCTGAATGGTGAACAACTTACATAGTCGAGGCCAATCATGTGGAAAAATTCCACAGAGCTGGGTTCGCCACCATGTTCGCCACATATACCAATTTTCAAATCTTTTTTGGTCTTGCGGCCTTCACGAACGGCAAAATCAACGAGCTTACCTACGCCATTCTGATCTAGTTTTTCAAATGGGTTAGATACGAAAATCTGCTGTTCCAGATACATTGGCAAAAATTTATCTGAATCGTCCCTTGACAAACCGAGGGTGGTTTGTGTAAGGTCATTGGTTCCAAAGCTAAAGAAATCAGCTGATTCAGCGATGGCTCTTGCATTCAGGGCGGCTCTTGGGAGCTCGATCATGGTACCTATGCTATATTCGATTTCGACAACATGCTTATCCATCACTTCCTTGGCTACCCTCTGCACTATGGCCTTTTGATGCTCAAGTTCAGGGCTGGTAGATACCAGAGGAATCATGATTTCAGGACGGGCAGTGATACCTTTTCTCTTACATGCACATGCAGCTTCGAAAATCGCTTTTGCCTGCATTACTGTAAGTTCGGGATAAATGATACCCAGGCGGCATCCGCGTGTACCCAGCATGGGGTTGGCTTCAAAGAGAGCCTCTACTTTTTCGAGCAGAGCTTCCTTAGTCTTTATTTGCTTTAGCAGTTCATCGATTCTCTGCAAGTTGGGTGCCTCTTTAAGGCCAATTTTCATATCCAGAATATCTTTGAGCAATTCTTCACGATTAGGCAGGAATTCATGTAATGGGGGATCCAGGGTACGAATGGTAACCGGGAGGCCATCCATAGCTTCAAAGATTGCAATGAAATCTTCAATCTGCATGGGAAGAATTTTGGTAAGTGCAGCCTGACGTCCGATATAATCTTCAGACATAATCATTTCCCTTACTGCTTCAATTCGGTTATGCTCGAAGAACATATGTTCAGTACGGCAGAGTCCTATCCCTTTGGCACCAAATTCACGCGCCTGTTGGGCATCTTTTGGTGTATCAGCATTGGTACGGATTTCGAGTCTTTTCACCATATCAGCCCAGCTCATTAATTTGCTGAAGTTGCCGGTAATTTCAGGTTCAACGGTAGGCACCTGACCCAGTATCACTTCACCTGTGCTGCCATTAAGCGAGATCCAATCTCCTTCTTTTACTATTACATCATGTGCCCTGAATTGCTTGGCGCTGTATATAACTGAAATATCATTACATCCGGCAACACAACATTTACCCATGCCTCTTGCAACCACGGCTGCGTGTGAGGTCATCCCACCTCTGGCGGTGAGTATACCTTTGGCGGCATTCATACCACCAATATCTTCAGGGCTGGTTTCAACGCGAACCAATATCACTTTCTCACCTTTGGATGCCCATTCTTCGGCATCTTTGGCATTAAATACTACCCTGCCAGAAGATGCTCCGGGGGAAGCAGGAAGGCCTTTGGCAATAACCGTGATTTCAGCTTTTGGGTCAAAATTGGGGTGCAATATTTGCTCAAGCTGATTAGGTTGTACGCGCATGATGGCTTCTTCACGACTAATGGCACCACTTTCAGCCATTTCAACGGCTATTCTCAATGCCGCGGCTGCAGTTCGTTTACCCGTACGCGTCTGTAGCATCCACAGCTTATTACGTTCAATGGTAAACTCAATATCCTGCATATCGCGATAGTGTTCTTCGAGGGTTTCTCTTATTTGCAGCAACTGAGTATAAATATCGGGCATCAGTGATTCAAAGGTCACGTCATCTTTATTTTTTCTGCCGGCCTTATTGATAGGTTGAGGTGTACGAATACCTGCCACCACATCTTCTCCCTGTGCATTAACAAGATATTCACCATAAAACTGATTTTCACCGGTAGATGGATCCCGCGTAAATGCTACGCCCGTAGCAGAATCGTTACCCATATTTCCATATACCATACCCTGTACGTTTACGGCAGTACCCCACTGATCAGAGATAAAATTAAGTCTGCGATATTTTACGGCACGCTCATTATTCCAGCTTCTGAAAACAGCTTCAATAGCACCCCATAGCTGATCCATCGGATTTTCAGGAAAACTAAGACCGGTTCTTGTTTTTATAGCTCTTTTAAAGTCCTTCACCAGCAATTTAAGATCTTCGGTGGTGAGGTCGGTATCCATTTCAACACCTCTTTGTACTTTTAGCCTTTCAATAATTTCTTCAAAAGGATCTATATCATCATGATCTACAGGCCGCAAACCCATAACTACATCTCCGTACATTTGGACAAAGCGACGATATGAATCCCATGCGAAACGTGGATTATTGCTCAACTTACCGAGTCCTTCAGTGATTTGATCATTTAAGCCAAGGTTAAGTACGGTATCCATCATACCTGGCATGGAATATCTCGAGCCTGATCTTACAGAAAGCAATAATGGATTGATGGGATCTCCAAACTTTTTGTCCATGAGTTTTTCGATTCTTTCGAGTGCTGCGGCAACCTCTTCTGTCAAGCCTTCAGGAAATACATTATCATTCTTCAGGAAATAATTACAAACCTCAGTGCTAATGGTTAATCCTGGAGGAACCGGTATGCCTATATTGCACATCTCAGCCAGATTGGCGCCTTTACCGCCAAGTAAATCTTTCATTTCTGACTTTCCTTCAGCTTCATTAGCTGCGAAAAAGTAAACAAATTTTGGATTTTCTTTCATTTTGTTTGTGAATTTGTGTTAAAAAAAATATAAAAAAATAATACTAATCAGAAACTTTTAGTTTTGCTGTAAGAAACGTCATTTTCGTCAATTTTGCAAAGATTTCGTTAGTTTTTTGCAGAAAAAAGGCAATATTTTTTATGTTTGACAACCAACCCTCCTGGTCAATTGCCATCTCATCCTATTTTGTCCTTTGGTCATTGACTATGAATTCATTAACAACCTATTGCAGACTGATGCAGAAGTGAAAGAAAATTCTGAATTTCGTGGTAAAACCTTTGAATATACAGACCTTATTTTCTGCGACGTGTATGTTCTGCTCAAAAAAAGTTTTTCTATAAAGCGTTTATTCGAAACCGTGCCTATACAAATTGTTTTTTGCTGTTACATTACCAAATGTATGGGCACGGTTTTAAAGAAACTTTTAAAAAATTATTCATCTGCCTGCCATTTCACAGGTTTAACCATTTGTTCGTTGCTGCGCATCATAAAGTGAATTCGCTCCCACTGCATAGTATTGACACTTTTACGATTGACGAGTCCTCTGAAATCTTCGATGCTTTTAAATCCTTTTTCTTTCATCCATATATCTATACCATCGGTAATTTGCGAAATGGCTTTGCTCCCGTATTTATAAAGTACAGAGCAGATTTGCACTGCATTTGCCCCGGCAAGTATTTGTTTTACCGCATGATCGTATCGATAAATACCGGTTGAAGCAATAATATTGGTAGTAAATTTTTCAGACAATAAACCGATCCATCTGAGGGTTATAGCGCTTTCTTCTGATGCGCTGAATACATTGGGGGTGGTGAGTTCTATCTTATTTATGTCTATATCGGGTCTGTAAAAACGATTAAACAATACGATACCCTTAGCCCCTGCCTCCGACAGATGGCTCACTATAGCGGGCAGGTTAGTGAAGTAAAATCCTATTTTCACCGACACGGGTATTTTAACCTCATTGACTACCTTGTGTACGATTTGAATGTATTCATTTTCAATTTCAAGGGAAGTCACAGTCTGATTGGCAGGAAAAATTGCAATATTTAGCTCAATTGCATCAGCACCGGCATCTTCGATATTTTTTGCAATGTGGGTCCAAGCACCGGCAGTAATGCAGTTAATACTGGCAATCACCGGCATTTGGCAAGCTTTTTTTGTCTCCCTGATCAACTGAAGGTATTGACTTATGCCCTCATTTTTTGCCAATTGGTTTACATATTCAGTAGCCTCGGGATACCAGAAATACATTTCTTCCTGTTCGATCAGTTTTTCGAGATCGGCCATAATCTGCTCTTCATACAGAGATTTTAATACGATTCCACCTATGCCATGGTCTGCCATTTCCTGAATCTTTTCGATTTTGCCAGTTAGTGAAGAGCTTCCTGCAATTACAGGATTTTTCAATTTCAGTCCTAAATATGAAGTCTCGAGGCTCATTGTTGTAGATTTTTGATATTACATTTAGCCAGAAAAGCATTTCGCAGGTTTGGTCAATTCCTGACCTATCCACATAATGGCGAAACGATAAGCACCTTCCAGTGCGCAGCTTGCTCTTTCCGATAAGGGCTGACCAAGCTCCCATTGAAAACCCTTGAGGTGAAGTGCATAGCATTCGGGGCTTTCAGACATATATTTATTGCACAGATGCAATACATAGGCAGGTGTAATGGCATGCATGGAAAAACTCACTTGTGATGAGGCTTGTAGTTTTACCAAGCCATAATCACTATCCACCACCCTGGATGCATCAGCAAAAATCACCGTGTCATAACCAGCAATATTGAGTGCATCTTCAATACTTAACTGCATACTTACCCGGTAATCCAATTTGTCGGCAAAGGTGTTTTGCAGGCGCTCTACCAGCGCTGGTCCAAGGGCATCATCGCCACGGGACGGATTGCCATAGCCGTACAAAAGGATGCGCATTACCTTAATATCATTTTAAATTTATACTTACAAAAATATATTTTACATCTACTCTAGCTCCCTGATGCGGGTATCCAGTATATTACCATCTGCATCCTGAATTTCAACCATGAGCGGCATCTGGCCCAGGGCATGGGTAGCACAACTGAGGCAGGGGTCATATGCACGTACTGCCACTTCCACAGCATTGAGCATGCCTTCGGTAACAATGGTTCTTCCATTGAAAGTAGCCTGTGCTGCCCTGAAAACTGCTTCATTCATGGGTTGATTATTATGGGTCGTAGAAACTATCAGGTTGGCCATGGTGATAAGGTCATCATCTCCAATACGGTAATGATGAATAAGGGTACCCCTGGGCGCTTCTATAACACCGATGCCTTCGAATTTTTTCGTTCCCTGATAGCTGAGCGTTTCTCCTGAAAGGGCATCATCCTGAAGCAGACGTTCGATCATTTCAGCAGCAAACAAGGTTTCTATAAGGCGGGCCCAGTGCATATGCATCGACATGTTATTGGGCTTGCCATTGGTATATTCCCTGAATTTTTCAAATGCTTCTTGGGCGCGTGGTGTGGGTATATAATCACAGCAATTAAGCCTTGCCAGGGGGCCCACGCGGTACCAGCCTTTTTCTTTTCCCAGCGACTTGAGATAGGGAAATTTCATATAAGACCAAGCACGAACCTCTTCACCTATATATTGCAGGTAATCGCGATAGTCTATGTCTTTAAGGATTTTTTCCCCTTCTGCATTTACAGCTCTCAACCTTCCATGGTAAATATCGAGTCCACCATCTTCATTTACCATCGACATATGGTTTGAGGGAAAGCTGGCAAAACCATCGACAAAATTGCGGTTATCGCGATGGTAATTAAGGAAAACTTCTATGGCTCCTTCGGCCCACTCGATCATCCGGGATGCGTTGAATTCAGGATCACCATGCAAAAATGCTTTGCGCTGTTCAGGGCTTAGATTTTTATTTATGCCGCCCGGAATGGCACCGGTACCGTGAATTTTCTTTCCTGCCGTAGCCTCTATGATTTCCTGTCCAAATTTTCGCATCATGATACCCTGCCTTGCCAGATCGCTAAATTCTGCTGCGACACCGAGTACATTTCGCTTGGAAACCGGTGCATCAACACCAAACAAAAAATCAGGACTCGACAAATGGAAAAAGTGCAGGGCGTGCGATTGAAAAAACTGGCCATAGTGCATGAGCTGTCTCATTTTCAGGGCTGTCTCCGGCAAATGTTCTACACCAGCCCCAACAATTTCATCGGTGGCTTTGGCCGCTGCCAGGTGATGGCTAACCGGACATATACCACAGAGACGTTGTACCAGTACAGGGGCCTCCCAATAAGGCCTGCCTTGTATAAATTTTTCAAAGCCTCGAAATTCAACAATATGTAAGCGGCTGGAGGATATGTTTCCATGTTCATCTACCTGAAGAGTAACTTTTCCATGGCCTTCAACACGGGTGAGGGGTTCTATGGTTATATTCTTAATCATGGTCAGTCGTATTTAAAAACACTGTACTGGTCTTTTGGGCTGGTGCCCAGTATGAGGGAGGTTAACACATCCCAGAGTAAATCGGCACGCGGCGGACAGCCCGGAATGAAATAATCGATTTTAACGATTTCATGGCAAGGATATACCTTATTAAGAAGGATTGGCAACTCATCATCAGAAGGAATGATGCCTTCTTCGTTGCATCCCTGTACCGAGGGGCTGTTGAGATAAGCTTCTTCCAGACATTCGCGAATGCTCAATTGATTGCGCATGGCGGGCAATCCACCCATCATGGCACATTCTCCCACAGAAACCAGGTATTTGCAATTATCCCTGAAATGCCGGAGCACTTCTACATTTTCACTGTTGCAACAGCCTCCTTCTATAAGTCCGAAATCTACTGGTCGGCTGATTTTTTTAATATCATTAATTGGGGATTTATCAAACTCCACCAATTCGGCGAGTTGAAGGATTCTTTCATCGATATCTAGCAGTGACATATGACAACCAAAACAACCTGCCAGAGAGGTTGTGGCAATTACAGGCTTAGATTTGATATGGGAAGAGTTTTTCATTTTTGTCATCATTTAAAAAAATAAATATTCAATGCCTGTTTTACATTTCAAGCTCTGTACCAATGGGCTTTTTATCATACTTTCTTTCACCTATGGGCTTTTTAAAGGCTGCACCTTTTAGCAGTATGGCGCCAACCGGGCATATTTCTGCGGCATAGGCAGCTTTTTCCGGGCTCATTACGTGAGAAAGCCTGGTGTCAACACTTATAGTAAGCTTATGGCTTCTCCTGGCGAAGGCAAATATGCTCCTGCCATCATCGTCTTTCACTGCCTTGATACACCTTTTGCACAATATGCATCGGTTGTGATCTTTAGCCAGAAGAGGATGACCCGCTTCGATTTCCCTTTTGGGAAAGCTGTAAGGAAAACGTGGAACAGTTACCCTGTAGCGATAGGCAATAGCCTGCAGCTCACAGTCTCCGCTTTTCTCGCAATAGGGACAATAGTGATTGCCATCGGCAAACATCAGTTCAATGATGGACTTGCGCAAATCCTGTAATTCGGGGCTTTCGTTTTCTACCTCCATATTATTATATACAGGTGTAGTGCAAGCCGTTGTGAGTTTGCCATTTACTTTAACCGTACAAAGCCTGCAGGCACCACGGGGCTGTATGCCTGTGATATTGCACAAGGTAGGTATGTATATGCCATTTTCTGCCGCGGCATCTACCAGGTATTTTCCTTTCGTCGACATGCATTCCTTTTTGTCGATGGTAAAGTTTACCAGTTCATTCATGATCCTGAAGTTTTAGTTGTTCTAATCGTAATGAGCGTCCTTCGGCCAGGGCTTCTTCCATTCTGAATCCCGTATCAAAGCCTCTTTTTCCCGGAATGAGTCCTTCGTACAGATGTCTGAAGTTTTTAAGACTCGTCAAAATAGGATTGGGTGCGGTATGTCCCAATCCACATCGATTGGCCCGCATAAGTTTACCCCAGTCTTCGAGATCTTCGAGGTCTTTAGAACAACCCTTACCATCGAGTATTTTCTGGAGTTTATCACGCATCATTACCGTTAGTACACGGCAGGGTGTACAGGAACCACAGGATTCCTCTATGAAGAAGTCGGTAAAATTGAGAACGATGTCCCTGAGCAGATCGCGGTTTTTACCAATGATGATAAGGGAACCACCCGTAGCCAGATCGGTGTAACAAAGGGTTCGGTTGAAATCCTCGGGCCCAACGCATGTGCCGGATGGACCACCGACCTGTACAGCCTGTACCTCCTCGGCGCCAACCATTTCGAGTATCTGACTTACGTTAAATCCCCATTCAACTTCATAGACCCCCGGGAAGCGACAATCGCCTGAAACCGAAAGCAATTTGGTGCCTGTAGAATCGTGGGTTCCCAGCTTTCTGTACCATTCTCCTCCCTTTAATACCACTTTTACTGCAGCACAAAGGGTTTCTACATTATTGACAACCGTAGGTTGATTGAGATAGCCTTTTTCCACCGGAAAAGGAGGCCGGTCACGGGGCTCTCCCCTTTTACCTTCGGCCGATTCGATAAGCGCTGATTCTTCACCACATACATAAGCGCCTGCACCAAATTGTATGCGTATATCAAAATGAAAGCCCTCCTTACCAAGTATATTTTTCCCCAGGTACCGCATCCTGCGCGCCATTTTCAAAATACTCTCCAGGAATTTTTGCAAATACTTATATTCATACCTCAGGTATAAAATGCCTTCTTCAGCGCCGACAGCATATCCCGATACTACCATTCCCTCGAACAACAAAAGCGGCAACTCAGTCAGGATAACGCGGTCTTTGAAGGTGCCAGGTTCACCTTCATCAGCATTGCAGAAAATGTATCTTTTGCTGCCTGGGGCATTGCGGCAAAATTCCCATTTCAGCGCTGTAGGGAACCCGGCACCTCCACGACCCCGGATATTTGAATGCTTCACTTCTCTTATCACTTCTTCAGGGCTCATCTGAATGATTTTACGAATGGCTTCTCCCGGTTTATAATCACGTGATAGTACCGGGCCTATTTTCATAATGTTGTTGTTGACCACTGCTCCGATAATATCGAGATTGTTATTGCCATCTCCTAAACCTACATCCTGCAAATCAACAGGATCGAGCCCTTTTCTAAGACCATTTACAATTTCCCTTACCCTGAAAGGTGTGAGCCTGGTAAAAACGGTTCCGTTTATTATGGCTGCCGGCTCCTGATCATTCATGCCAATGCAGGAGGTGTCGAACAAACCTATCAGTCCATCGGAAGAAACCTCTCCAAACCGGCAACCTGATGTTTCTTCAAATGCTTTGGCCACGGCTTCACGACCAAACATGCCTGCAACGGCACTGTTGTTTAGATATACCGTATATTTCCCACGGGTTTCCTTACTTAAAAAATGATAAAATGACAGTGTCTGCTCAATATCAACCTCTGAAAGGTTTAACTTGTCAGCCAGAAATGTAACAGCTTCATCCGATATGCAATCATATTTATGTTGCACATCGATGAGGATATCCATTAGACGCGTAGGGTCTGCATCGTATTTATTTATGATAGAATTGAGGCTGTTGATCATAAAAATATTATGGGTTCTTATGAAAAAAATCTTTGCAGTTAAAAAATGCGATGCACCCTTTTTTGATGCCTGTAAAAAAACGCCAAGCCGCCGGAGTATTCCGGTACTTCAAGAGAATTTCTTATTTTTACGTATACGAAATTTTATATGCTTTGGATGGGAATTTACACTTATTCCTCAGATAAAAAAGATAAAATACAAAAATGTTTTTTGAGGTAGCAAGTCAAATTACCATGTAAATACACGCCCTGTTATACAAAATTTTCGTATACATTACTATGTATTTTTCAAATGCATACAGAGCGGTTTACATTTTTTAATGGCACCTGCTTCAATGCTTATGATATTGTTAACAACATCGACAAATTTTTGAAAATTTTAGCATTACAATTGCCGTTTTTTGAAAATTTGCGATGGCAGTTATTTTTTTAGAATTATAAATTCAGACTCTTATGAACAGGGCCTATATCATAAAAGTAACAGGCCTGGTACAAGGTGTAGGTTTCAGGCCTTTTGTTTCACGTCTGGCCTCTCAATGGCAGTTGCCCGGATGGGTAAAAAATGCCAGTGATGCGGTATATATATGTATTCAGGGACCTGATACCCGACTCCGCAAGTTTATCAAAACACTTATCACCAAAGCGCCTGTACATGCTCATGTGGATAGTCTCGAAATTAGCATTATACCCACACGCAATGACAGAGAAGCTTTCAGCATTGAAAAAAGTGAAGAGGTAGCAACAGGCATAACTGAGATCAGCCCCGACCTTGCGGTTTGTGATGAATGCCTCAAGGATATACAAAATCAGGCCTTTCGTTACCATTATCCACTGGTAAACTGCACGCATTGCGGTCCTCGTTTCTCTATTATCGAAAAATTACCCTATGACCGCATTAATACATCAATGCATGAATTTGCTATGTGTGAAGACTGCTACGATGAGTACTACGATGAAAATAACCGCAGGTTTCATGCACAGCCGGTAGCCTGTAATACCTGCGGTCCGCAATTGTTCCTGCATACTGAAAATGGATCGATATATGATAATGAAAGCATTTTGGATACCCTGGCCCGTATCATTGACGATGGTAGGGTGGCGGCTTTAAAGGGAACCGGTGGCTATGCTTTGGTTTGCGATGCGTGGAATCGGAATGCCGTTGATCACTTGCGCAAGCTTAAAAAAAGATGGTCGAAACCTTTTGCGCTTATGGTCAGTGATTTTGAAGAAGCTAAGAAGTACTTTCATATTAGTCCGGAAGAAGCATCGCTCTTGGCCTCTTCGGCAAGACCCATTGCTTTACTTCGCACAAAATCAGTTATTCCGGAAAACCTCAATGCCGGCCTTCATACCGCCGGGGTTATGCTACCTTCCATGCCTCTGCATTATTTGCTATTCGAAAAACTGCAAAGTAAGGTACTGGTATATACGAGTGGTAATATATCCAACGAGCCCATTATAACAGATGATGGCATAGCCTGCGATGCATTCATTCAGAAAACACAGGCTGTTGCCGGTTTCAATCGCCGCATCATTAATCGATGTGATGATTCAGTGATCCAAAACACCGGAAACTGGACAGTAATGATGCGGCGAAGCAAGGGTTATGCGCCGGCCCCGGTCAGTTGCCAGATTGAACTTGAAGGTATCCTTGCCACGGGTGCTTATTTAAATGCTGCATTTTGTATCGGGAAAAAGAATCATGCTATTATGAGCCAATATATTGGCGATCTCGACAATGCAGATACATGCCTCTTTTACAATGAAGCCCTGGAACGCTTTAAAAATTTATATCGATTTACGCCAGAAATGGTAGCCTGCGACCTGCACCCTGCTTATCATACCAGCCTGTTGGCAGCGTCGTTAGGAATTCCGCTTATCAAGGTTCAGCATCACCACGCACATATGGCCGCAGTGATGGCAGAGTATCAGACAGATGGCCCAGTGTTGGGTATTGTACTCGATGGCACCGGGTTGGGAACCGATCAGGTACTCTGGGGAAGTGAATTTTTACTGGCCGAACATGATCAATACCAACGTCTGGCACATTTTGAAGCTTTTCCCCTACCGGGTGGAGAAAAAGCTATTGAAAATCCTGAAAGGGCTGCCCTGGGTTTACTTTGGCATTATTTCGGAACGAAGACCGATGCATTGCCCATTCCTTTTTTGAAGAAAATACCTGATTCAGAAAAGAAGATATTGTACAACATGCTTGCAAAAGGAATTAATTGCCCAAACACCTGTGGTATGGGTCGCTATTTCGATGCGGCAGCGGCACTAATGGGCATATGCAGTACCCATAACTTTCAGGCTGAGGCTCCGATGCGGCTTGAATCTATGGTAAGAGATGAAGTAAAGGAAGCCTATGATTTTGGCACAGGCAATATTATTTCGCTCAGGCCAGCGCTGGAACAAATGATTTCAGATATAGAAAAATCTGTTTGCCTTTCTGTTATTGCCTCGAAATTTCACAATACCATAATAGCGGCATGCCTGTATCAGATAAGAACACAGATTAAGCAATATGGTATAAAAAAAGTAGCCTTGACCGGGGGTTGTTTCCAAAATGCCCGTTTGCTGCAGGGAATAGGGAAAGCCCTGCTAAAGGATGCATGCAAAGTGTATGTTCCTTCAAAAGTACCGATAAATGACGGGGGTATCGCCCTGGGTCAATTGTATATAGCAGCTAAAAAACGAGCCTTATGTGTTTAAGTATCCCGATGCAGATTAAAAAAATTGATGGTGATCTGGCCATAGCGGTATCAAATGGTTTGAAAATGCAAGTTTCCATTGCCTTGATTGAAAATGTAACCCTGGAAGATTATGTGTTGGTACATACAGGATTTGCCATTGAAAAAATTGATATTGAACGTGCTATGGAAATGATTGAAAATATTTCTACCGCAGATTCAGACACAGAAAAGTTATGACAAAGGAACTGCAAACCTATCGAAACGCCGATTTGGCAAAAAGCCTGTTACGTCAAATTGAAAAGGAAGTAAGCAGGCCGCTTCGCATTATGGAAGTTTGCGGAGGTCATACCATGGCCATTCACAAATATGGCATCAATAACCTGTTGCCCGATGACATACAGTTGATATCTGGCCCGGGATGCCCGGTTTGTGTAACGCCTGTGGCTTATATGGACATCCTTTTACAAATTGCCATGCAGCCTGATGTGATCATAGCCAGTTATGGCGATTTAATGCGGGTACCTGGCAATCTGGGAAACTTGGAGGCGGTACGTGCCAAAGGTGCAGATGTTCGTCTGGTGATCTCTCCCCTGGATGCCCTTAAAAAAGCTAAGGAAAATCCGGGAAAAAAAGTGGTTTTTCCAGCTATTGGATTCGAAACCACAGCACCAGGTACGGCTGTAGCCCTTCTTAAAGCGAGGGAAATGGATGTAGATAATTTCTTCGTGCTGGCATCGCACAGAACCATGCCTGAAGCAATGCAAAAACTCGCATCCGGCAAAATCAATATAGATGGATTTATAGGACCGGGTCATGTAAGCTGCATTACCGGCTCAGACGTATATGGCTTTCTCGCCTCTAAATATGGCATTCCAGTAGTAATATCAGGGTTTGAACCTATTGACCTGCTCATGAGTCTGCTTATGATTTTGAAACAGGCCCGGTTGTCAAAAGCGGTTGTCGAAAACCAATACGACCGGGCTGTTAAGCCTGCGGGGAATGTACAAGCACAGAAAATTATGTATTCGGTATTCGAAAGTTGTGACGCTGAATGGCGGGGATTGGGTAAAATCAATGGAAGCGGGCTTGAAATCAGAGAAAGCTTTGGCAAGTGGAATGCATTGCAACATTTCAAAACAAGCCCGGTTGCCAGTAATGAAGATAAGCGTTGCATTTGCGGAAAAATATTAACAGGTTTGAAAGATCCGGGTCAATGCCCTTTATTTGGTGCCCAATGTACTCCTGAACAACCGGTAGGCGCTTGTATGGTTTCACACGAAGGAACCTGTAATGCATGGTATAGATTTAAATTTATGTCCAATGGAAACAATACATCTACATCACGGCAGCGGCGGAAAATTAACGCGTGATTTAATCAGGGATTTGTTTGTAGCGCAGTTATCGAACGGAAATGCCTATTGTTACGGAGATTCGGCCATCATTGATATGCCGGCCGGTAAAATTGCATACACCACCGATGCCTTTGTGATCTCTCCCTTATTTTTTCCGGGAGGCTCTATTGGAAAACTTGCCATTTGCGGAACGGTAAACGACCTGGCAGTAAGTGATGCGCTTCCGGTATTGCTAACCGCTTCGTTTATCATTGAAGAGGGATTTCCTTTGAATGACCTTAAAAATATTGTAGCCGATATGGCTGAAACCGCCCGACTCGCCGATGTAAAAATTGTAGCCGGAGATACCAAGGTAGTACAAAAAGGACAGTGTGATGGTTTATATATCTCTATGAGTGGCATTGGCATCGCACCACAGGATGCAGAAGATAAAGCCTTGGGGTTATGGCTTGAACCCGGCAATAAAATCATACTCACAGGCACCATCGGCGATCATGGTATGGCCATACTCAATGCCAGGGAAGCTTTGGGTTTGCAATCTGAATTGCTTTCTGACTGCGCCTGCCTCCACAAAATGCTCGGAGGGCTCAGGCATTGGGATTTTGGAGTACATTTTATGCGGGATGCCACCCGAGGTGGTGTGGCCATGGTGCTCTCCGAATTGGTGGAAGGCAAACCTTATGGAATAAAAATCTATGAAAAAGATATACCTGTACGCGCCGAAGTAAACAGTATGTGTGACCTGCTGGGCTTCGATCCCTTATACCTTGCCAACGAGGGCAAAGCCGTTTTGGTGGTCAGGCAGGAATCGGCCGAGGCAGTTGTCAATTATTTACGTGAAGATGAGCTCGGAAAAAATGCCTGTATTATCGGAGAAATTCAGGAGGAGTTTCCTGGTATGGTGGTAATGGATACCCTAATTGGGGGTCATAGAGTAGTAGATATGCCAGTTGGTGATCAGTTACCAAGAATTTGCTGAAATTTATGCACGAATTAAGTATAGCCCTGAATATCGCCGAATGCGCATCTGAAATCGCAACAAAGCACAATGCCACGGGTATAAAAAATATTCGGGTTGAAATAGGCGCATTAGCAGGTATCGACAGTGAAGCACTTCAATTTGCCTGGCCTGAGGTGTTAAAGCGCTGCGGATTATTTAATGCCGAACTGATCATCGAAGAGGTAAAAGCTTCGGCCCTATGCAATAAATGTGGACAAACTTTTTCCTGTTCATCTGTCTTCGAATTATGCCCGCAATGTGGTGCATTCGATCTCAGAATTCACGGAGGAAAAGAGCTTAGAATAAAAAATATGGAATTACAAATTGAGCAAAACTAAATTTAACAACTATGTGCAGTACTTGTGGATGCGGTGGTGATGACACCATAAAATACATCGTTCCTAATCAAAAAGAATCTGATTCAAAACATGAATTAATACACGAACACACCCATAGTCATGGCCATGACCATCATTATCAGCACCACGATCATGCACATGATCACCATGGAAATGGCAGTGTTTTGGTAGATATAGAAAAAGATATCCTCCAGAAAAATAATGTGTTTGCAGCACAAAACCGAGGTTTTTTTATGGGCAGAAACGTTCTGGCCATCAATATGGTAAGTTCACCGGGCTCTGGTAAAACCGCATTGCTAGAAAAATTGATTCCTCTTTTAAAAGAACAGGTAAAGGTATACGTAGTCGAAGGTGACCAAAGCACTACCCGGGATGCCGAACGAATAGAGCGTACCGGTGCCTCAGTGATCCAGATCAATACAGGAAAAACCTGTCACCTCGATGCCCATATGATCATACATGCAATTGAAAAACTCCAGCCTGAAAGCAATAGTGTTCTCTTTATAGAAAACGTGGGAAACCTGGTTTGCCCGGCTCTATTTGACCTTGGTGAAACCTGGCGAATGGTAATTATGAGTGTGACAGAGGGCGAAGACAAACCACTGAAATACCCATATATGTTTGAATCTTCACAGTATTGTGTTCTGAATAAAATAGATTTATTGCCCTATGTTCCTTTTGATATGGAACAGGCCAAAGACTACCTTAAAAAGATTCGTCCTGAACTGCAGATTATGGAAACTTCAGCGCTAAAGGGCGATGGAGTAACTGAAATGGCGGAGATGATTTTACAGAAAGTAAATAATTGATTACCATGCATATACCAACAGGCGTATACCAAACAAAATAAGGGCGGTGCCTGCGATTCGGTTAATAATCACAATGGTTTTGCTGCTCACAAAATTGCGCAGCTTTTTGGCGGTATATACTTTCAACAAGTCTGAAATGTAAACGACAAGCAAAGCGCTGAAATAAAAATTGAAGCTTGATGTACCGGTATAACCGAATTTAACGCTGGCAGCACTGGCAACGCTTAACCAGAAAATGATTACAAAAGGATTGATGCCATTGAGTAAAAAACCCCTGGTAAAGGATTTCAGCAGGGTGCGATGCAGTGAGGTTTTCTTAGGATAGGACAACTTTTTCGGGAGTGGCTTGATGACCATTTTTATCCCAAAGCCAAAAAGTATTATGGCTCCTGCCCATGCCATTGCTGTTTCTGCATTGGGCGAATGGAATAATCGCGAAATACCAAAATAGGTGAGCATGGCATACATGGCATCACTTACAATAACCCCGGTCGCCATCAACCAGCCCGCGCGAAAGCCGTCTGTCATCCCGGTTTGAATTAAAGCAAAAAAAACCGGGCCGATCATAATTGACAGCACTATACCAATAAGTATACCTTGTATCAGAGCATCCAACGTGTGAAAAAATTTTTACAACTCACTTTTTAAAAAATCTGTCCATTGATTTAGTTTTTCTTTTCTCAAAACGCGTGGAAACTTATTCTGCGCTCCTTCCTTACCCTGAATGCGCATCCATTTATAAAAAAGTTCAGTAGGAATTTTGTCGAGATATACATTTTTCAATGCAAATTTCCTTTCCGTCTGGTAGTCATCATTTATGTCTTTCAGCGCCTGATCGATTTCTGTTTTCAATGTATCTGCATCCACTTCACAGTCACAGCCGATCCACCATTTATGAGCAAATAATGATCCATCAGGGATTCCGGCTGCGGCAAATTCTTTTATTTCGATTTCGAGTTTATCGCTTACCATTTTTATCGCCTGATTCATATTATCGACCGAAAGATGTTCACCACAGAGGCTTAAAAAATGTTTTGTACGCCCGGTAATTACAATTTCCGATTCCCGCACATTGACAAAGCGGATTACATCCCCTATGAGGTAGCGGTAAGTTCCGGCGCAGGTTGTGAGTAGTAAGGCATATTCGACGCCTTCTTTTACCTGATCTATCATAAAAGTTTCAGCGTCGTCAACAAGTCTGCCTTCAGAATCAAAATTTTTCTCATTAAAGGGGATGAATTCGTAAAACAGCCCATTGTTCAGTACCAGTCGCATGGAGTTGCGTTCGGGATAGGCCTGAAAGGCAATAAAACCCTCCGAAGCCAGATAGGTTTCAATATAGATCAGGGGTTTACCCAGCAGTTTTTCAAAACTTCTTTTATATGGTTCAAAAGCCACCCCTCCATGAACAAAAATTTCCAGATTGGGCCATATTTCATGAATATTATTGAGCTTATAATGGGCGATGATTTTTTCGAGCAATAATTGCAACCAGGCGGGTACCCCTACAATCACACCAATATCCCAATCTTTAGCATTTTCTGTTATTTCATCGAGTTTGCTGCCCCAATCGGGATTTCGGCTGATTTTTTTACCCGGCTTGTAAAAGTGTTGAAACCAAAAGGGAATTTTGCTGGCGGTTATGCCCGAGAGATCGCCATCGTAAAACGATTGCATTTTTTTCAATTGCGTGCTTCCACCCAGCATTAATATACCTTTATTGTATAAATTGGAGGGCAGATCATAGCGGGGGAGGGTGAGTATCTGCCGTATACTTGTCCGGTGCATGGCATTGATCATATCGCCGGTAACCGGAATGTATTTGGAACTATCGCCCGATGTACCGCTGCTCATTGCAAAATATTTAACTTTTCCGGGCCAGCATACATTTTTTTGCCCGTTGCGGGTTTTGTACCACCATTCATCATAAATTTTATCATAGTCAAAAAGTGGTACAGCATTTTTATAATACTGATAAAAATCGGCCGTTTCTTTGCTTTTGAAGCTTTTCAAAATATCCTTAAAGCGATAATACTCACCAAATTCTGTATCCCTTGCATTGATGAGTAATTTTTTAAGCTCAGCTTTTTGCAATTCGTATGGCACCGAATTGTCCTGCTCAATGGTTTCCCAAAGCTTTATACCGTTTTTAAGAAGTTTTCCGAGTATGGCCATAATAAAAAGGGTTTAATTGCCATATTTGTACATGAAAAATCTGCTTTTTTCAAGCACAATGGCTTAAATAATCAGTTGTTTGTTTATAACGGAAATTAAAATATATGGATATAGTACTCAACATTAACAAATTAAAGAAAAAAATAGTAAGTTATAATCCTGTATTGGTTGCAGTTTCCAAAACTAAACCTGCTGATGATATTCTCAAAATCTATAATTCAGGGCATCGTGATTTCGGGGAAAACAAGGTTCAGGAGCTGGTCGATAAATATGAAAAACTACCAAAAGACATACAATGGCATCTCATCGGTCATTTGCAAAGCAATAAGGTAAAATACATCGCTCCTTTTGTGCACCTGATTCATGCCGTAGATAGTTTTAAACTTTTACAGGTGATTAACAAGGAAGGACTAAAAAATAAGAGGGTCATTCCCTGTCTGCTTCAGGTATACATTGCCCGGGAGGAAAGTAAATTTGGTTTAAGCGATGAGGAATTGTACGAATTGATTGAAGACCCTGCACTGGCCGAATTGAAAAATGTGCAAATCGAGGGATTGATGGGTATGGCTACTTTTACCGAAAATCAGCAAACCGTCCGATCAGAATTCAAACACCTTAAATCACTGTACGATGACCTGGGAAATAAAAAATTGCCTGACAATGCCGAAATGAAGATCCTGTCGATGGGTATGAGCGGTGATTTTGAAATCGCCCTGGAAGAAGGCAGCAATATGGTCAGGGTAGGTAGTATTATTTTTGGGGAGAGGTAAATAGATCAATTATGCATAAATTCATTTTAATATCCGGTGCGGTGCTGGGTGCGCTGGCCGTGGCCCTGGGTGCTTTTGGCGCCCATGCTTTAAAACCTATGCTGGAGGCCTCCGGCCGTTTGGATACTTTTGAAACCGCGGTTAAATATCAGTTTTACCATGCCTTGGCTTTGATCATCAGCGGTATTCTTTTAGAGCGATTTGCAAACCCTTTGTATCAATATGCCGGTGCATCTTTTATGGCCGGAACGCTCATTTTTTCAGGTTCATTATATCTGATTTGCTTCACAGGCGTAACTAAGTGGGGTGCGGTTGCTCCGATTGGTGGTCTCGCTATGATCGTTGGGTGGATTTTACTTGTAACTGCCTTTGCCAGAATGTAGGTTCAGCTTCCCTTCTTTTTTGAGGGCAGCACCATGGCAGAAATTTTCAATCGCACATCACCGGATTCGGCATTACTCCGCACGGTAATGATTTTATTTTGCCAGCCTACCCTGCCGGCACTATTAAAAACAATGGTGATTTTGCCTTCTTCACCGGGAAGAACAGGTTCTTTGGTCCAGACAGGGGCGGTACAACCACAGGTAGTTAGTACACCGTTTAAAACCAGCGGAGCATTACCATTGTTGGTAAATGAAAATGTGTGTTGCACCTTGTCACCTTGAAATATATCACCAAACTCATGGCTGTCTGTCTCAAAAGAAATATCAGGAACATTGGCCTGTGCCTGGGCATGTACCATTTCAACAGGTAGCAAAAGCCTGAAAAGAAACAACAGCAAGATATTTTTCATGTTTTATACAGGTTAACAGCTTTCCAATCACCTGGTAAGATAACGATGAAAAAGCTTTTCAATTGAAACTGAAGCGAAGAAAATTTTATATTATAGTTGCATACTTTTTCAGCAGAACCTAAGTAAAAAATTCGGGGTTGAAATTCATCAAATACAATTCCCGCGACGCCCGGGTTATACCGGTATATAACCACCGTAAATATTCATTATCTGGTTTTTTGTCGGGCATCAAGCCTTGATCTACAAAAGCTACAGGCCATTGACCGCCCTGTGATTTATGACAGGTTAGAGCATAGGCAAATTTAACCTGAAGTGCATTGAGGTAAGGATCGGTTTGCATGGCTTCTCTTCTTTCGGTTTTTGATTCTATGTGCTCATATTGCATTTGGGTTTTTTCATACAATTTCTTTTGTTCTTCATCGGGAAGGGAAGTAGTCTTGGAATGCAGGGTATCTAGTATGACCCAGGCATCGAAAGGTTCATCATCGGGATAATCGGTAAACTGCAGACGCAGGCAGGCAAAGCGCAAGCCATGCCTTTCTTCTGTATCAATAATTTTACGTACTTCCAGAAAATCGCCATTGGCAATAAAACCAGCCTGGGAATGTTCCTGTAACCAGAGATAATTGTTTCTGGCGACCATAAGCACATCTCCGGCTTCCAGTTCTTCTTCGTAAAAGAATATTTGTCTGCGAATGAGTTCATTATATCTTACAGCCTGCCAGTTGCTGCGGCAAATTATTACCGCATTTTCATTTCCGTACTTATTGTAAGCATAGCGCAATCCGTCTTCGAGTTTATCTGAATACATTTTATATATATCCCTGAATCCTCTTGTTGTAAAGCGCAGATCAAATTCTTCCTGGCGCATCATCGACCGCAGCAGTGTGGCATTATAAAGAATTCCCGAGCCTTGTTCCTGCCGTAGCACTTCCGTTAGCTCTGTCATCTGCACATCGAGACCATAGCGAAATCTTAAGGCCTCAGCATCGAGTGCAGGGCTGTTGATTTTACCTACCGGTGGCAGCTGTGCATCGTCACCAATCAGCATCAACCTGTTGCTTGGATGTGAAAAAACATAGGCAATGAGATCTTCGATGAGGCTGTTTTGTGAAAACTCGGCTTCATCGCTGAGCATAGAAGCTTCGTCAATAATGTATAAGGTGCGTTGACTGGTATTGGGAATTCTTTTAAAAAACATACCACCGGTACTTGAATTGACAAAGCGACGATAAATTTTTCTGTGAATGGTACTCGAAAGTTTACCGGTATAATGAGAAAGTACTTTGGCCGCACGTCCGGTTGGTGCCAGCAACTGAGTCTGATATCCCACAGCCGGAAGTGCATTCGTTATGGATTGTACTGCACTGGTTTTACCCGTACCGGCGTATCCTTTTAACAATATGGTCTTTCGTGAATTCCCGTCTTCTTTTAAAAAAGTATCAAAAAGGGCAAATAATCTTCTCTGTCCATCTGTGGGAACATACTCAAAACCCCGAATAAGAATATCAGAAATCGCGTGCATATCGTTGGTTTGCAAAAGCCATAATAAAGGTATAATATTGAAATTCAAATATCGTAAATACCAGCTAAACCGGAAGATAATACTTATGGAACCAACGCCGCAGGAAATAGCAGACGCATTTGGCAACCATTTGCGGGTGAGGGTCTGTGGCATATGTTTACAAGGTGATTCCATATTATTAGTAAAACACACCGCGCTGGCAGAATCTAAGTATTTCTGGTCTCCTCCCGGTGGTGGTATGCATTTTGCCAGTTCGGCAGGAGAAAATCTGAAAAGGGAATTTATAGAAGAAACCGGACTCGAGGTAAAAGTAAATGATTTATTGGTGGTGCACGAATTTCTGCGACCCCCTTTGCATGCCGTTGAATTATTTTTTCATGTGGAAATTACCGGCGGTACTTTGCGCAAGGGATCTGATCCCGAAATGCCTTATGATAAGCAATTGATAAATGAAGTTTGTTTTGTGCCTTTTGCCCAACTGATTGACGATGAAGAAAACCGATTTCACAACATATTTAGTCTATGTTCTCACCCAGATGAATTATTGCAGTACCGTGGATATGTTTTATTTGATAAAAACATAAAAATAGGCATGTAAGAAATTATTATTTAATGCTTAAAATATTTATAATTGCAGAAATTCAGAGTTTAATGGGTATGCGGTTTGTCGGAACTGAATATATTTACATAATTTGATAAGTACTGAGTTTAACAGATAACTAAATTACAGACAAATGAAATGGGTTAAGATTGCTTCTGCATTTTTCTTTCTGGTAGCTATCGCACTGGCTGCTTTTTTTGTATACAGAATTAAATTTAAAATTGACGAGGACCGCTTCATTGATACCCAGGAAAAGATGGTCATTGCCCGCTTACAAATGGTAAGGGATGCACAAATTGCCTTCCTGGCCGGAAATCAAAGATATGCTGGCAGCTGGGATACACTCGTCGCTTTTATAGATACGGGAAATATTTACATTACCAACCGCAGGGAAAAAATTGAAATTCTTGAGTATGGTCGTGAAAATGTTACCATTACCATCGATACCATTGGTCAGGTGCCGGTAAAGGATTCTCTTTTTATTGTAAAAGAGTTTATTAACAGTGTAACCAATGGCATAGTTGAATCTGTTAATGTGCAACCCGGAGATATAGTAACCCGAGGCCAAACCCTGGCCATAATTGAAAATGAAAGAGGCAGAAAAATTTCTATGGTTTCCCCTGTGGCGGCCAAGGTTCGAGGTGTATATGTAGCCGATGGAATGCCTATTAGAAGAGATGACAATATAGTGTATCTTACCTATGATAGAATTTCAGACATACACAATCTGCCTTTTATACCCGGCACCAATCAGCAAAAGAAATTTGATCTTTTTGCAGGTAAAATTGTAAAAGGTAATGTAACGGTCGATGTATTTGAAGCAAAAGATACCAATCCGATCAATCCGCGTCGTAAGAAAAATAATAACGAAAGGGCCCTACGCGTAGGAAGCAGGGTCGATGTCTCTACAAGTGGTAACTGGGAATAACAGCATTGGCAGAAGTTTTTAAAAAACCATATCGTAAGCTGAAAGGCATCAGCGATCCTAAATTTGAAATAGACAGGTTAGATTATTATGACCTGTTTATTATTTTAGGGGATCGCGACCTTCAAATTCTTATCCATGATACTCAGGATAACAGACCTGTACTGTTTGAAGATTACGTGCTGGACGAAACCGGCGGCTCAAACCTTGAGAAAATTGATTTACTCAGAATGGTTTTCGATGACCACACCTGTTTACAGGCCGGTTTCTGGAATCAAATAACCATAAGTTTCAAAAACAGAAAGTTTAGTCAAATACCTGCCTATCTTTTTAATGACGAAATTCCCAATGTGTATCTCGAGCTCAACTGTGATTTTGAAGCCTCTAATGAAACCCTTATTTCAAGAGAACTAAAAGAAGCCGGTATCGTAAACGTTTTTGCTATACCGAGCCTATACATCGAGTTTTTCGATAAAATATATCCGAGGCATAATATCAGATATGATCATCAAAGCACTGCAATAATTAACGGAGTATTAAACAGTACCTATAATAGTTCGCAATTTGTTATTGTGTACATCGACAGGTTTTCTATGCACATAAGTGCTGCCAGTAAAAACAGGTTGATTTTTTATAATCAATACCCCATTAAATCTTTTGAAGATTACCTTCGTTTTATAAAAATTGCAGCTTCTGAAATACATGTTGACCTCCACAAAGATCAGATCTTTGTCTACGGTCATCTCGGTAATAAAACACCTCATTTCGATAGTTTAAAAAAACACATTCACAATCTCGCTTTTGGACAAAGGCCCAGTCATCTTCATTTTGGTTGGGTTTTTGATGACCTTGAAGAACACCAATATATGGATGTCTTTTGTCAGGTACAGAAATACTAAATATGAGTACCATTAAAACTGCCATTTTCCCAGGTTCCTTCGATCCTTTTACCAAAGGACATCAGGATATTGTAATAAGATCATTGAAGCTTTTTGACAGAATAATAATTGCCATCGGTCATAATACTGCAAAAAGGAGATATTTTGAGCTCGATTTTATGTGTCAAAAGATCAAAGAAACTTTTTCAGATCTGCAAAATGTAGAAGTGGTTGTATACGATGAACTTACAGCCAGTATTGCAGCTCAATACGATGCTGATTATTTGGTGAGGGGTTTGAGAAATACTACAGATTTTGAATACGAAAACACCATAGCCCAGGTAAATAAAAATCTTAAAAAGGATTTGGATACAGTTTTTTTAATAACCTCACCTGAATATGCTTTTATAAGTTCATCCATTATAAGGGAAGTACATCGCTATGGAGGAGATGTTAGTAAATACCTTCCTTACACATTGTGATGCATATGAAAATACTTATGAAAAACGTAGGCTATTGAAGGATAGGTATCAGCTAATGCATGTTTAAGGTGGTCGTAATCAAACCATCGTATATCTTCAATATTTTCTTCGATCTGTGGTTTCATTTTTGAATCATCTACACAAACCATCGTATACCAACTTGTTTTTTTAAGTATGGGTTTGCCGTTGCTTTTATAAGTATGCCAAGTAGTGCAGATTTTTTCTTCAAGCCTCACCTTTATATTACATTCCTCCTCCACCTCGCGTACAGCACCAATTTTGGTGCCTTCGCCATTGTCGAGCTTACCTTTGGGCAAGTCCCACCGCTTTAGCCGATAGATAAATAAAACCTTACGATCTTTCAATACAAGACCTCCTGCAGCTTTGATAATTGTAAATAATCTTTTTACATGATCTACTGAAACATTATAATCTTTTACAGAAAGGGTAATTGATTTTAATGAAGCATGCCCATTTTCGCGGAGATATTTCATAATTTCATCGCTTTGCTGCAAGGTGGCATTTTCAATAAGAGTATGGCCACTTAGAAACTCCGGTTTTACTTTAGTTTTCTTATTATCAATCACCTGATCATAAAGATCCATTTCCAACAGATCGTGTTTAGAAAAGATATTTACCGGTATATCGTGAATAAAAATTTTCATGGGCGCTTTTTTTTCAAAAACAACTGCAAGAAAAAGAAATAATCTCAAGTGAGAAATAATAATTTCTATTTTTGTACACAAATATTAAGCTCTACATTATGAAAACTGAACTTGAAGTTGCCGGAATGCTGCTGAAAGCAGGTGCTGTTAAACTCAATGCCAAACAACCTTTTACCTGGGCCTCAGGATGGAAATCCCCAATATATTGTGATAACCGACTCACCTTATCTTTTCCTGAAATCAGAAGTTTCATAAAAAATCAGCTTTGCCAGACCATACGCAATAAATTTCCTCAAGTGCAGGCCATCGCCGGAGTAGCAACTGCTGGTATTCCCCAGGGGGCATTGGTTGCAGATAGTATGGAACTTCCTTTTTTATATGTACGCAGTAAGCCCAAAGGACATGGAATGGAAAACCTTATTGAAGGCAAAATTACAACGGGCCAGAAAGTAGTTGTGATCGAAGATCTTGTCTCTACAGGGGGAAGCTCATTGCAAGCCATTCACGCACTGCGAAACGCGGGTTTTGAAGTTTTAGGAATGATAGCTATATTTAGCTATGGATTTGATGTGGCTGATGAAAATTTTACAAAAGCACAGGTCACTCTTCAGGTATTGAGTGATTATAATGCCTTGCTTAACAAAGCCATAGAATTGAATTATATCAAAAAAGAAGACCTGGGTTTACTTCAATCGTGGAGAAATGCACCTCAAAGCTGGCAGACCAATTGATTTATTGTGATTTTTGACTTAATCCTATACCAAACAGTGCAAAATCGTATTTTACAGGATCAGCATCGTCGAATTTCCTCAAAGACCTTGTAAGTTCCAAAGCTGTTTCCCAGTCCATTTGTTTTCTCTGAATCAAACCCAGGTTGCGGGCTACCCTTTCAACATGTACATCACAAGGACATACCAGCTGTGCACTGCTTATGGAATTCCAGAGACCAAAATCCACTCCGCGATCATCTTTTCTAACCATCCAGCGCAAGAACATATTGAGCCTCTTACAAGCCGATTTATTTTCAGGACTTGAAATATGCTTTCCCGTTCTGCCGGGAAAATTTTCATGTTCCACAAATACTCTTTTGAAATGTATCAAAGCCGGTCCTGCGTGTTCGGCATTTTTAATTTTCTCTGCAAATAAATTTTCCAGACCAGGCCCCTCTCTGTATGTGCGGGACAAAAAATCTATAAAGTACAATGCATCGGTACCATTGAAGGTTCTGTGACGAAAATCTGTAAAAGGTCTGAGATCTGTTTCGGTATGATGCATGATAAAATCATAGGGTCGATCATCCATCATGCGCATCAGTTCAGCACATTTTGAAATTATGGTTTTTCGCTGGCCCCAGGCAAGAACGGCCGCAAAAAAGGCAGATATTTCAATATCTTCTTTTTTTGAATAACGGTGCGGTATTGAAACAGGATCATCTGCGATAAAATTTTTACAATTGAAAATCTCAACCTGGGCATCGAGATATTCTTTAAGATCCTTTTTTAAGAAATGAATATTACGAGAACTTTTCAACACTATATATCAGGGAACAAAACTTAAGGTAACCGGAAAACGATCTCCTACAGCACCCAGTCTGTCATATGCTGTCTTAGATAGTTTAATCAATATTTTTTGGTTATCGCCTGTATCAGGAATGGTGCCAATCACCCTTACAAATACCGATTGGCCGTTCATATCGTTTACTACCTGAATGATAGTTCCCTGTGGTGCAGTACGATGCAGGGCCAGGTACTTCTTGTTATCTCCCGTATTACCCAGACGCTCAGCCATTCCATTTTGGGAAATCTTTTTGGCATTTTCTGAATTTCTTTCAGCTACCTGCTGAGAAATGAAAGCCCTTTGTGCCCTGTTGGCTTCGGCTTTTTGGTTTATCTCTTTTACACTATCAACGACCTTTTTGTCTGGAGAAACATTGTCGGAAATTATCAATACCTGACCAATACTCAGTTGGGAACCACTGAGTTGGTTCCATTTTTGTATATCAGTAGCAGAAACACCGTATTTTCTCGAAATTGAATAAAGGGTTTCAGATGCTTGTACTTCGTGGGTTATGGTGCCTTCCACGAGCTGTACGGGCTCAGGCTCCGGAATGGGAAGTGGTTTTTGAACAGATGCTGCATTTTTTCCTTCTTTAATAAGCAATTTCTGTCCTGGTGAAATATTGTCTGAAGTTAATTGGTTTTTTGCTCGAAGGTCAGCAAGGTTTACGTCATACTTGCGGGCAATAGAAAATAAAGTTTCTGATGGCTGGACTGTATGATATAATGCCGTTGCCTTTGGTTGTTCAACTGCGGTTTGTTGTCCCGGTATTCTTATGCTATCCCCGGCTTTCAGGCCTTTTTCCACATCGGGATTGAGTTGTATAATATCTTTAACTGCAACACCGTATTTGCGGGAAATGGAAAACAGGGTCTCGCCAATTTCAACCCGGTGTTCAATGGTTTTTCCTGCGGTTGCTGAGCGTATTGTATCAGCAGAAAAAGAATAAGCATGGGCTTCATGCAGCAGAAAAAATGATATAAAAAGTATTGCCAGTAAATTTTTCATCCAGACTTTAATCATTTTTACAAAGATACACATTGGCACATTTCTTTTTATTTAAATCACCGTCCAATCATGAGAATTACCTTATTGAAACAGCAAATTTTGATCCAATCGATAAGCTGATGCTGTTTTTTACAATATTTTCATGATCTAATATCAGAATTGATGTATTATTTGCATACTACACATACCGGTTTGTAATATTTCAGCCACTTATAAGAAAAATAATAAAAACTTTATTGCGTAACTTCGCATTTAATAGTCATAAACCTATTATGATGAGAAAAATTATTATTTTAGTTTGTTTGAGTGTTTTCGCAGGTCAAGATATAATCTGGGCACAAAAGCCCGTTGTCTTCACTATGAAAATAGATGATCAGATTGATCCCAGAATGAATCGCTATACAGAACTTGCGCTTAATCAGGCTATTAGCGATAGTGCCGATTATGTAATAATTGAAATGGATACATATGGTGGGGCAGTCAATGATGCCGATGACATACGTACCCGTATCATGGAATTTGAAAAACCCATATATGTTTTTATCAATAAAGATGCAGCTTCGGCTGGTGCACTTATATCCATAGCCTGTGACAGCATCTACATGGCGCCGGGTTCCAGCATAGGTGCAGCCACCGTTGTGGTAGGCGGTTCTGGGGAAGCTGCCCCGGACAAATACCAATCCTATATGCGCTCTATGATGCGTTCAACTGCTGAGGCAAAAGGGCGGGACCCTAAAATAGCTGAGGCAATGGTTGATCAGAGTATTGAAATTGAAGGCATTACCAAAGCTGGTCAGGTACTGACTTTCAGCACTTCAGAAGCCATAGAAAATGGTTATTGTGAAGCCGAGGTAAAAAACATTGAAGAATTACTCAGCCGGCTTGATATTACGGATTATCAACTGATTAAATTTGAGTTAAGTGGCATCGAAAAAATAATTCGTTTTTTTCTGAATCCCATGATCAGCGGTTTATTGATACTCATTATTGTAGGAGGAATTTATTTTGAATTACAAACACCAGGTGTCGGGTTTCCAATTATTGCCTCATTCACCGCTTTGATTTTATATTTTGTTCCTTATTATCTCACCGGACTTGCAGACCACTGGGAGATCGCTTTGTTTTTTGTAGGGGTTGGTTTATTAGCCCTGGAAATCTTTGTAATTCCTGGTTTTGGAATAGCTGGCATTACCGGACTGGTCTTCACCTTGGGATCACTTGTGCTGGTTATGTTAAACAACGATGCACTCGATTTTACTTTTGTACAAATGGATGAGGTATTTGTCGCTATATCTACCACCCTTGCCGGGCTTCTTGGCGCAATAATTGTAATGATGTTCGGAGGAATACGATTGACCAGTACTGCATTTTTTAAAAGAATTTCGCTTCAGGATGTGCAGTTGAGTACCGAGGGTTTTACTTCTAAATTTCCATCGGAATCGCTTCAGGGTAAAACTGGTACCACTTATACGGTACTTCGGCCCAGTGGCAAAGTATTAATTGATGGAAACATTTATGATGCATATACCCGAGGTGATTTTATCGATTCCGGGAAGGAAATAATTGTTATAGAAGAAAGCGGTACTTCACTCAAAGTGAAGGAAAAAACTATTTAAAACAGCCATGAACAAAGATTTTACTTTACCGACAACATGCAGTTTCGGGAACGTGATCACAATAGTTGTTCCTTTAAATAAGACCCGGAAATTTTCGTAAAATGTGATCATCACCCGAAATCAATTATGAAGATATGCAACCAAAAATTTTAGGAATTATACCGGCCAGATATGCCTCTACACGGTTTCCCGCCAAAGCCCTTGTGAATATCCTTGGTAAACCCATGATACAAAGGGTATATGAACAGGCGTCTAAAGCGAGTCGTCTATTGGAACTTTGGGTCGCAACAGATGATCCTAGAATTGAAGAAGCCGTCAATAATTTTGGCGGTAAAGTTGTTATGACTTCAAAAGAACATGGTTCGGGAACTGAGCGTTGTGCCGAAGCAGTTAAAAATATTGGACTTGATGTTGATTACGTCATTAATATTCAGGGTGACGAGCCGTTTATTAAACCAGAACAAATAGATGAACTGGCATCACTGCTCGACGGTGAAACGCAAATTGCTTCCATGGTATCGGCCGTGGAAGACTATGAAACACTCTATGCCCCCAGTGAAATGAAAGTTGTTTTGAATAATATGGGTTATGCTTTGTATTTCAGTAGGGAGCCTATTCCGCATGTGAGGGGAAAACATAAAAATGAATGGCTTGATCATCATACTTTTTACAAGCACGTTGCCATTTACGCCTACAGGAGAGATGTACTTGCCCATATTGTGACATTAGCTCCCACTGATCTGGAAATCAGTGAATCACTGGAACAGCTGCGCTGGATGCAAAATGGATATGCCATAAAAATTGGCATTACCAAACATAAAAACTTAAGTATAGATACACCGGAAGATCTCGAAAGGGCTTTGAAAACGATGGTATAAAACTGAATTGCTGTATGAAAAAAATAGTCGTATATATTCTGTTCACCCTTTTTTGTGTATGCAGTTATGCAGAAAAGGGTTATGAAATTAAACTAAAAATACCTAACCTTAAAGATAAAACCTGCTACCTGGGATACAACTATGCCGATAAAAAGTATTTGCAGGATACTGCCATTATAGCTATGCAAGGCGATTATTTTATATTTAATGGTGAAGAAACCCTGGAAGGTGGCATATTCTTTTTCTATACACCCGGCAATGTGTATTTTGAAATACTGGTTACCGATGATCAGCATTTTACTGTGGAAACCGATACTGTGGACCTTATTGGCAAAATGAATGTAACAGGATCAGAAGAAAATATGATCTTCAGAGATTTTCAGCTTTTTATGAGGGATAGCCAAACTCTTGCCAGGGAACTGAATGAACAGGCAAAAAGCAGCTCCGATAATGCCTCCGTAATCAATGACAGGTTAAAAGAACTGGATCAAAAAGTAAAAATGTATCGTGAAAACCTCATCAGGCAACATGAGGGTACATTTGTTTCAAATCTAATAAAAGCTACCATTGATGTGGAACTTCCGGAGCATCTTCGCCAGCAAAGTGATGAAAATACTGAAGAACGCTACCACTTTTTCAAGAGACATTATTTCGATAATATCAATTTTTCAGATGCCCGATTGCTCAGAACACCCATTTTACATAATAAATTCAACTATTATCTCGATAAACTTACTGTCTCACATCCTGACTCCATAACCGAATCTGCCGTACGCATTATTGAAAAATCAAAAAAAAATAAAGAGGTTTTCAGGTATGCGGTGGTGAGCCTTACCAACAAATATGAGACTTCCAATATTATGGGGATGGATGGTGTGTTTGTCAATTTGGCAGAAAAATACTATGTTTCGGGAGAGGCTTTCTGGGCCGATGATGAACTGGTCGATAAAATTTCTAAAAGAATCAAAGAAATTAAACCTACACTGATAGGAAAAAAGGCACCGGCTCTTTTTGGCACAGATACCCTTGGAAATGTCGTTAATCTTGAAAAAATCAATGCTAAGTATATTGTTTTATATTTTTATGATCCCGATTGTGGTCATTGCCGTAAAAAAACGCCGGTTTTAAAAGAATTGTATCCTTCTGATTTTAAATCCAGAGAAATAGAAATTATTTCTGTTTGTACAGTCACTGATCAAAGCAAATGGAAAAAATTTGTCAGAGAGCATAAAATACCCTGGAAAGATATGGCAGACCCTAATTTAAGGTGTAACTTCAGAGCTGAATACAATATTAATACTACACCTAAGCTTTTTATTCTGGACCGGGATAAAAAAATAATTGCAAAACAGTTAGATGTTGAGCAAATTGTAGATTTTATAGACAAATACAACAATCTACATCAAATGTAATTTTAAAGCAGGCAAAATTGAATACCGATTCCACACATAGCAAAACAGGAAAAGTTGAATGGTACCATTCGAAAGAGGTAAAAATCGGCAATATCAAACTTAGCATCCAAACACTTGAAGAACTAAACTATTATTCAAAAAATCACCGGTATCAAAGTCACTACTATCTCATAGGTGACAATATTCTTTTAATCATTTCGAAAGGTCAGCCGGGTGTTGCTGATATACAAACGGCAGGCACTAATCTTCATAGGTTTCTAAGTGAAAAGGCTTTAAAAAAATTTCATTTAATCTGGGACTTGTCAGGGACAGACTGGATCAGCCTGAAAAACCGGAAGGCACTTAAAGATGTGGCCATTAAAAACCAGATATTTCTAAATAATAAGTACATTATTTTAAATGGGCTTCAAAATATTACCTATAAGCTCTTTTCGATAGCTAATAAACGCTTTCTTACTCTCCCTGTGCGTATGAACTCTTCATATGAAGCACTCAGGGATATTATATCCCGCACTGATAAATATCGTGATAAATTTGTAGATGCAGGGGTATTGCAAGATGGAGAAGCTGCTTTGTATGAACAGAAAATTACTGGTAGCAGGTACTCAGATGATCTTCTGCTTCAGGAATCCAGGAATAATTTGTTGGAATTTATTAGTCACGCCAACTGGAATGATCATGAACTTCCTGATTTAGATAATCTCAATGCTGATGATCCAATGTATGAGGTGTATGAAGCACTGTACGTCTTACAAAGAGATCAGAAAGAAAAGGTGCTCGAATTGAGGGAAATCAATAAAAACCTCGAACTTAAAGTTGCTGAGCGCATTGTTGACATTATCGATAAAGAATCAAACCTGAGGGCAATTCTCGATAATTCAGATTCCGTAATATGGCTTATCAACAGTCGATACGAGCTTATTGACTTCAATAATGCTTATGCTCAAAAAATAAAATCAAAAGTTGGCAGAGAACCACTCAAACATGATCATGTATTAAAATTTCATGGAGAAATGTCTGAGATATGGCAGGAAAGATATGATAAAGCTCTTCAGGGCTATTCGGGTGTATACATAGATCAGGGATATAATAACAATACTAAAGTATATGAGGTCAAAGTTTTTCCAATAAAGGAGGTAGGTAAAATTAAAGGTGTTTCTGTTTTTGTAAACGACATCAGCGATCTTAAAAAGTCAGAGTTAAAATTGATAAGCCGCAATAAAGATCTGAAAAAGGTCAATGCTGAATTAGACAACTTCGTCTACAGGGTATCGCACGATTTAAGAGCTCCCCTTACCTCAATACTGGGTCTGATCAACCTGCTTAAAATTGAACAGGATCCAATAAGAAGGAATGAATATATTGAGATGCAGGAAAGGAGTGTAAAAAAACTTGATACCTTCATTAATGACATTATAAATCTTTCCCGAAATGCCCGGCAGGATTTACAACTTCAGAAAATAAAAATCAAAGAAATAATTTATCAAATCATTTCTGAACTTTCCTATGCTGATGGTTCAAAAGATGTAAAGGTTGAAATAGAGGTTAATGATGATTGTGAATTAATTAGTGACAAAAGCAGATTGAGTGTCATATTAAACAACCTGATTTCTAATAGTTATAAATACCGAAATGTTTATATCGATGAATCGTGGATTCGCATTAAAGCAGAAATAAATCAGGCCTCTTTACATTTAGAAATTTCAGACAATGGCATTGGCGTTGATGAAAAGCATATCAATCATGTATTCGAAATGTTTTACCGTGCCAATTTTAAAAGCACCGGTTCAGGTCTGGGTCTGTATATTGTTAAGGAGACCGTAGAAAAATTGGGAGGGAAGGTAAAGTTTAAATCTCAATCGGGCCAGGGAACCACCGTACAGGTTATTATACCCAATTATACCTCTATAACTATCTAATAGAAGGAATTTAATGTCTGAAATACCAATAAGGAAGAGCCATAAGCTAAAAGGGTGAGATACAATAATTGAATCAATGGCCATTTCCATCCTTTGGTTTCACGATATACAACTGCAATAGTACTCATACATTGTAAAGCGAAAGCATAGAAGATCAGTAAAGAAAGAGAAACCGGAATGGTATATCTGGGTTTTCCGGTTTCTGAATCTTTATCTTCCCGCATTCGACTCCTTATAGTTCCTCTGTCGTCGTCACCTGATTCTATGCTGTAAATGGTTGCCATTGTTCCAACAAAAACTTCTCTGGCCGCAAAAGAAGTAATCAGTGCTATTCCGATTTTCCAATCAAAACCTAAAGGTGCTATTGCAGGTTCTATGCTTTTGCCAAATATTCCTGCATATGAGTTTTCCAACCTGAAAGCGGCTACTTCAGCATCGAAATTATCCATTGGCCTGTTCTGTATTGCAAGTTGTTCCGCAACAATTTCCTCTGCCTGATGCATCTTATCCCCTGGACCATAAGAAGCCAGGACCCATAAAATTATTGATATGGCTAAAATTATCTTGCCTGCCTCAATTACAAAAGTTGATGACTTTTCATACATGGTATAGCCTACGTTTTTCCATCGGGGCATTTTATAGGTTGGCAGCTCCATAATAAAAATACTTTTTTCACCTGTATGCACCAGTTTACTCATTATCCATGCAGATAAAATAGCCATACAAAGACCAAGAGCATACATAGCCAAAAGGGTAAGACCCTGTATACCCAGGATACCCCACAGATAAATATCGGGTATCATAAGGGAAATCAAAATGGTATATACAGGTAAACGGGCTGAACATGACATCAGTGGGGTAACAAATATTGTAATGAGCCTTTCTCTCCAATTGCCAATACTTCTCGTAGCCATTATTGCAGGTATTGCACAGGCCACGCCCGAAACAAGAGGTACGACACTGCGCCCGTTCAATCCAAAAGGACGCAAAATCCTGTCCATTAAAAATACGACGCGCGCCATATAACCCGTTTCTTCAAGGATGGATATAAATGCAAACAAAATGGCTATCTGCGGTATGAAAATGACCACACCGGCTACACCGGGTAAAATACCTTCACTCAGTAAATTATTCAGGACGCCTTCTGGCAATTGAGCAGCAGTAAATGCGCTCAGTTGAGAAAAACGGAGGTCTATCCAATCCATAGGTGCTATTGCCCAGGTGAAAATTGCCTGGAAAACCATAAATAGTAAAGCAGCAAATATGATGTAACCAAATATTTTGTGCGTAAATATTTTATCGATAGACTTAGTTAAGTCTTTTCCTGTTGTATGGTTTTGCTCAATACATTGTGTTGTGAGCTTATGTATAAAAGAGTATCGGTCTGTGGTTTCTCTGGATTGCCATTTCTCTTTGTCAATACCCTCCTTTTCTAGAAATGATTTTATCTGTGCTTTTTTAACAGGATCAATAAAATTCAGTACATCAAGTTGCTGGTTAATCAAATAGGCCAGGTAATCGCTTTTACATAAAAGTAGTTCCCGGGTAAATTGAATTTGTTTTTTTGCATACAATAAAACATCGGTTACAACACCAGAAACCGGTAATACACCATCGGCAAGTTGCTGTTTTAAAAGATCTAGTCCCGAACCTGTTCTACCATTTATATTCACAACCGGAACCTTCAAAGTTTTGGCAAGTACCGCAGATTTTATAGATATACCTTTATTCTCTGCTATATCAACCATATTTAAAGCGAGAATAACAGGAACACCCAGATCGTGAATTTGCGTAAATAAAAACAAATTGCGCTTCAGATTAGAAGCATCTGCCACTATCACAACTACATCGGGATACTCCGGATGCTCCGGGTTAAGGAGCAGATTTGAAACCACCTGCTCATCTAAAGACCTTGGGTAAAGACTATAACAACCAGGCAAATCTGTAATTTCAACCAGAATTCCTCCTGGCAATCTGCATTGACCAGTATACTTGTCGACTGTAACACCCGGAAAATTTCCAACCTTTTGATTTAAACCTGTAAGCTGATTAAATAGAGATGATTTACCTGAGTTGGGATTACCGGCAAGGGCAACCTTTAAAACTGAATTTTTTGACATCAGGACTGCAAAAGTATACAGGCAGCTTCTGATTTCCTAAGGGAAAGATTGTATCCCGCGATATCATAAGAGATCGGATCACCCAGTGGAGCTGTAAAATTTAATCGAATGGTTTCACCAGGTAAACAACCCATTTCCATAAGTTTTAAATATATAAAATCGCTGTTAAAGCCACTTATGATGGCGTTTTCCCCGGGCTTCAATTCGGCTGCTGTACGACTTAACATACGCTTTTCTTTTTGGATCAGTTAAAAATCGAAAATTACCATCTATTTATATAAAATCCAAATAAAAATAGGGCGCTTTAGCAATGGCTGGCCTGCATGTCTCCACACCATAAAAACTGGCCTCCTGTTTTGTTTAATTTTTAATTATATAAATTAAACACTCTGTTTTCTCGTGATAAACAAGAACAAGTCATAAAATTAATTTACAACTCACTGACCCTATATGACGATTCACACCTCAAATTTAACTGTTGATACAATTAATTATTTCGTTTAATTATTTATACCGTTTATTAAACAAAACCTAACAAAAATAAATACGATATGACAAAGATTTCTAGATTATTCAGTCTGTCTGTGGCGCTTATGTTCGCCCTCTCAGCCTTCGTCCTTACGGGATGTAATGACGATGATGACAATGGTCCTATGACCCCGACTCAAAATATTGTTCAGCTCGCAACTGCGAATCCAAACCTTTCAACATTAGTTACAGCTATTAATGCAGCTGGATTGGGTTCCACTCTTTCCGGACAGGGTCCATTTACAGTATTCGCTCCTAACAATGCAGCATTTAATGCACTTCCATCAGGAACCCTGGATGCTCTTTTAGCAAACCCTTCTGATTTAGCAGAGATACTGCAATATCACGTAGTTGGTCAGAGATTATTACAAAACCAATTATCAAGCGGTATGGTAGCTTCTCTTTTACCTGATGCAGCTTTAAATGTTAATGTTTCAGGAGGTAATGTAAGGATCAACGACGCTGCAAATGTAGTTACTGCCAATCAGGAAGCTACCAATGGTGTTGTTCACGTTATAGATGCAGTACTACTCCCTCCACAGGAAGACTTGCCAAACATTGTAGAAATTGTTTTGGCTAATGAAAACCTAAGCACCCTTGGGTTGGGCGTTGCTGCTTTTCCTGCAGTTCTTACTGCTCTGCAAGGAGATGGACCATTCACTGTTTTCGCCCCAACCAATCAGGCATTCAATGATCTTGTTGATGCTGATGATCGTTTTAGCAATGTATCTGACATTCCTGAAGAAACGCTTCTTGCAATTTTACAATATCACTTAATAGCAGGATCTGAGTTATTTTCCAATAATTTAGCAGATGGTGCAGAAGTAGAAACACTACAAGGTGAAAAAATTACCGTAAGCAGAACAAATGGAGGTGTTATCTTAAACGGTGACGCAAATGTAACTACAGCAGATGTTGATGCCAGCAACGGTGTGGTACATATCATCAATAAAGTTTTACTTCCACCAAGTATGCGGCCTCAAACAATAGCACAGCTTGCCGTTGCTACTCCTGAACTCAGCATACTTGTATCTATCTTAACCTCACCGGGTTTTGAGGATCTCTTAGCTGCTGCTTCTGATGCATCAGCAGGTTTAACTGTTTTTGCACCAACTAATGCTGCATTTGAAGGTTTGTTGGAAGCACTAGGAAAAACAGCATTAAGTGAAATCCCTGCAAGTGTTGTACGTGAAATCGTTGAATACCATATACTCGGAACGGTAGCATTGGCATCTAGCCTTGAAGCTACAACTTATCCTACATTACTTGATGGTGAATCAGTAACTGTCACTTTAGGCGACAATGTAAAGATAGATGATGCTACGGTAGTTATACCCGATGTAGTGGCTGCAAATGGTGTTGTACATGTAATCGATGCAGTTTTAATTCCATCTCTGTACAAAGCAGCACTAGGAACAATTGTACAAGTTCCTTTATTCAGCAATGACTTCACCACATTGGTAGCTGCTTTAAGAAAAGCAAACCTGGTAGGCGCATTGCTCTCTGATGATGTAACGATCTTTGCTCCCAACAATGCTGCGTTCGAAGCAGCCGGTATTACTTCACTTGACGGTTTAAGTGCTGAAGATCTTGCACCAATATTAACTTATCACGTTGTTGGTGGAAAAGTTCGCTCTGGAGATCTTGCCGGTATTGCTAATGGTATAGTTACTCCATTAAGTGGAAGCAAATTCTTCCTGAGCCTGGGTGATGAAGTATTTATCAATGGAGATGTACAGGTAACAGGTGTAGATATAGAATTGGGTAATGGTGTAATCCATACCATCAGCAAAACGCTTATACCACCCACGCAAAGTGTTGTTGAAATTGCAGTTGCCCTTTCTCAAGCTGATGAACCACAGTTTACGCAGCTTGTAGGATTACTCACCAGACCAGGTCAGGCAGATGTTCTTTCAGCTATATCTGATGAGGACGGTAATTTCACCATCTTCGCTCCTGTTGACGCTGCTTTTGAAGCGATTGCAGAAACAGCCGCTACGTTAACTGAAGCACAAATCTCAGGTGTACTTACATATCATGTTATTGCTGGTGACCGGCCGGTATTTTCAACAGATTTAGTTGATGGATTAGAAGCTACTACCGTAAACGGACAAAGCATAACCATCAACCTGGGTGAAGGTGCTACCATCACTGATACCACTCCAAATGCCGCAAATATTATACAGGTGAATGTTTTGGGTAACAATGGTGTTATCCATGTAATTGACAAAGTCTTACTTCCTACGCTTTAGGTTGTTAGGTTGTTTGTTTGGTAGGTCAGCCCGGGCTCAGGCCCGGGCTTTTTTAAATCAAAAATAATTAGTATTCTGAGAAACAATTACACAAACATTGTGATCACTTATTGAGGGAGCCGAATATGTTTAAATTAAAATACCGTTATCTGTTTGTAGTTCTTTTGGGAACATATTCATATCTGAATATAATGTTCACAGAAGGATTCAGGCTTTTCGGTTTTGAGCTTCCCTGGTATTATTTACTTACAGCGCTTCTTATTTCAGTACTTTTAATCTGGGAAGGAAATCGATTTATTGAATCAAAACTCGATTTTCTGCACCGTTCTATCGGCAAAAAGCTTCATCCCCTTATCGTCTTTTTTATCTTGTCTTTGGTGGTGGTAGTTTTTTCAACTTTGCTCATGGTGTATATCATGCAGTTTCTCATGCGGGAACCTTTTGACACGCTCATGCTACATCTAAAGCTGGCTTTGGGCTTTGGGTTCAGGGTTAATCTTTTTTTAAACTGCCTCAATGCAATTTATTACTTTATGACTGAGGTGAAAAAAACCCAAATAGAAGCAGAGCTCCTAAAGAAAAAAACCATAGAAGCCCAGTTTGAAGCGCTTAGAAACCAGATAAATCCACATTTTCTCTTCAATAGTCTCAATGTACTTGCCAGCCTCGTGTATAAAGATGCTGACACCTCCTCTGAATTTATCAGTCAGTTATCAAAAGTGTATCGGTATTTGCTTTATCACCAGGAGAAAAAGATAGTGGAGTTAAGAGATGAATTAGACTTTCTGAAGTCGTATATATATTTGTTAACCATTCGGTTTAAAGATAATCTGAGTATTAGTATAGACATCCCATCAAAATATCATGGACATTATGTAGCGCCTGCCTCCCTTCAGCTTCTCATTGAAAACGCCATCAAGCACAATGTGGTATCTAGCAAAAAACCTCTGCAAATCCACTTGTCTATAATTGATAACAAATTTATAATTGTAGAAAACAATTTACAGGAAAAACCTGTAAAAGAGCCAAGTACTTCAGTTGGTCTTCAAAACATCTCATTGAGATATCAGTTTATTAGCAATGAGCAATTAATTGTACATAAAAGTGAACAAAGCTTTTCAGTTCGCTTACCTTTAATTGCATTGGCAGATATTTAAGGGCCTAAAGCTAACTGTAATGAATGTACTTATTGTTGAAGATGAATCCCTGGCCAGGGAAAGACTTGCCCATATGATCTTACAATACGACGAGCATATAAATATCATAGCAGAACTTGATTCCATTGAAGATACGGTTAATTATTGCCGGAATAATCCTGAAAAATTTGATCTCGCATTTTTTGATATTCAGCTTAGTGATGGATTGAGTTTTGAAATCTTTAAGCAAATCAGTTTTGATAAACCAGTTATATTTACCACAGCTTACGATAGTTATGCTTTGAAAGCTTTTAAAGTTAACAGCATAGATTATTTACTCAAACCCATAGATTACAAAGAGCTTTGCGAAGCCATATCTAAGTATAAGAAGCATCAGTTTGATGTTAATAAAGACAAGCCAGATTTTAATGAAATCAGAACACTGATTACCCAGGTTCAAAAAAATTTTAAAAAAAGGTTTATTGTTAAATTTGGCGACCATATACAGTTTAAACCCGTAGAAGATATTGCCTATATTTATGCTGACGGTAAAACAGTTTATCTGGTAAGCAAAAGCAATCAGAGAAAATATATTATAGATCATACCCTCGATGAACTGGAAAACGAGTTACTCAACCCCGATGATTTTTTTAGAATAAATAGAAAGTTTATATTGAAACTTGATAGTATTTCTGACGTTAGAAACTACGTTAACAGTCGTTTAAAAATATTTACAGATACACCTTGTGAGGCAGATATGATTGTAAGCCGAGACAAGGTTTCTGATTTTAAGGCATGGCTCAATATGTAATTTAATACTTTATGTCTATGAGAATTTACTTTTTATCCCTAATCACCCTTAGTTTTCTGTTTAATTTTTCTGTAAATGCACAACAGTCTGAAATACCACCAGACATTGAAAGTTTAAAGAAAGAAATTCTACAAATGAGGAGTGATATAGATCTGGTTCAGGTCAATATAGGGAAATCTCATCAGCGGTTTAAGGTAGGAATTGCTGCAGCCACACTGGGTTATTCCGTAACCATTGCGGGAGGTCTTATGCTGGGAAGAGAGAACGATCAACTTGGTCAGGCACTTTTAGTTGCCGGAGGAGCAATAGGACTTACCGGTACCGTTTTGCTGGTAGATGCATTTAAATTCCTTGGGAGGGCCGGTGCAGATAAACATAAAAAAATGCCTGTAAAACTGGGAACAAGTATAACTCCTTAGGTTAGGTGAGTAAATGAATACGCGTAAATATATAAGATAGCGTCTCTCGGTTTAACACCATTCTGTAATATCCAGTTTGGTCCAGTTCCTCAGGCTCATAGCCCTTTTTGTTGAGATATTTTGTGCTAATATCCTTATCAAACCAATGAATTAGCGAAATATTTCCATCTTCGATTTCCAGGCATGTCATACCTCTTTTACCTATTACACAACCTGAATTAAACAGACAAGGAATATGTAAAGGCGTATTATACAAAAGAGAGGAACGCAATTCTTCAACTTTGTTCCTGCCCTTTTTAAGTATCTTTTGTAGTTCCTTTTTATGAGAATCTATGGTTTTAACAAGTCTCTGACCGCCTACCAGCGTATCAGATTTTGCATATTCCCGGCACAAAAAATCAATTTGATTAATAATTCGTTCTGCTTTCGACAATGACTCGAATAAAGGTCGGTGCGTATGGCCAATAATTGACATTCTCTTTCTAAACACTGAATAATGATACACCCTGCGCTCAATCTGATATTGTTTTCGGCTATCATGTGATACTGAGTAATTTTTAATTCTAAGCGGATTGGCGAGATATTTAAGGGTATATCCCACCAGACGATTGTGACGCTGATATTTCTTACCCACCTGATGGCCGTGAAAAATAAATACATCGCCAAACTTATACTGTAAGACCAGGGCATCGTGAAGAGGATATCTCAAATTTGGTGAACCATTTGTAAACCAATTTAAATCATGGTTTCCAATGGTTTTAAACAGTTTTCCTTCAGCATAAAATTCATCAAAAATTGAATATACCTCTTTCCAGCTTTCATATATTTTGTCGTAGGAAAAGCGCTGAAGCTCTTCAACATCACCATTGAGAATCAATCGAAAGCCCCTTTTCTTATAATAGGATCGCAAAGCAGTTGAAAAAATAACAGAATTTTGTTTAAAATCATCCTTAGAGGTGCCATTTCCCATATGAAGATCGCTGAAAACAACATACTTATCTGAATCATTGGCCGGAATCATATGAGCTTTAGTATAAAGCTCATCGAGGAATTGGTAGGTGCTTTTAATTTTCACGACTGCATTTTCGCTATTATTTGTTATTTAAATGTGTTTTCTAACCGGCCGCGTATTAACAGATTGTTATATTTTTTTTTGTGGAGTATCTCAAATGTTGTATTACAATATGCGCATTTGTTTTTACTTTCAGTCCATTAAAATTACATAAATTGTAGCAAAAAATTATTCTGCAAAAGATTAAGATGTCAAATATGACCTGGACCAATTATCATAATCACTGTAAATATTGCGATGGCGTACTGGAAATAAAAGATCATGTAGAAAATGCCATGCAAAACGGGATAAAAAGCCTGGGCTTCAGCTCGCATATGCCGGTACCTTTTGAAAACCACTGGTCAATGAAATATGAAAACCTTCAAAAATACCTGCAGGAAATTGATGATGCCACCAAAAAGTATTCAGACGAGATAGAAATATACAAAAGTCTCGAAGTTGATTATATACCAGGCATGCTGGGACCTTCTCAGGACATGGTAAAGGAGGCAGCACTTGATTACACGATTGGTTCAGTACATTTTGTCGGAGAATACGAAGATGGTACTTCATGGGAAATTGATGGACCACATCACACTTTTCAAAAGGGGCTGGCTGAAATATACAACAATGATATACGCTATGTGATAGAAAAGTATTTTGCCATCACCATACAAATGCTTGAAGAAGAAGCCCCTACCATTTTGGGACATGTAGATAAAATCAAAATGCACAATACCTCACAATTTTATTTTGATGAACAGGAGGCATGGTATAGAAAAAGTATCATGGAAGTATTTGAAGCGGCGGCGGCGGCAGGGGTTATCGTTGAAGTAAATACCAGGGGTTTGTATAAAAAGAAATCGAATGAAACCTATCCTGGTCTGTCTGGCATTAAGACATTAAAAGACATGAACATTCCCATTTGTCTGAATTCTGATGCACACCACCCAAAAGAAATTACAGGTTATTACCGTGAAACAGCCGAATTGATGGAAAGTGTCGGTATTAAAGAATTAATGGTGCTTAAAAAAAATGAATGGATACCCTTGCCATTTAGCAAAGAGGGTATTTTTTGGGACTGAAAATTAATGGCCCGGTTTGATTGATAATTTGTTGTCTTTCTGCAATCTGATTTAGCCAAAAACTGTACTGTTGAAACAGGGATCGTAGTATATCACTTCAGATTCCATAGCACTTCGCAGGTACATAGCAAGAATATTTTGTATGTCTGCATTATCTGGATAGCTTTGAACATAATCTTTCCATGAATCCTGGTTGTCCATCTGAGCATCATCAGGAATAAACCCAAATCCTCTGAAAGCGCCATCTTCAACCCAAACTACAGACTTCTCACCGGCATTTCTTCCTTTCCCTTTAATTACAAAGGACTTGCCTTCATGGCTAAAGCTTTCCATTGCCTTAATATATCTCAGATTGTATGAGACGGGGTCTTCGTGCCCAACACATGCGCCTGTACAGGTACCTGTCTGATAACCGAAACAAGAGTCAGGTACATTTTGTAATCCGCATAGCTTTGAACAAAGTTTATGACTGTAGACCAGCCGATTGAGAAAACTACGACATTCGCTCAGGTTAGCAAAGGTTATCAATGGGCGACTTCCTTTTTTAACCATAGCTGGTACAAGACGTTCATAGCCCTGCTTATCAGTATAGGTATATATACCTGCAGTGCCGTTTAGCCGTTTTTGTGAAATATTATATCGCGGCCAGAGTCGCTTGATTTCGCAGGATTCCAACAATAAAGCGATAAGTTCATTTCCACATAATTGATAATCTACCGAATAAATGCCCTCTAAAAAATTTCTTTTGTGCATTTGCTCACCGGTGTCGAAATGACTCCATACTCGCTTTTTTATGTCCTTGGCTTTTCCAACGTAGATTACCTTACCGCCTTTGTCACGAAAGTAATAAACGCCTGTACGTGTTGGTAGTTTTTCAAATTCTTCAACAGGTAAATTCGGCGGCAATCTGGCCTCGTATTTCTTCTGCAATTTGTCTGACAGAATTTCAGGACTTTCCTTTTTAAGGCATTGATGCAATAATAAGGTTGTGGCCTCAGCATCACCCAAGGCACGGTGACGATTTTCAATAGCTATGCCCAGGTGGGAACAAATCTTGCCAAGGCTGTAGGATTTTAAGCCCGGAAAAGCCCGCCGGCTAAGACGTACCGTACATATCTTCTTACGCTGAAATTTACCACCCAGCTCTGCAAATTCTTTTCTCACAAAGGAATAATCAAAATTTACATTATGGGCTACAAAGATTCGATTTTCAGTTAGTTCAAATACTTTTTTGGCGACTTCAAAAAATTTCGGCGCAGAATCGAGCATATGGCCATCTATGCCGGTAAGGGAGCTGATGAAGTAAGGAATATTGCGTTCAGGATGAATAAGGCTTGAATATCGGTCAATTATCTTTTCTCCATCAGATATGACAACAGCTATTTCGATGATTTTATGGGCAGCAGGACTCCCGCCGGTGGTTTCCACATCGATAATTGCATATTCCGGCATACCATATATTGGATTTTAGTGAATTGCTAAATATAGTAGGATTTGCTAAAAATTAAAAAATATTATACAATATCCATAGCAAATAAATCAGCTATGTGCATTTTAACACGTTCTTCTACTTCTTTCATTGAAACAGGATGACCCAGTTCTTTATCAAGAGAGGTTACGGCTTTATCGGTTATGCCACAAGGGACGATGTTGTTAAAATAATCGAGATACGCATTTACATTAAATGCAAAGCCATGCATGGTTACCCATCGGCTGGTACGCACACCAATAGCACAAATTTTCCTTGGATTTGTCTTAGCAACATAATCCAGCCAGACTCCGGTAAGCCCTTCAATTCTTCCGGCTTTAATTCCATAATCGGCCAAAGTCAATATTATTGATTCCTCCAATAACCTGAGATATCGGTGTATATCTGTGAAAAAGTTGTCGAGATCAATTACCGGATATCCGACAAGTTGACCCGGGCCATGATAAGTGATATCACCTCCCCTGTCTATTTTATAAAAAACTGCATTATTTTCCTCTAGTCCTTCTTCATCCAGCAGAAGGTGCTCTGGCTTTCCGCTTTTTCCCAGGGTATATACGTGGGGATGTTCAACAAAAAGTAAATAATTAGGAGTGTTTAGTTGCTGATCAGGTGGCAGATTGCGATTTTTAATTTTGATATCGATTATTTCTTTGAAAAGCAGAGCCTGATACTCCCAGGTTTCCTTGTAGTCTTTAAGGCCGAGGTGTTGAAAGATTACTTTTTTATTAATATTTGGGTTCACCGCTTCTAAGGTATATAAGATTCCAGCATTTTAAACATACCGTTTGGCGTAAATGTTACTTCATCGATTTCAGCTGGTATGAGAACTGACATTCCTTTTTCAACGAGCATGGTATTTCCAGACCATTGTAGATGCATACTTCCCTGCATACAAACTACGATTTTAAAGCTGTCGGGTGCACTGTAATCACGCTTGATTGATTTATCACAATGCAGCAAATTGGTTTCAAAATAATTACAGGTAACCAGTCTTACTACTTCATTGATTTTTTTTTCGTACAGTGATTTGTACTCGTCATATGCCTTATAGTCTATAGCATCGAGCGCTTCTTCGGTATGAAGCTCCCGGGTGTTGCCCTGATCATCTTTGCGCTCAAAGTCGTAAATTCTATAGGTCACGTCTGAGGTTTGCTGGATTTCAGCCAACAGGCAACCTTTTCCGATGCTGTGTACCCGGCCTGCCGGCAGAAAAAACACATCGTCATCATATACATCAACCCAGTTTAGTATATCCATTATGTTCCCCTTTCTCAGATGTTCAAGATATATTTCAGGGCTTATGCTCTCTCGAAATCCGGCATTGAGTTTCGCGCCTTTATCGGCCTGAAATATGTACCACATTTCGGTTTTGCCAAATGAATTATGGCGCTTTTTTGCCAATTGATCATCAGGGTGAACCTGAATGGACAAATCATCGTTGGCATCGATAAATTTTACGAGTAGGGGAAAAGTATTGCCAAATGTATTCCAGACCTTTTTACCCATCAGGCGATCTTTATAGGATTCGATCAAATCAACCAGACTTGTACCCTTAAGGCTTCCGTTTGAAACGATTGAAACATTTCCCGGCACACCTGAAATTTCCCATGTTTCACCGCAATTGGGCAGGTTTCCGAAATCTTTGCCTAAAACAGTTTTAATTTTTTGACCTCCCCAAATTTTATCTTTGTAAATTGTATTAAAGCTAAGTGGATACAGTTCCTGCATATCTGAAAGGTTTAACTGTTGAAAAGAACAACAAGTGCTAAAAATATGGGCAATAATATAAAAAGCGGACAAGAAGGTGAAAGGCTTGCCGCGGAATATTTGCAGAAGAATGGATTTTTTATTCGCGAGACAAATTACAGAGCCGGAAAATCAGAAATAGACATTATAGCTACCAAGGGGGAGCTTTTGGTTTTTGTAGAGGTAAAGTTGCGCAAAAATGCAGATTTTGGATATCCTGAGGAAGCTGTGAATGAGAAGAAATGGGAAAAAATTACTGAAGGGGCTGAAGTTTATCTGGAAAAGTGCGGATGGCAGGGTATGATTCGCTTTGACATCATAAGTATATTAAGGGGAAGTAGCTCTGAAATTACCCATATTGAAGATGCTTTTGGATAATAAAAAAAGAGGCTGACTCAAAAAATCAGCCTCTTTTTACTGGAATATAAATCTTTTAAACCTTACCAGGGCCTGCCAGTTCCCTGAGAAATCCAGGGTCTTGACCAGGCGCTGTTGTTTCCATCGATTTCTGCAAAAGGTGTAATTTCAAGTCTTGCACTTGCCGCCTCAACATTGTCGAGGTTAAGGTTTTGTTCTACTATTGGATAGTAGAATCTTACTGGAAGTACAGTTCTGATGGCAATTGGACCTGCTTGCAACTCAGGGAAGCCTGTTCTTCTGTAGTCAAACCATGCTTCGGTTGCCGCAGTCCAGGATGCAACCCATTTTTGTTCTATAACTTGCTTTACGGTTCCATCATACGTAACATTGGGTCGAGCCAGATAAGCAGCCGTTTGATTGGCTACCCCCCAGGTGGTAAAAGATGCCTGTATGGCTGCATTATAGTGGTCTTGCGCACTACCGACTGCCCATCCTTTAAGGGCAGCTTCTGCCAGAATAAATCTAACTTCTGAAGCTGGCATAAGTCTTACTCGCAGCATCGGACCTGAAGCATTCTGATACATTGGGTTTAACCATGATACGTGCGGGTTTGTAGAGGCCTGCTGGGCATCAGGGCTAAGATTAAATCCCTGAGGTCCAAGAATAGAAGGCGGAATACCTACAAAATCCTGGTTGGTATTGATATCGTCAATGGTAAGACCCCTTGCGGTGAGTACTGTTGGTGAAAGAAGTCTTTTCCCTCCTTCAATCCTGTCAGTACCCGCGGGAAGGTTTTCGTCAACCACCAGCGGAATTTGAACTGGTCTGGCCCATACTGCTAACCTTGGATCGCTTCTTTCTCTCATATATTCAACGAGGGTATGACACATTTTTAATCTTCGGTAATTAGATCCTGTCGCATCAAATACAGCATTGGCAGGCCATGAAGTCTCATTGCTTACCCCGGCAAAGCCCATGGTTGCATCGTGGGCTGGGTTTGTGATAATAGGAAACTGTGTTGGATTGGCAATGATATTTTCAATTCCTGCTTTAGCTATTGCTGGTTTCTTTTCCGACAATCTCATATAATATCTCAACTTCAGAGAGTTGGTCAATTGTCTCCAGCGCCCGACGTTTCCATTGTAATATACATCAATTGAAGGAACGATACCCCTGTATTCTCCGGTTGGTTTTGAAAATAGCTGATTGGCTCTTTCGAGGTCTGCTAAAATAGCCTCATATATTTGTTCCTGAGGATCAAAGGTAGGGTACAGATCCTGTGGTTCTCTTCTGGCGCCTTTCAAAGAAGCAGAAAAGGGAATGTCACCCCAGAGGTCTGTCATTAAACCAAACATCATGGATTTAATTACCAGGGTAACACCTTGCTGAAACTCGAAACCCAGCTCTACAGAGCGATCGTATACCCATTGATTGTTCCGCAAAATAGCATAATAACCGGTCCAGCTATTATTTCTGTTCCAGTCATAGTTATTATGGCCACCGGCCCAACCATCTTTTTGGGTATGTTGCATAACTCCGGCAACGTCCTGGTAACCCAGGTTTACGTACGCTCTGGCGGTTTCAGTCAATACTGTTGATAGTACCAGATTAGGGTTCGTGGTTGCCGGATTGGCCCCATTGGGGTCAATATTCATTTCCATGAGTTGGTCTTTACAAGATACCACGCTCAGAGAAACCATGAATACCGTTAATATGAATATTTTAGTCTTTTTCATTTTCCTGTATTTTTAATTTGGAAATTTTAGAATGTGGCGCTGAGTTTAACTCCAATGGGCATTAACCATGGCATTACATTATATCTCTCAATACCTTGCTTAAATTGTGTACCCGCTTGTGCTCCAACCTGAGGCTGAAATGCCATTTCAGGGTCGATGTTTACCCTGGCTGCTGTCCACAATAGTATATTTCTGCTATATACAGATACATTGGCCCTGCTCAAACTAAGTGAATTTACGATTCTTTTTGGCAGTTCATATCCAATGGATATTTCTCTGAGTTTCACAAAAGAAGCCGGGAACATGGTTGAAGAAGCAAATGACCAGGTGGTTGCCGCTGCAAATGGCATGGTTAAAGTACCTCCGGGCTGGCCAATGTTTTCACCCAGGTTTTCTGCAAACGCGATTGGGTTGCCTGCCTCATCAAAAGCTGTAGCATATACACCCGGTAGGAAAACGCCACCATAAGGCAGGTTAAAAGGACCAAAACGGAACGGGTAACCATCTTCGGGAAGCAGACCCCCTACTTGTGGGAAATTGGTGCCTGAAATCCATATCATGGTTTCTTTATTATCCATCAGATAATCACGAAGTTCACGGCCTTCAAGACCAGCTCCTTTTGCGTTAAAAGTTCTGTCATATTGAAATTGTGAAAGTCCGGCTTCCTCAGCAAATCTATACGTTTGAGATATAAAGTCACCTCCCTGTCTCCAGTCAAAAGTAAGGTTGAGGCTCCAGTTTTTGTAGTTCAGAGATGTCTGCATACCCAGTATAAAGTCTGGGTTAAAATTACCCACCCTGTTTCTTGCGTTAACGGCATCGAGATCCTGCCATTTACCATCGGTGGACCTTAATATTGGAAATCCAAAATAAGGAGAGTTGGGATCTTCAACCGTAATTATCTGTGCATCATAAATATCTCCTACCTCGTCTCCTACAAAAGTCCATGCGCCACCACGTGCGTCAGACCATAGTTCTATATAAGGAAGGTCATCGGTAAGTTCAAGAACCCTTGTACGGTTGCGGGTAAGGTTAACATTGACATCCCAGCGAAAATCTCTTTTGGAAATAGGTGAACCCCCTAAAGTTAATTCAACACCACGGCTTTCAAGCAGACCGGCATTAACAATCATAGAAGAGTATCCTGTGGAAGGAGCTATCTGCGGAGAAAATATCTGGTTTTCATTTTGTTGCCTATAATATGTTCCGGAGAAATTTAATCTCCTGTTAAAAAAGCCGAGATCCACACCATATTCGTAGGATGTCATAATTTCCGGCTTTAAAAATTCATTCAAAAGATTATTTGGCAAGGTTAAACGAGGCACATTACCCCAGGCACCTACATTTTGTAACATAGGAACTAAAGAATATGGGTTGGTATCATTACCTACCTGTGCAACCCCTCCCCTAAGCTTGAATACATTAAACTGCCGTGGCAAGGAAATCATTTCGTCTAACATTACACTTACAGAAGCCGAGGGATAAAAATATGTTTGTGCTCTTGGCAGTGTGCTGGACCAGTCCCAACGGGCAGTTAAATCGAGATAAATCATATCTTTATAACCCATGGTTGACAAACCATACAAGCTGTGTACTGCTCTTTCAAAAGAGAAACTGTTGTACTCAATATCATCCGGGGCGATGTTTTGAAGAGTAAATACTCCAGGTACGATCAAACCTGCTCCAGGCTTCGAAGCATTGCGGGTATTGGCCCCGGTATTGTATCTTATGTTACCACCTACAGAGGCATTTAAGTTAAAGTTTTGCCAGTCTTTTTTATAGGTTGCCAAAAAGTCGGTATTGTACTCAAACCCTTCTATATTTACCAGACCATATGCGCCACGGGGCTCCAGGCTGTAGCTGGATCCAATACTGCTTTGGCGCACTTCCCGGAAATTGTCAAGTGCATATCTTACAAATACACTAAAGGAAGGAGAAATCTCCCAATCGGCCTTAATATTACCATATACCCTGTCTCTGACAAAGCTGTTGTTTACCTCGTATGCAAGAAACCATGGATTGTTCATTTGCTTTTCATTTCTGTGTGAATCCAGGGTTCTTTGTTGAATCCCTTCCTGACCTGGTTCCCAGTAATCTCTCATGCTGCGGATATCAACATGTGGAGCTACATTGTAGGCCCACTGAAGTGGATTGGTACCCCTTTCACTAGCCGGACGGTTGTTGCTGTTGTTTCTGCTGAAATCAATATTGGTACTAATATTGATTTTTTCACTCAATTTCATATTTGAGTTTATATTCAAGGTATTCCTGAAAAGATCTGAATTAGGAACTATACCTCTGTTTTGCATATTGGAATAGGAGATTCTATATGCCATGGCATTGGTACTGTTTGAAATGGAAAAACCATTGGTGCTGGTTATACCTGTCTGCACAAAATTTTGTATGTTATTAGGATAACCTACCAACTCGACAGGTACTAACCTTCCGGTCTCAGGATCAATCGGGCTTTTGAATTTCTGGGCTGCCATGTAACCACGGTTTACTTCAGGACCGAAGAAAGCTCCAATATGCTCTTCGAGCAACGTACCAAAGGGCATAGACAAGGGTGTTCCGCTAATATCAGGAGGAATGGCTGAGAATTGTCCGGATGTAAAACGATTCTGGAATTTCAAAAAGCGGAAGGGTACATCGAAAACGGTATTGCTTGTGAGATTTACGGTAAGTTTATCAACATTGGCACCGCTTCTGGTAGTAATAAGAACAACGCCGTTTGCTGCACGGTTTCCGTACAAAGCTGCTGCACTGGGACCTTTCAAAACCGTAACACTTTCAATATCATCGGGGTTCAAACCAGAAATGGCATTACCGTAGTCTACGCGATTATCTCTTCCAACTTCCGTTACATTATTAAGTGTGTTGGCAAATGGAACGCCATCAATAACAAATAATGGCTGGTTATCACTGGCAAGTGAGGTTGCTCCGCGGATAACCATACTTACAGAAGAACCTGGACCGCCTGTTGTGCTAATGGTTGCTCCGGCAATTTTACCGGCTATGGAATTCAAAACGTTTTCCTGAGCTACGTGGGTTAGATCATCACCTTTTACACGTTCTATGGAATAACCCAGTGTACGTTCTTCTCTTTTCAGACCCAGGGCGGTTACCACAACTTCCTGAAGCGCTTCCACACTTTCGGCAAGGGTTACATTGATCACACTTCTTCCTGATATATTTACTTCTTCAGGTTGGAATCCAACATAAGAAAACACCAGTATCTGATCCTGAGGACCAACTTCAATGGAATAGGCACCGTTAATATCGGTAATACTGCCGCTGGTGGTACCTTTCACAATTACGTTTACACCTGGCAATGCAGAATTGTCTGACATGGCAGTAACCCGGCCTGTAATGACCCTTGATTGTTCAACCACAACTTCCTGAACAACTTCATTGTCCTGAATTAAAATAGGAGAAACCAGGATGGTATTATTCACCCTTCTGAATGAAACACTGCTTTTTTCAGAAAGATACTTAAGTACTTTGTCAAGACCAGTATTTCTGAAATCCATGTCGATAAATGTTGAACCAGCACGGATTTCCTCGCTATAGGAAAAAACAAATTCTGTTTGCTGCTCAATACTGGCAAACACACTCTCTAGACTAATAGAGCCCGATTTAATGTTCACCTTGAAATGATTGAGTTGCCTCGCGTTTCCATCACTGGCCAAAAGGGTACCTGCAGTAAGGAACCCGATAACCAATGCTGTAAAACAATACCGGCTCATGGCTCGTATTGTTTTTGGCTTTTGATTCGTAGTGATTTTACTCATGTGATTAAATTTTAACAGTTAATTAAAAGATTTCTATCTATAAATAGCGCTTAACGACAAATCTGATTTGCCATCAGCTGTTTATTTTCTTTTTAAAGGTTATTTCATTATCATTTTTTACATATTCCATACCGGTAATATATGACAATGCATCCAGGGTAATTTTAAGACTTTCTGCTTTCTGCTTAAATGTTACTTTTTGTTTTTTCAGGGATGTATTGGCAAAATTTATTTTGACGTCATACATTCTTTCGATGGTTCTGGCAATTTCCCACATCTCTGTATTTTGAAAATATATGTTGCCATTGATCCATGATCTCACATTACTTACATCTATTCTGCTTACCTGCAGATAATTCTCAGAACTATTATATCTGGCAATTTCGCTGGCACTGAGTCTTAAAAAATGATCAGTTTGCCGTAGAGTATCTATCGCTTCAGATTTGGCAATTTCCACTTTGCCGCTTTCAACGGTAATTTCTTCATGCAGATCATCCGGATAGGCTTTTACATTAAAAGAAGTACCAAGAACTTTAGTTACCAGTCTGGGCGTCTGAATGATAAAAGGCTTCGAAGGATCATGTTTAACATCAAAAAAGGCTTCACCTTTTAATTTAATGTTTCGATGTTCAATGCCAAAATTGGTATTGTATTCGATGGTACTCAAAGTATTGAGCCAAACTACACTTTGGTCGGGTAAAGTAATTTTTGAAAGCTTGCCCAGAGGATTTGACCACATCCTGTCTTCGATTACCGGGGCTTCAACAATTTCTTCAGCCGGCAATTCAAATTGTCGGCTGTAAATGAAAATGATACCAAATACCAAAATCAGTACAGCAGCAACTTTTAATAATATAAAGCCCGACGATCTGTAAGAGTGTCTTGCAATTTCTATTCTGGTGGTAGAAGTATCTTTATCAATCGTCTGATCAATTTTTGACTTCAATTTACTTTTAAGTATTTTTTTCTCATTTGGACTAATAATGAGATCATAGTCTGGGTGCGTCTTAGCCTTTTCGAGCCAAAATTCAAAAATTTCTTCTCCCCGGTTGTTTTTCTTACCGGAAAGAAATTGAAGAAGTGATTGTCTGTTATACCTGTAGTTGTTCTTCATTTACAAGTTCATAGGTTAATAATAGGTTGTAATATGGGCTAGGAAAACGCGCCATTTTCCCAGATGTAGATAAGTCTTTTCATATGAGAAAAAGTACCATTTAATTCGAAAAAAATTTTTGTGCTAAAATTATAATTGAATTATGTAAGGTTTGAATGATCCTGATGCTCTCATTCGATGACCAATTGAAAAGTGCAGATCGGCTCTAATGCATTGTAATAGCAAATAAAAGCAGTGCAACAAAATCTTTGAGGTTAGTTCGAAGAATTTTAAGTGCCCTGGAAATTTGGTTTTTTACCGTTTGCGAAGATAGGTTGAGCTCCTTTGAAATTTCGTCGATGGATTTATGATCATTTCGGCTCATCTGAAAGACTTCTCTGCATTTTGGAGGTAATGTTTGAAGAGCTGCTTCATAAGAATCATGTAAATTCGAATAATACAACTGATTTTCCGTATCATTACTAATACTCATATAAGAAACGAGCATTTCGTGTATGTAATCTTCCCTTTTTTTGCTCCTTTTTATATGGTCTATAATTTTATAGCGCAAGGCATTAAATAAATAACTTTTAAGGGAAGTTTTAATTTCAATCCTTTTTCTTTGGACCCACAAATCGACAAAAAGATCCTGAACAATCTCCTGACTGGTTTCAAGACAACGGGTAAGTTTAAAGCTATATTTAAGAAGTTGCTCCCAATAGCTATTATATATACCATCAAATGCGTTCTTATCATCCTTACTCATTCGTCTGATAAGATCAAGATCTTCGGACTTTCTATCTATATACCTCAGCATAGCTCAGCCTTCATTAAATATTTTTGAACGCAAAATGTGTATAAGGATTTAAAATGTCTCACAACATACATTATGTTTAGATTAAATCAAACAAAAAAATATTTAACATTAATGAAACACTTGCTAAATCGTTTTTTTAAACAGGAAATTTTACATCCCAAATTAAAAATTTATCAATTCAGCAAAAGTATCTTTGCAAATCATGTTTGAGTTTAACCTAATTTACCTGTTACATTGTAATTTTTAAAGTCATCAAAAAAATATGTCAGAAATTCAATTTGTGCTTGTCGAACCGGCAGTTGCGGGCAACGTAGGTGCTTGTGCCAGAGCCTTAAAAACTATGGGTTACTCTCACCTGACCCTGGTTAATCCCTGCGATCATTTATCTGTCGAAGCCAAAACCCTGGCACATGGCTCACATGACGTTCTGGAGAAAGCACGTTTGGTGGATAATCTTCAGAAAGCTATTGAAAATGTTGATCTGGTAATTGGCACTACGGCAAATATCCACAGAAAAGCCCGTAAAGACTTTTATAATCCCGAACAAATCATGGAGCACATTTCCAAAAATAATGATACCATTAAAACCGTTGCCATTGTTTTTGGCAGGGAAGAAAGCGGTCTCAGCAATGAGGAAATACGGATGTGCGATATACTTTCTTCCATACCCATAAAAACCCGGTTTCCTTCTCTGAACCTTGCCCAATCAGTGATGTTGTATGCGTATTTATGTGCCCGATCGGGTTTTCGCGATTCTGAAATATTACAAGATACACCCAAAGATTCAGTAAGAACTGTCTTGAAAAAACAGGTTGCAGAGATATTGCAAAAACTTGAATTTAAAAAGGAAGAAAACATCTACAATCTTATGATGGAACGTCTGAATATGACAGGTTCAGATGACGCGCATTTAATTCTTTCCTTCTTAAAGCGATTAAAGGGTTTTCTAAAATCTTAACACTACAAAATCACAGTTTTATTTCCGTGCACAAAAACCCTGTCATCAAAGACCAGCTTAAGGGCTTGTGCAAGTACTAGTCTTTCAACATCCCTGCCTACTTTAGCCATATCACGGGCATCTTGTGAATGATTTACATAAGAGACATCCTGGTGGATAATCGGACCTTCATCCAGATTTTCATTCACAAAATGGGCCGAGGCTCCAATCATTTTAACCCCTCTTTCATAGGCCTGTTGATAAGGCCTGGCTCCGACAAATGCCGGCAAAAAGGAATGATGTATGTTGATGATTTTACAAGGGTATTTCACCGTAAATGAGGGTGTAAAAATCCGCATGTACTTTGCAAGTATAATATAATCTGGTTTGTACTGTCGTATGCAATCATGCACAAGCTTTTCGTGTTCTTCCTTGCCGAGATTTTCAACAGGAATATAATGATAGGGTATATCAAATCGCTCTGTGAAATCTTTTAAGGTATTGTGATTACTAATAACTGAACGAATATTTGCATTGAGTTCCCCAAAATGATGCCTCATTAGTAAATCACCAAGGCAATGATACTCCCTGGTGGCCAAAACAACAATTTCTTTGGCCTTTTGAAGCGAAAAGGTAATCTGAGATTCCTCAGGTAATATCGCTTCTACTTCCTTTTTCACGCGTGCAATATTAAGATTGCCGGCAAAAACAGACCGCATAAAAAAATGACTGGTCTCTCTGTCGACAAATTCATCATTTTCTACCATGTTTAATCCATGATGATATAAAATACCTGAAATCCGGTGTACCAGTCCTTTTTCATCAGGACAATCAATTTTTAAAACGTAATTGCTCATAGCTACATATTCAGTGAATTCGCCACTGTTGATTCGCGAAACTACATTTTACATGGCCTAAATGCAAAAATTTATATTTTGGGTAAATAAACCTGTACGTTTTTTATTTGATCAATTATACTACGATTATTCAAACTGAAATGATCCTGATACGTTATCTTTGTTGATTCAGATACATTTACAGGCTTTGTTTTAATTAAATTTTAAAAAATGAATACTTCCGTTTCAGACTATTTACCGGTATCTTTTGATTTTCGTGAAATATTAGAAGAGCAAAAAAACTCAGGTAATAATGGCCTTATACATTATTTTAAAGGTACAAAAGAAATTGAAAGTGCCCGGGGTGCCATTCTGGATATCAATAAAAACGAAACAGGGGAATTTCTGAACCTCGATAGTGGTGATTCTATTCGTTTGGATAAAATTATTACCCTTTTTGGAAAACCAGGTCCGGCATATGATACTTATGATGCTTTTGCCAATGCATGTTTCAGCTGTATGGGTGGTATGGATGACGATTAAAGTTAAAAATGTAAAACCGCAAGCTGCATATGTATACCTGAAAAATTTTAATACATGCCCCCATTTTGTATGTACATAGTTATGTTAAAAAGGACAATTTCATTTTTGCTGATTGGACTATTTCCTGTTTTTCTTTCAGCCCAGGTTCCTAAAAGATACCACAGTGGAGATATTCGACTTATGCTTCATAAACTGGACGTATTAGGTAATGTACTGTATCTTGCTGCACATCCTGATGATGAAAATACACGAATGATTACCTATATGGCCAATGTGAAAAAGGTAAATACGGCTTATTTTTCTTTTACACGTGGTGATGGAGGTCAAAATCTGATAGGCCCTGAAATAAGGGAACTGCTGGGGCTTATACGTACCCATGAACTTTTGGAGGCACGAAAAATTGATAATGGCATTCAATATTTCAGTCGTACAAACGACTTTGGTTTCAGTAAACATCCTGATGAGACCTTTACCATCTGGAACAAAGAAAAAGCGCTTGCAGATTTGGTTTGGATAATAAGAAATTACAAACCTGATGTAATCATCAACCGCTTTAACACCATACCCGGTGAAACCCATGGTCACCATACGGCTTCTGCAATATTGGCTGAAGAAGCTTTTGAAATGGCTGGTAATCCTGAAAAATTTCCTGATCAATTACGATATACCGACATATGGCAACCCTCGGCACTATACTGGAACACCTATTACTGGATGAGAAGTGGTGCACAAAGAGATACTTCAGAATTGGTAAAATACAATATCGGAGCCTACATTCCCCAATGGGGCAAATCGGTTTCAGAAATAGCAGCTGAAAGTCGAAGCATGCATAAAAGCCAGGGATTTGGTGCCACAGGTGTCAGGGGAATAAATTACGATTTCTTACAACAGTTATGGGGTGAAAAAACCCATAAAGATATTTTCGAACACATAGACATCAGTTGGAATCGGGTAGCAGGATCAGAGCTTGCTGCGCAATTAAGTCAAAAAGCAAACAGAGATTTCGACCCCGATAAGCCGGCTACTATAGTGCCTACTTTAATCGAACTTAAAAAGGCGATTCAACTGCTCGAAGACCCTTACTGGAGAAAAGTGAAGGAAAAAGAAGTGGATGAACTTATCTATGCATGCCTGGGTTTGTTTCTTGAACTAAGGGTAAATGATCGTTCTGCCTGCCCCGGGGAAGTGGTTAGCCTCACTGCAGAAATGATCAATCGTTCTGATGTAAACGTTTCTGTAAAGTCGATTATGCTGGAACAGGAGCAAAAGCATCACAAAATATCCAGGGATTTAAAAAATAATATTTCCCAGGATTGGAAATACGATTTTACCATCGATCAGAATGCCGATCATTCACAACCTTATTGGTTGCGGGAGGAAGGTTCTATCGGCATGTTTATTGTAAACGATCAAAGCAAAATAGGTAAACCGGTAAATGAACCTGCTATTTCAGGCATTTTTGTTTTAGATGTAAACGGAGTTGAGGTCAGCTATACCAAAGAAGCTGTTTTTAAAAGAAATGACCCCGTAAAAGGAGAAGTATATAGTCCGTTTTATATCACTCCTGAAGTCTTTGTGAACCTTTCAGATAAAGTAGTGATTTTTCCGGAGGCAAAGAGTAAAAATATTGCGATTCGCGTTAAGGCCGGAAAGGACAAGGTAAATGGGGTCGTGAGTCTTGATTTACCCAAAGGCTGGCAAAGCAAACCTCATCAACATAATTTTCAATTGAGGTACAAGGGGGAAGATGAGCTTTTTACTTTTGAGGTATCTCCGCCCTCTGAAGCATCTGACATAGAAGTTTCAGCCATTGCCAAAATAAATGAAAACTTTTACAAAGAAAGTTTACTTACTATTGAATATGATCATATACCCTACCAAATGCTTTTTCCGCTTTCTAAAATCAGGCTTACCCGCCTCGATTTACAAAAACGTGGCAATATGGTGGGTTATGTGATGGGGGCGGGAGATGATGTTCCTGCTGCACTGCGGCAATTAGGTTATAAAGTAGAAATTATCAATGATATCGAATTCGATGCTGATCATTTAGATTCATATGATGCCATCATTTTGGGTGTACGGGCATTAAACACCGTAGAGCGACTGCGTTTTGATATGAGTAAATTATTGGCATATACTGAAAGGGGCGGTACCTTAATTGTGCAGTACAATACAAATAGCAGGCTCGTAACTCAGGAATTTTCTCCTTATCAGCTTGAAATCAGCCGTGATCGCATAACCGTTGAAGACGCGCCTGTTAAAATGATAAATCAAAATCATCCATTGCTCAATTTTCCCAATAAGATTACTAATTCTGATTTTGAAGATTGGGTACAGGAAAGAGGTCTGTACTTCCCCAACCGCTGGGGAGACGAGTTCAGTACGGTAATAGCCAGCTCCGACCCCGGTGAGGATGCATTGAAGGGAGGCTTATTGGCTGCACGATATGGAAAGGGCTATTATATTTATACCGGATATGCATGGTTCAGACAACTGCCGGCTGGTGTCCCCGGAGCCTTCAGGTTATTTACAAATATGATTTCCATTGGAAAAACTGAACAACAATAATGGTGAGTAGATTATCAATATCCTATTTTCTGCTTTTGCAATTGCTTTTGATTGTTGCCTGCAATGCACAAATAGAAGATCCCGCAATCGATGAGGATTTCTGGGCAAATTACCAGGCATTTGATGCCACCTATGATCTGAGTGAAGAACCCATCTCAAATTTATTTGCGTCATCAGGTAAAGCCATTGGGCATGTTTCGCTGCAGGAAGCATCAGGTCTGGTAGCCAGCATCAAGAATGATGGAATGCTTTGGGCACATAATGACAGTGGCAATCCCAATGTACTGTTTCTTATCGACAAATTGGATGGAAATACCATTGCCAGATACCGACTCAATGGTATAAATAATATTGATTGGGAGGATATTGAAATAGGGCCCGGACCTGAAGACGGTGAAATTTACCTGTACATTGGTGATATTGGTGATAATAATGGACAAAGGCCTAAAGTTACGGTTTACAGATTTGCTGAACCTGTATTTGATGAAAGTCACCGTTCTGTTCTTACCGAATTGTATCCTGAAGCCGACAGAATAAGGTTGGTGTATCCAGACCGGCCAAGGGATGCAGAAACGTTGCTGCTCGATCCTATAACCAAAGATATTTATGTAGTCAGTAAAAGGGAATTCAGGGTGGGCATTTATATTGCACCTTATCCGCAGTCTACAGAAGAAGATAATGTACTTATTAAAATCGGCAATATACCGGTAATGTTTGCAACAGGAGGCAATGTATCTGCCGATGGCGATCATATTCTCATCAGAACTTATAATCTCATTTATTACTGGAAAAGAGAAAATAACGAAAATATGTGGGATACCTTTCAAAGAAAACCCATACGTTTGCCATATGATCCCATAGAACCACAGGGCGAAGCCATCTGCTGGAGTAGAAACGGAGGATATTATACCTTAAGCGAATTAAATGCAGGTATTATTCCACAGCTCTATTTTTATGAAAGAAAATGATCTTAACCGCCTGTTGGAAAAAATGCGATCTTTTTGTGCATGGCGCGAAAGGTCTGAAATAGAAGTCAGGAATAAGCTGCAAACCTTAAATGTAAATGAAAGGCAGGTCGGGCAGGTAATTAAACAATTAATAGATGAAGATTACCTCAACGAAGACCGATTTGTTGCTTCATTTACAGGTGGCCGTTTCAGGTTGAAAAAATGGGGGAAAATGAAAATTTCCCATGCCCTCAGAAAACATAATATAAAGGAGGAGCTCATTCATAATTCATTGCATGATATGATTGATGAAGAAGTTTACGTTGAAAGCATGAAACAACTTGCCTTTAAAAAGTACTCTTCTTTGAGCGATAAGGATGCATATACTCGCAAAGCACTTACATTGCGCTATATGTATCAGAAAGGTTATGAGCCTAATGAGGTTGAGAAAATTCTTCAGGAATTTAAACTTGATTAAATCTTTCTAAGGCAACCTTATAACTTCAGCGGGCAAATCAAATAGCAGCACCACGGGTTTACCAGAAATTTCTTCCAGAAATGGTTTTAAAACAATTTTTGCATTTTCCCTAGTTTGCTCGAGTATTCCTGATTGAATGGCGGCTATTTCTATTTGTTTTTCAGCATTTCGGTAAGCCTGCTCCATCATTTGCCTGTTTTCATTCTCATCGTAAAACAAACGGCTCCACCACCCCTCACGGGTAAAAGTGTGCAATCTGGTGTTGGCAAGGTCTAGTTTGTGATAGCATAATTCGGGTTGAGGTAAATATATCCATACCGTATCCTGTAATATTTTTACATGATCCTTTTTAATTTTCTTTAAATCTATACAACCTGCAGCCTCTCCGCTTGCAATGAGAATCGCTTTTATATCCGGATTGTAATTGCCACCCCTTAATAAGGCATTTTGCCACATTTTTGCATCACTGAGCTTTCGATAGTCCAGTACTTCGTTAAATCTGTACTTTACCAGTTCGAGATTTCCTAATTCTTCAATTTGTTGTAAAATGGTAGTATGGGTTATGATTTCATATTGACTGGCTTTATCAGCAGCGCAAGAGCGGCTCAGGAATATATAGGCGCCAAGCAATACAATCAGCAGCCATGGGAATAGTTTCAACAATATTTTCGGATTGATAAACAAAACAATAAAAGTTCAATGATTTCAGGTCGCAATATGATTATAGTATTCCTCAATTAACGTGCCGATTACTTCCTTAACCGGTCTGACGGATGATACATATTGAATGGAAGGTCCGGCACACCAAACGGTTTTATAGGTAGTGCTGAAAGCCGCCTTTTCAAGGCTTTTCATTCCTTTGTAAAAGGTGAGCATTTTGACAAATTTTTTCAGGCTTCGGTTTTTATTCAACATTCTTTCGACAGCGTTTTGCTGCGTTCCGGTTTTTTGAACATAGGGTGTATTGATCACTGTACAAGGTGTTCCTGATAGTTTGGTAGACATTACTATATCATCGGCATTATATTCTACACATGCTTTTTTATAATCTTCTGAAACCGGTGACTCCTCCGTTGCAATAAAAGGGCTCCCCATCGAGATGCCACAAGCCCCTAAGTCGAGCATTTTACGCAAACCTTCTCCATTACCAACTCCTCCGGCAGAGATTACAGGTATATGGCAGCTTGATTTCAGCAGTGGAATTAACTGCTCTGCTTTTAAATTTCCTGCGTGACCTCCGGCATCTGAATTAACAGCTATCAGTGCATCTGCGCCCAGACTTTCAACCTTTTTGGCATATCCATCATCAATCACATCACAAAAGACCAGCATATCTTTTTTATGCGACTCTTCAATAATAGTTTTAGGATTGCCCAGCGATGTAATAATATAATCAACCTGATATTCGAGGCAGGTGTGCAATTGCTCTTTCAGGCGAACATTGGATTTATTGGCGATCAGGTTTATGCCAAATGGACCACTGCACTCACTTTTTAATTCCTCAAGAGCTGCTCTGAATTGTTTATCATCGCGATAGTTGAGTGCTGGTATAGACCCTGTAATACCACAATGTGATGCTTCTATTACCATTCTGGTATTGGAAACAAGAAACATGGGCGCCATAATGATGGGATAGCGGATTTTCAGCATATCCGTCAAGGGTGTAGAAATAACCTGGTGGATTTCCTGCATCAATTTACCCGGTTTAAATTCTGCTTTTTATGCTTGGGTGGTTGCCATGGTTGTGATGGTGTTCTGGCGCAGGAAGCAAAAAAGGCCAACATCAGCAAAATTACTAAACTGTAAATTATATTTTTTTTCATTTTAGATAAATGATTAATATTCGGTAAAGTTAAGTTTTCGAAAAGATAATTCGGTATAAATTTTAAATGAAACTAGAAAATAAGCCATCTTTGAAGATGCTTATTCTAATCTCTTTGTAGCTATAACTATATTCAGTACATTGAAATTGTAATTCAATCAGGTTTTGATGTTGGCACTATGTATATAATCAAATATTCTCTGCAATGTTATTAATTAATGGTTGACTATGGATGACTTACTTGCCGCTCGTTATCAAATGGCATTATCTTTGGGTTTTCACATCATTTTTGCCTGTATTGGAATGGTAATGCCGTTTTTCATGGCGGTTTCACACTATAAATTCTTAAAAACCGGAAACTTACAATATAAAAACCTCACCGTTGCCTGGAGTCGTGGTGTGGCTATTCTTTTTGCGACCGGTGCTGTATCAGGAACCATGTTATCTTTTGAATTGGGATTACTTTGGCCTGAATTTATGAAGCATGCCGGTCCGATCTTTGGCATGCCTTTTTCACTTGAAGGAACAGCCTTTTTTATTGAAGCCATTGCACTTGGCATGTTTCTGTATGGTTGGAATAAGTTCAATAAATGGTTTCATTGGGTAACGGGATTAATTGTTGGTATTAGTGGTCTGGCTTCCGGCATTCTGGTGGTTGCTGCGAATGCATGGATGAACAGTCCTGCCGGTTTTGATTTTATAAATGGAGAATATCTTAACATAGATCCGATCAAGGCTATGTTTAATGATGCCTGGTTTAATCAGGCCTTGCATATGACTTTGGCAGCTTTTGTTGCCACAGGCTTTGCTGTAGCAGGTATTCATGCTCTTTTAATATTAAAAAAGCAAAACACAGCTTTTCATCTTAAAGCTGTAAAAATTTCACTGACCTTTGCTGCCATAGCCGCTATATTACAGCCAATCAGCGGTGATTTATCTGCAAAAGATATTGCAAAACGACAGCCCGCCAAACTGGCTGCCATGGAGGCACATTTTCACACCCAAGAAAAAGCCCCTTTAATAATTGGTGGAATACCAGATGAGAAAAATGAATCGGTTTCATTTGCCATAAAAATACCAGGTGCTTTAAGCTTTTTAGCTCATGGAGATTTTAACGCAGAAGTTACAGGCCTTGACAAAATACCTGCCGACGAACGTCCACCTGTATCCATAACGCATTATGCATTTCAAATTATGGTGGGTATTGGTGTTTTTTTAATGCTTACGGGCATAATATTTTTGACAGACTTATGGAAGAAATCAGGAATACTACAACGCCGGTGGTTTTTAATTTTACTGGTGATATCTACTCCATTGGGTTTTATCGCGGTTGAAGCTGGTTGGGTAGTTACAGAAGTTGGCAGGCAACCATGGATCATTCATGGCATCATGAAAACCGCAGATGCCCTTACCCCTATGCCCGGTATAACGTATTCATTTATCGTATTTTGTGCTGTTTACTTCTCTTTGAGTATTATGGTTTTCTGGTTACTTTACCGGCAAATCAAAATGATTCCTGTTCTCTACGACAAAAGTTAATTCAAAAATTGCCATGATTTATGTAGTAATTGTATTCCTGTATCTTTCGATTCTTTTGTATTTGATACTTGGTGGTGCAGATTTTGGTGCCGGTATAATAGAGTTGTTTAGTTCGAGCAAACATAAAAACAAAACGAGATTATTAACCTATCAGGCAATAGGACCTGTATGGGAAGCCAATCATATGTGGTTAATAATTGCCATTGTAATATTATTTGTTGGCTTTCCTGAGATATATTCTACCCTTTCAACTTTTTTACATATTCCTTTACTGATTATGCTATTTGGAATTGTTGCACGTGGAACGGCATTTATTTTCAGACATTATGATGCTGTAAAAGATCAAATGCAATCAGTTTATAATTTTATTTTTGTCTACTCCAGCTTTATCACTCCACTATTCCTGGGTATAATTGCTGCTTCTGTAATTTCCGGAAGTATCGATACTTCAGCTGATACTTTTATATCGGCCTATATTTTTTCGTGGCTGGGATGGTTTCAGGTATCGGTTGGACTCTTTACTGTACTAATTTGTGGCTTTTTAGCCACCGTTTTCCTGGTTGGCGAAACAAAGGATGGATATATTCAGAAAATTTTCACGCGAAAAGCAATGATCTTGAATATGCTTACCGTATTGTCTGGTGGAATAGTTTTTCTGGTTGCTGAAATACAAGGATTGCCTTTGATACGTCAAATGCTATCAAGCTATTTTGCACTAACTTGTTTACTTTTGGCCAGTATATCATTGTACTTTATGTGGAAGTTTCTTAAAACCGCAAAAAAGAATATGGTTCGTTTGCTTGCCGGGTTTCAGGTAAGTATGATTTTACTTGCTGTTTTTCAAATCCATTTACCTGACTTCGTTATTTTTTCAGACGGACAAACTCTTTCGCTTTTTAATCATGCCGCGCATGCTTCAACCATACAGGCTTTGGCCTGGGCTTTAATGCTTGGAAGTGTATTTATTTTACCTGCGCTATTTTATCTTATGTGGTCTTTTCAACGTAGTCCTCATATACCGCATGCAGAATAAATTTATTCATATTCAAATTTACCATACGCACAGTCAATGGTTAATCTTTTGTTTTTTACGGCACTGTCAACATAACCAATCACTTTAGCATCGATTTGAAATTCTCTGGCAATAGAGAATACTTTCTCAGTTTCTGACTCAGGGAGGTATATTTCCATTCGATGGCCCATATTGAATACCTGGTACATTTCTTTCCAGCTGGTGCCACTTTCTTTTTGTATTATTTTAAACAATGGTGGCAGGTCAAAAAGATTGTTTTTAACAATATGCAGGTCATCTATAAAATGCAATACTTTGGTTTGCGCTCCACCGCTGCAATGTACCAAACCATGTATGTCGGTTTCATTTAGTACCAGCGATCTGATAAGCGGTGCATATGTACGGGTTGGTGAAAGGACAAGTTTACCCATATTTAGGGGTAAATCTTCTTCCTGATCTGTAAGACGGTATTTACCCGTATATACCAATTCTGGTGGAAGCGCAGGATCGTAGCTTTCAGGGTATTTTTTTCTGTAATCGAGGTGAAATACATCATGTCTGGCAGAGGTGAGGCCATTGCTACCCATTCCACTGTTGTATTCACTTTCATAGATGGCCTGACCATAAGATGCCAGACCGATAATTACATCACCTTTGCTTATTTGTGCATTATCGATTACATTTTTTCTTTTCATTCTGGCCACCACTGTGCTGTCGACTATAATTGTTCTTACCAGGTCACCAAGATCTGCGGTTTCTCCGCCTGTGCTGTATATAGAAATTCCTTGTTCACGCAACATTTGCAATACTTCTTCAGCACCGTTGATTAATGCAGAAATAACTTCACCTGGGATTCGCTTTTTGTTTCTGCCTATGGTGGAAGAATACAATATATTTTCAAAAGCGCCAACGCATGCCAGGTCATCGATATTCATTATAATGGCATCTTGTGAAATGCCTTTCCATACTGAAAGATCGCCTGTTTCCTGCCAGTACATATAGGCCAGTGAAGATTTTGTGCCAGCACCATCGGCATGCATAACGGTGCAGTATTCAGGGTCATGTGTAAGAAAATCGGGTATGATTTTACAAAAAGCCTTGGGATATAAGCCTTTATCAATATTTTTAATGGCCTGGTGTACTTCTTCCTTGGTGGCGGAAACTCCTCTTTGGGCATATCTGTCTTGCATGGCAGGTAGTTTTAATCAGATAAAATAAAAGCGATAGTACATTTAAAATGAGCTATCGCTTTCAAAAATATCGATTTAGATTTAATTCCTTTAATAATTTGTCAATTATCCCAATTGATTCTGTTTTCTATATCATCCGGATCACCAATAACATTTATAACATTTTCTTCATCTTCAGGGTACTCACGTTTGCCAATTTCAGTAACCTTGAACTCAGTTCTACGATTTACCTGGTGGGCAGTCTCCCTTTCAGATTCAGGCAACGCAGCAATTTCTTCATCTGAAATGATGAGTCTGGATTTTCCATAGCCCCGTGCCGTTAACCTTTCTTCATTTACTCCTCTTGAAACTATATATTCCACTGCAGACAGCGCTCTTTTGCGCGAAAGTTCCAGGTTGTATTCAACTGTCTGGCGGCTGTCTGTATGAGAACTTAATTCTATTTTAATTTCAGGGTTGTCTTCTAATATGGTAACCAATTTATCCAACTCCAGCGCTGCATCCGGTCGTATGTCCCATTTATCGAGGTCATAATAGATATTTTCCAGTACGATGGACTTATCAAGTTCTATGCGTTCCAGTTTGATTTCTGTTTCGAACACTTTGTTGGTAACCAATTGTGTGAGTGTTTCTTTGGGCACTGCCTTGTTTTTAGTTGTGAAGGAAGCTCGGGCAGTGAAATATTCTTCTTTTTCGCCTAAAAGTACATAATCTTCTTCCTCATAAACCCTGAAGCGGAATGTTCCATCCGGACCTGTAAGAGTTTCGCCTATTACCTCATCAGAAACTGCGCTAATAAGGCGTACATTTGTTCCGGGTAAAATCTGTTCTGGATCCACTCCTTTAGTTCGTGTGGTGCCTACAAGAAAATAGTTGATAATTTTAAGATCCGGATCGTTGTTGACAAAAGTGTATATATCATCATCTCCTTTTCCTCCCGGCCGGTTTGAGGTAAAAAACCCTTTTGATGGATCATAGAAAAATATGCCGAAATCGTCATCACTCGAATTGATTGGCGCGCCCATATTTTCAATTTTTAACCTGCCATCTACCCGGTTTACTACAAAAATATCCAGTCCTCCCATACCAGGATGTCCATTGGAAGAAAAGTATAGTCTTCCATCTTCGGCCATGTGCGGAAACATTTCATTACCTGCCGTATTGATTATAGGGCCCAGGTTTCTTACCCTTGCAAACTGCCCTCTGCGGTTTCTTGTTGCAGCATATAAATCGGTTCCTCCAAAACCACCTTCCCGGTTTGATGCAAAAAACAGGGTACTTCCATCTCTTGAAAATGCAGGAGTTGAATCCCATGCTTTGGGATCATTGATTTGCATAAACTCTGGTTCAGTCCAACGGCCACGTCTGTATCTTGTAATGTATAAATTTACATCGTCTTCTCCTTTTCGTCTTCCACTGTTGCCCTTGGCAAAAACCATTATCTGACCATCGGGTGAAAAGGTAACTGAGCCTTCATTGGTGATGGGTGTATTAATGGTTTCATCCAATGCTGATAAAGAAGAAACATCGACTATGGCTCCACGGGTTTTTACTTTAAATATATCTGTAAAGCCAGTTCCGGTTGCTTTATATATTCTGTCACCATTTCTGGAAGAAGCAAAGAAAAGTTCACCATTGAAATACACCGGTGCATATTCAGCGCCGGCGGTATTGATATCTTCCATATTTCTAACCCTGAAATAATTGGGTTTTTCCATAATATCGCTAAGGGTTGTCAGGTTTTGAATCTCAATTTCTGCCAGTTCAACAATTTTTTTATCTCCTCCCTTTTCTACGAAATTTTTTAAATGCTCTTTTGCTTCAGCATATTTTTCATTGGCTTTAAGTGCATGGGCAAAGTATAAATGCAGGTTCTCATCGGTATATCCCTGATCAATGGCCTTTTGATAATAAGGCAGGGCATACTTTACCCTGTTTGACAATCGATACGATTCCCCTATTTTAAAGTTTGCTTCAGCTACATTTTGGTTTTTTTCAATAGCCTTGGCATAATATTCAACTGAAACATCGTATTCTCCATATTTGAATCTCTTGTCTCCTTTCTTTAAAGCCATTTTGCCTGCGCTGCATGATATTAGCATGAAAACGCTCAGTATTGCCAAAAACAACGAAATTCTATTCATAACACAAATATAAATTTTTTCAATTTAGAATTTCTCAAACAGAATACCACTTTAAAGAATTAGAAATGATCATAAACCAAATACAAAGGCCTTTTTCGAAATCTAATCAAATATCTTCAAATTAATTATTTAACTCAAAACTTGTACTTTTTTTAAAAAATCTTTTCATCCATGTACTGGCAGCGGGCACGAGCCACTGACTATCAAGAAATTCTTTTCTATCAATTAAATTAATGAAGGTCATGGTTTCAGCATGAATAACGCCCGAATTTACTTTTTCTTTTATTTTAGACAAATCTTCCAGGCAGGTTTTCCCATTAATCAGAAACGCTATTTTACTGCGATCAAAAAAAGATACTTTATATTTACCTTCCATTTGTTTTATAAAATGCACAGAAGCATCAATAGAACAGCCTGAAGTGCTATTGTGGCGTTCATCTACACCTATAACCATGAAATGTTCGAATAGAATTTTAAAGGAAGCTTTTAAGTCATTTCCATGGGCCTTCCAGCTTTCTAAAAAAGCAATTATTTCAGCTGACAGATCCATTACTTCATTGTCTGATAGCTTTCTGTCTGACTGATAAATCCATATTTTTGAATTAAAATGCAATTGGTCAAATTCTGTATACATAATTATATCTTAAGTATAAAGTATAACAAAAAAAAGTACCACAGGTTTAAGGTACTTTTTGATATATCAGTCAGGTATGTAAATTTAATTCTTCATCCATTCAAACATTTCATAATGTTGATCATTCATACCCAGTTTTTTGTATGCAGATTTGGCTTGTTCATTACTATTGACAACATACAATCTTACTCCACAATAGGTAGGAGATGATTTTACTAAGTTTTTAATAAACTGAAACATAGTTTTAAAAACGCCTTTACCCCGATGTTCCTGCTTAACATAAACAGATTGTAACCATAAAACAGTGGCATTTCTCCAATCACTCCATTCATAGGTTATCAGCAGTGTTCCTACTACCTCCTTGGTCTTTTCAGCCATATAATATTTTCCTTTTGAAGGAAATTGAAATACAGCTTTTACTCCCTTTTGTACATTACTTTCATCCAGCCAGAGGTTTTCTGTTTCAAGTGCCATTTTCAACTGATATTCAATGATAAGAGGAATGTCACCTTCAAGTGCCTCACGTATAATAACCATTTTAAAAAATATTTAAGCCCGAAAAAAACAGGTACATAGTACTTATCAATTAGCACATTAATTTATGTAAAATTTTTAAAAATTATGTACAGGCTCGAAAATTAATTTGGCTTAATCTGTGAATTTGGCGTATAAATCGTATTTATTCATTATGTTATTGACGTAGTGAACCGGTTCACTTCCACGACAATACCCGTGTTTTACCTGTGGATCGTTAAAATAATTCGGATCTGATTTTTTCAATATCATATTTTCAACCTGATCTTCCCATATTGTTTGGTTATATCCAAACTTATTGGCAAGTCTTCTGGCATCCAGTACATGACCAAGGCCGACATTGTATGAAGCCAGTGCAAATTTCACTGCCTGCAGACTATCGCTGAGTTCAGTCATCCATAGATCGTTAAGTTTTTTAAAATGCAGGGTGCCAGCCATGATGTTTGTCTCGGGATCATAAAGATTTGTAGTATCGATCTTATGCAGACTAGCCGTTGACGGTAAAACCTGCATTAATCCCTGAGCGCCAAATGGCGAAATGGCAGTATGATCAAAAGCCGATTCCTGGTTTATCAAAGCTGCAACCAACTTCCAGTCGATGTTGTGCTTTGTGGCATACTTTTTAATCAGTTCATCATATGGCGATATACGCCCCTTTTTTATGTATTCCTGATTGTTTCTCAGTGCAAGTGGAATTTGATTTGCTTTAAAATATTTTGAAAAAAGCATATTGTATTCCAGTGTCCCCTTTCGCTGAATCAGCCACTGGTCAAGAACTTGTTTCAATTGATTCGCATTTTTATTTACCGCCCAGGCCAGGGGTTGACTGAGACTCATGTAGGTTTCAATATGAAGATTTTTATAGTAATGTTTGTGTATTCTGGCACGGTTTTCATCTGCAATAGTATAATCTATCAGTCCCTCTGAAACCCATTCTATCAATTCATCTGCACTTACAGAATTATCTATACGCTCAATGTTGATTTGTGTGCTGGTCTCTTTGACAAAATTTCTCAACCTTCTTTCAAAAGAAGTATTGGCATGTACATAAATAGTTTTACCATCAAGATCAAGCGGATCCAGAATTATCTGATTCCTGATCTCATCTATTTTCATATTGAAAAAATTTTCTGGCAGCCTTTGAATCAGCACCTGACGTGTACGCATAAAGGGTAGCGTAAAATTGGCATATTTCATCTTATCTTCTGAGATGGTTAAATTGGCAGCCGCAATATCTGCCTCACCTGCAGCAAGTCTTTTTAAAATAGAATCGTTGTCTCTTGCTATTTCTATTTTCAGCTCCAATCCCTGGTCATTGGCAAATAATTTTAAAAGTTCATATTCAAATCCCATAGGTTCGCCCTGATATATAAAATAGCTTGAAATGCTATTGTCAATCAAGGCTGTAATTATTCCTTCACTCTTAGTAAGGCTGTTTTCATATGGATTTTGAAATGCGAAGGGCTGCTCTGATTGAACTGCCATTTTAGACTGAATAGCAGGGTTGCAAAGTGGCATGAGTGACACAATTACAGCTATTGAAAGCCATGCCGTGAGTTTCTTCAACATAAAATTTTGGTTTAATTGAAAGAAATCAACCTTTTGGTCTATCTGTTGTATTTGGTTGGATGTTAGATCAGATCTTGAGGTTTTTAATAAAATTAAGCAAATTCTTGAAAACAGATGTATTTCATTACATCTATACCTAAGCACTGCAAAGTAATGTAATTTTTGAATAATATACAAGAAAAATATTATTTATTTTATTTTAAATTGCATTTTTAAACTATATAAATACATAAACTATTGTATATCTATTATTTAAACAATAAATCTTAAATACTTAATTTAATTAAATAAATTATTAGAAAATTATAAATTTAGGTTCTTGCCACTGCATAAATGTTAATTATTATGATAATTTATTACATAATAATTAGATGGTACACTGAAATTATTATATATCAAGCATGTTGCTTTTATTTAGAATTGAAACATTGGCAACTGTATTCTTCATACTTTTAATGAGTTTCTGTTCTTAAATAATGAATTCATGCTAGCAAAACCAGATAATCTTATCATCGTAATTTTTGGGGCTTCAGGTGATCTAACCAACAGAAAATTGATACCTGCTTTGTTTGAATTGTATAAACAAGAATTGATGCCTGAAAATTTTGCCATTGTAGGCACCGCACGTAGTCAATTGAGCCAAAAAGATTTTCACTCCAGGTTGAAAAATGGTGTATCTAACCCAGATATAGTCGCCAAAACAGAGGAGTTTTTAGAGCATGTCTATTATCTTCAACTCGATCCTGGTGTGCTAAATGGATACCATGAATTAAAAAGTGAATTAAGTATTCTTGCTGAAAAGCATAAAAGTCGGGGTAATTATATATTTTATTTATCGACTCCGCCGTCTGTCTATGGTATTATAGCTGAAAATCTTGCTTTGGCAGGGCTAAGTGCTGAGGATAATCAGGGATGGAAACGAATTATAATTGAGAAGCCCTTCGGCATAGATTACAGTTCTGCCAAATCTTTGAATAATCATTTACTAAAATTTTTCAATGAACGTCAATTGTACCGCATAGATCACTATCTGGGCAAAGAAACTGTTCAAAACCTGTTGGTTACCAGATTTTCAAATGGAATTTTTGAGCCATTATGGAATCGAAATTTCATTCATCATGTTGAAATAACAGCTGCCGAAAGCATTGGGGTGGAAGATCGGGGCTCTTATTATGATCATTCAGGGGCCTTGCGTGATATGATTCAAAATCATCTTTTGCAGGTAGCGGCACTTGTGGCGATGGAACCACCCAGTAGCATGGATGACTGGGCTATTAGAAATGAGACCTTAAAAGTGTTTCAATCTTTAAGGCATTTTCCGGTTAACGAATTAGATAAATACGTCATAAGGGGTCAGTATACTAAATCTCATATTAAAGGCAAGCTGGCAAAGGGATATAGAGAGGAATCTAATGTCGATCCTGAATCCCGTACAGAAACTTTCGCTGCCATTAAATTTTATATCGATAATTGGCGCTGGGGAGATGTGCCATTTTATATACGTACGGGCAAAAGATTGCCAACGAGGGTGAGCGAGGTAGTCATACATTTTAAAAGTACTCCACACAGACTTTTTGTAGAAAATCAGGAATTTTGTAATACAGGTAATCAGCTGGTTATACGTATTCAGCCTGATGAAGGTATTTTACTAAAATTTGGAATGAAAGTACCCGGTACAGGTTTCAATGTTAAAAATGTAAATATGGATTTTCGTTACAAGGATTTGGGAAATGGCCGCTTACCTGATGCCTATGAACGTCTTTTACTCGATTGCATGCAGGGCGATGCCACCCTTTATGCCCGTGGAGATGCGGTAGATGCCGCATGGAATTTTGTGCAACCCATCTTAGATTATTGGAAAAATCATCCTGAAGCTCCTTTATTTGGATATCCCGCTGGTAGTTGGGGACCAGACGTAGCTGATGATTTTATTGAGGGGAAAAATATTAACTGGAGGTATCCCTGTAAAAACCTTGCAGATGATGGCGTTTTTTGTGAGTTGTAGATTTTAAAATATGGAAGTTAAAATACACGATAATCAGCTTTCACTTGCTGAAGCTTTTTGCCAATGGCTATTGGTAGTGGTAGATGAAAAGGTTGGTAAATTTCATCTGGCATTATCCGGAGGATCAACACCTGCTGTCATTTATCGATTGCTGGGAGAAAAATATACCAATAAAATTGATTGGGAAAAAGTCTGTTTTTACTGGAGCGATGAACGCTGTGTACCCCCTGAACATTCTGATAGCAATTTTAAAATGGCCAATGAATTGTTTCTGTCATCGATTTTAAATGCTAACATCTATCGTATTTCAGGGGAAAATCACCCTGTCGAAGAAGCTCAGCGCTATTCTTCTTTACTGGAGCGCAACATCAAGGATGTTGCTTTTGATCTGATAATGCTTGGGCTGGGTGATGATGGGCATACCGCTTCAATTTTTCCGGGGCAAAGAAAATTGTGGGATGATACAAATGCTTGTGTTGCTGTTCAAAATCCTTACACTGGCCAATTCAGGATTAGCTTCACTGGTAAAATTATTAACAATGCCCGTAATGTTGCCGTCATTTGCAGCGGAACTAATAAGGCTGAAAAAATAAAAGAAATTTTTGAGCGAAAAGAAAGTGCAGAGCATCTACCTGGAGCGTGGATTAAACCTCTGCAAGGCACTCTTTATTGGTATCTGGATAAAGAGGCTGCACAACTAATACCTGGTTAAACTCAAATTTCAGCAATTGCATTCCAGGCGGTCTGCCAGTTTTTTTGCCTTAGAAATACAATCTGTAACTGAAACTCCTCCTTTCCAGTTTGCACAGATGTAAATTTCATCTAACTCAAGAGATTCTATTACTGCCAAAACTTTCGCAAGCGCTTCGTCATACTGAGGTATCGCTTTATTCCAACGTTTTAAATGTTGGAAAACAGGCTTATCGCTAATTTGGTAAACCTTTGACAGTTCATGATGTACCTCTTGAAGAATTTCCTTATCCGAAAGTTTTGTTTTATTTTCTGCGTTGCTTCCACCAACGAACGTAGTGATTAATACTTCATCTGAATCACAGCGATTTGGAAAAATGCTACTTGACCATATACTGCCGGAAGCAAATTGTTTTTCTTTACGTGGATTCAATCCGCCAAAGCCGTCAAGAGGATGCTGTACCTTATCTCTTTTGTAAACATTATGAACACAGCACAGGGGAGGATAATATACTTTACGCAAAATTTCTGATGTATTGGGCCATCCGTTTTGCAAAATATCAGCACAGGAAAATGATGGGATAGTAATAATACACTTTTCTGCTTTTATTTCTCCTTTAGAAGTCTCCAATATCAGTCCGTTCTGATCTTTCTTTATATTTAAAACACGGGTATCACGCTCAATTTCAATTTGCTCGCTTAACTTATGTATTAACTCTGATAAACCTTTTTGAAATGAATAAGTAGATTTACGACCGGTGCTTTTTTTCTCTTTAATCATTCCTTTTATCAAAGAACCATGTTTTTTTTCTGCTTCTGCCAAAGCAGAAAAGGTAAGCCGCATTAATAATTGTTCAGGCTCACCTGCATAAATACCAGAAACAAATGGATCTACAGCATAATCAACGAGTTCATTATTAAATCTTCTTCTGAAGAAGTCCGCAACACTTTCATTTTCTGATGCTGCCTTTGATTTTTTTCTGTATTCCCGAAGGATAGCCCATTTGGTTTTCCAAGAAAAAAAATTGTTAAGCAATAATGCCGGTGGACTGCCCGGTAATTTTCTATACTGGCCCTTTTTAAAAATAAATCTGTTTTTATTGACTTCTTCTGCCTTAATAAGACTTTCCTTCAGACCAAATTTACTTAACATATCTATTTGTTCTTCATTAAGAAGAAGCGAATTTGGTCCCATTTCCATAAGGTAGTTTCCGGATTGTACGGTTTCAATACATCCTCCTGCTTTACTTTCGCTTTCAATAATTTTAAAAGGAATATTTTTTTCTTTTAAAAACCAGGCCAGGGACAAACCGGAGATACCGGCACCGACAATTACAACCATTTTGTATTTGAGCTAAAATTTAAAATCCTTCGTTTTCTTCTTCCTCTTCGGTTTTTTTCACTGCTGGCTTTTCTTCTGGCAGCCAAAATTCTGTTTCGTCGGGTTTTTCCTGTGGTAAAGGTTGATCCTGAAATAAAATGTCCAAAGGTTGATCCTGAACCGGTAAAGGTCTGGTTTCAAGAACATAAGGATCTTTTATATTAAGATAATCCAGCCTGAAACGGTCTATGTAATTTAATACTTCACGACGATTGCCTTCGGCAAAGAAATAATCGCCAAATCCAGCTTTCTCAACTTTACTACGTGAAGCAATGATATCATTATATGATTGGTTAGAAGAGAAAGTAATTAGTTTATTCTCTCCATAGCTTATATAATACCAGCAATCTCCGGATAATTGGACAAATATATTTATGATATCTCCTTTGTCCATAGTTTTTTGTATTTCTACAAAACCTTCCGCACTTGCATTGACATCAAGTTTAAGCAAATGAGAGATCCCAATGGGTCCTGTACTGTACCAGCTATTATATTTTTCAGACCAGTTAAGCTTTAGTTTTGATAAGACAATATCTCCAATAAGTTTAGGAGAAAGGGCTGTTAAAGAAAAATAGTCTCTTTGATTTCTTTTTTCGTATTCACGGGTGTATCTGTCACCTACAAATTCAGCAATTTTGTATAACAATGCATCAAAATCTGGTTCTGCCGGTGGTAAACCCAGACCTTCTACAACTTCCTGCATATCTTTATGCATGGCAATAAAAGCCTGATCGGGTAAATCAAAATCAAAACGGGCAAAAATGTCTATTTCCAAAGGGTCTCCTTTTATATTTCCTTTACCATTGCCTGTAGCCTCCATTGTAGTATTGGGCGAATCTTCCAAAAATTTCATGGGTCCTTCGAAAGCAATTTCCCCTGTTTGATCATTGTATGAGAAAAATTTTCCCTGGTATGAATTTCCGCTTGCCTTTGCTGAATCTTCTATTACAAATGAACCTGATTCATGATTGTAATACAAAAAGCCTGAGGGTGTAAAAAATGGAATATCAGTCTCAGATAATTTATTCTTCATAAAACGGCCATAGATAAAATTATCGGTACCCTCATAAAACAAACCAGCAATGATAGGTTGGCCTGATTCTGTAATTGCATTATTAAAATCAAGCATAACATCCTGTGCTTCTTCATCCTGACTGCTGTATCTGATCCACATATCCCCTTCGTCTGAATCGCGTAAATCAAGTTTTACGAATCCATCGAGTTTCAAAGCCCTTTGTCTGGCATACATTACAAGCTCTCCTTTAAATTGTATGAACGGTGATACTTGCAAACCCAAGTCACTGTCTATCATAGCAGAAGATACTGTTTGTATTTCAGGTTTTGATCTGCTTCGACCACTTGCTACCGGTTGAAGATCGAAGCTATCGAATCTAATTTGAAATGTATCTTTGGATGCATTTACATACTGATAATTTGCCGATCCAGTGAATTTATTTCTTGAGTGAATCGTAACAGTAGCATCGGTTAGGGTATGATATTCATTAAGCGTATCTATTATAATTGTAGCATTTTTGAGTTCAGACAATTCTGAATTCTGGCCAATGAAGATTTCATTTTTTGAAGGAATGATAAATGCGTCTGCAACTTCAATATGTGGTATACCCTTTACGTGCAATACCGCAGTAATGATGTCGTATTCTGCTTCGGAAGCATTAAAAGCCAGTGAATCAAGTTCGCGATTGGTAGAATAGAAATAACTATCTGAGATATCAACATTTTCTGGTTTGGTCATTACAATTTTATTCTCCTTCTTGAGCCAGGTAGCTCTGGAAATACTGGTATTTACCTGGGCATATGGAAATTCCAACGCCGCCATACCTGCTATTTCAGGAGATATTTCACCAATTTCAGAATTAAAATCAAAATCCAGCCTGATATCATTTCCCTGCATCAATGGCTTTTGGGGATTATCTGACAATACAAAAAATTTAGCTCTGCTTGCAGACATTTTAGATTCCTCAAAACCAAAATCTCTTGACCTTGCTTCAAAGCCTTCTGCCAGAAATTTTCCGGCAGCGCGTACTCCTGTTTTCGAAAGTACGGTCGTGCCTTCCAGGGAGGCTGACTCATATAATCTGAAAGGATCTTTTGTATTTCTCACATACATTTGATCTGTTTTAGGCAGCCATTTCATTTTATAATTCTCCACCAAAATCTCAGGATAAGTCACACCCCCAATATTATCTCTTCGGATTCTGTAATAATGACCTGCAGCTAATACTGAATCCTGATAAAAAGTGTAGGCATCGGAATTACCCGTACTAGATAAATAATCAATCCGGCCAGAGCCCACAATACCTTTTTTATCAAGTCTTATTTTATTGAAAAACCTGGCACCCGTCTTGTACAAATCATATCCTGCCGGAGGGGCTTCGTGCTCAAAACCCAAAGCATAATCCGGCATAATACGTAAAGTCTCATTGAAATCTGGAAAAATGTTATCAGAAACGAATCTTCCTTCAAATCCTATATTGGAAGGATCGCTGGAACTAATTGAATCAATACCAAAGGGAGGTACTATAAAATAGACAGATCTGTCATATGCTTTTTTAAGTATATCATCTCTGTCAAAGTAGACAACTGCACCTTTATCTGCATCAAACACTGGGTATCTGGGCAATATCAAATTACCAGATTTGTTTTTGGGATTGTCGACATAAAGAGTACCTGAAGAACTCTGCCCTGCTACATCACCAATCTGCTGTTCAAACATATCCATGGAAATCAATTGATTATCAACCTGTTTTCGCGTACGTTGCTGAGTATCAACATAAAATTTTATGGAATCTATTTTGGACATATCAACCTGGAAGCTATCATATCTGAATATAAAATCTCGTCCTATAAACTGAAAGTTACCGGCATAAATATCGCCATTGAATGAAAAATTGCGGTTTTTTTGCATTTTTATCTCCCTGTTGGTCGGTATAATAAATACGTTTTGTGTCTGGGAAATAAAGAACTGGTCTACGCCACGAATGAGTAATTCATTTTCTGTCAGGTTTAAGGTCGCATTTGGCTTATGGGTTTCCATTGACCTGATTTGCAAATCATCAAAATCAATTTTATTCCATCGTGCCAGGTTATAATGTATCAATTTGGGCTTAATGGTAATTTTTCCACTCACTACATCATAAGCTATATAATCTTTATAACTCAATTGCAGTAAAGCACTTCTCAATGCATTTTCATTTACCTTGTTTTGTGCTAATAAATCAGAGACATAGAAGGACTCTTGCTTATGTTTGGTATAATGGTTATATACCATCAATAAGGGATTAAATGGATATGCTACAGATAATTCTTTTATACGGTCAAAATGATAATATTCATTCGATTCAAAATAAGCAGGTATCATGCTTCTTGCATTCATCACATATATGTCAAGACTATCCGTTTCCATATTCCATCTAATGGCATCTGCTGTAATGGAAACATTGAAATGCGTTGAATTGAATGGTGTTTGCTGATGTCCGTTTTGCTCTTTTATTGCAACAAGTCTTTTTTCCTTAATATAATATCTCAATCGCATAGACGGATGATATATAGAATCTCTTGAATGGTATATCACCACAGCCGCATTTCTTGCAGAAATTACAGTATCTGTTACATCTATTACTTTTGAATTGGCTTTGAAAGCATTGCCAGCTGCATCTCTGATTAATATTTCTGATGTATTGCCGTATACTGAAGCTCCTCTGATCCTTTTACCTTCCATGGCAAAACCTCCGGTAAATTTTGCACCTTCAATCTCAATCTTATTCAGATCCACGTTAGAATGGTAAGATATAAACCTTGGATATCTTGGTTCTTCAGAAACTTTTCTTTTTATACTTTTGAAAGTAATAATACCCTCAACCTGCTGGTTTAGTAATTTCGGATAATGCATCTTAACCTTTTCAGCTGTAAATTCAGGTAGCCTCACGTTAAATTGGAATGTCTGCAAGTTCACCCATAAATCTGATCTGGAAATATCTGCTGATTCCCAGTTAGCTGTGCCTCCGTTACCGGAAAAAATATGAGAGCTTAATGAAAAATCACCTTTTGTTCCAATAATTGCTGTAGAATCAAATGGCGTGGCAAAAATCAAATCAACATTGCTGAATTTTATTAAAGCACCAGTCAGAACCGGAACATCCAATGGAATTGCATCAGTAAAAATAGTTGGCTCTGACCATGAATCATTTGAACTTTCTGAAGTAGCTGCCTTTTCCCAATCATCATTACTATCCCATGAATCCCAGCTGTCAAAAACTTCTGAGACCGCTGGTGGTTCATAAATATCCTCCTCCGGTGATACTTCTCCAACATATTCAAAATCATAACTTGCATTTTCGTGGTACAGCTTATTAAAATTATTTTTATGCAGAGCGTTATCGCTGAAAAACGTATTTAAGTTGCTGATTATAGTTAAATAAGTTTTACTATTAGTCTGGTTAATTGATTTTTCCAACACATCCAGCAAATTATCTATTTTGCTTCCCGATATACCATGTTCTTGAGTGGCTGAAGAAATCAGACTTAGATACTGAACAAAAAAGGGTATGGGACCATAATCTTTTTTGATCATTCCAAGGGAGATAGATGCAATTTTATTTTGTTGATTTTGAGTGAAAGCGCCTGAAGACCATGCTTGTTGAAAAGCAGCGGCTGCCTCCGCTGCTTTTTCGTTGCGTGTTTGCAACATCATTTCGTTAACCCTTTCTGGAAATACCGAAAGTGTATCCGTAAGACGATAACGCTGAGCCTGAGACTCAAAAACAATAAATAGAAATAAAAGCAATATGAATATTCGCCGCATACTTTTCATGAAAACAGAGCAATACCTTTGTATAACGAAAATTGCAGAAAATTGGTGAATCTGCTTTTATAAAATATGTTAAAACAATTTGTATGTATGTTATTTGCTAAAAAGAAGGCAAGACCAATGGTTTTTTACAGACTTTTTTAAGAATTGAAGACCAGCTTTTTCAGCCACTGATCTTATATCCTCAATATCTCTCTCATAAAAACCACTAAGCAAAAGAAATGCATTTGCAGATAAATAATTTGTGTAGAATGGTATTTCTTCAATCAGGACATTTTTATTGATATTTGCCAGAATGATATTGAAATATCCATCTAACTTAAAGCTGCTTATCGTTCCCTTTTTGAGCTCGAATTGAGATACTGAATTAAGTTTAAAATTTTCAAGACTGTTTTCTATACACCATTCATCGATATCTGTGGCTACGATGCAGGCAGATCCCAGTTTTGATGCCATAATGGATAAGATACCTGTACCAGTACCAAGGTCAAGAATCCTTTTATTTTTATGATCAATGGCAAGCTGACTTGAAATCATTAAACTGGTTGTTTCATGGTGACCCGTTCCAAATGACATCTTAGGATCAATGACAATATCATATTGATATTTTGGGTCAGCGGCATGAAATGATGCCCGTATTTTTACGGTTTCATCAATGATTACAGGTTGAAAATTTCTCTCCCACTCTTCATTCCAGTTTTTCTCTTCGAGATTTTCTACCTGATATAATATTTTATCAAAACCATCGCTATTGAGAATCTTATCTAATGAACTTTGAGAAAATAAATCTTCTTTAACGTAGGCTAAGAGTTCGCATTCAGTTTCTTCGAAAGAATCATAATCTAATTCTGACAACATAGCAATAAGCAGCTCACTGACTGCCTCCTCGCACTTAAAGGTAATTTTAAGGTATTTCAAATCATGCTAATTATTACATCCTGCAAATGATTCCACTTCGGTAAAATAGACACTAAAATCAGCCTGATTTCTCTTGTCAACAAAATATACACTGAAATCAGCAAATCCCTTTTTGTCGGTTATATGCCATAAGCCGGGTTTATTGGCAAATAATCGGTTGTCAATACCATAAAATACTATAACGTCAGCAAAAGCTTCAGATTCTTCTTCAAAAACCAGAAAATCTGCACGATCCGGATTGTTTTCTTCAATATAGACTGAACCGAATAATTTGCAAAATTGTGGGTTAGGTACTGAAGTGGCCCTTAATAATTGCCCAAAGGGCAAGCTAAGCAAAGAAAGAACTAAGATTATTTTGCGGGCCACATCAGTATTGTTTTATTTTTTTAAAAGGATTTGGCAATATCAACAAATTCGCGAGCCACCAATGAGGCGCCGCCTATAAGGCCACCATCCACATCCTCTCCTGAAAAAATTTCCTTCGCATTGGAAGCCTTGCAACTACCTCCATACAATATAGAGATTTCTGATGCAACACTTTCTCCATATTTTGAAGCCAGATGTTTTCTGATTTCAGCATGCATTTGCTGTGCCTGTTCAGCGGATGCTGTTTTGCCAGTACCAATTGCCCAGATGGGCTCGTAAGCAATAACTATTTTTTTAATTTGCTCCTCATTCAGATGAAAAAGACTGGCTGTAATCTGATCCGTTACATATTTGTATTGCGTTTCAGCTTCTCTGATTTCCAAAGGTTCGCCACAGCAAAAAATGGGTGTTATTGAAGCAGCAAGTACTGTATCTACCTTTTTAGCTAAAAAATCATCTGTTTCACCAAAGTATTCTCTTCTTTCGCTGTGTCCAATAATAACAAAACTGGCGCAAACAGAGGTGAGCATATCAACTGAAATTTCTCCCGTATAGGCACCGGCTTTATTGTCATTACAGTTTTGAGCTCCCAGAAAAACATTTTGTGTATCACCTAATATTGAGGAAACCGCAGAAAGGGAAATAAAGGGAGGGCAAACAACCAATTTGACATCATCCTTGAGTTCATCCCTGGCTATATTTACAATTTCTGAAGCAAGGGCTTTTGCTTCAACCAGGTTTTTGTTCATTTTCCAATTTCCTGCAACTATTTTACTTCTCATATTCTATTAATTTATCAGACAAAAAATTTTTTGACAAATTTACTAATTTTCAACGCTTTTGCAGCAGCAATACTATAAAATAAAGAACCGGTACACATCCTCTGTATACCGGTAAATACTAAACGTTATTTTACAGAGATTAAATTTTCTTTTGAAGTTCATCTATTTTAGCCTGTGCATCCTCTCTACCGAGGCTTTTGGCTCTCTCAAACATTTCCATTGCTTCCTTATAGGTTTCTTTTCTCTTTCTTGGAGCCAGTTTAGTTCTGTTGGCAGCTTCCTCGATAGCTTCACCTCTGGCAAAAAACTGATCAGCTTCACTTACTTTAGACATATCCAGCATTTGCTTTATTCTTTCCTCCAGAAGTGCAAGCTCTTCTCTTTTTGTCTGAATTTGTGATGATTTATCAGTAAGCTCGGCCTCCTGAAGGTTTATGGTAGTAATCAGGTTTTCATTTTCTGCTTTGTAATTTTCAACTTGCTCCTGCAGCAATGCTATTTCTTCAGTTTTCTTTTTTAAATCTGATCTCAGCCGGTTTATGGTGGCAGCATATGCATTACCCGAACCTTGTGATTTTTCAAGGGCTGATTCAAGATTTCTTAATTTCTCTTCTGTATCTGCAACATAATCATTCAATTCCTGAAGCCTTTCTACATAATTATCATAACTGGTACCTGACTCCATATTTAGCATAAGACGATTCCTGCTTTGATCAATGGAATCGAGTAAGCCACCAATCTCCTCAAGGGTTGAAGCTGATTGTTTTGCAATCTCTAATTGTAATTTCAAGGCTTCATTTTCAGAAGACAATTGCTCATTTTGTTTTTTCATTTCGCATCCGCCTAGCAGTGCGATTGAAATAAGGGAAATAAAAATACTCTTTTTCATAGCTCATTGAGATATTATATGATTTTGTAAAGTGGATTTGTATCTTTTACAATTCGCTTTTGATTCTTAATATGTGATTTGGATTATTTTTATGGATTATTTACAGAGCAAAAAAAAACAGGCCTGCAATGCAAACCCATTCTTAAATTACTGGCGTTGGTAATATGGTCGGAGTTAAATTTCTTTTTTCTGATAATAGATTCAATATTTGAATTGTCCCCATATTAACTGAATTACTTTTGAATTGTTTAGACTAATAAATTTTAATTTACGTTTAGGTAGTCAAAATTCATGCCGAACTATTTATACAGCTTATTTAAGTCAGTATTATAGAGTTGTTGTAAAAATTGGGTAAATTTATATACGACTTGTTGAAAACATTGTTCCCCTTTTTCAACACTGGATTTAGCAGGGTCGCCTACTCCCGTATCATTTGTAACTTTTGTCCATTCTCTCGGTGCCCACATCCAACCTTCTGATCTTGCATCAAAAATTAGTTTTCGCGCATATCCATCGCCTGCTATTTGCAAAGGCATTACAATTTTAGGCTCTATGTACATCATCAGACTGGTTTCCATTTCATCCGCATGGTCTCCGGGGTTTTCAAATATCTTTTCTAATGTTTGCACTATTTTAAACCAATCAACTGAACAAATAAAAATATTCGGAAAATTCATTTTCAGTTCCCTTATTATTTGTCTGAAGTCATTTCCTCCATGTCCGTTTAAAATTACCAGTTTATATATTTTATGATAGTCAAGTGAATGACAAATATCCTTTAATAAAGCCATTTGTGTCGATGGATTCATATTAATAGTAAAGGGTATATCGATCTGTTGACAGTTTACCCCAAAAGGCAAAGCCGGTAAAACCATAAGCCTGCAACCTTTTTGCCAGGCTTCTTCAGCAGATTTTGCTGCTATATGCTCACATTGATAAATATCAGTGCCATAGGGTAAATGAAAATTATGTGCTTCAGTTGCACCCCAGGGCAGTATGGCTACTTCGTATTTATGTTTTAAAATCTCACTGTAGCTCGCTTCTTTCAGAATAAAAGGTCTGCTCATATATAAAAAATTAGTGTCCGTTAAGGTTGGTTTATGAAATCACCTCTGAGGGTCCTGAATCTTTTACGTGCTTCTGAGGTGTAAATACTACCCGGATGTATTCTTAAAAATTTTTCATATAAGTCCATTGCCATATTCTTATCTTTCAGGTTTTCTTCGTAAACCTTTGCCATAAGAAATAAAGCATCGTCACTGAGAATATCATCTGCAAAACTTACAGTAATTTTTTCAAGAAGTGTAATGGCTTCTGAAAATCGGCCGATTTCAATATTGATTTTTGATTTTAAAAACAAGATTTCATCTGCCAGACTGTGATTAGGATTTTCCTGGTACAACACGGTTAAAGAATCTAAAGCCTCCTTCTTTTTGTTTTGAAATAGTAACAATTCGATATTGGCATATCTTTTCATAGCTTCATCAGATTCTTCAATAATAGTATTGTCTTTAATTAAAAGACTGAGGGCCATAGCATCATTGGCTATTTCACGTGTTGTCGCATTTTTTAGAACATCAAGATGTTCTTGTGCTAATTGAAATTCACCTTTGAAATATGAGAGCTTTGCATTTTTCAGCTTTGCTTCAAAAGCAATTGGTGTTTCCTTACTTGATTTTTCTACTTGTGAATACAATAACGTCGATTCCCATGGCTCTCCGTTTAAAAGAAATATATCGCCCAGATCAAGTTTAGATCTGTCAACAATGGATTTGTTCATTCTTGGCGTTTCAATAATTCTTTTAAGGAGATACGAAGATTTTTCTTTATCGTCAAGATAAAAAGCATATAACAAGGCCATACTCCGCACCGCCTCAGAAGTATATTGATTTATACCAACTTCATCTATCAAATTTTGATAATCAGATATAAGTTTCTCAATTTCAGTATAATTAACAGGATAAGTATTTTTTACTTTCTCTTCTCTTGCTTTTATAACCAATCTTCTGGCAATTTGATAATTTTGTGATCCTTTGTATTGATCAATTACATATTCAAAAATTCTAATGGCATTGTTATAATCCTGGTTATCAAGTGCTATAGAACCTATTTCCATCAATCGCATACCACCCAGCTTATACCTTCTGTCTATGGCTCTAGCTTGAATAAAGGCTCCGTAAAAATTTCTTTGTTGTAAATTAACCCAAATAAGCAGGTCTGTATTGTTGGGATTATCTGGTTGCTTCTGAACCCTGTCTATCATCAATGTTTCAAAGCTTTCAAGGTCTTCTTCTGAATTAAGTATTGATTGAAGAATATTTTTTACGGCATTAAGATTGGCCGGATTTTCATCTGCAAAATTCAGATACTCAATTATCATATCATCCCTTTTGTTCATAAGTCTGTAAATTGATGCAAGTTGCAAAGCATATTCTGTATACTTACCTGACTTTTTTCTGGCAGACTTATATAGCTCTACTGAATAGTCGTGCAACTGCACCCTTGAAAAATATTGTGCTGCCAGACGTACTTTAAAGGAATCACCAGCAAGGGACTTAATAAGTTCTGAAAAATACTTTTGCTCAGCATTTTTATCATTGCGCTGTACGTTTATTAATCCATAATCAATTTTATAGTAAATATTATCTGGTTCACGCTTTATCTGACGTTGTATGTATTTTTCAGCTTCATCAAGCCGGCCTGTATTAAGTAAGAGGTTGTAATAATTATTATGAACAAACTGTATATTCTGAGGAGATCTGATAAGTCTGCTATAAACATCATATGCTTTATCATAATCAGCTTGTTCGTAATACTCATTTGCTATTGCGATTTCCTCAGCATTCTGGGCATACAAAAGTGGAGATATGATAATAACGCTGAGTAGGCAAAATACGTTTTTGATATTTATGCACATTTTAATTTTTACTTTGTTGATAATAAAATTTATTTAAAAATAGAAATCAGTCTTATTATTAGTGTGTGTATATGTTGATAAACGGTATTTATTGATTTTTATGAACATTAAAATATTTAATTTTATTTTTATCCACAATTTATATCAATGTAAATGATTGATTATCGGCAAATTATATAGATTTCCACATTTTAATTTTGCTATTGTGAACAAGTTGTTCATATTTTCTATTGTGTAATGCATGTGGATAACCAGTTTAAAAGCTGCAGTTATCTACAGTGAATTGAAGGAACTTGATTACTTTGAACTTCCCAACACATTACATGTGAGTTATCCACATAAAGGTACACAATGTTAAAAACTAATATCTATGTCCTGTTGTTCCCAATTGGCTCTAACTGTAAGTGTTTCGGTAAAGAATATTACTGATTCAGGTGCTATGTTTTTTCTCATATCTCCAAAATCCCATTTGCCATCTTCGTTGTTATCAACCAATATCCTGATTCGATATTTACCGGGGGGTACATTAGTGAAAGCGTATTGTGTCTTAGCGTATAATTCTTTGATAACTTCGTTTTTATCGTTTACGAGCTGGATAAAGTAAGATTTATATTCAGTTGAGATCCTGCCTTTTATAGTACCAAATTTTTCTGGATCAATAATTTCATAATTTAATCCATTTTGCGCCGAACTATCATTTTCTATGCTGATAAATGTAGCTTTACCTAAATAGAGTTGAATTCCTTTATTTAATTTTGGAGTTTTGGGCAGAGCCTCTGAAGCACTTCGCCTTTGTGGTCGTGGGGTAGTAGTTTCTTCTTTTATTTCTTCCTGAGCGTCAATTGATTCACTGCTAGTAGTATCAGATTTCTGCTCTGTTTCTAATAATTTGATCCTTTCTTTTTGAGTTTCGATACTATCTATCAGATTCTTATCTATGTAAGCATGAAATTCTAATTCTGTAAAATTCTTGTTCCACAACAATGTACTGTCAAAAGTGAACCTTACAATTTTGGTGGTGTCATATTGAATAAAAATGCTATCTGTATTTGTATGCCTGACGGGTTTGTTAAATTGTATTTTGCCACTCATTTTATAATCGATTGCTGATTTTGCGGTGGGTACAACAGTGTATTGAAATTCATCTGGTCTCCGGCGTGTTTCTCTGAATTTCATAAATAATGTAGAATCTACTAAGTCGCCTATAGAGTCCTCTGCATATATATGTATTTTAAGGCTATCGATACCAGGAAAAGTGTTATAAACCCTAACCGATCTGTTTTCCTTTGCTCTTATATAAAAAATGGTATCTGAGTATGAGTCTGATTCAACATAGTAATTTTTAATGTACTTGTTAAAATTTATTTCAAAATAGGGTCCTGATGCAAGTGCATTGTTAAGGTTTAGTTTTCTCAGATCGACCTTAAGCAGGCCGATATTAAGGTTTTCAACATTTTCCTGAAGGTTTAATGTGTCGGGGAGAAAACCGAATTCCTCCATGTTGGTTTGAAGTGTCAGATTTTTGTTTGCGTCCTTAAATGCAAATACTTGATATATGCCGTTTTTAATATTACTTATTTCATATTTACCTTTTTCATTGGTCTCAGTAAAATAATATGGAGAACCATTAAAAATATTTACAGTATCGTCTAATTTATATATGCCAACTGTAATTTCCTTTAAAGAATCTCCTTTAAGTAAATTTGTTATATAACCTGATATGGAAATTGAATCGATATAATCTCCTGTGCTAAAGGTAAATCTATTATCTCTGGTAGGGTTTTTTTCTGTTATATCTTTAACAGCGTCGCGAAAATTAAATGTATATGTTAAGTTTTCTTCAAATGGATCTTCAAATATTAGTCTAAAACCCATTTTAGAAGGTTTTTCTTCCCAGCTTCCATCAATCCTTGGTGTAATTATTAATTTTTGCCTTAGGTTTTCAGTAATTATTCTTTCATCAAATTCAAAGTAAAATACTTGTCCTGCATAATTTATTGACTGATTTTGCGGTATTGATTTTATCATTTTGGGTGGAATAGTATCCCTTGGCCCACCAGTTGGTGGTACAACACTTGCACAGGAAGTAAAAATGTAATATAGAATCAATGAATATAAGCAAATTATTGCTATTGAAGAAATATTCTTCATTTTTGAACGACGAAGATGTTACTGGAATAATTTTTATTATTTTTTAATGCTTTTTTATTGGAAATATAAGCATGGTAGAAAGACTTAATATATGATTTTTTACCATATTTATATGAATAACTCAAAATACTTACATAGTATGCATCTAGAGGCATAGGAATCTTTTCAGTTATATTTAATTTATATTTTGATAAATAATTCATAATATTCTTATCACTAAAATGATAAAGATGTCTCGGTACATCATAACCGGCCCAATATTCACCATAATATAATGCATCATAACTATCGCGATTGGGTAGAGCTATAAATAATGTTCCTTTATCTGAAAGATGTTTATAAATAAACTCCATCGTTGTATCTATATCGTGTATATGTTCCAAAACATGCCACAAAGTTATTGCATTAAAAATTTTATCATCTGAAATTTCGAAAATGGATTTAAATATGTCTAATTTTTTACGTTTTTGAGTATTATTTCTGGTTTTATCATCTGTTTCTATTCCTGTAACATTCCATCCATTTTCTTTACAGTGTTCTAAAAAATGTCCGGTTCCACATCCAATATCTAATAAGTTCCCTTTATGCGTATGCTTTTCCAGTAATTTGCGTTTTTTACGAAGCATTAAATACCTTGCTGTCTTATACAACAGATCAATTGGGTTTTTTAGTTTATCTGAATGTGATATATAGTTTTCAGAGGCATAATATGAATTTATTTCGATTTTGTCAGGTCTAGGGTTGGTAAACAGGAATTCACATTGTTTGCATTCAAAGAGATCGAACTTTTCACCGGATATGGAATGATCAACTATTGTTGATTTGTAAAATATATGCTTTGATTTACAAATGGGGCAATTTGTTAATATTTCCATAATTTTACTTACCCAGGTAAACCATTATTACTGATATGTCTGCAGGAGATACCCCGCTTATTCTTGATGCTTGTCCTATTGTTTCTGGTTTTATTTTAGTCAATTTTTCAATTGCTTCGGAGGACAATGCTTTTATTGTAGAATAGTTCATATCAGATTTAATCCTGTAATCTTCAAGTTGTTCTATTTTTTCAACCAGTTTATTTTCTTTTTCGATATAGGTTTCATAAATAGCTTCAATACCTGCCTGCTCAAGTATATCGGTATTGTATTTACTAAGATATAGATTTAGCTCATCGCTAAATGAAGCTAATAGAGATAGATTTAATTCTGGTCTTTTTAGCAACTGATAGACTGACACTTTTTCCTTAATTTCTGATGAACCAATCTTAAGTAGGTTATCATTTATCTCATTTGGAAATAGTTTTTTCTGTTTAAGGTCGTTCAGTAATTTTTTTGTTTGAGTTCGCTTATGCTGTACCTTATCTAATCTCTCATCAGATGCAAGACCGATTTTATTGCCATAGTGGGTTAAACGTATATCAGCATTGTCTTGTCTGAGTAGAATTCTGTATTCAGCTCTTGATGTAAACATTCTGTATGGTTCTTCTGTGCCCTTATTGATTAAGTCATCTATGAGTACACCAATATAAGCTTCAGATCTTTTTAATATCAGGGGTTCTTTTTCATTAATCTTTAAGTGCGCATTAATACCTGCAATGAGACCTTGGCAGGCTGCTTCTTCATAACCCGTAGTACCATTAATTTGTCCGGCAAAATACAGATTTTCAATAATTTGAGTTTCTAAAGTTCTTTTAAGTTGTGTAGGAGGAAAGTAATCATATTCGATTGCATATCCTGGTCTGAACATTTTGGCATTTTCAAGACCTGATATTTTTTGTAAGGCTTTAAATTGTACATCCTCTGGTAATGAAGTTGAAAAGCCGTTAATATAGACTTCACAAGTATTCCATCCTTCTGGTTCTATGAATATTTGATGACGTGTTCTTTCAGCAAATCGATTTATTTTATCCTCAATTGACGGGCAATACCTTGGCCCTACTCCCTGAATTCTTCCATTGAACATAGGGGATCGGTCAAAACCTGTTTTAAGTAAGTCATGTACTACAGGATTTGTATACGTAATATGACAACTTAATTGATGTTTAAGGGGACTTGTATTTGAATACGAGAATTTTTGAGGATTTTCATCTCCTTTTTGTTCTTCTAATATATTGTAATTGATGGTTCTTCCATCAATTCTTGGTGGAGTACCTGTTTTCATACGACCCGCCTCGAATCCATATTTTACCAGGCATTCCGTTAAACCAGTAGCTGCCTTTTCAGCAGTTCTACCACCTCCGAATTGCTTTTCACCTATATGTATTATTCCATTCAGAAAAGTTCCATTTGTCAATACAACAGATTTAGATTCTATTTCAACACCCATAGCAGTAATCACGCCACTAACTTGATTATCTTTTATCAATAATGATATTGCCATTTCCTGCCAGAAATCTATGTTTTTATTTTTTTCAAGAGCCAATCTCCACTCTTCAGAAAACCTCATTCTGTCGCTTTGAGCTCTTGGGCTCCACATGGCTGGTCCTTTGCTTAAATTTAACATCCTGAATTGTACGGCTGTATTATCTGTAATTATGCCAGACATACCTCCTAGCGCATCTATTTCTCTGACTATCTGTCCTTTAGCAACTCCGCCCATAGCTGGATTACAGGACATTTGGGCAATGGTATTCATATTCATAGTAATAAGTAACACCCTTGACCCCATGGTAGCAGCTGCGTGAGCAGCCTCACATCCTGCATGCCCTGCTCCTACTACTATAACATCGTATTTCGGAAACATATTCTTATGTTTTAATGTTCCACGTGGAACAATTGATTACATTTTGTTTGATGATTGTTTATGTTCCACGTGGAACACTAAGATTCGACAATATTTCCAGACATGCGTCTTCTTTTTTTGTCATGATTGCTTTGCTTTCGTCTGATTTATCAGTATAACCTAATAAGTGTAAAATTCCATGAATAATTACCCGATGTAATTCACTTTCGAAATTCATTGAAAAGATAGAAGCATTTTCAATGACTCTTTCCACGCTTATAAATATGTCTCCTTCAATGGTACTATCATTATCTGCGTTGTTGAATGTAATTATATCGGTGTAATCATCGTGGTTTAGGTATTGTTCATTGATGTTGTAAAGATATTCATCGGAACAGAAGATTATATTTATTTCCCCTGTCGTTTTATTATATTCTCTGATGGTTTGTGCGATCCAATATTGAATTATACTTAAATTCTCAGGCATAAATTCAATATCTTCATTATGAAAAGTTACCGGATCCATTAATTCATATAGAAAGAGAGTTCAACTATCCTGCCGTTTTCTGAAAAGTTTACTTCGTCACAAAGATGTTTCATCAGATAAATTCCGCGGCCACTTGGTTTATCAATATTTTCCGGCAAAGTAGGATCTGGTAAATTTGAATAATCAAAGCCTATGCCTTCATCTTTGATGGTAAATTTTAGGATATTATCATTCAAGCTAAGTGATAATGAAACATTCTTACTTTTGTCGCATCCATTTCCATGTACTATGGCATTATTAACCGATTCTGTTACGGCGATCATAATGTTTCCGTATATGTCATCGGTAAGACTGAACTTATCCTTAGCGTTGTCGATGAAGCTCTCTATAATCCTGATATTTTCAGTAATTGAAGGAATCTGTATATGTATTGTCTCCATAATATACCTATAAACTGCCTATGCGTTTAAAATATTCGTTAACCTCTTGTTTAAAATATGGGTTGAGTTTAGGTGGTACTGTTCTTAGTAACTCAATTTCTTTTTCTTTCTGTTGTATATATTCCTTAAAGGCATCTGGTACTCTTTGTTCATAGTCTCGGGCATGTTCTGCCTCTCTCTCTTCACTTAGTTCTCTTTCTCTAAGAGCGTTTTCAGCTTCCAGGAGCCTTGTTTCTATTTCCTTTTGACGTTCAATGGTTTTTTCAGTAATTTTTTTATTTACCATATCCATCTCATTCTCTTCCATTTTATTAATTAAATCGTCCATTCCGCCTGCACCTCCGCCTTCCTGAGATTCGTTAAGATCTTTTTCCAACTGTTGCATCATTTTCCTTAGTCTCTCCTGCTCTGCGGCCATCCTGGCAAGTTCTTCACTTAGTTCTCTTCCCTGAAGATTTCCCCTTTTAATTTCATTAATTCTATCTCCAAGTTGTTTTTGAAGTTCAGATAAGCTGGGCATTTGCATTTCACCATCTTTACCCTGCTGAGGTTTACCCATTGCATCTGCCATTGCCTGTTGCATTTGGGTTAAGACATCATCGAGTAACAAGGCCAGGTTGTTCATCGATGTCATCACAAATTGTTGTTTACCAGAAGCCACGTTTTTTTTCCTGTCACGTATCGCTGTCATGGCTTCGTCCATATGCTGATTCATATCATTTACTTCCCTTGTAACAAAGGATTGTATCTGAAAAGCCCGCTCTGCCAGAGAACGAAGGCTATCTTCAACAATTTTAGCATCATCCTTGATTTTTAGTTGCTGCTGAGATAAAGTAACAAAGCGAGGATCAGTTAAATTTACATTTCTGAAATCTACCATTAATTCTTCCTGGTCAAAACTCAATTTAATCAGGTTGTTAAGTATCATACGCAGGTCATTCATGTTTTCCTGCATCATGGTCATTTCAACCGAGCTTTGCATTTGCTCGAGTTTATCTGCAAGTTCCTTTAATTTATCAGCTGCATTTTGCTGTTTTTGGCCTGCTGGCTTTTGTTTACCCTTTTCTAAATCCTCAATGGCTCCCTCCTGCTCTTTTTTTATGGAATTTACATCCTCAGAAAAATCCTGTGCAGGGTTTGGACGTTTTAAATCCTGATTTAATTTCTGCAGTTCGTCTATTTTTTTTTCAGTATCCTTAAGCTCTTCGTTAAGCTGCTGCTGTTCTTCAAGCAATTTTTCAGTATCTGCATTTTTATCATTGCTTTGTTCTGCAAGGCTTTGCTGTTCTTCCTGTAGTTTTTTTGCCTGTTCAGCAACTTCTTCAAGCTTCATTTCATATTTCATCCGCTTAAACAACTCTAAAGTTCTTTCAAGTTCTTTTTCCAGATTAGATTCTTTATTGTTTAGCTTATTCATCATATCCCTGAGCTTATCGGGCTCAGCATTTTCTTCCAGAAGTTTTTGCAGTTCTTCGTACAATTTTTTTGTTTCATCATCAAGCAGCTCATCCATCAGTTTCTGAAGTTGAGCAACTTTATCTATCATTTGTTGGTTTTCGTTTTCCTGAAATCTTTCCCTCTTTTTGTTTCCCTCATTAAATTTTTCTCTGAGTTCGCCCAAATCGCGTTCAAGTTCCCTTTTCTGTTCCAGTAAATCCCTCATCATTTTTTCATCCTGCCAGGTAATATCCTTTTTACCTTTTAGCCGATCTTCAATCTGCTGAATTTTTTCATTTATTTCCCTGGCCTTATCAACTGTTTTATCTATCTGGTTTTCAGTATTTTGAGTTGCCTGAGAGATGGATTCTTCAACCTCCTTTCTCGATGGAACCCTAAAGGTATAGGTTGGTGTTTTCGTTGCTTTTCTACCGTTTATGCCATCGTTGTCCCTTACCTGAAGATAGTACTCAATATTGTCTCCGCTTCGAAGTTTAAATTCATTTAAAAACCATTGTTGATAAAAGCTTTGACTACTTTCGCCTTTGCGGATTGGAATTTCGAAATTTTCGTAATCCTGATTTCCTTTTTCTTCATCCCCTCTAATTAAACGATAAAAAACCTTTAAATCACTGAAGCCATAATCATCAGAGATTTTCCCGCCTAAAACCATAAGATTAAAAAGCGTTGTATCCTGGTATTGATCAACAGAAATCTGCGGATATTGATCTGTAATTACTTCTATTTCGTATCGAATTATGTCCTTGCTGCCGCTATACTGATTTTTAAGATCCAGTTTATATTCTGTTGATTGAAATAATTGCTTTTCAAACTCAAACAATTGGTTTGCGGACTTTTTTAATGCAACTTCTTCATCCTCAGGATAAAAGGATACTTTCATCTCGTCAGCCTCTATTGTATTGAACATCCATTTGGCCTTGCTTCCCTCAGGCACCATAAAATTGCCAACATTATTCAATCGTTCAGAATCTTTTCCCAAATATGCCGGATAATCAATAATTACATCAAAGTTTTTCACATTAGGGCGATTAACCACATTGATGGTAAAATTTGCTGATTGATATCCCCCTGCCTCAAAATAAAAAGAAAGACTATTTTGAATTTTCTGAAAGTCATAGGTAAAAATACCGATATCAGCTTTTTGAAGCTTTAATTTTCTTCCTCCACTTTTCAGATATACATTATCAGGTAGAACAGTACCTTCTAATTCAAGATTAAGTGAAAAATCCTCATTTTTAAACGCTGTAAGGGACTCATTTTTTATCCTGAATTGAAATGGTGCCTCTGGAACAAATTCTTTATGGTATTGTATTATGCGTACAGGTGATTCCGTTAACATACCTGGAGCGACTATACTTACCACTGAAATCACCATAAAAGGAACCAGCAAATATTTAATATATCTGAAACCGTCCTGAAAATTAATGGCATCATCGAATTTCAGATGCTGAATCTGACTTGACTTTTGTTCTATACCAGCAAGTATAAGACTGTTGTTTTGATTTATTTGCTTTTTTAACTGAATGATATTCAATAATTTATCCTTGATTTCAGGAAAAAAACCTCCAATCTGCTGCGCTGCATATTCATCACTGATCTGTCTATTTTTAATAAACATATTCAACAAATGCTCAATGAGCCATTTGTACAACACGAATAAGGCTATAATGAGATAGGTGAAAAATAACAGGGCTCTTAACTGGCTGTTGAAGTGAATGTTATACTCAAGAAATGAAAAAAACAAGAAAACAGTTATCAACACGGTAAAGGTAATTAAGATACCTTTAACCATCAGGTTTGTATAATACTTCCTTTTATATCTGTCTAAATTGTTCTTTAAATCTTTGTCTGCCACATTATTTGCAATTAAACTTTACATTTCAGGAGCCGTCTGACTTTGGTTCAAACCATACATTACTAAAATCTCTGTATTGCATAGGATTGTTTGGAAAATTTCTAACATAATTCTGAACCAATCTGTAACCCTCTTCATACCAAAGTACTATAACGGGCGCATCCTTCATTAAATTTTGTTCAGCAAGTTTAAATAAACGATTGGCTTCATCCAATGAAGGTGCTTTTAAAGCTGCATCATAGAGCCTGTCGAAATTCTTATTAATATAACGTGCAATATTAGGATAGGATGCCTCATCTGGATTTTTAGCTACATCTTTACTGTAAAACAGCCATAAAAAGTTTTCCGGGCTGGGAAAATCAGCTACCCAGGCAGCTCTTAAAATATCGTAATCCCCTTTAAAGCTTTTTTCAAGCAATTGAGCAAATGGCATAGATATTAATTCGATATCTATGTTGAGATGATCTTTTAATTGCTTTTGCAATTCTACTGCAACATGGGTTTGGCGCTCACCTTCAGTATTGAAAAAATACTGCAATTTAGGAAAATCCTTCCCACCGGGATATCCTGCTAATTGTAAAAAATATTTAGCCGAATCGATATTTAACGAATAGCCTGCAATATCTTCAATGTCATATTTATTGTAACCAGGTGGTGTAATGCCATGAACCCCAGGACCATATCCTTCTCCGTTTAAAACAAAATCTAAAATTTTTGATCTGTCAATTGCAAAACTAAAAGCTTTTCTAACGTTTATATCAGAAAATATTTTACCCTGATGGTTCAATGATATAAACTGAGTCATCATTTCAGGTGAGCGTTGAAGATCAAACTGGCTGTATTCTCCTCTGGCTCCTGAAATGGATTCTTCAAGAATCTCTATAATAAATTCAGTAGGCAATCTGTAAATCATATCGAGGTTACCTTTTCTGAACTCAAACAATTCTGATTTTTTATCTTTAATGAAAGTAATACTTAAAGCATTCAGATATGGTAAAGGATTACCATACTGATCAGCCTGATGGTAATTTTCATTGCGCTTTAAAATCAGTGAAATGTCTTCATCAACATTGCTCAGATAAAAAGGGCCTGTGCCTACTGTATGAATCCGCATATCTAAGCCATAAGCTTCCTCTGCTTCTTTTGGGTAAATATAACAACCTGGTCTTGCAAGATGAACAATTAATAAAGCATTGGGTTCATTTAGGCTTAATTCAATACGGTATTTATCGATAACTTTTATTCCTTCAATTTCGAATACGGGTGAAAGACCACTTTTTGAAGCTTCATAATATTTAGAGGCACCTTTAATAATTTCTGTTAATGTGGCAAAATTCTGATTATTTTGACTTTTTGTACACAACCGGGTAAAACAATATGCTACATCTGCGGCCGTCATTTCCCTTCCCTTCCCATTTTCAAAGCAAGGATCATCGTGAAACATCACACCTTTTTTGAGTGTGAATGTATATCGGGTCAGATTTTCATCAACCTCCCAGCTTTCGCACAGATTATTTACAACATCAAGGTTTTCAACGTCGAATTTAAATAAGCCCTCGTAAATCTGTTGAGCTACTCGATAAGAATAGGCATCTGTTATATTATGGGGAAACAGGTTTTTAATATATTCCGATTCATTTAGCCTGAACACCCCCCCTGCATATCTTTCACCTTTTACTTCCAGCAATTGATCAATACTTCTTTCCTGTTTACCACCACATCCTGAAAAAAGCAAGATGAAACATAGGGCAGATGTACAGCTTATACTAATAATTTTCATTCTCAGTTTGACTTAATAACCCAAATAATAGTAATATTTTGGGTAAATATAGTTTATTTACCTGATTTCCAATACAACCGGACAATGGTCAGAATGCCTGACCTCAGGTAAGATATCTGCATAAATTATATCATTTTTCATAGTATTACTTACCAAATGATAATCAATACGCCATCCCAGGTTTTTGGCCCTTGCATTGGCCCGATAACTCCACCAGCTATATTTATGAGGTACATCCTGATGAATATGCCTAAAGGAGTCGATAAACCCCGATTCTATAAATTTTCCCAGCCATTCTCTTTCCTCAGGTAAAAAACCCGACGAATTCTTATTCGATACAGGGTTGTGAATATCTATAGGCCGGTGACATATGTTTATATCTCCACAAATAATCATTCTTGCATGATTTTGAAGTAAATCATGTACATAATTATGAAAATAATCGAGCCATTGCATTTTAAAATTCTGACGTTCCTCACCGCTTGATCCTGAAGGCACGTAAACGCACATCAATGAGAAATCATTAAAATCGACCCTCAATATCCTACCCTCCTTGTCGTAATTTTCATGTCCGCTACCATATTCTACATTATTTACCGGAATTTTACTGAATATGGCAACACCACTGTATCCTTTCTTGACGGCACTGTTCCAGTAAATATGGTAGCCCTTATTTCTAAGCACCTCCAGTTCAAGCTGATTACTCTCTGCTTTTACTTCCTGCAGGCATATTATATCTGCGCCATCTTCATTTACCCAATCAATAAAACCCTTTTGTATTGCGGCACGTATGCCATTTACATTGTAAGATACAATTCTCATTCTTCCAACCAGCCTAATTCGTTTTCAAAATATTCCAGAATATGCATTTTCAACAATTTTTCCTGTTCGAGGATATCAAAATGCGGTAACTTTTTAACGAGTCTCCAATGCGGCCATCCTTGTTCATCTAGACCCTCCAGTTCATAAAATCCCGAATAACTTAATACTTTGCAGATGGCTATGTGCATCAAATCCTGCTTTTGTTCTTTGGAGTAATTGTGTACTCCCTTGCCCAGTTCCTGAACGCCAATCAAAAACAAAACACTATTGATATCAGCTGGTTTCTTTCCAATGCTTTTTTTAAGTGTGTTGAGAAGTTTGAACCATTTTCTTTCGATTTCTATGTCTGTTCGCTGAGTTTGCATAAATGCTGTAAATTAAACAAGGCTTATATTTTATAATGAAATGCAAATAAATATAATTATAACTACTTTTGATGGGTTTTTGTAAAATCTGCACTATGCAAAATATTAAAATTATTATTTTAGCCCTTTTAATGTTGGGATCTTTCAGGCTTTTTGGCCAAAGTACCAATATTCCACTCAACCGGGATTATTATCATCTTATTGAAAGGTATGAAATAAAAAGTGGAGCTTTTTCACCTTACTTTCACAGTACCATGCGTCCCTACACCCGTGAAGGTGTGGCGAAAATGACAGATGAACTGCTCGATGACAGCACAGCCTGGTTGTCAGATGCTGATAAATTTAACCTTCAGTATCTCTCCAACGACAACTGGGAATGGAGTAAGTACAATTTCAACGAAAGTAAAAAGCCCATTTGGCGACATTTTTACAAAAAGAAATCAGATCTGTTTTATGTAGATGAAGGTGGTCTTGATCTACATCTTAGTCCGGTTATTCATTTTAGTGGTGGAAGAGAAAGAGGTGCCGGTTTAACCAATTATGTAAACACACGAGGCGCAGAACTCAGGGGCATGATCAACCGTAAAGTTGGATTTTATTCCTTTATTGGTACTACCCAAGCCACTTTTCCTACCTATGTCAGAGATTACATCAACGAGCGGCAGGTGGTTCCCAATGAAGGTTTCTGGAAAAGATTTGGCGACCAAGGTGTTGATTATTTTACACCCAGAGGATATATAAGTTTTGATCTGGTTGATGATTATGTAAATTTTCAATTTGGCTATGACAAATTATTTATAGGAAATGGGCACAGGTCAGTCATGCTATCAGATTTTACCAATAATTACACCTTTGCCAAAATAAATACTAAAATCTGGAAGCTCAACTACACAAACATTTTTGCCCAAACTTATGCAGATGTACGTGGGGTCGCTACAGGACTGAGATTTGATAAATATCCCAGAAAATATTTTGTAGCACATCACCTGAGTACCAACATCACCAAAAATTTTAATATAGGTTTATTTGAAGCGGTATCTATAGGTGATTCGTTAAACCAGTCACTGGATTTTGAATATCTCAACCCCATCATTTTTTACAGAGCCCTTGAGCACCAGGGCGGTAGTCCGTATAGCATGAAGGTGGGTCTGGATGCCCGATGGAACATTTTCAACAGCCTGTCATTATATGGTCAGTTTTTGCTTGATGAATTTTATCTTAAAGAAATTAGGGCCAGAGATGGATGGTGGGCCAATAAATTTGCAGCGCAAGCCGGACTGAAATATATTGATGTCTTGGGTGTTGATAATTTAGATATTCAACTTGAATTCAATACAGCCAGACCTTACACATACACCCATGTGGGAGTATTTACCAACTACACACATTACCGAATGCCGCTGGCACATCCTATTGGTGCCAATTTCAGGGAATTTCTCAGCATCATCCGTTACCAGCCCTTGCCAAGGTTGTCCTTTAATGGATTATTTGTGTGGCTTAATTACGGATCTGATGAGGCAAATACCAATTGGGGAACCGACATAATGAAACCCTATACTACCCGCGAACAAAATTATGGGAATAAAATTGGTCAGGGCATTTCAACCCGTCAATCTTATATGGACCTTACCCTTTCATATCACTTAAAACACAATATGTTTGCCGACCTGCGGCTCATTATGAGAAACAAAGAAAAAGAAAATCAATCTCAGCCTCAGGAAACTACCTTTTTATCAGCCAGTTTACGATGGAATATCGCACGTATTATACATGATTTTTAATCAATTTTTTTATGAATTCTTTCAGCACATATCGTCGCATCATCAATTACGCCAAGCCGCATTCAACCTATATTCCACAATATATTCTTACCTCATTTCTATCAATAATGTTTGGCCTGGTAAATTTAACTTTACTAAAGCCTTTATTAGATGTTATTTTTAATCAGGAAGATGCACTCGAACGTCATCCGGCCCAAATGCCAGTTTTTCAACTTGATTTAAATTACCTGTTTGATATATTTTACTATTACCTGCAGTACTACACCGAAATATTCGGCAAATTTGGTTCTTTACTATTCGTTTGCACCATCATAGTAATATCTGTATTTATTTCCAATGCTTTTAGATATATATCAGCGCTTATACTCGCTTCAGTACGGGTAAAAGTAATTAGAAAAATACGCCAGGACATATATTACAGGGTAACACAACTGCATCTGGGATATTTTACAGACCAAAGAAAGGGAGATATTATTTCACGGATTACCAATGATGTACAGGAAATCGAAAATTCAATAACTCAATCATTAAAAGTGATATTCAGAGAACCTTTCATAATTGTCATTTATTTTGGAGTACTGTTTTACTTATCCTTTCAGCTTACTTTATTCACCTTACTGTTGCTTCCCATATCTGGTTTGCTTATTTCAGGTATATCAAAGCGATTAAAGAAAAAAGCTGTAGAAAACCAGGAATCACTTGGCAGGATTTTAAATATTCTCGATGAAACGCTAAGTGGTATGCGTATTATCAAAGCTTTTAATGGTGTCAGCTATATCAATAATATTTTTCATGGAGAAGTAAAACAATACGAAAGGCTCAATATGTCTATGTCAAAAAGATTTGAGCTGGCCAGTCCGGTTTCAGAATTTCTAGGCGTGAGTGCCGTTGCGGGTATATTGCTGTATGGTGGAAACCTTGTACTGAGCAAACAAATTATGGAGCCTAGTACATTTTTGACCTATCTTGTTATTTTTACTCAGATACTGAATCCGGTAAAATTTATCAATCAGGCAATAGCGAGTGTACAACGAGGTATTGCCGCCGGAGACAGAATATTTGCCATTGTTGATACTTTGCCTGAAATAAAAGATAAGGAAGGCGCATATAAGCTTGAACAATTCAACCATAGTATAACCTTTAGAGATGTAACGTTTCGTTATGATAAGGAACCGGTATTAAAAAACATCAATTTCACCATCGAAAAAGGCAAAACACTGGCATTGGTAGGACCTTCGGGGGGTGGAAAATCTACCATTGCAGATCTTATCCCCAGGTTTTATGACCCCGATTCAGGAGCAATTTTGTTGGATGACAAACCCCTTGATAACTATAAGATAGAATCGGTTCGTGCCCATATGGGCATCGTAACTCAGGAGTCTATTTTGTTCAATGACACCATTTTTAACAATATTGCCTTTGGAAAATCAGATGTGCTTGCAACTGAGGTAGAAAAAGCAGCAAAGATAGCCAATGCTCATGATTTTATCATGCAAACGGAAGAGGGCTACCAAACTGTAGTTGGAGAAAGAGGTACCCGCTTATCAGGAGGTCAACGCCAGAGAATTAGTATTGCAAGGGCCGTTTTAAGCAACCCCGACATTCTAATTTTAGATGAAGCCACTTCAGCCCTCGATTCAGAATCTGAAATGCTGGTACAGGAAGCCATTTTTAACCTTATGAAAAACAGAACTTCTATCGTAATTGCCCATCGGTTAAGTACCATACAATCAGCTGATGAAATTCTGGTGATAAAAGACGGAGAAATCGTTGAAAGAGGTGATCATAATACTTTACAAGCGCAAAATGGTCTGTATCGTAAACTTATTTCAATGCAATCGTTCTGATCAGTTCCAACGAAGGGCACTTCGTTTTTTCCAATATTGCGATGGTGTTTCCCTGAATTGCTTCAATTCCTCTTCCATATCACTGATATTGAGATCAAGAGCATTCAGATTTGAAATCAGGTGAGAGGGGGTAGCAGCGCCACTTAACACCACATCTGCCCAATCCTGATGTAGTACAGCTGCTATGGCAAGTGCATCCATGGTACTATCCAGAATACCAGCCATTTCAGCTAAAATAGTTTTTTTGTCTGAAAAATCTGCGTCCTGATTTTTTTCACTAAGCCTTCCATTGGCCATAGCTTCCTTTACAATTACCCCAAGGCCCAGCTTTTTGGCCTCTTTTAACAATTCAGTGGTACTGTTTTCAAGAATATTCCAGGTTACCTGCACTGTATCAAATAATTGTACTCCATCAAACCTTATATTCAGGGCTTTTTCAAGCGTATAAACCTGTCTTTCTCCACTTAAACTCAAACCTATGTACAGCCCGTTTTGCTTTTTTTCTATAAGGGCAGATAGTACTTCTTTATTATCAAGTACTCCACTTTCCTCTGTAGCACTATGTATCTGATAGACATTAAGATAGTCACCGAGGTTGGCAAGGCTTTCCTCATATTGTTTTCTAAACATACCTTCGCTGTGCTCTTTAATTTCATGATGCTCAGCTTCAATTTTCCATTCAGCGGTGTAAGCATAACCCCATTTACTACCTACCGCAATTTCTCCCCTGGAAATACGACGCTTGCGAATCCAATTTCCCAGGAATTTCTCACCCTTTCCATAGCTTCGCGCAGCATCAAAATACCGAATACCCCTCTCCCAAGCTGTATCCAAGACAGTATGGCTATGCTTTTCCATGGCATCAGGATGGTGATCACGACATAAATCCTCTGCATGACCCAGATTGATGTAACCAGGCCTACCCAATGCAGCCATACCTATTCCAATACGACTAACTTTGAGACCGGTATTTCCAAGTATCCTTGTTTCCATTTATTCGTTAATTAAATTTATTTACGGTAACATTTACCTTTATATCTTATAATATTGACGAATTTAAGGGAGGATCGTCTATAAATTTGTCATATGATGATACTTTTTTTGTAAAAATGAACATTGTACTATGCATCGGGGTTTTTTTTACAGAATTTTGTGAATTCAAATTTTACGCATTATGAAGAAAGTTCTTGGCATGGGAAATGCTCTCGTCGATATTATGACCCTTATTGATGATGAACAGTTATTGACTCAGTTTGAGTTGCCTAAAGGCAGCATGCAACTGGTTGATACTGAGCGATCAGAGAAGATAAAATCAGGAATTCAAAAACTCAAACAGGAAATTGCATCAGGAGGATCAGCAGCAAATACGATCAATGGCCTTGCCTATCTGGGAATAAGTACCGGATATATAGGAAAAGTAGGTGATGATCAAGTGGGTGATCTTTTTAGATTAGGACTGGAGGAAGTGAATGTAAAAGCCCATTTACTCAAAGGAAAAATGCCATCGGGAACAGCCATAGCCCTGGTGAGTCCGGATGCAGAAAGAACATTTGCCACCCATCTCGGTGCAGCGGTAGAATTAAATGCAGATGATATAAATGATCAGCTCTTTGAAGGCTATCATTATTTTCATATTGAAGGCTATCTGGTTCAAAATCACGATCTCATTAGAAAGGCACTGGAAACAGCAAAGAGAAATAATTTAATTATATCCCTTGACATGGCCAGCTACAATGTGGTTGAAGCCAATGTTGAATTTTTACGGGAAGTAGTACGAGATTATATTAATATTGTATTTGCCAATGAAGAAGAAGCCAAGGCATTTACCGGAAAAGGCCCGGAAGATGCCCTGCATGAATTATCTGAATTATGCGATGTTGCCGTGGTAAAAATTGGTAGGCAAGGATCTTATGTGAAATCTCAAAATTCTATTCACAAAATAGGAATTATTGAAATTGAAAGTATAGACTCAACAGGTGCAGGCGATTTATACGCAGCAGGATTTTTATATGGAATGGTTCATGGTTTTACTTTAGATATTTGCGGGCAAATCGGAGCGCTCCTGGCAGGAAATGTTATGGAAGTAATTGGGGCACGTATGGATATTCATCGATGGAATAAGATACAGGAACAAATACAGCAATTTAATGGAACTGCATTATGAGTAAAAATGTGCTGATTACCGGAGCAAGTGGTACGGTTGGTTCCGTCTTAACAGAATTGCTGATTAAAAAAGGTTATAAAGTAAGCCATCTGAGCCGTTCAGGTTCTGCAAAAAGAGGAAGTGTTCGAATATTCGGTTGGGATCTGGCAGAAAACTATATTGAACCAGCCGCGCTTGAAAACGCACATATAATTATACATCTCGCAGGTGCAGGAGTCGCAGATGAAAGATGGACAGATAAACGAAAAAAGGAAATTAAAGACAGCCGGATTTTTTCCACCCGCCTGTTGTTTGAAAAATTAAAGCAAATTCCTCATAAAGTAGAAACCTTCATTAGTGCCTCAGCTGTTGGTATTTATGGCAATAGTGGAAAAGCACTGATGCGTGAAGATGCAAACATACATCCTTCAGATTTTTTGGCAGACGTTACACAATCATGGGAGGAAGAAGTATTTCAAATACAAGAACTCAATATTCGCACCCTGGCCCTGCGCATTGGAGTCGTTTTATCAAATCAGGGCGGAGCACTTGAAAAAATGGCTTTGCCCGTAAAATATGGTGCAGGTGCAGCGCTGGGTTCAGGCGAGCAAATTATGAGTTGGATCCATATTGATGACCTTTGTGAAATGTTTTGCCATCTCATTCAAAAAGAAAGCTATAGTGGTGCGTTTAATGCCGTAGCCCCAAACCCGGTGAGCAATAAGGAATTTACCCGTACCCTGGCCAAGGTATTAAATAAACCCATTTTTTTACCACCGGTTCCTGCATTTGTTTTAAAAATCATGCTTGGAGAAATGTCTGCGATGGTCTTGGGAGGTAGCAATGTATCAGCCGAAAAAATACTCAAAACAGGCTTTGCCTTTAAATATTCTACAGCCGAAGATGCATTGAAGGATTTACTAAAAACCAACAATTAACGTATATTTGATACTCAACCAACAATCGTTATATAGTAATACATATGAAAAACGGAGATCAGCAAAAAATACACAAATTATCACCGGATGAAGAAACTGCCATCCGAAATGCATTTAAACAAAAAAACTGGAATGAAATAAAAACGGCTGATTCATGGGCAATTTTTAAAATCATGAGTGAATTTGTGAGTGGTTTCGAAAAACTCTCAAAAATAGGCCCATGCGTATCTATTTTCGGTTCAGCGCGCACACCAATAGGCAGTAAATACTATAAAATGGCTGAAGATATCGCTGAGAATCTTGTAAAGCATGGCTATGGGGTTATTACAGGCGGGGGACCTGGAATTATGGAAGCCGGTAACAAAGGAGCACATAAAGCCGGTGGCCGTTCAGTGGGATTAAATATTATTTTACCACATGAACAAAGCTCCAATATTTATATCGACAATGATAAAAACATAAACTTTGATTACTTTTTTGTTCGTAAGGTTATGTTTGTGCGCTATTCACAAGGTTTTATAGGTATGCCTGGTGGTTTCGGAACCCTGGATGAAATATTTGAAGCCTTAACGCTGATTCAAACGCATAAAATTGGCCGATTCCCAATTATTTTGGTTGGTATAGATTTTTGGAGTGGCATATATCAATGGCTTGAAGAAGTAGTTTGCAAAAGAGAAGGTAATATAAGTGTCGAGGATTTTGACCTCTTTCATCTTGTAGATGATCCTTTTGAAGCGGTTGAAATAATTAATGAATTTTATACCCGTTACCTACTTTCACCCAATTTTTAAATTGAAACAGTCCTTATTTTTTATTTCATCTTTTCTGGCGGTGGTATTTGTAGCTACGCTCGCTTTTAAACCAGATAAAACAATCAGGGTAAAATCGCCTGGCTTATACATGCCAGATACGATGTATAGTGAAGAATACGAAGTTTATTCACTACCTGTAATAGAAATACCTGATCAATTGAGCTTTGCTGGCGAGCGTATTCCTCTCAATGATCCGGATGTAAGAGAGAGAATAGACCGGGAAATTCATATTAATACCTTTTGGCATACCAATACCATTTTACTGCTGAAAAGAAGCCATAGGTGGCTTGATGAAATTGGTGAAATTGTAAAATCATATAATATTCCGGAAGATTTTAAGTACCTTCCGGTGGTTGAAAGCGATTTGAGAAATGTCGTTTCTCCAAAAAAAGCTGTTGGATTTTGGCAGATTCTGGAAGGCACTGCCCGTGAACTGGGTCTGGAAGTAAACCAGGAAGTTGACGAAAGGTACGACCCCATAAAATCGACACATGCTGCCTGCCGTCAACTGATTAAAAATTATCAGCGATTTGGTAACTGGTCTATGGCCGCTGCCGCATACAACGCCGGTCCGGCAGGAGTAAACCGCGCGGTTCAATCCCAAAAACTCGATCATTACTGGGATTTACTTCTCAATGAAGAAACATCAAGGTACGTCGCTAGAATGGTGGCTATAAAACTTATTTTCGAAAACCCGCAGGCTTTTGGTTTTCGATTGGAAAAAAAGCATCTGTACCCAAAAGAAAAAACCAGATCTATTATCATTGAACAAAGTATCCCCGACCTAACAGAATTTGCCTTCTCACAAGGGGTAAATTACAAAATTCTCAAGCGATATAATCCCTGGCTGCGTCAAAATCGCCTGACTGTAAATGCTGGAAAATCTTATACGATTTTATTGCCGGCAGATCCCTACTGGAAAATGCCTGAACAAAAAACTTTGCCAAGGCCAAACAGTTTAAACAGCGGGGAAGAGCAACAAACCCCCGATGACGAATTATAGAAATTCCACCGGAATGAAGCAATCAAAACCAGAAACAGTAGACCTTACCGGCTACGAAAATATTGAAATATACGGCGCGCGGGAACATAACCTTAAAAATATTGATCTCAGTATACCCAGAAATCAATTGGTTGTAATTACCGGAATAAGCGGTAGCGGAAAATCTTCATTGGCCTTCGACACCATTTATGCCGAAGGACAGCGCAGATATATGGAAAGTTTTTCTGCATACGCCCGTTCATTTATTGGCGACATGGAAAGGCCCGATGTTGATAAAATCGAAGGCCTGAGCCCGGTAATTTCCATTGAGCAAAAAACCATTTCGCGCAATCCACGATCTACCGTAGGTACAGTTACTGAAATTTACGATTTCATGAGATTGCTCTATGCAAGGACAGGTGAAGCGTTTTCTTACCTGAGCGGAAAAAAAATGACCCGCCAATCAGAGGACCAGATTATTGAACATATCCTTCAGCATTTTAAAGGCGAAAAAATTATTCTTCTTGCGCCAGTGGTTAAGGGAAGAAAGGGACATTATCGTGAGCTATTTCAACAAATCATAAAATCGGGATACACCAAAGTACGAGTAAATGGTGAAATCCAGGATGTTATACCTAAAATGCAGGTTGATAGATACAAAACCCACGATATTGAAATAGTGATAGATCGCCTGCTGGTCGACGAAAAAGAAAAATTCAGGATTGGTCAATCGGTTAAAACCTCTGTAAATCAGGGCAAAGGGGTAATGATGATCATAGATGGAACAGGGAATTTGCACCATTTTTCTAAATTCCTTATGGATCCTGAAACCGGCTTATCTTACACAGAACCGGCGCCCAATATGTTTTCGTTTAATTCGCCCTATGGTGCATGCTCCGAATGCAATGGTCTTGGCTCCATAGAGAAAATTGATCGCGAAAACATTATTCCCGATCCTTCCCTTTCTGTTAGCCGCGGAGGCATCGCACCCCTGGGTCCTTATCGCGAAATATGGATCTTTAAAAAAATCGAGGCCATATTAAAAAGATATGATGCAAACCTCACCACCCCAATTCATAAACTCCCCGAAAAAGCACTTGATGTGCTACTTTATGGTGACAATGTGCCAGTTGCTGTTTCTTCTGTAAAATACCCGGGTACAGAATGGAATACCAAATTTGAAGGTATTATAAGCTTTCTGGAAAAACAAAAAGATGAAGGTTCTGAAAAAATAAGAGATTGGGTCGGTGAATATACTTCGGTAAAGGTTTGTCCCTCGTGCAATGGCCAACGACTCAAAAAAGAATCACTTCACTTCCTCATTGATGGGAAAAATATAGCTCAGCTGGCTCAACTTGACATACAGGCACTCTGGAATTGGTTTGAAAATCTTGAAACAAGGCTTAACGAGAAGCAAAACAGAATCGCCACCGAAATTCTTAAGGAAATCAGAAAACGCATTCGCTTTCTGATGGAAGTAGGCCTCACCTACCTTCAACTCGACCGTCCGCTCAGGACGCTATCCGGAGGAGAAGCACAACGCATCAGACTTGCCACCCAGATCGGAACGCAATTGACCGGTGTGTTGTATATTCTTGATGAACCCAGTATCGGTTTACATCAGCGCGACAACATTAAACTGATCAATTCACTGAAAGATCTCAGGGATATAGGCAACAGCGTAATTGTGGTTGAACATGACAAAGAAATGATGCTCGAAGCCGATCATATCATTGATATAGGTCCTGGGCCGGGACTGCATGGCGGACAGATCGTAGCCCAGGGCTCCCCGAAAGAATTTTTAGCATACAACAGTTTAACAGCAGCTTTTCTTAATGGCACCCAGGAAATATCCATTCCTGCCAATCGCCGAAAGGCCTCCGGCGAGAAATTAACTCTGAAAGGTGCAAATGGCCATAATCTTAAAAACGTAGATATTGAAATCCCACTGGGACTAATGATATGTGTAACCGGAGTATCAGGGAGTGGAAAATCTTCACTTATACATGAAACACTTTTCCCAATTCTCAATGCACATTTTTTCAGATCGCGAAAAGAATCTTTGCCTTATGTTTCGATCGATGGTCTCAAAAATATTGATAAAGTAATTGAAGTTGATCAGAGTCCGATTGGAAGAACACCTCGCTCAAATCCTGCAACTTATACCGGTGTATTTACCGAAATCAGATCTTTATATTCAAACCTCCCTGAAGCTAAAATCAGGGGCTATAAACCCGGAAGGTTTTCTTTTAATGTAAAGGGAGGTCGCTGCGAAACCTGTGAAGGCGCAGGCATGAAAGTAATTGAAATGGATTTCCTGCCTGATGTGCATGTGCCCTGTGAAACCTGCAAAGGAAAAAGATACAATCGAGAAACCCTGGAGGTAAGATTCAAAGGAAAGTCTATCTCAGACGTACTTGATATGACGGTAGAGCAGGCCGTTGAATTTTTTGAAAATCAGCCGAAAATTCTTCGGAAAGTTGAAGTGCTCAATGATGTGGGTTTGGGTTATATCAGCCTCGGGCAACATGCCACAACGCTTTCAGGTGGAGAAGCACAAAGGGTTAAATTGGCCACGGAACTATCAAAAAGAGATACCGGCAAAACCCTTTATATCCTGGATGAACCAACAACGGGCTTGCATTTTCAAGACATACAACATCTTCTTGAAGTCTTAAACCGACTGGTGGAAAAGGGAAATACAGTGTTGATAATCGAACACAACCTCGATATCATTAAATCGGCAGATTACATTATCGATTTAGGTCCTGAAGGGGGCGCTGAAGGCGGAAACATAGTTTGCCAGGGAACTCCCGAAGAAGTGGCCCGAAAACCGGAAAGCTATACTGGTACGTATCTGGCACAGGAATTGAAAATGCAATTGTCCTGACAGTTCTCCGGTTTTGGGAAAATCCGTTTAGGGAATCCACTTAATATTTTTGAAATCAGGTTTTCTCTTTTCCAGGAATGCATTCCGACCCTCTTTGGCTTCTTCCGTCATGTAGGCAAGACGGGTTGCTTCTCCGGCAAATACCTGTTGTCCTACCATTCCATCGTCTGTGAGATTAAAAGCAAACTTCAGCATTTTTATACTTGTGGGCGATTTGGCGAGAATTTCCTGCGCCCATGCATAAGCGGTATCTTCCAGTTCTTCATGGGGAATCACTGCATTGACCATGCCCATATCATATGCTTCCTTCGCTGAATAGTTTCTTCCGAGAAAGAAAATTTCCCTGGCACGTTTCTGTCCTACCATTTTGGCCAGGTATGCCGATCCATAACCCCCATCGAAACTGGTGACATCGGCATCTGTTTGTTTAAATATTGCGTGTTCTTTACTTGCCAGCGTAAGATCACAAACAACATGTAAACTGTGACCACCGCCAACAGCCCATCCCGGTACAACGGCTATAACTACCTTAGGCATAAAGCGGATTAATCTTTGCACTTCCAGGATATTGAGGCGGGGCATACCTTCATCATCCACATAGCCCTGATGGCCCCGACTGCGCTGATCACCACCACTACAAAAGGAATATACCCCGTCTTTGGGGGATGGTCCTTCGGCGGAAAGCAAAACAACGCCAATGCTTGTGTCCTCACGGGCATCTAAAAAAGCTTCAAAAAGTTCACCTACTGTTTTGGGCCTGAAGGCGTTCCTTACTTCCGGTCTGTTAAATGCAATTCTTGCCACCCCGCCAGATTTGCGGTAGGTGATATCCTGGTATTCTTTAACGGTGGTCCATTCTATGTTCATAATTTCAATAAATTTTAATCCCTTGCAAAATAAGGCAATTCATACTATTTGCCGAAAGCCATCGGCTGAATAATCCTCTCATTACATCCAGGTCTGAAGCATTTGATTCAGTGATGTTAACCTGGATAATAAAAGAATGGTTGAGTTTGATTTACAATCGATAGGAAATCATTGATTAAAAAAATCGAAAACACACCTCTTCCAAAAGCCGATACGGTTTTGGGCAAAGAAAATGGAGAGGTATCATTTTGAAGCGCTTAATTTTGCCTCTAAATCAAAAATACATTAACTTAACTTTTGAAAGTAAATCAAGTATTCCTATGAACAATAGAAGGAAATTTATAAATAAGTCCCTGAAATTAGGGATGGCTGTTGGAATGACCTCCTATTTGCAGGGATTTGGTTTTAACAATCCGTTGGATGAAAAGGAGAAGACAAATAGAACGAGAGTAAAACTGCCATCCAATTTTGGTCTTGGCGGTGTGGCCATCGGCAATGGGTTTCGCCCAACGACAGATGAACAGGCACAACAAGCTATGGAAGGTGCCTGGGAGGCTGGCGTCAGATTTTTTGACACTTCTCCCTGGTATGGACTGGGTTTAAGTGAACGGCGTTTTGGCCGATTTCTCCACAACCAAAAGCGGGAAGATTATGTACTGGCCACCAAAGTGGGCAGGATATTGAAAGCTGCCAGGGATGCACCAAGAAACAACTCCTGGAAAGATGCCTCTCCCTTTGATTACGAATATGATTATACAGCATCCGGCGTACGCAGATCCATAGAAGACAGCCTTCAACGGCTTGGCATCAACAGAATTGACATTGTATTTATTCACGATCTCTCCCCTGAAAACGGGGACATGAAGGCTAACTGGAAAGATTATTTTAAAGTGGCCGCCAAAGGAGCCATGCCTGAACTGACCAAAATGAAGGAAGAGGGACTGATCAAAGGATGGGGCCTGGGGGTCAACCGGATTGAACCCATCCTCGAAACCCTAAAAGTCGCCGATCCGGACGTATGTCTCTCAGCTACCCAGTATTCGCTGATGTACCATGAAGATGCCTTGGAGCGCTTGTTTCCCGCATGTGAAGAAAAAGGAGTGGATATTGTGGTTGGTGCTCCATTGAATGCCGGATTTCTTGCCGGGATTGATCGTTACAATTACTGGGGAGAGATGCCGGAGGGCTTTAAGGAAAAACGGGAAAAGATGAGTAAACTGGCCATAAAATATGGGACTGATCTTAGAACCGCGGCACTCCAGTTTTCGGCTGCACCGGAGATAGTTACAGCTGTCATTCCCGGAACCAGGTACCCTGATCAGGCAAAAGCCAACGTGGAATCCATGAAAGTAAAAATTCCACAGGCCTTCTGGGAAGAATTGGTCGAATATAAATTGATTTCTGAAAAAGCGCCCTGGCCAAAATAATTTCCTACTATAAATCACCTATTCCGCAAGATTGTAAAAAAAGTAAAATTAACTACAGGCATTAATTATTATTGCAATCTAATCCAACCCTGTAAAACTGATAATTCATGAAGAAAAACCTTCTCTTGCTTTTTTCAGTGCCTTTACTTTGGCTGGTATGCAGCGCCTGCCAAACCAAAGAAGAAATTATTATCCGCCTGGGTCATCAGGGCAATGAAAAGGATATCTGGCATTTGTCTTCCCTGTATTTTGCTGACTACCTCGATTCCATTTCGGATGGACAAATTAAAGTGCGTGTATTTCCGTCGGAACAGCTGGGATCTGAAAGGGATATGATTCGCAGTATCCGGGCAGGAATAGTAGAAATGACCATCAGTGGGGAAACCTTGCAAAACTGGTCAGAACCAGCTGCATTGTGTGCAGTCCCTTACCTCATCGAAAACCATGAACACCTTGAATCTGTGCTGAAGGGTGCAGCTGGTGAAAAAATAAAATCTGCTTTGATAGAAGAAGCGGGCATAAGACCACTGGCAGTTTTTAAGAGAGGCCCGAGACACCTGACAAGTAACCGGCCCATACGGCATCCCGATGATTTAAAAGGAATCATTTTAAGGGTTCCCAATGTCCCCGTTTTTGTAAAAACCTGGGAAGCACTGGGAGCTAAACCAACCCCCATGGCATTTTCTGAAGTCTTTACAGCCCTGCAACAAGGAACAGTAGATGCACAGGAAAATCCTTTTGCCCTCATTGCCAGCGCGGCTTTGTACGAAGTGCAGCAATACCTGAATCTCACCGAGCATGTTTACGGTTGGATTTATGTCGTAATGGGTGAAAACTTTTTTCAAAACCTGAGTGAATCTCATCGCCATATGGTCCTTGAAGCAGCTGAAGCCATGGAAAAATTTCATGAATTCAGCTTTATGCAGAAAGAAGCAGCCTTGTTTGATTATCTTAAAGAACGTGGAATGAACATAGTGGAACCGGATGTAAAGGCTTTCAGGGAAAGGGCAAGAGCTGTGGTATCAGAAACTTTACCGGAAAGCATAAGAGATTTTTATACCGAAATTCAAAAGGAAGCATTATTGCCATGAATAAATTGCACAAGCTAGCCAGGGTGGGAGTTTTGATAAGCTTTTCAGCAATGATTTTAACTGTAACCCTGCAAATTTTCAGCCGGTTTTTATTGGAGTCTACTCCATCCTGGACGGAAGAGGCAGCGAGGGCATTCTTTATCTACACCATTGCTTTTGGTGTAGGCTCGGGTATACAGAATGGCTCTTTTGTGCGCCTTGAATTAATCCATCGATATTTAAAAGAAGAAAGCATTAAAATACTCGATGCTACGGTGTGGGCCCTGGTGGTTGTTTTCATGGGAATAAGCTCTTATTATGCATGGGTATTTCTGCAGTATGGCTTCGATGAAACATCACCAGCTATGGAAATACCTATGGCCTTTGTGTTTGCAGGTCTTTTTATACTTATGGTTATGATGCTTATATTTAGTATAGATGTTTTGATCCGCATTTTATTCAATCCAAAAAAATGATCTGGATACTGTTTGTTTTATTTTTTCTGCTCTTGATTTTAGGCTTTCCTGTTGCTTTTGCACTGGGAATTTCTGCTTTTGCCTATGTAGTTGGAGCTGGCTTACCCTGGGTAGTGGTTCCCTTAAAAATGTTTGCGGGTATAGATGTTTTTGTTCTATTGAGCATCCCCGGTTTTATCCTTGCGGGAAATCTGATGAACCATTGCGGCATGACCGACCGGATTATTGCCTTTTGCAATCATCTGCTGGGGCATATAAGGGGTGGTCTTGGCCTGGCCAATATAGGCTCATCCATGATTTTTGCCGGGATTTCAGGAACGGCCATAGCAGATACTGCCAGCATAGGATCGGTGATGATACCGGCAATGAAAAAAGAAGGTTATGAAACGGGATTTGCCTGTGCCGTAACTTCCAGCTCCTCTACCATTGGTCCGATTATACCACCCAGCCTGCCCATGATCATTGCAGGATCACTCACCGGTCTTTCCATTGGAAAGCTTTTTCTGGCCGGGGCTGTTCCGGGACTGATGCTGGCTGCCGGGTTCATGATAGTTTCCTATTTGATTTCCAGAAAAAGGAACCATCCCAAACATCCGCGATCGGGCTTTCGCAAAATACTCGGGGGCTTCTATGATGCTTTCTGGTCTTTATTGATGATGTTTCTGATATTGTTTGGCATTGTAGGCGGCGTATTTACTCCTACGGAAGCTTCGATAGTAGCCGTGGTATATGCCTTATTTATAGGTGTATTTATATACAAAAGTATTCGGTGGCAGGATTTTCCATCCCTTTTGTACGAATCTGCCGGTACAACAGCCTCACTCATGGTGCTGGTAGGATTTGCCAATCTTTTTGGCTGGATCCTCATTAGTGAAAATGTACCTGAAGCCATTGCCGGTGGATTGTTGCGAATTACCGAAAATCCAATATTGCTTATTTTACTTATCAACCTCTTGCTGATCGTTGTTGGTTCATTTATGGAAACCATAGCGGCTCTTCTGATATTATACCCCATATTGTTGAAAGTGGCAGTTGGCGCCGGTGTTGATCCGATTCAATTTTCAGTTATTGCTGTTCTTAATCTGATCATAGGGCTGAATACCCCCCCAGTTGGTGTCTGCCTTTTTGTGGCAGCCGGAATAGGTAAAACCAGTATTGAAAACGTAGCCAAGTCCAGCATACCTTTTCTCCTGGTAAGTTTTTTGGTTTTATTGCTGGTAAGTTACATACCTGCCTTGTCTTTAGCCCTTCCTGGCTGGTTTATGAACTGACGATTTCGGCATTGAGCAATACATTACTAATGCCAAAAGCATCAACCAGTGGAACGGCATCTTGTCGGATTTCCCAGCAAAGTTGATTTACCATTTTACGAATGGCTTTACTTTTAACACCATCAATATAACCCTGCTCAAGGTACCATGTGGCATTGCTTTCGATTTCGTACAGCGCATATAATTGACAGAGTTTCTTCAGCACATTTCTGCATTCTTGATTTGGCGTTTTTTCTACAACTTCTAAAAATTGTTCGAGTACAATGCGATCAATATACGCCCTACCAACATTGATAAGATGATGTTGACAAACATTCATGGCATCAAAAGAATCGAGCCCACCTTCCATCAACCTCTTTAATCTTCTGGCGGCTGAAGTGAGGATATCCGTTTCACGATATCTAAATGCGGCCAGGTGAAACTCAGGATCGAGTAAATGAGATTCCTGCGTATTCCTAACGATGAAGGGATTTTTTTCTGATAAAACTGTCATGGCTTTATCTGCCAAATAGCCCGTCATGGTAAACAAAGTGATATCACTGAAATTCTTTTTAAAATCAGATAGGCGGCTTTTGGCAACCAGTTGCATAAGCACTACATTATCACCCTCAAAAGTTGTATACACATCTGTATCATTTTTTAGTGCATCGATACGGTTTTCAGAAAGATACCCTTTACCACCACAGGCTTCCCGGCATTCTTGCAGACTTTGGGTGCAATGCCAGGTCACTACAGCCTTCATACCGGCGGCCAAAGCTTCAATTTCCTGCATTTCTTCTTCCTTACGATGTAAGAAGCGATGAGTCAGATATCGCAGGGCAAAATGATGTGCATAGGTTCTGGCCAGCAAAGGCATTAACCTGCGCTGATGCATCCTGTAGTTAAGAATGGGAACCTCCTCTCCTCCTTCAGGTCCGAATTGCCTGCGCTTATCACCATATCGTATGGCAATGTTTAAGCCACTTTTTACGGCAGATAAGGCAGACCTGGGTATACCTATCCTTCCGCCTACCAGGGTACCCAACATGGTAAAGAATCGTCTTTTTTCACTCGCAATAGGGCTTTGAAAGCGGCCTGATTCATCAACACTGGCAAAGCGGTCGAGCATATTTTCCTTTGGGATTTCTACATTGTTAAAGGAAATCAGTCCATTGTCCACACCGTTTAAACCCATCTTTCTTCCGCAATCTTCAATTTCAACACCGGTATGCAGTACACCGTCTTTGTTTCGGAGTGGTACTATGAAGGCATTTACACCAAAACACTGGCCATCAATCATCAACTGGGCAAATACAGTCGCCATTTGTCCATGGCAAGCAGCATTTCCAATATATTCTTTGCGTGCCTGGCGATGTGGAGTATGAATTATGAAACTATGGCTATCGTGATGGTAGGTAGCAGTGGTTTCTATGCCCTTCACATTTGAACCATGATGGGTTTCGGTCATGGCAAAACAACCGGGGAGCTCCATACTGCCAATATTTTCCAGGTATTTTTTATGATGTTTTTCAGTTCCAAGAAAATAAATACTCATTCCCCAGAGACCAAACTGAACACCAAATTTAATCACCAGACTGAGATCGTGAAGGCTTAAGGTTTCCATTACCTGGAAGTAGGCATCCATATCATTTTTGCCACTATAGGCTTCAGGGTAGGCTAAGGAGCCATAGCCTTTTGAAGCAAGGATTTTTGACCAATCCAGCACTTTTTCACGGTACTTATCAATATTTCCATCGTACTTGTATCTGAATTGATTATTTTCAAGCAGCGCTTTTAACTGTTCAATGAGACCGGCATGATGTCCGTCCAATATCGACTGCATAGACTGAATGTCGAAAGAGCCCAGTGTCTTTTGCTTTCCGGTAATGGTTGGATGGCCTTTGTAGAAATGGTAAATAGATTCTTTTCCCAGAATGTCAAGACCAATTTGCCAAACCAATTCGGGTGTATCGTAGGCTGGAAATTTTTGATTCATATGATAATTTGCAAGCCGTGCACCCAGGCTAAGCAATGTTTCATGACCGGGATCTTTGGGCAGAATTTTCTGAATTTCTTCTTTCCAGCTTTGCAGCATTCTTAAATCTGGTGCCTGACTGTTATCAATGAGTAGCAGTATCGATTCTTTTTTCTTTTCATCCATCCAGGGTTGATTTTGCATTAGTTCTTCCACCAGACGCCTTTCCAATGGGTTAATTTCCCCATCCTGCCACAGCACATACAACAAAGGCATATAGAAATACAACTCAGGATTGCTGGTAAATATATGGGTTAAACTTTCTGTTTTCAGTAACATGATTCTTTGATTTAACAAATTCTGACTATTTGAAATTCGATGCATGAAGTATCTAAAAAGATTATACGGGATTTTCCGACGATTCATTCAAGTTAGCAGAATGATTTTTCAAAAACAGGAAATTCAAGAAATTAAACCTCAACATTCGTTATAATACGAATCCCTTCAACTTTCTTGCTATTTTTATACCTTTGAATTTTTTAAATAAAGTTATGTCATCAGCAGCTTCAGAAATTAAAAGGGTTACTACCCATCAGCTTCACGCCATGAAAGAACGTGGTGAGAAAATCAGCATGATTACCGCATATGATTACTCTATGGCACGCATAATTGATGCCGCAGGAATTGATGTAATCCTGGTAGGTGATTCAGCTTCTAATGTAATGGCGGGAAATGAAACTACGCTGCCCATTACCCTGGATCAAATGATATATCATGCCACTTCAGTGATTCGGGCGGTTAAACGTGCCTTTGTTGTGGTAGACATACCTTTCGGTTCTTATCAATCTAATTCTTCTGAAGCCCTGCGATCGGCTATTCGAATTATGAAAGAATCGGGGGCCCATGGCATAAAAATGGAAGGCGGTAAAGAAATACAGGAATCGGTTACCCGTATCCTTAGTGCAGGTATACCGGTAATGGGTCACCTGGGCCTTACGCCTCAATCCATTTACAAATTCGGAACCTATTCTGTGAGGGCACGGGAAGGAGAAGAGGCGCAAAAGCTGATAGAAGATGCTATGTTGCTGGAAGAACTTGGTTGTTTCTCCATAGTTCTTGAAAAAATACCGGCTGAACTCGCTGAAAAAGTGGCTGAAAAATTGAGCATACCCATTATAGGTATTGGCGCAGGACCTCGTGTAGACGGACAGGTGCTTGTGATGCACGACATGCTGGGAATCAATAAAGAATTTAATCCCAGATTTTTACGCAGATATGCCGACTTAAGTGAAATAATAACCGGAGCTATGCACAATTTTATCGATGATGTTAAAAGTGGTGATTTTCCATCGATAGAAGAAAGTTACTGGCAGAAAAAGGAAGGTTAGAAATGCAGCTCCAAAGCTCTGAGAAAATTTTTCATATATACAGCTCTTCTGCCGGCTCGGGTAAAACCTATCGGTTGGTTTTGGAATACCTCAAACTGGCATTACAATCACCCGTAGCTTTCCAGCAAATTCTTGCCATTACCTTTACCAATAAGGCAACCCGCGAGATGAAAGAACGCATAGTGCATGAGCTTACCGCACTTGCCAACGGTCATAAAAGCGCCATGAAGGAGGAGTTGTGCTCTTTTTTTCAATTCGATGAAAATGAACTTAGCCAAAAAGCCCATTTGTTGATCAGGCATATCCTTCATAACTACAGCGCTCTGTATATAAGTACCATTGATAGCTTTTTTCAATCAATCATTAAATCTTTTGCCCGCGACCTCGGCATGCTGGGCAATTACAAGGTAGAGATGGATCAGGATAAAGTCATTTCTGAAATTACCGATCGTCTGCTCGATGAACTTGGAGGAAATGCAAAAATTACTCAATGGATTGTAGACTATGCACATAGCCAGTTAGATGATAATAAAAGCTGGGATGTACGCAAAAACATAAAAAGCCTTTCAGAAGAGCTATTTAAGGAAGAATTTCAAAGAAACGCTGAAATATTAAATGACCTGAATCAAAAACCAGACTTTTTTACAGATTTTCAGAAAAAGCTGCAGAAAATCAGAAAGGATTTTGAACAAAACATGAAAAGTTTGGGTCAGGAAGGACTTAATCTCATGCAAAAGTACGATCTCACCCCGGATGATTTTGCCTATGGAAAATCAGGTGTGGGGGGTTATTTTGATAAACTTGTAAGCCGGAAGGAATATGAGTATGGAAAAAGGGTCAAGGATGCTTCTGAAAACGAGGAGGCATGGTACACCAAAAGCTCATCCCGTAAAAAAGATATTATACAGTGCGTTAACGGTGGATTGAAAGACTTGTTATCCTCCATTCTGACACATTACGACGGAGAGGGAATTATTTACAATACCGCCATACAGGTAGAAAAAAATCTCTATGTGTTTGGTTTATTGTCTGATCTGCAATCTAAAATTACGCAGTACAGATATGAACATGACACTATGTTGATATCTGATAACGGAATGTTTCTGCGGGGAATCACCCATGAAAATGATGCCCCTTTTATTTACGAAAAGACCGGAACGAGATTCAGTAATTTTCTAATTGACGAGTTTCAGGATACATCCACTTTTCAATGGGACAACCTGAAACCTTTGTTAATCAATGGTCTGTCAGAATCTAACCTGAGTCTGATAGTTGGTGATGTCAAACAATCGATTTATCGCTGGCGAAGTGGAAACTGGGAGCTTCTTGCAGGTAAAATATATCAGGATATCGATGAGGACATCAGTCAGCCACACCAACTCAGCATCAATTGGAGAAGCCATCGCAATATTATTGATTTTAACAATGCTGTTTTTAATAAAGCCCCTGAGATTCTTGAGGAAAAAAGTGAATTGGAGGGTGAAAAACTCAATGAAGGTACTGAAACCACGCTTTTGAATTTTGAGGAGTTGTACAAAGATGCTGTTCAGCAAATTTCTCCATCCAAAGCTGAAGAAACTGTAGGAGCCGGATATGTAGAAATAAGATTGTATCCTAATGAAAAAGATACTTCACCTCCGTGGAAGGAAAGGCTTACAACAGATTTGCCAAGATATATTGAAGAACTTCAACGTATCGGAGTACCTGCGCATGACATAGCCATTTTGGTGAGAAAGCGCAGTGAGGGCGATGAAGTGGTTAAACAAATGATGGAATGGAAAACCGGGCCCCATGCTAAAGCCGGGATTGTCTATGATGTGATTTCGCCGGAGTCGCTTCGACTGGATGCTGCCCCCGCAGTGCGCCTGCTGTTAAGTGCACTCAAAGTATTGCTTAATGAAAAGGAGGAACTTGCCATTGCTGAACTTGTTACAGAGTATCTTTATATATGCGACCCTGAAGGAAATACTTTAAATACAAGCTTAACAAAACCCGGCGAAGCACTTCTGGAACTTCTACCTGCAGAATTTATTGAAAACAGAGGCAATTTACAGCAGAAGCCATTGTTACAGCTTACAGAATCTCTCATTCGATTGTTTAAATTAAACGAACTGCAGGGTGCTCAGCCTTTTTTGATTGCTTTTCAGGATGCAGTTCTCGATTTCCTGAACGAGTTTTACAGCGATATAAACCGGTTTTTACGCTGGTGGAATGAAAACGGATATAAAAGAGCACTGCAAATACCAGAATCTGCCAATGCTATGCGCGTAATGACCATTCACAAATCAAAAGGACTGCAATTTAAAGCTGTAATCCTGCCCTGGTGCAACTGGCCTTTGGAACCCGATAGCAAAAATCAAAAAATAATATGGAGAGCCTCTGAAGCAGAACCATTTGATCAGGCTGGTATTATCCCATTAAAATTTGGATCCGGCTTGAGAAATACACTTTTTCAAAATGACTATTTCCTCGAGTTTCAAAGGGAAATGGTTGACAGCCTCAATCTATTGTATGTAGCACTTACCCGTGCTGAGGAATTTCTCATCATTTTGGCACCGGATAAGCCAAAAAGCCAGAAGTTAATGGTAAAAGATATTTCATGTATGTTACATGCAGTGGACGATAATATCATTCAAATTCCCGGTTTGAAACGTATGGAAGGCAATGATTGCAAACAATTCACCCTCGGCAACTTTGTGTACAGCCAGGGAGATGAAAAATCTGGAAGCCATACCAAAGATATGCCGCTTTTAAAATATCTGGGTAGCGAATGGAATCGAAAACTTGTTATTGCCAGACGAAAAAATCCGGCTAACCAAAAGCAGGTTTCTTATGGAGTACTTATGCACAGGATATTATCAGAAATAGAATATCAACCCCATGCATCACAGGCGATCAGGAATCTTATTCGGGAAGGAATTATAGATCAGCAAAATGCTGAAATTCTGGAACAGAAAATTTCGGCATTGTTTGCAGACCCACAAATCAGACAATGGTTTTCAGAAGAATGGATCGTTAAAAATGAACACACGCTTTTGATTCCAAACGAAATGTCAAGACGCCCTGACCGCGTGTTGCTCAAAGGCTCAGAAGCCATTGTGATAGATTTTAAAACCGGGAAAAAACAAGACAGCTATCTAAAGCAGGTACAAAGATATAAGCAGGTACTCAGTGATATGGGTTACCGGCAGGTAAGTGCATTTTTGTTGTATTTACAGGAAGATGAAAAACCAGAAATCGTAGAAGTGCAATGAAAAACGGCTTTCTGCATACCATAGCTACAGAATTACTCGACCAGCACGGGATGGATATGTCGCATTTGCATATTGTATTCCCAAACCGCAGGGCAGGTTTATTTTTCAATAAATACCTTTCAGAAATAGCGCAAAAACCCCTTTGGTCGCCCAATATTTATGGTATTTCAGATTATATTACCCGCTATTCGCCATATGAAAAGGCCGATAAGCTTCAATTAATTTTTGAGCTTTACGGAGTGTTTACCGCTGCCCTGAACAGCAGTGAAAAAGCCGAACACTTCTTTTTCTGGGGGGAAACATTGCTCGGTGACTTTGACGAAATGGATAAATACCTCGCAGATGTCAAACGATTATTTAGCAATTTACTGGAACAAAAAGAATTAGAACGTCCGGAAGATTATCTCACTGAGGAACAAAAACAACATATTCTTACTTTTTGGAAAGCTTTTGGCGCCAAACTTTCTACCCACCAGAAAAATTATTTGAGATTGTGGGAAAAATTGTATGGAATTTATGCAGACTTCAATAAAAATCTGGATGATTTACGCCTTGGTTATGAAGGTAAAATCTATCGTTATGTAGCAGAAAACCCGCAGTTTATGCTGGAAAAAACCGAAAACCAGGACATAGTTTTTGCTGGTTTTAATGCATTGTCAAACTCAGAAATTCAGATTATATCTCAGCTTGTAGAAGCAGGACGTGCCAGGATATACTGGGATGCAGATGAATATTATACCAGTGATGCTTTGAATGAGGCAGGTCAGTTCATTCGGGCGATGCGTAAACACCCCGTTTTATCCCGCACATTTCCAGAGACATGGAACAACAATTTTCAGAACAAGGAAAAGAAAATCACATTTGTTGGAGCGCCATTGAATATCGGGCAGGCGCAAGCCATGGCCATGATGCTTGAAAAAAATAATGTAGAAGAACCCATTAGCCTCAATGAAGAAACTGCCATTGTGCTGGCAGATGAACAATTATTATTTCCCGTATTAAATGCCCTGCCACAGGAACTTGAGAGATTAAATATAACCATGGGCTATCCGGTCAGCGCCTCTCTAACGCATAGTTTTGTTAACATTATAACCGATTTGCAGCTCTTCACCAGGTCCAGGTCAGATGGTGAAGTATGGTTTAACCATCGTCATCTTATTCCGCTTCTCAGGCATCCTTTTGTGCAAAAATTTGAATACGAATTCATTGAAGAATTATGCGAACGATTGATCGAAAGAAACAGGGTATATATTTCTTCTGATGAATTAGACCTCTCACATCCCTTTTTCCTCGATTTGATGCATAAAGCGGAGGATGGAAAAGCCCTGATACAGTATTTGCAAACCCTGCTCTCTCATTTTTCAGAAGAAAATACAGGATCAGTTGAATGGGAATTTATCGGGCACTATCAGAAAATCCTCACCAGGCTGGGAGATCTGTTTGTGGCATATCAAATGGATACCGACCTATATGCTTTCGTAAGACTTTTCAGACAGATTGTGCTTTCTTTGAGGCTTCCATTTGAAGGAGAACCCCTGGAAGGTCTTCAGGTTATGGGTATGCTCGAAACCCGCAATATCGATTTTAAAAATGTGTTTATTCTTTCGATGAATGACGGGGTCTTTCCTGCTAAGCCCCAGCAAAATTCTTTTATTCCTCTAAATTTGAGGCGAGGTTTTGGACTACCTACCTTTGAAACCAGAGATGCGATTTTTTCTTACCTGTTTTACCGGCTTTTACAAAGGGCAGAAAGGGTTTTTCTGCTCTACAATACAGAAGATTTTGAGGGCCACCGGGGTGAAGTGAGTCGCTTCTTATTGCAATTGCAATTTGAGTCTGGTCTGAATATTGAACATAAACTTCTTCAGTCGCCGGTAACAATTTCACAGCCGCGCACAATTTCAATCGTGAAAACAGATGAAATCTTAAAGCACTTGATGAATTATTGCCGGGAGGGAACTGAAAAACCAGCATCCTTTACACCTTCTGCCATCAACACCTACCTCGAATGCAGACTGAGATTTTATTTCAGGTATGTATTGAAACTGGACGAAGAAAAAGAAATTGAAGAGAATATAGGGATGAAAGAGCTTGGGAATTTGTTTCACCTGGCCGCAGAATTTTTATATGCTGATTTTTTGGATAAGAATCATACTATTGAAAGCAAAGATGTCAACGAACTGCAAAAAAAGGTTTCAGGTAGCATAGAAAAAGCCTATCGGAAACAATATAGTATGCAGGAACATGAAATTATCGAGTCAGAAGGTCAATGGGTTCTAATCAGGGAGATTCTTAAAAAAATGCTATTGAAGGTATTGGAAATTGATAGAAAGTATGCGCCTTTTAATATACAAGGACTGGAAGCAGGGCAGAACCAGGGCTACAGTACATTGATTTCTGTAGAAACTGACCTTAAAACTTACATGGTTTCTCTTAAAGGAGTTATCGACCGAATTGATGAAAAAGACCAGGTACTGAGGTTGGCAGATTATAAAACCGGCCGTGATAAAAGCAACTTTAAATCAATGGATTCTCTGTTCGACAGAGAGGATAAAAATCGAAATAAAGCAGTACTTCAACTTTTTTTCTATGCCTTGCTGGCTGACAAAAGCGGTAAATGGAAAAACAAATTTCTACAACCAGCTCTTTTTAATTTAAGTGAATTATTTGGAGATCATTTTGATTGGAAGTTGGAAATGAAAGAGCCATACGCTAAAAATAGTGAGATAATTACGGATGCAAGGCCATATTTGGAAGAATTTGAAAATCTGTTAAGCCAAGTACTTGTAGAAATTTACGACCCTAACGTAAACTTTAATCCAACAGAAGATCTTGATAAATGCAGATATTGTTCTTATGCAGCCATTTGCAATCGTTAAAAAGATATAAGCAAAAAAAAAGCCTCTTGCGTTTCAAGAGGCCTTTGGGCTAAATGTTAAACAGGTGTATGAATAAAATTGTGTTATGTACCTATATATACCGATTGCGATATTGATGTAACCCATACATTCGAAATATTTTGAAAAAAATTACATATTGTTGAAATAATTAAATAGATTATAAATAAAATTATATTTATGAGGGAGATTAAGGTACTTTTTGTTTGTTTAGGTAATATTTGCCGCTCACCTTTGGCAGAAGGTATTTTTAAAAAGTTAATTGAGGAAAGAGGCTTGCTGAAACATTTTCATTTTGATTCTGCGGGAACGGCTGCTTACCATACAGGTTCACCGCCAGATCCGCGTTCCTTTGAAATTGCCGGGCAACATAATATATTGCTGGAACACACAGCCAGAAAAATCAATGACCACGATTTTCAGACTTTCGATTACATACTTGCCATGGATACAAGCAATTATCAGCATATTAAAGCACAGATGGAGCGGCATCCTAAGATAAAATCTCAATTATTCAAAATGCGGGATTTTGATGCGCAAAAGAGCGGTCGGGATGTGCCTGATCCATATTATGGTGGTTTAAAGGGTTTTGAAAAAGTCTACGAAATGCTTGAAGAGGCTTGTAACATTTTCATTGATTATCTCGAGGAAAACCACCCTTTTTTACAATCAAATTCCTGAAATATGTTCCGTTCTTCAGATAGTTCTCAGTTTTTTGAATCAGCGCTTTTTCAAACCCTGGGTAAATCAGTTGAGATTTTGTCATTTCAATTCGTTTCAGGCGGATGTATCAACAATACTTTGCAATTGATTACTTCTGATGGGACCTTTTTTTTGAAATGGAATCAGGATTATCCGGAAGATATGTTTGTAAAAGAGGCTTCAGGATTAAGTAAATTGGGGGAGAGCGGAAATATCTTTGTGCCAGACGTATTGGGATATGGAAATGTCGGTGAAAAAAATTATCTGTTGCTGGAGTATGTGGAAAGTGGTCGCAGGGTATCTGATTACTGGGAAGATTTTGGTTGTTCATTGGCGCTTATGCATAAAAATTGCAGCCATTCATTATATGGCCTTGATCATAACAACTACATAGGAAGGCTTCCGCAAAGTAATGAATTCCAAAGTGACTGGATTGAATTTTTTATTGAGAAGAGGCTCGAAGTACAAATTCAACTGGCCATATACAACAATCTGGTCGAAGGTAATTTTGTTAAGAAATACCGAAGTTTGTATACCCGACTGCCCGAATTACTCCTGCCTGAACCACCTGCTTTATTGCATGGTGATCTATGGAGTGGTAATGTTATGGTTTCACCAGAGGGTAAAGCATGTATTATGGATCCGGCCGTATACTATGGTCATCGCGAAATAGAGCTTGCCTTTACCCAGATGTTTGGAGGTTTTGATGCTTCTTTTTACCGGGCTTACCAGAATACTTATCCATTGGAAACGGGTTTTGGACAGCGGGCAGAAATTTACAACATCTACCCCTATATGGTGCATGTAAATCTCTTTGGTCAGTCATATCTGCCAGGCGTAGAGCGGGTATTGAGAAAATATGTTTAGGCTAAGCTTTTACCAAAAGCAGGATAATCTTATAATTGCCTCATAAAATGCTACCATGATTGATTCACCAATAGAAAAAGAAAAATTTCTTGCCGCTGAGCATGCCGTAAACCTTGTAGAAAACCATATGATTGTAGGCCTGGGAAGTGGTTCTACGGTTTATTACTTTTTGCGTTTACTAGGAGAACGAGTCTCAAAGGGATTAAGTATAAAAGGCATTCCAACTTCCGGCCGCTCAGAAACCATAGCGAGGGAAGTTAACATACCCATTACTACACTTCAGGAGCACACTGAAATTGACCTTACCATTGATGGAGCCGATGAGTTTGATCCACAGTTAAATTTGATCAAAGGTGGAGGGGGCGCGTTGCTCAGAGAAAAAATTGTTGCCTCCAATTCCAAAAAAATGGTGGTAATAGCCGATTCGGCTAAACAAGTAAAGAAGCTTGGAAAGTTCCCGCTTCCTGTAGAAGTTATTCCATTTTCGTATCCTGCTTTACTAAAGAGGTTTGACAGGGAAGGTTTTAACCCAATACTGAGAACCTCAGGTGGCGAAAAGCCTTATGTCACAGACGAAGGCAATTATATCATCGATTGCCACTTAGGTATGGTAGATGATCCCATACAATTGTCTGCCTGGTTCGATGCTACCCCTGGGGTGGTTTGCCAGGGTTTTTTCATCAACATGGCATCAAAAGTCATTATGGGTAAAGGGGAATTGGTAGAAATCATTCGCAAATCTTCCTGAATTAATAGCAAAAATGCTTTAGTTGATTTTACCCATACGTAGAAAATTATCTACAACTTTTGCGGGCACTTTGATTTGTTAAAGCATTCTGGCCGGGCTTAAGTCCGTTTTTACAAAAGCAGGAATGGAATTTGAGATATTACATACTTGTAATCAAATATGTAATCATTATGCCTAAACCAGATCAAGCAGAACGAATTGTACCGAATACTGAAACAGATAATTTATTGGATACCGCCAGAAATTCGGTGGTAGCTGTGGCTGCTTTCAGTGGTATGGCCTGGCCACAATGGAAACGTTTGATGGAAGGTTTTTTGGAGGAATAAAATTTGATAAAATCAATAGCAGGTATTAGCAGTTTAAACAGGCTGCCTTTTCCATGTTTCTGTATAACCGTCACCCGGTGTATTAAAAAAGACTGTTACCAAAATTTCATCTTCATTTTTCATGACAATTTCACAGTGAAATAGCTCACCGGTCTCTGGGTTATAATGAATGCCATTTAACCATTTAGACTTTTCCATATTATAGGATAGTTCAGCCAGCATACGTGTACCCCTGAGAGGATGCAGCCGCATTCTTTCATCAGGATTGTTTACATCAAGTACAGGTTGCCGGGCATCTGAAGATTTTTGTAAGTGCCAGATTATACGGCCTTGATAAAACTGACCCACTTTATCGATGCGTACCATGTATTTATCACCTTTTGTTTTCCACACCCCTACAATTGCATCTGGGGAAGATTGAACAGATGAAATAAACGATACGAAGATCAACGATATAATCAAAAACCTTTTCATGGTCTGGGTTTTTTATAATGGTACTACATAAATGATACCAATTACCAAATTATCACTTTTTGTTTAGATGTATATAGAATACTTTAGTTCAATTTGTTGAGACAACACCCCTTGTTTATGGGTAATTGAAGATGCATTTTTAAGCAATAATCAAACTATTTTGCTAAATTGGGGAGATTTTTTAAATAAAACCTCATACTAACAGAATGGAAAATAAGAATTTGAAACGCAGGGAATTTTTAAGCAAGTCATTTGCAGCTATGGCAACTATAGCTATTGTTCCCAGAAATGTATTGGGAGGGCCGGGTTATGTAGCGCCCAGCGATAAAATTGTTTTGGGATTTATAGGCACCGGCAAACAAAGCAGGGGACTTGCCAGCCAGTTTCTGAGATTGCCAGATGCGCAAATGGTTGCCGCAAGTGATGTTTATGAAACCAAGCTAGATGCCTTTAAAAATGTAGTACAACAGTATTATACAGAAAATACAGGAAGTGGATTCAAAGGATTATCTACCTATAAAAATTACCTCGAACTGCTCGAACGTTCTGATATTGATGCAGTAATTATAGCCTCACCAGACCACTGGCATGCAGTTCATTCTGTGCATGCAGCCAATAAAAAGAAGCATGTTTTTTGTGAAAAACCATTATCGCTCACAGTAGAAGAAGGTCGCAGCATGGTAAAGGCTGCACGTAAAAATAATATAGTTTTTCAAACAGGTAGTATGCAGCGATCCAACGATGGATTCCGCAAAGCCTGTGAGTTGGTTATCAATGGCTACATCGGCGAACTGAAAAATGTTAAAGTTAACGTAGGAGATCCTGCTGTTCCCTATGATTTACCTGCTGAAACGGTTCCTGCCAACCTTGATTGGGATATGTGGTGCGGCCCCACACAGGTATTGCCTTTTAACGAAAAACTTGCACCCTCTTCATGGGATGGCCCCTGGCCGGCATGGAGAAATTACAAAGAAACTGGTGGAGGTATTCTGGCCGACTGGGGGGCTCACATGTTTGATATTGCCCAATGGGGACTCGGTGCAGATGATACAGGTCCGGTTCAGTATATACCCCCTACAGATCGCAATGCAACCAGAGGATTAAAAATGGTGTATGCCAACGGCCTGGAAATGTTCCACGAAGACTTTGGCCGCGGTTGGGCGGTAGAATTCAACGGTACTGAAGGTACGCTGCAGGTAAGCCGAAGCTTCATGGATACCAAACCCGAAAAAATCGCGACCGTAGAAATTAAGTCCACTGATAAAAGGCTATATCACAGCGATAATCATTATGCCGACTGGCTATCCTGCATTCGCACAGGCAAAAAGCCGATTTGCGATGTTGAAGTTGGCCACCGGTCAGCATCAGTTTGCAACATAGCCAACATAGCCTACTGGATGGGTCGCCCCCTTAACTTCGATCCGGTAAAAGAAAAATTTGCCAAAGACAAAGAAGCCAACAAGCTGTTGGGAAGAAAACTCAGAAAACCCTATCGCTATTGATCGGCAGACCCGAAGAATAATTATATACTCTCCGGTATTTTAGAAAGCTAAAATGCCGGGGCGTTTTACCCAGATAATCCGGTTTACTTCCCTTGCCGTTTTGTAGAAATTACTTCAATCATTACAACCCTTATCCTTTAAATATATGCTTTCCGCTATTTCAAACCTGATGAGGTTTTGTATGTTAATCTTTTTTTTATTGTATTATCCTTCCCTGGCTGCCCGGGAAAAACCTTCAGTGATTGTACTTACAGATATCGGTGGCGATACAGACGATGAGCAGAGTATGGTTCGATTTCTCTTGTATGCAGATGTCCTGGATATAAAGGGCTTTTGTGTTACAAGCAGACTGGGACATGGGCAGGACATAAAGCCTGAAATTTTATATCATCAAATAGAGGCATATGCCAAGGTCTATCCCAATTTATTGCTACACTCCCCTGAATTTCCTGATCCGCAATATCTGATGAAATTGGTAAAACATGGCCAGGGTGATTTTAAGAATGTTGGCGAAGGATACGATACGGAAGCATCAGACCATATTATTAAAGTGGTTGATCAATCAGATCAGGTGATTCATGTGGCTGTATGGGGCGGATTAAGAGAATTATTGCAGGCATTGTGGAAGGTTAAAAATTCACAATCAGAGCAGCAATATATTAGCTTTTGCAACAAAATTCAGGTGCATGCCATAGGAGATCAGGACCGACACCGCGACAGGATTTTAAAAGAGTATAAGGAGATCAAATTTATAGCCAACGGCTTTGCCTGGATGGGCTTTACAGGTATTCGCGAATTGTCGGCTTTTCGGGGAATGTACATGACAGCTGATCAAAGTCTGCAAAAAGGAGATTGGGTAAAAACACACATTCATGGGCATGGCCCTTTGAGTGACACCTATCAGCTTGATGGCCATGGTACCGATGGCATGAAAGAAGGGGATAGTCCTTCGTTTTTGGGATTGATCATGAATGGACTGAATGTTCCTGAAAAGCCTGAATGGGGCGGATGGGGTGGAAGATACCGGCATCTTAATCATAAACTCTATATCGATGCACCCGATTTTCTCGAAGGTCAGCTCAATGAAAGACATTCTGTTTCACGCTGGCGTAGTGCCTTTCAAAAGGATTTTATGGCCAGAATACTCTGGTGTGTAAAATCCTATGATGATGCCAACCACAATCCAAAAGTTATTGTAAACCAACATGCTGATGCCACTCCCCTGATCCTTTCAGCCAAAGCAGGGGATGTACTTTCATTGGATGCTTCCAAATCTTTCGACCCCGATGGTGACAGATTGACTTTTCAATGGTATTTTTACTATGAGATATTATTTCATCCAGAATTATGGCCAGTAGTAAAAAAGAAAGGCAAAAGTTGCCAGATTAGAATACCTAAAGATATTTCTGCTGGTATGTATCATTTGATTTTGGAAGTAAAAGATGATGGAAATCCATCACTCCATGCATATAAGAGGATGGTTATTGAGGTTTCGAATTGAATCTGATTTTTGATAAAATATTTTTCGACATAGCATAGTACTGAACCAGTTATAATATAGTAATTATCAGTACAATGCTATTCAGGAGAACCACTTTAACTATGCATATTGAATTAATTTTTACCTTTACTACCCAATAAAATGGAAAAAAACACTTTAAAACGCCGCGATTTCATCAGTAAATCCCTGGCTGCTATGGCTACAGTAGCCATTGTCCCAAGACATGTGCTTGGAGGCAGAAATTTTGTAGCACCCAGTGATAAAATAGTTCTGGGCTTGATAGGAGCAGGAAAACAAAGCAGGGGTTTAGCCGGACAGTTTATGAAATTACCAGATGCGCAATTGATCGCGGCTTCAGATGTATATGAAGCTAAGCTCAATGCTTTTAAAAATCTGGTTGAAAAGTATTATGCTGAAAACACAGGAAGCGGGTTTAAAGGGTTTTCCATTTACAAAGAGTATAAGGAGCTACTGGAACGCTCTGATATTGATGCAGTAATTATTGCCACGCCGGATCATTGGCATGCTGTACAATCGGTGCATGCCGCCAATAAGAAAAAGCACATATTTTGTGAAAAACCTCTGTCACTCACGGTTGAAGAAGGCAGGGCAATGGTTGATGCAGCCCGCAAAAACAACATCGTATTTCAAACGGGAAGTATGCAACGATCTAATGACCGATTCCGACATGCATGCGAGCTGGTAGTGAATGGATATATCGGAGAACTTAAAAATGTGAAAGTGAATGTTGGCGATCCGGCCATTCCTTATGATTTGCCAGCCGAAGCGATTCCGGCCGGACTCGATTGGGATATGTGGTGTGGTCCCTCCCCAGTAATAGCATTCAATACTAAATTGGCACCGCCCGACTGGGATGGCCCTTTCCCGCATTGGAGAGACTACAAAGAAACCGGAGGAGGTATATTATCTGACTGGGGCGCTCATATGTTTGACATAGCCCAGTGGGGCATAGGTACCGATCATACCGTACCGGTTGAATATATTCCACCAGCCGACCGAAATGCCAAAAGAGGTATGAAAATGGTCTATGCCAATGGTTTAGAGATGTATCATGAGGATTTTGGCCGAGGTTTTGCCGTAGAATTCAATGGTACGGAAGGTACTTTACAAGTGAGCCGCAGTTTCCTGGATACCAAACCTGAAAAAATCGCTACCCTGACTATTAAAACTACTGATAAACGCCTTTATCATAGCGATAATCATTATCAGGACTGGTTTGATTGCATTCGAAGTGGTAAACGACCCATTACAGATGTTGAAATAGGACATCATTCAGCCAGCATTTGCAATATTGCTAATATAGGCTATTGGACAGGTCGAACATTGAAATTTGATCCGGCAAAAGAAAAATTTATTAAAGATAAAGAAGCCAATAAACTACTGGGCAGGAAAATGCGCAAGCCCTACAGGTATTAGAAAGGCCATAAAAAATGCTCCGGTTCAAAGGGTTCCGGAGCATTTTCTCATGTAAATACAGCATGTCATTACAATAGTATCTTCCCACAACCTTCAAGTTCTTCAAGGAGTTCATGACCAAACAGACCAGCAGGACTTTGAAACCCCGAAACATCGTTGCGCTTTAACAGCTTTTGGGCAATGAGTAAGGAAGCATTGGCGGTAAGAAGGTACGCTTCCGGTCCGGTAAAATGAGCTTCAAGGGTTTTTCCGGCTTCATTGCTGACTTTACCCCAAACAAAGGTTTTACCTTTTTCATTTTCATCTCTGCTGGGCCCATATACTTTTTGATCGATTCTTTTTTTCAGATATTTTTTTACCAACCTGCTGCGAAGTAATGGATTCAACAAAGATTGAAACTTCATAAATCGATATACTTTTTGACTTACACCAGTATAGGTTTCAATATTAGGAATTCCCGTTGTATGATGAGCTGTGGACAAATCTCCCCATGGAATGGTCATGCAAAAACGCTTTTTGGTTCCAAAATCTATCCATTTACCTTTATGACCTGTGGGCTTTGGTACCAATTTGCCATCCATTCGTACTGCTCCCGGTCCACCTAGATTTTCCACCATCGTAACCATGGTTCCATGAGAAATGCGGCTGCCTGAAGAGGTAAAGGCAAGTTCAAGATGGGTGGCATCCGGCATTTTTTCGGAAAGAAATTTAGCCATGGAGTCGGTGGGGACCACATCAAAACCCGTTCCGGGCATAAGTACTATACCCTTTTCCACTGCCTCTTTATGATAAGATTTTATTTTTTCGAAGACCATGAGCTCTCCGGTAATATCGAGGTAATGCGTTGAAGAGAGCAGGCAGGCTTCCACCATATTTTTTGCTGTAACTATAAAAGGCCCTGCACAATGAATGACCAAATCAATATCTTTTAATTTCGAAGCGATATCCTCAACATTGTCCAGGGAAAAACATCGATGGTCTAACTGGTATGCATCAGCAAGTTTTTTAATTTCTGCTTGATTTCTTCCGGCTACTACAGGCTGTAAACCCTGGGCAACTGCGCGTTCTACCATCAATTGGCCAGTATATCCATTAGCACCATAAATTAAAAATCCCATAGCATATCAATTTAAATAAAAAACCCTTCCCTAGGAATCAAATATATAGAATTTGATTTCAAAGATCATTGCTCATCCCGAAAATCAGAATGGCCAAGTCAGAGATTTATGTTGGAAAACCTCACCTGATCACATTCATTTCGTAAATATTTAATCTTTAGGGTTATGTAACTTCAGGCAAAGTTTAACTTGATGAAATCTATCCCTGACTATGAGAAGCCTTGTTAGCCTTGCAAAATTATTGAGGTTGAAATTGGCCTTATGGGCCATAAAAATTCGACAAACCTGAGTATATTCCGGTTTCATTAGCGCGAGATTCTTTATGTCTGACAAGAAAGAAGTACTTATACGAAAAGCCTCCGGAGAGCAACAACCTTTTTCAATACAAAAACTCAAGAGTTCTTTGGAGAAAGCTGGTGCTAAGCCAGCTATCATTAATGAGATCACCGATGATATCCTTGCATGGATTTATTCAGGGGTGAGTACCAGAAAAATTTACAACAAAGCGTACACGCTTCTGCGGAGAAAAAACAAGATTGATGCACTGCATTATGGATTAAAGCAGGCTTTAATGGAGCTGGGGCCTACCGGATATCCCTTTGAGCATTTGGTAGGAGAAATTTTTAAAAGGCAGGGCTACCATGTAGAAACCGGTAAAACCATAGAAGGCGCCTGTATTACTCATGAAATGGACGTTATTGCAACAAACGATACAAATCAGCTGCTTATTGAGTGTAAATATTCAACCGATCAGGGAAGGTATGTGAGGGTTCAAATACCATTGTATGTACATGCAAGGGTCGAGGACATTTCGCAAAAAAGAAAGGAAATGAATGAATATGAGCATTTGAATTTTAAAGCCGGCCTGGTAACCAACACTCGCTTTTCAGCGGATGCCATAAGTTATGGTGGATGCAAGGGAATGAAAATGATTGCATGGGACTTTCCTCAAGGCGAAGGATTAAAGGATATTATGGAACGGGAAAATATTTTTCCCATTACCATTTTAAGCCAACTCACTAAAAAACAAAAAGCATTTCTGCTGGATCGGGGTATTGTAGTTTGCAAGCATCTTTTGGAAAATCTGGAAGCACTTGTCCCGCTCAAACTTACTGAAAGGAAATATAAAGCATTGCTAAAGGAACTTGAGGAAATTAAGTGAAAAAAAACTTTATTCGTAAGATGCGGAACTGGGCAGACATTGTTTAATTATATTATGCACAACATCGAATCCTTAAAACTCCAGATGGCTTCACTGGGTATTATGCCATCAGATACCCTGTTGATACATTCTTCCATGAAAGCCGTCGGCAAGGTAGAGGGTGGCGCTGAAGCTGTCATAGATGCTTTTATGCAGTACTTACATCAAGGTTTGCTGGTATTTCCTACTCATACCTGGAAACAAATCGATGAAGAGTATAACGTTTACGACCCGCTTACCGAACCATCTTGCGTGGGTGTCCTTACAAATATTTTCAGAAACAGGCCAGGCGTTTACAGATCATTGCATCCTACCCATTCTGTGGCAGCCCGGGGCAAGGGAGCTGAAGAATTTGTATCGGGTGAGGAACACTATGGCAGCCCTTGTCCCAGGCTGGGATGCTGGGGTAAACTCGTCGACAAAAAAGGAAAAGTGTTGTTTCTGGGTTGCAGTCTAAAAACCAATACATTGATACATGGTGTGGAAGAATGGTGTAATATTTCAAATCGCCATACCGAATACAGTCAGCTGTTAAAAATCAAATTACCCGATGGCCGTCTCATCGACCGTGCAATGTTACGGCATTATCATCCTTCAGGTGATATTTCCCAAAACTATGACAAACTGGAAAAGCCGCTTATTCAAAAAGGAATTGCAAAAACCGGCCAAATTGGTGACGCTCACTGCAATTTATGTGACATAACAAAAATGGTGGATCTTACTTCAGTGTTTTTAAAGAAAAACCCCGATCTTTTCATCGACAACGAACCGGTTCCGGAGGAGTGGTATATTTAAACATTTCCAAAGTTCAAACTTTGGAAATGTTACAAGAATCAGTACTGCTCATCTAATTCGATCCATACCTGCTCAAACTGCATCAGCTGTCCTTTGCGAACACCAAATAAATTGTGTTCATCTTCAGAAGTATCTACTGCCTGTAAAATGGCATCCGCTTGTCCTTTAGCTGGAAGTAAAACAATCTCTTCACCTGCTTTCAGGTTAATCTTAAATTCACCGTCTGCAATTTTGGTTATTTTAAACCGAGGCTTGCCCTTAGCCTGAAAAGCCTTTTCCCAATCGGGTATTTTTACGATACAAGGTTCTCCTTTCAGGCTTTGAACTTTTACCCATTCAGTTTTGCCGCCTTTTCGTTCGGCACTAACAAGAAATCCGCCCTGTGCCCTCAGTTGATGAAAAACGCTTTCCTGCCATTGACCTGGCACAGCCGGAAAGACCCTGATCTTTCCACCCCAACTTTGCAAAAGTAACTCCATAACAGCTGTAGCGCCACTCATAGGTGTTTCAAAACAGGGACTTTTGCCGACGGTCTCCGCGTAAAAAGTATTTGGAAGAAAAACCCCGATATCTCCGATATATCCTGTTAAAAACTGGTGCAACTTGTCCAGGGCATTATCACCTTTACCTATTGAAGCCAACAGTGAAGCTGCGCCTGTAAAGGAATAGCCCGACAACCTTTTTCCATTTTCAAGGCGCAACCAACGGTCAACAGATTTAACCAAAAGTTTATGGGTTTCCGGATCATCTGGACTTAGTACATACAATGGATATAAGGCCAGCAAATGCGAAAAATGACGATGCGACAGATCTACCGGCTGATCGCTGCCTATCATAAGTCCATGCGCATCTGAAGGGAATTCATGCAATTTGTCAAGTACATTTTTCCAATGACTACTTTCCTCTATAGCAATATTGGTTTTTTCACTAACTTCCAGCGCTGTGGCCAGCAGCCAATGTATCAAAGCAAGATTATAATTGGTATTTTTAAAAACCCGATTACCATCTCTCGCTATGTATTCGGGAGAAGTGGTAGGGGGCATATGGTATTTGCCATCATCTTCCAGTACAAGTATCTTTACAAAACTATTGGCCACCCTTCGGGCCTTGGGCAGCCATTTGTCCCGGAGTGCCTCCCAGTCTCCATCATAGGCATATTGCATCCAATAATTGTGCATTAACCATGTGAAATCGCCCAGTGTTGCTTGTGTAAAGCGGCCTTTGGCGGTTTCTGCCTTGGCAAGAAAAGCATCAAAATTTTCGTCGATGGTTTTGATGAGGTTTTCACCCAGGTACAAATGATTGCTTGCATACACCGGCCAGTAGGTAAGCTGCACGTTAAGATTCCACCAATGGCCTCCCCACTGGCTTATTCTAAAATATGGCCCAAACAGATCTACGGCCGGAGCGTCGGGCCTTGAGCTGGTTGCCATTTTGTACAATTGGATCCAGTAGAACGATTCAACAAGGCCATCAGGAACAGATAAAAAAGACCTTTGGTAGAAATTGTGCCACCATTTACGATGTTCTTTGCGAAGCTCATCGCCGTTTAAAGGAATTGCATCCAACACTGACTTTGCCGCCACCTGTGCGGATAAGCCACTTTTTGGGATTTCATTTGCCGTAGACAACAACAATCTGCTTTTTCCTTCGGCATCCCCTGGCATTTGTACCCATGCGGTAGCAAAATCTCCGCCAGCCAGTAATTCCTGAACATAGTAATTTATATTTTCCTGAGTAAACTGTTTTGCTGGTGGGTTTCTTTCGTAATGGCTCCAGTCTTCATGAGGGTGTGTAAGCCTTCGTGGGGCATTGGCATTGCCTCTGAGGTGCTCCCAACGAAAAGGCACATATTTTCCATCCCTCCTTTCGGTAGATTCAACTTCTACCACCTGTAATATTTTATCATAAGGCGTAAAAGCCTTAAAATGTATTTCTCCTAAATCGGTCACAATGGTTCCATGTATTTCTGCGTTCCATAAATCCTGACGCATTGTACCACTTATTATTTTACCAGCAGGACGAATGATCATACGACCGATGCTGAGACGGGGATAGTCTTCGCGTATAATGGCATCAATTACACTTAGAGATGTCTTTTTATCAGGAGCTTTGCGGTGATCTGTCACATCCTGTCTCCCGATGTGAAAATCAACCCGGTTATCATTAGGGTTGACATAAATCATCATGCCCAGATGTCCATTGCCTGTAAAAGCGCCTTCATTCCACTGCAAAGGGAAATCCTCCCAAATAAGGTCATGTTTCGACATGAAGGACTCCCATTCGATCTTATCGAGTACTTGTGCATGAATGGTAGAAAATTGATATAAAAAAATGAAGAGCGTAAGTATGAGGTATTTTTTCATGATGTGATTTATAGATTTTTGAATGTATGTCAAATTTAATACATCTTTTTACAGGAAATATACTATCGATTCAATTAACGCTTATTCAATCAGCACCATTTCACTTTCATAGAGCTGATTAATTTCCTCTGCTGAAAGAGCTGACTCAAATCTTCGGATGAAGTCCATTTTACCATGAAAGATTCTCCTACCCGGAAATTCTGAATTCCGCCCCAGCAGCCAGGGGAGATTGGGTTCACGCAGCGCTCTTGGTTTTTGATCCCGCTTTCCCTCCATAACGCCGTTTAAATACAGTCTGATCTCCCCGCCTTCATAAACAGCAGTAATGTGATGCCATTTATTCTCCCATTTTTCGGGTAATGAAACCGTAACTTCACCCCGACCCCAACCACCTGTAAAAAAGGAAAGCGTCTTATGCCTGGCATGGTATTGCAATACATGTTGATCGCCACAGCTGATAAGTGAAACCAGATGCTCACTGTTTTGAAAAGGATAGACCCACAACATCAGGCTAAAAGTATCTGCATCATAAGAGGATGAAAGAAGTTCAAAATAATTTTCTTGATTGAAAATAAACTGCTCATTTTCCGCATCTAATCTGTTCCCATAAAATTTACCATGGTTATTCAATCCGGAATGGTCAGTTAGTCTGGAATTATCAATGTTTTCTTTCGCGGTATGGAATTCAAAAAGCGTAGCATCTGAGGCATTCTTATACACCTTATAAATACCAGTTAACTGGTCTCCAATATAAAGCTGGTAAATGCCCTCATTGCCAACAGCAAAGGCATTTTCAATGAGTTTTTTTTCACCGGGAGCAAGCAATACTTCTATGACATGAGAAAGGGAACCATTAATGTTAACCGGAATAGACATTTTTCTTTCTCTGCTTCCCGGGTTCATCACCTGAAATGTAATTCGCTGCTGCGTTAACTGATAAAGTACAGGCTTATAATTCAGCTTTGAAAGGATAAAATGGATAGGTTCTTTTTGCTTTTGAACTTTGATGGTAAGCAGGCCGGTATCAGAAACGGATAAGGTATGATTACCTCGGGTATACAAGCGACATGAAACAGAATCGATCCTTGCTTCACCGCCATTGAGAAATATATTTTTTTGAGATATAATTTCCTCACCATCGGTTATCCGTAAATTATGCGTTCCACTGCCCCCAGTATTGCGTAGTGAAAAACGTATAAAGAACTCTTGATGAGCCTTGACCCTACGCAAATTTGATTTTACATCACTGATTATGAAAATGGGTTTATCAATGTCTTGTTTTTGATGCGCCTTACTTTGAAGAGTGGTCGTACCACACTGATTGGTCATATCAAATGTAATGCTTCCACCATTAAAAATTTGATCATGCTTGATTTGTGTTTCACTATATTCATAGTCATTGATGCGAATGGACTTAATGCAACAGGCATCTGGTTCTGATCTAAAAGTCTGTATGACCCATTGTTTATTTCCCGGAAGATGAATGGTTGCTTCGTTAAACAAAGGACTACCGATATCATAGTATGGCATGCCTGGACAAACAGGATAAAAGCCCAGTGCGGAAAAGACAAACCAGCTTGAGAGAGAGCCCAGATCGTCATTTCCGGGAAGACCATCGGGTCCTGAGCCAAACCGTTCATCCATAATCATCCTTACAGTTTTTTGGGTTTTATGCGCATTACCGGCATAATTGTACAGGTAAGGGATATGAAATACCGGTTCATTGTCAAAGACAAAATGGTTGTTTTCGAAGCCCTCGTCCAGCAAATCAGTAAAAAGCTTGTTTCCGCCCATCAGGTTGATGAGATCCGGGATATTGTGAGGAACAAAAAAGGAATAAATCCATTGATCCCCTTCCTTATATCCACGGTTTCCAGGTGAGGTCATAAAGTCATCGCCCAGCCTGGGAAGCAAAAACAATGAAGGAACATGAAAGAGGTTTCGATAATTAAAACTTCTTGAAAAGAGCTTATCATAAGTAGCCGTATCATTCTGTTGAAACAAAGCATACTGAGCCAGCACCCAGTCATTGTATGCAAATTCGACCGTATGCGTCACAGATTCGGGATAAGAATAGGGAACATAACCCAGGGAATCATACAATTGAAGTGGAATTTGTATCAAGGGCTTTTCATATATGATCTTTTTCATGGCATCATACAATATGTCAAATTGGGAATGGCTAATTCCTTTTCTGATTGCATCCGTGATTACAGCGATGATGTGATTTCCCGTCATAGGCCCTTTGGGCAATCTTCCTGATTGAAGATAAACATTGCATATAGATAAAAGCATATCTGTATGTCGGTTGGGATCAATTAAAGTTTGCAGTGGGTGCAATGAACGAAAGGTATCCCAGGGCGAAAAAAGACTGTATTCTGCCTTTCCTTTGGTTACATGGATTTGACCATCTGCACCTTTGTATTCACCATTAACATCGGATATAATCCAGGGAATGAGTTTGGAGTGATATAGGGCAGTATAAAACTTAATCAGGTTTTCTTCATTCTCATCATTGACTTGAATAACCGATAATTCATCATTCCATTGCTGAAGGGTTTGTTGACTGTATTCTCCAAAGTCCCAGGCAGGCATTTCGGTTTGAAGGTTTAATAATGCGTTATCATGATTAACCCTTGAGGTGCTGATTTTGAGTATTATAGGTACATCAAAGTGCTCAAAGCAAACAATAAGTCCATCATGGTGTGGAATAATGTTTTGGCTATTTACATTAAATTCGAAGAAAGCATGATGCTCACTTCCTTTAAATTGATTAGGGCCAGTCTGCACCAGATCGCCTGTGCCACCTATAAAAACTGCCGGTTTGTGCTCATCAGCAAATGAAAAGCGAAAAATACCGCTTCTTTCTTTCGCGCTTACTTCTACCCTGGTTTGATCGTCGAAAAGCACTTCATAAAATCCTGGTCGTGCCTTTTCATTGGCATGCGAGAATTTTTTAGCACTATGATAAATTTCAAAAGAATCGCTCAGGTGTAATGGCATTATATGAATTCCTCCGGATGAGCCCGAGGGATAGCCACTGGCATGATGGATACAACTGAAATAGTAAATTACAGAATCCTCATAATCATATCCTTTCGAACCATGTAAACGCGTTTCAGGACTGAGCTGAATGTACCCAAAAGGGGCTACCGCTCCCGGGTAGGTGCGGCCATGACCCTCCCATTTCGATGGATAAAGACTTTGAGCCGTTCCAATAAAAGGATTTACCCACTTAAATGGATCTAAGGTATTATTTACCCTTGCCAATACCACTAAAGGCAGCATGAAAAATATAAATACAATGCATGTTCGCATCAGGAAAGTGTGTAAAAGTGAATGAGAATTTTATTTCTCTGGTCTTGTAATGAAGCATACAAATGCATCACACATGTCAAAGGAGCATAGCTACCTGTGATTCATTTTTTAATTAATTTATCTACCGGGACTGATTCAACATACAGACTTACAGTTCCATCTGGTTTATGTCTGAGTTCTACGCTAAATATAAATTGATTATGGTCATTAAACTTCTCGATCTTTCTTTCAACGAGCCTTTTCATTGGTTCACTCATATCAGGATACATCGAATTCAACTTTTGAATGGTGGCTTTTAATTCAGCACCATAAGGTAAATTATTTACTTCTGCAATGGAATAATTCCAGGCGGTTTGCCCAAACCAGGCTTTGGCCAGATATTCATCATTATCCTCATTGCCACTGAGAAGTGGTTCTATAAAATCCATAAGTACCTGTGAATAAAAGACCATGCCGATTTTTTTAATTTTTAAAATTCATTTATGGAATAATTTATATCAGACTCGAATGCATCCACTATCCGAGAAGGAAAGGATATACTCTTTATTTTATTGCCATGATGTACATGGTTTATAAATTTTCTTAAAGTTATTGGAATTTACAAGGCATAGTCATAATTATCCGAAATTTTCGACACATAGAGACTGATTAGCTTTGCCAATAATCAAGAACTGATAATGAACAACACTTTGTATTAGGTATAATCGATTTATAATAAGTCTAACATAGAGAGCTTAATTTATGGCAGTTCATAATCTGACTTCCTTTTTTACGCTTAATCACAATATTAACATACAAACATCTGGCAGAATGGCGTTTTACATTTATTGAATAAGATTTTTATATTTTGTATATTTGTATAAATACCTGATAATTAATCTGTATTACAAAGGATGTACAAGAGGCTGTTATATTTTCACATTTGGATTTCCCTGATTTTTATCCTGGGCCACAGCCTTACGCCACATCGCCATCATCAGGATAAAGGACCCGGATTTTACGCTATTGTCCCGCATTCCGATTCTGATCTGATTTCTTTTTTGCAAAATATTTTCTGCCACAATGTAGCAGAAAGTCATTTTGAGGAATATGGCAAATACAATCAAAAGATTTTGCCAGACATTTCTCTTGAGCCATCTGACTTTCATGAGATTATTCCAGCATTTCTAGTATCGACTGAAATGGCAGTACAAATTGCCGATCAATCGCCTATTTCAGAACCTCCTTTTTATAAAAGCCAGTACAACATAGAAGCCTCTCCCAACAGAGGTCCGCCCTGTTTGTCAGGGGACATCCTTTTAATCTGTTAAACTGCCTTCGCCTTTCCCCGCGGCCCATTGGTGGTTTTTTCTAATTTTTCTTAAATACATCCTGCAATGATAGATTATATCATTTCGCTGAGCATTAAAAACAAGGCAGTGGTGCTAATGGTGGTGGCATTAATGGCGGCCTGGGGTATATACTCAGCTTTTAACATTCCTTTTGGTACGGTTCCGGATATCACCACCAACCAGGTACAGGTCATCACTACTTCCAGAAACTTATCGACTGAAGATATTGAACAATTTATTTCCTATCCCATTGAACTGGAGATGGCAAATCTGCCAGGCGTGAGGGAGGTACGATCCATTTCAAAATTTGGCCTCTCCGTGGTAACGGTGGTTTTTGATGACGACTTAGGAACTTATCTTCCTCGGCAACTCATCGCTGAAAAATTAAAATCGGTGGAAGAAATTATACCTACAGGTTTTGGTATCCCTGAAATGGGACCTATTTCAACCGGATTGGGTGAAATCTACCAATATATTCTGGATGTAAAACCTGGTTACGATACAGTATATACAGCCATGGATTTGCGAACCATTCAGGACTGGGTGGTAAAAAGACATTTAGCGGGCATACCCGGAGTAGTGGAAATCAATACCTGGGGTGGTTATTTGAAACAATACGAAGTTTCATTGCAGCCAGAGAAACTCCGTGCATTGAACATTAGCCTCACTGAAGTCTTCACTGCGCTGCAAAACAACAATGAAAACACCGGAGGCAGTTATATAGAGAGATACCATGAAAGCTATTTCATAAGAGGTGAAGGCCTGGTTAGGAGTGTGGAAGATATTGAAAATATTGTGGTTAGAAGCCGCGGAAATATTCCAGTGTTGATAAGCCATATTGCCGAAGTAAAAATGGGTTATGCCAATCGGTTTGGCGCCATTACGGCCAACGGAGAAGGCGAAAAAGTCATGGGGCAAATCATGATGCTACGCGGGGCTGATGTAAACCAGGTAATACGCAATGTAAAACAGCGGGTCGGGGAAATCAGCGATCTGCTCCCCGAGGGGGTGTACATCAATCCATTTCTTGAAAGATCTGAATTGATTTCAAAAACAAGCCGAACAATACAGGAAAACCTTTTTTTGGGAGCTTCTATCGTTTTTTTGGTGGTCATTCTTTTACTGGGAAACTGGAGGGCTGGTCTTATTATCGGCTCCATAATTCCCCTTGCCTTTTTATTTGCTATCGCTATTATGAATCAAATGGGCTTATCGGCAAACCTTATGAGCATGGGAGCCATCGATTTTGGTATTATAATCGATGGAGGGGTAATTATTGTAGAGTACATACTTTATCAGTATTCAAAAAACCAACTGGCGCTGCAAAGCGAAAAAGGTGATGGGCTTACAAATCTAAGGGATCAGATTGCTACTGCTGCTTCCGGACGAATGATGCATATTGCCTTTTTCGGACAGGTAATCATTCTTATTGTATTTATACCCATTTTCAGCTTGTCGGGGATTGAAGGAAAAATGTTCAGGCCAATGGCAACAACTTTCAGCCTGCTGATATTAGGAGCAATGATTTTATGTCTGACCTATATTCCTGCCATTTCAGCTTTGCTTTTAAGGCCCGAGTCAGTAAGCCGCAGCAACCCCTCACAAAGATTGATGAAAAAATTGGAAGAATGGTATATTCCCATACTTCAGTTTCTTCTGAAAAAGCCTTCGTTGGTGGTTATAATAACGGCTTTTATGCTCTCACTTACCTGGTTTGCCGATAATCGTTTAGGGGGAGAATTTGTACCGACCCTCGATGAAGGCGATTTTGTTATTCAGCCAATATTGAAACCAGGTACCTCCCTTTCAGAGAATATTCATTTTTGCACTGAGCTGGAGAAATTACTCATAAAAGAATTTCCAGAAGTTTCCCAGATCGTAAGTCGAATAGGCGCTGCTGAAGTACCTACAGATCCGATGTCTATGGAAATGTCTGATATTATCATACGACTTCATCCCATAAAAACCTGGAAATCGGGGCTCACCAAAGAAGAACTGGCCGATAAGATGAAAGAGGTGCTGGAAATATTTCCATCCATAGACATTGAATTTACCCAACCTATTGAAATGCGTTTTAATGAACTTATTACTGGTACCCGGGCTGATCTGGCCATTAAGTTTTACGGAGAAGACATATATACATTGTATGATCTGGCTACCAAAGCCAGAGGACTGATTGAGAATATTGATGGTGTGAGTGATATTAGTGTAGAACAAGTGGTGGGCCTGCCCCAAATGACGGTTCGGTTTGACCGCCAAGCCATGGCCCGCCATGGTTTACAAATATCTGATCTTAACCGAACGCTGCGTATAGCGTATGCCGGAGAATCGGCGGGTCTAATTTACGAGGGAGAGAAGCGTTTTGACCTGGTCGTAAGATATGACCAGCCAAGTAGATTTGATCTTCAGAATATCTATCGTCTTCATGTCGACCTTCCCGGAGGTTCTACCATTCCTTTGTCGGAGGTTGCTGATATTCAACTCAGGTATGGCCCAGCCCAAATTTCAAGGGAAAATACACGAAGAAGGGTGGTTATCAACATAAATGCGCGCAGTCGGGATCTGGAATCCCTTGTCAGGGAAATACAAGTAAATCTCGATAAAAACATCGCATTGCCAGAAGGCTATTATATGCGATATGGTGGCCAGTTTGAGAATATGGAAATGGCCCTGGAGCGGCTAAAACTGGCGGTTCCGCTGGCATTGTTGCTGATTTTTGTGATGTTGTTTTTTGCTTTTGGGTCGCTTCCACAAGCCCTTATGGTATACAGCGCTATTCCGCTCGCCGTTATAGGTGGCGTTTTTTCTCTTTGGATGCGTGGAATGCCATTCAGTATTTCTGCCGGAATTGGTTTCATTGCCTTATTTGGCATCGCTACCCTAAATGGCATTGTAATGATCAGCTATTTTAACGAATTAAAAGATAAAGGGATAAAAGACATTACCATGCGAGTATTGGAAGGTGCAAAAAGCAGGCTGAGACCTGTATTGCTTACCGCTACTACCACAGGCTTTGGTTTTTTACCAATGGCCGTATCTACCTCAGCAGGCGCAGAAGTTCAAAAACCACTTGCGACGGTGGTCATCGGAGGCTTATTTACCAGTACAGTGCTTACTTTACTTTTTTTGCCCGTGATCTACCATTTTTTTAGCAGTGGTAAATGGCGTTTTAGCCAATGGAGCAATAAATCTGTGAAATTGTTTATAACTTTTATGCTGCTGGCGCTTCCGCTTTCTGTGCAGTCACAAAGCGGGCTTAGCCTTGAGGAAGCTTTACAAAAAGCCAGAAAACACAACATAGAACTGGAAAATGCCCGACTCAGACTCGAAGAAACAAAAAGTTTGAAAAAGACCGCCTGGGATCTTGGCACTACCGATGTGCAATTTACCCGTGGCCAGATCGATGGGCCCTTTGTTGATAACAATACGAGTATATGGCAAAACCTTGGTTCGTTTTTTGAGCAACATGCACGTTCACAATGGTTGAATCAATGGGTAAACCGGCAGGAAACAGCTTATTTTTTAAGCCTTAGAGACCTTGAAAGAGATGTTAGCCTTGCCTGGTATTCTCTATTGTGGAGACAACAACGTCTGAGGCTTCTTGATTACGCACTGAGTATCTACAGGGATGCCGTAAGAATTGCTGTACTCAGGTATGAAAGCGGCGAGGCCAATTTGCTGTCTAAGGTAGTAGTGGAGACCCAATATGAAGACCTTCGTATGAGAGCCCGGGAAGCCCTTACAGAAAGGGAGGTGGCAAAAGAAGCCCTGGCTGCATGGCTTATGACATCAGATTTTGATCCGCCTGATCCTGAAATATTTTATGAGCAATTGCTTTTCAGAGAAATACAAGGCGGAACGGCAGAACACAATCTTCAAATGGAACTCATGCAAAAAGAGTTGATGGTGGCCCAGCACGATATTAAATGGCAAAGATCTAGATTTGCTCCGGGTTTGTCTGCCGGTTACTGGTGGCAATCGCTTGACGAAATTAAAGGATATGATGGCTGGCAGGTGGGCATACAGATACCTTTGTGGAGAAGGTCCCTGAGTGCGCAGGTTCAGGCTTCAAAAATAAGACGAGAAATAGCCGAAAACCAGGTCCAGCAAATGTCGTGGAACATTCAACGCTCACTCGGGCAGCTTACGAGCCTGCAAAAAGTATTTTCCCAAAAGCTGGAATACTTCGAAAATACGGCAATACCTAATGCAGTCTTGATCGAAGAAAATGCTGATGTACTCTTTAAAAGTGGTGAAATCGAATACTTTGAATATATCAGGGGCATTAATGAAGCAATACAATTGCGTCTGGGATATGCCGATGCCATTCAGGATTACAATGAAACTTCTATTCAAATTTTTTACCTGTTACAATGAAAACCATGACCTGTACCATCAAAAAGTTAATATTTCTCTTCCTGATCTTCTCTTCCTGTGGAAGGGTCGCGCAAGAGCATATAGATGGGGAACCAGAAGGTAAACCCGAAATATTATGGCTCAATCCGTCACAAATTGAAATGGCAGGGATTCAACATGGCAAAATCAGCTACCGTGAAATGGGCAGAAGAATTTACGCCAACGGTCTGATAAATGTGCCACCAGGCCAGCGGGCGCTAATCACTTCAATGATTACCGGTTACATTCACAAACTGCATTGCCTTCCTGGTGAATGGGTTCAAAAAGGCCAACCCGTAGCTGAAATAAATAGTCTTGAATTTATTGAAATGCAGCAAGAGTTTCAGGAAACTTCCGCTCGCTTAATCTATCTTAAGCAGGAATATGAAAGGCAGCGGTTCCTGGGCGAAAAGGATGCCAGCTCAAAAAAGCTGATGGCCCTCGCTGAATCTGAATACCGTCAGCATATGTCAACCCTTGCCGGTTTGGCTGCAAGTTTAAACTTGTTAGGTATCGATACAGCCAGTCTCTCTACCGGTAAGGTTCAAAACCGGCTAGCCTTGTATGCACCGGTATCGGGTTTTGTTAATCAGGTCTTTGCTTTTAGTGGTATGCACCTTGGCCAGGACGAACCAGTTGCCGAAATAATAGACAACCGGCAAATGCATATTGAACTTAATGTTTTTGAAAAAGACGCAATGGATGTTTCTGTTGGTCAGAAAGTGAATTTTCATTTACCCAACCGTCCTGATGAGGTTTTTCAAGGTGAAATTATGCTGGTTTCAGGCAGTATAGAACCCGAAAACAGGAGTCTGCAGGTACGTGCCTTACTGTACCCCAATCAGGGAACTTTGAAAGTCGGGATGTATGTAAATGCAGAAATACTGATTGAACGAAGCAAGAGACCTGTTTTGCCCGACAAGGCCATTAACAGCTCGGTCGATGGTAACCATGTATTTTATGTGGTAGATCAGGAAAGTGAAAATTTTGCCTATGCCATGATGGATGTCGAATTAGATATCCGGGAAATAGGATATACAGCTTTGCGAAATGCCGACACTACAAAATTATATGTAATAAATGGATTGAATACCCTTGTCAACGCTTTTCACGAAGGCAGCTACGATCATTGAAGACGGAGAAGCAAGGTGCTCATACATCGTTGATCGGCTACATTTACGGTTTTTAAAGGTTCAATGAAACTGAGTGCATAGCGCTGCAGACAATTAGATAACAGATTCCTTGTAAGAAGGAAACGTACTGAACCATCCGGTAGATGATGACGAAAATCATCTGCTTTTTCTGGTTTTATCTCAAACCCGATGTCAGAAGCCATCCTGATAAATAGGGTTCCTCCAGGTTTTAAGACCCGAACCAGCTCATCTGTCATTTTAAAGAAATGGACTTCGTTTTCAGCAAAGTGCAATACTGCGCTACAGATTATGGCATCAAAGGTCTGATCAGGCCATGGCATTTCTTCCAGCTTACCTACTTTGAAATCGCTTGGAATATAGTTGGGATTCAGACTGCGAGCGGTAAACTGCAGCATCTGTATCGCCGATGCATTGCTATCGATACCATTTACTGAAAAACCATTTCTGATGAAATAAAACAAATTTCTTCCTTCACCACAACCGGCATCCAGGATTTTCATTTCAGGCTCAAAAAGCCCTTTTAGTATGGCATCGAGCAGATAAATATCCACATTGCCCAATAGTCTGTTTAGTTCGCGGTATAACATCATTGATTAAGGGAATGTTGAAATTTTATAAATGGCAGACTCCTCAAAAATTTTACGGCCATAATCGATAATTTCACGGGCTTTGTAAAAATCAAATGTACCAAAAGCATCACGCGACCCTTTTATGACCACATCCGGTTTATGAATCTCAATAATTTTTTCTGTAAGTCTGTCTTGCATCAGATCATTTGATTTAAGCAATAACTCAAAAAATCCAAACTGTTTTGGAATGGGTTGCGTTGGTTCTGGTTGCGCTTTAATTTGTCTGCGAACGCCGAACCACTTACGCAGTACTTCATCTACCTGGTTTTTAAACTCTGTTTCATGCAGTATTTCAGAGTGGCTTTTGTCGGAAACTTCAAAAGGGAGGTTGGCACAAACATCTACTGCAATAACTGTAGTATTTTCTGATTTGGGAAGCAAATCAACAGGAAGAGGATTCAAAATGCCTCCATCGAGTATTTCCTGACCCTCTATCAACATGGGTTTCATTACCCCTGGAATAGACGAACTGGCCCTGAAGGCATCGTATAGACTGCCTTTATTAAAAATTACCTGCTTTTTATTGCGCAAATCCGTACCGACAGCAGAAAAAGGAATGGGGAGGCTTTCTATAGGTGTATCAGGGACAAATTTCTTTATTTCATTAAAGACCTTTTCGCCTTTCATTATGCCCCGGGTACTGAAAATAAAATCGTAAAGCCTGAATACATCGCTTTTTTCAAGATTGCAAGCCCAGTTCTTAAAGTCCTCAAGTTTTCCAGAAGCATAGACACCAGCCACCAGTGCGCCCATAGAGCAGCCACTGACAGCTTTAATATTCCAACCCTGCGCAATCAAGCCTTCAATTACACCAATATGTGCAAAACCGCGCGCTCCTCCGCTGGAGAGCGCAAGCACACAAGGTTTTCCTTCTTTCATTTTAGATAATGGCTATTTCTCTGATTTTTTACGAAAAATATCTGCAATTCGCTTCATCATCTTTTTTTCTTTTGACCAGAAAAAATCAAATTGACCAAATAATGCGCCATAGCCCAAAATCAACAACTGATAACTGGGAAAGACCAGTAAAAGATAAATGAATGTTTTTATCCATACAGGGGTGTTTTGGTCAAAACCTAAAAGCTTAAAATACACATCTTTTAAAAAAATTATGGTGAATCCTGTAATAGCAAAAACCAGCATTATTACAATTACCTGATACATGCTGGAAACTCCCCATTTAATTCTAAGCCTATGAAGGTATGACATTTTTTTATTGTTCACGTAGGAAAACAAAATTTCAGGGTACAAAATAAGTTACAAAAGCGTCAACTTTCAAATTAATACTTCAAAAAGCAAATGTGTAGTCGTTTTGTTTACCGGGCAAACCTGCATAAATCAATCATTTTATGCGTTTTAATCGCTAAATTTGCCGTTAAAATTATTACCTCATGAAACCCATGTATTATAAATATCTGCTATACACTGCACTAGCTTCGATAATGGCTTTCAGCATCTGGAAATGGCGCAATGCACCAGTGGAAGTCAAACTTGAAGGCATCACTATGGGCGTTATTCCTTATTTGATTAAATACCTTGATCCAGCTACAAAAAATTATCAGTATGAAATCGACTCGCTGCTATATCACTGGAATATGTCGATGTCGACCTATATTCCGGCTTCTGAAATATCGAGATTCAACAAAGACAGTTGCTTTGTTTTTGAGAGTCCTTATTTTTTGCCTGTGCTGGAAGCGAGTACCTATGTTTACGAGCAAAGTGGAGGCGCTTTTGATCCAACAGTAGGGCCATTGGTAAATGCCTGGGGATTCGGTCCTGAACAAACCAGAGATTTACCCGATAGCGCATCCATTAAAGAACTGCTGAGAAAGGTGGGATATCATAAAATTTATTACGATAATGAAAAAGTTTGTAAAACAGTTCAGGGTCTTGCGCTAGACTTCAGCGCTATTGCAAAGGGTTATGCAGTTGACGTAGTAGCAGATTTTCTAATTGAAAAAGGGATAGAAAACCTGATGGTTGAAATCGGAGGTGAAGTGGTATGCCGGGGAAAAAACAGCAAAGGAGAATTGTGGCGAATAGGCATCGAAGATCCAAGTAAAGAATTTTATGAGCGCAGGGGCTTTACAGCCATTGCTCAGGTGGAGAACCGGGCCGTTGCCACTTCGGGAAATTATCGCAATTTTAAAATGAAAGATGGAAAACTACTGGTACATACCATAGATCCCCTCACGGGATACCCTGCATTTAAAAATCTTTTAAGTGCATCGGTATTTGCCGAAAACTGCATGCTCGCAGATGGCTTTGCCACAGCCTTTATGGTACTGGGTGCAGAAAAATCTATCGAAATTATAAACAAAATACCCCAGATTGATGCTTTCTTAATATTCACTGATGAAGAGGGTGTAGTTGAAACCTACACAAGTAAAGGTATTGAAGCTTACATTTTAATTCAAAATGTTGACAACTAAAAAGAAAGAATGGTTTGGGGAGTGGTTTGACTCTCCTTATTATCATATATTGTACAAGAACCGGGATGTGGAAGAAGCCCGGTATTTTATAAATCAACTCGGTAACTACCTGCATTTTAGCCCTGAAGATCATATTCTGGACCTGGCCTGTGGTAAAGGGAGACATTCTATTTATCTCAATAGTAAAGGGCTCAAAGTAACCGGTTTAGATTTATCTGCCCGAAATATTGAAGAGGCCAATCGATATGCCAATGAAAATTTACATTTTTTTGTGCACGATATGCGCCAACCCTGGCACAGATCAGCCTATGATTATATACTAAACCTCTTTACGAGCTTTGGTTATTTCGACACTGATCAGGAAAATGTCATGGCTGTTGCAGCAGCGGCAGAATCATTAAAGAGCGATGGAAAAATGGTTATTGATTTCCTAAACCCTTATACAGTGGTTCATAATCTTGTACCAGAGGAAATAAAACTCATCGAAGGAATCGAATTTCATATAAAAAAATGGCTCAGTGATGATAATTATATTGTAAAAGATATTCAATTTACTGACAAAGGCAGTTATTATCATTTTCAGGAAAAAGTTAAGGCCATCAGGAAGAAAGATTTCAAACGCTACTTTGAACAGGCAGGACTTGAAATAGAAAAGCTATCCGGCGATTATGACTTGAATGACTACATACCAGATGAGTCAGACCGTATGATATTTATTTTAAAAAAGGTTGTAAAATAACCCGATTTGTTTCTCTTCAGTCATGCAAGTACTTGAGTGAATCAACAGTTTTTTATTCGCGCTTTTTTATTGTGATGCGCACTAAATGCCCGATTTTTTTGCATGGTATATTTAACCTAAATATTCAATGTCCAGCAGCCTTTTTCTTGTAAACTCTTAGAAACCAGCCTACACTAGCTTGGAATAATTAAATTATTTGGCAGAATGAGACTATAACCCAGGGTATAATATGTATTTTTGTGACAAAGGGCTATTTTTTATACATAAGGAGAGAATGTAAAAAATTTGTAAAAATCACCCATTAGTCCTTGATTAGCGCTGTGTATTTGTACTGCCATTTTCCCGGCTGGTTTTCAGGAAGTTTGCTTAAACCGTTACATCCGTGTTAGTTTGAATAAAGAGGAGAAAATAATTCCTTAAAACCAAACTAACCAATAACGTCATGGATGTAGCACAAAAATACCTGCTTAGATTTTTGCTAAGTATAGCGGCTGTACTTCATTCCATTAGCATGTCAGCGCAGTGTACAGAACGAATGCAATCGGGGCATCAGGTGCTCACCACTTTGAAAGGTTGTGTACCCTTGAGAGTGGAAATCAAAAACTTATATAAATTTTCAACAGCCGACGCTGTTTTCAGGGTAGATTGGGGTGATGGTACTGTCACGGAATACCGTGGTAGTGAAGATCCGGTTGATGGGGGTATTAGTGATCCTATTTACACACCTGATTTTGTACATGAGTATCAGCTAAACTCTGTTAACTGCGGACATGTGATTACCATTACCGCAGTAAATGCATGTACGCAGGCCAATGATGCGCGAATAGAATTAAACGTTTCGATTTGGGATACTGATCAGCAGGGGCTGGCATTGGCGCCTGCTTTGATGCGGGTTTGCCAGGGTTTTGCAGCTCAGGTAGAATTTCAGGATGTAAGCAACTGGAACTGCTTTCCCAGACAATTTGACCAGAATGACCCTCCCCGATTTATCAGTTGGGCCTATTTGGGAGGTACCATCGAGGTACCTGGCGTATTGCCTGGCACGGTTTCGGTTCCAGAGGCTGTAAATAATCCGGGTAATCGAAGCGATCTTATTATGGTCCCGGCTCAGGACCCTTCAAATCCTGGTCAGCCTTTTGCAGTAGGAAGTCATTTTGATATAATGATGAATAACTGGAATCGCTGCAATCCGATCAATCAGGGCAGAGATCCGGTAAGCACAGATGGCAGAATTGAAATCGTTCAATCTCCGGTACCTGATTTTGTAAGCCGTCGTGATAATGCTACTGGCGACATAAGCACCGAATTTTGTATTGGAGATCAAATATATTTTCAAAATCGTACTGCAAACATCCCTGGAGCAAATTTTACTTTTGAATGGGAATTTTTTGATGGTCCAGATATCGGTGATCCTTTGTTGAGGAGCAGCACCAACCGTCATCCTACAATAAGTTATAACCGAGGGGGAATTAAGCTCATACGCCTCAGGGTAAGGGACAGAAATGCAATAGGCGATTGTTATGGAGAATACCAGGCTATCGTAAATATTGCACCAACTTCGGTAGCCCAAATCAATGTTATACCAACTGCATTTTGCAGGGAGGCAGGCAGCAATGTACTTATGGAATCTACTTTTTCCGATGTCTCAACAGGCGTAAATGCACAAACTTCCTATAAATGGTATTTTTACAATGAAAATGGTAACCTGAGTCGCACAGAGCCTGCCGGAGCAGATTATTCTACTGTACGCCTGGGCCCTTTTACCGAGCAATATACACGAAGTGGGGTATATGAAGTTCGATTGCATACCCGTGACAATCTTTCTGGCTGCTTTTCTGAAGATATTAAGAGGGTAATTGTTTATGATAATCCTGTAGCAGACTTCATATTTACTGAGTCATGTGAGGGAGACAGCCTGTTGCTGATTGAAAAATCAATTCTTCCACAGATTAATTCCAATGTATTGTATAGATGGGAATGGGATTTTAATTACGATGGCCAGACTTTTATACCTGACCTCAATTTTCATGATCATCATCCCGATACCCTGAAACGCCTTCTTCCGGCAGGCCAGCATCAGATAGCCCTAAGGGTGTGGGAAGATCAAAACCAGTGCCATCATTTGGTTTCAAAAAATGTAAGGGTACATCCTGCTCCCCTTGCAGTGCTGGACCTTGATCCGGCTCAAGGATGTTCTCCTCTCAATGTTGCGCTGCTCAATGTTGCGCACTCCCAGCAGATTACAGATGTTCAGCGATATGTCTGGGAATTTGCTCTGAATGGCACAGTGCAAGATTCCATTGTTCAAATCATTCAGGCAAATCAGGATTTGCCTGAACTATCGCATACCTTACATAATTCGACAGCATCTATGCAGCATTGGCAGGTGCGAATTAAGGCCGAAAGTCAATTTGGCTGTAGGCGTATCAGTCCCTGGGAGGAGCTTACCGTATTGCCAGTAATTAAGCCAGGTTTCTCTGCATTCCAATATAATCCATTTGATGAAAACTGTGCGCCGCTTATGGTAGAATTTCGCATTGACGATGCAACCATTTCTAAAATGCCCGATCGGTTTAACTGGCGAATCAGTGATACAAGAGGTACCGTTTCAAGCGAAACAATGCCCGGTGGGCAAAAGGATTATGCTTACGTATTTGAAGCAACAGGAAATAATATTCACAGGTATCATGTAAACCTTTCAGTAGAAATTCCCAATGCCTGTACACTCGATTCTACTCTAATGATTGCTGTAAATCCTAGTGCAGAGATTTATGTTCGTATGGATACCGTTCTGGCTGGTTGTGATGAGTTTGTATTTGATATCGAAGCTTTTCCAAAAGGGCTCAGTGATTATGCCTGGGAATTGAATGAAAACGGGAATGTTTATATGCGTAAAGATAATGAGGATCAATTCAGGCATGCAGTGCAGAGAAATGCCGCTGGCCATCCTGTAAATGAATTTAGCGTAAAACTGGAGACCAGTAATTTCGCAGGATGCATTAGTTCTACTGCCGTTGGTGTTATACATGTACCATCACAAACAGATTTTACGGCAGACTTTACCGCAGATCCTTTAGAACAGTTCATTCCCAACCGGAGGGTAAATATCAGACCTGATCAATTTGTACCAACATTGCGATACAATTGGGATTTTGGCGATGGTAATTATTCATTATCTGCCCTGCCGGGAAGTCATACCTATGAAACACATGGAACCTATGACATACGCCTTAGAGTAGCTGAAGACCATTGTGAAAAAGAAAGCCTACAGCGTGTTGTGATTCAACCGGTACCACCGAAGGTTGATTTTAGCTTCACGCCGGGTAGTGGATGCGCTCCTCTCACCATTCAATTTACTAATTTGTCGCAATACGCTGATCCTTCAACCTATCGATGGAATTTTGGAAGGAATCAGGGAATTTCAAGCGCTGAGCATCCAAGTTTTACCTATAACGAACCTGGTATTTATACCGTCAGACTAGAGGCCACAAATGCAACAGGTCAGGTGGTTTTTGAAGAGAAAGAAGCCATTATTGAAGTTTTTGCCAATCCTTTTGCGAGCTTCAACGTGCGTCCACTCACCGTTAAGCTTCCAAATGCTCCAGTATACGTCACTAATCAAAGCCGTGGTGCGGTAGATTACATCTGGGATTTTGGAGATGGAAGTATTTACCAGGTCTTTGAACCGGTACATTACTATCAGGATACCGGAAGATTTGATATATCACTAATTGCTGTTTCAAGTGAAGGATGTATGGATACAATGCTCATCCCTCGCGCGGTTCACGCTGCTATGGGGAATATGGTAAGAATACCCAATGCTTTTATTCCGAGCCTTGATGGCCCTGGAGGAGGATACATAAGGGGCGGCGAAATGAATACAGTTTTTTACCCTATCAGTGAAGGTGTGGTCGCCCGAAGGATGCAAATCTTTAATCGCTGGGGTGAATTGTTATTTGAAACTGAAGATATGAGCCTGGGCTGGGATGGCTACTACAAAGGAAAGCTTTGTCCTCAGGATGTATATGTTTATAAACTATACTTTAAGTATATGGATGGCAAGGAAGAAAATCGCGTAGGCGATGTTACACTGTTGAGGTAAGTTTAAAAAAGCGGTTATGAAAAAATTTTGGATATGTATTTTGTTTTGTTTGCTGGGTTCACGATTACTGGCACAGGATCCGCAGTTCTCGCAGTATTATGCATCACCTTTGTATTTGAATCCAGGGTTTGCCGGAGCGGGATCAGATCATCGCGCTACGCTAAACAGCCGTGTGCAGTGGGCACAACTGGCCGGTGCATTTGTAACTAACGCAGTTGCCTATGATTTTAAAGTAGATGACCTCAGCAGTGGCTTTGGTATAATGGCCATGACAGACAAGGCTGGTTCTGTTAATCTCCGAACCAGTACAATTTCGGCCGTTTACAGCTCCAAAATTCAATTGAGCAAACAATGGGTTTTTTCGCCCGGTTTGCAGTTTTCCTATGGCACCCGCATGCTCGATTTTGACAAACTCATATTGCCCGATCAAATTGAAGGTGGTAACGGACCTTCTATTGATTCACGACTGGCTATGTTGGGCGGCAGAAACTATTTTGATTTTAGCGCAGGGGCTGTATTGTATAACAAAAACTTTTGGATGGGATTTTCTTCGCATCACCTCAACCAGCCAAATCATTCACTTATGGGAGAAGATGCCAGGTTGCCAATAAAATATTCAGTACACGCAGGGATGAAAATCCCCATTCAACACGGCTTGTTGTCCAGTTCAAATTTTAGCAGTATCTCTCCATCTTTTGTTTATAAACAGCAAGGTCCTTTCAGACAATTGGATGCAGGAGCAAATTTTACCATTGATCCTGTACTGATAGGTTTCTGGTACCGTGGCATTCCCTTAATCCAGAACGAAAATGGAAGCGCCCATCAGGATGCCATAATTATGATTCTCGGCTTTAACCTTAAATACTTTGAAATGGGATATAGCTATGATCTCACTTTATCGGCTTTAGGATTCCAGACTGGGGGTTCACATGAACTGAGCATGATCGTAAAGTTCCCGGGCTGGAATCCTTCACGCGTCAAAAGAAAGGATAAAATTCTTCCTTGTCCTAATTTTTCAGGTTTCCATTAATGGTTGTAGAAACAGGTATTTATATTTTACGGTTAAGGTATTCAGAATAATTATCCATACTTCTGCTATACTCTTCATCCATGAGTCGGGATGAAAAAATAAAATCTGCACTGGCCCTGTTACAGGCAATTGGGATATTCCATACAGCGGCGATACGAAGCAAAGCTTTAACATCAGGATCATGTGGTTGAGGTTCTAGTGGATCCCAGAAGAATATCAGAAAGTTGATCTGGCCGTTTACGATGTAGGCTCCGATTTGCTGGTCACCACCCAAAGGGCCACTGTGGAATTTGTGAATGGGTAAGTCCAGTTCTTTTTCGAGCATCGCACCGGTGGTACCGGTTGCGTATATAATATGATCTTTGAGAATTTCCCTGTTGTATTTAGCCCATTCGGTCAAATCTTTCTTTTTGTGGTCGTGAGCTACCAGGGCTATTGATTTTCTCTTGCCTATGGTATAGTTACCTGGTTCCATTATTGTTAAGTTGTTTAGATGAAAAATGGATTACATGCCACAATATACAGAGGCCCTGGCACAGGCTGGTAAAAAAAATGTCTTTATTTATTTTCCCGGAGTGTACCGTTTTCGGTATTCAATAGGATTGCAACCTTTTACTTGTCTGAATTGTCTGGCAATATTTTTACTGTCATTTAGCCCCAGGTCAAGGGCAATTTCAAATACTGTGAGATCGGTTTCCAATAGTTTTTGGGTAAATTTTTCTATGCGCAAATTATAGATGTATTTATAAATTGGATAACCAGTAACTTGTTGAAATCGTTTTTCGAGTGATCTTCGCGATAAGGGTACCTGTTTTACTACATCTTCAACCTGAAGATTTTTATCTATATTCTGGTGTATATATTTTAGAGATGAGGCAATGTAATCATCTTCTGTAGCATAAATGTCGGTAGAATGCCGGGTAATTACCTGAGTAGGCTTTACGACGATATCTTCAAACTGGTGCATGCCTTCACGTATGAGTCGATCGAGCAGGGCAGCACTGTCATACCCACCTTTTTCTACATCCAGGGCAATGCTTGAAAGCGGCGGATCAGATAAATCACATAAGAGTTCGTCATTGTCTACGCCTAAAACGGCAACTTCTTCAGGAATTCTTATCCCGGAGTGCCGGCAGGCCTCGGTGATGTGTTGTCCCTGGTTATCATCGCAGGCCATCAGGGCAACCGGCTTAGGTAAAGATTTCAACCACTGACTTAAAGAGCTGGGTTTATAGTACCACAGTTCTTCTGAGCGGGCTTTTCTATGTTCAAAATAATGCACATCATGACCGGCTTCATTGATCTTTTTTTCAAAACCCTCAGCCCGTTCTCTGGACCATACAATATCCTTGAATCCATAAAAGGCAAAATTGGTATACCCCTTTTTTAGAAAATAAGATGCTCCCAACTCACCCGTTTCTCTGTAAGCACCGGTAATATTAGGAATATCTGAAAATCGTTCCTTGAAATCCTGTGCGATTACAGGTATACCGGCTTCTACGATCTTTACTACATCTGCGTCATTGTAAAGCTGTCCGATGATGGCATGTGCGCCCCACTCTTTAGCCCAGGCCAAAAGACCATCAATGCCAATAGTTTCGCGGTAAAACAATGGCATACGGCAAAATAACCAGGGACCATGCTCCCTTGAATATCTGGCAATACCTTTTAATAAGGTTTTGGCGTATGACTCAGCAAAGTCGGTAAGAATTAATATTTTATGAATTGCCTTTGGCATACGCTAAATATTTTGGACGAATTTTTACTTAAACAGGTCTTTAAAACTTTTTACTGTAGCATTGTTAACCAGTGGTTTTGCCCATATCCCTATACTAAGTATATAAGCCAGTGTAATTAGTAAAAACAACATGGCAACTCGCAAACCGGTTATTTCTGCAATACCTCCAACTATGAGAGGAACTACAGCACCGCCCGCAATACCAGTACACAAAATCCCTGAAAAAGTACCATGATGTTTAGGTACTGAATTTAATGCCAGCGAAAAAATAACAGACCACATCACCGATGCGAAAAATCCAGTAAGCGGAAAGGCATACAATGCGATTTCCTTGCTTCCAAATAATCCAGACAACAAAGCTAAAATGGCACCTGAAGTAAAGACCAAAAGTACCTTACGACTATCGAAAAATTTCAACAGTATCAAACCTAAAAAGCATCCTATGGTAAGTAATCCCCAAAAATAGGATATTACTGCTGCCCCAGTGGTGGCCGGATCAACGCCATGGTAGGTTTGTAAAAATTTTGAAGTCCAGTTAGCTATACCCTGTTCTGTACCGACATAAGCAAATATGCCAAAAAAGAAAAGGATGACATACCGGTTAGAAATTAGCTCTTTAAAGGAACTGCCCGTATCAATTTTTTCGTCTTCCTTTAATTCAACTTTGGGAAACTTCACAAAAAACAATGCTATGGCCATAAGTAAGGCAGTAAGGGCAAAAACCCAATACAATGATACCCACTTCAGATTTGCAGGGACTAACTGATCAAATAACTGAATCAAAGGGGCCTCACTACCTGTGTGAACATTGAGAACCAAATAACTGTAAAGCCATGGACTTAAAAACGATGCAGCCCCAAAAACCAATTGGGCCATTACCGAATTAAAAGCGAAATGGGCTTCACCTCCGGCTGAGCGAAGTAATGGATTAATGACTACCTGTAGCATTGCCATGCCGATGCCAATAGAAAACAAAGAAAATAAGGCAATAGAAAAACCAGGTACTACAGCAAACAACAAAGCCCCCAGAAAGGCCAGGATAAAGGCGCCTACCAGTACGGGTTTGTCACCGTATTTTTCCATAAGTATACCAGCCGGGATAGACATAACGCCATAAGCCACAAAAAAAGAAAAAGGCAGAAAACCGGCAAGCCCGATGCTAAGGTTAAAACTGTCAATAATATCGGGAATAATCGGCCCGAGGATATTGGTCAAAAATGATATCACAAAAAATATCAACATGACCAGTAAAACCAAAAAAGTGCTTCTTTTCATCTCATCGTATTTATTTCAAGGTTAAGATTATGAAATATATTTCATAGAAAATTCGCAAAATGCGTATTTTAAACCTCAAAATACGTTACAAAAGTGATCCCTCAAAATTATTCTGACTGAACTTCGGTAAGACTGGGAATAAGAGCAGCAGCGCCTAACAACGCAATGTTTTCTTGTGTAGAGAGACAGATTTTTACATTCTTTAAAGATGATTGATAGACGTATGATTTGAGATTTTCATACAAAGCGGTCTCAAAAAAGGGCATGGCCTTACTGAGAGATCCCCCAAGCACAATCATTTCGGGGTCATACATATATAGAATAGTTTGCACGGCGTTTCCAAAATGATGACCAAATTCATTCCATTGTTTCAGGGCTTCCAGGTCACCCATTTGGGCCTTAATATGTGCATCTTTAGCTGTAGTGCTATAACTTTTTTCAAAAAATATACTGCTGGTATAGTACTCCATATATTTGTCGAGGTAGGGTACCATTCCAATTTCTCCAGCTCCACAATTTTTACCCGCATAGAGTTTATTATCGATAATTACCCCTGCACCCAATCCGGTACCAATAGCCATACCTACAACTGAATTGCAGCCTTTGGCTTTTCCATACCTGTGTTCGCCTAGTACAAAACAATTCACATCATTATTGATGGAAACGGGTAAGTCATAGGCATCCTCCAGTATGTCTTTAAGTGGTACCTTTTTCCAGGAAGGAATATTTACAACATCGTAAACAATGCCCTTTTCGATATCTACAACTGAAGGTACCCCAATTCCAATACCTTTTACTTCAGCTGTAATAACTTTGTCTATCAGAGATTTAATCTGGTTAATTGTAGATTTCAAAGAATCTTTTTCAAGTAAAAGCTTCTTTGCCTGATGGATTATTTTACCACCATCTTCTAAACCAACTCTGATGTTGGTGGCACCTAGATCAATTCCAATATTCATGTGGGTGTATTAGCAAAACCTGAAAGCACATTAATTGATAACAAATATATCTGGCATTCATTACAAAGTATATAGAATATTGCGTATAAAAACCTTCAATTTGCGCAAAGGCCAGTTGTTCATTGTATGAACAATTAGTAACATATTCTATCGACAACAATCAAGAGACAATTGATGCTTACAATTAATCATAATAACATCGTTAAAGCTCTGATGGTTTTTCAAAAGATAATACAAACATTACCGATAGCTTTTGAAAATGGCAATATTTATCGTTATTTTTATTTTTTCATTTACTTTTCCTTGTAAAAAAATACCGCATTTATATTTTATCAGCCCCTGTATGACACTTAAAATTTTTCCTGGTAAACCATATCCATTAGGCGCAAATTGGGATGGTAAGGGTGTTAATTTTGCTCTTTTTTCAGAAAATGCCCTAAAAGTTGAGCTCTGTCTTTATGATTCAACCAATGAAAAAAAAGAAGCAGTAAGGGTATATCTTCCTGAGAGAAGTCATAGTGTCTGGCATGGTTATATCCCCGACCTACAACCTGGCCAGCTTTATGGATACAGGGTGTATGGACCTTACGATCCGGCTAATGGTTTTCGCTTTAACCCCAATAAGTTACTTATCGATCCTTACGCTAAAGCACTTTCAGGTACCATACGCTGGGACGATGCTCTTTTTGGATACATACCAGGACATGAGGAAGATGATCTCAGCTTTTCTGAGATTGATAGCGGTCCTTTTATACCAAAGTCAGTAGTAATTGATTCGCAATTCGATTGGGAGGATGATACCCTACTTAAGATTCCATATCACAAAAGCATTGTTTATGAAACACATGTAAAAGGTTTTACCATGCTGCATCCCGATATTCCTGATGAAATCCGTGGAACTTATGCAGCCCTCGTACATCCGGCTACCTTGGATTACTTAAAGAAACTTGGTATTACAGCCATTGAGCTACTTCCCATTCATCATTTTATTACAGATCGTCATTTACAAGACAAGGGCCTGGTGAACTATTGGGGCTATAATTCAATTGGATTTTTTGCGCCAGATGTGCGTTATGCCAGTAGTGGAACGCATGGTGAGCAGGTAATTGAATTTAAAAATATGGTAAAGGCCTTTCACAAAGCCGGCATTGAAGTGATTTTAGATGTGGTCTATAACCATACGGGTGAAGGAAGTCATCTCGGGCCTACGTTATCATTCAGGGGTATAGATAACACTGCATATTACAGACTTACCGAAGATGCCCGGTATTATATGGACTATACCGGCACTGGAAATACCTTAAATGCAATGATGCCGGGAGTTTTAAGGTTAATTATGGATAGCCTCCGATACTGGATTACCGAAATGCACATAGATGGTTTCCGTTTCGACCTCGCATCTGCATTGGCCAGGGAATTACACGATGTTGACAAGCTGGGTTCCTTTTTCGATATCATACATCAGGATCCGGTAATCTCACAAGTTAAATTAATTGCTGAGCCCTGGGATATAGGTGAGGGAGGTTATCAGGTTGGTAAATTTCCACCTGGTTGGGTGGAATGGAATGGTAAATATCGAGACTGTATCAGGGATTACTGGCGGGGGGGCGACAGTACCCTGGCAGAATTTGCCAACCGGTTTACGGGTAGTTCTGACCTATACCTCGACGATTACAGATTACCTACGGCAAGTATAAATTTTATAACGGCCCATGATGGTTTTACCCTCAATGACCTGGTTTCATATAACGATAAGCACAATGAAGCCAATGGAGAAGATAACCGCGATGGAGAAAACCATAACCGCTCCTGGAACTGCGGCGCAGAGGGAAGTACCGATGATGAATTGGTACTTCAATGGAGGTGGCGGCAAAAAAGAAATTTCCTCACAACTTTGTTCTTGTCACAAGGGGTACCTATGCTGATTGCAGGGGATGAATTTGGAAGAAGCCAGCAGGGAAATAACAATGCCTATTGCCAGGATAATGAAATTTCATGGCTCAATTGGAGTGAAGCAGATCATGAACTTCTTGCCTTTACACGTAAATTAATTGATCTAAGGAAAAAACATCCGGTATTCAGAAGGCGTAAATGGTTTCAGGGACAGCCTATAAAAGGAAGTGAACTTAAAGATATTGCATGGTTTTTACCCGAAGGTACAGAAATGGAAAATCATCATTGGAATCAGGGTTTTGCTCTTTCCCTCGGGGTTTTTCTCAATGGTCAAGGGATAAGGTCTCTGGGTCCCAAAGGTGAAAAAATTATTGATGATAGCTTTTATATCATGTTTAATGCATCTCATATACCGATAAAATATACACTGCCCCCGTCAAACTATGGCACGCATTGGTATATGGTACTCGACACCAGCAAAGATTTAGTCCGAAATACCAAAGCCATGTTCAATGATGAAGGGCACATCAGGGTTGAGGGAAGATCGATCGTCGTACTGCGTGAAGCAGTATTTAAACCTGAAGAACAGGAAGATGGAAATGCAGATTAATAAAAGAAATATAGGTATGTCTTTTCTGAAAAATGGAAAGGCGCAACTCAGGGTCTGGGCGCCTGAGATTGAGAAAGTTCAATTGTATCTGCCCGGCAATGAAGTTTTTGAAGACCTGCAGTACAGCCATCCTGGTTACTGGACCATACAGACTAATTCCATTGAACCCGGTGATGACTATCAGATTTGCCTTGATAACAGGCAGTTCCTGGCAGATCCGGCCTCATTGCATCAGCCTTATAATGTACATGGCCCCTCAAGGGCTTTCGATACCAATATTTACAATTGGCAGGATACAGATTGGCATAATCCGGTTTTAAAAGATTATATCATATACGAACTGCATGCGGGGACTTTTAGTGAACAAGCAAGTTTTCAAGGCATTGCTTCAAAACTTGCTTATCTCAAAGAACTGGGCATCAACGCCATCGAAATTATGCCCGTTGCTCAGTTTCCGGGTGATAGAAACTGGGGTTATGATGGTGTTTTTCCTTTTGCAGTGCAGGACAGCTATGGCGGGCCGTCAGAACTTCAGCGTTTGATTGATTCCTGTCATCAACATGGCCTCGCTGTAATCCTTGATGTAGTTTATAACCATCTGGGTCCTGAAGGTAACTACCTGAGTGCTTTTGCGCCTTATTTTACTGATAAATATCAAACCCCATGGGGTAAAGCCATAAACTTTGACGATGTTTATTGCGATGGAGTGCGAAAGTTTTTTATAGAAAACGCATTAATGTGGTTCCGGGATTTTCATGTAGATGCATTAAGACTTGATGCGGTACATGCCATTAAAGATTTAAGTGCGCACCATTTTTTGGCAGAATTGAGTGAACATACTGCCTGTCTGTCTAAACTCACAAATAAAGAATATTATTTAATTGCTGAATGCGATCTCAACGATCCTAAATATATTACATCGGTAAAAAATGGTGGTTATGGCTTGCACACTCAATGGATCGACGAATTTCACCATGCACTCAGGGTAAGTGCCGGAGAAAATGCCATAGGGTATTATGCAGATTTTAAACCCGTTGAACACCTGGCCAAATCCTATGAAGATGCCTATGTATACGATGGACAATATTCAGAACACCGAAAGCGTCATTTCGGTGCAAAGGTTCATAAAAGTCTGGGTGAAAAATTCATTGTTTTTTCTCAGAATCACGACCAAACAGGCAACCGCATGTTGGGTGAAAGAAGTTATCAGCTCTATGGTTTTGAAATAGCTAAGGTATTGTCAGCAGCTGTTTTGACTTCTCCGTATATACCAATGCTGTTTATGGGAGAAGAATTTTGTACACCCAATCCTTTTTTGTATTTCGTAAGCCATAGCGATGAACAGCTTATTGAAGCTGTACGAAAAGGAAGAGCAAAAGAATTTGAAGCATTTCATCAGGCAGAGATGGCGCCGGACCCACAAAATCCAGAAACCTTTCTGCGTTCAAAAATAGATTGGGATTGCCTGAATAGCCCTGAGCACCAGACAATGCTTAATTGGTATAAACACCTTATCCGTATGCGCAAAGATCAACCCGGATTACTGGGTACCCAAAGGGATAATTTGACTGTATCGTATGACACTGAAAATGCTTTACTTTGGATTATTCGACAGGCTGGAAGTGATAAAATCCTTATCTGTATGAATTTTTCATTATCAAGGAAGGATATTACATGTAAAGATCCCAATATTTGTGATAGTACATGGCATCCATTGTTGTACTCGGCTGAAGAAAAGTGGATGGGAAAAGCAAATAAAATACCTGAAATACGATCTGGAAAAATTCAGGCAATGGAAGCCGCTTCAGTAATTATCTTTAAAAATTGAATTATGTATAATCCGGTAAGTACCTATCGCCTTCAGTTTAACAAGGATTTTCGTTTTCGCCATGCTGAGAAATACATGGCCTACCTCGCAAATCTTGGCATAGGGGCGATTTATGCATCCCCAATATTGGAAGCCAGAAAAGGCAGCATGCATGGCTATGATGGCATCAATCCCTGCCGAATACATCCTGAAACAGGTACATTAGAACAATTTAAGCGACTTGCTGGCAAATTGCAAAAATCCAATATAGGTTGGGTTCAGGATATCGTGCCCAACCACATGGCATATACTCCACAAAATCCCTGGTTATTTGATATCCTTGAAAAAGGTCCATATTCTTCTTATGCCCATTATTTCGATACTGCGATGGATAGAAAAAATCCAATTATGGTACCTTTTCTGGGTGAGGAGCCTGAAACAGCAATTCAAAACAAAAATATAGTACTCCTTTTTGAACAAGGCAGGTTTTGGCTAAAAGTATATCAGGATAAATATCCCGTTAATCCTGGTTTGTATCAGGCTTTTCTGGAGCAGGCTTTTCAAAAGGACGACATGGATAAAATCGTCGGAGAAATACCAAAACTGACCCGAAGAAAAAGTTTTTATCTGAGTTGGGAAGATTTTACCCACAAATTGAATAAGATTGATGGAAATGATTTAAGTCAAATATTATCAGCGGTTAAGGATTTTAACAAAGATGCTGCTGCCTTGCTGAAATTTTGTAATCAGCAATTTTATCGTCTATGTTTTTGGAAAGACAGCCATCACAAAATTAATTTCAGAAGGTTTTTTACGGTCAATGAACTTATTTGTCTGAAGATTGAACGGAGAGAAGTTTTTGATTTCTATCACCAATTTCTGTTTAGCATGGTAAAAGAAGGCATGATACAAGGTCTTAGAATCGATCATATTGATGGTTTGTATGACCCGCAAACCTATCTTATGACCCTTAGGGAACAAGTTGGTAATGAAATATACATTGCTGTTGAAAAAATACTGGAGTTTGATGAAGCACTCCCTTCAGGCTGGCCGGTACAGGGCACAACAGGCTATGGTTTTCTTGCCTCTGTAAATAATATTTTTACTCACACCAAAAGTGAAAAGAGATTTACCAGGTTCTATAGAAAAATTCAAAAAGATATTGGTTCGCTGGAGTGGCAGATTAAACAGAGAAAGAAATTTATATTATTCCATCGTATGGAGGGAGAGTTAAATAACTTGTATACATTATTTCTCAAAACCATTCCAAAAGACATTATCGCAACTTATGAATTACAGGAAGATGAATTGCGGCAGGCTATAGCAGCTTTATTGGTTGCCTTTCCCGTATACAGGTTTTACGGAAATACCATGCCCCTTCCAGAAAAAGAACAAATTGAGTTGGTAAAAATTTTTGATCAGATTAACGCAGATTCAAATTTGCCTGAAAACGGACTTTCATTGCTGCGAAATGCACTTGTGAATTGGCCGGAATCCCACGACGAAAACTACAGAAACCCGGTTTCACATTTTTTCAAAAAGATGATGCAGCTTTGTGGCCCCCTTATGGCCAAAGGCGTGGAAGATACCCTTATGTACCGCTACAATCGTTTTATTGGCCACAACGAGGTCGGAGATTCAATGGAAGTATTTGGTCTTGGTATTGAAGGCTGGCATGATCGAATGTTTGATAGAATGAAAAAGCACCCACTGGCCCTCAACGCCAGTTCGACACACGATACTAAAAGAGGTGAAGATGTGAGGGCCCGTTTAAATGTGCTAACCGATATACCTGAGATTTGGTTCGAACAAGTAAAACGCTGGCAGCAAATAAATGCTCCTTTAAAACCTGAGGGTATACCTGATGCAAATGATGAGTACTTTATATATTCTACCCTTGCAGGTATGTATCCAATGCCAGGCACCGATGATGGTGATGTGGTTGAGCGGCTTAAAATGTATTTTTCGAAAGCCTTACGTGAGGCTAAAATTCACAGCAGCTGGAATGAGCCTAATCAGGAATACGAAAACGGCGTATTGATTTTTATCGAAAAAATTCTCGATAAAAGCAGTGAATTTTGGGCTTCCTTTTCGTCTTTCCATACTATTCTTGCAGATTATGGCATCGTTAACTCCCTGGCGCAATTATGTTTGAAATGCACAGCTCCCGGTATTCCCGACATTTACCAGGGAACCGAACTTTGGGATTTGACTTTGGTCGATCCAGATAATCGCCAAAAAGTTGATTACGAATTGCGATGGAACTGGCTAAAAGCCTTGGCACAACAAGATACAAAAGATGTACTTCCTGACCTCTGGCAAAATCGCTACAATGGAAAAATTAAATTATGGTTTACACAACAACTGCTTCAGTATAGAAAACAAGAGATCGAACTTTTTGAAAAAGGTCAATATATACCACTGGAAGTACGAGGCAAATACAGGAAACATATTCTCGCTTATGCACGGAATTTTAAAAATAAATGGGTTCTGGTAGCAGTGCCCCTAAATCTTGCCAAAGCGTTTGGTTTTGATGAAAAGCTATTCACTGATTTTGACTGGAAAGATACCCGCATTATGCTGCCTGGTCATGCGCCTAATACCTGGACAACCCCGGCTGGTCAGTCTTGTGTATCATTAAAAAACGGTTTTGAAATAGGTGTCAATGAAATTAGTAAATCCTTTCCTTGCATGGTTTTGCAGGGTACACATCAACCTTCAGAAAGGCGGGCGGGTGTACTTATGCATCTAACTTCATTATCCGGGCCCTATGGTATTGGTGACATGGGACCCGAAGCCATGGCTTTCGCTGAATTTTTAAAAAGAAGCGGTCAAAGCATTTGGCAGGTGCTTCCCCTAAACCCTATACACGCTGAAGGTTACTTCTGCCCTTATGAATCTGCCTCTGCTTTTGCCGGAAATGCATTGCTTATCAGTCCTGACATATTGGTGAAGGATGGCTGGTTAAAAGAAAATGCGTTGATAAACTATCAAATTGAAAACCGGGAAAAAATTGATTTTTCTTTGGTGGCACAAAGGAAAATGGATATGCTGCAGCAGGCATATTTGACTTTTCAGAATGTTGCCAGCCCTATGCAAGTAGAGGCATTCCAGGATTTTTGTGAGCGGGAACAGGGTTGGCTGCATGATTATGCACTATTTGTTTGTTTGCGTGATATACATCATGGTTCACCCTGGTACACATGGAAAAATGATTTTTCTTTGCGAAATCCTGAATCCCTCAGGCAGGTTTCAAAAGACAATAGTGATAAGCTTCGCGAAATAAAATGGTATCAATTTATCTTTTTTGAACAATGGAAGCAACTTAAAAGCTATTGCAATACTCTGGGTATTTCATTGTTTGGTGACATACCATTTTATGTTAGTTATGATTCGGTCGATGTCTGGTCACATTCAAATATTTTTAGTTTAGATCATCAGGGTAAAGCTTCAGAGGTAGCCGGAGTTCCGCCAGATTATTTCAATGAAAATGGTCAGCTTTGGGGCATGCCGGTGTATAACTGGAAGGTTCTGAAAGAAAATGATTACCAATGGTGGATCAATCGGATAGCCAAAAATGTTGAATGGTTTGATCTGGTGCGCCTTGATCATTTCAGGGCTTTCTCTGAGTATTGGTCTGTACCAGCCGGAGAACCAACGGCTAAAAATGGAATGTGGAAAACAGGGCCAGGAATTGACTTTTTTAAAACGCTGAAGAAGAAAATGGGCCGGATTCCCCTCATTGCTGAAGACCTAGGTGATATAGATGAAAAAGTGCATCAACTGAGAAAGGCCACCGGAATGCATGGTATGAAAGTTATTCAATTTGCTTTCGGTGAAAATATGCCAAAATCTGAAAATATTCCACATAATTATACTAAGGATACCTTTGCCTATACAGGTACCCACGATAATAATACTTCAGTAGGTTGGTACAGAAAGGATGCAGATATAGAGACGCGCAGAAGATTGCGCTTGTATGCAAATGAAAATGTGAGAAAAAGAAATGTGCATAAAGTTTTTACCCGCATGATTTATGCTTCTGTATCCAGCACAGCTATTGTACCGGTACAGGACCTTCTCGGCCTGGATGAAAGGGCTCGTATGAATACGCCTGCTACTACAACAGATAACTGGATGTGGAGAATGCAGGATAATATGATAGATAGCACAATAGAAACATGGTTGCTTGAGCTTTGTAAACTTTACGATCGGCACTGAAATTCTCAAATGCAGATAAAATCACCCAAAAGGATGATAAAAGTATTTTTTGTTTTCAGGATTATTGTTGTGAAACCTGATTTTACCCCTGTTTCAAATTAAATAATGGCCATGGTCTCAATCAGTCTGATCCGCTGAAAGCTTAGGGGGAAGTGTAAACTATTAAACAACAAAACCAATGAAAACAAGAAACCTATTGATGTTTGCAGCCATATTATTTATGGCGGCATGCAGCCAGGATGAAGACGATTTTAACTTACACGGCGATCATAATGCTGTTTTGGACTGGCGTAGCCCTGAGCAAAATAAACTTTTGGCCAATATTCGAAGCGCAACGGCAAAATATCAGCGTATTGAAAAAGCCTTGCAGGATGGATTTATCCAGGGTAGCCCTTGTGTAAAATCTGCAGACGGATTGGGAGCCATGGGATATCACTATATAGATACGATCAGGATAGATGGCGTATTGAATCCCCTGGAGCCTGAAGTTCTGGTTTATGAAAAGGAAAGAAATGGCAGAATGCGCCTCGTGGCGATAGAATACCTGATAGTTGCTCCTGCATGGGACGCTGTAAATACAGAACCCCCAATGTTGGGAACTGTTGCTTTTGATGATCACAGGGAGATCATTTTTGTTGAAAATGAGGAAGGCGAGATGGTTCCTGTTAATGCTAAGGGAGGTCCTCCATTTCCGCATTATCAGCTGCATGTATGGGTATGGAAAAATAACCCATCAGGGATGTTTGCTCCTTATAATCCAAACGTTACCTGTCATTAAGCCGATAATATTAAACCACAATCTATTTCAGGCCAGGCCAATGGTATTATTGGTCTGGTTTTTTAATTAATCCGCATTGAAAATCGCTTTTTTTACAAGAATTCGTTCGGGCAGTCTAATCGTAAATTTGGTGCCTTTGCCCAATTCACTTTCTACTTTTAGCTGACCACCATGTTTTTCTACAAATTCTCTGCATAAAACCAGGCCCAAACCCGTACCTTTTTCTCCATGAGTTCCAGGGATAGAGACATTCTGGTTTAAGGAGAAAATTTTATCTTTAATCTCCTCCGGAATGCCAGTGCCAAAGTCCTTTACATATATCTCGCAGAAATTGTTTCTCTTGAAGGCCCCAAGGATTATTTTATTACCCGGAGCGCTAAATTTAATTGCATTTGCAAGAAGATTTCTGATGATCGTGTTAAACATATTTTCATCAACCTTTATCTGAAAATCTTCAGGTAAATCTGTTTCAAGGCTTAGCTCTTTGCGGCTAGCAGGCATATTTAATACATTGAAATTGTATTGAATCAAATGGCCTATACTAAAGTTTTGAGGTTTAAAATTAATTTCACCTTTTTGAGTCCTTGCCCAGGTAAGGAGGTTCTCGAGCAAGTCATGCAGGCTTGAAGCTGAATTTTTTAGTTTTAACAGAAAATCGGCTTTGGCTTTATCTGAAAATCGTTCATATTGAGTGCTCAACATATCTAATCCCGCCGAAAGCGATGAAATCGGGCCTTTTAAATCATGAGCAATAATACTGAAAAACTTATCTTTGGTATCGTTGAGTTCTGTGAGTCTGATTTCGGATAGAACCAAATTTCTATTTTGCCTTTCAAGCTGATCGTTGGCATATGCCAATTTTTTTTCAGACGATTTTAATTTTTCATTGGCGAATAAAAGCTTACGATTTGAAACTGAGATTTCATTATGGCTTCTGCGCTTGAGATTGAAAAAATAAGAAATAGCTACAAAAAGTGATATAGCCATAATACTCACTAAAACTAAAAAGAAAATAATCGTGTTTTTTCTTGAATTGCCCAGGGCGTGAATGAGTTCCTTTTGTTTTAAATCTTTTAATTCACTGGTTTGATTTTGGAGAAGCACGACATTTTCAGTACTTTTTAAGGCAATGTCGATGTAGTTACTGAACATAAGTGAGTCGAGCTCGTGTTGCTTGATGGAATATTCCAAAGCTTTTTCAAAATCGTTTCGCTTTGTATGTAGATCCATCAGTTTTTTATAAATGTTTTGTTTATCATTTAAATACTCCTTTTCATCTGCGATACAAAGCGCTTTTTCTGCGATGCTAAGTGCTTTATTTGGGGAATTTATGGCTGTATAAAGATCTGCAAGGTCTAAATAGGCCTCAATAATTTCAATATTTTTCCCAAGCTTTTCATAAATAGATATGGCAGAGTCATAATAAATTTCAGCCAGACTGAACTCAGTTTTCCGGGTTTTGTGAAGTGCCATCCTTCCATAAGTTTCACCTAAAAAAGAGATAGATAATTTTTTGTCTGAGGGGCTGTATCCGGTTGTGTCTTTTAAAAGCAATGTAGCTTTTAGATAATATTTCCATGCTGTTTCATATTGATCAAGCATAGAATAACAATGTCCAATGTAACCCATATTGTGTGCTATGCCAATTCTATATTGCATTTCTTCTCTCAATTTCAAGGCCAACTCATGGTATTTGATGGCCTTTTTGGGGTTATTGACTGAACGATGGCAGAGGGCAATATTGTTGTAGGCTACCGCGAGTCCAAATCGAATATCATTTTCCTCAACACCGGGTTTACGAAATGATTCAATGCTTTTATAGTATAAATTCAATGCCTGCGTGAAATTGTTTTGAGAGTAGTAAATATTGCCAATATTGATCTGCGTCCATGCAAAAGCCATGTAGTCACCAATCTTATTATAATATTGCTGGGCAAAGAGGTAGCTCTCAAGCGATTTATCAATTATACCCATTCTATGATACAGCATGCCAAGGATCAGATGACAATCGCCAATAAGCGAATCACTCTGCATTTTTATGCCTTTTTGAAACAGATCATACACAAGCGCTATGCTTTCCAGTGGATTTTGTACCAGTACATTTTGGGCATATTGAGGAAAAAAATCCCTTTCTTTCTGGCTATACTTTTGCAATTTAAGGGCATTAAAAAAATCTTCCTCCGTATAGTGTTCCCCGGCGATAATTCGATGGGAGAAACTGAATATGCAAATAGTAACAACAATTAGCCTTAACATACTTATTTTACAAAATGCAAATACAATGTTTGAAAATCTTAAATGTTGGTAATAAAGGGAATACGAACTTATAAAAAGGTGTTAAAATGTTTTTAAACATTTTATACAATTTAGTACATGCAAAGGTTTTCCATCTGAATTGGTAGAAAAGTATGTACAAAATAAGTGTTTAGCTCATAAAAGGATCTATTCAGTTTACTTACGAACCCTGAATATCCGCCTTCCATAAAATTGCTGTTCGAACATATCGTAGCTTCTAACTTCCAGGGTATAAGTTCCCATATCCAGATGCACCGGCAATGTAGCTTTCCATATATGCGTAGATACCGAGGGATAATCCATTTTCCAGCCAAAAATGGCATCGAGTTTTACCCCGTCTTTTTCTATATCAAGGTACGGACTTAAAAGGTGCATTTTCATATTTCCCGGATCTCGGCCAGGTTCGTAATCCATGTTCATCCAATCACTATGTCCTTTAATCCGATATTCTATCCTGGAGCGAGAAGATCCTGCAAAGACATTCACAAGCACTTGAGTAGTATCCAGTGACGCTTGAGCAATATCATCATCGAGAAATATATTCATCTGATAATCAGCAGGTCGTCTCGCTGCCTTAAATTGAATTTTGTATTGATTTCCGGTAAAATGCAGTATAGAATAGCCATTAGGTGCGCCATCGTTCATGGTGGCATGCGGTATGCCTAGTTCGTCTTTCAATCCGCACCACCAGCTCCCACTCACGGTGGCCGTTACAAAGTGATGATGAGGTTGAACGCCCTGCCAATGTTGTTCCTTGCCAAAAAAGGCATGGGCCATTCTATGGGTATGGCCGGCTATTGAAAAAGTATGAGGCCTTTGATCAATTATTTCAAACAGTCTTCTGTGATTACGGGTAATCATTATAGGTGCATGCTGCATAATCACAATAAGTCGATCTTCAGGTATATGATTCAGATAATTTTTAACAAACTCCAACTGCGCAGGTGTATATTCCGATTTATACTTACCGGTTTCATAAAACATAATATCCCGTAGCACAATAAATGACACTTTGCCATATTCAAAAGCATAAGAGGAGGGGCCAAAAAACCTTTCGAATGTTTCGTCATTGTGCTCCATTTCTATCGCATCCCGGTTATTGTCATGGTTGCCAAAAGCATAGTACCAGGGAATGCCAATCTGGGCAGTGCTCCTGCTGACCTCCTCAAAAAGATTGGGATCATCGGCAACGATGTCACCCAGGGTTATGCCGAATACAGCTTCGGTACCAAAACATTCTTCTACTACATCATGACTGATATAATTTACTTCTTTCAAGCCCCTGGCCTGGGGATCGCTGAATACCAGCATGCTGAAAGTATCGGACTGTGCCTGTGGAATAAGGCCAAAATCTATAGAAGCCGGCAATGGCCCTGTGGGTTCAACTCCGGGAACTTGTAATTCTGGGGAGCCATTGGGTTTGTGCAGATAATAATGTGCCGGGCTGCCGAATTCATTTAATGGAAGTACGTATCCATGAGGTTTTATGACGAAAAAGCCCGTATCATCATCATATGGAAGTTCCCATTTGCCTTGCTTATCGGTCTTGACTACCATTGATCCGTTAGAGACAAGAACACCGGGAAGTCCCCTTTCTCCTCTATCCCGGTGGCCATTACCGTTGTTATCGGAGTATATTATTCCTTTGGCTTTGTCCTGAGCTATCACAAAAGGAGAATAAAAATTCAGTGTCAGAAGCATGAAAATGTATGAAAAATGCATATTTGTGTGTTTAAAAGCTTCGAATTATCTTTAAAATTACTGTAAAAGAGGATTTACATACCATTTTTCTGCGCTTATGTGATGAATAAATTCAATTTAATTCACTTAACAAACAAAGCCAACAATTGTAAGATTCCAAGGTAAATTTAAATTATATTTACATGAATGGATTCTACCTTTGTTTCCCGGTGTGAGATCATTTTTGGCAAACATCGGAGGGAAGGATATAAATTGAGGATATAAATGAGCACGAGAATGAGATTAAATCCCAGAACGAGTACAAAGCTCAGTACAAGTATGATGCTGGTGTATGGTGCTGCCGGTATTACCATAGCAGGTGCAGTTGTCTTTGCCATAATGTTTGGTGTAAATATGCTGAAATCGGAGGATGCTTTGGCGAATAATAATTTTAGTTCAGCTAAGACCGGATATTGGAATGAAAATGCAACATGGCAAGGTGGGCAGGTACCTTCATTTTCAGGAAATAATAATTCTGTGACAATTGAAAGTGGAAACATTATTATGTTTACTAATAATGCAAATTTTTCAAATCATTTGAATATTGTTATTAAGGGAACTTTGATATTTTATGGTAATTTAAGTGTAGGCAATCATACTAATATTCAGATTCAGGAAGGGGGCTTATTACTCGTTTATGGAAATTACTCAGCCTCAAACCATTTGACGGTCAATAATGGAGGTACAGTTGTTTTGGAAGGAAATGTTTCTTTTGGTAACACCAATCAAACCACAATTACGAATAATAGCGATATATATTCAGCAGATGATGACAAAAATATATTGAAAAACAGTGGTAAGAAACCGCTCACAGATATGCCACCAGCATTAGCTCTAAAAGTTGATAATTATCGCGACCAGAATTTCATTCTCCCCATCGAACTGCTTCATTTCACAGCCGAAAGCACACAGCGAGGGGTACAACTCCGTTGGGCGACAGCTGCTGAAATCAACAATGATTTCTTTACCCTGGAGCGTACCCGCGATGGCAGGAATTATGAAAAAGTTTCCACAATTTCAGGTGCCGGCAACAGCAAGGTGCAATTGAATTACGATTTTACGGATACCAGACCATACAGCGGCACCTCGTATTACCGACTTACACAGACTGATTATGATGGAACAAGTGAAAGTTTTCCCTTGGTTACGGTGATGCATAATGGATTGCAGGGCGAGATGTCGATTAAAATATCGAAAGGTTATCCCAATCCATTTCAGGATCAGCTTACCCTGAGTTTCTTCACAGAATCAGAAGGGCAAACGGAGCTGACCATCCTCAATTCCAGGGGTGACAGGGTTTACTCAGAAACGATCCTGGCCTACGCCGGTGAAAATGAGGTAATATTCAAAGATGGCCACAGACTACCTACAGATACCTATCTGGTGTATCTGGCACAAAATGGAGAGCAAACCAAACCCTATCGGGTGGTGAAAAGATAAAAATGAGTAGTTGAATAGAGGGGTACACCTCCTTAGGTTCTTATGAACCCGGGGAGGTGTTTTTATTTACTACTTATTCTGTATGTAATTAACGATCCAATCGCCTACCTCAGAAGTGGAGTATGCTTTGTCTTTGCCGGCTATATCTTCTGTTACGATGCCGTTTTCCAGGGATTGATCCACTGCTTCTTTAATAAGTGCTGCTTCATCCTGCAATTTAAAGGCATATTCAAACATCATGGCTGCCGAAAGTATGGTGGCGCAGGGGTTGGCTATATTTTTTCCGGCAGCTTGCGGGTAGGAGCCATGTATAGGCTCAAATACAGAAGTATGCAATCCTATGGAGGCCGATGGCGACATGCCCATGGAGCCTGTAATTACGCTGGCTTCGTCGGTAAGGATATCTCCAAACAGGTTTTCAGTTACGATAACGTCAAAACCTTTGGGCCATTGAATGATCCGCATGGCAGCGGCATCTACGAATAAAAACTCAAGCTCCACATCAGGATAGTCAGGCGCCATAGCCTTGATGGTTTCTCTCCACAACCTGGAGGTTGCCAGTATATTAGCTTTGTCGACAGCGGTGAGTTTTTTACGCCGCCGCTGGGCATATTCGAAGGCCAGCTTGGCAATGCGATGAATTTCTTCCCTCGTGTAAACGCAGGTATCAAAGGCCTTTTCACCGTTTTCTGACCGGCCTCTGGGTTCACCAAAATAAATACCACCGGTTAGTTCACGTATGGCGACGAAATCAGCGCCATCTACCAGTTCTTCCTTGAGGGGAGATTTGGAAATCAAAGGCTTAAAGGTGATGGTAGGCCTGATATTGGCATACAGACCAAGTTTTTGCCGCATTTCGAGCAGGCCTTGTTCGGGTCTTACCTTTGCCGATGGGTCGTTGTCGTACTTGGGATCGCCGATGGCGCCAAATAAAACAGCCTGAGAATTCATGCAGATTTCGTGGGTTTCCGGTGGGTAAGGGTTGCCGGTGGCATCAATTGCGCAAGCGCCCATCAGGGCATTCAGATAATTAAGTTCATGTCCGAATTTTGAGGCTATGGCTTTGGTTACTTTTAAAGCCTGTTCGGTTACCTCTGGGCCTATCCCATCACCCGGTATTACAGCAATATTCAAGTTCATGTTGATTGAATTAAATTATATTTTCAGGCCAGTTGCCTGGTATTTTCTTAAAAAAAGCTCATGGTTTCTTCCATCAAATGTCTACAAGTGAAGGGTCATGATCTATGAGGTTCAGCATTTTCATAGTGGCTTTTATGGCGGCTGAAGTCTGATCCGGATCCAGACCACGGGTTTTAAAATCCCTTTTACCTGTCCAGGTAATTACGGTTTCTACCAATGCATCGGTTTTACCACCGGGCGGAATAGTTACTGAGTAATCTGCCAGCCTGGGCATGGGTCGGTTGAGCTTTTTGTAGATTTTTCTTATAGCATTTACAAAAGCATCGTATTGACCATCTCCTGAGGCATATTCTTCATAGCGTTTACCTGCAATATCAATGCTCAGATTGGCAACGGGTTTCAGTCCCAGGGTATGGGTAAGAGAATAATTGTGAATTCTAATGCGTTGATCAATTTCCTGGCTTTTAAGTACGTCAGAAATGATATAGGGCAAGTCTTCGGCGGTAACCGTTTCTTTTTTATCACTAAGTTCAATAATTTTCTCCGTAACTTTTTTCAATGCCTCAGATTCAAGGCTGATGCCCATATCTTCGAGGTTTTTACGGATGTTGGCACGGCCTGAAGTTTTGCCAAGGGCATACTTGCGAGTTCTTCCGAAACGCTCGGGTATAAGGTCATTGAAATAAAGATTGTTTTTATTATCCCCATCAGCATGTATTCCACTGCATTGGGTAAATACATAGTCACCAATGAGTGGTTTATTTCCTGGAATACGGATTCCTGAGAGCGATTCAACCATTTTGCTGATTAAATTCAGTTTGGATTCATTTACAGAAACCTGTAATTTAAGTTGATCTTTTATGACGGCTACCACAGATGAAAGTGGGGTATTTCCAGCCCTTTCACCCAGTCCGTTTACTGTGGTATGGGTACATCGTATTCCAGCTTTGACAGCGGCATATACATTGGCTACTGAAAGGTCATAATCGTTATGGGCGTGAAAATCCATATCCAACTGAGGATACCTTTGCAGCATGATACTACAATATTCATAGGCTTCATCGGGGTTGAGTATACCGAGGGTATCGGGCAGCATGAGTCTTCCTATACCAAGTTCTTTAAGACCATCGGCCATGTAAAACACATAATCTCTGGAATGACGCATGCCATTAGACCAGTCTTCGAGATAGACATTGGTTTTTATACCCATGTCTTTTGCATTCTGGATTACTGTTTTTATTTCATCCAGGTGTTGTTCAGGGCTTTTTCGAAGTTGTTCTTCACAATGTTTTTTTGAGCCTTTACAAAGCAGGTTCAGCACACTGCCACCGGCAGCGGCAATCCAATCCAGTGAAATTTTGCCATCTACAAATCCTAGTATTTCTACTTTATCAGAAAATCCATGGCTTTTGGCCCAGTCGAGAACTTTTTTTGCGCCATTGAATTCACCGCTTGAAACCCTGGCTGAGGCTATTTCGATCCGATCGACCCTGACGTCACTGAGCAACAGTTTGGCTATGCTCAGCTTTTCATTGTCAGAAAAAGAAACCCCGGAGGTTTGTTCTCCATCCCTCAGGGTCGTGTCCATAATTATAAAAGTATCGGGTCTTAGTACTGTATCCATTACATAAGGTTTTGTTCAAATTCCTGTATTTTGTCTTTCAGGCTCAACAGGTAATCGATGTCATCATAGCCTTTGATCAGGCATTCTTTTTTGTAAGGATTGATTTCAAAAGATTCATTATCCCCGTTGGCGAGCAAAATGATTTTTTCTGTTTCTAGGTTAACCTCTATTAGGGTACCCGGGTCTTTTTGAATGGCAATAAAGAGTTTTTCCAAAAACTCTGCTGATATTTGGACGGGCAGCAATCCATTATTTAGTGCATTATTTTTAAAAATATCTGCAAAGAAAGAAGAAACTATTACGCGAAAGCCGTAGTCATATAAAGCCCAGGCGGCATGTTCTCGGCTCGAACCGCTTCCAAAGTTTTCTCCGGCTACCAGTATTTTTCCTGAATAGGTAGAATCATTGAGTACGAAATCCGGCTTTGGCTGATCATTCTTATCGTATCGCCAGTCGCGAAAAAGATTTTTGTCAAAATCTTTTCTTTCTATGGCTTTTAGAAAACGAGCTGGGATAATCTGGTCGGTATCGACGTTTTCTATCGGCATTGGTACAGCCGTAGATTGCAAAGTTTTAAATTTATCTATGGGCATTTCAAATATTTTGCTAAGTGATTAAAAATTTTCTCTGGGATCTACTATTTTACCTTTTATTGCAACAGCTGCAGCCACAAGCGGGCTGGCCAGCAACGTGCGGGCACCAGGACCCTGGCGGCCTTCAAAATTACGGTTAGATGTAGAAACCGCGTATTTACCTGCCGGTATTTTATCATCATTCATGGCGAGGCAAGCTGAACAGCCTGGTTGCCTTAACTGGAAACCTGCACCTTCGAGTATATTGGTAATTCCCTCTTTTCTGGCTTGTTCTTCCACCTGTCTTGAACCAGGGACAATCCAGGCAGTAATATTATCTGCTTTTTTCTTTCCTTTGACAAAGTTGGCTACCTCGCGCAAATCTTCGATGCGGCCATTGGTACAGCTACCAACAAAAACATAATCTACCTCTTTGCCGATCATTTTGTCTCCCGGCTTAAAGCCCATATAGTTGAGAGATTTTTCAAAAGTCTGACGACTGTTTGGCGGAAGGTTTTGCGGATCTGGTATGGGTTGTGAGATTTTCAAACCCATACCAGGATTGGTGCCAAAGGTAATCATAGGCTCAATATCAGAGGCATCAAAGGTATATTCTTTATCAAATACTGCGCCTTCATCTGATTTGAGAGTTTTCCAATAAGCAAGTTTTTTATCCCACATTTCACCTTTTGGGGCCATTTCTCTTCCTTCAATGTAAGTAAAGGTTGTTTCGTCGGGTGCTATCAAACCTCCACGGGCACCACTTTCTATGCTCATATTACATATGGTCATTCGGCCTTCCATTGAAAGTTCCCGAATGGCAGATCCGGCGTATTCAATAAAATGACCTGTTCCACCGGCAGTACCTATTTTGGAAATGATATAAAGAATAATGTCTTTAGAGGCAACGCCTTTTTTGAGTTTGCCATCTACGGTTATTCTCATTTTTTTTGGCTTAGGCTGCAGGATGCACTGGCTGGCCAGTACCATTTCTACTTCACTGGTACCGATACCAAAAGCTACAGCACCGAAAGCCCCATGGGTGGAGGTATGACTGTCGCCACAAACGATGGTCATACCAGGTTGTGTAATGCCTAACTCAGGACCAATTACGTGTACAATTCCATGCCATGGATGGTTAAGGCCGCAAAGTTGTATATTATGTTTTTCACAGTTTTTAGTGAGTTGGTCTACCTGGTTTCTTGATAGCTGGTCTTTAATAGGCAAATGCTGATCGATGGTAGGTACGTTGTGATCTGGTGTGGCAATAGTTTTCTCCGGTCTTGAAACCTTGAGATTTCTTTTGTCGAGTCCGAGAAAAGCTACCGGACTGGTAACTTCATGGATAAAATGCTTATCTATGTAGAGCACATTAGGTCCTCTTTCTACCTGGTGCACCACGTGGGCATCCCAGATTTTGTCAAATAAAGTAGTAGGTGTCATATATTTATTAAACAGAAAATTTTTTACGGAATACAATTAAAAAACCGCAAAAAGATTCCGAAAAACCCGGAAACCACTGCGGCTTTTATATTTAAATTTTATTTAGTGCGTCTATAAAAGCTTCCACAGATGCTGTAACAATGTCGGTATTTACCCCAAAGCCATGCAACATTCTGTCACCATGTGCCACCTGCATATGTACCTTACCTACGTCGTCACTTCCCTTGGTAATGGCCTGAATCAGGAATTCTTCTAAAATCACTTCCCTTTTGATGATCTTTTTTACTGCCTTAATGGCGGCATCTACAGGTCCGTTTCCTTTGGCGGTAGCTTCGAATTTTTCTCCACTTATGTCGAGTTGTATTACCGCCACCGGCGTAATACTTTTACCACTGATTACCTGTATGTAATCGAGTTTAATTTTTCTTTCTTCCCTTCGGGCATCGCCAACGAGAAAAAACAAATCATCATCGCTGATGCTTTTTTTCTTATCGGCCAACTTTAAGAATTCTTCATAGACCTGGTCAATTTTGTTTTTATCCAGATCAAAACCCAACATATGCAGTCTGTGCTTTAGCGCTGCCCTGCCACTGCGGGCAGTGAGGACGATGGATGATTCATTGATCCCAACTTCTTTGGGATCAATGATTTCATAATTTTCTCTATTTTTTAAAACGCCATCCTGGTGAATGCCTGATGAATGAGCAAATGCATTTCTACCTACTATGGCTTTATTGGGTTGTACCGGCATGTTCATAAGATTAGATACCATGCGCGATAACATATAGATTCTTTCAGATTGGATTGCAGTGCTGATGCCGAGGCTTTTATGACTTTTTAAGATCATGGCAACCTCTTCAAGGGAAGTATTTCCAGCCCTTTCGCCCACACCGTTTATGGTGACTTCAACCTGTCTTGCACCGTTAATAACTCCACTTATAGTATTGGCGGTAGCCATGCCGAGGTCATTGTGACAATGTGTACTGATAATGGCTTTATCTATATTTTTAACATTTTCTTTAAGGAACTTAATTTTTTCCCCATACATCTGGGGCAGGCAATAGCCTGTAGTATCAGGGATATTTACAACAGTAGCTCCTGCGGTAATTACGGCTTCAATTACCCGTGCCAGGTATTCGTTTTCTGTCCTTCCGGCATCTTCAGCGTAAAATTCTACATCTTCAACATACTTTTTGGCATATTTTACCGCTCGAACGGCCCTTTCAATGATATCTTCGGGGTTGGAATTAAGCTTGTATTTAATATGGTAAGATGAAGTGCCTATTCCGGTATGTATACGACCTCTTTTAGCGTATTTCAGGGCATCGGCAGCCACATCGATATCTTTTTCAACGGCGCGTGTAAGTGCGCAAATGATGGGATTACTTACTGCTTTTGAGATTTCCACCACAGAGTTAAAATCGCCCGGACTCGATATAGGAAAGCCTGCTTCTATGATATCCACTCCCAAACCCTCAAGCGCCTGTGCCACTTCAATTTTCTCAACGGTGTTCAGCTGACAGCCCGGCACCTGTTCGCCATCTCTCAGGGTGGTATCGAATACAAATAACCTATCTTCCATAATTAAGCTAAGATTTAAAACAAAAACTCACGGCCTGCATGATAATGAGGCCGTGAAGTAATTTTATAATTCAGTGCGTATAAACAACGCATGAGTTTAATATTAATTATTTTCCGGTCTCAATTTGCGGACTTCAGCACCTGTCCTCCACATCTCAGATTCCCGCAGTTCTTTGAGTTCCTGCTCGAGTTTTTCACGGTAATCGCTTTGACTGTTGCTGTCGATGGAGCGCTGGGCTTCTTCACCAGTGGCAACATTTTGATATAGGTCATTGAAAACAGGACTTACTGCATCCCTGAATTTTTTCCACCAATCAAGCGCACCTCTTTGAGCAGTGGTAGAGCAATTGGCATACATCCAATCCATGCCATTTTCAGCAACCAAAGGCATAAGGCTTTGGGTAAGCTCTTCAACCGTTTCGTTAAAAGCCTCAGAAGGACTGTGTCCATTTTTGCGGAGTACTTCATACTGAGCGGCAAAAATACCCTGAATAGCGCCCATTAAGGTTCCTCTTTCACCGGTGAGGTCACTGAAAACTTCTTTTTTGAAAGTGGTTTCAAAAAGATATCCCGAACCAATGCCAATTCCTATGGCAATAATTTTTTCTTTGGCCTTGCCGGTGTAATCCTGATGAATTGCATAGCTGGAGTTAAGTCCTTTACCCGCCAGGAACATTCTTCTCAGGCTGGTACCTGAGCCTTTTGGTGCAGCAAGTACTACATCAACATCCTCTGGTGGTACAATACCGGTGCGCTCCTTATAGGTGATACCAAAGCCATGTGAAAAATACAAAGTTTTACCAGGGGTTAAATATTTTTTTACAGTTGGCCACAATTGAATTTGAGCGGCATCTGAAAGCAGGTAAAAAATTACTGTACCCTTTTCAAGCGCTTCTTCTATTCCAAAAAGATTTTCACCTTCTTTCCAGCCATCTTCTTTTGCTTTTTCATAAGATTTCGATGGTTTTCTTTGGCCAACGATTACGTTAAAGCCATTGTCACGAAGATTTAGGGCCTGACCCGGTCCTTGTACGCCATATCCGATTACAGCTATGGTTTCGTTTTTTAAAATTTCACGAGCCTTCTCCAGCGGATATTCTTCCCGCGTTACGACATTTTCTTCGATGCCGCCAAAATTGATCTTTGCCATTGTTAATCTTTTCCGTTATTGTTTTTTTTGTATAAAATGTGTGTTGTTGAGTTTTCAAGTTCCTCGAGGAATTTTTCAGTTTTCCTTTTCGATTTGGATATGGAAACCCTTCCTGAGCGTACAAATTCGAGTATGCCATAAGGTTGTAAAATTTCCAGGAGTTCCTGAGTTTCGTTTTTATGTCCTGTTTTTTCAAGAACTATATACTCCTCTTCAATAACCAGTATCCGCGCTCCATGTGATCGCACGAGCTGCTCAATATGATTACCACCCAGAAAAATTCTGGTTGGCAACTTGTACAAGGCTATTTCCTGATAATGGGTTTCACCTTCTTCATATACAAATGCACCCAGTACATCAATATGTTTGCGAATCTGCTTTACAACCTTATCTACCTGATCACGGGTTGTAATCATTACAATTGTATAACGATGTACACCCGGTATTTCGGAGGCAGAGACATTAATCGCATTGATATTGAGCTTTCGCCGCGTAAATATAATAGTAATATTGTTAAGCATACCCGGTTTATTCTCTGTAAGAATAGAAAGGGTAAATTCTTTCTCTGCTTGCTGTTCGGTATTATCCTGATATATATCAGACATGATCTTGGTATTTTAATGAAGAAATTACTCTAATCTGATGTTTGAAACGGAATCTCCTGATGGTACCATAGGAAATACATTTTCTTCTTTTTCCACTACTATCTCAAGCAGGGCCGGTCCTTCTGTGGCTATCAGGTTTTCTAATGCTGACTTAAGCTGGTCTTTGTTTTCGATTTTTTCAGAAGGAATGCCATAGGCTTTTCCGATCATAACAAAATCGGGATTATGCATATGGGTAAATGAATATCTCTTTTCAAAAAAGAGTTGCTGCCATTGACGCACCATACCCAGAAAATTATTGTTGAGTATAATAATTTTTACAGGGATATTATATTGACTAATGGTACCCAGTTCCTGAATAGTCATTTGAATTCCTCCATCGCCAATGATACCTACCACAAGTCGATCTGGTCTTCCTATTTTAGCACCCATAGCTGCCGGAAGTGCAAATCCCATGGTACCTAATCCTCCTGAAGTGATATTACTGTTAGTTTGCTTAAATTGTGTATATCTGGAAGCTACCATCTGATGCTGGCCAACATCGGTCACAATTATGGCATCACCACCTGTAATTTCATTGAGGATGCGAATGGTTTCAGCCATCTTAATTTTTTCACCTTCGGGATACATATCCTTTTGAATGACCTTATTATATTCGATTTCATCGCAATCTCTGAATTCCTGAAGCCACTCTTCGTGTTTTGTTTCTATAATGTGAGGTAATAAGGATTGCAATGCATGGCCTGCATCTGCGTTGATGGCAACGGTGGTTTTAATAATTTTATCAATTTCTGCCGGATCAATTTCAATATGAATTACTTTGGCCTGCGGTGCATATTTTTTGGCGTCACCGGTTACCCTGTCATCAAAACGCATCCCTACCGCAATTAATACATCGCATTCATTTGTTTTGATATTCGGGCCGTAATTTCCATGCATACCAAGATAACCCACATACAAGGGGTGGTCGGTTGGTACAGCTGATAAACCCAACAGGGTAGAAGCTACAGGTATGCCTGCTTTTTCAGCAAGTTGTATAACTTCATTTTCAGCGCCTGAAAGTAATACGCCATGACCTACCAGCATATAAGGTTTCCTGGCAGCATTAATTAACTCAGCTGCTTCGAGCACTTTGCGTTCATCAGGATGCGGGTAAGGATGGTAGCTCCTTATCTTTTCACATTTTTTATATTTGTATTCCAACTTTCCAAATTGGGCATCTTTTGTGATGTCAATCAAAACAGGTCCTGGTCTGCCGGTTCCGGCAATGTAAAAGGCTCTTGCGATAGCCCAGGGAATTTCTTCGGTGCGTGTAACCTGAAAATTCCATTTGGTAACCGGCATAGAAATGCCCAAAACATCTGATTCCTGAAAAGAATCAGTTCCGAGCAGATGTGAAGGTACCTGACCGGTGATACATACTAAAGGAGTAGAATCAATCTGAGCATCAGCAATACCGGTAATCAGGTTGGTAGCGCCTGGTCCACTGGTAGCAAAGCAAACGCCAATTTTTCCGGTTGCTCTTGAATAACCCTGGGCAGCATGGGCAGCACCCTGTTCGTGTCGCACCAGAATATGATTGAGTTCCTTTTCATAACCAAACAAAGCATCGTATATGGGCATGATGGCACCACCCGGATATCCGAATACGGTATCGACCCCTTCTTCAAGCAATGAAAGGATTACTGCTTCCGATCCGGTAACGATACGTTTTTCTTCCGGTTTGGTTTCCAGTGTTTTACTTAAGGGTTCCATCTTTCAAATAGTTAGAATGTTATAATATCTTAATTGATCACTTTATTAATTTTATACGGTTATACAACCTTCTGAAGCGGATCTAACCAACTTCACATATTTTTTGAGCATTGCCGATTGAATTTTTATTTCGGGTTTTTTCCAGACATTTCTTCTCTTTGCAATTTCTTCTTCAGTCAGATCTACTTTTAGCACATTGTTTACTGCATCTATAGTAATGAGATCTCCATTTTGTACCAGCCCTATCAAACCACCGTCAACGGCTTCCGGGGTGATGTGACCTACAACAAAGCCATGAGAACCGCCGGAGAACCTTCCATCGGTTATGAGGGCAACGTCCTTACCAAGCCCTGCGCCCATTACGGCTCCTGTGGGTTTGAGCATTTCAGGCATTCCAGGTCCACCTTTAGGGCCCTGATTGCGTATGACAATTACTTCACCTTTCTGTACCGTTGAGATGCCATCAATCATTTCATATTCATCTTCAAACACCCTGGCAGGACCTTCGAATTGCTCGCCTTCTTTACCGGTGATTTTAGCCACAGCACCACCTTCGGCAAGATTTCCAAAAAGAATTTGAATGTGACCCTGGCTTTTGATGGGATCTGAAACCGGCCTGATAATTTTTTGACCAGCCATTAAATCTGAAGAATGCTCAAGGTTTTCACCTAATGTCTTTCCGGTTACCGTTAGACAATTTCCGTCGATAAAACCTTCTTTGAGCAACATTTTCATCACAGCCGGTATACCTCCAACCTGGTGAAGGTCTTCCATCAGGTACTGACCGCTTGGTTTTAAATCGGCCAGGAAAGGCGTATTATTGCTAATTCGCTGAAAGTCATTGATATCCAAATCGATACCCGCAGTGTGTGCCATTGCCAATAAATGAATAACGGCATTGGTTGATCCGCCAAGTGCCATAATCAGGGTAATGGCATTTTCAAATGAAGTTTTGGTCATGATATCCATGGGCTTGATGTCTTTTTCAAGCAGGTTTTTCATGGCGATTCCCAAATCACCGCATTCAATCCCTTTTTCTTTGCTGGTAGCAGGGTTGGACGATGAATAAGGTAGACTCATTCCCAGGCATTCAATGGCGGCTGCCATTGTATTGGCAGTGTACATTCCACCGCAGGCACCTGCACCAGGGATAGAATTTTTTATTATGCCTTTATAATCCTCTTCACTTATTTTTCCGGAAATTTTAGCTCCGTAAGCTTCAAAGGCAGAAACAATATTGAGTTCTTCATTTTTCCAGAAGCCTTTTCTTACCGTGCCTCCATAGACCAGTATGGCCGGTCTGTTGAGCCTCGACATGGCCAGCATGGCGCCAGGCATGTTTTTATCACAGCCTACTACGGCTATGAGCCCATCGTAAAACTGTGCGCTCACAACAGTTTCGATGCTGTCTGCAATAATTTCACGGGAAGGTAAAGAAAATTTCATTCCTTCAGTACCATTGGTTATACCATCACTTACACCAATGGTGTGAAATATCAGACCTATTAATCCAGTGGCATCGACTCCTTTTTTTATCTGATCGGCAAGTCCGTTTAGGTGCATATTACATGGATTGCCTTGCCAACCGGTAGAGGCAATGCCAATTTGGGCCTTTCGCATGTCATTTTCTTTCATCCCGATGGCATACAACATGGCCTGGGCAGCAGGAAGGCTCTCATCCTGAGTAATTTTACTGCTGAATTTGTTAAGTTTCTGTTCCATATAGATTAAAAAAAAACCCTTCTGCTAAGAGAAAGGCTTTATATTTTTTACACACGTTATGGTTTACCTCTCTCTCTCAGGGATACTTGTTAATGACTAGTACGACCACAGAAATAACTGGCAAAACCGATAGTCTCATGTTAATTATTGTTTCGTATTTTTTATTTCCAAAATTTTATTCCGCTACTGAAAGCGATCACAAAAGTGGATTTAAAAATCTTAAAAACAAAGCATATTCTATTTTTTTTTACATCTCAAGATGCAAAATCGACATTTTATCTTTATCGACCATGCATTTTTATGGAAAATTTAAAAAACAGCTTTAGGATGTGCATAAAAAAAGCCACTCATCATAAGTGGCTTTTATCATTGCAATTGATATTTTATTTAAGAAATGGCATTTAGCCTTGCGGATACCTGATCCCAATTTATTATATCAAAAAAGGCATTTATATAGTCCCCTCTGCGATTTTGATATTTGAGGTAATATGCATGTTCCCAAACATCAATACCTAGTAAAGGATTGCCTTTGAAATCAGAAAGGTCCATTAATGGATTATCCTGATTAGGAGTAGAGCCAATGAGTAGTTTGCCATTATTTTCTACCAGCCAACCCCAGCCCGATCCAAAGCGGGTAAGGGCAGCATTGCTGAATTGTTCTTTGAAATTATCGTATGAATCAAAGGAGGCATTGATAGCATCGAGTAAGGCGCCGGTTGGCATCGAACTTCCACCCGGACTCATAATTTTCCAAAAAAGATCATGATTGTAATGACCTCCGCCATTGTTTCGGACGGCAGTAGAGTACGTAGAAATATTGCCCATGAGTGATTCAAGGGATTCAGTTTCTATATTTTCTGCTTCCATTGCCTTGTTGAGATTATTTACGTATGCTGCGTGGTGCCTGGAATAATGTATTTCCATGGTCATGGCATCAATAACTGGTTCAAGTGCATTATATGCATAGCCCAGTGGCGCCTGCGAAAAAGATTTGAGCATAACCTTTTCTTCAGTTTTTTTTGTTTGAGAACATGAAACTACCGGCAAGCCTATGCCAGCAACCAAACCGGCTTTAACGGTGGTTAAAAGAAAATTTCTTCGGGTAGTGTTAGGTTTTTCCATAACAGAATTTAATGATAGTTGAAAATCTGCCTTAAATATTGTATGTTAGAGTTTGTCAATACTTATTTATAACACAAAAAACCTCGGAGGGTTTTGTGTTATATCAATATTGATGAATTTTATGCGTATTTTAGAGGCAAATTCAATATTTTACTTTGTGTAGACTCATGCTTTTGACATGACGATAAAGCGCATACGTTATATTATTTTTTTAAGAGATGTATTTATACTTTCTATTAGCGCTTTTGGCGGTCCTCAGGTTCATTTTGCACTTTTCATAAAACACTTAGTAACTAAGAGAGGGTACCTGACTGAAAATGAATTGATAGAGCTCAACGCTTTATGCAACTTTTTACCAGGACCAACATCTACGCAAACCATTACGGCTCTTGGATTCAGGTTGGGCGGCCCCGGTCTTGCGTATCTCACATTGTTGGTCTGGGTATTTCCTGCCATGAGCGTAATGACAGCATTTGCCATTTTGATTTCCCATTTTCAGGCGTCTGAAATTTCAATTGGTTTTACACGCTTCATTCAGCCAATGGCAGTTGGTTTTATTTCTTATGCTTCATTGGTAATTACGCGTAAAGTTGTTAAGTCATATGAAGGCGCAGGTATAATGATTATCTCTGCAATTGCCTGTTACATGCTGAAATCACCTTATGTTTTTCCGGTGATTATGTTTGTAAGTGCATCCATTACTGCCATTAAGTTTAAATCTCAACCTGTAGAGGAAAAGGACCGCCTGAAAATAGACTGGTCTAATTTCTTGCTTTGGGCTGGGGTATTTATTTTGGCTGCGTTGCTGGGTCATTTTACTAAAGCCTTGCCATTCAGAATATTTGAAAACTTTTACAGAAATGGCAGTTTGATTTTTGGTGGAGGCCAGGTCTTGATACCCTTGTTATACACCGAATTTGTTGAATTTAAAAAATACCTGAGTTCTGAAGAGTTTTTGACAGGATATGCTGCCGTACAGGCTGTGCCAGGGCCGGTATTTTCATTTACTTCGTATATAGGAGCCCTTTCTATGCGTGAATATGGAGAATCCGGAGAAATTCTTGGCAGCATATTGGCAACTGCCGGCATATTTTTACCCGGAACTTTTTTTATCTTTTTTGTCATTCGTTTTTGGGAAGGACTTAAAAAATACCGGGTTATCAGGGCATCACTCGAGGGCATCAGTGCGGCAAGTGCCGGAATGGTAATAGCAGCTGCATTTCTGATGTTTGATCCGGTCGAAGCTAATTTGCCTAATACATTTATGATTATTGGCTCCTTTATGTTACTTATGTATACCCGCATACCGCCGCCTTTTATTATTTTAGCAGGTTTACTTGCCGGCTTATTATTTTGATTTTCTAGTCTTTCAAGGCAAGGCAATTTTTTTTAACATGCCATTGAAAATAAAGTGATGAAAAGGCAAAACAGCGTACCAGTACAATCTTCCCCATAAACCTTTGGGCCTGAATGTTGCGTTTTGATGAACAACGAATCCATTATTTTCTTCAGTTATTTTAAATTCAAGCCACGCTTCACCGGGAAGCTTCATTTCGGCATATAATAATAATCGTTTTTTGGCCGGATCCGCTACAATTACGCGCCAGAAATCAAGTGCATCCCCTACCGTAAGGTCTAGCTGGCTTCTTCTCCCCCTACGTAAACCTACGCCTCCGACCAGTTTATCAAGAATTCCCCTGAGTTTCCATAAACTATTCATATAATACCATCCATTTGCGCCACCGATGCTCCAGATTCTTTTAAAAGCATAATCAGGATAATCTGTTGTAAGGTTTCTTTTATCGGTAAAACAACCATGCACCGGTACTTCCATATAATCACTGATGTTGAGTTTTTCATTACTGCTGGTTAGGGCGTCTTTCCAACTCGAAACAACTTCATTTTGCGCAATTCGGTCAAATGCAAGCTTTATAGCATCGTCATAAGTGATAAGTTCAATGGGTGCAACTTTATCTATTCCCATTTTTTCGACAACTACTTCATTGTGCATGCTGCTAACCAGGCTTCTTGCAAGTGTAAAGCTGGTTGAAGTCACAAAATACAGCCAAAGCGATGACAAACCGGGACTCAATACTGGCACTCTGATTATCCATCGTTTCAATCCTCTTACCTTGGCAAAACGCAGCAACATTTCCTTATAGCTAAGTACCTCAGGTCCGCCAATATCATATGTCTGATGATAAGATGCTTCATTTAGCATACACTTTTCCAGATATTGCAATACATTACGAATGGCTATAGGCTGACATAGGGTATCTATCCAGCGGGGTGCTACCATCACCGGCAGTTTCTCGACCAGGTCACGGGTTATTTCAAAGGATGCGCCACCAGAGCCTATTATTATGGCAGCCCTCAAAACCGTAAGAGGTATCTCAGCGCCTGAAAGAATTTCTTCAACCCTGCACCTGGAGCTTAAATGCCTGGAAAGTGAATTATCATTGGCTATTCCTCCCAGATAAATAATTTGCTTTACGCGGGTATTTTGCAAAGCATGTAAAAATGTTTGGGTGGCCTGCTCCTCAAGACTCTGAAAATGCTTGTATGATGCCCCCATCGAATGTACCAGGTAAAAAGCCACATCAATATTGTCGGGCAATTCAGGAAAAGTGTCAGGTTTTAATAAATCCCCTTCAAGAATCTGAATCCCGGAGGTATCAGGTAATTGAAGCCTCCTTTTGTCTCTTACCAGGCAAAATAGTTCATGTCCCCTGGATTGCAGCAACATAACCAAACGCCTACCTATGTAACCATTAGCACCTGTAATTAAAACCTTCATAACCTAAAATTAAAACCCTGTAAAAAGATGTACGTAAATAAAAAAACCTACGCGGCCTTACTAAATTTTCTAACCTAAAGCTTTGAAGTAAATCAGAAAGCTTAAATATACTGTAAAACAAGTGGTTTAATCATTTGATTCAACAGACCAGTTGTAAATAAAAATGAAAAGATGATTAAAACTTTACATTTGATTTTGAAATTTAAATCTTTTAATATAAATTTGTATTAATCTAATACAAAAATTATGATTACGACATCATCGACCCACTACAGCCCAGGCATCCGCGAAATACTACGTCAAAAGAGCGAGCATGTCAATGTAATGATAATAGGAAATAACCCTATTGAGCTTACCAATTTGTATAGTATTCTCTGCAATAACCGTTCAAAAAATTATATTGCAGAGGTTTGTTTTAATGTCAAAGACAGTTTGGCTAAAATGTTAAGCAGAAGACCTGACTGTATTTTACTTGACGACAACCTTGTGGTTGATCAGATCAAGACTTTTTTTAGTAAGATCAAGTCAAATGCCAGTTTGAAAAATATACCAGTAGTACTTTTAAAAAGTACAAATTTAAGTTCGGAGGCGTCAAACGATGTGAATGATTACCTGCTAAAAAACACTATAGATGCAGATGTACTTAATAAAACCATTGAAAAAAACATCAGGCGCATTCATAGGTTAATTTCCTGAAAGCCCCAAATTTTTACAACCCTTTGCATACCTATTTTGTAAAGGGGTTTTTTTTTGTTCCAGCTTTTATACATTTTTGGAGCAAAATTCAGATATTGAATGAATTGTAAAAATGTTCAGGTATTAAAAAATCATTAAGAATTAACACAAACACAATAATAATGTCACTACCAAAAGAATATCAGCATCCTTACGAATTTGATCCGAAATACAAAAAAAGTGTGGTATACTTCAGTATGGAGTTTGCCATAGATCAACCCCTCAAGACTTATTCAGGTGGTTTAGGTTTTTTGGCTGGATCACACATGCGCAGTGCTTTTGAGCTAAAGCAAAACCTGATCGGTATAGGAATACTGTGGAAATACGGATACTATGATCAGGTAAGAAAAGGAGATCAATCAATGGAAGTTCTCTTCCAGGAAAAAATTTATGGCTTTTTACAAGACACAGGGATCAAGTACCAGATTCAGATCAACAACCATCCTGTTACGGTAAAAGCCTATTATTTATCTCCTGAAATTTTCGGGACTGTACCTATGTTTTTTCTGAGTACCGATACGCCAGAAAATGATTATCTTGCTCAGACAACCTCCCATAAATTGTACGACTCAGATCCTGCCGGTAAGGTGGCACAAAGTATACTCTTAGGTGTAGGTGGGGCTAAATTGCTCGATGAGTTAAAATACAATGCCGATGTATACCATTTAAATGAAGCTCATGCGCTCTCCGCGGCTTTTTACTACTACAGCAAAACCAAAAGCCTGGAGGAAGTAAAAAAGAAATTTGTCTTTACAACGCATACTCCAGAAGAAGCGGGTAATGAAAAGCATGATATTCGCTTGCTGGATAAAATGGGCTTTTTCTGCGGAATTTCTCAGGATGAAGTCAAAAAAATTACCGGTCATACAGATGATGTTTTTAATCATAGTCTCGCTGCGTTGAGGCTTTCGAGGTTATCTAACGGGGTTTCGAGGATACATGGTGATGTCGCCAACAGAATGTGGGGAAAATTCGATAAAATTGCACCCATAATCAGCATTACCAATGCGCAGAATAGAAAATACTGGGCTGATAATGGATTGTATAAAGCAGTTGAGAAAGATGATAACTCTTTAATTTTCAAGAGAAAAAAAGAGATGAAAAAAGATCTTTTTAATCTGTTAGCTGATCAAACGGGAAAATTATTTGATCCGGAAGTACTTACGGTTGTTTGGGCAAGGAGATTTGCAGAATACAAGCGCCCGGCACTCATTACCGAAGAAAAAGAACGCTTTCAAAAAATCATTACCAATAAAAAGTATCCCGTACAATTTATCTGGGCAGGTAAACCTTATCCAATGGATTTTAATGCCATCAGCGCTTTTAATGGTCTGGTGCATCTGGCTAAAAATTATAATAATATGGCTGTTTTGGTAGGCTACGAACTTAAGCTGTCAAAATTGCTAAAAGCTGGGTCCGATGTTTGGCTGAATAATCCACGGGTACCCAGAGAGGCCAGTGGAACCAGTGGTATGACAGCCGCTATGAACGGCTCTGTTAACTTTTCTACCTATGATGGTTGGATACCCGAATTTGCCAAACATAAGGTAAATAGTTTTGTAGTGCCGGAAGTTGATCAAACATTACCGGTATATCAGCAAGACCAGATTGATTTACAAAACCTACTCGATATTTTGGAGGAGGATATTCTGCCAACATACTATGATAAACCGGATGAATGGAGTTCGATTGTCAAAAATAGCATGCAGGATGTGGTACCTTATTTCGACTCAGATCGGATGGCTTATCAGTATTACGAAAAAATCTACAACTTGTAATTTACAGTTAATTGAAATGTTAAAGGCTGTCTAAACTCGTTTTAGACAGCCTTTTTTTTAAAATTTTGAGATCATTGGTAAAATCGCCAGACTTGATCAACTATAAATCAATCTCCCCTGCCAATATTTTCAAATCAGGAAATTTCAACCAATTCGATATCAAAAACCAACTCTTTTCCTGCCAAAGGATGATTGGCATCCAGTACTATACTAGATTCTTTAATTTCTTTTACAACTACCGGGGTAGACCTTCCATCCTGATTGTGCAATGAAAGCTGCATTCCGGGTTCAGGATTGATTTCTGGTGGAACATTTTCAATTGGCAGTTCTATCATCATTTCAGGACTGGGCTCGCCATAAGCTTCAACAGCAGGAATATTGGCAGTAACCTTATCACCAACAGCCATTCCTTCAACAGCTTTTTCAAAACCCGGAATCATCTGACCCTGACCCAGGGTAAATTCGAGCGCTTCGCGACCCTGAGAAGTATCAAATACCTGACCATCAGTGAGTTTTCCAGTGTAATGCACACGTACTGTGTTTCCATTTTTAGCAACAGACATGAGATAAAATTTAATTAGACATTATTATCCTTGATTTTCAAGGATTTCGCAATTTAATATATACAAGTCGAAAGGCATAGTCTGCATGCCTTCAAATTTAATATTCATCAAAAAATTAAATGGTTGCTGGAAATGTTTTTAAATAACCAGAAAATAAATTTAAAGGCTTATATTCGGGTGATCTTGGTACCTTATGAGAAAAAATGTCTTGAAAGCTTTGCCGGAACTCCTGAGCCAAGGTGTGATAGATGAGGCTACTGCAAAAAAAATTGAAGCTTATTATCTGGACACCACCACCACGGGATCCCAAAAAATTTTACTCATTTTTGCAATTTTGGGGGCTCTTCTTGTCGGTATGGGCATCATTTTAATTATTGCGCATAATTGGGATAGCCTCTCCACAGCTGCCAGATTGGTACTATCTTTTACACCACTTTTTCTAACACAGCTTTTGTTAATCTATTTCTGGATTAAGAAATCCTCAAGCCAACCCTTAACAGAGTCTGTATCCATTTTAAATTTTTTTGCTGTACCTGTATGCCTCTCCCTGATAAGTCAAATCTATCACATGGCTTCAGGCCTTGATGCTTTTCTATTAACCTGGCTTTTTCTTACATGGCCTCTGATCTTTTTTCCGGGTAGCAAAATGGTACGGCTATTGTTTATTATCGTAGCTACCTGGTATGGTTGTGAGTTGAGATACTTCACTTTTGAAGGGGATATTCCCATGTGGTTCCTGCCCTTGATTGCCATTCCATTTTTGCATTTCATTTTTCAGAATGAAAATAAAGCACAGGATTACTTAACTGCATGGCTCCTGGGTATTTCGATCACTATAATGGCAGGAGCTTTTATAAAATCATACCATTGGCTTTTGTTTCCGTTGTATATTTTACTTTTCAGTATTTTTTATTTGTCGGGACAACTCTATTCCGGTAATCGAAAAAAACTCTTTTGGCAAAACCCATGGTTAAGTTTTGGCCAGCTGGGATTTGCCATTTGCTGCTTTCTCCTGGCCTATGATTTCTATTGGAATTCAAAGCCATCTGCTTTTCCCGATTTGACAACATTTGTGAGTAGCCCTGAAGTCGTGCAATTGATTTTCTTTATTTTTCTTTTATCTGTTGGTATACATCTATTGATTCGGTATAAAGGCTGGAAGTACATATTTCCTGAATTGTCAGGCAGTCTCATAATGATTATTTTGATATTTATTTTTTTTACCCTACCGATACCTTTTAAAACCGGTGTTATTGCTGCCAATATAATTTTATTTACCTCAGGCGTATTTTATCTGGTCATGGGGATAAAGGAAAAGGATTTTGCCAGAACCAATTTTGGGCTGATTTGCATTTGTGCAATAACGATTGCACGTTTTTTTGACCAGGATATCAGCTTCATTATCAGGGGATTGGTATTTATTTTGATGGGTGCCGGATTTTTTACTGCCAATTACTTCATTGTAAAAAAACAAAAAACCACCTGATATGAAACAAGTTGGAATTATCGTATTACTGGCTCTTTTTGTGGCGCAATGGTGGATTCCGGCAGGAATGATTGCAGAACGGGAAAATACCCTGCGCAAAGGAAAAATTGTGCGATTTAAAACAGAACCAATAGACCCGATTGATGTATTCAGGGGAAAATATGTCGATCTTAATTTTGAAAATACAACCCTAAGGGTTTCTTCCGGACAGCTATGGCAGCGTAATGAAAAAGTATTTGCCATTGTCAGAGAGCATTTTGATGGGTATGCACGTATCGTAAATATTTCGAGGAAAAGACCGGTGGCAGGACTGTACTTCGAAACCAGAATTGAAAGCGTTCAAAGGTTGGGAAATCAGCTTCAAATTAACTTGCAAATACCTTTTAACAGATACTATGCAGGTGAATTTATTGCCCCTGATATTGAAAGGATCTATGCAGAAGCTGGCATTGAAGGTTGGGCGCAGGTTAGGATTTTAAATGGATTGGCGGTGTTGGAAGAATTGTATATTCAAAACAAGCCTGTACCTGAATGGTTCAAAGAAAGAGGAAGCCATTGATATGATAAGATTTTTTTTAACCATAGTGCTGATTATTTCAGTTAAAATTTTCCCAGGGCTTATGGCTCAGCCAATACAATGGCATGAGGCAAGCTCCAGGGAGAAGATAGAAGTATTATTAATCGCTCAGGATTTTTTCCAACTTTTAAAAGAAGGTGAATATCAGCTTGGGCATTCAACTTTACATGATGAAGTCAATTTAGGTGATAAATGGTGGACAAACGCTGCTTCAGCTCTTAATTTACTCAAAACGATAGCAGATCAAAAATCATTGAGCAACCCCTCCTTTGCCGTTTTTAACTTTGCCGACCTGGAAAAAGAACCTGAAATGAAAGCCAGAAGTTTAAGCCTAAGGTACGCCCTTGATAATCACTCTGTATTAGTGCAGGTCGAATACGATAAAAATGAAATGGAAGACCGTGAATCGGCTTTATTTTTATTTAAGAAAGACCCTATGCAGGTTTGGAAACTTTTTGGTTTTTATGGTTTTGGTACAAAAATCAAGATTAACAATCCTGATATGCTCGACTGGAAAGCATTTCAAAAAGTAAAGTTCAGAAAACAAGGTTTCTCATTGTGGATGCATGAGTCATTTAAAAAAGACAGAAAAACAAGTAATCGCGATGTTAATATATTCTCTCTGCCTTTAGATAATGTAGACAAAGCGCATATATCCGTTGCGATGATGAAGGGATTGTCTCTGCCTTTGGATAAAATAACCTATTATCAGGCCAGTAAAATAGCCGAGCATTTACCAAGATCTGAATTTATCATTAAGTATCTGCCAGAAGGTTATTTGTATGAGTACGAATTGTTACATGAAAACGGAGATTTTTCAAAAGTACTTATTACAGCTTTTCAACGAAAAAACCATACAATAATCATTTCCCTTATATCTGACAGGGATGTCTATCAGCAGTTTCACCAGGAAATGACGGCCACCTTTGATAACGTCATACTTCATTAAACCATTAACTACCAGTATTTTTCCAATTGCGTCCGGAGTTGATAAGGTTTATGAGGCTCGAAATAATTCCAAAGTTCATTAGATATTTCCCGTAGAAAACGAAATCCATCATTATCAAATTCCCAGGATGTATCTTGCTGGTCATCGGTTATGATGCAAAACACATAGTCTCCGGCTGGAGCATTTACCAAAACCACTTCTGACCTCGACCTGGAGATAGCTCCTTGCTTTGATGCTGCCTGAACGTCTGGTGGTATGCCTGCCAGGGCCTCACCATGATAGATAACTCTTCCCAACATGCGGTACATTTCTTCATCAGCAGCTTGGCTAACCGCCTCTCCACGGTAAATCTTAACGAGAAGTTCAGCCATTTCCCTGGGTGTTGTTTGTCCCCAGCCCATTTTTTCGCGATCAGCTTCTCTGCCGGCTGTGCGGCTGTTTACCCGGGTTTGCTCAAATCCATTGGCATCGAGCCAGGCATTGATTTCAAGTCCACCACCCGCAATCGCCTGGCACCACAATGATGCATCATTATCGCTCAGATATATCATGAGATTGGCCAGCTTATTGAGTGTAATGTGAGCTCCTTCCCTGAGTTGGCCGGTGATTCCTTCATCATCCGGATAGGGATAAAGATCCAGGCTATCGCTGTAAGTATATGAATCCTGAAGCTTTATTTCATTTTTATCCAGCTTGTCGAATAACTTAACCATTATGGGTACTTTTACCAGACTTGCTGTTGGGAAAACATCATTTTCATTAAAGGCAAATTCTTCTCCGGTTTCAAGATGTTTTACATACAATCCGACCCTTCCCTCAAATGACTTTATGTGCGATTCCAGGGCTTTTGACATGGCTTCGTGTTTTTGCGCCTCACCTGTTTTACTCTCTTTTTCACAGGCGATCAGGAGGAAGAGAATCATTATTAAGGTAATGGTACCACCATAGCGTTTTTTCATATCCTATTTATTTTATTGTGTAATGCTAAAGTTTGCTTCATAGTTTTTTTCCAGTTTTCCTCGGAAAGTTTCATATCCATGGGCTATTGCGCCATTTAGGGTGTAGGCTTTGTACACATCTTCAGCGCTTAAAGCCTCGCTCGGTTGCATGATGCCCCAGCCTGGCACTTCCCTTAATGCAGCTGCTTTTATGGCGCCCTGAATGCTGAAATCCTTTACCACCGGGGCATCTGATGAAAAGGCCAGGTCTATACCATGATCTAACATAGATTTAAAAGGATAGCATTGCCTGAGGTAGGTGTCATCCAGATATTGTAGAAAGTTCTTGCCCAATTCAGTAATAAAGACCGGTTGGCTCACCACCTTAATACCAAGCTTATAAATTTCCTGTAAATGGGTTTCGGAGGGCAGGCCCAGGTGTTCAATGCGCAGCAAAATATCATAACCAAAATGCTTTCTTATTTTCCGGTAAACCTTCAAGGTTTGCTCAATGGCCAGATCACCAATTGCATGTGTTGCCAGACCAAAGCCCCTGGAGGCAAATCGCATCGCACTGTTTAAAAACAAATCATCGGTCATTCTTAGCCAACCCCGGCCATCATCGTTTTTGTAATTTCTGGATAAGGCAGCGGTTTTACCACTAAGGCCACCATCTGCAAAAAACTTTACAAAGCGAGCGCTGAGCTTTCTATCCGAATAAGGTTCTTGCAAAAAATTCATAGGACTGCCACTTTCGTCGAGTGCATCAGGAATAAGCTCAATATGTAATTTGAGGCTTGATTGACGGTTCAGATTTTCGAATGCCCGAAAAAGCCGCTGACTTACCGAAGGATCAGTAGCATAGCGATAACCTTCTTGCCATAGCGAATCCTGAGCAACCAGAATGTCTTGCATATATACATCATCAGACATTTTGGGTAACATATTATAGACGACATTAAGGGCCGTTTCATATAATCTCCCATTATACCTTCCCAGGGCGTCCCTTCCCATTTTTCCTCCAGGAGGCAGGGCATCTACATATTTTTCCAGCTGCCTGAGGGCCGCTGCATTAACAACTGCGATATGTGCACAGGTGCGTACAATAAAAATGTTAATCCCATCACCCAATTTCCCGAAGTCATCGGCGACAGGCATGGTATGATTGTCAAATAAAGCTTCGTTGAAACCCCTTCCAACGATCCATTTCGCATCAGGATGTTGTTCGCGCCAAAGCTGCAATGCTTCACAAATCTCGTTTACAGAATTACATGACCTTAGGTCAACAATACTGCGCATCAGGTTGCCGAGCTTCCATATATGTATATGAGATTCCCAAAAGCCAGGGTACATATTTTGCTGATTTAGGTCGATCATATGCAGATCATGCCGTTGCATCGTATGGTTAAGTGCTTCTTTTGAGAGTAAGGATTCAATGCGATTACCGTTTACAAGGATGCCGGCTGTTTCATTGAGCCAATTTTCGCCTGACCAGAATCTTCCGTTGTAGTACAAAGTCTGCATCTCAGATATCAATCGTGCATGGCAATACTTGATTCCAAAATATCGAGGCCTTCGTGTATTTGATCTAAAGTAGTGACCAACGGAGGCAGCAGTCTTATGCAATTGGAGTACAGTCCGGCCCTGATCAATATCAGACCCTTAGAGACCGCATCCCGGATAATGGCAAGTGTTTTTTCAGGATCAGGGGTCTTCTTTAGCGGATCAGACACAAATTCCATCAGTCGCATGCTACCAAGACCCCTTACATCACCAATAGAATGGTATTTTTCCTTAAATATTTCCAGCCTTTGTTGCATTTCTTTGCCCAGGCTTACTGATTTTTCCAGAAGATTTTCTTTTTCGAAGGTTTCTATGGTCTTCAAAGCGGCTACAGCAGCAATTGGACTTCCTCCATAGGTACCACCCACGCCCCCGAGGTGTGGAGCATCCATAATTTCAGCTTTACCGGTAAGGGCGCTGATGGGCAAGCCCGACCCTAATGATTTGGCCATGGTAATCAGGTCGGGGACTACTCCACTATGTTCAATGGCAAACCATTTACCCGTACGTCCAAAACCAGACTGAATCTCATCTGCCACCATCACAATACCATATTGATCACATATTTCACGTATCCTTTGCAGGAAAGGTGCTGGTATGGGAATAAAGCCGGCTTCACCCTGCATGGGCTCAATAACGATGGCGGCTACTGAAGTCGGATCGACCTGTGCAATAAACGCATGGTCTAATTGTTGTATGCAGTGATCAAGATATTCTTCGTCGCTTAATGCTGAAGGTTTGCGGTACAGATTTGGAGCCGGCAGCCGATATATCTCAGAGGGAAAAGGACCAAAACCTTTTTTAAACAATGCATATTTGCTGGTCATTCCAAGTGTAAGCAGGGTTCTGCCATGGTATGCTCCCTCAAAGGTAATGATGGCTTGGCGACCAGTATAAGCTCTTGATACTTTTACAGCATTTTCTACAGCTTCAGAACCAGAGCAACTGAGAAGGGTTTTTTTAGGGAAATCACCGGGCGTTAGCTCGTTAAGTTTCTCAGCCAGATTTACATAGGGTTCAAATGTTGTAACCAAGGCACATGAATGTATAAATTGATCCAGCTGCTCTTTGATGGCATTTACCACGGCATCCGGGCGGTGACCGGCATTGAGCATACCTATACCCCCGGCGAAGTCGAGCAGTATATTGCCATCCACATCTTCCACCACAGCGCCTTTGGCGCTTTTTACCACTACATTGGTAGATTTAGCAAGACCAGCTGGAGTGGCTGCAGCCCTTCTATCAAGGATTTTCTGGCTCTGTGGCCCGGGAATTGATGTTTTTAGATGAATGGTTTTCATATGGTAATTTTTCGTTTTCAAACTGATATAATAAGTTTAAACCATTTTCACAGTACAATATATACGACGCGCTGAAAATCGTCTATCTTGTTGATTTATTTTATTTTAAGATCCTGAATTTATGTTTTAGAAGCATACTTTTTAAGCAAACTTTTTATTAACCTGAGCTGTAAGTGAAAATCCAGCCAATCAGGCGTTGAATTTTTTTAAAAGCAAAACGCCATAATTACCACAGGTTGGATCATTTACATATTCTTCTATTAAACCATTTGGTGTAAAACCGGCTTTCATTTGAACACTCACCGTAGGATCAAATCGTTTGCCCTGGCATACTTCGATATAGTATTCTTCTGCCGGCATTAAATCTTTATATTGTCCATAGCCATTCAGCATTCCAACAGTTACTTCTCCGCAGAGCCCCAGTTTTTTCACCAGGTTAAACCGTTGTTGGTATAATGCTCTTGCATAACCTTTACCACGGTATTGGGGATGAATACCTATATCCAGACCATAAAGCCAGTCACCATCGGGTTGGTGGCTGTAACAATAACCTCCAGTTATCATCTCGGCAAAAGTGTGTTTTGGGTTGGCAGGGTCAAAATGATAACGTATGGTTGTGGTCATACCAATGATTTCACCCTTATTTTCTATAAGCATTTGTCCCTCGGGAAACATTGCAATATGATGCAGATAATGACTTGCTTTGAAACGCTCCTGATCATCGAGATCGGGAAAGACGATAATCTGCAATCTTTCGAGTTCGTTTACGTCTTCTCTGCAGGTTTGTCGCAAAACAGTACCGGCACCTGGTTCATGGTATATCATTGCTATTCTATAATTCTCTGGAGGATTTCCTGATAGGTATCAATACGACGATCACGGAAAAACTGAAGTATATCTCTTTGTTTTTTAATACGTGAAAGGTCTATGTCTGCCAGTAGAACTTCGTCATGGCTGTCGGAAGCTTCGGCGAGTTTGGCGCCAAAAGGATCAGCCACGAAACTCTGACCGTAAAAACACATATCATCTTCAGGGCCCACCCGATTTACTGCAGCTACGAACAACCCGTTGGCGATACCATGTGAACGGATTACGGTTTCCCAGGCCGGATATGTAGAAAGATCAGGGTGGTCGGGTTCTGATCCTATGGCAGAGGGATAAAAAATAATAAATGGTCCTTTGAGCGCCAGAATTCTCGAAACTTCAGGGTACCATTCATCCCAGCAAATGGCTACAGCGATACGACCATACCGGGTATCAAAAACAGGGTAACCCAGGTTTCCAGGAGTAAAATAGTATTTTTCATGGTACTGTGGGCCATCGGGTATATGGGTTTTGCGGTATTTCCCTATACAGACACCATCGGCATCAATAATGAATACAGAATTAAAATATATGCCTGGTGCGGCTTTTTCATACACAGGAACAATGAGTACAACCTGCAAATCTGCTGCAAGTTTCATGAGCTGTGTACCTGTTTTTCCGGGCCAGTCCATAGCCAGATTGTAAAATTCGGCATCGACATTTTGCGGGAAATATTTCGCATTGAAAAGCTCCTGAAGACAAATGATTTTCGCACCTTTTTCAGCGGCCTCCCGTATGTGCCGGATGGTTTTAAGCTCATTTTCTGTTACATCGGGACCGCAGCTTAATTGTACTAGGGCAATTTTTATTTCTTCCATGAACGGCAATCGTTTACTCATAAAGTGAAACCAAGATAAATATACATTAGGGCAGTGAATGCAGCTGCCAGCAAAGAATAGGGCAGCTGTGTTGTGGCATGTGCCATATTATTGCAACCTGCACTTGTGGCCGATAATACAGTGCTATCGCCATAAAAGCAGGCATGCGACCCGAAAGCTCCACTGCTTATTACGGATCCGATGGCCAGCATCATATGTACGTCCAGCGCTTTGGCCAGCGGGATAATAATGGGAAAGCTAATGGCAAAGACACCCCAGAATGAACCGGTACTAAAGGTTATCAATGATAAGGTAATAAAGGTAAAAACCGGCAACCAGGCGCCTTTAAGCCATGGCTCGAGAGAACCAATTATAAATTCGGTAAGCATGAGTTCATCATTTACCACCTTGAGCACAAATGACATTATGATAATGGCCAATGGGTACATCATTGATTTAATACCGTCGAATACAGCTTTAGATAAGGCGGCAAAGTCAAGAAGCTTTTGTATCCAAAACAAAGCGGTTGAAAAAGCTACCGCAACTATAATACCTTTCAGAGCATCAATGTCGAAATACACAGTCGCAGCGATTAAAACTAATACTGGCAATACAAAATTGAGTATTCTGGGAATAACGTCCGGATCAGGCTCTTCACTGAAATCAAAGCTGATGGCCTCAGACATGGGGGGTTTAAGGAAACCAGTTTTTCTGGCTCTGAGCTCTGCCTTGCGCATGGGACCGGCCAGGGGCAGCCAACCCATTGCAACAAATGGAACAATAATTACTGCAAACCAGGAATACAGAATATAAGGGATTACCTGTATATAGGTTGCCAGGCCCTCTCCTATGGATGCGACCTGATTGTTCTCCAGCAGGCCGGAAATATAAATGGCCCAGGTACTCAGCGGAACCAATACACATATCGGTGCAGCTGTAGAATCTACTACATAGGCAAGCATTTCGCGGCTAACAAGAAATTTATCCGTAATTTTTTTCATAGACGTGCCCACCGTGAGCGAATTGAGATAATCGTCTATAAATATGCAAAGTCCTAAAGCCCAGGTTGCCAGGAGGGCATGTTGGCGATTTTTTACATACCTGAGCAACCAACGGGCGAAGGCAAAAGAACCACCCGAGCGAATAAGCATATTGATCAGCGAACCAAATAAGGCACAAACCAGTACGATCCAGGCTACTGTATCATCCTGCATCGTAGACACCAGGACATCTGTGAAATGGCTCAATGCAGATGGGCCCGATAGCATAATAAATCCGGCAAAACACCCAATTAACAGCGCTTCAAAAGTTTTTCTACTGATGAGTGCTACCAGCAGGACCACGAGGGTAGGAATCAGACTTAGCCATCCATATCCACTTTCCAAAATTTTTAAAAGTTAAGTCCGCCTATACTGATCAGTTTTTCTTCCATGTATTCATACAAGCCGGTATGGCCACCCTCTGCCCCCATGCCACTTTTCTTCCAGCCACCGAAAGGTGCTTCGGTGGCATGGGGTGCCCATTCATTGATGCCGACCATACCAAATTCAAGTTTTTCGGCCAGGTATAAAGCTTCATTGAGGTCTTTGCTGAAGGCATAAGCGGCCAGGCCGTATTCTGTTTGATTGGCAAGCTTTACAGCCTCTTCAAGTGATTTATAGGTTGTTACAGGCATTACGGGTCCGAAAATTTCTTTTTGAAAAAGGCTGCTTTTCGCCTTGGTATCCAATGCAATGGTAGGTTTAAAGAAGTATCCTTTTTCAGGTGAACCCGGTCTTTGGCCTCCACAGAGTATTTCAACACCTTGTGATTTGGCTTCTGTAAGCATTTCTTCCAGCCTTTCTCTTTGCTTTGCATTGATTAGGGGCCCCATTTGTGTACTTTCAGAAAGACCATGCCCTAAAACCAGGCTTTTAGCATGCTCAACACATTGTTCTAAAAAGGATTCAGCGATACTTTCATGGAGTATAAATCGCTGCGGCGCAACACAAACCTGACCGCAATTTCTCGACTTGGTAACCACAGCCTGGTGGGCCAGATTTTCAATATCAGATTTTTCAGTAATAATAACCGGAGCGTTGCCGCCGAGCTCAAGCGATAAGCGGGTCAGGTTGGCCCAGGCATTTTTATACAAATATTGACCTACTACGGTGGAACCTGTAAAGCTTATTTTCCGCACCCTCGCGTCAGCAAGTAATGCATCCCCTATAATACCGGGTTCACCGTTAATTAAATTGACAACACCTTTGGGCAGACCGGCTTCTTCCAGTTTCTTGACCATGGCGATGGCAGTGAGTGGCGTGTATTCCGAAGCTTTGAGAATGACTGAACAACCAGCGGCCAATGCTGCAGAAAGAGACCTGGCCGGATTGTAAGATGGAAAATTCCAGGCTGTAATAATACCAACCACACCCAGGGACTGACGTATGGTCATCATGCGTTTGCCATCTCTGGACGATGGAATGGTATATCCATACGCTCTCTTACATTCCCCGGCAAACCAGTCAAAAAATCGTGTGGCTACCAACCATTCACCTCTTGCTTCGGCAAAAGGTTTGCCGCTCTCTTTTACTGCGAGCCTGGCAAGCTCATCGAGATTGTCTCGCATGAGTTTAGCTGCATTGGAAAGAATAGAGGCCCTCGTGTAAATGTTTGTGTTTCTCCAGCTTTCCACTGCTGAAAATGCTGCTTCAATTGCATCTTCGACATCCTGTTTATCACTGGTAAAACTCACAAACTCTATAATTTCTTCATTGGCAGGATCTGTAACCGCCCATTCTCCATTATCTGAAGCAGCTACCCATTTGCCGTTAATGTATAAGGTTTCAGGTTTCATCAGATTATAATTTGTTTTTCAATTGTACTTTTATATCCGCTAAGCAGGGAATGAACATAGATCACACTTACTTTCCCACCTGCATTCTATAGGGATCAAATTCATGGTCTTAAGACAAGGTATTCAATTCCTTTATTTGTACCACAAGCCCGTTATAATGGTCTGTAAGTAGTTATACAATGCATACCACCCCCTCCCAGATTTACGGCAAGAGAATTTATTGGTATGATTAACTTACCAGGAAAAACACTTTTAAATATTTCCATCACCTGCTGGTCTTTTTCATGCCATGAAGGCGGCGAATCATCATTTCCGTAAACCGGAACCAGAACGACTTGATTGGTTATGACAAAATTGAGATAACTGGCTGCTCCGATAACCTTTATACTTTTTCCATCCGGAAAAACATGTCCATTTTCATAATTCAATTTTCGCAATTCATCATAAACATAATCGCCAGGTGACATTTTTATAATGATAAGAGGAGGCAAAGGAACTTTGATAATTTGTATGGGCCTGCCGTCTTCGAGTTGCGAATGCTTCAGAATCTGATAAGCTGCCTCAAGACGAACTGCATTTTCACGTTGAATATAACAAACCGTATCTTCATAAGGCCAGGCAAGCATTAAGGTACTGTCATTGACAAAGCGCACAAACTCGTCTATATGTCCACCGGTTGTAAGTACCGTATAGGCAGAATCTCCTTTTCCCAAAGGCAGTGGTCCTTCAAAACTATGGCGGTCTTCGAGAAGCCCATGTTCGATCCAGATGATGTTGTTTGCACCCAGATATTTTTTGTAAATGTTTTCTATTTCCTTTATGGATATACCGGGGTTTCTGTTCATTTCTACTGCTTTGGTAAGAATGAGCGTACCTTTTCCATTGACTTCATGATTGCCACTTTCGGTGGTAAGGCCAGGTTGGTAAACAGGAAGTTTAAGCATGTTGGCAATTCTTCGGTCCAGAACATCATCCTGATGTCCTTCTGGTGTATAACCCCAGGCATTAAAGCCAAAATCGAGTAAAGCTTCCATACCATGCTGGTCCTTTACAAATACGGGACCCATATCCCGCACCCAAAATTCTTCATAGGGAAATTCAATCAGATCGAGGGAATCACTTTCTATGTCCAATTCATAAAAAAGTTCATAACAATGGTTTTTGATGCTGTCATTGGGAACAATTAATACCACTTTTTGGAATGGTGCAACGGCCATGATCATTTCTAGCAGTACTTCGGTGTTGGAATAGCCCCGTGCGTGATCATCATGAGGCCAGGCTGTCCAGAATTCTCTTTGTGTTTCAAATTCAGCAGGTTTTACAAATTTCGTTTCATGAGTTGCGGGGGAATTATTCTGGCACGAAAACCAAATCGGGATACACAGAAAGATAATAACCTTTAACCTTTTCATTTCAAGCCGGATTTATCACCTCATGTATAGATTCACCCAGAAGATGTAAGCCTTTTTCCAGTTCAGGCCTCTCTATGGTGAGCGGAGAAAGTATGCGGATTACATTGCCATAAGTGCCGGCCCCTAAAATCAGCAGTCCTTTTTCGGCGGCTTTCCAAATAATTTTTGAGGTGGTTTCTGTAGCAGGATTGGCCGGGTCGCCATCATGGACAAGTTCCATGGCCAGCATGGCGCCCAGACCTCTCACATCCCCAATTGTTTGAGGGTATTGTTTTTGCCATTCCAACATTTTTTTCCTGATGACTTCACCCACTTTTTGACCCAGGCCGTTTATATCGATTTCTTTCATATAATTAATGGTAGCAATAGCTGCTGCACAACAAACCGGATTGCCCGGATAAGTGCCACCGATGGTTCCCGGCGCAGCACCGTCCATCACCTCTTTTCTCCCGATCACTGCGCCGATGGGCATTCCAGATCCCATCGATTTTGCCCAGGTTGACAGGTCTGGCTCTATATCATAATGCATATAAGCAGCCCATTTTGCAGTTCTTCCGAAACCGGATTGTACCTCGTCTATGATCAGTAATATACCATATTGGTCACATATTTTTCTAAGGCCCTGTAAATATTTTACGGGCGTTACGTTGAACCCTCCCTCACCCTGTACTGGCTCTATGATAATGGCGGCTACACTGTTTGGGTCGACCATGGTTTTAAATGCAGCTTCGAGATCATTAAGACATTGCATGGCAAAGTCATTTTCATTTTTATCACCGGCAAGTTTGTACATATTGGGAAAAGGAATGCGATAGATTTCGGGTGCAAATGGACCACAATTTTTTTTATAACCTGTTTTACTTGTCAGAGACATAGCCATCATGCTACGGCCGTGAAAGGCTTCTGTAAAACAGATGATGGCTTGCCTTTTGGTGTATTGTCTGGCAATTTTAATGGCATTCTCCACAGCCTCTGCACCGGTGTTGGTAAGCATTACTTTTCCAGCGTCACCATGCGGAAAAAGATCGACCAGAATTTGGGCCAATTCAAGATACTTTTCATAGGTTGCCACATTAAAACAGGTATGCATAAGTTTAGCTGCCTGTTCCTGTACTGCTTTCACCACGGGAGGCGGGCAATGGCCGGCATTTACAACGCCAATGCCACCGGCAAAATCGATCAACTTTCGTCCGTTTGCGTCAGTAATGATCGCATTTTTTGCACTTTCGGCTGTTGAAGGGTTAAAAATACCCACTCCATTACTGACGAGCCTCCTTCTTTTTTCGGCTAAATCTGACATAAAGGTGAAATTTTGCATTGAATCAGCCTGAAATTTATAGCTGTCATACCATTATTTCCAATAAAATTAGTAAAAAAGGATAAAATTTTAATGGCGTTTTATTTTGCTTCTGTATTCACCCACTGAGCATTTTAATTCCAGTTTGAAAGCGCGGTAAAATGAATTTAAGGAACCAAAACCAGAGGCTTCAGCTATTTCCTCATTGCTGAGTTCAGGCTTGTTTAGCATCAGTTCCCTGGCAAACTGAATGCGGTGTAAATTAACAAAATTGCAAAAGTTACGGGAATATTCCTGGTTTATAATTCGCGAAACATAGGTGCGATTGGTGCCAAGCTTAGCGGCCAGGTCCCAGATTTTTAATTCAGGGTTTTTAAATATCTGGCTTGCTGAAAATAAATGCTGAAGTTTTTCAATCAATTCATGGTTAAAATCGCTGGCAATACTTTGATTTTCATTTTGAAGAACCTCATGATCTTCACGGTTTTCTAAATCTTTCAATCTGCTTTGCCGGTTGCCGAGTAAACCAATACTGAAAAGCAATATGCTGAATATCACAGAGGGCATGGCCAGCCATCCGGAATGTGCGCTGAAGGTTTCGCGACCAATTAATACAAATACCAGGCTCATTAGAGCAGTAACTGCAAGCGAAACATTGAAAAATTGTACCCAGGCCAATTTTTTATCTTCAAGATTTGAATAAAAATCCTGAATTCTGCGATTATGTCTTCGAATCAGTTGAAAGCTCAGGTATAGATAAACAACTACCTGCAGGAAAAATGCCAGTCTTGAAGCAATGTAAACTGACTTCATAAACAAGAATTTACCTTCGGGCTTTGAGCTACCTTGAAGAATTTCACTGAAAAAATAAAATACCTCACTTTCACTGAGGCTAAAATGCCCGGCGACACTTAAAATAAAAAATAATGCTGGTAATAAGAGGTATTTGCTATGTAAATTAAATCTGAAATGTGGGTCGATGGTTAAAATACGCACATATATATAGTAAAGCGGATATACCAACAGCATAGCCAGAATATAAAATGCATCGAGGTAACGATATATGTTGTAGGCTGGCAGAAAATAAAATAGATGCGAAAGGTACAAGATAAAGGACACCCACATAAAAATACCCAGGAAAACTTTTGTAGGATGTTTATCAGGATCATATAGACTGAGCACGATGGCCCAGAATAAAGTGACATAAATGGGATTTAACAAAATTATTACCTTGATGATCTCGGTATTCATGTAGGCATGATATGAAAAATTATTCAGATACTTTTAAAAAATCTCAATTTTCAACGAGCACTCAAATTGTACGATTTAGAAATTCAAATTTACGATTTGGAATATAATAGTCTTTGTTCCTCACTAAATTTGATCAACAAACATTAGTCCACAATTGGTAAATTCGGGTGCAAACATAAAGGATAGTTGTTTAGCACAAGGGTGTATATAAAAAGGAGGCTCAAGCACGTGCCTCCTTTTCTCGTATAATGGTCCATGATGACAATGTTGATCAGATACCTTCAGCCTCTACAGACTTAACTTCGGGTATCATTGCTTTGAGAAGGTTTTCAATACCTGCTTTAAGGGTTACGGTAGATGATGGGCAACCGCTGCATGAACCTTGCAACAAAACTTTTACAACGCCTTCATTAAATGAGTGATATTGAATGGCGCCACCATCCTGTTCCACAGCTGGTTTAATATATTCATCTAGAATGCTTTTAATTCTTATATCCAATTCGGTATCGTTTTCACCTGAGGGGGCTTTTTGGGCCATGGTATCAAGAACAGGCTCACCGTTTTCCAGATGATCTTTGATAACATTTCTGATTTCATCCTGGATTTCGGTCCATTCTGATGTTTCGTCTTTTGTAACCGTGACAAAATTGCTCATGTAAAATACCCTTTTTACGAAGCTGAGAGCAAATAATTTTTTAGCGAGCGGAGCGTGTTCTGCGCTTTCGAGGTCTGGAAAATCGAATGCTTCAGCCTCTGGAACAATCATGAAATTCAACACAAACTTCAATGAGTTTGGGTTGGGGTTCGCTTCAAGGTAAATATGAACGGGTCGGTCTTTAGTTATCATTTTCTTCTTTGTTTACAGGTTTTTTCCAATTAAAACTCATACGTTTTTTAGGTCGGGGAGGCTGACCTTCTGTCGCTGCCACTGCCATAGTAACTGATGCATCGCCGGTAATGTTTACAACTGTCCGGAACATATCCAGCGGGCGATCAGGGGCAATAATAAGTGCCAGTCCTGCGGCAGGTAAGCCTACTGATTCCAGAACGATCACCAGCATAACCATTCCGGCGCCTGGTACACCCGCAGAACCTATAGAGGCGAGGGTGGCTGTAAAGACAATCGTAAGTTGCTGTACAAGGCTCAAATCAAAGCCCATGGCATGGGCGATAAATACAGCGGCTACACTCTGATATAGCGAAGTGCCATCCATATTGATGGTTGCCCCAAGCGGGAGTACAAAACTGCTGATTTCTTCAGAAACCCCAAGTTTTTTTTCAACACATTCCATTGTAACTGGCAGGGTGGCTGCACTGCTGCTTGTACTGAAGGCCAGCAACTGGGCCTCCCGTATGCCTCTAAAAAAAGTTTTATAGCTTACATTCGTAAAGATTTTAAATAATGATGGATAAATGATCAACATCATACAAAGCAAACCGGCCAATACTGTAAATGAATAGCTTACCAGTGCGGTTAATATTTCCACTGCTTTACCCGGATCTTCACCGGCCAGCTCCACAATCAGTGATGCCAATAAGGCAAAAACCCCAAAGGGAGCTGTCATCATGATAAAATCGATAAGTTTCAACACCACATCGTTGAGACCGTTGAAAAAATTAATAACAGTACGGCCACTTTTTTCGGGGACTTTCAATAGTGCAATTCCAAAAATAAGCGCAAAAAATACCACTTGAAGCATATTGGCATTTTGAGAGGCGGCTGCAAATATATTTTCAGGTACAATACGTACCAGGGGCTCCAATGGACCTTGTTCAAGAATTATTTTGGCCATTCCCGTAGTAATGTCGGCGGTTTCAGAATAAATTTCCAAAATTTCCTGGCGGGTGGTTTCTGTTACGATTTTACCCGGTTTGATCAGGTTGACTAATAAAAGGCCGATGGTAGTGGCTGTAAGGGTGGTGCCAATATAAATCATGATGGTCTTTCCCCCCATACGCGATAGCTTACTTATATCCCCCAGATTGGCAACCCCCATGATCAGAGATGCAAAAATCAGGGGTACGGCTATCATTTTCAGTGCGTTCACAAAAATAACCCCGAAGGGTTTTATGTAATCGATGGTAAAAGAATTGGGAATGCCAGTAAAGATACTCAGGAGACCAAAGAGCAATCCGAAAAGCATACCCAGCAAGATTTTTTTATGAAGTGGGTATGATTTCCAGTTTAAAATTTTCATAGGGCGGTATGTTTTTTAGTGCCTGAAGTTAAGCTTTTACAGTAAGGTTCCTCAAATAATGGTCTGCAATAACCAGGGCCGACATGGCTTCGACAATGGGCACAGCCCTGGGTACAACACAAGGGTCGTGACGCCCCTTTCCACTAACCGTAACTGCATTTCCATGTGCGTCTACGCTATCCTGATCCTGCATAATCGTAGCTACCGGTTTAAAAGCCACCCTGAAGTAGATATCCATTCCATTGCTGATGCCTCCCTGTATTCCGCCCGAATGGTTGGTGCGCGTGATTACTTTGCTGCCGTCAGATATAAAAGCATCATTATGTTCTGAGCCCAGCATAGCGATGCCCTCAAAACCACTTCCGTATTCAAAACCTTTTACGGCATTGATGCTGAGCATTCCTTTTCCCAGGTCGGCATGAAGGCGGTCAAATACCGGGGCACCAAGACCCACCGGAACACCATGAATTACACAACTTACAACCCCGCCAATGGTATCGCGGCTTTTTCTGACTTCATCGATTCGCTCAATCATTTTTTCGGCGATGCCAGCATCAGGACATCGCACGATGTTGTCTTCAATGGTTGATAAATCAAGACTGGTATAATCTGGATCTACCCTTATGTCTCCCACCTGCGAAACGTATGCCTTTATATCAATTCCTTTGGTTTTTAAAAACAATTTGGCCACGGCTCCGGCCGCTACACGGGCTGCCGTTTCGCGGGCAGAGCTTCTTCCACCACCCCGGTAATCACGCACACCATATTTTAACTCATAGGTGTAGTCAGCATGTGAAGGTCTGAATTTTTCAGCGATATGCGAATAGTCCTTGCTTCTCTGATCTTCATTGGGGATAAGAATGGCAAGTGGAGTACCTGTGGTTTTCCCCTCAAAAACGCCGGAAAGTACCTGAAAGGTATCGCTTTCTTTTCTTTGTGTGGTGATTTTTGACTGGCCTGGTTTCCTGCGGTCGAGCTCTGACTGAATATAAGCTTCGTCAAAATCGATGCCGGCAGGGCAACCATCTATAACCACTCCGATGGCCTTTCCATGCGACTCTCCGAAAGTGGTGATGTTAAAAATTTTCCCAAATGAATTTCCCATTACGTATATGGAGGTAAAACCTGGTGTAAAACAGCAGGATTTGATTTACTATTTTTTAAATATAAATACTGCTGTAAGCAACATCATCAAGGCCAGAAGAATATTGGTTATAAGCTTAAACCTGTTTTCCCGGCTCAGACTGCGCAAGGTGTTGCTTTCGAGTTCCGTAAAATCGTAAAATGAACCCAGGTCAGTAGAAGATATATATTGATTCTTTTTACTTTCACCACTCACTTTTACGGCAATATCAGAGCGCAGTGTGTCGTATGTATGCCTAACAGGGTCGAAATATACCCATGAAATAAATTCTTCAAAAGAAAAATCACCTGGTTCGCGTGGAATTATCTGATAACTGAAGGTTTTATTACCTCTTACCTTACCTCCGGAGCGGTTTATCCTTTGCTGAATATTGGGTGGATAAAAATCAAAATCATTTTCGTTTAATATAATAGGCTTCTCCACTGCGGCGATATTTCCTTCACCTTGTATGGTAAAGTTGTAATTAATGCTTTGACCGGTTTGCAGTAGACGGTCTGTGATATTTTCTTCAAGCCTGAATATACCTACGGATACCTGATCTTTCAAAGGGTGCGGTGGGAGGTCTCTGACCTTGATGGTTTTAGCTTTGGAATGATAGGTCTTAAAATCCTCAACGCGGTTACGGCCAAAAAACCCGGGATTTTTTGCCACTTTGTATTTGATCATTTTGAGAGGGACCGATGGAAATTCGATGTCCTGTCGATTTAATGGGTAAAATGCCGCCTGATAGATTTTATACTGGCCATATCGCTTATTTCCGATGGTTACCGTTTCTTTGTTGATGGTTTCAATATTAAAATTTTCTTCCCAGCAATTTGCCGGCTTCAGCACTTTCAGAATTTCACCCAATTGCCTGCCTGTTTCGTAAAATTGTAAAGGGGCCTGCTCTGTTTCCGATACATAGAATGCAAGTGTAGCCGTGAAACCTTCACCTACATAAACTTCATCTTTGTCGGTACTTAATGCGAAAAAGGCATCATCCTTAATTTCTATAAATTCAGTTTCCTGACGCCTGCCAAAAAACTCTTCAAATGGGTCATAGGAAAAAGGATCATAGCGCTGCTGGCGCTGCTGCTGACCAGCAGTTACCCGGATGGTCTTGCCTGGACTGCTCACTTGTTGTCCATTAACCGTCATGGTAAAAGGAGAGAGCGTGTAGGAGCCCTCTGCGAGAGGCAGGTAATTTTGCACTATGCTTTGCGTAGAACTTACCTGGCCGTTGATCCAGTTCATGGATGATGAGCTGGAAGTACCGTGCTTTTCAAATCCTTTGATGTCAGGGAAATTATCATAGCCCTGAAGTCTTTCATTCTGAACCTCAACGGTTATGGTAAAATATTGATTTACGGATACTTCATCGGGCCCCAGCACTATTTTGATGTTTTGGGCATATGCTGATACAAAAATCAGCAGAAGGATACTGAAAACAAGAAACCTTTTTTTCATACACTTCGTAATTTGGTGCGCAAGGTACAAAGTTACCTTTAAGGATGTAAATAAAACGTCAAAAGCTTTGCTTACTGGCAAAAAACAAGGCCTTTTAACGAAATTTAACAAATTTCAATCTGCCTGATGTTCATTGAGGATAAGTTGGGAGATGAGCTTGTATACCTGGGCGGAAGAAGTATCACCCAGAAAATCCATGTGTTGATCCAGAATTTTCATGTCAGCCCGCTTTGCCGGCCCGGTTTGGGCGGCATAAGGACCCAATTCAAAAGCTTTATGTACGGTTTCAGCAATTAGTGGTTTTAATATATCGAAATCAAGTCCACAGGTTTGGAGCAAATCGTCTCCTACACTGTAGAGATAGTTGGTAAAATTACATACAAATACGGCTGAAATGTGCGCAATCATACGGTCTTTTGATTTTACTTCATACACATTTTTACTCACTGACCTTGCCATGTGACCAATAATCTTTAAGGTATCCTTATTACCGGCTTCGATCAGCAATGGAACCTGTGCCATATCCATCTTTCTCTTTTTGCTGAAAGTCTGCAAGGGGTACAAGACACCGATGTTATCAGAGGCGGTATAACTAAGCACATCGAGGGCCGTGCTGCCTGAAGTATGCAATATAACTGCATCATCTGGTAAGACTATTTCTCTGGCAATCTGCTGTATAGCATCATCGTTAATGGAAATGATATAAACAGAAGAAGGGCTATCTGTAAAATCGAGGGTTTCATTGGGTTCAGCGCTATACAAACGCCCTATTAAGGCCTCTGCATTATGGGGGTTTCTGCTGTACACCTCACGAACTCTGTGTCCTGCGTTTTCCAATGCAGGTGCAAGATGCCAGGCGACATTGCCCGATCCTATGAATGAAATGTCGTATGTATCAGCCACAATATATTTTGTCGTATTCTTCGGTAGTAAATACCTGTTTTTTAATTACTTTTCCTTTGTAATCATAATAAATTACTATGTAAAATTCAGCTTCCTGCACATATTTTTCTGCAAAGTATACCGGTTTTTGTACAGAACCCACATTTACAATATCATTAAATGTGGCTGAGACAATATTTCCATACTGGCTGTGTAATACACCAACCTGACTCTTGCGTTGAATAATTATAATTTTTTCATTCAATTCCCTTTTAAGATATTCAAAAGATTCAATGCCATCAAATACTGTTTTTTTGTTTTTGATATCATATAGTTCCCAAAACTCACCACGGCGTACAAGGGCAACAGAATCATTCCAGTCCCTGATATCTTCGAAAGCATGGTTAAGGATGAGGTTGCTTTTGTTGTCGATAAGGCCCAACTTATTATTTTTCGAAGCAATCAGTAAATCATTGCTGAAAGGGACAATCATTTTATCAAAAGCAGGCGTGATGGAAACATCCAGGGCTGCATTATACATACCGAACCTGCGATTGAGCAGCAGACTCACATAACCCCGGTCAAAATTGCCTATGCCATCATAACGCTCCCTGAGTAAAACATTACCATCAAGACTGTATAAACCTTTTTTACCTGACTTTTCTACCAATAAATATGCATCACCCATAATCTGTACGTCTGTGATACGATCATCAAGGACAAGCTGGCCTTTCACATTGTATACTTTAACCTGTCCGCGTGCACTTCTTGTATAAAGAAATTGTACTCGAGGGCTTCCATCTTCAGAAAAAATCTGGGATTGCAGCGTACGGATAACTGAAGATCCGGAAATATCCTGAAGGCTGTCATTTTCAAACAATGCCAGCGTTTGGTTTCCTTTAAACAATATCCCGATTTGATCAGAAATAAAGCGGATAGAGTCGTATTCATATTGTTGAGGTACGGGCTTATCAGGATAAAGCACTGCCCATCTGGTATTTCTTCTGATGCTGGCCCTTTTTCTGCCAGCCAGTACGCTTTCAAAAAGTATATCAGATCGCGCATTAAATCTGGCATCGTACAGTCGGAATAATCCGTTTTTTTGAGTCATCCATCCGTCAAAAAGGTTGAGAATCTTATGCGTATCAAGCGGAATAACAATTTTTAAATCGGGTGCAATCAGGCTTTCCATTTTTCCACTGAAAACAAGCAAATGGTCGTTATCCATCAGCAAGAAATCATCGTAGATGAAATGCAGATCAGGGGGGTCGAGATCAGCCGCTCTTTTGATGCGCTGAACGTTGCTGATGGCATATTTACCCTCTTTTTTAAGTATGACAAAAGGAAAGCTAACTTCAGCGTCTTCGAAATCGGCAGGCAAGAGTTCCTTACCGGTAAAACTCATTAAGCCCCATTTACCATCATATTGATAGGAAATAAAGGCATTCTCAAGATTTTCTATTTTTTCATAATTAAAATCCAGAATTCTTCTACCAGATTTATGCACCAGGGCAAATACCCGATTGCGTTGTAACCTGATCAGTCCAGAACCAATGTCTTCCCAGGTCTCAAACTCACCGCTGTAAATCACGTGACCCAGACGAGATATGATTTTCCTTTCTCCATTTTCTTCTACTTCCAACACATCATCTTCGATGTTGCCACAGAAATATTTAACAGGAATATCTTCAAATGCTGGTTGAATGAACATTTTGCCATCACTGCTCATAAAGCCGTACTTTTCGAGATCATATACCGGCACCAGCAATGCGGTATCGGCTGCAATAATCAAACTTAACGAATCGCCCGGAGTAAGAATATTAAAACGGGCGCTGAAATCCTGGGGTACCCGGTTTACTTTAAATCGATGATACAGCATATCTGTTGCCACTTTTCTGGCCGGACTGCGTGGATATTTTTCAATAAACTGCATATAGGCATTCATGCTATTGTCGGCTGCGTATATTTCCAGAATTTGTCTTTCAGCCTCTGCGGTATAAGGACTACCCGGATTGTTTCTCAGAAAATGTTCAAAAGAAGCAATAGTACCTGCACGGGTATTAAGCCGGTATAATAAAACGTCATAGCGTTGTTTTGCCATGGGAATTTGAGGCGCATCCGGATAGGTACTAATGAAATAACTGAATGACTCATAGGTATCTTCATCGACTGCCTGCTGATATGCCAGTGCATAGCGATAATCCCTTGCACTGTCAACCTGCAAGGCTGAATTGTAAAAATCCATAAAATAGGTATAGGCTTCGATGTTGTGATGCTTTTTTGCTCTTTGGAAGGCTTCATTTTCGATTTGCCTTTTGAGCATATCAGCCACAGCAGGGTTTATATTTACCTTATCGAGTTTTTTCAGCTCTTTCGCTTCAGTATTGGGGAATTGACGTATGGATAGGTTTACAAAATGGTATGCCGTATCGATATTTTTAAAGAAATAGTCATCATCGAAATGCATTCGGGCATATACGTACCAGGCGCCAGCATTTTTGGGTTGTTTTCTAATCGATTTTCGGAGATGATCTTCGAGTTTGACATATTTTTGCTTCTCCAGCAATCGCAGCGCTTTTGGTCCATCGGCCCGGGAATAAGAAGAAATGAGTATAAAAAACATCGTGGCTATGATTGCCAGGATCAGGATGCGCAAAGAGGGTAGACTCATACCGGTATTTAATTAAATACTTTGAGTAAAAACGAAGGCAAATTACATAAGGTGTGTTAAAATTTAAATAAGGGTTAAAATCTTTTCTTAAAAAGAATTATTATTTACTTTTGCAGTCCTTTTGGAGGGAGATCAAAATCAGGAACAAGTCCTGCCACCTTGAAAGAAAATATTGAATTACCGGAGAACGGGATGTAGCGCAGCATCGTAGTGCATCCCGATGGATCGGGAGGGTCGCAGGTTCAAATCCTGTTAACCTTGGAAATAGAAAAATTGAATTACCGGAGAACGGGATGTAGCGCAGCATCGTAGTGCATCCCGATGGATCGGGAGGGTCTCAGGAACAAATCCTGTCATCCTTGTAAATAGAAAATATTGAATTACCGGAAACGGGATGTAGCGCAGCATCGTAGTGCATCCCGATGGATCGGGAGGGTCTCAGGAACAAGTCCTGTCACCTTGGAAATAGAAAATATTGAATAACCGGATTTCGGGATGTAGCGCAGCATCGTAGTGCATCCCGATGAATCGGGAGGGTCTCAGGAACAAGTCCTGTCACCTTGTAAATAGAAAATATTGAATTACCGGAGAACGGGATGTAGCGCAGCCCGGTAGCGCACTTGCATGGGGTGCAAGGGGTCGCAGGTTCAAATCCTGTCATCCCGACTTGATTTACAGGCACATACGGCTTAGCCGTATGTGCTTTTTTGTTTTCGTATCACAAATTTTACTCACCACTCCTTGATTATTTTCTTTTCTATAGCTATTTTTTCATATCGAAATGTATCTGATTAATGGCTTTACAAATGAATCGATTTACAGTGTACATTATTTATTCTGCGAAATTGGACAAGTACTATATCGGCTACACATCAGGTGAGATCGAGGATAGACTAAGGCGACATAATGGCACCAATCGAAATTTTACGGGTAAAGCCAATGATTGGGAAGTTAAATATTTAGAGGAATTCGATGATAAAGGAAAAGCCCTAAAAAGAGAGAAAGAATTGAAATCATTGAAGAGCCGGAAGCTAATTGAAGAAATGATAACTAATTTTTCAGATACCCGGAAATAAATTTTGTGTCATATCCTGGTATTCGAACGACATAATTTTTCACCAAACTAATGAAATCCGTTAGGACGGACAATGAGACGACCCCTACAGATAATGCAGGGGTCTGTACTACTCGCACATACATCGGCAGATCTGCATCCTGTGCAGGACTTAATGATGACCGATAAAGACGGTAAAATGGCATCTCAAAAAACCTAACCTTCCACCTGGCACGGCATACCTTTGCTACCACGGTAACGCTGAGCAATGGTGTGCCTATAGAAACTGTATCAAAGATGCTCGGCCATACCAAAATAGCCACGACCCAGATTTATGCAAGGGTTGTAGAAAACAAGCTTAGTATGGATATGGAAATACTATGTCAAAAGCTGGAAAACAAAGACCAGATAAGAAACGATTGCAGCGATGCAAACGAAGAAACCAGGAAGGCATAGAACAACCCGGTGCATAGAAAGTTCAGAAGTTTAAGTTTGATTAATCGGGTAAAGAGCTGTATTTGGAAAGAAAGTTTCCGGAAGTTGGTAGAATAGTTTGTATTAAAAGAAGGTGCGCCGGGAAGTACCTGGCAAATCGGATCAGGCAATGACAGAACAGTTAAATATGATTACTCTTCCAATACATCCAATGAAGTACTACTTTGGGAAGTCACCAGCTCTGGACATTGCAAACTTAAAAACACTCATTACTATGCTCCAAATCAACTTTTTGTAAATGTTGTAAAAGATGAGAATTGGATCAGTTCAGATGGTAATAACGGAACAACCAGGGAGTACACCGATAAATTGGGTCGTACAATACTAAAAAGAACTTATACCAATAATCAGGCACATGATACCTATTATGTCTATGATGCATATGGACTTTTGCGTTTTGTCATCCCTCCTGAAGCGATTCAACAATTAGGTAGCTCATTGACACAAATAAACGAAAGTTCCAGTGTTGTAATAGTTCAAAGTAATCTTACACTAAATACACCCAATAATTCGAATAAATATTACTATTTGCCAAACGTAACCATTACCCTTGGTCCAAATTTTACCAGTGCAAATGGATTTGAAATTCTTCCCTATCCACTTGATCTTTCTATTGTAGATGGATTAGTTTATATGTACAGATATGATGAGCGGAAAAGAATGATCGTTAAAAAAGTACCTGGCGCAGATTCTGTACTTATGGTTTATGACAACCGCGACAGGTTGGTTCTTACCCAAGATGGAGAAATGCGATCATTGAATAAAAATGATTGGCATTTTGTGAAATATGATGTATTGAACAGACCGGTGTTAACTGGGATACAAAATATACCAGGTACCAGAAATGAAGTGGCATCATTGGTGACAGCATTTTATAATAATTCGGCCAATAAATACTTTGTAGAAAGGACAGGAAATTCTTCAGGTACCCACCATGGTTACACCAATGATGCTTACCCTAAAAATGTTACTACGCATAATTACCTTACCGCAGCTTATTATGATGATTACAGCTTTGTATCAAGTTCGACAAATTACGGATACCCCGGCTCTGTACCCACTCCCTATAATGCCAATGTAAGATTATTACACCCACGAGGACAGTTAACAGGAGGTAAAGTAAAAGTTCTCAATACGACTACCTGGCTGGAAAATGCAGTATATTACAATAGAAAGCAACAGCCTATTTATACAGTGTCGGCCAATTATATGAGCGGATTTGAGAAATATTTTTTTCAATATGATTTTATAGGCAACCTCAAGTCGCAAAGGCATGAACATACCGCCAGCGGCCAAATGGCTGTAATTGAGGAAAAGCAATTTGAATATGATCATGCCGGCAGGCTTACTTTTCTTCGTCATAAATTAGGAAGTGCACTGAATTATTCAACATTGGCCCGTTATCAATATAATGAACTGGGTCAACTTACAACCAAAAGATTACATAGTACCAATGAGTTGACATATGCTCAGGTTATAAATTACGAATATAATATCAGGGGCTGGTTAACAGCTATTAATAATCCCAACTCAGTTTCGGTATTAGGGAGTTATTTTGGCATGTATTTAAGATACCACGATCCATTGAATAAAACTGCCTTGAACAGTTTGGAACAGTACAATGGCAACATATCGGAAATCCATTGGAATTCTGCCTCCAGTGCAAGCAGCAACCGAAAGAGTTATGGGTATAAATACGACAAACTCAACAGGCTTACACATTCAACATATGCAGAAGGCAGTAGCTATAACACCCGCAAGAATTATTTTAATGAAAATATTGGCCAGTATGATTTTAATGGAAACATCAAAGCTTTGACACGAACAGGTACCGGCACAAACACCAACAATATTGATGTTCTGAATTATGAGTACCTGGGGAACAAGCTGTTGAAAGTAACCGATACAGCGCCGATAGCCAGTCGTGATTTGGGATTTAAAGATGGTAATACGGTTGGGGATGATTATCAATACGATGTCAATGGCAATATGGTACAGGACCTTAACAAAGGCATACAGTCCATCACCTATAACCATTTAAACTTGCCAAGACTGATTACCTTCGCTGCGAACAAGTCAATTGAGTATGCCTACGACGCCAATGGCACTAAACTGCGCAAGACGGTAATAGACGGGGGCGTGACGAAAATCACAAACTATGTTGGGTCTTTGGTGTATGAAGGAGCCAGCGACATTTTTCTAAACACCGAAGAAGGCAGGGTTGTGTTGAAAGAAGGGGGGTTCCTTAACGAGGAGTATCAGTATCATCTTAAAGACCACCTGGGCAACGTACGTGTTACCTTCACCACAGGTGAGCGTCTTGGTGGTTTTTACAGCAGCAGCATGGAACAGGAAGATTCTGACATCGAAACACTGGCTTTCAAAAATGTAGATGAAACCCGGCATACGGACATGGTATTCAACCATACGGAGGGAGGGAAATCAAGTGCCAGGCTAAATGCAGCAGAAGGCAGGGTTGTAGGTCCTTCTCTTAATTTACATCTTCAGGCTGGGGATACAGTAAAAATGGAAGTGTATGCAAGGTATATAGAAAAGGCCAGGAAAAAGCAATCATTGGCAGGGATAGGGGCATTGATAGCAGCTTCATTGGGCACCACGCCTGCCGGAGAAATACCGGAGGTAATAGATGCGGTAAAGGGGGCACTGGGCATGGGCCATTTATCCGCATTTTCGCAAGACCAAAGTATACCAAAAGCATATTTGCAGTATTTGTTTTTCGATAAAAGTTTTAACTTTGTAAATGCAGGCTTCAGACAGGTAAGTAAGGAAGCTGAGAATGACTTTGAGTTACTGTCATTGGATTATACAGCCGATCAGGAAGGATACCTGATGATGTTTGTAGCCAATGAAACTGCCGATGACCTGAATGTGTTCTTCCCGAAAAACCGGGACAGGTTGACGATTTTGGTATATTACACAGCTTTGGGCCAATCATCCGGACAGATGATTATTATCCTTTCGGGTTGACTTACAATACCAGTGAACTTAACAATGCTTTGACGAATAAGTACCTCTACAATGGTGTAGAAAAAGAAAATTTAACAAATTGGCATGAAACCAATTACCGTTTATATGATTCGGAGACTGGAAGGTTTTTGAGATTAGACCCCTTATCAATGTTAATTCCCGGAATTAGTACATATCATTTTGCCTACAACAATCCTGTTACATACAATGACCCTCAGGGATTAATTGGTCAACATAGAATTGTACCCGGTTCAGGCAATCACTGGAGTGACAAATTCAGATCAGATGAAGGTAATGAAATGCTTATGAGCAATAGTACTTTTAACAGGTTTTATAATAAAAATCATGATAATTACCCAACACCAGTGCATAATCAGACCCGACGATTTGAAACAGCCAAAAAGTTGGGAACTGCGTATCAAACTGTTTTAAATCCATGGGGAGGTGAAGAAGTGAGCCGAATAACAACCGCCGAAAATCGTGTACAGGTCACCTACGCCGGAGAATACTATTTAGTGCCCTTGAAGGGAGTTGAGCAATCGGGGGGGAGTGGATCTGACCTAGTTCGTGATGATGGAGTGAATCCTTTTCAGATTGCATGGGGAGTGAATGGCGTTTTCCAAATGGGTACTGAGATAGCCGTCCATGGGCCAAAGCCAAAGTATACTGGCCCAGGAGATTGGGCTAACCAAGTTAAGTTAGGAAAGAACTTTACTAAAAAACTTGGAGTAGTTGGAATAGGGATTACCCTAACTGACGCAGCAGTTCAAGGACAGTGGCAAAATCATCATACTGCTGACGTAGCAATAGGAGTTTTAACTACTTTTGTCATTGTATCCAATCCAGTAACGGCTACTATCGTTGGGGGTTATTTTTTGCTTGATCTTGGAGTTCAGGTTTATTCAGGAAGGAGTATTACTGAACATTTATTTGATCCTACTCCAATACCCACTAGAGGACCTAAATGATTAGACTATGTATGACTTTATATACCTATTTTTCTATAAATTCTTTGAATGGAAAAAGGATAGCGATCCAAAAGATTCAGCTATTTACGGAATAATGGTTGCGATTTTCTTTCATATTTTTTTTCTGTACACTGCATTTAGCTATTTCACTAATATCAATCCTTTAGCTTTTGGCAAGGACAATAGTAAGTTTTTTTGGATGCCGCTAGTAGTTACAATAATGTTTTTGATTTATAGGATTTTCAAAAAACGGGCAAATCAAATTTTAACTCCAAAGAATCTGGATAGACAATTACTTACTCTCAAGAACATAATAATTGTGGCATTGTTAGTGTTTGGGCCGCTAATTCTTGGGACTCAATTTTTGAATTAAGAGGTTAAATCAGCCCAGCCTTTTTAAGCAGTTCGATGATCTGGTCTTTGGTCAGGTTATCGAGTTGGCTTTTATCGTAGATAGATACGAGGTAAACTGTTTCTTTGACCACCTTCACAAATGTGATCACCCTTGCGCCACCGGATTTCCTTTTCCTTTGGAAGTGATGGCCAACCGTAGCTTTTATACGTCATGGCCTAAGGGTGTACCAGTTGTAGGGTTTTCGGCAAGTTCTTCGCCCAGCGCTTCCAATTTAGTTTTTAGGATGTCGCATTCCTGCGCTATTGTACTGTGTAAAAGTGGACTCTGTAAAATATTTACCTCTTTGTCAAGGTATCTGGCTCACAATGGGTACTCAATACTGCCGATACAATTACCACCAGTCATTTTTCTTCATTGATGGTAAAATGGATCAGATCTTGTAAGGGAAAGGGTCAATCAAATCAGTGCGGGTGTCTTTGTAGCCGATGGCCACTGCTTTGGGGTTTTGCCGAATGATTGTATTTATTGGCGTACATGCTGTATGCCGCGTTTTCTGTCACATGCGAAGGTGTTTTCATCAACGTATCAATATCTGGCATGCATTAAGACAGTAAGGTTGCTGGTGTCGGGATATCTCAGCAAAGCCTACTATTTAATAGGGAGGTGCAGTTAAATAGCGAGAGTCAGTCAAGGAGAAATCACAGCTGAAAGAAGAACTGGAAGAGGTAAGACAAAAGCTGAGCAGGAAGAAAGTAAACCATAGTATGAGTATGGGCAAATATGTGTAAACTGAAAAAAGCATGGAAAAAATATGCAGTTTTAAAGCCGGGAATGTAATGGCTAATCTTTATGTTTATGTCAGTATCCCTGATATGCACTTTATTCCATATCCCCATTCGATATAAATAGAAAACACCAATGACACAGGTGAAAAGAAAAGGTTCAAGATCAATAAAGGATATTCCAAAAGATATTTTGGAGCAATTAAATCGCGGGGACATTGAAACGGCAAATCTTGTGGAATGGCTCGCTGTTGACCAACGTACATTGCTCGAAAACTTACTGATCAAACACGATAGAAAAATTTATCTGAAACCTGTTTTACAAAAAATTGACAATTTGAAAAAACAGACTGTAAATACCATAAATGAAGCCATTGGTATAGGTCTCCTGGAGCAGACGCGCCTACACAATGACTGTGATTTTTTGCCCTCCATCGCTGCAAATCAATCCGATCTGGTGCGATGATGGGTGTCATACACCATTGGAAAAGACGAAACATCTGATATTGGACAAACGCTTGAAAATATAAAACCATTAGCCGCCGATCCTCATTTTGGCGTCAGAGAAGTTGCCTGGTTGTCGGTAAGACAAAAAATTTCGAGGCATGTAACCAACAGTATTGCAATCTTATCAGATTGGACCAACTATGATGATGATAATCTAAGGCGTTTTGCAAGTGAAGCCACAAGACCGCGTGGGGTATGGTGCGAACATATTGAAATGCTCAAACAAAACCCGAAATAGGCATGCCCATTTTGGAGCCCTTAAAATCAGACAATTCCAAGTATGTTCAGGATAGTGTAGGAAATTGGTTGAATGATGCCAGTAAGACACAACTAGTTTTTGTAAAAGAACTCTGTAAACGCTGGGATATGGAAAGCGATACAAAACAAACTAAGTATATAATCAAAAAAGCATTAAGATCGATTGACAAATAAGAACCTTTAGTCAAAAAAAAGTTTAACGCATGCTTATAGAAAATGCCATATCATTCATTACGGCCTTTTCCCTTTTATGGTATTAAAAAATTGGACACTTAAGTTAAACCATGCTGATATGTAAGTGATTCCTTTCCCGGATCAGCCCTTGAATTCGATATCCCTGATATCTTTTTTTTTCGTTAGCAAGTCTCCCATCTCTTCATTCAAATATTCAGCAATTTTTAGCAAAGAATTAAAACCTGGCTGCTTTCGGTTTGTACACCAGGTAGAAACGTTGCTAGTGTAGTTGCAAAAGCAAGATGTATTTTTGTCCACACAAAAATGTGTTTTAGCCGATAAAAGGTCTTCTGGGAAGGCGGCGGAACTTGCCTTCCCTGAATAATTTAAGCCTTTTTTCTGAAGATACTGTAAGGTGAAAGAGCTCCTGAACAGGCAAAAAATACGCAAAAACATAAAATGATTAAGTGATTTTGATGACCCTGAATAAGCAGACGTTAGGCAACAACAGATCTGTATTCAAAGGCCTAAGCAAAAGTCAAACTTAAGTTGCTGACCAACTTCATCCCAGGACTGAATTATAAATTAAAATAGCTATATTTATAACAAGATTAACAAGAGAAGTTGTGAAAAATACAATGTCCATCACTATGTTGTTTATTCTTGCTGTTCTATTTAGTCATTGCGACAAGGATGATTCTTTAATAACGACATGTGACTCCGAAGGAGGAGTGACAATTACCGACCAAAGAGGCCGAATCTATAAATGGACAAATTCCTTACCTCACTTCTACTATATTGGCAATGTATCGAAAGTTTCAAATGGCATAAATGGAGGATATATTCCCTGTAACGAGCTTCCAGGAAAATTACAGAAAGAGGGTGTAATTGTTGAATATAGCGGAATTGATAAGGGGTCACCACCAGACACAGGTGATCCGCTTTTTGGTTATATTATCATTACTAAGATTAAAAAGGTAGAGTGAGCTTAATATCAGTTTATTCCTCAACATATATCAAAATTATGATGAATCAGAAAATGTAATAAAAGATTCAAGTAGTTATGTTTCCATTGTAAAAACCGATTTTAATAATAGATATATTTTAAGACTTGAAGCCTCTATGTTCAAGAGTGACTATATGGAAGTACTTGTCGGAGATTTTGACGATAATTTTAGACCATTACATCAAGCACGTATAGATACAATTAAAATTAAAGGAAACCCTGAAGCAGTCGTGGACATAAGAAATAATGAGAAAATTATTGTTTGTGATATATTGGAAGTTGATTCTACGCGTCAGTTAAGATTTATCTATTTACATCCCAATTCTTTATTAGACTAAATTTGGGATCATTTAAAAAAAGTAATAAAGAAGTTAACCCCACTGGCGCAAATCTGCGACTTGTGTCTTTAGAATGAAAAGCAGGGTTTGAAACCTGGTTCACGAAAAGACGAAATTGATCAGTTAAGGTTATACAAGGAAGTACGGCTCACACCGAGAATCCCATTTCGCTATACTCACGGGTCAAGCTAATACTATGGGGAAGGTAGGTTTGTTCAGTGTAATAATGAACCGCCTTTGAATGTCCAGGTAGAAGCATACATAATAAAGGACTTATAGCCAAGTTCACACTGCCTGGCTTTTTCATTCTTCTGCCAGCAGATCAATAAGAAGTTTTAATTCTTTGTCTGAAATAGTAGATTGATCGGATTTATCATAGATATCCATGAGATAGACCGTTTCTTTGACAACACGTACATAAGTGATGATTCTGGCACCGCCGGATTTACCTTTACCTTTTGAGGTGATTACCACACGGATTTTGTAACAGTCCTTACCAAGTGGTGTGCCAAGATCAGGTGTATTAGCCAACTGATCAATCACAGGTTCAAGATCAGCTTTAAGAGATTTATGCTTCTTAGCAAGTTTTTTAAGCTTCCGTTCGAATGGCTCTGTAGCAATGACTTCAAAGCTCATTGAGAAGGTCTTTGGCGGATTTAAGCTGTTTATTACCTTCCTGGTGGAGCTTAACATCATGGAAAGCCTCTGTCAAATCCTGAATGGCCATACTTTTTTCCTTGCCTTTTACCTCTTTGAGTATACTAATGTAATCCAGGCTTTTGATTAGTTCCATGAAAAAAGGAGCTCGGCTATCATTAACATCTAATATTACTTTCATTGCCTTATATTTTGAGTAAGATACTATATTTTAAAAATCCTGTTTATTGCATTCCGGGTTACAAAAGTATAATCTCTGTCCTTTTCAGATGGTTTGCTTACTTACTGAGCCCCAGGTTAGGTTTGTAAAACTTTGAAGACATCAAAATCACTTTATACACAAAAATATAAACAAACAATGTGTCATAAAGGTTGCCAACGTTTACTTAATTCATCCAAGTTTTACAGATTTGCCAAAAGATTACAGGTTTTCAAAACAGGCACACCCCTCTGACGCAAATCGCACCAGCCGGCAGATTGGTGCGACTTGTGACTAATACGATGAAAAGCAGGGTTTGAAACCTGGTTCACGAAAAGACGAAATTGATCAGTTAAGGTTATACAAGGAAGTACGGCTCACACCGAGAATCCCATTTTGCTATACTCACGGGTCAAGTTAATATAATGGGGGAGGTCGTTGGACAAAACCCCGGCGACAGGGAAGGTAAAAAATTTCCTTTCCCTCCCTACAAGCTCCGAAATCTGAGCTAATTTGTTGCAAAGAAAGGATACCAGTATTCCTGCTTGAAAATGTAATTGTCCTTTTGCGTTAATATGGATGAATAAAGAATTCCCTGCCTATTTGTAAAATGATACTTCTCTCTGCAGAATTAAAACTCCTTTGGTTTTCATATACCACCCTCAAGCATTCTAAATGACAATCAACACATAAAAAAGGCTGCCCAAAACCCATGGGCAGCCTCTTAACGTTTGTTTTTCTATAAAACGCAATTATTTCAGACGCCTAATGACCATCCGCTTCTGTACTCTCTTTTTACAAACTGATTGGCGGGATCGTAATTGGTAATCTTCATGTTCTTTCCATCCCAAAGCAGCTTTTTACGGCCATCAAACAGTTTTTGACCTCTGTCATTGGTGCCGGAAGCATTCTGGTAGGAACGTATGGCCAGGTTACCCATCAATACGGTTTCATTTAAGGGGCCGCTGTAATCAAATGAAGAAGTCAGCGCTTTGTGTTCTTTGCTGCCAAATCCGGCTTTACAGGCTTCAATCCATGAAGTTTGATGACCGTATTCAGGAAGTTTGACATTCTTGTTTTTGGTTTCAAAATTTTCGGGCATGCTAAGTTTTTCACCTGAGTTTAGATAGACCTGTGGACGATATCCATAAACCCCGCAGGTGATGATACCTTTTTCACCTATCATTAATACGCCGTTGGCATTGCCCGGCTCTCCAAGGAAATCATCAGCAGGTATCAAATCGGGATAATGAGGTCTGATGCCGCCATCACTCCAGATGAGCTTAACTTTTGATTTATTTTTTTCTGTGGCCGGAAATCCGATCTGAACAAATGAAGAAGGAGGACAACCATCAGGAATATATTCGGGATTCCAGTCTTGTATAAATATTTGGCCGACACTGCATTCTACCTCGTTAGGATATCCAAGACCAAGGACCCTGAAAGGAGGGTCTATAATATGGCAACCCATATCTCCGAGTGATCCTGTGCCGAAATTCCACCAGCCACGCCATTTAAAAGGATGATACAAGGGATGATAATCTACATACTCCGCGGGCCCGATGAACAAGTCCCAGTCGGTTTTTGTCATAGGCTCTGGAAGGGCAGGCTTTTCGGTAGGAACAGGAATTCCCTGAGGCCATACCGGGCGGTTGGTCCAGCAATGCACTGTGTGCACGTTTCCGATAAGCCCCTTGTCAAACCACTGCATCATTTGTTCCTGACCCGGGTTTGAAGCACCCTGGTTGCCCATCTGGCTTACCACTTTATGCCTTCTTGCAGCCTCTGTGAGCATTCGGGTTTCATAAATATTGTGTGTGAGCGGTTTTTGAACATACACGTGTTTACCCAATTGCATGGCGGCCATAGCGATGACGGCGTGTGTATGATCCGGACTGGAAATGGTTACGGCGTCGATGTCTTTCTGCTTGCTGAACATTTCCCTGAAATCGGAATAAACCTTGGCTTTTGGCCAAAGCTTGATTGCCTCTCCGGCACGGTTTCTGTCCACATCGCAAAGCGCTACCACATTTTCAGCGCCATTGTTAAAGGCGTTGCGGATGTCTGAAAAGCCTTTGCCGCCAGCCCCAATGGCTGCAAGATTCATTTTATCACTGGGAGCAATGTAACCTTTACCCCCTAATACATGTCGGGGCACGATATACACACCCGCTGCAGAGACAGCAGCTTTGGTCATAAATGACCTGCGGCTTATACCCTGACCATTTTTCTGATCATTCTTCATTTTTGGATTAATTATATGTTTAATAAATCAATGATTAATTCTGCTGTTAATCAAATTAGTCTATGAGAAACATCTTTTATTTATTCCAATCCTCACATTATGTTATCAGCCTCTAATTTTAATACTTCATTATGAAGCATCAAAGCATTGTTAAAAAAAATTGAATGCAATGGGTTGAAAAACGAGATGCAAGTATTATACCAAAAAAGAGCGGAGCAAGATTATCAATCTTGCTCCGCTCATTAGATTAGCTGATCAGGCAATGGTGACCTTTTTATCGAGGAAAACGTCCTGTATGGCGTTGAGGAGGGCAATGCCTTCTTTCATAGGTTTTTGAAAAGCTTTTCGGCCAGATATCAAACCCATACCTCCGGCTCTTTTGTTGATTACAGCGGTTTTAACGGCATCAGCCAGGTCGTTTTTTCCAGAACCGCCACCGGAATTGATTAAACCGGCCCGACCCATATAATTATTCACCACCTGCCAGCGCGTAAGGTCAATAGGATGGTCACTGGTGTACTCAGCATACACTTTTTCATGGGTTTTGCCAAACTTTACAGCATTGAAGCCTCCGTTGTTTTCAGGTTGTTTTTGTTTGATAATATCGGCTTGCAAGGTCACGCCGAGATGATTGGCCTGGCCTGTGAGGTCGGCCGAAACATGATAGTCTTTACCATCTTTTTTAAAGTCGCTGTTGCGAAGATAGCACCAAAGTACGGTAAACATGCCCAGCTCGTGTGCGTGCTGAAAAGCCTCTGAAATCTCAAGAATCTGCCGGTTGCTTTCTTCTGATCCAAAGTAAATCGTAGCTCCAACCGCCACCGCTCCCATATCAAATGCCTGATCTATACTTGCAAACAAGATTTGATCGTACTTATTGGGATAGGTGAGCAATTCGTTATGGTTTATTTTTAAAATAAAAGGAATTTTATGGGCATATTTTCTGGAAACGGAGCCTAGCACGCCCAAGGTAGAGGCAACCGCGTTACAGCCACCTTCCAGCGCCAATCTGACAATATTCTCCCCATCAAAATATGCAGGATTCGGAGCAAAGGAGGCCGCTGCACTATGTTCTATGCCTTGATCAACAGGTAAAATTGAAAGATAACCTGTTCCCTGAAGTCTGCCGGTATTAAACATGAGTTGCATGTTTCTCAACACCGCAGGGCTTCGGTCTGTTGCGATAAAAACCCGGTCTATAAAGTCTGTACCTGGCAAGTGTAATTGATCTGCCGGAAATCTGGCTTTATATGACAATAAATTTTCAGCTTCCTGTCCGAGAAGTTTTTCTACATTCGTTTCCATTGAGTTATGTTGGTTTAAGTTGTAAAAGCTTATATATAGTTTTACACCTTTCCGGCTACGGAGTTACATAAATCGCTGAAAACTATTGAACTAAATATTGCACAACACATACCGCCATTGGTACTTCCAACTGCACGCCGGTTGGCCGCAACAAACCATTTTCCGCATCACGGTGAAAAACTACCACATTATCGCTGTCGCGGTTGGCTACCATTACAAATTGTCCCTTTTGATCCATACAAAAATTGCGGGGATGACCACCCAGGGTCGGAGCATGGCCGACAACTTTTAACTTTCCATTTGTAGAATCTATCTCATAGACCACCAGGCTGTCGTGTCCACGATTTGATGCGTATAAGAACCGGCCATCCGGAGAAACATGTATATCAGCGGCAGAATTGCCGGTACCTTTATAATCTTCAGGCAGCATGTCGATCCGCTGCAGGGAACTGAGGCCACCATCATCTTTATTAACGCGGTAAACACCTACGGTTGAACTGAGTTCTTCGGCCGAATAAGCATAGGGCAAACGAGGATGCAAAGCCAGATGGCGGGGACCTGAACCCGGCTGTGAAAAGCCTGATAAACCGGCATAATTGAGTTTGCCTGTTTCGCGATCGATGCTGTAAACCGCTACTTTATCTATCCCCAGGTCTGATGCATAGATAAATTTTCCATCAGCTGAGACCATGGCAGAATGCATGTGTGGCCCTTTTTGTCTGTCAGGATGTGTGCTGGTTCCCTCATGTTGCACAACATCGGTGGCCTCGCTCAGACTGCCATCTGACAGAATTCTGTACACCGATAAATTGCCACTACTGTAATTAGATACATAAGCGAATTTTCCTTTGGGGTCGATGCTGATGTGGCAGGGGCCGGCGCCTTTGGCTGACACCTCATTGATTCTTTGCAATTTCCCCGTATTTGCATCGATGCGGAATGCCGAAACAGATCCTGCACCGGGCTCTGCTGGCTGACCTTCACGATTTACCGAATAGAGATATTTATTATTGGGATGTAAAGCGAGAAAGGAAGGACTCTCTTTCCCTTCCATGACCTGCACTTTAGTAAACGCGAGGTTTTTGCGGTCGAAGGAAAAGACATATATTCCCTGGCTTCCCCTTCCTGTAAATGTGCCAATGTAAAAAAATTCTTTTGACGCTGATTGAGCCTGAGTGCCTGCAACTGTACTGATCATAATAAGGAATAAAATGATGATGCTTTTCATAAGGATATAAATTTATAAATTTTATCTTATTAACTGACTATGTATCGGATGCTCTAAAATTGGTTTTAGGCCTCAAAACCCTGCAGCCTGGCCATCTTTTCTTGATTCTGAGGCACCATAATATACTTTATTAACAGGGTCCCATTGTATGGCCTGATATCCGCCATATCCACCTACATCATAGATTACTTTATGTCCTTTTTTAACCAGTTCACGTATCACCTCATAACTGAAACCGCTTTCAAGTCCTATAGCGCCACCATCTGTCATTTTTTCGCCGGTTGGTTCAGAGGCACCGCTATGCTGTACCCTTGGAGCGTCGCCGGCTTCCTGCAGGTTCATACCAAAATCGATCATATTAACCAGAATTTGTACGTGACCCTGAGGTTGAAATCCACCGCCCATCACGCCAAAGCTCATAAATGGCTGACCATTTCGGGTGACAAACGCAGGTATTATGGTATGAAAGGGACGTTTACCCGGGGCATACATATTGGCATGCCCTGGCTCCAGGGTAAACATTTCTCCCCGATTCTGGAGCATAAAGCCCAGCCCGGGAGGCGTCATACCTGATCCCATGCCCCTGTAATTGCTTTGTATTAATGATACCATATTACCTTCGGCATCAGCAGTTGTGAGATAAATGGTTTCACTGGTATTGAGTTTTGAAGCATCGATGCGCCGGGCGGCACGGTTGGGATCTATAAGTTTTCTTCTTTCGGCAGCATAAGTTTTGGATATAAGTTGTTGTACCGGCACTTTCGAAAAAGACATATCTGCATAATACTTAGCACGGTCTTCAAATGCCAGTTTTATTGCCTCTATCAAGGTATGTATATATTCAACACTGCCATAACCCATTTTGGCAATATCATATCCTTCAAGAATATTTAATATCTGCAAAGCAGCAATGCCCTGTCCGTTGGGAGGTAATTCCCAGACATCATAACCACGGTACTTTGTGGATACAGGATCTACCCAGTCTGATCGGTGATCGGCAAAATCCTCGACAGATAAAAATCCGCCTTGTTGCTTCATGTAGGTGGCCACTTTTTCTGCCACCGGACCTTTGTAAAAATAATCCCTGCCGCGAATGGCTATATTTTCATAGGTACTTGCCAAATCGGGATTTTTGTAGATTTCTCCTTTTTTTGGCATTTTTCCTGAGGGCATATAGGTTTCTTTAAAACCGGGATATTGTGCATACCTTCGGGCTGATGATTCGAGATAATAGGCGATTACTTCCGTCACTGGAAATCCATTGCGTGCATATTTGATTGCCGGATCGAGAACATCGGCCATATCACTTTTGCCAAACCTTTCATGAAGTTCAAACCATCCGTCTACACAGCCTGGGACGGATACAGAAAGGGGCCCAAATGCCGGTATCTGAGAAATATTCCTGGATGTAAAATAATCGATTTTTAAAGACTGAGGCGAACGCCCTGAGGCGTTTAAACCATAGAGTTTTTTGGTTTTGGCATCCCAGACTATAGCAAATAAGTCACCTCCAATACCGCAACCTGTAGGTTCCATTAGACCCAGTACAGCATTGGCTGCAATGGCAGCGTCTATAGCATTACCGCCCTTTTGCATAATCTCAAGGGCTGCCTGGGTTGCCAATGGATGACTCGTGGCTGCCATGGCATTTTGAGCAATGACTTCAGAGCGGGTGGCAAAATTTTTTCCTGTAATCCGGTCCTGTGCGATGGTTTCGGATGCAGCATACAGGAGCAGGAATAATAACAAAATTCTCTTCATAATAATATGCTTAGATACTTTCGACTTCTAAAATGCATATTAAAAGTGAACCTGCAAAATAAAGTCAGGATGCGCTTCAGAAAGAAATAGACCCGATATTCATACTTTCCAGGAGCTGTACCGCTTCGGTGGCATCATCTACATTGGTGGTTCCCAGGAATACGTTGCCCTTTTGATGTATATAAATCATGCCATTGTATTTATCCTTAATGGCAATTACGCCATCATTAAGTGGCTGATATGCAGAAGCCACCTGACGGTATTGCTGGATAAGATTTTCTATTTCCACCGGATCGCTTCGTTTACCTGCAAACAAGGTATATCTTTTGCCATCTTTCAAATAACTGGCGCTGAATACATCACTGAAGAATTCATGTCCAAGAAAACTAGTGGTCGTATAAGCCTGGCTTTTTTCCCGCAGACCATCTTCCGGAAAAACTGACAGTAATGCTGGCATCTTATCATCGCGACCCAATACCTTCCAAACTTCGTTGGCGATGTTGTAAACTTCTTTTTCAATTTTTTTACCAGATTCCACACTCACAACCTTTACGTAATATGGCCCGCTCACAAAATGCACAAGAGAACCTTCCTGATAACCTTCAGCTCCGATATCGGTAAACTTGTAATCGGGTGAGCGTTCCATGCTGTATATCCCAAAGGCATGCTCAGGGCTTTCATGTCGATAAACTTCAGCTTTGATGCGTCGGTTTCCCTTCACATATTCGGCAATATCCAGATCGACAAATCGATTGGCAGTATAAGCATCGGCTGCGCCATTTATATAGTCCCACAGGTTGGCAGGTACAAACAGTGGATACTCTTTTACCATTTCATAGCCTTTGATTTGAGGAAAAGTGATTTGAGAATGTACCTGTAGTGCCGGCACAAATGTCAGCAACAGGCATATGATTTTTATGGATTTCATTTTAATTACATTTAATTTTTATACAAGCAAATCAGCGGGTACATGCCTGAGACGATGTACATCCTGGATTTTTGCTTTTAAATCAAATTTTTTGGTACAGTGCACTTCGCAAGACTGACAATCGGCACATGCATTATCAGGCAGATTGAGACTGCTTAGAACTTCTTTTCCCAAAGCCGGGCTTCGGTACCCATAGGTATACATATAACTACGCATAATATCGGGTACGGGAAGTTTCATTTTGCATTCGCGGAGGCAGTTTTCGCAACCGGTGCAGTACAATGTATCGTATCCGTAACTTAAGCGAAGCTGTTTCTTTTCTTCAGATGTAAGAGAAGGATCCCGCATTACCTCCAGGTTTTGTTCGAGTTCATCAAAATTGGTAAACCCTGGAATGCTGGTATGTATGTTAGGATTTTGCAGCGACCACTTTAATGCAGCCTGGGTATTGATGGGCTGGGTTCGTTCTTTATCGAAATAACCACCTGCCATAGTTTTCATGGCTACCACACCCAAACCGGCTTTTGCCGCTTCATCAATGGCTTTATCGAGATCACTCAGATGGTCCTGTTGAAAATTGTAAGAGGTGAGTACTACATCATAGACACCGCTTTCGATGGCCGCCCTTATAACCTCAGGTTCATTTCTATGGGTTGAAACGCCTATAAATTTAACTTTTCCACTCTTTTTGAGCCGGGTCATGGTTTGAATATAAGGTTCGTATTGAACTTCCTTTTTTGATGAAACAGCGTGGAGATACAAAATATCTACATATTCGAGCTTGAGGCGCTTCATACTGATATCGAATTTTTCTTCAAATCGGGCGCGTACTGTGCGTGCCGACTGATCAAAATCGTCGTTTTCTCCTTTCACTTTGGTGGCAATGACGAAGCGATCACGGGAATATTCGGTAAGCAAACGTCCGAGCATTTCTTCATTTCTTCCTCCCTGGTAACCATGAGCCGTATCGAGGTGAAGCATACCATTATTGAGTGCGGCTTTTACCAGGTTGGGATTGTCGGCCCGCATGACGCCCATGCTCACAATGGGCAGGCGGTACCCTGTTTTACCAAGGGTTCGGTAAACTATTTCTTTTTCTTTAGGCTCAGCTTGAGCAGTATGCACCATACCCGTCCCAAGCAATAAACCCGTGGTGCCGGTTACAGAGTTTTTTAAAAAAGACCTGCGATTGTACGAAGCGGGATTAGTCATGATAAAAAAATTTATTTCTGAAAAAATTTAAAAAAACCTCAGATTTGACGAGGCATCTTAGATAAAGATCAAAATATACGTACATGGCTTCATATAATCAATATAAATTAATGCCGGTGCCATGTAAATGAAGCAATGACGATTCAGTATTTTTGAGCTGTAAATACAAATTCACATTTAAAAAATACAGAATGAACCAGGTCTTCCATAAAAACCATAATAGATATATCGTAATATACTGCTTGTGGGTTGCCCTGATGTTGTCTTTTTCCTTTGAAGTGCAGGCTCAAAATGCCCCGCCAAATATTATATTGATACTCGTAGATGATCTGGGTATTAGTGATCTGGGCTGTTATGGACATCCCTTTTTTCAAACACCCTCCATAGATTCTCTTTCGGAAAGAGGGATGCGATTTACACAAGCTTATGCTGCTTCACCTGTCTGTTCTCCGACGCGGGCTGCCTTGATGACTGGTAAAAATCCCGCCAGACTGAAACTCACCAATTTTTTGTACGGCCATCGATTTGATACATTATCTAACCTGGCTCCGGCACAATATATCAGCAATTTACCCCTGGAAGAAGCCACAATAGCAGAGAAGTTGAAATCTAGTGGTTATCGTACAGCTATGATCGGAAAATGGCATTTGACCGATAATGAAAATGATACTGAATTCAGTCCTCAGCACAGAGGTTTTGATTGGGTAACAGGTGGAAGGGGCAGTGCGACCAGCTATTTCTTTCCCGAGTGGTTAAGCTCTGGAAGAACCGACAATATCGGTGGCGAACCAGGGCAGTACCTCACCGACATAATTACCGATGAAGCGATCTCTTTTATAACCGAAAAAAATGAAAAGCCCTTTTTTCTGTATTTGTCGCATTATGCAGTTCATATCCCACTTCAGGCTCCGGAAGCTGATATTGAATATTTCAGAAAGATACCTGGCAGGGAGGCTTATGACCTTACCTATGCTGCTATGATAAAAAACCTCGATGACAATATGAGGCGTTTAATGAATGCACTGCTTGAGGAAGGAAAAGCTGAAAATACGATCATTATTTTTACTTCAGACAACGGAGGGCTTGCCGTACCGGAAGGAGGCCCACAGCCTACCACCAATGATCCTTACAGAGAGGGAAAAGGTCATTTGTACGAAGGAGGTATCAGGGTGCCGCTTATCATTTCGTGGCCGGGTAAAAGTCAGCAGGGTACAGAGAGCCATCTGCCTGTGAGTACCATGGATATTTTTTACACCATGCTTGAAGCGGCAGGTCAATCGGCAGTACAAGCTGATGTTGATGGTCGCAGTCTGATCAAAGAATTGCATAAACCCGGAAGCCTTGGGGGAAGTCTGTTATATTGGCATTATCCACATTTCAGCAATCAGGGTGGAAGGCCCTCTGCTGCAATGAGAGAAAATCAATATAAGCTTATCTATTTTTTTGAAACCCGGAATGCCGAACTATATGATTTGGAAAAGGACCCTGAAGAGATGTATGAGCTGAGCAGAAGCAAGTCACGTATTGCCCGCAGAATGCAAGCAAACCTCTTGAAATGGTTAGCAGATGTTGAAGCCAATTTGCCCCAATCTCTGGTTGAGGGGGACTGATCACCAGGCAGGGCCTTCTTCTTCTTTGCGGAGTGTCAGCACTTTTTCGTAATCTTCCATAAGCTTACGCGTAATCTTACCAGGGCTCCCATCGCCCAAAACATGGTCATCGATACGTACTACAGGCAGTATTTTCTTGGTGGTTCCTGTGATGAAGGCTTCTTTTATTCGGGGAAGCATAGCAAGTAATACAGAGCCTTCATTTACTTCAAAATTGTTTAAAGCCATATTTATAATCGCTCTGCGGTTGATTCCACTTAAAATATCCTTGGCAGGTGTATAAATACTTTCATCATCCATTACAAAGAAAATGTTGCTTCGTGTTGCCTCCAGTATTTTACCCTGATGTTTGTAAAGAAAATCAGAAGCATTGTATGTCGACAGCGATGGCCAGTGATATATGGCAGATAGATAATTAATGCTTTTTATTTCTGAAAGTTCCCGTTGATGTTCCAGCAGCATGAGACCTGTGCCGTTTTCGTAGACGGTTGGGGGGGCAAAATGAAGCACTTCCTGCGTTACCAATAGCTGAGGGGCACCCGGATCAAATCCATTATGGGAACTTCCACCTGTCAGAACCATTCTGATACCAGAACCCGGCATTTTGTTGACGCTCAGCATTTCATATATTAATTGCTTGAGCTCCTCTTTTTTGATTGAGGGATAAAGCCTGAGCAATTGAGCCGATCGATAAAAACGATCTATGTGCTGGTCGATATAAAGTGGTGCTTTATCCTGCAACCTGAAGAAATCAAAAATGCCATAACCTCTTAGTAAGGCAACATCTGAAATATGTACCACAGCATCTGCTACATCTTTTAATTCAGTGTTTACTATGTATTTCAACGGATTCATATGCGAGAACAGAAATGATTTTGTATAGCAATCTTAAGCAAAAAATCCTTCTTTGCGAGGTATGCCCTTCAATTTTAATTTCCAGGATTTGTTGCGGAACTAATATGGCCGGGCCTACGGAGATCCAATCTCCAATTTCAAATTTTGTAACAGAGAATTCCTGAGAGACATACCTTTAAAATAATGCATGTATATTGCTTTTTTAATATTTAATTCAGTCACATTGGCAGCTCAAAAAGATCCTTTGTTTTACCGTTTACTTAAAAGATACGTTACCTGGCAGTTTCATTTATTCTATCGTACAGAAGTAAGCGGCTTGGAAAATATACCCGAAAATGCTCCACTGATTTTCATAGCCAATCATCAGAATGCGCTTATGGACGCATTGGCAATACTTTGCACTTGTAAAAAGAACCCATGGTTTCTGGCCCGCAGTGATGTTTTCAAATCGAGCCTCATAGCCAGAATACTGTATTTTTTTAAAATGCTTCCTGTATTCCGTTTTCGTGATGGATATGATCAATTGAGAAAAAATGAGGCCATTTTTGAGAAATCCTGTCATGTACTGATCAATGGAGAAGCATTGGTTATTATGCCAGAAGGTAACCACGATCCCCGAAAGAGACTCAGGGCATTTAAAAAAGGGCTGGCAAAAATAGCTTTTTCTATCTATGAAACGGGATATCAGGGGCCGGCATATATTGTACCTGTAGGTCTTGAATATGCATCGCATCACAGCATTTTTAGTAGACTGCTCATACAATATGGCAAGCCTGTTCCAATTCAAAACTACGTAGAAAAATATCATCTTGATCCGGCAAAAGCGCAACGTATACTTACAAATGAGGTGCGCGAAAGCCTAATGACCCTGGTAATCCACATCGAAGATGAAGAGGTCTATGAAGATTATATACGATGGATTTACTGGAATGAAATAATGTTTTCTTCTAAAGAGACTCCTGACAATCAGAAAATTCGCTTCAGCCTCAGTAAAGAATTGATAGAAGAAATCAATCTATTCAGGATTCAGCAACCCGAACTATACGAAAAACGCATCAATGAGCAAAAGGAGGCTGAAGCGTTTATGATACAAATGGGCTGTTTCGGCAATCCTATGATTTTCAATGGATATGATGGAAAAGCTTGCTTTCTGGCAATAGTTCTTCTGATTTTATTTTTCCCATTTTTTCTGTATGGGTGGCTAACGTGGGTTTTGCCATACAGTTTTGGGCATATTATTGCTAAACAAGTGAAAGACAAGCAATTCAACAGTTCAGTTGCATTTGTGGCACATCTCACTTTTTACGCTTTACAAACATGCATGCTGACCGTTATTCTGATTACCTGTTTAAAAAGTATATTCCCGGGGATTTTATTTGTGCTTACCTTGTATCCTGCAAAAAAAATACTGAAGGCCTATCGCCATTTGTTTGAAAAAACCAAAAAATGCGTTAAAGCCTGGATAATTGTAAATTTTAGGTCAAAGACTTACAAGAAACTTCAAGAGCAGAGAAATTTTTTCAGCAAAAAATTTAACTATTAGTAGAATGATTAGAAACTAATTAATATATTTGAACAATTGAAAGCCAGCTAAAGTTCTTAATTTCAAAGCGCAAAATTATAGGTTGTATTACATTGTAATAAAATTGCGGGTTCTGCGTTTTTTACATATTAAGGCTAAATGTAATAATTTTAAAACAGGTTGTATTATGACAAATGGACCGTTAAACTTCCACAACTTATCTTTAAAAATCATTGTATTTCTTTTATGCGTAATCGTATTCATTATCACATTTAAGATTGATGCGAAGAATCCATCAGATGATGGCATAACTTCTAACAGTCAGTCTTCTGTGAATGCGCATTACGTAATCAGAGATTAGAAGAGATTTGTTTTTAGTAAAGGTTGGTTGGAAAATCCCCGTAATGCAATTATTACGAGGATTTTTTATTTTCTGCATTTAATACGTCATATCCCGAATCTCTGATGGCTTTAATAAGGCTATCTTCATTCAAAGTGTTTCCGGAGACTTCAACAATACCACTGTTTATGTTTGCAAAAACATATTTTACCGATGGTAACTTTTTAATGGCTTCTTCTACGCTGGTTTTACAATGGTTACAATCCATTCCTTTTACTTTTATGGCAACGGACTGCATTTTTTTATTTTCAGTCTTATCCAGGGTTGGCCTACTGCAATAGCGTAACCAAAGACCATATACGATTAAAATCGATAAAAATAAAGCAGACACTATACCTGGCCAGGAAGGTGCTGTTTCTATCTGGCCTTCTATTGCCTGTAAACTATAAAACCAGTTACCTGGTAATAAGTAATCTGCAAAAAGCCCAAAAAGCAAGGAACCTGCAATCATAGTGGCCATGTAAATTGCCAGTGTTTTTTTCCCCAATGTTTTGGCCATAATGGCAATGGTAGCAGCATTGGTTGCCGGCCCAGCCATTAAAAATACGACGATCGCTCCAGGATTCAGTCCTTTTAAAAGTAATACGGTAGCAATGGGAACTGAACCGGTTGCACACACATACAATGGAATGGAGGCAATGAGTACAATAAACATATTGAGCCAGGGAGTATTCATGTGGGTTTGCAAATAGCCGTCAGGTATTAATACCGCCATCAAAGCGGCCAGCAGTAACCCTATAAGCAACCAGTCAGCAATATCACTGAGGAAATCGACAAAAGCATATTTTAAAACCCTGATCCATTTTTGAACCAGACCAGATGTCTGGCCGGGTACCAGTATTTGAGTAGAAGATTCCGGCGAATTCAGATAATTGTGTTTATCTGTTTTATTTACAGCCAAACCACCGGCTATTCCACTAATAAAAGCGGCTACTATACGTAAAATTGCCATTGGCAAACCAAGCATAGAGTATGTTACCAATACCGAATCGACAGCGATTTGGGGTGTTGAAATCATAAAAGAAACTACCGGACCACGGGCAGCTCCGTTTCTGAATAAAGAAATGCCGGTGGGTATTACACCACAGGAACAAAGGGGTAAAGGTATGCCTGCCAGGGCAGCTCTGATAACTGAAGCAGTATTTTTTTTGCCGATATAATCATTCAGAACCTTGGGCGATACAAATACGTGCAGCAAACCTGCAATAAAAAATCCCAACAGCAGATAAGGGGCCATCTCTATGGTAAGCTCGATCAGCGCTTCAAAATAATCTAAGATCCAGTTTTGTATCATACTATTGAAATTAAAATAAACCTTCGAAAATCCGGGGCCTGCTTACATTAAGTTCAGAAGTAGTTGATATAACATCTGAAAAATAAACGGCCAGATCGGCACATAAATGTTCCTGGGGTTGATGAATAAAAAAGAAAATTCCCTGAAGTACTTTTTGTACCTGCCAGGCCCGGATTTGTCTTGTCCAAAAATCGATTCTTTTAAAATCTGTCGGGTGCAGGGCATTGCCAGTAAATCGAATCATCACTGTATCTGTGGTCAGTGATAAATGCAATACATCTCTGCGCAGTGCGGTATCGGTTATTACAGTTGAAATGTTAGATTCTGCCAATTTACTGAATACTTGATACATTAATTCCTGGTCTGTAAACCAGGAAGGATGTCTGAATTCTACGGCAAATCTAAATTGAACAGGCAGTGAAGACAGATAATCTATGAGTTCATTTTTTCTTTGTATGCTAAAATGCTCGGGTAGTTGGAGGAAGCTCAGGCCATGCTTTTCACCCAGAAAATCAATCATATGCAAAAAGTCCTGCAGCAAGGCTGAGGTTGGATTAAGTCGACTTGCCCTGCTTAATTGCTGTGGGAATTTGGGGCAAAACTTAAATTCTGAGGGCACCATTGCACTCCATTTCTTCAAAGTATCTATCGGAGGAATTCGATAAAAGGTCGTATTTAGCTCAATCGCATCAAAATGCATGGCATAGTACTTTAAGAACTCATTTGTTCTACTTCCTTTAGGATATAATTTTCCAATGAACCCTTTGTCTCCCCAGGCTGGCGCTCCTGTTTTTACAAAAAGCAGTACACTGTCTTCAACTCCTGAATATACAGTTGGCTTGTGTGGATAATTAAATGTTACCTGAGAAATGTCTTCAGCTCGACCAAATTTCATTGGTTCAATTTTATCTTTTGACCCATTGTAAGCTCCTAAGTATGCAAATATAAATCAATGATTAAATCACAGAAGATTCTTCATATATAATTCTTTATAAAAGGGATTTACCATAATTTTGCTTTCGGTTTCATCGTTGTATTACAGTACTTACCCTGATTGCACATATACTATATGATTTCGGCACCAACATCCTGCAAAGGCTTGCTTATTTGCATTTTTGTCATTTTAAATGGCGCCGGGTATTTACAGGCCAAGGAGCCAAATAAGTATGCATTTGTAATACAGGAAAAGAAATTTACCTGTGCCGATTTGCCTGATCATTTCGCCAATGTTGAAACTGCTCTGGATTTTATTCGCAACTGTCGCTTTGAATTTGAAGAGGCATTTGAAGCCCTCGCAGTACGGGGCATCCGAAATGTCAGTTACCATAGTTGTGATAAAGAGTCAGGATACCTGGTATTGGTAACACATGACCGTACTTTTATACATAAGGAAGTACCCATTAAAATATGGGAAGCCTTTAAATATGCCGAATCTATAGAAACTTATTACCGGTTGAATATAAAATTTACATACATTCCTATTTAACAGGTTTTAAATTATAGCAATTACATCATTGACGCCCCTGTTTTAGTTTATCTGATACAAAACTTTTGAAGAATCTCTTTATGCTGAGGAAATTCAATCGATAGCTTTGCAAATTGTGCAAATTCAAAATCAGCGAAGTCAAAACCTGGTGCCACAGTACAGCCGGAGAGGAAAAAACTGTTTTTATCCTTGGTTTCTACGGCAAACCAATATTGCGCCGGGACAGCAATCTGAAATGCAGGATTTTCAGAGTGAATATTACCTATCTCGACATGGGTGTACTGGCCTTCAGGATCAATGATATGCAATACAATACCACAGCCCTGGTAATGATGCCAGAGTTCATCTGATTGTATTCTATGCCAGGCCGAAAATTCCTTGCCGCAGAGCATGTAGTAAATTCCTGTTGAAAAACAACGCTTTCTATTAAACCTGGGGGATATGCTTTCGGCATTAATCCATTCGTTGGAGCGGTATACTTCCCTGTACCAGCCTCCTTCGGGATGTGGTTTCAAATGCAGTTTAGTGATTAAATTTTGGGCATTTTCATACATATACTTTCCTTTTATAAACTTCAATTAAACAAAAATGTATTTTCAAAGTCTTTATTTATTGCGATATTTAAAGAAATTTAGTTCAAATTGATTTTTTTAAAGACGGATGCAAGAAGAATACCAGGAAAAATTAAGTCATATAAAAGATTTAATCAATCTTTCGAGAATTGATGGGCAGGAATCTCACATGGAGCAGAATTTTATCAACAGCGTAGCAGATCGCCTGGGTGTGGAACGGGAGGATGTTGATAAAATTAAAAAAGGTAATCTGATCGTAGATAATTCCTTTCCAAGGTATCAAAACCAGATAATTGACCAGTTTCACCGTATCATATTATTGATGGGCATTGACAAAATTATCAAAAAGGAAGAGATTCAGTTTTGCTTTGACCTGGGCCTTAAAATGGGTTTAAATCCAACAGCTGTATTGGAAGTAATTAATAAGACCTATCGAAATCCGGCATTTTTATTACAAAAAGACGATATAGATCGCATTTTCAAGAAATACCTTAATTAATCCCTGTATTTTCTATTCATGTCTTACACGCGTACATTAGTATTGCGCATTGAAAATTTTCCAATTTAGCTTTTGCTTAACTTGGCTTGTAATGAAGCACATTTAATGCATTCCAGGCGATGAAGACACAAGCAACCCAAAAATCCAGCCCCCTGAGCGTTTTGTTTTTTATATGTTTTTTGCTTGCCTCAACGGCATGTCATGAAACAGAAATATCTTGTTTGAGGGTAAAAAACAAGATTGTTTCAGAGCAATTTGGCGTACAAAATTTTCAGGAGGTTTATTACAATGGACCTGGTAATTTATACATAAATCCTGCTGAAATCCATAGTTTGCAAATTCAGGCGCCTCAAGAGGTTATTGATGCTTTTGATGTCGATGTAAATGATGGCATGCTCAATATACGGTTGAACAGGTGTTTCAACGGACCATTTGATTGTGATGTCTACCTGAGTGCACCTCAGTTTAAAAGTATTGAAGCAGATGGCAATGCCATGCTGATCTCTAATGCAGCCATACATTTTACAGGGTTGCGCCTGAGAACATCCGGAGCGGCACGCATGAATCTCGAAATAGTATCTGACTCCATACATTGTATTTTGGGAAGTTCAGGACAATCAACCTTGCGGGGTGTGAGCGATTATTTACATCTCAGGCATGCAGGTGCAGGACAGCTCGAAGCTTTTACTATGGCAGGGAAACATGTTTTTATCGAGCAAAACAGTATCGGAACGGCCAGAATCTCCGTACTTAATAGCCTTAAGGTGATACAGCGGGGAAGTGGAAAAATTTATTATAAGGGGAATCCCGAAATCAAGAGCATCGAAAGTATCAACCCTTCCAATGTAATAGCATTTGAGCCTTGAGTCGTTTATTTTAGGGAACAACTCAAATTGGAATGTGTACTACCTTTTTGGTTTCGAAAAAAGGTTCGTCAAAGAAAATACTTAAATCGTAAACAAAGGTTTGCCGGTTGATTTCATTCAACTCATCTTCTATATCCCCGCCTTTGAGATACAATATGCCATTGGAAAAGGCATTGTGCCCGGATGATTTAATTTTACCTTTAGTCCAGTTTAAAAAAGGCTTTAACCGTGTGACCGCCCTGCTGACGATAAAATCGTATTCTCCTTTTAATTGTTCAGCACGAATGTGATTAGCTGTTATGTTTTTCAATTGCAAAGCAGAAGCGACTTCTTCGACAACTTTAATTTTTTTTCCTATTGAGTCGATTAGATGAAAATGTGCCCCGGGAAAGAGAATAGCGAGTGGTAAACCCGGAAATCCACCACCAGTACCAATATCCAGTATTTGGGTGCCCGTTTTAAATTCCACAATTTTGGCAATTCCCAAACTATGTAATACATGTCGCTCATACAAATGGTCGATGTCTTTGCGAGAAATAACATTGATTTTGTCATTCCATTCTTTGTATAAGGGCATAAGGGTGTTGAACTGTTCTTTTTGAACAGTACTTAGTTTTGAAAAATATTTGAATATCAATGCTGAGCCGGTCGGATTCAAAGCCTTAAATATGTTCTTCCTTGCCTTTGACCTGATCATGCATAAGTTCCCGTGCACGGTGTAATTGCGCTTTTACGGTACCCAGCGGGGCATCTAATTCCTGGGCTATTTCTTCATAAGAAAGCTCATCGAAATACCTCAGACGCACCAATCGCTGGTATTTGGGCGGCAACTTATCAACGAATGTTCTTACCAGTTCGATTTTCTGACTTTTTATAGCCTCTTCCTGTGGATTTAGATTATTGTCTTCAACATCAATGGTAACTGATTCACCGCTGTCATCTTTAAATGAAGTATCAAGGCTCATAGTTTCAAGCCTTTTTTTTCTGATAAAATCGATGGCATTATTGGTAGCAATTCGAAAAAGCCAGGTTGAGAAGGTATAATCTTTTTTAAATCGAGCCAGGTTTTTAAAAGCCTTTGCAAATGCTTCCATGGTTAGATCTTCAGCATCATCGACATTTCTCACCATTTTCAGGATCATATGATAAACAGGTTTTTTATACCTTTTCATCAACTCAGCGAAGGCCTGCTGGTCTTTATTAAGTGTGGCACGATCTATCAGGCTGAAGTCTTCAAGCGCCTTATCAGAAAAATTTTTGTTCAACTCCATCGAATTTTTCGGGTAAACTTTACTTTCACCGCGACTGTAAAGTAATAAAACAAATACCAAATTTCATAAAAAACCGATAACCAAGGGTATTTTGGGTCTCCGGTTTTTTTTACAAAGTAGTACAATGATGTCTTAAATATCAGTACTGAAATAAGAAAACCAGAAAACACAAGGTATGGTTTGAAAGCTAACGATACTGCCAGCAGAAAAGTACCATAAAACCCAACTTTAAGTATAATTAATGACCCTAAAATAATTTTGTCGCTGAGACGATAATGCCTGCCTGCTGACATGTGCCTTGTTTTCTGAATAAAATAACTCTTAACACTTGTTTTTGGCTCAGAATACACCAGAGATTCAGGGTGCATAACTATGCCAGTATTATTCTTATTGGCAAATTGATTGACAAAAAGGTCATCATCTCCACCTAGTACAGATTGAAATTTTCCGAATCCGTTTTTTGATAAAAAAAATGATTTTCGATATGCCATATTACGCCCAACCCCCATATATGGTCTTCCTGCAAGTGCTAATCCAAGGTAGGTTAACCCGGTTATGAGTGTTTCATATCTGATAAATGCATTCAGAATGGATTTTTTCGCCCTGTAGGGGGAGTAACCCAATGAAAACAAGACCTTGTCATTGGCAAAAGGTTGCACCATGCGAAGTATCCAGTTGGGATGGGCTGGCAGGCAATCGGCATCTGTCAGTAATATGATATCGGCTTTGGCTGCCTTTATTCCCAATGTAAGCGCATATTTTTTTTCATTTATATGATTTGGGGTATTTTCTATACTCAGGAATTTCAGTTTCTCATTTTGCTTACTTTCATGTATAAATACATCATAGGTGTCATCGGTAGACCTATCGTCAACAACAATGATTTCAAACCAGGGATAATTTTGCTGTAAAAGACTGGGGATAAGTTTTTGCAGGTTTTCAGATGCATTGTGGGATGCAATCACCACAGAAACAAAGGGGGTATAAGCACCCTTTTCTACCGAAGGAGCCTTGTATACAGCAAACAATACCAATACAATCAGATGCAGCAAGGCATACAAACCAGCTATAATTACAAAACCCCAAAAAACCATCACGCTCATAAAAATATACTGAAAAAAATGTAAAAGCTCTGTTTTACATAATGCTGTGAATATTATTTTATTTTTGCGACGGCAAATTAAAAGATTAAATGCATTTTACATTAAAGCATCTTGATAATTCCACAAAAGCCAGGGCTGGAATAATAGAAACTGATCACGGACCTATCGAAACACCGATTTTTATGCCCGTTGGTACAGCGGGTACGGTGAAGGCGGTACATTTCAGAGAACTTGAGCAAGACATTCTGGCACAAATAATTCTGGGAAATACCTACCATTTATACCTTCGCCCGGGTACTGAACTTCTGTCTAAGGCAGGTGGTTTACACAAATTTATCGGCTGGAATAAAGCAATACTTACCGATAGTGGCGGCTATCAGGTTTATTCACTGGCCGAAAATAGAAAAATTACCGAAGAAGGCGTAAAGTTTAAATCCCACATTGATGGTTCCACCCATTTTTTCAGCCCTGAATCAGCTATTGACGTGCAGCGAAGCATAGGAGCAGATATTGTCATGGCATTTGATGAATGTACTCCCTGGCCTTGTGAGTATGGCTATGCTAAAAAATCAATGGAAATGACCCACCGCTGGCTTGACCGCTGTTGTACCAGGTTCGACAGTACCCCTCCACATTATGGTTATCATCAAAGTCTTTTTCCAATTGTGCAGGGAAGTACCTATGAAGACCTAAGGCGTATTTCTGCTTATGAAATAGCATCCAGGGATAGGGAAGGTAATGCCATAGGGGGATTATCGGTGGGAGAACCGGCACCAGCCATGTATGAAATGACCGAACTGGTTTGTGAAATATTACCTGCAAATAAGCCTCGCTACCTTATGGGGGTAGGCACTCCGGCCAATATTTTGGAATGCATCGCCCTGGGTGTAGATATGTTTGATTGTGTAATGCCCACTCGAAATGCCAGAAATGGAATGTTGTTTACCAGTAATGGTATAATTAATATTAAAAATGAAAAATGGCGCGACGATTTGAGCCCTTTAGATGAAAATCTTGATAATTTTATCAGTAACAGTTGCACAAAGGCATACCTGAGACACCTGGTAAAGAGCAACGAAATGTTAGGCGCTCAGATATCAAGTATTCACAATCTTTCGTTTTACCTTTGGCTTGTTAAGGAAGCAAGACGTAGAATTATTAATGGCACCTTCACCGGATGGAAGAATGAAATGGTGCAAAAAGTTTCAGAAAGACTATGAATGAATCTTGTAGTTTTTAAAAATAAGTAGAATAAATCGGCTCTATACATAAACCTGTGGTTGAAAAATGAAAATCCTTGATTTATACATATTGAAAAAATTACTCAAGGCCTTTTTCTTTGTCGTGATATTGCTGGTACTCGTTGTGGTAGTGATAAATATTACTGAGCGGAATGATAAATTTATAGAGAATCAGCTGGGGTTTATTGAAATAGCGAAATACTACCTCAATTATGCTCCCTATATAGCCAATATGATTACTCCGATAACGGTATTTATAGCTACTGTTTTTATTACCTCACAAATGGCAGGCCACACCGAAATTATTGCCATGCTCAGCAGTGGCGTTAGTTTTACCAGACTCATGATACCTTATCTGATTGGAAGTATGATTATTGCTGCCATCTCTTTTGGCCTGGGTGGATGGGTGATACCAAATTCCAATAAACACCGTATTGCATTTGAAGTGCAATATTTTAAAAAGCCTTTTTATTACGCTGAAAGAGACATCCACATCAAGGTAGGACCTAATACCTACTTGTATATGGAAAATTATAACAACAATTCTGATGTTGGGTATAAATTTACACTTGAGACCATTGAAGGAACCAAAGTACTGCAAAAACTCACAGCCCAGAGAATAGAATGGCAGGAGGAGCACCAGAAATGGCGGTTAAAGAGATGGAATCTGCATGAGTTTGAAGGCTTTCAGGAAAAGTTTACCCATGGTGACGATATGGATACAACCCTCAGAATACAGCCGAGAGATTTTACCAGCAACTATATGTTGTTTGAAGCGCTTACCATGGACGAGCTGGATGAAAAAATAGAGGAATTAAAGTTGCGAGGTGCCGATGATATTGATATTTATAAGATCGAAAAATACATAAGATATATGTCGCCATTTACGGTGATTATCCTCACTTTTATCGGCTTAATCGTATCGGCGCGAAAGGCGCGTGGAGGTGCGGGCTTTCAAATAGCATTGGGCTTCCTGATAGCATTTATATTTATCGTATTTTTTATATTCGCTCGCCGTATTGCCGAGACCGGTTCTGTCAATCAAATCCTGGCTGTCTGGATTCCAAACATTGTATTTTCAATGGTCGGGTTTTTACTATATAAAACAGTGCCCCGATGATCGCTGATAATAAAGATTATCTGCATCTTCATTTTTTGGTATTTATTTGGGGCTTTACGGCCATTTTGGGTTTACTTATAAGTATTCCTGCAGTTGAGATAGTTTTTTACCGTACCCTTATCGCAAGCATAGCCCTTTGGCTATTGTTAAAATACCGCAAAAGAAATCTTTCTTTGGGTCAGATAGAAATTTTTAAAATATTTACTACAGGCTTTTTGATTGCGGCCCACTGGATTTTGTTTTTTGCAGCCGCCAGGGTATCAACTGCTTCGGTATGTCTGGCCGGAATGGCAACCTGTTCATTCTGGACCAGCCTGCTTGAGCCTTTATTAACAAGGAGAAAAATTAAAGCCTTCGAAGTTTTTCTCGGTTTAATGGTTATAGCCGGATTGTATATAATTTTTCGATTTGAATTTAACCATGCGCTCGGACTCGGTATGGCCATCGTCTCAGCCTTTTTAGCGGCCCTTTTTACTGTGATCAATAGTAAATTTACACGCAGACATAACCCCTATACCATAACTTTTTATGAAATGGCGGGTGCATGTATAGGTATTGGACTGTTTTTTCCGATATATCTAAGTTTTTGGGCTACCGAAGGAAAGCTACAACTCGTTCCTCAAAACCTGGATTGGCTCTATTTACTTATTCTTGCACTTATTTGCACGGTCTATGCCTACTCTGCATCAGTGGAGCTTATGAAAAAGATTTCAGCATTCTCTGTAAACCTGGCCGTAAATCTTGAACCAGTCTACGGGATTATTCTTGCACTCCTTATTTTTGGGGAAAGAGAAAAGATGCAACCTGGTTTTTATCTTGGCACAGCGATTATTTTGTTATCAGTGTTGTCTTATCCGGTGATTAACCGTATCAAAAGGAGAAAGGCCCTTGAAGTAGATACAATACGCTGATTATTCCAATACTCCCTGCCAAACCTTGTAAGTTTCTGGAAAACGATTGGTCAATATCGGCTTGTCTTTGAAAATGCCGAAGACGGCAGATCCCGAACCAGACATTGACGCATATAAAGCACCGAATTCATAAAACCCCTTTTTTATTTGTTCTATTTGTGGGTATCTCGAAAAAACGCTCATTTCAAAATCATTGACCAGATAATTTCGCCAGTGATCAAAATCTGCAGTTTTCAGCACTTCCTTTACATTTAATCCTGGTTGGCCGGGTTTAACCATACTGTAGGCTTCTCGCGTTGAAACAGCGATGTCTGGCTGAACAATCTCAATATATAAACCCTTAAGTGAAAGTTGAAATGGTTCTATAATTTCACCTCTTCCATGAGCAAAAGCGACCTCGTTCTCAACAAAAAAGGCGCAATCACTTCCCAGCATTCCGGCATAATTGTTCAGCAGAGAGGTATCCAAAAAGAGGTCAAACATTTCACTGAGCATTTTCAGGGCAAATGCTGCATCTGATGAGCCACCTCCCAGACCTGCGCCCATGGGTATTATTTTATGAAGGTGTATCGCAACCGGTCCCAGTTCAAAATCTTTGCGTAACAATTCATAAGCTTTAATAACCAGGTTAGAAGATACATCTCCGGGGACAGGCAAACCAGTAGTATGAAGTGTAACCTCATCTGAAGGAACGATTTCGAGTATGTCGCACCAGGGCACCGGATAAAAAACAGTTTCCAGGTCATGATATCCATCATTTCGTTTACGAATTATGTTGAGACCCAGGTTGATCTTTGCGTTTGGAAAAGTTACCATGAAAAGGAAAGCATCACTTGTTTTTCTACCTGAAATAAACTCCTAACCATTCATTTTCCTAAGTTTTTCAACGAGTTCTTCGGTTATTCCGGTGGATGAGAATCCGCCATCATGCATGAGGTTTTGCATGGTAACCATTCTGGTAAGGTCAGAAAATAAAGAAACTATGTAATCAGCGCATGCTCCTCCACTGGCATTGCCAAGAGGTGACATGATTTCTGCATAATCATAAAAAACATCAAATCCCGATATTCCTGTTCCAGCTGTTGTTTTAGTCGGTGACTGGGAGATGGTATTTACCCTTACTTTTTTAGATTTGGCAAATCTATATCCATAACTCCGTGCAATACTTTCGAGGGTAGCCTTCGCCTGAGCCATATCAGAATAATCAGGAAAGACGCGTTGCGCGGCAATGTACGAAAGCGCTACAATTGAACCCCATTCATTCATAATATCAAGTTTCTCCGCTACCTGCATAACTTTGTGAAAAGACAGAGCAGAAACATCGAGGGTTTTCAGGAAAAATTCATAGCTAAGATCTCCGTAATCTTTGCCTTTACGCACATTCGGACTCATTCCTATGGAGTGCAAAATAAAATCAATTTTTCCACCAAGTATCTCGGAGGCTTTTTGATAGAGATTTTCCAGATCCTCCAGAGAAGTGGCATCTGCCGGTATTACTTCACTGTTGCAAGCTTTGGCAAGTTCTGAAATTTTGCCCAGACGCATAGCAACAGGTGCATTGGTCAAAACAAAAGTACCACCTTCTTCATGTACCCGTAAGGCAGTTTTCCAGGCTATGGAATTTTCATCTAATGCCCCGAAGATTATACCTCTTTTTCCTTGTAGCAGATTATTAGCCATGTATTTAAAAATTTTATAGTTTTAACACCGGTTTATTTCCTTTATCAGAACCGGGCAACAAAAATAGAAAAATACAAATAATTTTAAAGCCCGTTTTTGCAATTAGTCATAAAGATATGGCTTTACTGGCAAAAATGTTGGATCTTAATCAATCCTTAGCGAGTTTGTTTAAGACAGTATCTGCACAAAAAAAGGGCTGAATTTACAACCCTTACTATTTTTAATTACTAAACGGGGCGGCCTTTGATAAGTCTGAAAAGAACAGCAATTATCGCAAATACCAGCAGAATATGAATAAACTGGCCAAGGCTAAATACAAAAAATCCAAGCAGCCACCCTAATAGCAGGATGATCGCCACAAAATACAATAATGATCCCATAGTGTTTTTTTATTTGGTTATACTGTTTTAAAGAAATAATAATGCCAAAGGCAAATAGCTTATATCAGGCAAAATTTGCCTGTTCTATTTAGTCAATCAGCTGATCTTAAGCGAAAAGAAAAGTACAATCGTGATATTTATACCCAGTAAAAAACCAGACAGGGCCTGGTATGATAGCGTTTCAGCTAACATATGAATACAATGAGGAAAAATCTCCACAAATTATCAAAGGATTCATTTTTTTGCGGCTATCAATGGATGATGTAAATTTGATGCGATGATCAGCGATTTGAATTTTTGTACAGTCGTAATGCCGGGACATCAATCAGCTGGTATCATCGGCTTTTATAATGGAAAATTGTAACGATGAAGTATTATAGCACACAAAGAAAGGTAAAAGAGGTAAGTTTCGAAGAAGCCATTTTTAAAGGCTTGCCAGATGATAATGGATTGTATATGCCTGAAGTCATTCCCAAACTTCCAAAATCGTTTTTTGAAAGTGCTGAGGACTTGCCATTTTATCAATTGGCATTTGAGGTTTTAAGTCCATTTGTAAAGGGAGAAATAAATCCGGATGCATTACTTGGAATAGTAAGAAGTGCATTTGATTTTGATATACCATTAGTTCATATACATGATCAGGTGTATAGTCTGGAGCTATTTCACGGTCCAACACTTGCCTTCAAAGATTTCGGCGCACGATTCATGGCAAGAGCGATGGCCTATTTTCTGAAAAAACAAGGCCGGGAAATAAACATTCTGGTTGCAACTTCAGGAGACACTGGCAGTGCTGTTGCTCAGGGCTTTTTCGAGATTCCCGGAATTAAAGTAACGATCTTGTATCCTTCGGGAAAGGTTTCAAAAATCCAGGAAAAGCAACTCACTACAGTCGGCAGTAACGTACATGCACTTGAGGTGGAGGGTACCTTCGACGATTGTCAGAGATTGGTTAAAGCAGCTTTTCTCGATGTTCCTTTGAATAAGAAATTACATCTGAGTTCGGCCAACTCTATAAATATTGCAAGATTGCTTCCACAGTCGCTATATTATTTCCACGCATGGCGTACCCTGGCAGGCTATCCGGATGAGGCTATTTTTAGCGTGCCCAGCGGGAATTTTGGAAATTTGTCTGGAGGTATTCTTGCGAAAAAAATGGGCTTACCCGTACGCGGTTTTATAGCTGCGACCAATTTAAATAGAATAGTTCCAGATTACATTGAAAGTGGCAAATTTAACCCGAGGTCTTCGATAGCTACCATCTCCAATGCAATGGATGTCGGAAACCCCAGTAATTTCCAACGTATGATGGCCTTATACAACGGAGATTACAATGCATTGAAAAAGGAGATTTCGGGCTTTTACCTAGACGACGAAGCTACCCGTCAGGTGATAAGCAAAGTATATTCAGAATATGACTATTTGATGTGTCCGCACAGTGCCATCGGTTACGAAGCCCTAAAGCAAAACCGAAAGAATTTTGATATAAAAATGCCTGGTATATTTTTATCTACTGCCAGCCCTTCAAAATTTACCGATGTAGTGGAGCCGGTAATTAATAATACCATTTCGATGCCTGAACGACTTCAACAAATCATCGACCGTAAAAAGCAATCGACTGTAATTGGTTCAGACTATGAGACATTCAGGGAGTTTCTCCTGAGCCAGGGACCGGTATAGTTTTATATTGAATGAGTTGCCTGTTGAGCTCCTTTAGTCCTTCTTCGAAAGAATGTGGCTTGTAGCCCAGCAGGGTTCTGGCTTTATCTATGATAAAACCCGTTTTTTGTGGTCTCTTTGCCGGTTGGCTAAAGGTTGATGCATCCACCTTTTCAATTAGTTGGCTGTTAAGACCAAAAAACTCAGCAGTTTTAAGGGCCATTTGGTATGGGCTCAGTATTTCTTCTCCGGAAATGTGCCATAAGCCATGGGCCCTTTTATTTGCTATGAGCCAGCAAGCCTCTGCGAGATCATCGACCAGAGTTGGCGTTCGCCATTGATCGGAAACGACTTTGATCGGTATTCCCTTTTCTAGTGAATCTTTAACCCAAAGTACCAGGTTGTTACGGCTCATATTTGGCACTACACCATAAACTAATACTGTGCGCACGATGGCCCATCCCGAAAGACATAAGGTTGCTGCTTTTTCAGAAGCCAGCTTGCTGTTGCCATATTTGCTAACCGGGTTGGGCAGATCATTTTCACGATAAGGGCCGGAAAACCCATCAAAAACAAAATCAGTACTAAGATGAATGAAAAAGGCATTCAATTTACCTGCCATGATACCGAGATTTTCCACGGCCAGGGTATTGATGGCCCAGCAAGCTTCAGGATTCAGTTCACATTCATCTGCCTGTGTCATGGCGGCCGTGTGTATAACCACATCTGGCTGAAAATGGATCAACGTATCCTGTAAAACCTCCGCATGAGTTAAGTCAATGTCTTTGTAACTAAATTTTTTCTCAGTAGCAATTCTCGAAGGGCCACGCCCGGTCGCCATAAGCTCTATGTCGCCTTTTTCAAGTAAATACAATGCGAGTTTATGTCCTAAAAGACCATTTGCCCCGGTAAGAAAAACCTTCATATACTTCCCTTTAATTAAAAAATATCCCCTTTTGCACGCTTTCTGTTGATCATGCTTCTGCTGATGAAAATTTAGAAGTATCAACAAAAGCATGATATAATAATTTATTCAGGCATTTGGTAAGAAAAACAATAAAATGGTGCAATTTTTGTGTTAAACTCAAAAGATCAAACGTTTTATTATTATAAATTCAAACTTATCCTGAAAGTTGACACAATATAGGTATTTTCATTTTTTTAATGGAAAAAGTACAATGATATACAAAGAAAAAAAATTTTTAATAACCTTTTCACTGGCCATGATGCTATTTGCATTAACGGAAGCATCTGCCCGTATTCATGCGGACACACTTAACCTCACTCCCTGGGTGGTACAAGCCGGTGATATCAATGTGTATGATATTTCAGGACGGGGTATATTCGTAAATAGAAAAGGTGAATTTACTTTTCATCAGGGTTCATTATTGCCGGCTGGAATAGAATTTCCGGAAAATGGCGCCCTTGCATGGTGGCCCACAGACCGCGAGTTTGAAAGCCTCAGATCCAGACCTATTTCCATACTTTTTGAAGCACGTCATAAAAATAGTTCAAAGGTGATAATCGGTTCAATACTGGTACTGGCCAATGTAGAACCGGAGGATCCTACGGCAACTACTGAAGTTCAAGGTGCAGTGACAGCAGCGCCTGCCACCAGATCAATATTCGATTCGGTCAGTCTGGTATTGCCGGCATTTAATAATTGGAACAGCATTTCTGAGGGTGATGCTTTCTCTTTTAAGCTTGATGCAAAGGGTGGCTCGGGCTCTTATGTTTTCAGTTCTGAAAATCCAGACAGGATACCGTTCAGCCTTGAGACCAATGGATACTTTTACTGGGAACCTGGCTTTGATTTTGTAAAATCCCAGGAAGAAAGCAGAACTGCACGTGTAATTTTTAAAGTGGAGGATACTGAAGGTCGAAAGACCCGGAAGGAAATACCGCTTACCATTTATAACACTAATCGTCCTCCGGTTATTAATGAGCTTCCCAACTTCTTTTTAAGGTATGAAGTGGAGAATGTATACCAGTTGAAAATTGATCGTCTCATTTATGATCCTGATGGTGATCCAATAGTATTCAATCCTGTACTGTCAACCTTACCGCAGGGAATGAGGGTTTCTCCTTCAGGTGAAGTGCGGTGGAAGCCATCATCCAGACAATACAGCAACCTTAGAAGAGAACCAATTGAGATTGAGTTTCACGTTGAAGATGTGCATGGATTAAGTAGTAAAGGAAAACTGCGGGTACAAGCTTCGGAGGAAGATCTGCCACCACAAATTACAATGGTACCTAACAGAGACACCATAAGAATAAAGGAAAATGAATTGTTAAACCTGGCTTTTTATCTTACCGACCCTAACGGCGACGATGATATTGCCATGTTTGATTTTATTTCAGATAATAAAGAAATTCAGCATAGTGCCCTGAATAAAGTCAGTCAAACGCATTATACATTCAGTTGGTTTCCCGGATTTGAGTTTGTAATGGAAAGAGGTGCTACCAAATCCTTTACAATTACTTTTTTTGCTGTTGATCAGGGTAATCACCGCGCTTCCCGTACTTTGTATGTTGCAGTAACAGATGCTGAAAACATTGAAGAATTAGATCGCCTTGCTTATATGCAATACAGAACTATTCTGTCAGTGGGTTGGGATTTAATTGAGCAGCTCAACAATAAGGAAAGAGAAGTAAGGAGAGAATATAGAAAGGCAAGAAATGGCAGAAAGAACCGAGCCATTACCAATGCATCTTTAGGGGCTATAACCGGCCTGTCTCCTGTTTTTATGGAAGGAGAGCCACAAAAGATTACTGCCGGGGTGGGTGGTACGGCAACAGCTACGCTCGGGACTCTTGAGGCCAGTAATGTTGTAGGAAGATCAGCTACCGAACTTATGCAGCAATGGAATTCCATCGCGACCAAAAGAAATGATATTGTCGTTTATGGCAATGTATTTGCAACAAAATATGCCCAACGCGAGGAAAGAAGAAAAGGATCATTTGCAAATGATCTGAACAACCTGAATATGCAAATGGTAATTCAGGATGCACATAGACTGGAACTTGATGCAACGTGGGTCAACCCCAAAACTGCCACTGATAGAAATATTCAGAGTGTTTTTAAAGACTTTTATCCAGACAGTTCTTTTAAAACTGATTAAAATTTTCAATTTTTAGATAATACCCTTCAGCCTGGCAAAATTTTAATAGGTTGAAGGGTAATTTTTATAAAAAATTCTCAATTCTGAAATAGTTTTTTGGGTAATAAATACAATTTACCTGTCTGAAGGGAGGGTTTTGGAAGAAAAATTTTAAAATACTCATCACTATCCATCTTTAAATGGAAATGCCCTGTTATTTTTGCAGTGGAATGTTACGTATGGTAAATGCCAGAAGTAGCTGTAGCCTTAAAATCATAAATAATATGGCATATATAGAGCCTGCTCCAATTAAAGACAAGGAGAATCCCTTTGAATCTATGATGTCGAGATTCAGGATTGCATCCCAGCATCTCAATTTGAGAGAAGAGATTTTCAATGTATTAAAGTCGCCAGACAAACAAGTAATTGTCAGCTTGCCAGTAACAATGGATGATGGAACCATACGGGTTTTTGAAGGATACAGAGTTATTCACAACAACATACTGGGCCCCGGCAAAGGAGGTATTCGGTATGATATGGGAGTTAACCTGGATGAGGTGAAAGCCCTGGCTGCCTGGATGACCTGGAAATGCGCGGTAGTTGATATTCCTTTTGGCGGGGCTAAAGGTGGTATTCGCTGTAATCCGAGAGAAATGTCAAGTGGAGAAATAGAACGACTTACCAGAAGCTACACCCAGGCCATGAATGAGGTGTTCGGGCCCGATACCGACATACCCGCTCCTGATATGGGCAGTGGTCAAAGGGAAATGGCATGGTTAATGGACCAATACTCCAGAAGCAGGGGAATGACGGTAAATGCCGTGGTCACCGGTAAACCGCTTGTATTGGGGGGTTCACTTGGACGGATTGAAGCAACCGGAAGAGGGGTTATGGTATCAGCCCTTTCAGCTATGGAAAAACTAAAAATTAATCCATATAAGGCTACAGTAGCTGTACAAGGATTTGGTAATGTTGGATCTTTTGCAGCTTTGCTTATGCATGAAAGGGGATCTAAAATTTTAGCCATCAGCGATATTAGCGGAGCATATTACAACGAAGCTGGTATTGATATAAACCAGGCTATAGAATATCGCAACGACAATAAAGGGATTTTACATGGGTTCAAGGGTGCTGAACAAATTGATTCAGATGATTTACTTACACTGCCCGTAGATGTGCTGATACCAGCGGCCCTCGAGGATGTTATTACCATGTATAATGCAGATAAAATAAAAGCACGTCTGATCGTAGAAGGTGCAAACGGGCCAACTTCGGCCAAAGCCGATGATATTATTACTGAAAAAGGTATTATGGTGGTTCCGGATATACTTGCCAATGCAGGGGGTGTAACGGTTTCGTATTTTGAATGGGTACAGAACCGCCTTGGTTACAAATGGACACGCGAACGGGTAAATCGCAGAATGGACCGCGTAATGATGAGTTCTTTTAATAATGTTTACAAGACATCACTGAAATATAATGTATCTATGCGAATTGCAGCTTATATTGTGGCCATCGAAAAAGTTGCAAGCGCCTACGAATACCGTGGTGGCTTTTGAAGACCCTAATCTTTAAACATGATGACAATTCACCGGGAAGGTTTTAAAACAATTTTGGTGCTCAGCCTTGTATTGGCTGCCGTAAACTATGCACTACACATCTGGCCAGTTCACCATCTTGTGTCACAAGTGGTTCTGATCATTAGCCTTGTTCTTTTTGTGTTTATATTACAGTTTTTTAGAAATCCTGCTATTCAGGTCGCAAAAAACCCCAACCATGTACTTTCTCCTGCAGATGGTAAAGTCGTTGTAGTGGAGAAAACCATTGAACATGAATACCTGGAAGACCAACGTATACAGGTTTCAGTATTTATGTCCCCTATCAATGTTCATGTCAATAGAAATCCTGTTGATGGTGTTGTAGCCTTTTTCAAATACCATCCCGGTAAATTTTTGCCAGCGTTCTTACCTAAATCGAGCATTGAGAATGAACGCACCACGGTTGTATATGCCCATAGTTCCGGGGTTAAAATTTTAATCCGTCAAATCGCCGGTACGGTGGCCAGAAGAATAAAGTGGTATATCAAAGAAGGTGATTTAACAGAACAGGGAAAGGAATTTGGCTTTATAAAATTTGGTTCTCGCGTTGATGTATTTCTACCTCTGGATGCAGAGATTAAGGTGCAGCCCGGCATGAAAGTAAAAGGGGGTAAAACTGTATTGGCTGAATTGAAATAGAAAAGGATTTTGTAGCAGGATAGATAATATCCTGAAGCGCTCATAAGATAAGAAGAGGTTCGGTATTTTAATTCCCGAACCTCCTTTTTTTAATAATTTAATATTAGAATTTTCTATCAGCTCCCACAAGCTAAACAATCATCCGGATTGTCTAGGGAGCAAGATACCTGCGCCTGTTGCTGCTCTTTATTGATACCTTCTTGCAGCTTGTCTTGCCTCTCCTCTTTTTTCACGGTAAACTTAATGGCGTCGGCGGCGGCCTTTGTCCTCAGATAATACATACCGGTTTTCAATCCCTTTTTCCAGGCATAAAAATGCATGGAAGTAAGTTTACCAAAATTGGCATCTTGTATATGAATATTTAAACTCTGGCTCTGGTCGATAAAAGCACCCCGATCGGCTGACATGTCAATGATCGATCGTTGAGAAATCTCCCAGACCGTACGGTAAATATCTTTTATATTTTGGGGTATTTCAGGCATGTTCTGAATGGATCCATTGGCAGTAATCAACCTGTTTTTCATATCCTCGTTCCAAAGTCCCAGGCTTATCAGATCCTTCAGAAGGTGTTTATTAACAACGATAAATTCACCTGAAAGTACCCTGCGGGTGTATATATTTGAAGTATAGGGTTCAAAACACTCATTATTGCCCAATATCTGTGAGGTAGAGGCCGTTGGCATTGGGGCCAGAAGCAGGGAATTTCTCAATCCATGTTTTTTAATTTGCTGCTTAAGGGAAATCCAGTCCCAACGGGGAGAAGGTTCAACGCCCCACATATCGTATTGCAGAATACCTTTAGAAGCCGGAGAACCCGCAAATGTTTGATAGGCGCCGTCTTTCATCGCAAGTTCACATGAGGCTGTAAGAGCCCCAAAATAAATGGTTTCGAATATATCACGGTTAAGACCCCTGGCCTCCGGAGCGTCAAATGGCATTTTCAGCATCATAAATACATCTGCAAGACCCTGTATGCCAATCCCTATGGGTCTGTGGCGCATGTTTGAATTACGCGCCTCTTCTACCGGATAGTAGTTGATGTCAATCACCTTATTGAGATTTCTTGTTACAATTTTAGATATCTCAAAAAGTCTGTTATGATCAAATATACCTTTTTCGTTTACAAAGCGCGGTAAGGCAATGGATGCCAGATTGCAAACGGCAACTTCATCAGGGGCAGTATATTCTATAATTTCTGTACAGAGATTACTCGATTTAATGGTGCCAAGATTTTTTTGATTAGATTTTTTATTGGCTGCATCCTTGAAGAGCATATATGGCACTCCGGTTTCTATTTGAGCTTCCAGTACTTCAAACCATAAATCCTGTGCTTTAACCGTTTTCCGTGCTCTTCCTTCCCTTTCATACTTTTCATAAAGGCGTTCAAAATCCTCTCCATAGCAGTCTGCGAGTCCCGGCGCTTCATTGGGACAAAACAAAGACCATTCGTCGTTATTTTCAACACGTTTCATAAAAAGGTCGGGTATCCACAAGGCATAAAACAGATCCCGCGCCCTGAGCTCTTCCTTGCCGTGATTTTTTTTAAGTTCCAGAAACTCAAAAATATCAGCGTGCCAGGGTTCGAGGTATATGGCTATACTACCTTTGCGTTTTCCACCTCCCTGATCTACATACCTGGCAGTCATATCAAAGTTTCTCAGCATAGGCACGATGCCATTTGAGTATCCATTGGTTCCTCTGATGTAGGATCCTTTGGCACGTATATCATGTATGCTCAAACCAATACCACCTGCCGATTGAGAAATTTTGGCACACATTTTCAGGGTATCATAAATTCCTTCTATACTGTCTTCTTTCATCGTAAGCAAAAAGCAGGATGAAAGTTGAGGTCTTGGTGTACCTGCATTAAACAAGGTTGGAGTGGCATGGGTAAACCACTTTTCAGAAAGCAAATGATACGTTTCAATGGCTGCTTCGATGTCATTCATATGAATACCTACCGCTACCCGCATAAGTAAATGCTGAGGTCTTTCTGCCACTTTGCCATCTAAACGCAAAAGATATGACCTTTCGAGGGTTTTAAAACCGAAATAATCATATTGAAAATCGCGTTGATAATCAATGGCTGCATCGAGGGTCGAAGCATTTTGTTTTATAATGCCATACACTTCTTTAGATAACAGAGGCGCATTTTCTCCTGTTTTAGGACTTATGTAGGTAAACAATCTTTTCATGGTGTTTGAAAAAGATTGTGAAGTAGTTTTATGCAAATTTGAAATGGCGATACGGGCTGCCAGAAGTGCATAATCAGGATGCACTGAAGTTAAACTTGCACAGGTTTCTGCTGCCAGGTCATCAAGCTGCTGTGTGCTTACACCATCATATAATCCACTGATAACTTTTTTGGCTACTTCGACAGGCTGAACGTAGTTCATGTCAAGCCCTGCACAAAGTTTTTCAATCCTTGAAGTGATTTTATCAAATTTAACAGACTCTCTGCGTCCGTCTCTTTTAATTACGTACATAATTTTTTTATTCGGTAAATACTTGAAATTCTGATAATTGAGAAGGCTAACAATATAGGGATTTAAAAATCTTCATCCAAACTAAATCTTGATTTTTGCTGCTCTCCACTATCTTTCATTACGCCGGCTTTTTGGTATTCGGCTACTCGTTTTTCAAAGAAATTGGTTTTTCCCTGCAGCGATATCATTTCCATAAAGTCAAAAGGATTACTCACGTTGTAGATTCTTTTACAACCCAGCTCGACCAGTAGCCGGTCAGCTACAAATTCGATATACTGGCACATCAAAATTGCGTTCATTCCTATGAGTTTTACAGGTAAGGCATCTGTTACGAACTCTTTTTCGATTTCCACTGCATCTCTTATTATGGATACTATGGTTTCTTCGGGTAATTTGTTTACTACATGGTTGTTGTACAACAAACAGGCAAAATCACAATGCAAACCTTCATCTCTGGAAATTAATTCATTGGAAAAACTCAGACCCGGCATAAGACCGCGTTTTTTAAGCCAGAAAATTGAGCAGAAACTACCGGAAAAAAAGATTCCTTCTACGGCTGCAAAAGCTACGAGTCTTTCCTGAAAATTGCCCTCATCTATCCAGCGCAAGGCCCAATCGGCTTTTTTCTTTACACAATCCATGGTTTCAATGGCATGAAAAAGGCGATCTTTCTCTATTGGATCTTTAATGTAGGTATCAATCAGTAAAGAGTATGTTTCAGAATGTATATTTTCGATAGCAATTTGAAAACCGTAGAAGAACTTGGCCTCAGTGTATTGAACTTCAGCCACAAAATTTTCGGCGAGATTTTCATTAACAATTCCGTCACTTGCAGCAAAGAATGCCAGAACATGGGATATAAAATGGCGTTCTCCATCGTTGAGGTTTTCCCAATCCTTGAGGTCTTGACTTAAATCAATTTCTTCTGCTGTCCAAAAACTTGCTTCGGCTTGCTTATAAAATTTCCAGATATCATTGTGCTCAATGGGAAATAATACAAAACGATTTTTGTTTTCTTTTAGAATAGGTTCAGTCTGGGTTAATGCATCAGGTTTCATGAAAGGATATTAATAGGTTAAACAATTTAAATTTTTCAAAAGATTGCATCCAGATCATTAGGATGGAAGTTTTCAAACCAACTTATTAAAAGATGCCGGGATGTCATTTAAAATGACAGATGTAAGGCTAACGTTTTGAATATATTTTGGTTTTCAGATCACCGTAAAAGTTATCCACAATTTAAGACATTGTGAATAGACTTTTTCAATTGAGCGCTTATAATTCTTTGGAGTAATTTTTATCAGAGATTTACCGTACTTATTTTGTGATTTTATTTGTTTGTAAATTTTAGTTTACTACTTTTGCAGTCCATTTTCCTAAATGGAATAAATAAAATCTAATCGAAAGAAGATGTACGCTATTGTCGATATCGCGGGTAAACAGCTCAAGGTTGAGCCCAACAAATATTACTATACTCCCAGTATTGAGGGAGAAAATGAAAGCCCTGTAGAATTTGACCAGGTATTACTCATTGACAATGAGGGAGAAGTAGCTGTGGGAACACCTACAGTAGCGGGTGCCAGGGTTACCGGAAAAATCGTTGAACACGTAAGGGGTGATAAAATCATCGTATTCAAGAAGAAACGTCGTAAAGGTTTTAAGGTTAAGAATGGCCATCGCCAGGGATATACCAAAATACTTATTGAAGGAATAAACAATTAATAAAAAATGGCACATAAGAAAGGAGCAGGTAGCTCAAGAAACGGACGTGAGTCAGCTAGTAAGCGACTTGGAGTAAAGATCTTTGGTGGCCAGGCTGCCATTGCCGGAAATATATTGGTAAGACAGAGAGGTACAGTTCACCATCCTGGTAAAAATGTAGGTATTGGAAAAGATCATACCTTATTCGCCCTGATTGATGGACAGGTAGAGTTCAAAAAGGGTCGGAATAACCGTTCTTTTGTATCGGTGATACCCGGTGTAGAAGCTACGGCCTAGTATAGATATAATTCACAGCAATATAAGGCGCTGTTCTTTTTGTAAGGACAGCGCTTTTTTTTATTTTGGTAAGCAGATTAACAGACTTCGTAATGCTGGAAAAGATTTTCGAAAAATTCCAAATAGTTTCTCCTCATCCAGGTACATGTACAGGTCAGCAATGGCTTTCCGATCCTTCGGGCACCCTGATTAATTCTTATAGTCCTGTTGACGGTAAGCATCTGGGATCGATATTTCAAACCCCGTCATGTGAATACAACTCCACCCTGGAAACCGCCAGGGAAGCTTTTATTTTTTGGCGCAATAAGCCAGCACCCTACAGGGGTGAAATCATCCGCCAGATGGGATTGCGGTTTCGGAATTATAAAGACGAGCTTGCCACTGCCATATGCCTGGAAATGGGTAAAAGTTATCAGGAAGCCCTGGGTGAAGTACAGGAATTGATCGACATTTGTGATTTTTCCACAGGACTTTCAAGACAGTTACACGGATTTACAATGCACAGTGAGCGACCGGGGCATAGAATGTATGAGCAGTACCATCCTTTGGGCGTAGTAGGCATTATAACAGCCTTTAACTTTCCGGTGGCAGTTTGGGCATGGAACGCCATGATTGCCTGGGTATGTGGAAATGTGTGTGTTTGGAAGCCTTCTGAAAAGGTTCCGTTCTGCGCCATTTTAACGCAGAGAATAGTAAGTGAGGTTTTAGTGGAAAATGATTTGCCTGAAGGTATCAGCAACCTGATAAACGGAGGAGCTGAAGTCGGCAAATGGATTGCAGAAGATGTGAGAATTCCCTTAGTGAGCGCTACGGGTTCTGTGCCCATGGGAAAATCAGTTGCAAGCATTGTAGGTGCACGTCTTGGAAAATCACTGCTTGAACTTGGCGGAAATAATGCCATTATCATAACACCCGACGCAGATCTTGAACTGGCTATTCGGGCTGTAGCATTTGGAGCAGTAGGAACTTGTGGCCAGCGATGTACAACCACCCGCAGATTAATTGTGCACCACTCTATATATCATGACATAATAACAAGATTAAAAGCCATCTATTCTCAATTGATTATTGGTAATCCAATGGACGAAAAAGTGCATTTGGGACCCATGATCGATGAAGAGGCTGTTTCAAAATATTTTGATACGCTCCAAATTCTCAAACAGGATCAAAATGTTGAAGAGCTGATAGCCGGAGGTTATGCTTTTAGCAGTAATGCAGAAGATAAAGATAAATCATGTTATGTAAAGCCAGCTATATATAAGGTGCCGGGCAATATTGATATAGTTAAACATGAAACTTTTGCTCCCATTTTATATATAATGACCTATAAAGACATAGACGAAGCAATTGCTCTCCAAAATGATGTACCTCAAGGGCTTAGTTCTGCCATTATTACGCGCAATTTGCTGGAGTCTGAGCGTTTTTTATCCCGTGAAGGATCTGACTGTGGCATAGCTAATGTTAATATCGGGACATCAGGCGCTGAAATTGGTGGTGCATTTGGAGGTGAAAAAGAAACCGGTGGAGGGAGAGAATCTGGATCAGATGCCTGGAAAGCATATATGAGAAGACAAACCAATACTATTAATTACAGTGAAAATCTGCCACTTGCACAAGGCATACGCTTTGATATTCAATAATTTAAACAGTTGTGAAAACATTTTTTGCAAAATATAATTTAATGTATCTTGGAATTTATTGATTTAATAGCATATTTTTAAGCTAAAATATTATTAATTTCTGTGTTAATTCATTAAAGTTTAATAATTTAGGCGCATTCTAAAAAGATTTATAATATGTCAGATAAAGGCAAACCACGGTATTTTAATGTCATGCTGATCGATGATAATGAAATCGATAATCTCATCAATCAAAAAATGATTGAAGCGGCCAATATAACCCAGAATATTTTTACGCATACCGGAGCCAGGAGTGCAATCGAGTTTTTGAAAAACATCGAAAAACTGGGTGATTTGTCTGAAAAAATACTTCCAGACGTAATTTTTCTTGATATTGACATGCCGTTGATGGATGGTTTTCAATTTTTGGATGAATTCGAAAAATTACATGAACCAACCAAAACCAAATGTAAAATCGTTATGCTCACGTCTTCCATAAATCCGCAGGATGTCAACAAATCGAAGGAATACATTTATGTAAAGAAATATATCAATAAGCCACTTTCACAGGAAAATCTGGAAAAGCTTAACGTTTGAAAATAGTAGAGCTTCCGTAAAAAAATAAACCCTGGGATTTCAACATAAAAATATGCTGATTCCCAGGGTTTGTTATGTTATAGATGGCTAAGACCACAAAATATGGTATGGCCAACAATTATTGCAATCAATTTGAACTTAACGCATCCACAAATTCATCATCAGCTTTTATAAGCAGCGTAGGAGCAAAATTTCTTGACTTATACGAGCGGAATTTATCAGCCAGGCTTTCAATCTTCGATTTTTTATTTCTTTTGGCATCACTTATAGATATTTTCATCATCTTAGTGAATACTACAACATGGTCGCAAACATCTTTGCCAAGTAGTCTGATTTGCCGTTGGATACTATTGATAAGCTGGTTGAACAGGTCATAATCTTTTACCATACAATACTGTAGCGCCAATAATACCTTTATTTCAAGCTGTGCAGCGGGATATTTTTTCAAACTTACCTCATTGAGCAGGTTATTAATCCACTTGGCAGCTTCATCGTACTTTTTATGATAGTAGCAGCCTATTGCCCTGTAAGTGATATAGGTGATATAATTAGGAATATCGTTTGGGTCGGCTTCGAAATCCTGAAATATCCCATCATTTTCATCATACATTTCATCCACATTGTTCATTCGGATATGGCGACGTATTTTGGTTATGAGAAATTGTGCCGGATATGTGTAAAGGGTATAATTTGAAAGTAATGAGGCGCAGCTTTCATTTACTTCTTCAAAATAATTTTCTGCTTTTCGATATACTTTATAATGATCGTAATATTCAAGTTTGAGATATTCAAAAACCACTTTTAGGTGATAATAAATGGAATCGAGATGATATTCATCAAAAATACGTTGTACGTTGACCAGAATATCTTCTATTGGCTCAACATCATCCTCCATATTATCATCACCTATGACAAATAAGCGATGAAAAATGTTCATACAGTTTTGATATACATAAAGCCGGTGAGACTTGTACAATCCGGCCACGTTATTCATCTCCCTGCTGAGCAGTGTAAGTTCGAGTTTTGAAATTTCATCTCCTGAAAGGGTAAATCCACCATATTTTTTAAAGTATTCTGCCAGCAGTTCTTCAGCTTTGTCTACCGCCAGCATATAAGCTACATGCCGGTTGTATAATTGAGAATACTGAAAATGGTCTGCTGTATTAATATGAAGCTTTTTGAGTGCTTTATAAACAACTGTCAATTCATTGGAAAGATCATAATCAATAAGTTCTTTTTCAAGCTTTTTAAGGGTGGCTATGGCTATGGCCTTTTTCTTGGTAAAAATAATCTCATTGATGTTGGCTACCTTTTTGAGGATATCTGTTCTTGGATTTTCCATTTGTTGAAGCAGATACTCTTCAATTTTCTGGTTTAATCTTGATCGCAGTGTATAATAGGCGTTGGTATTCACACCAAGCTCCTCCATGATCTTGGCATCGGATTGATGTTTTTCGCGCATTGATCGCAACAAATACGCCGATTTATCTGCACTGCTCTCCTGCAATGAATTATAAATAGCATCAAAATCTTCGTCAGACAGTTGTTTGATGATATTCTTAAGCTTTGCCATATATCTTTTATGGAATGTGGTTACAAAAAATGTAATTTTATATTTCTGTGCTAAATGTAATATTTTTACTAAATATTTAATAGTAAAAATCAAATATTAGTATAATTAAGCAAAGAAATCTTTACATTTTCCACTTAATGGTATGAAACTGCACGTAAAAACACCCGTATTTCAAAAGGTGGATGCTTTCTGTTCAAATTTTTCAAGTGCATCATCGAGAAAAGAAACAAAATTTGAAGCGTTAAGGTCATAGGCTTTTGGCTCCAACAACATTTCTTCGTTGGCATCCAGGATTACATAAAATGGCTGGGCATTATTTTGAAAACGCGTTATTTGAAAATCAGCATTTTGCTTGCCGATAGATTTCTTTACTTTACCATCGTATTTGGAGGTGTACCATTTATTTTCTGGCAACTCTTTTTTATCATCGACATAAAGAGCCACAACCACAAAATCGTTTCTCAACCTGCGCAGTACTTCAGGATTCGACCAAACCCTGGCTTCCATTTCCCTGCAATTCACACAACCATGCCCGGTAAAGTCTATAAACAAAGGCTTGTTTTTCTCTCTGGCACAAGCCAGCGCTTGTTCGTAGTCGAAGTAGCCACGGATATCATGTGGTAAATGTAAAAAATCTGCATACTCAGGATCGTCACATAACTCATCTCTTATATCTGCATATCCCATTTCAGAACGCATAATTACATTAGATAAATTAAAATCATGGGTTGACAAGGGAGGTAAATATCCTGCAAGTCCTTTGAGTGGTGCCCCAAACATACCAGGCACCAGATAGGTGACAAAAGTAAAAGTTATGATAGCCAGCATTAAACGACCAACGCTTACATGCTTAAGTTCCGAATCATGTGGCAATCTTATCTTGCCCAAAAAGTAAAAACCCAGTAACGTGAAAATCACAATCCAAAAGGCAATGTATATTTCTCTGTCAAGTATACCCCAATGATAGGCCTGATCGGCAACACTAAGAAATTTGAGGGCCAACGCCAGTTCGATAAATCCCAGAAAAACTTTTACAGAGTTCAACCAACCCCCTGACTTGGGCAGAGAATTCAGCCATTCGGGAAAAATGGCAAATAGAGTGAAAGGAATGGCAAAGGCAAGTGAAAAGCCAAACATACCCAGTATGGGTTTAAGTACAAGTCCACCGGCTGATTCTACCAATATACTACCTACAATAGGACCTGTACAGGAAAATGAAACCAGTACCAGGGTAAAAGCCATGAAGAATATTCCTATTATACCGCCCTGGTCTGCCTTCTTATCCATTTTATTTACGAATGAACTGGGTAAGGTGATTTCAAAAAGGCCGAAAAAAGACAAGGCAAAAATGATGAAAACCAAAGAAAAAATAACGTTGGGGATCCAGTTGGTAGCCAATTCATTGGCCATGCCCGGTCCCATAAAAGGCGCAAAAACTGAACCGATTACCGTGTATATTAATATAATCGAAAAGCCGTAAATAAATGCATTTTTGACTGCTTGCGGCCTGGTTTTGGCCTTGCCGGTAAAAAAGGAAACCGTCATGGGAATCATTGGAAAGACGCAAGGTGTAAACAATGCAGCCAGACCACCCAGAAACGCGATAAAAATAAATGCTAACAACGAATATGCATCATTGGGCGACCTTTGCTTGAGAACTGAAGTCTTCTCTCCTGACTTTCTGTCTTCGAGGTTTGTTTCTCTTGCTTCTGTTTGAAATTCTTTGACTTCAAACATTGGGCCTGCCGCACTCTTTTCCTGTGCATTATCAGCGCCATCATTTACTTCAGCAGCTTCTTCCTTAGCTCTTTTCGTAGGTTCTGCCTGGCTTTGTCTTGATTCAGAAGCAGAGACGCCTCCCTTTACTTTAATGTTTGAAAATTCAAAATCATCATCAAAAGGGATACATTTTCCATCCACATCTGAGCATACCTGGTATGAATATTCACCGCGAATCACGGGGTTTTCACTGCGTATTACAATCTTTTGCCTGAACTGACCTGTTCCTTTAAAGTAGGTGTATTCCCCATTAAAAATATCATCATATCCTTTTGATGGATTTACAGGTATTATTTCTCCAATCAATTCATATGATTGATGAGGCACAAAACTGAATTCTGTAACCATTGGCCCTAGATCGGGGTCAAAGTCAGATGAATACAGATACCAGTTTCTATCTATTTTTACATTAAAGATAAGGTCAACCTCTTCACCAATTTTAACTTCTGAAGGCGCAAAGTCATAGGACCATTTGGCTGGTTGCAGTATTTGTGCCTGAATCTGATTAAAAAATCCAATTAAAAACAGTAACAGGATTTTCAATTTAAATATTTTACTTTTCATATCTTCAGGAGTAACGACTTCATGATCATAAAACGATACGAAGGTAACAGGTTTTACACTAAAAGGTCTTGAATAAACGATTAAATGTCAGGGAGAGGATGTTTGCAGTCTGACATTGCTATGAAGAAAGTCTTAAAAAATACTGAGGCTGTCTCTAGTTAAAACAGCCTCAGTGAAGATTATTACTTTTTCATAATTCGGGCAAAGTGCTTGTGAAATAAGATGATGGTTTCAATACCCTTGTAAAAATTGTCGATGCCATAACTTTCATTAGGAGAATGAATGGCATCTTTATCAAGGCCGAAGCCCATGAGTATGCTTTTGGTTTTAAGAACTTTGTCAAAGAGGGCGACAATAGGTATACTACCTCCATCTCTTGTAGGTATGGGTTTTTTACCCCACCCTTCTAAAAAGGCTTCTTCCGCTGCTTTAAAGGCAAGAGAATCAATAGGTGTAACGACCGGTTCACCACCATGATGCGGGCTCACTTTTACCTTAACCCCTTTTGGGGCCAGACTTATAAAATAGTCTGTGAATAGTTTTTCTATTTCCTTACTAGACTGGTCAGGCACTAAACGCATAGAGATTTTTGCATAAGCTTTAGAAGGTAAAACTGTTTTGGCTCCTTCGCCTATATATCCACCCCATATACCATTTACATCCAGGGTAGGTCTTATTCCGGTTCGCTCTACTGTTGAATAACCAGCCTCACCCATTACATCTTCTACATCCAGTGCTTCTTTGTATTTTTCGAGATTAAAGGGTGCTTCAGCTATTTTCTTTCTTTCGTCTTCGCTGAGTTCCACAACCTTGTCATAAAAGCCAGGTATGGTAATGCGTTGATGCTCATCTTTTAACCTGGCGATTATGTCGCAAAGTACATTCACGGGATTGGCTACAGCCCCACCGTAAGTTCCAGAGTGCAAATCGCGTTTTGGTCCTGTTACCTCAACTTCCATATAGCACAAACCTTTAAGCCCTGCTGTAATCGAAGGATGCTCCATAGAAATCATACTGGTATCTGAGATCAGGATGATATCTGAGGCGAGTTTATCTGCATTTTCCTTTACAAAGCTTGCAAGATTTGCAGACCCGATTTCCTCTTCTCCTTCGATCATGAATTTTACATTACATGGCAGGCTTCCACAGGCGTTTAAAGTTTCAAATGCTTTTACATGCATGTAAAACTGTCCTTTATCATCACATGAGCCCCTGGCATGAATACGGTTATCCCTTATGGTCGGCTCAAAAGGTGGTGATTCCCATAATTCCAGAGGATCGGCAGGCTGAACGTCGTAATGGCCATACACTAAAATTGTTGGCAGCGATGTATCTACAACTTTCTCACCATATACGATGGGATGTTTTTGAGTTTCACAAATTTCCACTTTTTCCACACCGGCAGCTTCGAGTTTTGATTTAACAAAATCAGCAGCACGTTGCACATCCTGTTTGTACTTACTGTCAGCGCTAACCGATGGAATGCGTAGAAGCTCAAACAATTCATCCAGAAAGCGTACTTTATGGCTATTGAGATAATCTTTGTAATTTGAGATATTTGACATGACAAGACATTTAAAAAAAACTAAAAAAGCATTGGGGCTTAGGCCCGGTTATATAGATGAAACTTACATCATTATCCAATGCAAGATATTACAAAACACCTTTCATACCACAATGGCTTGAAAATTTTTATTGGCAGTATTGTATATTTAATCCGAGATATTATCTTTGCAGTCCGTTACGCTAACGGGTAACACAAGCGAAAGTAGCTCAGCTGGTAGAGCACGACCTTGCCAAGGTCGGGGTCGCGGGTTCGAATCCCGTCTTTCGCTCTTTTTTTATGCCTGATTTGTAATCATCGCCTATTAAAATATTCAAAATAAGGCAATTTGCCATAGCTACATTAGGTAGCTGAGGCCCGGATGGTGGAACTGGTAGACACGCAGGACTTAAAATCCTGTGGCCGTTGAGGCCGTGCGGGTTCAAGTCCCGCTCCGGGTACTTTCTTCATTTCTTATAATTTTAGTTGCATATCAATATACAAAACATCCTTCCGCATAGCAAACCTCTACCTTCCTTTTTGTTAATTTCCTGCGTCTTCAAATTTATTCGCATCCTGTAGTAGTACTTCAAGCGTGTAAATAAGACATGTTAAGGAATCACAAAATCGTTTTAACAATTTATATTTAATCAAAACAAATTTTAAAATCATGCGCAAAAGCTTTTTTTTAAGGTTACTGTCTTATTCAATGGTAGCCGTATTATTTTTTGGTTTTACACCTCCTGCAGGTAAATCACAACCTGAAGAGGCAGGTATTACCTGGGCAGAAAAGCTGGGGTTTCCCAAAGGCAAAAAAGTTATTATGCTGCACGCAGATGACTTTGGTATGAATACCGAGGCTAATGAAGCCACTATTGACCTGTTAAAAAATGGCCATATACAATCTGCAGCCTCAATGGCGCCTTGTCCGGCATATGGGCCGTCCATCGATTGGGCGAAGAAAAACCCCAAAATAGATGTTGGCCTGCACCTTACCCTTACCAGTGAATGGAAAACCTATCGTTGGGGCCCCGTAAGTCCTGCTGATGAAGTACCAAGTTTAATTGATCCGGAAGGAAAACTTTGGAAAAGTGTTCCACAGGTTGTGATGAACGGAAAGAAAGAGGAAGTCGCCAAAGAGATAAGGGCTCAGCTTGAAAAAACCCTTGCTATGGGCTATCGCCCCGATCATATGGACACCCATATGGGAACCTTATTTGGCTCAAACGATTTTACAGAAGTTTTTTTTAAACTGGCCGAGGAATATAATATACCTGCTAATGTAATAGACTTTGGCAATGCCAAAGTAGAAAAGGAATATAAAGAAATGGGATATCCCATCACCGACAGACTTAAACAACTGGTTCAAAATTATTCTTTACCCAAACTCGATTACTTTACTTCTGTACCTAAAGGATCAACTTATGATGAAGTATGCGAGAACTTTATGAACCTCGTACGCAATCTTGAACCTGGGTTAACAGAAATAATTTTCCACCCATCAGCCTATTCCGAAGAACTTAAAGATGTTACAGGTTCCTGGCAGCAAAGGGTATGGGAATATCAAATGTTTTCAGATCCGAAGATCAAAAAGTTTTTCAAAGATGAAGGCATAATCTTCACTAACTGGAAAGATATCATGGCCCGCCATGAAAAAATGAAATCTAAAAAGAAGAAGTAAAAACACATTCATATACCGGAGATGCAAATGTGTCTCCGGCTTTTTCTTACAAACTATTATTTATTATGTCAAGAATATTTTTACTGCTATATGTATTTACCCTATTCACTTTTCTTCCGGAAAGTGTGCAAGCTCAGGTTTTTAAAGCAGGAGCTGCGGTAAAAAACATCACACCAGACCCATTGCTTCCTGTTTCCGGGGGTGTGGGTATACCTCGACCTGCTGATACCAAACTTGGGGAACTTTTTGTGAGGGCGCTCGTCCTTGAAAAAGGTAAAACCAGGGTAGCAATTGTTGGAATTGATAACCTGGGATGGCCTTCAACATTGGCCAATCGTACGCGGGCTTTAGTAAAAGGAATTGCACCCGAAAACATTTTAATAGGGGCTACACATACCCACAGTGCACCAGATGCCTACGCTTTTGCAGATGAAGACGGCAATCATGCTGCTGACCTTACCTACCTCGACAACTGTGTGAAAATTATTGCCGAAGCTATACAGGAAGCTATAGATAAACTTGAGCCGGCGCAACTTAAAATAGCTGTTGATGAAGCCAAGGGAAAAATAGCTTACAATTATTATGCCCCGCAGCTGTACGATCCAAGATGTAATGTACTCCAGGCAGTTACATCCGATGGTTCAAAAGTAATTGCAACGATGGTAAATTATGCCATCCATCCTGAAGTGCTTGGCAACGGGCAGGGCATTTTAAGTCCTGATCTATGCGGACCATTGTACGATAGAATTGAATCGAAAACGGGTGGTATTGCCATTTTTATGAATGGAGCGCTGGGTGGAATGGTCACAGCAGATAATCGTATAGGCGATGGAAAAGATGAAAGATCATGGGAACAATGCCTCCGCATCGGTAATCTACTTGCCGATGAAGCCCTGCGGATTATTGAAAAGGCACCCTTACAAAAAAATCCGGTTCTATACAGTACCCATACCATGCTAAAGCTGGATATTGATTCTCCTATGATGCGATTTATTCTGGAAAACTCACCACTTGGGCACAAAACAGATGCTGATAATGTAATTTCTACTCAACTTAATCTTCTCAATATTGGTACCGCCCAAATGCTTACCATTCCCGGTGAGGCCTTACCCAATATAGGATATTACCTCAAAAGAAATATGAAAGGCAAACATCCTTTTCTATTAGGTCTAACAAATGATGCCTTTGGGTATATAATGGTCAAGGAAGATTTTGACAGCTTTAAGCGATATGAGTATATAAGCCGAACCAGCCTGGGAGAAATGACGGGCGAAAAATTCATAAACGAATCTTTGAAACTTATTGAAAATTCACCAGCGCCGGATTTGGATTGATTCTATTTCAACCGGTAGTGATTAAATAATTGTAAAAACTGGTAAGCCATTGCTTTATTGCTATGGCTTATTTTGGTAATAAGAAATAATAGAGAACATGAGACTTAATTTAGTTACAGGGATATTTTTGCTTTTTGCAGGCATCATTTTTTTTCTTATCTGGTGGTTAATGCCCGGGGCATTACAATACCATCAAAGGGATGTTTACGCCTATGACAAAAGCATGCCTTTGCTTGATACGGCAATGGTTAGTACAGAAAATGAAAAATTCACCTCTTTTCACGTATCGTTTCAAAGCGTTAATCATAAAAGAGTAACAGCTTTGCTGAGCATCCCGAAAGGTATTGACGGGCCTTGGCCTGTGCTTATACTATTACACGGCCTGGGAGACCGAAAAACAGTAGATTATATACAGGCAGGTCATGACTTTTATATTGGACAGGGGTATGCTGTTTTCAGACCTGACCTCGACAACCATGGTGATAGACAAACTGATAAATTCAGCTTTAGCTTAACATCTAAAACCAGATATAGATCCAGGGAGATTATCAGACAATCAGTTGTTGATTTACAAAGGAGTTTAGATTATCTTGAATCCCGTGAAAATATTGATATGCAAAGAACAGGGTTTTTTGGCATCAGTCTGGGAGGTATAATTGGCACTGTTTTTTGCGCAATTGATAAAAGGTTAAAGGTGCCTGTAATTGCGCTTGCAGGAGGGCAGCTTAATTTAATGTATGGTAGTGATGCGCTTTCAAATGAGACCAGTACTTTTCTTGAGACTATCGATCCGATTTTGTTTGTGAAGGAAATTCATCCGAGACCATTGTTAATGATCAATGCTGAAAATGACGAAGTTGTACCTCCTATTACATCGAAGCTTTTATTTTCACAAGCCAAAAAGCCCAAGGAAATTATTTGGTATGATGCCAAACACCGCAACATTCCCCTTTTAGAGGCTTACCAGGAAGGACTTAACTGGTTTCAGAAACATATGTAAAGGTCATTTGCGGCAATTTTATACATCTTAAGAAATGTTTATTACATAGTTGATGCAGAGGTAATTGATTCATCACAAGATACCTCCACATAGTTGATGCCGCCAAAAGCAGGTAAAAATTAGCCTAGATTAAACCATGGCAATTGAGAGAGCCTCTGCCATGGTTTAATTATTTGAATTACAATACATTGATTTTTATTTATTTTCAAAAATCCATTCTTTTACTGGTAATTTCATATTTCTGACAATAGATCAGGCCATGGAGAACTTCTGTCACTTATTTATTGTTATTTTCTCAAGAAAGTTATGGATGTTAAGCTGAGGATCTTAATATTATCGGTTAGTCTGAGCATGGTACTCTTGATTATAGTTTATCTTTTCTGGACGCATGAGTTACAATACCAATTGCCAACGCCTGTACCTGGCAATTTACCTCAAGTGCACATTGGAGATACCATACAGGATTTATCAGGTTTCGGTAAACCTGTTTTCTATCATTTTTTCAACTTTGATTGTCCTTGTTCAAAATTCAACATTGCTGAATTCAGGCAATTGTACAGAGTCTACCAAAGCGAAATGATTTTTATAGTGGTAGTCAGTGCAAATAAACCGAGATCTTCTCTGAAAGAATTATTTAATAAAAAGTACAATCTCGATCTGGAAGTATTAACTGATACTGATGGTTCCATTGCAAAGAAATTCGGAATTTATGCTACACCACAGGCCGTTATTGTTGAACCTGATGGAAGAATTTTCTATAAAGGCAATTATAACCTTGCCCGGTATTGTACGGCAAAAAACACCAGGTTTGCGGCAATGGCTATTGATGATATCTTGTCTGGAAAGGAGCAACCAGGATTTATGTCTTATATCAGACCTGCTTACGGATGTGCGCTAAGTTCTTACGATGCATCTTCAAACAAATATACAATATTGCCTTAAAACGAAGTTAAAATGGAAAATGAGTCATTGAAAAAAGATTTCTTCGATCAGATTGATCGCAAATCAGATCGTATTATAGAATTGATACTGATCGTTTATTTCGTATTTGGCATTTTTCTGAGCTTCTTTTACGAGACTTACCTGTTTGGTTTTGTAATGGGTGGGCTAATACTTGTTTCTTATCTTTTATCGAAAGCATTGTTGTCTCAGTACAAAGTGCATCATTATGTGGGGAGTGCAGCAGTTGGGCTCTTTATGGCGCAATTTATATACCAAATGCACGGTCTTTTCGAAATGCATTTTACTGCCTTTATTGGTTTGATAGTACTGATTACCTATCAAAATTGGAAAGCCCTGATTCCACTTTCGCTTATAGTAGTAGTACACCATTCTGTATTTGCATACATTCAATATTTAGGCGTGGTTAATGACATACCCGAATACCAGCAGATTTATTTTACCCAGCTCGACTACATGGACCTGCAAACCTTTATATTTCATGCTTCTCTGTATACGGCAGGTACAGTGATCGCAGGTGTTTATGCTTACCGCTTCCGAAAAGAGTCACTTGCTAAAATTCAGGATATAGAAAAACTCAACAATTCGCAGAGACAGGTTGAAAGTAATATTTCATTTGCCGGACAAATAGCTGACGGCAACTATACAAGCAATTACAGTCCTGAAGAAAATGATCAACTTGGTCAGGCTCTTTTAAAAATGAGAGATAGTCTTTTAGTGAATCTAAAAAAAGAAGAGGAAGAAAAATATGTTTCCAATGGTCTGGCAAAGCTTGCAGAAATTATAAGAAATGGCAATAAACAGCTTGATCAAATGTGTGATGAAATGATTCGGTTTATTGTCAAATACATGCAATTAAATCAGGGAGCCCTGTTTTTAAAAGAGGAACAAAACGGAGGGGCAATATTGAGACTTAAAGGATGCTTTGCATATGACAGGAAAAAATTTCTAGATAAAATAATACAGCCTGGAGAAGGGCTTACAGGCCAATGTTATCTTGAAAAATCTCTTGTGGTAATTACCGATGTGCCCGATGGATATACCTTAATTACTTCGGGGCTTGGAATGGCTACTCCCCAATGTCTGGTATTACTGCCACTTATAAGAGATGAGGTTGTTGAAGGAGTAGCCGAAATGGCCTCTTTTTCCATACCAGAGAAGTATCAGTTATATTTTCTTGAAAAGGCAGCCACTGCCATGGCCTCGGCAATTGCAAACATTCAAACCTCAGAAAAAATGAAAAAATTGTATGAGGCATCCCAGCAGCAAACCGAAGAGCTCAGGGCGCAGGAGGAGGAGATGCGCCAAAACATGGAAGAATTGATGGCAACCCAGGAAAGTCAGCGAAGGCTGGAAGAAGAAATGCGGGAAAAATTTAAAAAAGAATATGGCGTATCATGAATTTACCGGTACTGCGATAACATCAATGGTACTCCACTCCGGCAGTTTTTTATGATAATTACTTCGTTGTATTTTACCGGAATTGTTTAAAGAATACAATTCATAGCCGAAAGGTTCTAGCAAATCAAAGTACCTGGTAAAACTTATGCCTCTTTCTCTGGCAATATATAATCCGGCTTCAAAAATGATAAGAGGCCTGAAATTACCGATGGAGTTCTTTGCACTTTCAATCACCTCAGCCTCATGTCCGTCGGTGTCAATTTTTATAAGATCTACCCCTTTAAGTTTTTGAGCTTGAATATATTCGTCTAAGGTCAGATACCGGGCTCCATTGGTGTCCATGGGGCTTCCAAGATGAACAGGATGACGGTCTGCAGCATCATTATTGATTTTCCAGCTGGAATAAACAGCAACTTCTTTCTTTTCATCTGATTTCTGATTGCCGATAAAAGCATGATTTAAGTAAATACGGCTTGCCAGAAAAGGGTTTAGGCTAAGGTTTTTCTGAAATTTGGTGAGTGCATATTGCGTGGGTTCAAAGGCATGAACTTCGGCATTAGGAAAGCTGTCGGCAAATTTAAGACTCATTATACCAAAATTGGCCCCTACATCCAGGATCACCCACCCAGATGTTGGAGTAATAAATTTTTTATTGAACAGGTGATTCTGAAAGTTGCCAAAAAGATACACGGAAAGGTCTATGCCTTCTGAAATATCAATTTCGTAACGAATCCCACCTCTTGTAACCACTCTGATATTTGCACCGGTAAATATTTTAGTTACTGTGTACAATATGCGGGCACCAAAAATTTTTATTCGGGTAAGAGGAAGTTTTCGTTGAAAATAATTCATTGATCAGAACAAAAGCAAGGTTATTTCAATAAAGTGGGCAATATAGTAATTTCTTTTAATCTATGGTTCAGGGTTGCAGGCAGTGTTTTCTCAACATCCAGGAGGCCTCTCTCATGCCTTGTCCGGCTGCAATTTGCAAGTCACTACAGGCTTCAGCCTTTTGTTTAAGGTTGAGCCTGGCCATGGCACGGTTATAATATGCCTGGGTGTACTCCTTGTCGTAAAAAATGGCCAGATTGTAATCTTCAATAGCTTTAGTATAATCGCGTTGTTGATGTCTGATATTGCCACGGTTAAAGTAGGCTTTTTCACAATCGGGGCAAATGGTTAATGCCTTATTGACATCGGAAAGTGCGAGACTATAATTTTTTAATTTCAGATGTGTAATCCCACGACTTAACCAAAATTCAGCATTCAAAGGTTGAAGCCTGATGGCATCTGTATAATCTTTCAGTGCTTTATTGTAATCTTTCATACTGAAATGAAGAGCGGCTCTTTGGCTCAGGGCTTCGATAAACTCAGGATTATTTTCCAAAATAGAATTGAACAAGACAAGTTTATCATTATTATTTACCTCGATACCTGTCCGGGATAAATATATACTTGCTTTTTCATGCATAGGATATATAAGCAAAATTCTGGCATAATCTGCAGCTGCATCTTCTTTACGGTTCATTTTCTCATATAAAATCCCCCGGTTAAGTAGCAGATCGGCATTTTCGCCGTCATTGAGAAGTGCGTCATTGAGTACGTCTTCTGCTTCTTTATATCTGTTGAGTTCAATGAGGCATAAGGCTTTGTAGTTGTGAATTTCAGAGGTCATGGTGTTTAATGTTCCGACGCCGGTAATGCCTTCATATCCAGGGCTTGTTTTGAAATAAACTGTGTTGGTGGCAAACCCGGGTTTGTTTTTAAGTGCTTCGAGGTCTTGCAGTGCTACTTCGTATTGTTTCATACGGTAGCGTAAAACGGCACGACTAAATAAAATTTCAGATAAATCAGGCTCAAAATGCAAAATGATATTATAGTCTGTAAGGGCACCATCCAAATCATTTAAATTTTCCCTCGTCCTGGCCCGGTATTTATAAGCCTCAATGTAAAATGGTTTTTTTCTGATACTTGCATTAAAAAATCTAAGGGCCTCATCAAAACGATTACTTTCAAAATGCGACAAACCTTGATCGAGAAGCCGGTAGGCAGATCCTGGCAATTCTTCATAAAGTTCATCCGGCAGATCCTGAGCCTTAAGTTCAAATCTGCAGAAATGCACAAGAATTAACAGAAAAAAAGCAACTGCCTGTATACCAGGCATGGTCTTTCTGAAAAGTCTGGCTTTAGTAACCGATGAAAAATATACTTTCCACATTATATTTGTAAATATTTTCCCTCCTGAATGTAAACATTTGTTTACCCGAAAAAAAATGAACAGGATTAAAACGATATATCAATTATGAAAAAAACTCTTCTTTACGGTCTTTTATTATATTTTGGCATGACTTCCTGCGAAAGGAAATCAGAAAGTGATAAGTTAACCAATGGTGAAATGAGTATTGAAAAAAAAGTTTCGCAGTATGTGAAGGTGCGCCTTGGGGCAGATGTTTCACATCTGAGTGATCAGGAGAAAAAAATGATTCCATTGCTCATTGAAGCTGCTGATCTGATGGATGATATTTTTTGGCAACAGGCCTATGGAGATAAAGAGGTCTTTCTCAAAGGTATTGAAGATATCCACTTAAAAAGATATGCAGAGATTAATTATGGTGCCTGGGATCGAATGGACGGGCTTTCACCTTTTATCCAGGGCTATGGGCCAAAGCCGGCAGGTGCCAATTTCTATCCTGCTGACATGACAAAAGAAGAATTTGAAAAATTCGACGACCCTCTTAAAAGCAGCCAGTATACATTAATACGTCGTGATGAGCGAGGTAATTTAATGAGTGTGCCCTATCGGCAAGCATACAGTGAACAAATTGAAAAAGCGGCAGCTTTGCTTGTAGAATGTGCTTGGTTGGCTGAAGATGAAGGATTAAAAAACTATCTTTTAAAAAGAGCCGATGCCTTTCGAACAGATGAATATTTTGAAAGCGATATGGTATGGATGGATATGAAGCAAAATACCATCGATGTAGTAATAGGGCCAATAGAAAATTATGAAGACAGGCTTTTTAATTACAAAGCGGCACATGAGGCTTTCATTCTGATCAAAGATAAGGAATGGAGTGATCGCTTGTCTGTTTATGCCGGCTTCCTTCCGGAATTACAGAAAAGGCTTCCGGTAGATGAGATATATAAATCTGAAAAGCCGGGTACAGATGCCGATCTCAATGCGTATGAGGTAATCTATTACGCGGGAGATTGTAATTCCGGTGGTAAAACCATAGCTATAAACCTGCCAAATGATGAAAGAGTACAACTAGAAAAGGGATCACGAAGATTGCAATTGAAAAATGCCATGAAAGCCAAGTTTGACAATATTATGCTGCCCATTTCAGAGTTGTTAATTCATCCTGACCAGCAAAAAAACGTGAGCTTTGACGCTTTCTTTTCAAATGTAATGTTTCATGAGGTGGCCCATGGTCTGGGTATTAAAAATACCATCAGCGGAAAGGGCACGGTAAGAAGTGCTTTGAAAGAGCATTATTCTTCTATTGAAGAAAGCAAAGCAGATATTCTGGGTCTTTTTCTCATATCCCAGCTTATTGAAATGAACCACCTCGAAGGTGATCTGGCAGATTTTTATACCACCTTTATGGCAGGGATATTCCGATCGGTACGTTTTGGCGCTTCGAGCGCACATGGAAAGGCCAATATGATTTGCTTTAATTATTTCAGGGAAAATGGTGCTTTCAGCTTTGATGAAACTACGCAGACGTATACAGTTAATGTTGATGAAATGGATAAAGCCATCAGGGGTTTATCAGAGATGATTTTGGTAATACAAGGTAATGGAAGTTACGAAGAAGCTGATGCACTCTTAAAGGAAAAGGGCATAGTAGATCAACAACTCAGGTCAAGCCTGGCGAAAATTTCTGCCTCTGATATACCAATAGATGTTGTTTTTGAGCAAGGTTTGAATGTTTTGAAGTTTTAAAATCAATAGGCACATCTTTTGGCTTTTTGATGTAATTTTGTTTTATGCGCGAAGATTATTTAAAAGGAGATCAGGAATATCTCGATCCCGCTGACAGGGAGATAGAGAAAGCCCTGAGACCTCTGAGCTTTGAAGACTTTACCGGCCAGGATAAAATCGTAGAAAACATCAGGATTTTTGTTATGGCGGCAAAAAAACGAGGGGAGTCTTTAGACCACGTGCTTTTACATGGTCCACCGGGCCTGGGAAAAACTACACTGTCGCATATTATTTCGAATGAAATGAATGCCAATCTGAAGATAACTTCGGGTCCTGTACTAGATAAACCTGGTGATTTGGCTGGCCTTTTGACAAATCTTGAAGCCGGTGATGTTTTGTTTATAGATGAAATTCATCGGCTTAACCCGATTGTTGAGGAATATCTCTATTCGGCGATGGAGGATTTTAGAATAGATATAATGCTGGATTCAGGCCCAAATGCACGTTCAGTACAAATTAGCCTGAGTCCTTTTACATTAATAGGGGCTACCACCAGGGCAGGTTTGCTCACATCTCCACTCAGGGCAAGGTTTGGCATTAACGCCCGTCTGGAATATTACAATTCGGAATTGCTTAGCCATATAGTTAAACGATCTGCCGGTATCCTGAAAGCACCAATTGAAGAAGATGCAGCATATGAAATTGCCAGAAGAAGCAGGGGTACACCCCGAATTGCCAATAATTTGCTGCGACGAACCCGAGACTTTGCCGAAATAAAAGGAAATGGCATAATTACCTTAGATATTGCCAATATCGCCCTCAAAGCGCTTAACGTTGATGAAAATGGTCTCGATGAAATGGATAATCGCATTTTGAATACCATTATACAAAAGTTTAACGGAGGGCCGGTTGGCTTATCAACTATTGCAACGGCCTGCGGAGAGGAAGCTGAGACTATTGAAGAAGTGTATGAACCTTTTTTAATACAGGAGGGATATATCAAGAGAACCTCGCGTGGCAGGGAAGCTACTTCCCTGGCATATCAGCATTTAAAGATACCACAGCAGGGAAAAACCGGCTTTTTATTCGATTGAAGTGAAGCATCAGGATAAACTAAGGCATAATACAGAAAAGGTAAAAGCACTGGCCAGGCAAGCTGGTTTTGCATACTGCGGTATATCTAAAGCTGGGTTTTTAGATGAGGAAGCCAAAAAGCTGGAAGATTGGCTTAAGTATGGCATGCATGGGAACATGCAATATATGGAAAACCATTTTGATAAAAGACTTGATCCCAGGGCCCTTGTACCAGGAGCTAAATCCGTAATATCCCTTATCTATAATTATGCCCCCAAGGAAGTCATTTTTCATTCAGACTCTTTTCAGATTGCACGTTATGCATATGGCCGGGACTACCATTTTGTGATTAAAGAAAAGTTACAAAACCTGTTCGAGAAGTTAAAAGCTGAAATGGGTCAGATAGAAGGCCGGGTTTTTACAGACTCAGCGCCTGTGATGGAAAGAACCTGGGCTGCCAAAAGCGGAATAGGCTGGCAAGGTAAAAACAGTCTGTTGTTAAACAGAAGCCTTGGAAGCTATTTTTTTCTGGCTGAAATCATTTGTGATCTCGAACTGGAAGCAGATGGCCCCATTAAAGATTACTGTGGTTCATGTACCAAATGCATGGATGCCTGCCCTACAGACGCCATTCCCCTGCCTGGCCTGGTCGATGGTTCAAAATGCATATCCTATTTCACCATTGAACACAAAGGCGAAATACCTGATGAATTTGCCGGAAAACTGAATAATTGGATATTCGGTTGTGATATTTGCCAGGAAGTCTGTCCCTGGAATCGCTTCAGCAAGGCTCACAATGAACCTGATTTTTATCCTTCTGATGAATTAAAGGGGATGAAGCAAAATGACTGGATAGAGTTGACGGAAGCAAGCTTCAGGAGTTTGTTTAAGAAATCAGCCGTGAAAAGGACAAAATATGAAGGACTGATGAGAAATATACGATTTAACAATACTGAGGGAGAAGAGCTGAAATTTTCAAAAAACAATTGATTCATTTCAACTCTTCCCCCCCAAACAGCTAATTTGAAGCATATACAGAAGTAAAACACCTGTCAATGATCATATTGTAGCTGTTACCATATTCCTGGTAGCACCAGTCTCTCAATTGATGATTTTGTTCTGGTGGTAACCATTTAATGCTTTTACGCAGCTCTTTCTCAAAGAGTTGCTCATCAAAGCTTACTTTAGATAGAATTTGTTGGGCGTATTTGAGCATTTCGCAAAAATTTACTCACACAGGTACCATTTGCTTGTTAATCTTACGAAGATTAAGTCCATGAAGTTACTAAAATTCTTTTTTAATCTTTGCTCATAAATGTCAAAAATCTATATATTTTGTTACACCTTACCCAAATCAAATGTAAGTTAACGAATAAATTATATCATATTTAAAGGTTTTATGAAAACAATTTTCATAATTTATTCAACTTTTTACAAAGCAATTTACTATATTTAAAGTTCATATAATGAGGCATATACAGGCAATTGTGCCGAATTAATTATATACATTGTTTAAATTTTTATATTTTTTTTTGATTTAAGTTTTAAAATGTACTATATCGGCTTATATTGCATAAAAATTTGAGTAGCTTTTTTCTTTTTACAAGTCTGAAAACGCTTAAAACATTTAAAAGAAGAAAAAAGTATATTGTAAGAAATCGCAAAACAAACGAATAATAAAATGAACCGCTTACTTTACTTGTATTTGTTGTTCACCTTGCTAACAACGGGCATACTCGCGGCACAAACCAAGATTCACACTGAGTGGTCTTCGAAAGTTATTGAAGCATCTTCAGAATTGTCACCCAGGGAATTTTCTGCCCCCCAGGCTGTAGGTCCTCCCAATGTCACTCCTGGCAGTGGAAATTCTCCAAATGCCTGGATGCCGCATAGTGACGACAGGGTAGAATTTATTAAGCTAGGTTTTGAAGAGAACTTCAGAATCAGGCAAATCGCCATAGTTGAGTCTGTAAATCCCGGGGCTATATCTGCAATTTTTATTTACGATAAAGCAGATAATGAATTCCTGCTTAATACATTTCAGCCAGAGGAAATACCTTTAGATAACAGGATTTTACATGTATTTTTTGATCTTACAGATTTCAATGTAGCTGCGGTAAAAATTGTCTTTAATTTACGTGTTGTGAATCGCAGACCGGGTATTGACGCTGTTGCCATATCTAATTCAACAGTACCGATTCGCCACGAGATGCTTATTTCTGAAAGCGCAATCGTGAGTGTAAATCCAGAGAGACTCAGTGAAACCATCAATAGCATTTACAATGAGCTCAGGCCCATAGTTACACCTGATGGAAAAACACTTCTATTCAGCAGAAAATTCCATCCGGGCAACGTAGGTGGTATAGATGACGAGGAGGATATCTGGTATTCTCAATGGGATGAGGAAAAGGGAGAATGGATGGAAGCTGTAAATATTGGACCACCTTTGAACACACCCGGCCCTAACTTTATAAGTTCGCTCACACCAGATGGGAATACCGGGATTTTTACATTGGGTAATCGTTATAACAATAGGGGGAAAATGCGCTCAGGAGTGTCTATTGTAACCCGTAATGAAAGTGGATGGTCTAAACCAATGCCGCTTGAAATAGAAAATTTAGTCAATGTTTCAGAAAAAGCTAATTTTTTTCTGGCCAATAACCGACAGGTCATGATAATGGCAGTGGAGGAGGCGGAATCTTTTGGAGGAAGGGATTTATATGTCAGTTTTCTGCAAAGTAATGGCAAATGGTCAACACCTTTGAATATGGGTGCCGATGTTAATACAGCAGATGAAGAATCAGCGCCTTACCTTGCAGCAGATGACAAGACACTATATTTCTCTTCAAGAGGTTATGTAGGTTATGGGGGAATGGATATTTACGTAACACGGAGATTGGATGATACCTGGACCAAATGGTCAACACCTGAAAACCTTGGGCCCCTGATTAACACCGAACGTGACGATTCTTTTTTTAATATCCCGCCAACCGGCGAATATGGATATTTTTCAAGAGACTTTACAAGGAATAATATGGATATTTTCCGATTTAAACTCCCCGATGAGCACCAACCCAGTCCGGTTGTTACCATTAAAGGGAAAGTTTATAATGCGATTAATGAACAGCCAATGTCAGCAAAAATTATCTATGAATCACTTCCTGATGGAAGACAAATTGGATCTATTGAATCAGACCCGCAAACTGGTGAATTTCAAATACTTTTGCCAGCTGGTAATATGTATGGATACACTGCTGAAGCTAAAGACTTTATCACGGAAAATGCCAATATTGACTTGACTCATGTAAAAGATTTTCAGGAAAGGAATCAAGACCTTAAACTAGAGCCTTTGGTTAAAGGTGCTGTAGTTCGCCTAAATAACGTCTTTTTTGACTTTAATAAACATGAGTTAAAGGCTGCATCTATGCCCGAATTGCGTCGCTTGATGAAAATAATGGATGATAACCCTACCCTTAAAATACAGATTGCAGGACATACCGATAATGTTGGAAGGCCTGAAGACAATATGGTACTATCAGAACTTCGTGCCAAGGCGGTAGAAAATTACCTTGTTGCCAATGGGGTTTCTGCATCGAGGGTAAGTTCTGTTGGTTTTGGCCAGACTAAGCCAGTCGCCCCTAATGATCGGGAGCTAGGTGGCAGGGCTGTAAACAGAAGGGTTGAATTTGTTGTAGTGGATAAATAAATATTATATAGTCATAGAAAGTAAAAAGGGTCAGCACTGTACATTGTGTGTGGCCTTTTTTTATCACCTGATTTCTCCAACCAAACTATAAAAAACTGTATCATTTCTCAAAAGCTTTTTCCACCCTTCAATTTTATATTCTTTCAGTAAAAGCCCCAGATCATCATCGTAAACCAGGTTCAACTCAAAGAATTTTTCAGTTTGATATAGATAATTGCCATACTTCATGGTTGATTTAATAAGGGAAGGCTCTTTTCGAATATTTTTAAAAACCAGAAACTCATCTACTTTTGTCTCATATGGATATAATGATTTCCATTTATGTAAAACACCTGTATCCGTTTCATGCATAGAATAACTATAACTGTTTTTTAGTGCCGGAATATTCAAATCTGCATCTTTAAATATTTCTAATTCTTTTGCCCATTTGCAGGCTTCATGCATTAGCAATTGATCACTGAATTCTTCATCAATAAAAGCTTGCTTGTAAAGTAATGCATTGTTTTCACTTAACCTCAATGCCTGATCATCAATTAATTCTCTCAATTTGAAAAATTCAGCGTTTTGTATTGATGATTCCCGTACACTTACATTACAGGATATCATCCCTCCCAGGAATAAAATCCCAATAAGAAGACATAATCTATAGTATCTTAGACTTTTCATTTTCATTTGAGGAACTCAGCTATAAATTCAGCTCAATTCTATAATTGCCTGTCTTGCTTTTATTTAATAACTTTAGTAAAGATAGACATAAACGTATTTTTTTTCAGACAGTTTTAAATAATTCTCAAAAAATTTTGCTTTGGCTTAATAATTGTGGATTATTATTTGAAATCTCTGATAAAATAAAAGTATGCATAATAATAATGTATTTTTATTTTTGATGGCCCTACTCTTAATAATACAATGAAAATTCATTACACACTTTTTGCATTTTTGATATTGGTTATGTCTATTGGTGTACTATCTGTAGCTGAATCACAGACTGATGTTATCAATAATCTGCGTGCCGCTCTAAAGGCGGGTAGCAGCCGCGATCTGGTAAAACTTTTCAACAACCAGGTTGAAATGAGTTTTGATGGTGAAAAATCGGGTTATAGCAGAACACAGGCGGAATTTGTAATGAGAGATTTTTTCAGAAAATATCCGTGTACTGAATTTCAGTATATTCATCAGGGCTCATCAAGGCAAGGCCTAACCTATGTAATCGGAAAATATACCTACGAAGGTGGTTCTTTCAGGGTACTTGTATACATTAAAAAAATCAATAACGATTATCTGATCGACCTTATGGATTTTAGTAAAGAATAAGTCGGAAAATTTGCGCCATTTTCTATTTTTGTGGCGTGATACCCGAATTCATTACTAAACCGTATTTGCGTCAATTAATTTCCCGTGTTTTGGAAGAAGATCTCGGGGATGGTGATCATTCCACCCTTTCTTGTATTCCTGATAATCAGCGCGGTTTGGCTTCCCTTATGATAAAAGATTCTGGTATTATTGCAGGCTTGGCTTTGGTTAGAGAAATTTACAAACTATACGATAATGATCTGCAATTAAATATATTTACAGAGGATGGCGCTGAAGTTAAGAATGGTGATGTTGTCATGCAGGTTGAAGGATATGCACACACCATTTTAAGTACCGAAAGAGTTGTGCTCAATTGCCTGCAACGCATGAGTGGCGTGGCAACACTTACCCGTGATTTTGTTACAAGAACAGAAGGTTATAAAGTAAAAATACTTGACACTAGGAAAACCATGCCTGGTCTGCGACATCTTGACAAATGGGCTGTTGCCATAGGCGGAGGAGAGAACCACAGAATAGGACTTTATGATATGATAATGCTCAAAGACAACCATATAGACTTTGCCGGTGGAATCACCCTGGCGGTTGAAAGGGCCCAATCTTATCTTAAAAAGACGGGAAAATCTTTAAAAATTGAGGTAGAGACCAGAAACCTCGAAGAAGTAAAGGAGGCTCTTCATTGTGGTGCAGATATTATTATGCTCGATAATATGAGTATAGAGGAGATGCAATTGGCAGTGGATTGGGTTGCTGAAAGAGTACCTCTGGAGGCCTCAGGAAATGTGCATATAGGAAATGTGCGTGCGATAGCGGCAACAGGTGTTGATTTTATTTCCGTTGGAAGTTTAACCCATTCGGCAAAGAGCCTGGATATGAGTTTAAAAGCTAAATTACTTTAATTATTATATGATTGTAAAGACGAAAAAGTATCAATTGCCAACAGGCAAGTATATAAAAATAGCCCTTGCAGCTGTGTTAAAGCAACAGTGGTGGGTCGTTTTAATTGCCCTTGCTATTATGAGCGGAGCATTTTTTATATGGTCTCATTGGTGGATTACGGGCGCAATAATAGCCTATGGATTGTATGTATTGTTCTGGCTTATACAATTTGCCGGTGTAACTCAACTGGAACAGAGTAAGGTTCTTTTTGATAAGTTGAGTTATGAAATCTCTTCTCAACAAATATTAATAAAGGTCAATCCCAAACAGGGAATGCCTTTGAAATGGGATCAGATTAAAAGAGCTGCTAAAAGACAAGATGATTTTTTGTTGTTTGTATCAAAAGCACAAATTATCCACTGGCCCTTTAAAATATTTAATACCGATAACGAAAGAAAATTTATAGAAAGCGTATTGAAAAGAAAAGGATTGATAAAAGAGCAGTAGAACTCATTCTTTAGATTTTGGATCTGACTGTAAATTCGTCATAATTTTTTTTGAAACAGAAGGCCCCACTATATGATGGAGTTCTTCTGGTGAGGCTTCTTTTATTTTTTTAATGGATTTAAAATGCTTTAAAAGCTTTTCTGCAGTTTTAGTACCAATACCGTCAATATCCGTCAACTCTGACCCCAGAGCACTTTTACTTCTTTTCTGTCTGTGAAAGGTGATAGCAAATCGGTGTGCTTCGTTTCTCAGGTATTGTAATAATCTTAGTGATTCTGATTTTTTATGAATATGCACTGCAAATTGATCACCGGGAAAATATATTTCTTCAAGTCTTTTGGCAATCCCAATAATTGGAATTTGTCCATATAAATCTAATTCGTGAATAGCTTCTACTGCTGCATTGAGTTGCCCTTTCCCCCCATCAATTACAATGAGGTCGGGAAGAGGCTGCCCTTCATCAATTATTCGCTTATACCTTCTGCCGACTACTTCACGCATCGAAGCGAAATCATCGGGACCAGTTACGGTTTTTACATTATATTTTCTATAATCTTTTTTAGAAGGTTTGCCTTTTTTAAAGCATACCATCGAAGCTACAGGGTTGGTTCCCATTAGATTTGAGTTATCAAAACATTCTATATGTTCAGGCAAAACCTTTAGCCGCAGGTCATCTTGTAATTGTTTTAAAACTCTTTTTTCTCTGTAGTAATCCGGATCACTCGCTTTAAGCTTTTCCTTTTTGATATACATGGCATTTTTTATGGCAAGGTCGAGCAGTTGTCTTTTATCACCAATTTTAGGAACCTTATGCTCTATGTTTAGTGAATAAGCAAGGGGAACATTGGTAAGAACTTCAGAAGCTTTACTTTTAAAGGTATTTCTTAATTCTACGAGAACCTGGGTCAGAATTTCATCTTCTGTTTCATCGAGTTTTTTTCTTATTTCTACATTTTTACTATTTATAATGCAGCCATTATATATTATGAGATAATTGATGTAGGCTCTTTTATCATCTGAGACTATGGCTGCTACATCTACATCCTGTACTGATGCATTGGCAATTACCGATTTTGCCTGGTATTTTTCGAGTAGTTCGAGTTTATTTTTGTAAAGCTGTGCTTTTTCAAATTCCAGACTGGCAGCTGCCTTTTGCATTTCTTCTTTAAAATAATGTCTGGCAGGGGATAAATTGCCTTTAATAATATTTTCTGCCTTGTCTATGTCCTTTAAATACTCCTGTTCATTTTGTAAAGCCTCACATGGGCCATTGCATCTGCCTATATGATACTCCAGACAAATTTTAAATTTCCCTTTGTTGATGTTTTCATTTGTCAGGGCTAATGAACAGGTTCTGATATGAAATAAAGTTCTCAATAGATCCAATAAATTTTTCATTGCCCCTACACTGGCATAGGGGCCAAAAAATTTTCCTTTTTCAGGATCGAATTTTCGGGTATACAATAGCCGTGGAAAGGGTTCATTACTTATGCAGATATAAGGGAATGTTTTATCATCCCTGAGCAATATATTATACCGTGGTTGATGCTCCTTAATAAGATTGTTTTCAAGTAATAACGCATCGAATTCAGTATTTACCAGGGTAAACTCAATCGATGTAATCTCAGAGACCATTTTGCGTGTTTTACGGTTATGACCCTGCAGGTCATTAAAATAGCTCGATACACGGGCTTTGAGACTTTTTGCTTTTCCTACGTATATTAATACCTGTTCAGCATTGTAAAAGCGGTATACACCAGGTTTATCAGGAAAAGTTTTAACCTGCTCCGTAGTATAGGAAGGAGTATTCATAGTGCCCGGCTATTATAAAATCTCGTCTCTTTTTAAATTTTCTTTGGGCTGATATCTTTCTACCGTATCACCGGGAATGGTTCCTCCTATTTTATATCGGTTGCAGTCAATTTCTACCGGCAGCGGCCTGGTGGGTCTTGGGAAAAAGCCTTTTTCATAATTCAGGTCCTTGTCAGCATATACTTTTTGCATGAATTTGTCATAAATGGGCATGGCAGTTCTTGCACCTTGTCCCAGGCTGGAAGTTCTGAAATGTATACTTCTTTCATCACCACCAACCCAAACCCCGGCAGCCAGATCAGTGGTAAGTCCGATAAACCAGCCGTCTGAAGCATTTTGTGTTGTACCGGTTTTTGCACCAATTTCATTATTATGCCGTACATCTGAACTTAAGCCAAGCGCTGTTCCACCTCTTTCTTGTGTTGATCCCATAAGCATGTGCAACATCAGAAAAGCGGTTTCTTCACTCAATGCTTCCCGGGTTCTGATGGGGAATTCCTGCAAAAGGTTTCCGTATTTATCTTCTATATGGGTTATAAAGTGCGGGGCTGTCCAGACACCACGATTTGCGAAGGTACTGTAGGCGCCAATAAGCTCATAAACAGAAACGTCGGAGGTGCCAAGACATAATGCAGGTACCGGATCAAGCGGGCTTTCAATACCTAGTATTCGCGCATATCGGACGATGGTTTCGGGACCGAGTTTCTGCATTAGAAATGCTGTTATTGAGTTTTTTGACCGGGCCATTCCCTGTCTTATGGTCATAACCTCTCCAGTAAACACTTTTTCATAGTTTTGCGGTGTATAGACCGGTGGATTCTGGCCTGGCAAGCTAAAAGTAACAGGAGCATCTTCTACTTCATAACATGGCGAATATCCATTATCAATGGCGGCAGCATATACGACAGGTTTGAATGTTGAGCCTGGTTGCCTTTTACTTTGCATTACATGATCAAATTGAAAATGCCTGTAGTTTATGCCACCTACCCAGGCTTTTACATCGCCGGTTTTTGGATCCATGGCCATAAAGCCGGTTTGCAGAAATTTTTTATAATAAGCAAGCGAATCTCTGGGACTCATAAGCGTATCGATATCTCCAGTCCATGAAAAAATCCGCATTCTTACAGGTGTATTTAAAACAATACCGATGGAGTCTGAGTCTTTGCCATATTGTCGAACCAAATCCTGGTACCTTTGCGATCTTCTTAAATGGTTGTCAACAAAGCCAGGGATTTCGGAGCCATCTTCGTAACGCCAGGGATTTCTGCCTTTCCAATGTTCATCAAATAATCTTTGCAAATAGGTCATGTGTTCTTTTACAGATTCTTCGGCATATCTTTGCATCCTGCTGTCTATGGTTGTATAAATTTTCAAACCCGATTCAAACAGATCGATATTGTTTTCCCTTGCCCAGCGAAGTAAATAAGGTCTGATTGCGGTTCTGAAATAAGGAGCCAGACCTTCTACATGGTCTTCTATATTATAATCGAGTTCGATCGGTAAGGTTTTTATGGAGTCATATACAGGTCTGTTGATATAATTGTACTTATGCAGGTTGTAAAGAATCTCATTTCTTTTTGCCAGTGCATTTTCCGGATAATTTATGGGGCTAAAACGGGTAGGTTTATTAAGCATACCGACCAATAAAGCAGATTCCTGGTAATTAAGTTCAGCAGGCTCTTTATTAAAAAAGGTTCTTGAGGCTACTTTGATTCCATAGGTATTGTGGCCGAAAAATATTGTATTGAGATACATGGCCATGATCTCATTTTTTGTAAATGAGCTTTCAAGATGAACGGCTACAATCCATTCTTTGGTCTTACTAATGAGTAAATTAAGATATCGGCTATTAATTTTATGCAGCAAACCTTCTGTTTCCGGGTCAGCTTCAAATAACCTGGTGTTAAAAATATTCTTGGCCAATTGTTGTGAAATGGTACTGCCACCTCCGGCAGATTCACGCCTCAGCAATATTGAATAGAAACCTACGCGCAACATTCCGCGAAGATCAATTCCAGCGTGTTCGTAAAAACGGATGTCCTCTGTAGCAAGCAGAGTTTGAACAAGCTCAGGGGATAAATCATCGAAAGATACCTGCGTACGGTTGAACCTGTAATACTTACCCAGTAAAACGCCATCACTGGAGATGAGCTCAGACGACAAATCATTTTTACTTTCTGGATTTTCCAGGGCTTTATAGCTGGGTAATTGGCCGTATAAATTAAAGATATTGTATTTAACGGTAAGTAAATAGACTGGAAAACCCAGAAATGCCAGCAGAAAAACAAGCCACAGGGCCATTCTGATTTTGTGAAATACCGAACTTTTTTTGTTAAGCATGATAAATGTTATAGATAGTTTTCTTTGTAAAATTCTAGGTAAGCTCCAATGGCTTTACTTTGAAATAAAACCTGAAAATTTTCTCGGGAGATTACAAAAGTATCAAATTTTGATTTCTCTGTAGCCGTAAACAATGCATCATCTTTTTGAACTTTATTCAAAAACTCAAGAGCGTCTTTTCTATTGGCGAAAACATTTACCAATATAAAACTTCTATCTTCTGTAAGATTCAGACTGCCGGTTTTTAGAGCCTTTCCCGGGAACACCCGATCAGTATAAGCTGCCATTTTTTCTGATACAACATCAGCAAGGTTACCTTTATTGTCAAAAGCGATGATAAAAAAGTGCTCATGATCAAATTCCTTGACAAATTTTATGCCTTCTATTTTCTTTTGCTCCTCCTGAAATTTTCTGCTCGTTTCGAGCAATGAATTAGCATAATCAATCAGTTCACTGTTTTCATGGTTTTTAACAAATTCCTGAAGCATGTACTGATATTTGTAGATACCTTCCACTTTACCGGTAATCAAAATTTTCAGAAGTTCCAGATTGTCGACAAAATCGCTGTTAGGGTATTCTGCCATGGCGCGGTCAACCAGTAAGCTGGCCTCATTTAACCTGCCAGTTTCATAAAAGTCAAAGGCTATTTTATACAATCTTTGCAACCTTTCTTCAGCCTCTGTAATTTCTGCCAGATAATTGGGATTTTGTAAGAGTTTGGCGTATAAGGTTTCCGGGAATAGGTTTAATAACCTTTGCTTAAATTGTTCAGCACAATTTTCATCTTTAAGATATTGACAGATCAGATATAACTGGTACAAAGCCTCAGGATGATATTCAGTTTCAGGGAATCTCACTAACAAAGTTTCAAAACTGTGCTTAGCATTACCTTTTTCATACAATTTAAAACTGTAAATATTTCCAAGGTGATAGTAGGCATGTTCAATTTTTTCCAGTGCTTCTTTCTGTGCTTCTTCAGAAAAGGGTATAGTCGCCAGCAGATTTTCTCTTTCTGCTTCTATATCAAACAGGATCACGTCGTCATCAATATTTTCATCCTTTCCCTTTCGGCTTCCTTTTTCATTTTGGGCGGGTATCCCGTCAGCAAAATCGGCACTGCTTTCTTTTCTCGACCTCCTCCAATTATCTTCAAGCGATCGGTTGCCCCATCTGCGGACAAACTCACTCCTTCCGGTACTAATGGCAGAATTATTGTAAAAGTACCATACACCTCCAGAACCGCCTGCCCCTGAATCGCCTGATGAAAAAGGGCTGGATTGCGCCATAAATGATCCGCTTCCCCCGGTGGCAGAACGACGTTCGGCTCTTTGTCTTGCCTTTTGCTCATCTTCGAGCGCGGTCTTTCTTTTTAACAGTTCTGCATCCAGAAGAGAAAGTAATGCCATATTATCCATTCTGGCAAGTGAAATGAGGCTGTCCTGTAATTTTATGGTGGTAATATGTTCTACAAATTCTTGAAGTATTTTTTGTCTTTCCAGTATTTTATCGAAACGCTCATCATCTTTCGGCAAAACACTTACCGTGCTGTCGTAATAATTTTTTGCCAGCTCATAGTTTTTATAATGATCATAATGAAGTTCTCCTAACTTTAAATACGAATATGCTTTTTGTCTGAGGTTACTGGTACTTACTGCTACAGACTTTCTCAGGTAATCAACGGCCTCATCGTGATTTTCCTGTTTGAGCTCAAAACCGGCCATTTCATAGTAGATTTTATCTCTGTATTCTGTATTTTTTTGATCTTTGAGTAGTTTGGCAAAGTATTTACGAATTTTCTTAAGGTTTTTGTCTGAGGTATGACTTACCTGTGCCATGTATAACTTTGCATAAAATGACATTTCGTAGTCGGGGTTCTTTTTAAGACATTGACGATAAAATGAGTAGGCTAATGTATCTCGTTGAAGGTGTTGGTAAACCTGGGCCATAATAAAATTTAGACGAGCCGCATTATGACGTTTTTTTGCCAATGGTACTGCTTCAGCCAAAGTCAGAGACATATTTTCATAGTCTTTGCGAAGTTGAAACAGATAGGAAAGGGTTAGGTATAATTGTCTTTGATTATCTTTATTGAGTTTTTCCTTTTTCAGGTAATCATATACGGCAAAGGCATTATTGTATTCATTATAATGAATGAATGTACGCATTAGAGCAATTAAGGCTTCATGCCGGGTTTCATCTTTTTCACCTTTGGTATTGACATATTTAAAAGTTTCTATGGCCTGAGGAAATTCAGCCCGGTAAAATCTGGCTTTACCAATCAATACATAGCTATCTTCTACCCATTTGCTGTTTTCATGGCGTTGTATGGCTATAGAAGCTTTAACTATGCAATCTTCGAGTTTTTCAGCATTAGATTGAATGGTAGAAGAATCGATTTCAGGAAAAACATAAAGGATTTTATCAAAATCTCGGTCATAAGCATCTTCAATAGCTTTTTCTACCAGATTCATATGTTCGTTGGCGATGAAATAGGCATTATACAGTGCGGCAGTATTATGATAAACCTTACTTACAGGATTTTTACTGGTAGATGCACAGCCACCCAAAAAAAATGCCGAAGTAAAAAAACATCCGGAAATAATGATAAATATTGCCTTGTTTTTCAAGTTTTGAGAAATTTGACTAAACTAAAACGTGAAATTTATTACAAATCATACAATATTATCCATCAATTAGCTTTAAATAGTTACTTTTGTATGCTAAACTTCATCAGACCAAAATTTAAATAGCCTTGAAGAAAACGCTAACCAACTGGTTAAACAATAAGTATTTACTCATCATCAGGCACGATGAAAATTTTGCAGAAAAGACGACGATAAGTTTTACTTACGCAAAATTAATACTTTTTTTCTTCAGTATTTTGCTCTTGCTTATGCTGATGAGTTTATTTTTATCCCGGACACTCATGGCACAATGGTTTGATCCGAGACATGAAAATTTTATCATGACAAGCCAGTTGATTACGCTGAGTGAGAAAATTGATTCACTTCAAAATCTAAACAGGATTAAGGAGCAGAGAATGGAAGTAATCAGAATGATTTTAAGTGGTGAAACAGAAGGAATGGAATTCAATGAGGAGTCAGGTGAAGTGCAGTTTAATGGTGAAAAAAGTAATCTTCAGCCATTGCCTTCAATAGATTCTGTTTTCAGAAGAAATTTTGAAGAATCAGACATTGCAATTGTAAACGTAAGTAAAACAGCAGCAGCGAGGTTGCTGGATGAACTTTATCTTTTTGCTCCGATAGAAGGCATTGTAACCCAGGGTTATAAGCCGCAAATCGAGCATTATGGGGTAGATATTGTTTCTAAAAGCAATGAACCCGTAAAGTCTATAGCTGATGGAACTGTAATTTTTGCATCCTGGACCATGGATGCAGGAAATGTAATAGCCATACAGCACAGAGGCAGTATGATTAGCGTTTATAAGCACAATTCTGCCTTGCTTAAAAAAGTTGGTAACTTTGTGAATGGAGGAGAAGTAATATCGATCATAGGTAATACCGGTGAAATTACCACCGGACCACATTTACATTTTGAATTGTGGTATAATGGTAATCCGGTAGACCCCGAAGAGTTTATATCTTTTTAATAATAAAGATTATGTTTAGCAACAAAACAGAAAAAATGGCACCTCAGGATGTAAGAGACTCAAGCAACATCATTGGAAAAGGAACTTTCCTGGAAGGCAATATTGAATCCTTTGGCAATATCAGAATCGAAGGAAAGGTAAACGGAAATGTAAAGAGCAAATCTAAAATTGCTCTGGGCCAATCATCTTTTGTAGAAGGCAACATTGTTTCACAAAATGCAGAAATTGAAGGGGAAGTCAAAGGTAAAATTGAGATTTCAGAATTGCTTACCCTTAAGCCTACTGCAGTCATCAATGGAGATATATATACCAATAAACTCATTGTGGAGTCAGGTGCCACCATCAATGGCAATTGCAAAATGGGAACTGCCATAAAAGAAATTAAAATCGGAAGCGAAAAAAATGGAAAAAGCACCGAAAACGAAAAAATCTCAAACCCCAGCCCCAAACCCTTATAAAGATTACGCCAGGTATACGGGTCTTGCCTTTCAAATGGCAGGACTCATTTTTTTAGGTTACTGGCTAGGTAAACAGTTGGATCAATATTTTGAATTAAAAATCCCTGCTTTTACAATAAGTCTCATTCTGCTTTTTATATTTGCAGCCCTTTATTCACTAATCAAAAGCTTACCAAAAGAATAAAATTTGAAACTATTGAATCCTCCATACAGGCAACTTATTGTTTTTACCATATGTATTGCATTAGCGCTTTTAGCTGTTAAGCTTATGGAATTTCAGATAGCATATGAAAACAGCTATTGGTTACTATTGTTCTTTTTTTTATTGACATTTGTAAACCTGAAACTCCTGTTAAACTTTTCGTCACCAGGAAGTGATCAGTTTTTGATGATTTATTTTGGTACTGCCGCCGGGCGCCTTTTTATAAGCGCAGGTTTAGCATTATTATTGATTCTGATGGATAGAGGCAATGTTATTGCATTTGTTGCCAATTTTATCACTTTGTATTTCTTATTCCTTGGATTTGAAATCTATTCTATTCTTTCTATATTTCGCAAGCATTCAGAGAAGACAAGTGAAAATGAGTAAAAGGGCTTTTATATTTTTAGTTAGATTTAATTTAATATTTATATTTTTTATCTGTTGCATTGGTCAGGCTGAATTAAAAGCAGCTGGTGGGAATTCAGATAACAAAACGGCATTTATTTTACACCATATTCAGGATGCACATGAATGGCATTTTGCGACCATAGGAGACATTCATATAACCCTCCCTCTTCCTGTGATACTTGTTTCTGCTGATAGGGGTATAGAAGTATTTATGTCCTCAAAACTGGTAGATAAAGAGCACAAGCCTGTAGAGTTCAAAGGATACCGCTACAATGAGGAACACAAAATCATACCTGTAGAAAGTGACAGGAAAGTTTATGACTTCTCTATTACCAAAAACGTAACCTCACTTTTCATTTCTGTTTTTATATTGCTTATGGTATTTTTAACCATAGCCAAAAAATATAAAGGTAATGTAAACAGTGCCCCAAGGGGTATTCAGGCTTTATTTGAACCTGTGATCATTTTCATTAGAGACGGTGTTGCCAGACCAAATATAGGTGAAAAAAAATATGAAGCTTTTACACCCTATTTGCTGACTGTTTTCTTTTTTATCTGGTTTAATAATCTTCTTGGGCTTTTACCCGGGGCAGCCAACCTCACAGGAAATATAACAGTAACGCTGAGTTTGTCTCTGTTTACCTTGGTGGTTACTAATATATCAGGGTCTAAGGATTACTGGAAACATATTTTCAATACGCCTGGTGTACCATGGTGGATGAAATACCCGATACCACTTATGCCTCTGGTGGAATTTATTGGCATTTTTACCAAACCTTTTTCTTTGATGCTCAGGTTATTTGCCAATATTACCGCAGGCCATATAATTATAATGAGTTTGATTGCCCTGGTTTTTATATTTCAAAGTGTTGCTTTTAGCCCTGTAAGTATCATTTTTGGTTTATTCATGAATATGGTAGAGTTATTGGTCGCTTTTATTCAGGCCTTTGTCTTTACCCTTTTATCAGCCATTTATATAGGAATGGCAGTTGAAGAGCATGAGCATGATCATTATCATGATTTGGAGCAGGAGGAGGCACATAGCCTTGAAGTCGGTTAAACAGGTTATTTCTTTTATTTACCTATAAATTTTTATTTAAATGTTAGCAAATGTTGTTTTATTAGCTGTTGAAGGTCTGGCAATGCTTAGTGCAGGAATTGGTGCTGGTATTGTTGCTCTGGCAGCCGGTTTGGGTATTGGTAAAATCGGTCAGGCTGCTATGGAAGCCATTGCACGTCAACCGGAAGCGGGTGGTAAAATTCAAACTGCCATGATCATTGCTGCAGCCCTTATAGAGTCTGTTGCACTGTTTGGTACTATAGTTTGTCTTATCATCGCAACCAGCTGATGTATTGAAAAAACCCGGTTGAAGAGCGATGGGCTCTCAATCGGGTATTTCCAAATTTAATCAACAAACAAATATGAATTTAATTACCCCTGATTTAGGTCTGTTTTTCTGGCAAACTGTCATTTTTTTGATTTTGTTGCTGGTACTGACCAGGTTTGCATGGAAACCTATTCTGAGCGCTCTTAAATCAAGACAGGAAAGTATCGAACTGTCTCTGAAAGAAGCAGCTAAGGCAAGACGTGAACTTGAAAAGCTCAGGCAGGATAATGAAAAACTTCTGATAAAGGCAAAAGCAGAAAGAGATCAACTCATTAAAGATGCCTTGAACACTGCCAGTGAGATTAAGGAAAAAGCCAGATTTGATGCAATAAAGGATGCCAATAAAATCCTAAGTGATGCACAACAAAGCATCGAAAAGCAAAAAGAAGCTGCTTTACTTGAAATTAAAAGTATGGTAGGTGATTTGTCATTAAGTATTGCTGAAAAATTGATAAGAACCAAAATGACCGATGACATAGCACAAAGGCAATTGATGGAAAGCTATTTAAAGGAGATCAAACTTAATTAAATATAGGGGATGTCAGACTTCAGAATAGCCAGCCGTTACGCAAAAACCATCTTTGATTTGGCAGTTGAAAGGAAGATCGAAGATCAGATCGATAAAGATATGGATCTGATAAAAAGTATATTTGATGAAAATAGATCTTTGGTTTTAATGCTGAGAAGCCCGGTAATAAAGGATGATAAAAAACTTAGGATCATTCATAGACTTTTTGAAGGCAGAACCCAGGAGATTACCTTGAAATTTTTTGAAATTCTATCCAGAAAATCAAGACTTTCAGTTTTGCCGATCTTGACAGAATTGTATAAAGTTCTTTATAATCAACATAGAGGTATTGTACAGGCAAGAGTTACGCTTGCCATGCAACCATACCCTGAAATGGAAGAGATATTAAGTGCCTATGTGAAAGATATCACAGGAAAACAAGCAAAACTTGAGTTTGAGACCGACCGGGAAATTATTGGTGGATTCATACTCAATGTTGAGGATAAACAGCTTGACAGATCACTTAAAGGCCAGATCAATAGGATGAGGGCTGTACTAACAACCGGAAAAAAATAAATTAATCAAGATATTTTCGATATAAATATGGCAAGCATAAGACCAGATGAGGTATCAGCAATTTTAAGAGAAGAACTTTCTAACTTCAGAACAGAAGAAGAATTAAAGGAAGTTGGCACCGTGCTACAGGTAGGTGATGGAGTAGCACGTATTTATGGTTTAAATAATGCACAATCTGGCGAATTGCTGGAGTTTGCAAATGGTACCAATGGAATGGTCTTAAACCTGGAGGAAGATAATGTGGGAGCTGTAATCCTCGGAGATTCTTCTGAAATAAGTGAGGGCGATACCGTAAAAAGATTAAAGCGCATTGCTTCTATTAAAGTTGGAGAAGGCATGCTTGGAAGGGTAATCAATACCCTGGGCGAACCAATTGATGGAAAAGGAAGCATTGATGGCGATCTTTACGAAATGCCTTTTGAAAGAAAGGCGCCAGGTGTGATTTTTCGTGAACCAGTTAAAGAACCTTTGCAAACAGGGCTTAAAGCCATTGATTCAATGATACCAATTGGTCGGGGGCAGCGGGAGCTTATTATTGGTGACAGACAAACTGGAAAAAGCGCTGTGGCCCTTGATACCATCATAAACCAAAGGGAGTTTTATGAAAAAGGAGAGCCCGTTTATTGCATATACGTGGCTGTAGGGCAAAAGGCCTCTACGGTTAGACAGGTAGTGGTTTCCCTCGAAAAAGCTGGTGCTATGGATTATACTATTATAGTTGCAGCTACTGCAGCTGATCCGGCGCCCATGCAATTCTTTGCACCCTTTGCAGGAGCATCTATTGGCGAATTTTTCAGAGATACTGGCCGACCAGCCCTGGTTATTTATGATGACCTTTCTAAGCAGGCGGTTGCTTACAGAGAAGTTTCTCTGCTTTTAAGAAGACCTCCAGGAAGGGAAGCTTATCCGGGAGATATATTCTACCTTCACTCAAGATTGTTGGAAAGGGCCGCAAAAATCATTTCAAATGATGAAATTGCCCAAAAAATGAACGACCTCCCCGATTCAATCAAACATATGGTAAAGGGGGGTGGTTCGCTTACTGCATTACCCATAATTGAAACACAGGCTGGTGATGTTTCTGCCTATATACCAACCAATGTTATTTCCATTACAGATGGTCAAATATTCCTTGAAACCAATTTGTTCAATTCCGGAATACGACCTGCCATAAATGTTGGTATTTCTGTATCAAGGGTTGGTGGAGCAGCACAGATTAAACCCATGAAAAAAGTGGCAGGTACTTTGAAACTCGATCAGGCTCAGTTTAGGGAGCTTGAGGCCTTCAGCAAATTTGGTTCTGACCTTGATGCCGCTACAAAGCTCACTATTGACAGGGGAAGAAGAAACCTTGAAATTCTCAAGCAGTCTCAGTATGCTCCGGTACCGGTTGAACAACAGGTTGCCATTATATATGCTACTACAAAAGGATTTACAGATAAGGTTCCTGTAGGCAGTATGAAACTTTTTGAAGCTGAATATCTCAAAGAACTCAAATTGCATAACAAGGATACCATGGCGTCATTAAGATCGGGCAATTACAGTGATGATGAGGAAACTGTGCTAAGTAAAGTAGCTGCTGAAATAGCCCAAAAATATTCAATCTGATATTGTTAAAGCTCTTGTTGAATGGCCAACCTTAAAGAAGTAAAAAGTCGTATAAAATCTGTTCAGTCAACCCAACAGATAACAAAAGCCATGAAAATGGTCGCCGCTTCAAAATTGCGAAGGGCTCAGGATGTAATTCTACAGATGCGACCCTATGCAGATAAGTTGGAAAGTATACTTACAAGAGTCACAAGCATCCTCAATGATGATATTGAAAACGTATATGCCATTGAGCGGGAAATCCGACAGGTACTTCTAATTGTGATCACATCTGATAAGGGACTTTGCGGTGGGTTCAACAGTAACCTGTTGAAAAATACACTTAATCACATACAGGAAAATTATGCAGATCAATTTGCAGCAGGTAACCTGGTGATTATGCCCATTGGCAGAAAGGGAAATGAATATTTTAGAAAAAGAGGTTTTTTGACCATTTCAGAATTTCACAACCTCCAGCAAAATCTAACATTTGCAGATGCAAAAAGAGCCGCGCAGCTGGCCATGGATGCTTTTACTGATAAAGCCTTCGACAGAGTAGATATTTTGTATAATGAATTTAAAAATGTGGCAACGCAAATTGTACGCAAAGAACAATTCCTGCCTATTCCTGAATTCAATGCTGAAACTGATGATCTCGATGAAACGAGCGTAAGTAAGCAGCAAAGTGCATCTGCTGCTACTTCCTACGATTACATTTTTGAACCATCTGTCGAATATCTTCTGGAAGAAATAATTCCACAATCTTTAAGAATTGTTTTTTATAAAGCATTACTTGAATCTAATGCTTCCGAGCAAGGAGCCAGAATGACAGCCATGGATAAAGCCACGGAAAATGCAGGTGAACTCCTCAAGGAACTCAATCTTATGTATAACCGTACCAGACAAGCTGCCATTACTAAGGAAATCCTCGAAATAGTCGGTGGTGCCGATGCACTCGCAAAATAATTGTATGCCAAAGTTGTCAAATGGCAATCGTACATTACTTGTAGAAAGTCTGCTGAATTATCGAAGCAAATTCAAAGAAGAAATTGAATTTATTCCTCGATTTTTGAACCTGCTTCAACATCAGGATTGCTTTTACAGAAGCCATCTCAACGGGCATATTACAGGATCGGCCTGGATTATAAACCCTGCAAAAAGCCATACACTACTCCTGCATCATAAAAAACTTAATAAGTGGCTGCAGCCCGGGGGACATGCAGATGGAGAAGAAAATATTTTGCTGGTTGCAGAAAAAGAAGCAAAAGAAGAAACCGGTCTGAGCTCATTATGTGCAATGCATGAAAACATCTTCGATATTGATATTCATACCATCCCTGCACGAGGAAAAGTGATGGAACATGAGCATTTCGATATAAGATATATTTTTGTTTCTGACGAGAATGACACCTTGCAAATAAATCATGAATCTATAAATGCTGCCTGGTATCCGCTCAAAAACATCATGAAGTTTCCTGATAATTTTGAATTTTCAATCAGACGAATGGCTGAAAAAACCATTTCATTGCAATAATCAATCAATTTCTTATTTTAAATTATAATTTTATTTAAATTTATACTTTTATAGATTTAAAAGAAAAATAAAACTGAAAGCTGTTTCTATGGCATAAAAGTTTACATTAATATAGTTATCAATCTGGTGTTTCAATGCTTTATAATTGTATTTAAACAGAATTCAAACACAGGAATTGAACAGATTAATTTAAATATCTGAAACATGTGGAATAACAGTTCATTATTTTTTTTACCCTTTCTGACTACATTGGCACTGATTTGGTCGTCCTGTCTTTCTAAGGAGAAAAATGCAGATACTATGCTTTTAGGAGAATGGCATGCTACATGGAATGGTAGTGGTGAAGTTTCCGATGAAATGGAAGAGGCACTCACAATGGATGGAAAAATAAGTTTTTTTGCCGATGGAACAGCAATTATAGAAGCTTATGGCTATAAAGGTTGTGCATTTACATGCGATACCCTTACTACACATATTAATTGGAAACTCGACAATCAGGTATTGCGGTTTCTTGAAAATGATGATGCCTTTGGGCTACCATATACAATTGAGAAAATCAACAGCCAATCTATAGAATTGGCATTAATAGACGATATCAGACTCAGTTTGACAAAATAGTTTCATTTTGATATATTTATCAATTAAAACTTAAACCTGGGTCCTATGAAGATATCAAGAAGACAATTTTTGAATACCGTTTCGGCTGGTGCAGCAACCCTCATGCTAGAAAAAAGCGCCAATGCCTCTGCAATCAACCTTGTGCCAGAATCAATCAGTGCCTATCAGACGGTTAATCTTGGGAAGTCGGGTTTGAGTACATCTCTTTTGGGAATGGGAACAGGTTTTCATGGCAGCAAGCGTTCTTCTTCAATTACACGTATGGGTAAAGAACATGCGGTTAATGTGATTAAATACGCTTATGACAAGGGAATCAGGTTTTTCGATTGTGCAGATCTCTACGGTACCCACCCCCATACAACCGCAGCCCTGAAGTCTATTCCAAGGGATAAATATACACTTTGTACTAAAATTTGGGTTAGGCCAGGCGCATTGCCTGAAGATGAGAGACCAGACGCCGACCAGGTGATTGAACGTTTCAGAAAGGAATTGGATACTGATTATATCGACCTCGTGCAAATTCATTGTATGGTAGACCCTCAATGGACTGAACAGCAATCAAGGCAAATGGATATTTTATCTGACTTAAAGGCAAAGGGAATCATTAAAGCTCATGGAGTCTCTGTGCATTCATTGGATGCTATGGAGGCCTGTGTAGGTGAAGACTGGGTTGATGTTGTACATGTAAGAATAAATGCTTTTGGTGATTCCATGGATAAAAAAAATCCTGAAGAAGTAACCCCTGTCATTGCAAAACTTCACAAAGAAGGAAAGGGCATTATAGGTATGAAATTAATAGGAGCAGGTAATTATAAAGACGATCCTGATAGAATAGAGAAATCTCTATCATATGTACTTAAACTCGGTACGGTTGATCACCTGATTGTTGGTTTTGAGGAACCCAGGCAAATAGACAATTATGCTGCCCGTTTAGAAAAAGCACTTAGAAATCTGAATTAATATTTTGCAAATAATTTTACTAAATGTCTTTTTCAATGAAGCGATCATATTATTGCTTTAATACCCTGATATGCGAAGAAAAATAGCCATTCTTGATACAGGATACGAATCATACCATTATGAACATGAAATTTTTTCTAAAAATGGATATACACTGGAACTCTTTCCGGGGGAAAAAAATGACTACCCTGCAAAAGTAAAATTCTCTTCTGATGCGGTAGGTTTGTTGATAAGGTTTACAGAAATAAATAAATATTTTCTTGACAAATGCCCAGGGCTTAAAGCCATCGTAAGATATGGAGCCGGTTATGAGAATATCGATCTCGATGCATGTACCCAACATAATGTTTATTGTGCCAATGTAAGGGGATATGGTAACCACGCAGTTTCTGATCATGCTTTGGCGATGCTGTTATCCTGCTTGCGCAGACTGCCCGCTGGTTGCCGGCATATTCGTGAAAAATTTGGAGAAGCACCCAATATTTGCATGCCGGAATTACATCAAATGACCCTTGGTATTATAGGACTTGGCCGTATCGGAGGCACAATGGCTGCAAAATGCAGAAATCTGTTTAGAAAAATTATAGCTTATGACCCCTTTATTGAGGATGAAGTTTTTCTGCAAAAAGGTACTGAGAAAGTTGATCTTGACACTTTGGTCAGCGAAAGTGACGCCATAAGCATTCATTGTAATCTTACACCTGAAGCTGTTAATTTGCTGAACCTTCAGGCATTTAAAAAAATGCGTAAAAAACCAATTATTATCAATACAGCCAGAGGTCAGGTGATAGACGAAACCGATCTTTTACATGCTTTGGATTATGGCCTCATCCATAGTGCCGGGCTCGATGTGTTCCACACCGAAATTCCAAGTGAATTGCCTGAGATGCTTTTAAAACATCCTTCAGTATTATGTTCGGGTCATTATGCCTGGTATTCAGAAAATTCGCATATAGAACTTCAAAAACGTGCGGCAAATAATCTTATCTCCCTGTTAAAAGGACAGCTGGTTGAAGATTGTCTTAATCCATAGTTCAAGTTGCCTTAGCGTATTGCCAAATACATTTAAAATTTCCAAAAGAAATCGCTTTACAAATCCTGATAGTCAGCCCCTGGGATAAGCTTATTAGTGTGCGCTGAAAATCGCCTGTTTTTTTGATTTATTTAATTTAATGACATGAATTTATATTTAGGAGGTAACTTTTTCAGCAGACCCTTCTATGATTTAATTTGATGTTCCTAACTTTTCTGGGCCGCATAGCCCGCCATACAGGTTATGACCTTGAAAATACTTTCTTATAAATGGGTTTGCGGTACATAAACTGCAACCATAAAGCAGGATATAGTATAAAATCACTCAGTAAATAGCCAGTTCCAAATTCTATATCATCAATAATTAAAGTTCCATTGGGGTTTTCCGTAATTTTATGGATATGTTTCCAGCGTGACAGGAAAAATGGTAGCTTATAACCCTCATCTGTAAAAGAATAGCCGCTTATATTTTCCTGCTCGGCAGTGATAATGCTCACCCAATAAGCTTTGAAAACCAGGAAATTCAATTCAATTTCAATCAGGTTTCCAGGCGAATTTCCATCATACCTTACAAGCCTTGCAGGTGGAAAAGGGGGGGACAAACGCTTTAAAAGACTTTCATTAAAGGCATCTTTTACCGTTTGCCAGTCTGATCTTACTTGTGTTTTTATAATTATGCGCATAATTATTACATAACTCAAAAAATAAATTATTTGTTAAACAATATTTTATATGATTTAATTTATATTTTAGCGGTTGAATTCAAAAATTTCAAACTAGACTAAAAAATACATGAAAATTGCTGTTGTAGGAACAGGCTATGTAGGACTCGTTACTGGCACCTGTTTTTCTGAGCTTGGAAATCATGTTTCTTGTGTTGATATCGATGTAAACAAAGTAAAGAAACTGAAAGAAGGTAAATTACCTATTTATGAACCAGGTCTCGATGTCTTATTTCACCGGAATGTAGATGCAGGCAGGCTTACATTTACCACTCAGCTTGCCGAAGGGGTAAAGGATGCGAAAGTGATTTTTCTTGCTTTACCGACCCCTCCTGATGAGGATGGTTCTGCTGATTTAAAATATGTTTTAAAAGTTGCTGATGATCTTGGGCCTTTACTTGATGATTATGCCGTGATAATTGATAAAAGCACTGTTCCGGTTGGCACTGCCGAAAAGGTCAGGCAGCGCATTGCTGCAAGGGCAAAGGTCGATTTTGATGTGGTTTCAAACCCAGAGTTTCTCAGAGAAGGTGTTGCTGTGGATGATTTTATGAAACCAGACCGGGTGGTAGTTGGAACTAATTCAATGAAAGCTATATCTATAATGGATGCATTGTATGCACCTTTGGTGAGGCAAGGCAATCCAATCATATTTATGGATGAACGATCTGCGGAACTTACTAAATATGCTGCCAATGCTTTTTTGGCGACTAAAATCACGTTTATGAACGAAATTGCCAATATGTGCGAATTGCTGGGTGCCAATGTTGATGATGTGAGAAAGGGAATTGGCACCGATTCACGTATTGGTAAAAGGTTTCTTTTTGCAGGGATAGGCTATGGAGGCAGTTGTTTTCCTAAAGATGTACAGGCACTTGCTAAATCTGCCAGTGAGGTTAACTATGACTTTAAAATCTTAAAGTCAGTTATGGAAGTTAATCAGGAACAGAAGGTAAAATTTATTCCTAAATTATTGAAACATTTCGGAGGAGATATATCAGGTAAAACCATTGCTATTTGGGGTCTTGCTTTTAAACCTTATACAGATGATATCAGAGAGGCTCCCGCACTTTATAATATTGAAGAGTTACTATCGCTTGGTGCCAAAGTAAAGGCTTTTGACCCTGAAGCAATGGAAAATACTAAAACAGAATTGGGAGACCGTATCGATTTATGTGACAATGAATACGACTGTCTTGAAGGAGCGGATGCATTGTTTATTATCACGGAATGGCCATTGTTCAGGTTGCCTGATTTTGCAGTGATGGCAAATAAACTTAAAAATAAAGTTATATTTGATGGAAGAAATCTCTATCCGCTTCAGGATATGAAAGAATTAGGTTTTACATATTACAGTATAGGTAGATCAGAAATACATGGATAAGAAAAGAGTATTAATTACCGGCGCTGCCGGATTTTTAGGGTCCCATTTATGTGACCGTTTTATCGCCGAAGGATTTGATGTGGTTGGAATGGATAACCTCATCACTGGTGATTTAAAAAACATTGAACACTTGTTCAAGCTTCCGGAGTTTGTTTTTTATGAGCATGATGTATCGAATTATGTACATGTATCAGGGCACATAGATTATATTTTACACTTTGCATCTCCTGCGAGCCCCATTGATTATCTGAAAATTCCAATACAAACTTTAAAAGTAGGTTCTTTAGGTACACATAATTTGCTCGGACTGGCTAAAGCAAAAAACGCACGTATTCTGGTAGCTTCAACCTCTGAGGTCTACGGAGATCCACATGTTCATCCTCAAACTGAAGATTACTGGGGCAATGTTAACCCGGTAGGGCCACGCGGTGTTTATGATGAAGCTAAGAGGTTTCAGGAAGCAATGACCATGGCATACCATACCTTCCATGGCGTTGAGACCCGTATTATAAGGATCTTTAATACCTATGGTCCTCGTATGCGCCTTAACGACGGACGTGTACTTCCTGCATTTATAGGTCAGGCTTTGAGAGGTGAAGATCTTACTGTATTTGGCGATGGTTCACAGACCCGCTCTTTTTGCTACGTGGATGATCTGATAGAGGGTATTTACCGACTTTTATTGAGTGATTACAGCGGACCAGTAAACATTGGTAATCCCGATGAGATCACCATTCTCGATTTTGCGGATGAAATTATTAAGCTTACCAATACAAGTCAAAAAGTAATATTCAAACCGTTGCCAAAAGACGACCCTACCCAAAGGCAACCTAATATAAGTCTGGCTAGAAAAATCCTGGGTTGGGAACCTAAAGTTTCGAGGCAGGAAGGCTTGAAAATCACTTATGATTATTTTAAATCATTACCTGAAGAGGCCTTATTTAAAAATGAGCATAATAATTTTGAAAAATACATAAAGCGCTAAAATCCGGCTGAATCCATGAAAAAATTACTTATAACTGGTGGGGCCGGTTTTATCGGCTCGCATGTTGTCAGGTTGTTTGTGAATAAATACAAAGACTATCAGGTATATAATCTAGATAAGCTTACCTATGCCGGCAATCTTGAAAATCTGCGAGATGTAGAAAACGCAGATAATTATCATTTTTTAAAAATTGATATTGTTGATGAAGAAGCTGTTTTTAAATTATTCTCAGAGCATAGATTTGATGGAATTATCCATCTGGCAGCAGAATCTCATGTAGATCGCAGTATTGCCAATCCTATGGAGTTTATTTATACCAATATTGTTGGAACAGTGAATTTGTTAAATGCAGCAAGGCAAAGTTGGAAGGATGATATGGACCAACACTTATTTTATCATGTTTCGACGGATGAAGTTTATGGATCTCTTGATGATGGCGGATACTTCACAGAAGAAACACCCTACGATCCGCAATCGCCCTATTCAGCCAGCAAAGCTGGTTCAGATCATTTTGTAAGGGCCTACCATAATACCTATGGTTTGCCTGTAGTAATTAGTAACTGTTCCAATAATTATGGTCCTAATCAGTTTCCCGAAAAGTTATTGCCTTTATTTATAAATAACATCAGAAATAATAAGCCATTACCCGTATATGGCAAAGGTGATAATGTAAGGGATTGGTTGTTTGTCGTCGATCATGCAAGAGCAATAGACGATATTTACCATAAAGGAAAGGTAGGTGAGACCTATAATATAGGTGGTTTTAACGAATGGAAAAATCTTGATTTGATTAAGCTTCTCTGTAAGGTGATGGATAACAAGCTTGGCCGCGAGGCAGGCAGCAGTGAAAAACTTATTACCTACGTAAAAGACAGGGCAGGCCATGACCTGAGATATGCAATTGATGCTAATAAAATTATGCATGAATTAGGTTGGCAGCCATCGCTCCAATTTGAAGAAGGATTAGAAAAAACCGTAGACTGGTATCTCAGTAATCAGACATGGCTTGACAATGTTACGTCAGGAGCCTACCAGCAGTACTATGAAGTTCAATATGGAGAATAAATTTGCTTATAATTATTAAAGTCCAGTAGAATGAAAGGAATCATACTTGCCGGAGGCTCAGGCACCCGGCTACATCCTCTTACCCTTGCGGTGAGCAAGCAGCTTATGCCGGTTTACGATAAACCAATGATATATTATCCTTTATCTACCCTTATGATGGCTGGCATAAAAGATGTTCTCATTATATCTACTCCTTATGATTTACCTAATTTTGAAAAGCTACTTGGAGATGGCAGCAACCTTGGGTGTAATTTTTCATACGCAGAACAACCAAAACCAGAAGGTCTTGCGCAGGCATTTATTATTGGGGCTCAGTTTATCGGACAAGATAAGGCAGCACTAGTGCTGGGTGATAATATATTTTATGGTGCTGGTATGGGCCGTTTACTCCATCGAAATAACGATCCTGATGGTGGTGTGGTTTTTGCCTACCATGTAAACGACCCTGAGAGGTATGGTGTAGTAGAGTTTAATGAGCAGTATAAAGCCATATCAATAGAGGAAAAGCCTTTAAAACCCAAATCAAATTATGCGGTACCTGGCTTATACTTTTACGATAATCAGGTAGTAGATATTGCAGCTAACCTCAAACCAAGTCCGCGGGGTGAATTGGAAATTACTGATGTAAATAAAATTTATCTTGAAATGGCTAAGCTCTCGGTTAGTATTCTTGACAGAGGCACGGCCTGGCTTGATACAGGAACTTTTGCCTCTTTGATGCAAGCCGGAACTTTTGTTCAGGTTATCGAAGAAAGACAGGGTTTGAAAATCGGTTGTATTGAAGAAGTTGCTTACAGAATGGGCTATATAAATGAAGCTCAGCTTGAAAAAATTGCTCAGCCTCTTGTAAAAAGTGGTTATGGTGACTATTTATTAAGACTCATTCGATAAAAAGTCATGTACACCGGGCTATTAAATTACTTTTTAACCCGGTTTATTTTTATTGCTGATCTGATTTTGACAACTGAAGGGTAAGTAAAAAAGAGGAAGAGTTGCCTGCAGGATTATATCGTAATTCTCCTCCCATATTATCGATATAAAACTTGCTGAGATATAGCCCGAGACCCGATTGACTTTCTCCTTGTGTGGGTTTTATGGATAATTTTTTATACCGTTTAAATAATTCTGACCTTTCATTTTCAGGAATAGGTTCTCCTTGGTTGGTAAATCTTAATTCAAATGTGTTTTCTTTTGCAAAAGCAGTTATTTCACAGCTGCCACCCAGAGGCGTATACTTTACCATATTCGAAAGAAGATTATCAAAAATTTTTGTGAGATAAAACTCATCTGCTTTCACTTTTACATCCATATCAGTGAGTCTGTGCCTGATCTCAATATTTTTTAAAAGAAATAATTCTTCTAAATGTATGATTGATTTTTTAAGGAGATCAGAAGCTAATACATTAGTAAGGGTAAAGTCTGCTGCTTGTCTGTCAATCTCTCTCAAACCATTTAGGTTTTTTATCATTTCCAGTCCTCCCATTACCTCCTTATAGATAGAATTCAGATAACCTATTTGTTCGTTATTGAGATTGTCCTGAGAATATTTAAATAACTGAAGAAATGCAAAAATGCGATTAAACGGAGCCCTGATATCATGAGAGATAACCTTTAAAAGGCTCATCTTATCTATTTTTAATTCTTCAATTTCATGTAGTAGCGCATCTATATCTTTCATTGAATTTATAGGTTACAATCACAACATTTTACGACAGCTGATTTCATGCGCCAAAATAACCATTTAAGCTTACATATTTTAATTGGGCTTGGATCCATGAAAAAATTCTCTTTAATACTTGAGAAAAAAATAATAGCTTTACCATTTGAATTCGACGAATAAGTTCATTTTATACCGTATTTTATCCATGGTATAATCAAAACTGAAACACATATTTAAAGTATATTATCTTGGATCTGGATCAATACAGAAAGGAAATCGATCAGCTCGACAATCAATTACTCGAAATTCTCAACAAGAGGATGGAAGTAGTAAGAAAGGTCGGAGAATTGAAAAGGGTTACAAAAACCGCTATTTATCGGCCTGAAAGGGAAAAGTCGATTGTTGATCGCCTTTGCAGGTTAAATAAGGGGCCTCTTAACAGACAGGCCATTGAGGCCATTTATTATGAAATTTTTGCCATCAGCAGAAATCTTGAGCTACCAGAGCTTGTTGCTTACCTTGGCCCTGAAAATAGTTTTACCCACCAGGCTGCTGAGAGCCGTTTTGGGGCAATGAGCGATTATTTGCCCTTGGATACTATAAAGTCGGTCTTCGAATCTGTAGAGACAGGTCGTGCACGCTTTGGCGTTATACCACTTGAAAACAATCAGGAAGGTATCGTTACAGAGACAATCGACCTTTTGAGTATGTACGATTTAAATATTGTAGCAGAAGTGCCTTTGTCAATACATTTTGCTTTGGGTTCTATTGAAGAAAGTATTAATGAGATAAGAAAAGTGTTTTCAAGGGATATTGCTTTCAGGCAATGCAGAAAATTTATATCAGAAACATTTCTCGATAGGGACGTTGAATTGATTCCGGTTGATTCAACTTCGAAAGCAGTAAAAATGGCCAAAAGAGAACCAGGTGCAGCGGCAATCTGTTCTCATATAGCTGCTACAAAATTTAACCTGCCCATTTTGTTTCATAATATTGAAGACTCAGAGGACAATTTTACCAGGTTTTTAATTATTGCCAAAGATATGGTTAACCAGGCAGGGGGCCATGATAAAACCACCATACTTGCCAGGGCATCTGACAAACCGGGTAGTCTCGTAACATTTCTGCAAGACTTCTATCATGCTGGTATTAATTTGACTAAGATTGAAAGTCGACCGGCAAAGAAAGGTAAGACTTTTAAATATTGGTTTTATATAGATTTTGAAGGACATTTTATGGATCCAAACGTTGTACCAGTTCTTGACAAACATAAGAAAGACATTAAACTGTTGGGTAGCTATGTGAAACTTTGCTGATTCAGGGCGATACTACAGTTACTTTCCTGGTTTGTATTTAGAATCCTGAAATATTTGTTGAGCATCAGTATTTACCATTAATTCCTGCAGACTTACTCCTGGATTATTTCTTAAATATTGTTGAACAATCTGCCAACCTGTCCACCTGCCAATACGGCCCGGACACTTTTCACCAATCTCGTAAGTCTTGGGCCTTTCACCCAATATTTTTTGTTTAATGGTATGGTTGGTTTCGTATACAAATTCGTTTTCAATCATACTTGCCCAAATAACTGATTCAAATCTTTTAATATCTATACTCTCTTCAATTGTATAGCCGGTTATAAGAGAATCTGCAACACAAGGCATCATCTGTTTAACAAACTGATAGGCTTTACCATAATATATCATTTCAGAGAGGGCAGTCTGGTCAGATGGATCAGATTTTATAAATCGATCAGCAATTAGCAATAATGTTTGAGGGACCAAATACTCTTTTTGATACCTTTTAAGTATGTAAGAAGGTACGTCCATCGGCAGAAAGGTAGCATTAGGACCTAAATAGTAATCTAATCCAAAAATAATTTGCTGGTCAGAAATAAACATATCACTGGCAAAACCTGTAACAGTAGTCTGAATTGCTGGAATTTTAAAATTCGGATAGAAGTACAGGATATGTCTGAACGCATCTTCAAATTGTTGCTCTATTGTTGATATATCACCGAATATTTGCTCCACCTCCAGAAAGAGGGTATCAATTCCTTCATTTTGAAGAAGTTCAAAAAAATGGTCTGCCAACATTACTTTATCCGTCCATGGATTCATGCCTATAAATTCCCGGGCGAAATCTTCATTGTTATTTAAAATATTTAGAATTTCTTCAGGACTATTCGCTTGCCTGATCTTTCTTTCGAGCCGATCTATTTGAATAGTGACTTCAATCGAACTAACATCGGGAGCATCAATACATTGTTCTTCTTTTTTATTGCATCCGGAAAAGGTTATTAAGATAAGAGCAAACAATATAATTGCTGAGCTACTTATGTATGAAGCGATTTGATTAATTTTGAATAGAGTTTTAAAACTTGTCGACATGAAACAATTTAAATCTGTTTTTATTTTTGCAATTATAAGTATTTCTTTCTGTTATCAGGCAATGGGCCAGGTGAATCTTGGACTCCGGTTCTCACCTGCCCTTCAAATGGGAAGGTTTGAAGATCCAGATAAGCCGGGTTCAGATATTTCGGGTATCGGCCTGCGTCCAACCATGGGTATAATAGCTGATTTTCCTATAGGCACACATTATTATTTTAGTACTGGAATCAACTACCTGTCAAAAAGGGTTAAATTTGATTCTTTTGATCAGGAAAGAAATTTTTCAAAGAATTATAGTCTTCAATACCTGCAAGTGCCACTTACCTTAAAAATGTATACCAATGAAATTGCCATAGATAAAAGATTATATTTTCAGGCTGGTGGTGTTACAGAAATTCTTATTCATACCAACCGAAGGGATAATTTGCCTGTGGGAATTACGAGATTTTTGCCTTTTGATATTGGTATGACCCTGGGTACAGGCATTGAACAAAACCTGGGAGTAAATACTTCCTATTTTGTAGGATTTTCTTACCAAAGGGGATTGTTTAATGTTGCGAATCGAAATAATTTTACGGGTAGAGAGCTTTCTATAAAGAATGACTTATTTACTTTGGAATTTGGCATAATGTTTTAGACTGATAGCATACCTGGAATAAAAATTTCAGGATTGTTTTTTATAAATCAATAGTGTAAGTAAAGTAACCAGACCGGTAAGTAAAAGGCCTGCACTCTCCCTGGCCTCTTCAACATTCATATTATGTGTTTCTTTCTGTGCAAACCCCTCAAAAGTTTCAGGCAATTGCAAAAATGACCAGCTAAATGCCAGAAGTGCATATATAATAATAATCAACACCGGCAATTTCAGGTATAAAAAAGCAAAATGAATCGCAGCAGCCAAAAAATAAAAGGTCATCCAAATCTCCGGATCAGGGTCGTTTAATTGTAATAAAGCAAACAAAATAAACAAGCCGATCCACGTATAACACCAAAATTTTAAGAATCTGCTAGATGAAGTTGACATATCTGTTTAAAGCGATGTAATTCAGAGGAATAAATGGCAAAATAAAATAGCAGAAACTAAGGTGCAACTTTACATTGTAGATTTATGAAAATCATTTTTGTGCAGAGCATATAATGACAGACTGAAAAGAAAGTTCCGGTTTATCAATATGGTTTATTTTTATAACAGAAAATTTGTTTATTCGTTGATATTTCAGTCTACGTGAAATTTCTCAGTTGTTTTTCAGTAAGGAAAGTATGGTTCGTTTTGTAGTTTATATTTTTTTAATCACTCATTTGTTCCTGCAAAGCTCGTGTACATATGATCATAAGATCAAGGGTCTTAAAGAATTTGAGGATGGGAACTATCTGGAAGCCAGATTTCATTTTACAAAGGTTATAAATTTGGAGCCCCAGGACTGGAGCACCATGTATAATCTTGCAAGAACGTATGAGGAGATCGGCGAATATGAGAAAAGTCGTTTGTATTATACTAAAACCCTGCGCTTACAGCCCTACCATATTGAATCTTTTCTGGGACGTGGCAGAACTTATTGGAAGGATTCACTTTTTAATGAAGCCTATGTTGATTTAAAAAACACTGTTATGTATGCACCTCAAATGGTAGAGGCGCAATATTTATTAGGAGTATGTTTGCTGAAACTCGGTGAAAATAAAGAAGCACTGGAGGCGCTTGAAAACTGCCTTGAACTAGATAGGAATCATCTTCATGCAACGTACCACAGAGGAATAGCCCGCGCCAGAACTGGTGACATTTTTGGAGCTATCTATGACTTTGGCAATAGCATAAAAGAAGATAAAGATTTTATGATGGCGTATTACAACCGTGCTAAATGCTTTATGGCCATCAATTACTGGAGAGTAGCCATAAATGATTTGAATAAAGCGATAGAATTGTCAGGGCCGGAGGATGCATTTGCAAGAAGGGGTTACTGTTACCTGATGTTGAAAGATATGCGAAGGGCATGTCGTGATTTTGCCGAGGCACACAATAAAAAAGTACCTTATGCCAAAGACATGCTGTCAGACCACTGTCGGTAAGCTTAGACCTGATCTTCTCTTTTTTTATGCATCCATAATGGTGCGCTGGCGAACCATAGTATCATACCCACAAGCATAAGAGATTTATTGGTATCCATGCCAATAATTCCTGAAAAGGTTAGCAATGCAGGAATAATGGTGAGTACCAATCCTGCAAAAGAAATTAATTGTAGAATCACTTTCATCTTGCACTTAATTGAATGGGTTTTTGCAATAATTTACTTAATACTATATATAGAAATGCTGCAATAAACCAACCGGGTAATCCCAGAAAAAAGATTTCTATACCAAAAACCTGGTTTATAGCTACACAAAGAAACAATGTAACAACCCATGTAAGACCGGCTGACCAGTTTATCTTAATTCCTTTATAGGCTGCATAATTGGGTATAAGTGATAACTTAGGTATCAGCCAGAAGTCAATGAATATAACTGCACCCATCGGCATAAGTAATAAACCATATAAAGCTACAAAATCCAGCAGCTTCATTACAAGTGCAGGAAAACAGGCTGCCAGCGTAGTTAGCGCTCCGGTTATAAGGGTTACCTTCCAGGTTTTGGCGGTCGGTTTTAAAGATTGTAACGCAAGTCCCGCCCTGTAAATGGTAGGATTGGCAGTGGTCCATCCAGCAATGACAACACATACTGCACCAGCAATACCTGCCGCCTGATATGCTATAACGCCAGGGGCAAATTCGGTACTTTGATTTGATTGTTGGAGAAACAGCGCATATAAAATACCAGAAGCAATCCAGGCAAAATAGTGCCCTATATACATTCCTGTAGCAGAGGTAAAACCATAATACCATTTTTTTGCATAACGCAAAATGGAGAGATCTGCCATTCCGATATGCATCGCCATATTAGCAAACCAGGAGAAGAATATTACATGCCAAAGCGTAAATTTGCTTTGTCCCGACATTACCTCCCCGGTCCATATTTTTTCATTGGCAACTGTCCAGAAATCCGAAATTTTAGTAACCCCAAGGTTTGGAAGTACGGCAATGCCAGCTGCAAAAAAAATCAAAATCATCCACGGGGCGGCAATATTAGAAAACTTAGAAACCCAATGATAGCCAAACATCGCTATAATGGTAGTGATGGCTCCTATAAAAAGTACAGTGATAATCCATCCTATACTACTTGGATAAAAATCACTAAGGGAGGGCATAGGGATGCCAAATGGAATGCCTACTGCCGTAGCAGAAACTGCAATCATTGAGCCGGCTAAAAAGCAAAACATGAGACCATTAACCACATTGTAAACTTTAACCAATATCGGTCCGCAAATTTTTTCCAATTGGAAATACATAGTTAATCTTACCTTTACTGCTATTGGTGCAGTTAAGAAAGCCCAACTCAGTACTGCCAGTAAATTTCCAATTAACAATCCGAATACTAACTCAAATGCTGTTACACCATGTGCAACAAATAAAGGACCTATTACAAATTCGGTACCCGCGGTATGTTCACCAGCATACATACCTAGAAAGTTTTTGAAACTACGCTGCTGCCCAACCGGCACCGGCTCCCTTTCAAACTCATTTACCGAGTCCAATTGTGCAATAAGACCTTTTTTCATATTATTTGCAGAAAAATTGAATAGTCAATATGTGCATAAATATAATCCCGGTCAACTATATTACTATTACAGTAATTGATTTTTAAAGCGACTGATTTGTCCAACATTGTATTTATACATGCAAAAAAGAAACCCGAAAGTTGGGAGCTTCCGGGCCTCTGGTTTTTTGTTTACGCTTAAATGAATTGGAATTGTAATCCAAAGGTAATAAAGACTGACTAATTGTCAAGAGTTTTTCAATAAAAATTTCCCGGTACAACATATTCACCAGATCTGTGTATAACTTAAACTTTGATTTGGATAAAAATACACCAAATTGGTCTGCAACTCAGTCGCAATCACATGTGTACTTATGTGTAATCTATAGTTAGGGTGCGCTGATAGTCACTTAGCTTGTTGATTTATTTTAATATCATGAATTTACATTAAAGATGCATACTTTTTCAGCAGATCCTCATTAAATTGAAAATTTCAGATGCACGAATTTTAAAGTTATTATACTTTTATAATTGCAACGATACGGGCAAATAATTATTATTTCGGCAGTTAAACTAAAAATATTTGCATTATTCATTTTGTCAATTCAAATAATTGTTAACTTTGTGTTAACATATGCGTAATATACAAGACACGTTTGATATATTTAAATACTGGAAAGGAGGCGGATTGATGAAAACAAAATATGAGAGACTGGCAGATTATGGCATTAATAATTTGGTTTTTGGAAAAGCCAAAAAGAGAGCCTATCACCTGTTCTGGTTGCTGATTCTTCTGATTATTTTCATGGAATGGCTCATAAAATACTAATTTGTCAGTTTAGGAGGCAAATTGGGAGTAATCAAACTGCCTTTCCCATAAAATTTATCATGCTGCAAATATAATAATGCAGAATTTTTACCAGGGATTTGTTGCAAAAATAGTCAACTCAGGCACAAACCCGCGATCGTCCATTGTCAAAACTGATTTTATGGCATGAGCGACTTCTTCAGATCTCAATTTATTATCTTGTTCGGGTCTTTCATGTCTGTCAGCTTGTGCGAATGCTGTTGTGACCTCACTTGGGTTAATGAGCATGACTCTTACATTGAATTTTCTTAGTTCTGCCTGCCAGCATTCTGTCATACCCCGCAATGCAAATTTTGACGAGGCATAGATCGTGCCGTTTACATAGCCTTTTCTGGATGCCGTACTGCCAATATTGATTATGTGACCGTAAGATTGTTCTATAAATATCTTTGCACAATGTTTTGCCATCATGGCAGCTCCAAAAACATTTACATTATAAATCTTTTGAAAATCTTCCAGGGTTAATTCACTAAGTTCCTTGAAAGCACCTCCAATGCCGGCATTGTTGATTAAAACATCTATGCCACCCAGAAGCTCAAGAGCGGCCTCTACAGTTCTTTGTACATCTTCTTCATTAGCTACATCGGCCACAACATAATCACAGCCTATATCAGTAGCTGCTTTTTGCAACCTTTGTTCATCCCGTCCAGTTATTATTACTTTTGCACCATTGGCGCTTAAAAGCGCGGCGGTGGCTTTGCCGATTCCCAGACTCCCACCAGTTACAATTATTCTTTTTCCCTTTAATTCCATTATCATTTCAGAATTTAAATGTCAGCAATTCTATCCAATTAGCATTTTAGTGTGTTATCCTGGGTATATCAAGTCAAAATTAAACAAGACACCCAGTGTATGTAAGACAACAAGTATTGGTATTGTATTTAATGCAAAATCAATTACTATTATACAATAATAAACATAGTAATTGATATGATGGTTCAAATGACTTAATCCTATCAGGCTGATAGAGTGTTTTATAAGGTGTCTGCAAGTTATAAAAAATTAATAATGGCTTCATATATTACAATGTAAGCTAAATACCTATTCTTTACTTTTTGAGTGTTTGCTTAGATTTTTTACACCCTATCTTTGAATTAAAAGCCAATAATCGGTTTTTGAAGACATTGTATGTTTTCTAATAGAATTATAATACGAATAATTGTATTATATTGTGTAATTGTTTACTTTTGCTAAGTGATGTTTATGTGAAATTTAGTCATTCCACTTTATATTAAAAAGATATGTTCAAAGGCAAATTAATAGTATTATTGGTTTTACTTCTTCTTGGTGTCTGGGCTTGTGAAAAGGCGGAGGAAATACTTGAATTTGACGAAAAACCTAAGGAAATCATTCCTGCTAAAACCTGTCCGACTTTATTTGACAGGATCATGGATTTACTTCCTGAATTACAGGACAACAGATTGGCAAATCCCGCTTTGTTTCATGATACCACGCAAACCCGTATTCTCATAACACGTGAAACTGAAGTGTTTGTATCATTTGTTTTTGAAGGTGCAGGCAATGCAAATTCGTTTGGTTGGTATGCTTATGAGTCAGGTAAACGGCCATCACGGGCTTCTGATTTAAGATTGAATATCTTATTTCCGAACGTATCCAATACAATCATCCAGCCAGGTGATATGTTGCAATTAGGCACAGGTAAATTTAAACCGGGTACAGTTATAGGTTTTTTCCTGATTGAAGACGGATGGAATAATGGAACGATTAATTTCAATAATACAAAGCATTATACCGACAGAGTCTTTAATATTGGAGAATCTCAGCAGCATGTGTTGTTTAGGGAAAAAGAATGTGGTGATATTGTTTTAGCCTTTGAAGATGTATCTGTGATGTTTGATAGTGACAGGGACTTTAATGATATTATTTTTACGGTATCAGATAATAAAGAAGAATTGGAGACGGTATCATTTGCTCTTAATAGGATTTTCAATTTCTGAGTACGCTTTCAATTTGACAAAAGCGAATCAATAATACATTGTTGATTCGCTTTTGTTTTATTATTTAATGAAGTATTGGATGCCTTTTATAAGGTTTTTCGGGGTCAAATAACATGCGATAGGTGTTATGGGTTTTTACAGCACTGGCTCCGACTTGTTTTAATACGTGAATCATACTTGGATTAAAGTCTCCAACCCAGTTCATTTCCATATAGTCATACCTTCGATAATAACCCTGGATCTGATCTTTAAAAGCATAAATTAATCCACCTTCAACTCCCTTGCCTTGATGTTCGGGAACTATACCAAATACTATACCCAGCACTTTGCGACAGGTGCCACGCCATTTATGGTATAAAAATTTGAGTTTTCCGTACCAGTTCAGGTTTCCGTTAAGATGTTTAATGATTTGGTTGATTTCCGGTAAAATGATAAAAAAGGCTATGGGTTCATCATTATAAAATCCAAACCAAACAATTTTTGGATCGAGAATAGGCTTCATTTGCTTCATAATATGCTTGGCCATGCTTTCATTCATTTGCGATATACCTATATGTTTGGTCCAGGCTTTATTGTATATCACCCTGAAGTACTCCGTATATTCATCTAATCTGGAAGTTTCGAGATGCCTGAAGCTATAGCTGGGGTTTGATCTAATTCTCATAGCCTTATCATGAAGCCGGTCACTCACCGCACCATCTATCTGTCTTCCAAAAGTGTACTGTTCAAAATAAATTTGAAAACCATAGGCCTCAAAAAGCTCACGGTAGTAGGGAAGATGGTAATTTGAACAATAATTCGGTTCTTTATCAAAACCATCAACCAACAATCCCCACCATTTATCCCGATCCCCAAAATTCACAGGGCCATCTACAGCTTCCATTCCTTTTGACTTGAGCCAATTAACAGCAGCGTCAAATAAAGTAGCAGATGCCTGTTTGTCGTTGATGCATTCAAAGAAGCCCAATCCCCCGGTGGGTTGATCATTTCCTTTAGCGAAATTCTTACCGTAAAATGCAGCAATTCTACCGATAGTTTTACCTGTATCATCTTCAAGTATCCAGCGAATGCCTTCTCCGTTTCTGAAATATTTGTTTTTTTCATTGTCAAATACCTGTTCTACATCTTTGTCAAGAGGTCTTATCCAGCATTTTTCATTTTTATAAAGATCTACCGGAAGATGTAAAAACTTCCTGGTTGTACTGCTGTCATTTACTTCAATCAACTTCATCAACACATAAGTTTTAATTAAAACAATTACCCACCAACCGGGGGATAAAAACGCACAAGTTATAATAGCAATGCAGGTTTTTCAGAAAATGCAGGGATTTCCTTTTTTTCAGATATGTTCACCTGACAAATCATTTCAAATAAAATGATTTAGATTTTAAAGAAAAAACAGTTTAACACCTATTTAGCATTCCATACTATCAAATATTTTAAAATTATTAATATATTGGTATTGTACTTTAAGAAAAGGATATGTGTAACAGAAGAAATTTTTTACAACAGTCTACGATTGCCCTGGCAGGTGCGGGCTTGTTTGGAGGAATGACAATGTCCTGTTTTTCCGGCAAAAAGGAAAAGACGGCTGAGGAGGATGTATTTTATAATTCTGACGATATGTTTTTTAAAATTTCCCTCGCCCAATGGTCATTGTTCAGGCAGTTTTACGCTGGTGAAATTACCAATCTTGAATTTCCGGGCATTACCAAAACTGTTTTTGGCCTTGAAGCCGTTGAGTATGTAAATCAGTTTTTTGCAGACAAAGCAAAAGATATGGACTATCTAAAGGAGCTGAAAATGCGAAGTGGTGATCTGGGCATTAAGAATGTGCTTATCATGATAGATGATGAAGGCTATTTGGCAGTGGCAGATGAGAAAGAGCGCATTAAGGCGGTAGAAAATCATTATAAATGGGTCGAAGCTGCAAAATATCTGGGTTGCCATGCCATAAGAGTGAATGCGTATACCACCGATGAAGATCCTGAGGATGCCAGGCTTGCTGCGATTGATGGTTTGAGCAGGTTATGTGAGTTTGCCAAGCCCTATGACATCAACATTCTTGTCGAAAATCATGGAGGTTTTTCATCTAATGGACAGTGGCTGGCATCCGTGATGCGTGGGATCGATCTTGATAACCGCGGTACCTTGCCTGATTTTGGGAATTTTTGTATTAAAAGAACCGAGCCGGAAGAAAATACCATTGAAGCATGGATGAATACTGTTTGTCTGGAGGAATATGATAAATACAAAGGGATGAAGGAGTTAATGCCTTTTGCCTTTGGAGTAAGCGCAAAGAGCCATAACTTTGATGAAGAAGGCAATGAAAAAGATATAGATTATTACCGTATGATGAGAATTGTAAAGGATGCCGGGTATACGGGATATGTAGGTATAGAATATGAGGGCCCGGGCGATGCTTATGAAGGTATAAAAGATACCCGAAATCTGTTGATCAAGGTTGGACAGGAGCTTACGTAAATAATCACGTTTATCAAGAATGGATGGATGAACAGGGCTTTAGCCCATCCATCCTTCCCGGTCGAGACTTCTGTATTGAATGGCTTCAGCCAGATGTTCAATTTTAATATCCTGAGATTCTGACAGATCAGCAATGGTTCTTGCTACTTTGAGTATGCGGTCATATGCTCTTGCCGATAGCCCGAGTTTGTCCATAGCAGTTTTAAGGAGTGCTTTTCCCCCATCGCTAATTTCACAAATTTTCTTCACCATTTGCGAGGGCATCATCGCATTACAATATACTCCTTCAACCTCATTGAACCTTTCTGTTTGAATATTTCTTGCACTAATTACTCTTTCACGTATTACAGTACTGCTTTCAGATTTTCTGGAAGAAGTCATCTGTTCAAAAGTAACGGGTGTAACTTCTATGTGAAGGTCAATTCTGTCTAAAAGGGGTCCACTGATTTTTCGGAGGTATCTTCTGACATCATTGGGTGAATCAGGGTGATTGCCATCCTCTGTAAGAAAATCTCCGGAAGGGCTGGGGTTCATACTTGCGACCAGCATAAAGCTTGCAGGAAATCTTACTGAGGCCCGGGCACGCGAAATATGTACCTCCCTTTCTTCGAGAGGTTGACGCATCACTTCCAAAACGGTTCGTTTAAATTCAGGAAGTTCATCCAGGAATAAGATGCCATTATGTGCAAGGGAAATTTCACCAGGTTGAGGCACGCCTCCGCCTCCGACCAGGGCAACGTCAGATATGGTATGATGTGGTGATCTGAAAGGTCTTTGGGCTATGAGGGTTGCATTAGTCCCTAGTTTTCCGGCAACCGAATGAATTTTGGTAGTTTCGAGGGCTTCATAAAGGGTAAGAGGGGGCAAAATTCCAGGTAGCCTTTTGGCCAGCATTGTCTTTCCTGAACCCGGAGGTCCTATCATAATAATATTGTGACCTCCGGCTGCCGCAATTTCCAAGGCTCTCTTGATGTTTTCTTGTCCCTGTACATCGGCGAAATCTACATCAAACTGATTTTGTTCGTGAAAAAATATATCCCGGGTATCTACTGTCAGTGGTTCTAAAGACGATTTACCGACTAAAAAGTCAATGGCTTCCTTAAATGACTGAACCCCTATAACATCCAGATTATTGACGATGGCCGCTTCAGAAGCATTTTCTTTTGGCAATATAAAGCCTTTAAAGCCAGCTTTTCGCGCTTCTATGGCAATGGGCAAGACACCCTTTATAGGTCTTAATAGGCCATCGAGGGCCAGTTCACCCATTATGATATATTTATCAAGTAATTGGGATTGAATCTGCCGGGTTGCATTTAAAATCCCCAGAGCAATTGGAAGATCATAGGCCGATCCTTCTTTTCGGATATCAGCAGGCGCAAGGTTTACTACGGTTTTACTTCTCGGAAAATAATATCCACAATGTTTTATGGCAGATTCAACCCTTTGCTGGCTTTCTTTAACCGCATTATCGGGCAAACCTACAATAAAAAACTTGGTACCAGATAAAACATTGACCTCCACCGTAATAGTGGTAGCGTCTATACCATAAACAGCACTGCCAAAAGTTTTGCTAAGCATTTTAGATTACCAATTTTTCGACTATTGAAATCATAATGTGTATGGCTTTAATATGTATTTCCTGTATACGGTCTGAGTACCCAAAATGAGGCACCCTGATTTCCACGTCCGTCAGCGTACTCAATTTACCTCCATCTTTTCCAGTAAATCCAATTATTTTCATCCCTTTTTCCCTTGCCTTAAAAGCTGCCTGATACACATTTTCAGAATTTCCGCTTGTACTTATGGCAAGCAATACATCACCCTGGTTGCCAAGAGAATCAACAACACGTGCAAAGACATCATTAAAGTGAAAGTCATTGGCAACACAAGACATATGCGCAGGGTCTGAAATTGAAAAAGCAGGCAGCGGTCTTCGGTTTTCTCTGAAACGGCCGGTAAGTTCCTCGGCAAAATGCATGGCATCACATAAAGAACCACCATTTCCACAACTTAGTATTTTACCATTGTTTTTTATACAGTGGGCGATTACCTCTGCACCTTGTGAAATAGCGGCTCTGAATGATGAATCAGACAATACTTGATTCAGCAGATTTCCAGCTTCTTCAAGCTGACTTTTAATCCATGTGTCGTGCGCATTACTATGCTCAGATACGTTCATAATTACAGAATTTAATTAAAAAATTTGATTTTTTCACTCTAAAAGAGTTTGCTGAAATCAGAAACTGTATGGTTGTAAAAGGCCATCATAGTACGATGGTATTACAGCAAATATATATATGAGCATTCATATATATTGCAATACAAAAATAATAATTGCAAAATGCCAGATAAATATCAAGCATTTTGCAAGAAATATTTTAAAAATTACAGATTGAAAAGTCCCTTGTTTAATGCTTGTAAGGCGGCATGTTTGTACCGGGTCTCAATCAAAACAGAAATGTTATATCGACTGCCTCCATAAGAAATCATTCTTACTGGGATATTTTCAAGTGAATCAAAGACCTTTTTAACCAGTCCCTGCTGGTCGATGATCTGATTACCTACAATGCAAACTATGGTTTGATCCTGATCAACGGTTACTTCCCCAAAAATATTCAAATCTTCTACGATATCACTCAGATGTTTACTGTTTTCAATGGTAAGAGAAACAGCTACTTCTGAGGTCGTTATCATATCAATAGGTATTTTATAATTTTCGAATACTTCAAAAATTCGTCGGAGAAAGCCATATGCCAGCAACATACGGGTTGATTTTATTTTTATTGCTATGATTCCGTCTTTGGCAGCAATGGCTTTTACACTTGACACTTTTTCATTGGCGGTAATTAAAGTCCCAATGGCATCGGGTTCCATAGTATTTTTAAGTTGTACCGGAATATTGTAAAATTTTGCGGGAAGTATTGAGCTGGGGTGTAGGATCTTTGCGCCAAAATAGGCAAGCTCAGAAGCTTCATTGAAGGAAAGTTCAGCAATGGGGAAAGTCTTTTCGACTATTCTGGGGTCATTATTGTGCATTCCATCAATATCAGTCCATATTTGTACAATGGAAGCTTTTAAAGCGGCACCAATTAAAGAGGCAGTATAATCACTTCCACCCCTTTTAAGATTATCAATCTGGTGTGAGGCATTCATGCATATGTAGCCCTGGGTAATGAAAATTGAATTATCGCTATATCGCTTGAGCATATGACCTAATTGCTGCGATAGAAATTCTATATCTGGCTCATTATCTGCATCAATCCTCATGAAATCAAGAGCTGGAAGTAGAACAGAATTTTTCTCAATTTCTTCCAGATGAAGTTGAAATAACTGGGTTGATAAAAGTTCTCCCTGTGCCAGAATAATTTTATTTTCAACTTCTGTAAAAGCTTTGTCAAAAAGCCGTCTTATGAGATGAAAATGCTGGTCAATAACACCGGCAGCTTTTTTCTTTTGCAAATCTGTAAATAACAATTCATTGTAGAATTGTACGTAATGACTATATAATTCATCAATTTCTTTGGTAGCCTCTGAAATTTTCCCTTCAAAAAGTAGTTTCCCTGATTTTTCTAAAACATTGGTTGTTCCTGATAATGCAGATAAAACAACAATTTTGGGTTCTGCATCACTGGTTACAATATCTGCAACCTGTCTCATTCTCTCAGGTTTGCCTACAGAAGTCCCTCCAAATTTTAAAACTTTCATGAGCCTGTTTGTGGTTTGTTAAAATGGTATAAAAAACTAAATAGTTGGTAGCCCGCTATATTATAATCTTATTTAAGATATCAAACCATTTTGTAGTCCGAGCATTTTTATGGCTGTTATGGCAGCTTCTTCACCTTTATTGCCATGTCTTCCGCCGGCTCTTTCAAGGGCTTGTTCCTGGTTATTTGGCGTGAGGACTCCAAAAATTACTGGTTTGTTGTATTTCAGAGATACTTGTGTAAGTCCTTGTGCAACGGCCTGGCATATAAATTCAAAGTGACGGGTTTCACCCTGAATTACACAACCAAGACAAATAACGGCATCAATTTGATCATCAGCTGCAAGCCACTGTGCGGCAAGAGAGAGCTCATAACTTCCGGGTACATCCAGTCTTTTTATAAAGTCTGCACTTGCACCATGGGCCATTAAGGTTTCCAATGCACCTTTGTACAGTGCTTCGGTCACTACATCATTCCACTCAGAGACGATAATTGCAAATTTCTTTCCAGAGACATCAAATACATTTTTTCCGGAAAAATGGCTGAGATTTTTTTCTGCACTCGACATATATTTTTATAATAAATTTTCAAACATACATTAAAAAAGGGGATAAAGCTTTTGCTGTATCCCCTTCATTCAAAAGCTTTATTGGATTGTTATTTATTTTTCTTAATAGTTTCAAGCCTTGCAACATGCTTTCGTGCATTTTGAAATTCTGCTGACTTGGGATATTTTTCTATTATGGTGTTATATGCTTTTAAAGCATTATCAAGATTGCCATTTTTTTCATATGCAATAGCAACTTTTATTAGGTATTGGGGTGAAATAAATTCGTTTGACTTATAATTTGCAGCTCGTTCGTAAAATTTTATAGCTTCAGAAATATTCCCAAGTTCCATATGTGCATCACCAATCAGTGCCAGAGCCCTGGGTTGGATTACGAGATCTTTGGATTTAAACTTGCTAAGGTGTTGTATTGCTTCATCAAATTCACCAAGCTTTATAAAAGAAGCTCCTGCGTAAAATTTTGATAGATTTGAAGCATCTGTCATAGAATAGTCATCAATTATATCCAGAAAGCCCGGATTTATACCATCGCCATGCAGGGCTTTTTGTAAACTATCTGCTTCAAAATAGTAAACTGCCTGGAACATCTGTTCCTGAGCTTCTTTATTTTGATTGGTGATGTAATAGCGGAATAAAAAAATACCAAGTACAATTGCCGCAAGCACACCACCGATGCTAAATACGAGTACTTTGTTTTTTTCCAGAAATTGTTCAGTTTTTGAGAGCTGTTCTGCCAGTGCTTCAGGACTTTCCAGTACTTCTGCACCGCCTTTTTCCGGCTTTTTGCTCTTTCTGTTGCTTACTTTAGCCATTATTTCAAAAATTCAGGATGCAAAAATAGTACATTTTGCTTTCAAACAAAGGTTTATTAAAAATTGCATTGCTATTTTCATATGTTCAATGCAACCTTGAGCAAATTATAATATTAATTATTCCATTAAAAATGGATAGTCTTCCTGCACGTAAACATCTTTATATGCTTCTTCTGGGGCAGGAAATTCAGATTCTTCAGCAAACTTTACAGATTCTGCAACTTTTTGTTTAATCTGATCATCAATTTTTTTAAGATCCGCTTCAGTTGCAAGCTTTTTCTTCAAAATAGTATCGCGAACCTGTTCTATTGGATCTTTTTTCTTGTAACCTTCTACTTCCTCTTTGGTGCGGTATTTGGCCGGGTCAGACATAGAATGACCCTTGTAACGATAAGTTCTGAACTCGAGTAAAGTTGGTCCTTCGCCTTTGCGGGCTCTATCAGCCGCTTCTTCTACGGCAAGGTGAACTTCTTCAACATTCATGGCATCTACTGCTTTCGATGGCATATCATAGGATTCACCGAGTTGGTATAACTCGTGCACATTTGAAGTTCTTTGTACGCTGGTACCCATGGCATACCCATTATTTTCAATCACAAAAATTACAGGGACTTTGTAAAACATGGCAAGATTGAGAGATTCGTGAAATGCGCCCTGCCTTGTTGCGCCATCACCCATATAACAAATACACAGTTTTCCGGTTTTATTGTACATTTCGGCAAATCCAATACCTACTCCAAGCGGAATCTGGGCACCAACTATTCCATGGCCTCCCATAAAATTTACCTCCTTATCGAAAATATGCATCGATCCACCCTTGCCTTTTGATACGCCGGTAGCTTTTCCGTACAATTCTGCCATTACATATTTGGGGTCGGTACCCAAAGCCAAAGGATGGCCATGATCGCGATAGGCTGTTATATATTTATCTCCTTTTTGAAGTGCAGATATTGCGCCTGAGGCACAAGCTTCCTGCCCAATATAAAGGTGGCAAAATCCTCTGATTTTTTGCTGGCCGTAAAGCTGCCCTGCCTTTTCTTCAAACCTTCTCATGAGCAGCATCGATTCAAACCAAAACATGTATGTCTCTTTTGAGAATTCCTGTTTCTTTGCAGCTGTATTGGTTTTCTTTTCTTTGGTAGAAGCCATAGATCGATTATTTATAATTTTTATTTCCTTCTTTTTATGCCTTTTTAACCCAAGGTTCACACTCATGGTTTAAAATGGGCTGCAAATTAAATAAATTCGCGTAAAAATTTAATGAATGACAATCGAAAATATCCTTTTGTGCTTTTTTAAAAACTACAAAGACTTTCAAACTGACTTCTCTCCCGAAATTAATTGTATCGTTGGACCCAATGGATCAGGTAAAACAAACCTGCTTGATGCCATATACCTATTGGCATTCAGCAAAAGCGCCTTCAATGCAACAGACCAACAACTTATTTTTCATGACGAAAATTATTTTTCAGTAAAGGGCCGCTTTAAGTTGCAAAAGTCCGGAAGGGAAGTGATATGTAGTCTGATGAAGGGCGAAAAGAAAAAATTGATCTGCGATAAAGTTCCATATACGAGAATGAGTGATCATATTGGTGAATTTCCCATGGTTATGATAAGCCCCGGCGATGCCGAAATCATTAGCGGAGGAAGCGAAATGAGACGTCGCTTTTTCGATGGCATCATTTCACAAATTGATCGAAACTATCTCGAACTTCTGATAGAGTACCAAAGAGCTCTCTTACAGAGAAACCTCCTGCTTAAGCATTTTGGTCAGCATCATAATTTCGATTATGACAGGGTTGCTCCTTATGACAATATAATCTTAAACAACGGAAACCAAATAAACACCCGCAGACAAAACTTTATCAACGATTTTAAAGATGTATTTCAGTATTTGTACAACGAAATATCAGGCCATAAAGAATCAGCCGAATTACAATACGCTTCTGCCTTTAGCCATCCTGATTACAAAAACAGGTTCAGAAAAAATATTGAAAATGACCGGGTACTTCAAAGAACTAATTTAGGTATACATAAAGATGATTTTGAATTTAGTCTAAATGGCTACTCACTTAAAAAGTTCGGCTCGCAAGGGCAGCAGAAATCTTATTTAATTGCCCTAAAAATGGCCCAATATCAGGTTATGTTTGAAAAGAAAGGATTTAAACCCATTTTACTGCTAGACGATATTTTTGATAAACTGGATGATTACAGGATTTTAAAAGTACTGCAAATGGTTCAGGAAACTCTATTTGGCCAAATATTTATAACTGATGCAAGGCCAGAACGCACTATGCAATTGCTTTCCTCTGTTCAGGCAGGTAAAAAAATCATTACCTTGCCGGTATAATTAATATATTTCAACATTGACATTTATTTACTGTATTTATCAGAAACAGGCCGATAAAAGGTAACCTTGCCTTTGGTCATTTGCGACAGTATAAATGGACTTTTTCCTACTTTCCTCCCTGAAAAACTGGTATTCTGATGTGCCAGTACAAAATTTCCCGGCGATGTTACCTCATAGACGATGGCTGTGTGATGTGCCATAGATTCGGTATATACAGCATCGTCTACCTGATATTTGAGTTCAACTTTTTCAAATTGCACGATATCACCCGGTAAGATAATTTCTTTTTTCGGATCTACTATTCGGCCAAATTGATAAATGGTTTTTAAAGAAGATCTGTCGAAATAGGCTCCTGACTTTTGAAGGGCAACCGATGCCAGATCCCAGCATTCTCCCCGGTCGACCTGGGTTCCCATCACTTCATCAAGGAAATCAACAATTTTTCTATTTAATTGCGGCAATTCACTTTCTGCCAGAACTGAAGTTCCAATAATTAATACAGCCAATACAAAAAACCCATTCCTCACCTTTTTCATTTTTTCACATTTTTACACTAAAATAAATGTGTCAGTCTAATGTTTTATTGTCCCATGCAAGAGGTAATGTAATAAATAATGTAAAATCATTAAAAAAAGTATGTCAAGAACCCTTTAGTTTTAAATCTGCTGCAAAGGTTTGCAAAATTAATTATTACTATCCTTCATCTCTATTACCCTATTTTATGTATTTTTCTATTTTCGATGTAAAGTATAAATCCAAAAACCCTTATATAATGAGATATTTTCAACTTTTGTTACTCATATTATTTTTTTTAACTGCTTGTAATGAAAAACAAATATCTAAGCAGGCATTTGTGCCAGAATTGCCACCTGAAGAGCTGGTTAATCCCCTGGTGGGTTCTCAGTCAACATTTGCATTATCCAATGGGAATACCTATCCGGCTATAGCAGTCCCATGGGGTATGAATTTCTGGTCACCCCAAACTGGGAAAATGGGAAGCGGGTGGTTTTACAATTACAGTGAACATAAGATCAGAGGCATACGGCAAACACGTCAGCCGAGCCCGTGGATCAATGATTATGGAGCATTTTCCTTAATGCCCGTAACAGGAGAATTAAAAATTACCGAAGATGAAAGGGCTTCCTGGTTTTCCCATAAGTCAGAAACAGTAAAGCCATATTATTATCAGGTGTATTTGGGCGATTATGATGTCAATGTTGAACTTGCCCCTACAGATCGTGCTGCACAGTTACGCATTACATATCCGGAGTCAGATAATTCATATTTTATAGTTGATGCTTTTTTTAAGGGATCAAAAGTGGTTGTTGATCAGGCCAATCAAAGGGTAACCGGTTACAGCAGAAACCACAGCGGGGGTGTGCCTTTTAATTTTCATAATTATTTTGTGCTGGAATTTGACAAACCTTTCCGAAATGTTCATACCTGGAAAGAAGGGGTACTTGAACAAAACAGTATGCAGTCTGAGGGTAACCATGTAATGGCCATACTTGAATTTGCCACGGGGAAAGGAGAGCAGGTTAATGTAAAAGTGGCTTCCTCGTTCATAAGCCCTGAACAGGCATCCATTAATTTAAACCGTGAAATTGGGAATAAAAATTTTCAAACGACCCTGCAGGAGGCAAAGGATGCTTGGAGTAAAGAATTGGGCAGAATACGCATCGAAGGTGGTGATCTTGACCAACATAAAACTTTCTACACAGCCCTGTATCGTACTCTGTTGTTCCCGAGAAAATTTTATGAGTTCAACGAAAAAGATGAAATGGTTCATTACAGCCCCTACAATGGAGAAGTATTGCCGGGTTATATGTTTACCGACAATGGCTTTTGGGATACCTTCAGGGCAGTTTTTCCATTTTTTACGGTAATGTATCCCGAAATGAATAATCAGATCATGAAGGGATTGGTTAATGCCTATAAAGAAAGTGGATGGTTGCCAGAGTGGGCCAGCCCGGGACACAGGGATTGTATGATAGGTTCAAACTCTGCCTCCCTAATTGCCGATGCCTATATCAAAGGCATGCGCGATTATGATATTGAAACTTTATATGAAGCCATTTTAAAAAATGCCGACCATGAAGGTCCTGTAACTTCGGTAGGAAGATATGGTGTGGAATACTATAATACCCTTGGTTACATTCCTTATGATGTAGGAGTACATGAAAATACCGCCCGTACCCTCGAATATGCCTATGCCGATTTTACCGTCTGGAAATTGGCAAAAGCCCTTGGCAAACCGCAGCAGGATATCGATCGTTTCAAAAAACAAGCCCAATATTACCGCAACGTCTTTGATCCGGGTGTGAATTTTATGCGAGGAAGAAATCAGGATGGCAGCTTTCAGGAACCTTTTAGCGAATACCGCTGGGGAGATGCATTTACCGAAGGAAATTCATGGCATTACACCTGGGCTGTATTCCATGATCCGGCCGGCCTCGCAGATCTGATGGGAGGAAGAGAGGCTTTTGCTGATAAACTGGAATCTATGTTTACTACACCCCCCTATTTTGACTACAGTTATTACGGTATACAGATTCATGAAATTACAGAAATGGTCATTGCCAATATGGGCCAATACGCACATGGAAATCAACCCATACAGCATGGAATCTATCTTTTTAATTACGTGGGAAGGCCCTGGGTAGCACAAAAATGGGCGAGGGAAGTTATGAACCGGCTTTATACGCCACTACCTGATGGACTTTGCGGTGATGAAGATAATGGGCAGACATCAGCATGGTATGTGTTTTCTGCACTGGGATTTTATCCGGTGTGTCCCGGTCAGCCGGAATATGTGATTGGCTCTCCCCTCTTTGAAAAAGCAACTATACAGTTAGAAAATGGCAATACCTTTGTCATTGAAGCTCCGGGAAACAGCCGTGAAAACATTTATATTCAATCTGCCAGACTTAACAATTCAAATCTGGATAAGAACTGGATAAGCCATGAAGATATTCAGAATGGAGGAAAACTTGTATTTCAAATGGGTGATAAACCTAATTTACAACGTGGTTCCAAAGAGGAGCATGCACCTTATTCCATGTCAAGAGAGAATTAGCATAAAACCAAATTATTTGATTGAGTAAAAAGGCTGCCATTGTGAGCAGCCTTTTTATTTGCCCTATTTTTTATTGTTCATAAAAAGACAACGAACGTTCGTTATCGAACACCTTCACGCATAAACAAATAACTGTAAAGACCATATAATCAGTACTATATGTACATAAAATAATACTGGCACATTTATTTCATCTCTGGTTTTCAGATTCATTTCAATTTAAACATTTCCTAACAATGAAAACCTTAATATTTTTTTATTTAGCAATTTTTACGCTCAACACAGTTAAATTTCAAAATGTTTATGCCGAGGCTCCCGTTATCCGCGGATCTATTGTTTCGGATCAAAATGAAGAAATAGGATTTGCCAGTATCGCCTTGTATAACCCCGCTGACTCCTCTCTTGTCGGTGGAACAGTAGCCGGTGCTGATGGTAAATTTGTGCTCCAGTTACCCTCAACTGCAGGCACCTGGATTTTATCATTAAGCGCAGTTGGATACCAAACGCAAAAAATTAACCTCTCTGTAGACAAGGGAATAAGCAAAGACCTGGGAATTATAAAACTGAAAGAAGATGCAAAAATGCTGGAAGGGGTAGTTGTAAAAAGTATGCTGCCTACCATTGAAATGGAAGCTGATAAAATGGTCGTTACTGTTGAAGGTACGGCTATGGCAGAAGGCAATACAGCCCTCGATGTTTTATCAAAAACACCAGGTATCTGGATCGACCAGGACGGAAATATTCAACTTAATGGAAAACAGGGGGTAATGGTAATGATTGATGACAGGCCCACTTATATGTCGGCACGTGAATTACAGACTTTATTGCAAAGTATGCCTGCCAATAATATTCGTAATATTGAAGTTATAACCAACCCTTCAGCCCGTTATGATGCGCAGGGAACAGCCGGAATTATCAATCTTAACCTTGTAAAAAACCATATGGTTGGTATGCATGGCAGCATTTATGCCGGACATGAGTTCAATCGTTATCACGGAGCAAATGGCGGACTCCAGGTAAATTATAAAAGAGGAAAGGTGAGTAGTTTCTTCAATGCTGACTATTCCAGAAGAAACTGGTATCGCGATGTGCATACCGACAGGTTTTTCAATATCAATGGAAGTGCTGCAGAAATGTCTCAGGATGGTGAATGGAGATTCAAAAGCCACAATCCGTCTTTGAGAGCAGGCCTTGATTATGATATCAATGACCGCCACAGCATAGGATTTTCTGTCAGAGGCAATTATTACGACGGAAGTGATGATTTCAGCATGCTGTCAAACCTGATTACGGGCAATAATGGTGGACAATGGATCGATTCAAAAAACGTAATCAACAGAGAATTTACACGCATCAATTCCAACCTGCATTATATAGTTAAAATTGACAGCAGCGGGCGTAAACTCACCATTGATGTAGATCATGCAAATATGACCATGGACCATCATTCAACTTTTGATAATATTTATCGAAATGCATCGGGGAATCTTACCGATATAGAAAACATAGCCAATGTGAATCCGGTAAACTACAACATTTTTGCATTACGCTCCGATTACATTCATCCCTTGTCCAAAGGCAGAAAACTGGAAACAGGTATTAAAGCCAGCCGTGTTGTTTCTGATAATGATCTCAATTTTACCCGTCTTACAGAACAGGGCTGGCAACCCATCTCCAATATGAGTAATCATTTTATATATACAGAACACATTTTGGCCGGATATATAAATTTCAATACCAAAATTACAGAGAAAATCAGTCTGAAAGCAGGTTTGAGGGGGGAACAAACTTATGCCGACGGTTATTCCGTAACGCTGGATAGCAGTAATTACCGTAGCTATTTCAATCTGTTTCCCAGTGTCTTTGTTCAACAGAAAGTATCTGATTTCTATAGCCTGAACTACAATTACAGCAGAAGGATTAACAGACCTTATTATGAGAACCTCAATCCGTTTATCTTCTACATCGATCCATATACCTTTGCCGGGGGTAATCCACATTTGAATCCTGCTTATATTCATAACTTTGAGTTTACCCAAACTTTTCAAAGTAAATATAACCTTACCCTTGGTTACAGTCTGACCCATGGCAACATTATGGAAGTGCCTTTCTTTAACCGGGAGGATAATACAACCTTATTCAGGGTAAGCAATTTCGACCGCAATCAAAATCTGAGCTTACGTGCCATAGTACCTTTACAGCTGGCGAAATGGTGGCAGGTGCAAAATGTGATGGTGGCAGCGTACAATGAAATTTTTTCTGATTTTGAAGGGGCAATTGTAAAAAATGAAGTCAATACCCTGTATACACAGATAAACAATACATTCAGTTTACCTAAAGGTATTCGTTTTGAACTGATAGGAAATTATATGTCACCGCAAGCTTTCGGCGCTTATGAAACCCGTGAATTTATTTGGGTGGATGCTGCCGTTAAAAAGTCATTTGCTGACAATAAACTCGAGTTAAGTGTAAACGGAACAGATATTTTCAGAACCATGAAATTCATCGGGGGTTCCAACTTCCAGGGTCAGGATTTAAGAATCAATCAATATAACGGAAATCAAAGCATCCGTTTTACCCTGCGCTACCGATTCAGCAAAGGCGAAAAATTTGAAACTGCACAGCGTAATGGAGGTTTAGATGAGATCAACCGAGTTGGGCATTAAACATAACAACCTATACAGATATATGAAAAAGAGGCCTCCAGTTTAAACCGGGGCCTCTTTTATCTGGGTTTTAACAGAGACTATTTGCTTTTAACCACATCAAGATGCAGTTCTTTCAACTGCTCATTAGATATGGGTGAGGGAGAATCAATCATTACATCCCTGCCTGAATTGTTTTTGGGGAATGCGATAAAGTCGCGAATGGAGTCAGAACCACCGAATAAGGCACATAGCCGGTCGAAACCATAAGCAATACCTCCGTGCGGTGGTGCACCATATTCAAATGCTTCCATAAGAAAACCAAATTGATTTCTGGCTTCTTCCTCTGTAAACCCAAGGCAGTTAAACATCTTTTGCTGGATGCCCCGGTCGTATATCCTTATAGATCCGCCACCAACTTCAACACCATTGATCACCATATCGTATGCATTCGCTTTTACGGCTCCGGGGTCTGAATCCAGTAGGTGCATCTGATCTTTGCGCGGCGAAGTAAATGGATGGTGCATTGCGTGGAATCGTTGGCTTTCTTCATCCCATTCCAGTAAAGGAAAATCAAGGACCCACAGGGCCTTATACTGTTTTCGATCCCTCAGGTTGAGGTCATTTCCCAGTTTTAGCCTGAGTTCCGACAGAGCTGACTGGGTTGCCCTGGTTTCTCCGGCCATAATCAAGATCAGATCTCCGGGCTCAGCCTGCATGGTGGCAGCCCATTTTTTAAGGTCATCTTCAGCATAAAATTTATCTACAGAAGATTTCAGGTTACCATCTTCCTGATACCTGACATATACCAATCCTTTGGCACCAATTTGAGGTCGTTTTACAAATTCAGTGAGTTCATCCAGCTGCTTGCGGGTGTATCCGGCAAGCCCTTTGGCACAAATACCCACTACAAGTTCAGCTGAATCAAATACCTGAAAGCCTTTTCCCTTTGTCAGCTCTGTAATTTCGCAGAACTGCATGCCAAAACGTATGTCGGGCTTATCATTACCATATAAGCGCATTGCTTCGTCGTAGGTCATTCTTTGTACCTCTCCGATATCAACCTGCATCACACTTTGGAAGAGGTGGCGAATCAGACCTTCGAAAGTATTTAAAATATCTTCCTGATCTACGAAAGACATTTCACAGTCAATCTGGGTAAATTCAGGCTGCCGGTCGGCCCTGAGGTCTTCATCCCTGAAACATTTGACGATTTGAAAATACCGGTCATAGCCAGAAACCATAAGAAGTTGTTTAAAGGTCTGTGGCGATTGTGGCAGGGCGTAAAATTCCCCTTCATGAATCCTGCTGGGAACCACAAAGTCGCGTGCACCTTCAGGCGTTGATTTAATAAGAACCGGAGTTTCAACTTCAATAAATTGCTGACCATCGAGATAGCGCCGGGTTTCCTGCATCATTTTATGACGTAATTCCAGGTTTTTTCTAACGGGCGTCCTTCTCAGATCAAGGTATCTGTATTTCATTCTCAACTCTTCTCCGCCATCGGTATCATCTTCTATGGTAAAAGGAGGAACTTTCGAGGCATTTAACACCTGTAAGTCATCAACGACGATTTCTATTTCACCTGTAGCTATTTTATCATTTTTTGAAAAACGCTCAACTACGATACCACCGGCAGTAATTACATATTCTCTGCCCAGGCTTCGTACCTTTTCAATTAATGCGGCATCTGTTTTACTTTCATCAAAAATGAGCTGTGTAATACCATATCTGTCTCGGAGGTCAATCCAAATCATACCTCCTTTATCACGGACGCGCTGGACCCAGCCGCTAAGGGTAACTCTTTTTCCGGAATCTGCCAGTCTCAACTGGCCACAGGTGTGTGTTCTCAACATATTTGTTAAAAATTTATTGCAAATGTAAAAAACAAGAGGGCAAAGTTACGACTATTTAATGTGTATTCAGAAGCTCTTTAGTTGCTTATTATTGCCAATATTGTAGAAATTACTAAGTTCGCAACGTAATTTGTAAGCATTATGGAAGAAATTCGCAGAAGACCCAGGAGAAACCGAAAAAGTAAAGTCATCCGCCAAATGGTAGAAGAAACCCAACTCTCTGCCGATAACCTTATTTATCCGCTTTTTATGGTCGATGGAAACAAAATACGTCAGGAAGTTTCGAGTATGCCCGGGCAGTACAGGCTGTCGCCCGACCAGGTTCTGAGAGAAATAGAGGATTGCCTGGCATTGGGCCTGTATTCTTTTTGCCTTTTTCCCTCCTTTCCGGAGCATGTGAAAGACAAGTATGCCAGCATTAGCGCCCGTTCAGATAATTTTTATGTACAGACCATAGCCGATATAAAAAGACGCTTTCCCGAAGTTGTAATTATGACTGACGTGGCCATGGACCCCTACAGTTCAGACGGACATGATGGTATTGTTGAAAATGGCGAGATCATCAATGATGCCACACTGGATGTGCTGGTTAAAATGGCTTTGGTGCAGGCTGAAGCCGGTGCAGATATTATTGGGCCTTCCGATATGATGGATGGCCGTGTTGGTCGCATAAGGCAAGCCCTGGATGCCGGAGGGCATACTAATGTGTCGATCATGTCATATACCGCCAAGTATGCCAGTAGTTTTTATGGTCCTTTTCGCGATGCGCTGGATTCTGCCCCAAAAAGCGGCGATAAGAAAACCTATCAGATGAATCCGGCAAACCGGCGTGAAGCCCTTATTGAAGCCGAACTCGATGTGCAGGAAGGCGCCGATATGCTCATGGTTAAACCGGCGCTTGCCTATCTCGATGTTATTCGTTTATTACGCGATCGTTTTGATCTACCCATTGCAGCCTATAACGTAAGTGGAGAATATGCCATGGTTAAAGCGGCAGCTGCAAGGGGTTGGCTTGACAATGATGCTGTTATGCAGGAAGTATTGCTGAGTATAAAACGGGCAGGCGCCAACATAATACTTAGCTATTTTGCCAAAGAAATCGCTGTACTTAATAAAAATTAAGATGTAATATGCAACCTGCCTTTTCGTTATTGGAAAACACAGCCGGGTAGAAAAATTCATTTAGAAAAAAAATATGCAGTTGTTTCGGTTTATACTGTTGATTTACGCACTTTCAGCCGCATTCTTTTTTATGCCATCACAACAATCAATGGCTCAGCCATCTGTTTTTATTCAAGTAACAGATTCCACTTTGCTAAATCCGGATGAAGACTTCAACTTGAGAAGAGAAAGCCCCGTAACGATTGACCTTGAGAAGGAAATGGAAGAAGAGGAGGATCAGAAAGAAGTTAAGAAAAAGGTCAAGCGAAAAGTATTTTTCGGATACAAAACCAAAAAAGGCTTTACCAAGACTGGATATGGAAATAACCTCACTATTGAATTGTTTCATGTACTTAAAGAATACCAGCAGCCCGATCCTTATGTTCCTGAAATATCCTGGTATGAATTCCGAAGGAAGCAAATCAGATCTACCGGTGAACCTACACCAAAAACGGGGTCCATTCTGCATGGTCCTTATAAGCGTATGGTGGGTGATCAGATTGTTGAGGAAGGTATGTATTATATCGGTACCAAGCATGGCAGGTGGATGACCTACGACAGGAATGATGTTTTGGTGAATAAAGAGTATTATCATAAAGGCTGGCCCAAGGAATCTCTGGTTAGGTATTACGATGATCAGTTTACCCAGCTAAAGGAGGTTATACCCCGTAAATATGGTAGAATGGAGGGCACGTATTTTTATTTCCATGAAAACGGAGAGGTTGCTGTTAAGGGTGAATACCGCAACAATGCCAAAGTGGGACCATGGACGGAGTACTATCCATTCAGAAACCGCAGGAAAAAGGAAGTGCAGTACCCCGGAGATCCGTACGATACCCATACCCCTCCTTATACCAGTCGAGAATGGGATCGCAGAGGGACTGCAGTGTATGAGTATAAATAAGCTTTAGAATTTTGTTTGGAATGAACCTATGCAGGGGATTTTCTGACTTTGAACTAAATGTAAAAATCTGTTGTGTTTAAATTCCTTTATTGCCTTATTTTATAATGCTTTTGTCTCATTATTTCTTTTTCTTTTTGGTTTCGGAGAGTAGTTTTCGCTCGTCTGCACTTAATTTTCGTTCCAATTTTTTCACATCCTCTGCCGCTGGCAAGTTTTCCGGCACAATTCCCCGCTTCGTCAGCATTTCCCTAACGGCCAAATTATTGTCTATGTGTTCTTTTTCGATTTTACCTTGACCTTTCAGATCTTTGGCCTGGACATTCAATCCTGTCATTTCAGCTGCTAAATCCTTAGCTTTTATGCTGATAGTGGGTAGAAAATCCGTAACAGGGCGACTATCTGGCACTCCCATCTTTTTTTTAAGTTGCACAGTAGAAAGCCGGAATAAGGCTTGGTCTCCTTTTGAGCGGATTGATGCAAAACCTTGACCATCAACCCCTCTTTCGTATAAAATGCCTGAAAGTTGTTTTTCTGTTTTACTAAGTTTTTCTCTCGCTTTTACTCTTTCGTATTCCAAAAACCGTTTTTCTACCAACTCTGCTCTGTGTGTTTGAACAGCAAAGTAATTTTGGGCAAATGAAATTTCTTCTTTCCGACTATCTCCGTTCTGTCCAATCAGGTAACAGGCATAGCGGGTAAGCAAAATGTCATTTATCTCTTTTTCAGCTCCTTTAGGCATTGGTATCGTTTTCCTGACGTCAGGAAAATGATCTGAAACTTCTTCTCCTGCATTTTTACAGGCCTCTTTTGCCTTATCAATTACCTTTTCAAAGTTTTCCCACTTGCTGTATCCCAGAAGTTTTTGTAACTCTCTGACACTCTAACAATCAATGCCGTCATACACATAGCAGATACTTTCAAACTGCTGAAAAAGTGCTTGTATTTGTTCTTTTTTCATTTCTTAAGCATGTTAAATATATTGTATGACAACTCTAATAAATCGTTTCGATAATCTAATTAAGTATGGCCGTCCATATATTTACAAGGTGCAAATACCAATCGTTGTTTATTTTTAAACGGTGGTAAACTTCTGCAAACCTTAAAAGTTAATACGTTTCGTTTTGGCCATTCAATATCAGGCTTATAAGTCATTCAAAACTAAAATCATCTGTCTTCTGATGCTCGTTTGGGTTTAGCCGGATTAACTTGCTTAAATTTACCTGTTTTATGACTTTTCTCCAGGGCTAACAAAACGGAAGAAGCATCATTTCTTCCAGGTGGATGGACTGAAATTACTTCATTTCCTTTTTTTCGGGGTAAAAAAGCCCCAATATGTAATGTATATTTTCCATTAAGCACCTCGACATCCAAGATTGTGTAGACCTGTTCATTTGTGCTTTCGTCAATCCTTGATTTTTCAGAGGTAATGATTTGTTTATCGCCTTTGATCCAGGTAGTAACGCTTTTACTTTCCCCTTATGTATGAAGTAGTTTCTCACGGCGAATCAATTCATTTTTTATGTATTCAGTTGTAAGAGATAAGGGCTCATAAATACTGTTTACTTAAAGATAAAAAACTATCTGCCTACTACAAACCCAAAATTTATAAAAAAACCACTGTTAAACGCTTCTATCCCTGAGCCATTGCCGATATTGACAAATCCCCGCTCATAACCAATGACGAGCTCAAAAGTGCCAGATAATATAACTACACCTGCTTTCATACCAGCATCCCAACGATTGGCCGTATCTGTATCTTCAGTTTTAAATCTGTTACTTCCCATAAAATATGCTGTATAAGGTGCAACGAAAATCAAAAAGCTCTCGGGTATGCTTTTCTTAAAATCAAAAATCTTACACTGTATATGTGTCGGAAATTCTAAGGCATTAAATGATATCACACCCAGTTGATCTTCCGAAACATTTCTGCGTGAAAAACCAATTCCAGGTTGAATTGCCCAATTGCGCGTTCTTCTTTCAAAATACAAACCTGCATTCAAACCTACGCTATGGCTATACGCTGCTTGCAAACCATTCAACAAAGAGGCGGATGAAGATGACACTAAAGTATTGCTGTTAACACCAATTTTCAGACCAGGTCGCCACCTTGAATTCATAGCATTGTAGAAAAATTTATCATGAAATCTGGGAGATTGTTGATTGTTTTTTTCTGTCTCAATGACTATTTCCTTTTTATCAACTTCTAAAAAATCTTTGAAATGATTTAGTTTCATTGAGCCAGCATGTCTTTTGACGATTTCATTGTTGCTGGATACAATTAAAAATTTGGGAACAGACACCCCTTCGGAAGTAAAGAATTTCTGAAAAGCTTGTTTTCCTTCTTCTGAATCTACATCAAATAAGATGGAAATATAATTTTCATTTGCATACGTATGGATGTACTGATCTGTGAAAATGTAATTTTGCATATACCTGCAAGGGCCACACCATTTGGCGGTAAAGTAGAGGAATACGGGTTTATTTTCTCTATTTGCCAGCTCAAAGGCTTCGACAAGGCTTAATTTTTTAAAATCTATAGCCTCGGTTTTTTGACTGAGAAAAAAACATGCTATAAGGAAAAGGAAAAAATATTTTTTCATACATCAAGTATAAAAAAATATTTATATTCCTAATAATAACATTGCAAAATTGTTAATACGTATCCTCCAGACTGATAATCTTGAGCCCGTCCCTGAAATCTTTTAAAGGTATTTCTGTTTTCACCTGAATGGTTTTGGTGCTGCCGGGTAACATATCAAAATAATTGTCTGAAAAGTACGGGCTGCGGTCTGTAATGCTTAGATACAGGTTTTTAATCAGTTTGTCGGTTTTAAGGACAATTTCTATATAATCTTTTCCTTGCGTCATTGATTTTTCGAGTCTTGCTTTAGGGAGCTGCAATGCTTTGGGTTTTACAGGATACCAAATGGATTCAGACAATAAATTTCCATTTTCTGTAAGCCGGGCCACTACCACAGTTTGATTTAAATTGGCCCCTTTAAAAAGATCAGCCTTCTTTTTTTGAAAAATCCGACTGGCGGTGTTGGCGCCGCCATAAGCCCTTTGAGATTCGTTGTAAAGCATATTGCCTTCAAAATCCAGCACTTGTACTCTAATTTCTCCGGTAAAAGAAGATAACCTGTCTGATGCCACAATGACTTCAATTTCTTCTTCTGTTTCATGAATGGAGGTTGCCACCTCTTTAAACGCATCTCTGGCAAAATAGTGCATGGCTTTCCAGTTTCTGTAGTAATCTGTGCTAGACCATGATGCAACAGGCCAACAGTCGTTGAGCTGCCAGTAGAGTGAACCCATGCAATAGGGCATTGCACTGCGATGGGCCTCAAAAGCAGCTTTCATCCCTTCAGCCTGCAGCAATTGACCAACATACAGAAAGTGTTCAAAATTTTTGGGTATTCTGTAATCCCATGACATATATTCTTTAATCCGCAGGTTGCCTATTCCACTGCGCTGATGTGCGGCCATTACTTCTGATTCGATATCCCAATCTTCCGGCTCGGAGTACCTTCGCACGGTATTATATTCAGGAAAAGACTGAAATCCATATTCACTCATAAAACGACCGACATTGGTTTTAAAATTTTCAAAGGGTTCGAGCCCATGCCAAACGCCCCAGTAGTGGATATCTCCCCTTGTAAAATCATTGGCATGTTGATCCGGCCCACCGGTTAAACCTGCCATTGGAGAGGAAGGCCAGTAGTACCGGTCGGGATCCCACTCCTGGACTACTTCTGGTAAAATTTCATGAAATACATCTTCGTAGGCCTGCCATATATATTTTCTTTGTTCAGCTGTATATTGTTGTTTCCAGCCCCATCCGGCTTTTTCATCATAATTAGACCACGCCCCATCAATTTCATTATTACCACACCACAATACAATGGAAGGATGCTGTCGCAAGCGCTTTACATTATCGACCGCTTCAAGTCGCACATTATTCAGAAATGCCTGATCGCCCGGGTACATAGAACAGGCAAACATAAAATCCTGCCATACCATGATGCCATTTTTATCGCAGAGGTCATAAAAAATTTTATTTTCATATATACCTCCACCCCAAATCCGGAGCATATTCATATTGGCATTTTTAGCCGACATTACCACGGTTTCATATTCACGGTTACTGACCCGAGGCAAAAAATTATCATTTGGGATATAATTGGCACCTTTGGCAAATACTGGTACACCGTTGAGTTCGAAGTAAAAGGTTTTTCCCTTTTCATCCGGTTCCTGAATAAGTCTGAGTGTGCGTAATCCCACGTTTTGAGTAACGCTCTCCTGGTATGTTTTATCGACCAATAATTTTACTTCCAATTCATATAGATGAGGCTCTCCAAGCCCGTTACTCCACCATCGTTTCGGTTTTTCGATGTTGAAATCGAGTTTGAGTATGTTAAGACCCGTTTGAAGCTTAACACCGGTTTCTGCCAGAAGCTTATCTTCGTGGTATACGCCATATACTGCTTCGGTAGCTTCAAATGCCTCTACTTCTGATACAGCCCTGAGTTTGGCCAATTCATCGCTTAAGTCCATTTGACGAATAAAAACATCCCGTAAGAGGGCATTTTTCCAACCCCTGATGCTCATTGGTTTCCAGATGCCGGAAGTAACAAAACGAGGGCCCCAGTCCCAACCGTAATGATAACCTGCTTTACGGCTGAAAACACTTACACGCTTATCTTCCAATCCGCCATTTTCAGACTGATCATTGCTCGCAGGCAGACCAAAACCATGTGCTTCTAATTTTTCAAGACCTTTTTGGATCGGGGAATGAAAATATACCCGCACCTTATTGGTCCCCAATGTAATATAAGGTTTTATATCGGCTTTGTAGCGAACAAACATATTTTCGGTACTCAATACTTTTTGATCATTGATAAATACATCTGCATAGGTATCGAGACCTTCGAAATTTACTTCAATCTGGTCATTATCCAGGAAACCGGGGCTTACTTCAAAAGTACCCTGATACTCCCAGTCGACTTTATCAATCCACTGCTGATCGCGTTCATTGGTTCTGTAAAATGGATCATCTACTTTGCCATTGCGGTATAAATCTGTATGCACAGTACCTGGCACAGAGGCATACATCCATTCTGAAATGGTATCTGCCTGCCGAAAACGCCAGTTGTCAATTTTTAAAACCTGGATGCCGGAAACAGGTTCTTTTTGTTTGCATGCTATCATTGTACCACACAACAATCCAAAACAAAGGATTAGGTTTAAGGGATTATACATAAAAAAATGGTTAGTAATAAAAATCCAAATTTACATATTTTAGCGTGAATAATTAAATAGGGTTAAGCTATTCTATACTGAAAACTGTTCTTTAAATTGGCTGTTGATAGAATAATTTCTAAAAGAATAGCAATAAAAAAATTGTTTCAACAATTTCTATGCAACGGAGAACTTTCCTGAAAGGGGCCATAGCTATGCCGATTATGTCCTTTGGGAGCAAATATAAACCGGCAAAAATTCGCAGGATTATCAAACCGCTTCCATTAAAACCAGGAGATCAATTGGCGCTGGTTGCACCTGCGTCAGGGATGTCTGTGGAAAAAATTCAAAAATGCATCAAGAATGTAGAAGACCTGGGTTTTAGGGTCAAATTTGACGAAAGAATTGTGCAGCGAACAGGTTACCTGGCCGGTTCAGATATCCAAAGGGCTGAAATAGTAAACCAGGCTTTCAAAAGTACTGAGGTAAAAGGAATTATTTGTATACGTGGAGGTTATGGAAGCACCCGGATGTTATCACTTGTAGATTACCGGGCAGTGAAAAGAAATCCTAAAGTTTTTCTGGGATTCAGCGATATTACAGCAATGCATTACGCTTTGATGTCGAAAACGAGGCTCAGCGGTTTTCATGGACCTGATGCATTTTCATTGGGCGACGCATGGGGAAATGATCATTTGCTCAGCGTTCTTGCAGGAAAATCAAATATAGAAATCCATGCTTCTGAACTGACTGAATCGGCAGAAAAAAGTTATGTAATCAACGGTGGAATAGCTGAGGGCAAACTGGTAGGTGGTAATCTCACCCTTATGGCAGCACTGGCCGGCACTGGATATGCACTGGATTTAAAGGATAATATTGTATTTATTGAAGATGTTGGAGAGGAACCCTACCGCATAGACCGCATGCTTACTCAACTGATAGCAACGGCCAATTTAGGCCGCGCAGCAGCCATTGTACTGGGAATATTTACCCGCTGCGATCCAGCTCCTTCCCGCTCTGGCATAGTGGATACATTCACCCTCAGGGAAACTTTGTGGGATCGTCTCAAACCACTCAGAATGCCCATAGTCTACGGTATGCCTTTTGGCCATAATATCACCGCCCAATGTATCATGCCCATGGGTCTCCAAGTGAAACTTGATGCAGATAAACTAAAAATGACCTATCAGGAACCAGCTGTGCAAGGCTGAAAATGTATCGTTTCTTTTTCAGGGTGACGACTTTACAATCATATGATAACCTATGCCTTTTATAGTAATAATTTCAATGCAAGGGTCATTTTTGAGATAATCCCTGAGCCTTGTAAGGTACACGTCCAGATTTCTGGAATTGTAAAAAGAATCATCGCCCCAGAGTTTCATCAGGATGTCTTTTCGCAACACAGGTTCATTTTTACCATTGACCAGCATGAGCAGTAATGTAGTTTCACGATGCGATAGTTTTTTAACCGGATGACCATTTATTTTTAGTTCATAGGTTTTTGGAGAAAAAACATAAGCCCCGATTTGGTGGTTTTCGGGTTGATTTTCTTCACCTTGTCCTCTGGTGAGACTCAGCAGGTTTTCTATCCTGACAATCAGCTCTTCCATACTGAATGGCTTTTTGAGATAGTCATTGCCGCCGCTGGAAAAGCCCTGCAAAACATCACCGGTTTGGGTTTTTGCCGTCAGAAAAATGATGGGGATCTGTTTATTCAGATTTCGAATGGTTTTTCCTATCTCAAAACCGTCAGCACCAGGTAACATAACATCTAAAATGCAAATCTCTGGCTGCAGAGTTTCAAAGGCCTTTAGCGCAAGGCTGCCATGTGAGATGTGTTCTACCTGATAGCCTCTGCTTTGGAGACTTTCCTTGACAATTTGAGCCAGAAAGGGTTCATCCTCTACATATAAAACTTTAATTCCCGGCATATAAGGGCAATTTTACTGTGAATTTTGATCCTTTTCCCGGCGCACTTTCCAGAGTAACCAATCCTTTATGACTTTTGACTACACCTGCTACAAAGCTTAATCCCAGACCATAACCTTTAATATCATGAACATTACCACTGGGTACCCTAAAAAACCTGTCAAATATCTTTTCATGATATTCCCTTGCGATTCCAAAACCTTCATCCTCTACCACCAGAAAAGCCCAGGGACCATCACAGAATAATTCTAATTTAATAATACTTCCGTTACCGCCATATTTTAAGGCATTGTCAATAAGGTTATAGATCATAAGTTCGAGATATTCTTCATTTCCATTGACGAGCACCTGATTCTCAGCCTGATATTGAATTTCGGTATTTTTTTTCGAGGCCAGCAGGTAGAAAGTCTGGGTGATTTTTCTTAGCAGCACAGCAAGGTCAAGCGGCCTGAAGGCAATATGCTGATGGCCATCGGTATCAAATACCGTGGTTTTGAGAATTTTCTCCACCATCAAGTCAAGCCTTTTTACTTCATTTTCAGCGATTTGAAGATATTCTCTTGTTTTTTCAGGTTGTTGCAATACATTGAAATTTTTTAAAGCCTCCAGTGCCACGCTAACGGTAGCTACCGGGGTTTTCAATTCATGGCTTACATTGCTTATAAAAGTATTTTTTTGCACAATGAGTTTTTCCTGTGCCCTCATGTTATTCAGCAGAAAAGTAAAAGATAGTACCATCAAGCCTGTAAGAACTATGGAGAAGCCGATCTGAGGTAAAATACCATTCAGTACATGTTTTGCCCCTTTGGGAAATTCGATGGCATATAAATTTTTTCTTCCCAATCTCATGAAATGAGTTGTAAAGGATATGGAATCACTGTTCTGAAAAAAATCTCTCTCGCCTGCTTCTTTTATCAACACATTTACATCAAGTCTTTTTAATTTTTCGCTAAGACCTTGTCTGAACTCAGCCTCCAAAACCTCAGGGTCGATGGCTTCTATGGCAAAAAGTGAAAAGTATCGCATCGGACCTGATTGAGTTTGCATAGGAGCATCATTTCCACTTTGGGCAATACTATCATCCTCCACAGGTCGCTGCAAGTTCCAATGTAAAACCGTATCTGACTTGTCAGGGCTATTTTCAGTATTTTTCCGATACATTTCAAGATTTCTTAAACCTCTGTTCATACCCGGTTCTCCCCTGCGCATCGATCTGAGCATTTCCCTTACAGATTGAAATTGCACAGTATCCAATCCGCTCAATTCAAGGTTGCTGAAAATCAATGAATCGGTAATGTGTTGTATAGTACTTCGAAACACCAGGTTGGTCTCCCGGTCAAATGCCTCTACGCCCGATTGAAACTCTCTTTTCAACCATAACAATTGAAGCATAACCAGCATAACCAGGCTTATGGCGATCAAGACCTTTGCTATATATGATTTGCGTTTCACAACACTAAAGTATATCCATTATTTATGAAAATCATCAGGCTTTAACCTTAATTAACCTTGTTTCCAGTTTGGTTAACCTCATTATAAATTTTGAGCAACTAATTTTGAGCATCGAAATAAGGCAAATTCAAAATTTAATCATATGAACCGTCTGATAGGAAAAGTACCGCTCATTTCATTTTTCATTTCGCTGGCAATTTCTTTATTGATCAGCCCGGCATTGATGTCGCAAAAAACATCGGGTATTATAGAATATGAGGTCCGTATGGATGTACATAGAAGAATTCCGGCCGAACGTGAGGAAATGAAAGCCATGATACCCCAATTCAGAAGTGACAATTACCAGTTGTTTTTCAACGAAACGGAATCTTTATATAAAATTATCATAGATGAGGAGGCAGAAGCAACACAGCAGGGTGGTGGCCGCCGGATGATGTTCAGGATGCCGGGTATGGAAACACATCTTGAAAAAACCTCCAGGATCAGAACGGTTCAGCAGGAATTTATGGGCAAAAAATACCTGATAGAAGATACTCTGAATATTGCGCCATGGAAAATAGGGAGTGAACAAATGGAAATATCCGGATATCTATGTCAGATGGCATATTATACCGATAGCAGTAATGCAGAAAACATCCAGGAAATCACGGCCTGGTTTGCCTTGCAGTTGCCACCATTTAATGGCCCGGAAAGTTATGCCAGCCTGCCGGGCACCATACTTGCGCTCGATATCAACAATGGAGAACGTGTTTTCATTGCCCGAAAAATTGAGTTTAAAACCCTTCAAAAGCAAGACATTAAAAAGCCGGATAAAGGCGAGAAAATATCCCGTGAAAAATTTACTGCTATGATGCGCGAACAAATGGAAAAAATGCGAAACCAAGGCGGCGGCGGATTCAGACGCTTCAATTAATGTAACCACATGAAAACCGACATGAAGAAAATACTGTTTTTTGTTTTGTTATTGGCTTCCTCCCACTGGGGCCTGGCACAGAAATTTAGCATAAAAGGCCAGGTAAAGGATTCCACAATGGTAGAATTGCCCTCAGCAACGATAATGCTGATACAGTCAAGGGATTCCACAATGGTCAATTTTGCCATCACAGATAAAAACGGATATTTTGAAGTTAAAAATGTAAACCCCGGAAACTATCTGTTAAGGGTCTCATTTATTGGATATGCCAATCAGTTTTTAAGAGTTGGTGAGCCCCAAAATGGAGAAGTGCAACTGGGTGTGATTAAAATGGGTCAGGAAGATCAGCTTTTATCAGGTGTGGTGATCGAGGGAGAGCGTATTCCCATGATTATTAAAAAAGATACCATTGAATATGATGCTTTGGCATTTAAAGTGCGGGAAAATGCCGTTGTAGAAGACCTGCTTAAGAGATTACCGGGTATAGAGGTTGATAATGAGGGAACCATAACTGCGCAGGGTGAACAAGTACGTAGGGTGCTGGTAGATGGTAAAGAATTTTTTGGCAGAGACCCAAAAATGGCTACACAAAATCTTCCTGCCGATGCAGTGTCTAAAGTGCAGGTGTTTGACCGCAAATCAGAGCAAGCTCAGTTTTCAGGCATCGACGATGGCCAACGTGAGAAAACCATCAACCTTGAACTCAAAGATGATAAAAAAGCTGGTGCTTTCGGGAACACAAGTGCGGGATATGGATCAGATGACCGCTTTGCTTTGAAAACCAATGTTAATCGCTTTAGTAAGAAGGGACAGCTTTCTTTCCTGGGGCAAGGAAACAACATCAATCAGCAAGGCTTTTCTTTTGGAGAGTTTATGAATTTTTCTGGTAACTCCCAAAGAATGCTGGGTGGCGGGGCTATGACATTCAATCGCGGCGGAGGAAGTAACTCTATGGTACCTATAAACTTCGGTGGAAGGGCAGGTACAACAGGTATAACCGAAACCTGGGCGGGGGGTGTAAATGCCAACCAAAAAGTTACGGATAAAACCGAAGTCAATGGCAGCTACTTTTATAATTATATGAATACCAACGTTGAAACCGACCTGGAAAGGGAAAACTTCTTGCCTTCCGGTAATTTCGACTTTCTGCAAAACAGCCAGCGAAACACTCAAAATGAAAGCCACCGTAGCAATGTACGAATCGACAGTAAACTCGATACCGCAAATAGTTTATTAATAACCGCAGATGCCAGCCTGAGCAATACCCGCTCTTTTCAAAACACTGAAAGCTCCAACACCCGGGCTGATGGATTTTTGCAAAATGACAGCGAACAGGAAACCTTTAATCAGGGCAAGTCGGCCAATGTTAATACCAATCTGCTCTGGAGACATCGTTTTACCAAAAAAGGGCGGACCTTGTCTGCCGGACTTGATTTTGCCGCCAATCAAAGTGAAAATGAAGGCTACCTGCAAGCTGTGAATCGATTTTATGCGGGAGATTTTCGCGAGATAATACTCAATCAGGAAAACGAGCAAAATACCTCTAACCAGACAATAGGCACTAACTTTAATTTCACTGAACCTTTGGGTAACCGCCGGTATCTGGAAGTGAATTATGTTTTAGCTCAAAACCGCAATCAGGTTAATCAGGATGTTTACGACCTCGAAGAAGGCGCACGGGTTTTCAACACTTTGCTGAGTAACCGATTTAAAAGCAATTACCTCTATCAAAGGGGCGGATTAAACCTTAGGATAAACCGTGATTCCTATAATTTTACCTTGGGAAGTGGTATGCAGCTTACCCGTTTAAAAGGCGCGTCAGAAATTCAGGATTTCACCATAGACAATCAGTTTTTAAATTTTCTGCCGCTGGCCCGGTTTAACTATGAATTCAGTACATCCAAAAGGTTATCTATGGATTATGAGACCAGCGTACAGGAGCCCGGCATTCAGGAATTGCAACCTTTGGTCGATAACCGTGACCCATTAAATATTTATGTGGGCAATCCAAACCTGAGACCTGCCTATCGTCAGTCATTACAGGCCAGATACAATAACTTCAACATTGTAAACTCCGTAGGCTTTTTTCTCTTCGGTACGGCGGAATATATCAGCAATGCCATTGTATATGCCCAGCTGATCGACGAAAACCTGGTAAGAACCACTACGCCGGTGAATGTGAGTAACAATATTAATTTCAGAGGAAGTGCCAATATGACCTTTCCAATTAAAAAATTGAGCAGTCGTGTAAATTTGGGTACCAACATCAATCAAAGAAGGGGTGTAAACCTGCTGAACGACGTTGAGGAAACCATTGTCAACAATTCTTTAGGCGGCAATCTTAGATATGTATTTACATACAAGGAAGTAGTTGAAACATTTTTAACCGCCAACTGGAACCATCAGCTCACAAGGTATGAATTTACCGACCTGAACCAGGTTTTTTTAAATCAGACGTACGGTGCAGAGTTTAATTTAAATTTTCTAAAGAAGTATCGCTTTAGCACCAATTATAGTTATCTGATTTTTCAGGGTCAGCAAAACGATTTCAATCAGGCAATTCCACTACTGGACCTGAGCATTGCCAGGTCATTCTTAAAAAATAATAGTCTGGAAGGTAAGCTGTCTGCCAGCAACCTGCTCGATCAAAATATAGGAATAAGCCAAAGGGCCGATGTGAATTTTGTCGAAAGATCTGTAACCAATGCCCTCGGCAGATATTTTATGGTTACCCTTACCTATTCACTGAATAAGCAGCTTAATCCTATGAGTGGTACAGGTCGTGGAAGAGGACAGGGCCCCAGAATGATGATGCAGCAGTAAACTGTTTATTTGTGAGCAAACGGATGGCCTCCTGCATTTTCAGGTTAATAAAATATTCAAAAGGCGATGACCCTGTTTTGTTCCGAAAAATTTTGGAAAGGTGGGATTCAGACAATTACACATGTTGAGCAATATCCTGAATTTTGATATTACTGCTCAGGTTTTTCTGCATAAAAAAAATGGTCTGTTCAACCGGATTTTTACTTTGATACCCTTTTGAAGCCCAATATGTTTCCATGTAAAAAAAGGAAGCCAGCAAAGCGTTTAGATTTAAATTGGCAAATTCAATATTCTCTTTAGAAAAACCCAGCTCAAGTGCGGTCAGTATCTCGTTAAACAGGTTATACGATCTGCAATACGAGAGTTCACTGTGGCCTTTATATTAATTGGATGGCCAAAATACTTTTCGAAACAGTGGCTTTTTGCTCCTCCGAAATGAATCCAGTATATAGACCAGGGATCTTTTTCATCAGCCCAATATATATGGGGCTCATGCGCTGGAATCACAAAACAGGAGTTGGCCCCAATTAAATAGGATTATCCATACAATCATAAAATTATGTATGGTCACAAAGTAGTAGCCATTGTATCTTTAGCATGTTAAATCCATTAAAAATGGAAGCCTTGAAATTCAACAAAAAATATATTGTAACCATCACGATGATTTCGGCGCTGGGGGGATTACTTTTTGGATACGACTGGGTAGTCATTGGTGGGGCCAAACCTTTTTACGAGCGCTTTTTCGATATCGTTCATTTGCCGGCACTGCACTGGTAGGTGTGCTAGACCCCTTTTGGGAAGAAAACAACCACCGAAAATTAACTCTTACAATCGGTGTTCAAGACTTTGTAAATTCATGGGATATCTTGGTTTAGGAAGGACTGAAGAGGCCATTCAATATTTTTCGGAAGTAATACAGCTGGATCAGTCACACTTCGGAGCAAAGATTCATTTAGATATGGCAAAAGAGATGCTTAAACAGGGATAAAGCCTGGGCACAATTGTAAAGCTTATTTGTGACCTCAATAGGCATTACCCTAAAGGGACATTCGCTATCCTAATGGAAATGATAATTTGCCTTTGGTGGGCATTTAAGTCAGGTTTTTGGTCTAAAACCTGATCTATTGGAAATGGTCTGGATACCTTACCTTTTCATCAAACAATTACCCAGCCTCCTGTGCTGGCCGAGGCAAATATGGCATCGAGCACCTTCATATTGGCATAAGCATCCTCCAGCGGAACGGGCACTTCGGTATCCTCCATAATGGCTGTATTGAAAGCGTGTGATTGTTCTGTATACTGGTCTGCCGGATCGATATAGATTTTTGATTCCTTTTCTACTACCAGGCCCCCTTCATCAAGGATGATTTCTGTAGTACGGTCGGGAGGTGCGTTAAAGGGGATACATACTTCAAGTCTTTTTTTATCACCGAAAAAATGCATCCGCTGATAAGGTGCAATCTGGGTACCACAGCTAAAAATACTTTGGCCCGAAGGAAATTCCATAATTACGGATGCCAGGCGATCTATTTTCATTACAGGATCATACTCCAGTGTGGATACTACCCTGTTGGGTTCCTCGTTAAAAGCCCAGCGTGACATATGCACCGGGTAACAACCTATGTCATAGACTCCACCTCCGCCGAAATCGAGCTTATTTCTATAGTTTTCAGGGTCTATTTTATAATAGCTGAAATAGCCCATAATACTTTTCAGACTACCGAGTTCTCCCCCTTTAATGAGTCCCATGGCCTTTATCCACTGTGAGGCCGTATGCACCATAAAAGCCTCACCTACTTTTACATTGTGTGCATCCCGCAGCCGCATCAGTGGGATCAGATCATCTGACCTTAGTGAAAGAGGCTTTTCACATAACACATGCTTCCCTGCCTGAATGGCTTTGGCAGTCCATTCGACATGTAAATGATTAGGTAGAGGAATATAGACAGCCTGTACTTCAGGGTCAGTGATCAAAGCCTCATAGCTACCGTGGGCCACGGGAATACTAAGTTGATGCGCAGCTTCTTTGGCTTTTAGGAGGTCTCTGGATGCTATGGCATAAACTTCACAAAGCGGGTCCTTTTGCATAGCAGGAATAACTTTTTTTATGGCAATATTGGCTACTCCCAAAATACCCCATTTTATTTTGCCCGACATATTATTTTGCTTTAATGGCTCAAGGTATTGAAGAATTATTTATGAAAAAAACAAAAAGTGATGTTACATAGGAACAAGGTTAATTTGTTAGATTTACTTATTCATAAAGGCAGCGTGCATGAAAATTGATACCAGGGAACTTGTTGAAATAATTAAGAGACATAACGATGCTATTGAGGGATAAAGACCGCATACGTCTAATAGAAATTTTTAATACGATAGATTTTCCAATAGAAATCTGGGCTTATGGCAGCAGAGTCACCGGTGATGCCTTTGAAGGTAGTGATTTGGACCTCGTGATAAGAAGCTCCAACCTGCAAAGGCTGCCCGCCTACTTTTTTCTGGATTTGAAAGAAAAAATTCAAAAAAGCAATGTTCATATATTGGAAGTTAACGCTAAATTTTAAAGATAACTACCATTCAACAATATGACGATGAAATTATTGCTGCATAAAGACATAAAAGAAATAGCCACCGCACAAATGGCACATTTGGTTTTTTCCAACACACGAGCCAACGCTCAAAAAACCAAAAGAGCCATTTTTTAGCCAACGCACGGAAAGAAAGACCGACAATAAAAAGTAATTTAGCGAACTAATAAATAAAGAGAATTTTAAATGAGTGAAGACCAAAAACGAGTATTAGAACAACAACTTTGGAATATAGCCAATACGCTGAGAGGCAAAATGAATGCGGACGAGTTCCGTGACTATATTTTGGGCTTCATTTTCTATAAATATCTGAGCGAGAAAATGGAAATTTTCGCTAATGTTATTTTGAAGCAAGACAAAATTAAGTTTCGGGATATAACTCCAAAAACAGCACAAGCCAATGACTTTTTAGAAGCTATAAAAGAAGAAGCTTTGGAAAAATTAGGCTATTTCCTTAGACCCGAAGAACTCTTTACCGAAGTGGCTAAAAGAGGAATGGGCAACAATGAAGACATTGACCTTTTTGACGAAAGCAAAACAAACTTCATACTTGAAGACATTCAAAAAATACTGACCAACATACAGTTGAGTACAATGGGTACTGACAGCGAAGAGGATTTTGACAACCTCTTTGAAGATATGGACTTGAACAGTACCAAACTTGGCAAAACTCCAGAAGCAAGAAATACAATTATTGCAAAGGTGCTGACGCACCTTGACAAGATTGATTTCAAGTTGGAAAATACGGAATTAGATGTTTTGGGTGATGCTTACGAATATTTGATTGGACAATTTGCCAGCGGTGCAGGTAAAAAAGCAGGTGAATTTTATACACCGCAGGAAGTTTCTAAAATATTGGCAAAGATTGTTACCACAGGAAAGCAAAAACTTAAATCAGTTTACGACCCTACTTGTGGTTCAGGTTCATTATTGTTGCGAGTGGCAAGAGAAGTAAAAGATGTGGCAATGTTTTACGGACAAGAAATGAACCGTACCACCTACAACCTTGCCCGAATGAATATGATTCTGCACGGTGTACATTATCGCCAGTTTGATATCAAACAAGAAGACACACTTGAACATCCGCAACATATTGACGATTTACCTTTTGAAGCCATTGTTGCCAATCCGCCTTTTTCTGCGAATTGGAGTGCAAACCCTATTTTTACGAGTGACGACCGCTTTAGCCAATACGGTAAATTAGCACCAAGCAGTAAAGCCGATTTTGCCTTTGTGCAACATATGATTTATCATTTGGCAGAAAATGGAACTATGGCAATTGTTTTACCTCACGGTGCTTTATTTAGAGGCGGTGCAGAACAGCACATTCGTAAATTCCTGATTGAGAATAAAAACTATTTAGATACGGTTATTGGATTACCTGCCAATATATTCTATGGTACAAGTATTCCCACTTGCATATTGGTTTTCAAAAAATGCCGTGAAAATCCTGAAGATGTTTTATTTATTGATGCCAGTAATGATTATGAGAAAGTAAAAACTCAAAACGTGTTGCGTGACGAACACATTGATAAAATCATTAACACTTTCCGAAACAGAACAGAAAAAGACAAATACAGTAAAAAAGCATTATTAACAGAACTTACATCAAACGACTATAACCTAAACATTCCAAGGTATGTGGACACTTTTGAGGCAGAAGCCGATATTGATATTGAAGCCATTGCCAATGAAATTAAAGCCATTGATGAAAGTATAAAAGAGACAGATAAAACCATTGCTGATTTTTGTAAAGAATTAAATATTTCAACGCCTTTCTGATGAAGCAAATTAAAGACATACCTCTATTTGTAGGAGTAAAAGAACAATACGGAATTGCTCGACAAAGAGAAATGAAGATTGTTTGTGCTTTGAATCGTGCTAATGGTTTTGTTACGCATCAATCTGTGGTGGGTTGGCAAGGAAGAGGTTGCGACCCTCGACACCCACATTATTTATTCAGACGTGATGAAAGTGCTATTTACTTGAATATGATTGACGGAGACGACCCAAAATATGTAAATGATGCAATGATTAATCCTGCATTAGAATTTATACACGAACACATATCGAGCGGAAATGAAGTATTTGTGTATTGTAGTTTGGGAGAATCAAGAAGCCCGTCAATTGCTTTGATGTATTTATTGGAAAACAATCTGATAGAAAAATCAACCAATACTTTTCAAATTTTTAAAAACGAATATTATCCGAACTACCAACCGAAGAATGGAAACCTACTATACATAAAAAGAAGATGGGGAATTTAATGAATATACCGAAGTTGCGTTTTCCTGAATTTAGGGTTGAAAAAGAAAATTTGTACAAAAAACACTTTTTCAAGGAAATCTTTCTTTTCTCAACAGGAAAAAATATAAAGCAAAATGAAGCATCACCCGAATTTGAAATTCCGTGTGTTAGATATGGCGAATTATATCATATGTATAATGAGGTAATAAGTGAAGTTATAAATAAGACAAACCTAGATAAATCTGAATTGCTTTTTAGTAATGGTGACGAAATCTTACTTCCATCAGCAGGGGAAGACCCTTTAGATATTGGTTCAGCTTCTGCCTTAACAATTAGAAACGTAGCTATTGGAAGAACCATTAATATTTTAAAACCAGCAAAGGAAAATATATATTCTCAAATTTATGTTTCATACTACATCAATGAAAAATTAAGGAAAACTATCTCGACTTTAGCCAAAGGCGTAAGCATTAGCAATGTGTATAATTCTGATTTGAAAACATTAGAAATAATGCTTCCGAAGCTTCCCGAACAAATTAAAGTTGCAAGTTTCCTAACTTCCATAGAAAAGAAACTCCAAGCTTTAAAAAATAAAAAAGCCCATTTAGAACAATACAAGAAAGGCGTAATGCAAAAACTGTTTTCGCAAGAGTTACGCTTTAAAGATGAAAATGGAAATGATTTTCCTGATTGGGAAATTAGAAATTTGGGAAAGGTTTTGATTAAGAATTCAGTTAAAAACAAAGGTCAAAAATATTCATTAGTCCAAAGTGTTAGTAATAAACACGGTTTTATAAATCAAGATGAAATGTTTGAAGACAGGCGAGTTGCTAGTAAAGATACTTCAAATTATTATGTGATTGAAAAAGGACATTTTGCCTATAATCCTTCAAGAATTAATGTAGGTTCTTTAGCCTATAAATTTGATGATGAAATATCTGTTATCAGCCCTTTATATATTTCTTTCAAATCAAACAAGGATTATTTAAAGGACAGTTTTCTGTTGAATTGGTTTTCCTCACAAGAATTTATTAGACAAATGAATAGTTCTTTTGAAGGCAGTGTTAGAAACACATTAAGTTATGAAAGCCTAGTCAAAATGGAAATTTCCATTCCAAATAATAACGAACAAATAAAAATTTCAAACTTCCTATCCGAGATTGATGTGAAAATTGGTATTTCTGAAAACCAGATTTCAAAAGTTGAAACTTGGAAAAAAGGACTTTTACAAAAAATGTTTTGCTAAATGAATAAAGATTACGACAAAATATTTCAGGAAGAAATTGTCCGCATATTGAATGAATTGTATAATAATCCTATCAATATGGGTGAAACTAAAATAAAGCGGGCTGTCATACAGACTGAAAAACGATTTGTAACTTACCTATTAAATCACAATTTAGTTTCTAATCTAAAATCAGTAAGTGGTGGTGGAAAATGGGGGTTACAACTTGAAAGTAACGGCTACGAAGTTTTTGAAAAATATAATGGTTGGGATGATTATAAAAAGAAAGTAATTGACCCAAAATCGAAAGTTGAAAAAGCAAAAGAGCTTTCAGTTAAATATTGGTGGATTCCGATTCTTATTTCTTTGCTATCGCTTGCAGTAGCAATAATAGCTTTAATAAAATCGTAAAATGTCTAAACAAAGCGAACAAATATTAGAAGAACAATTGATTGCCCAGTTACAAAAATTGGGTTATGCTTACTTTCCTATTGCAGACGAAAAAGCACTGATAGCAAACCTTAAAAGTCAATTAGAAAAACACAATCAAATTTCGTTTTCAGATGCTGAATTTGACAAGGTACTTAACCTATTAAACAAAGGTTCGATTTTTGAAAAGTCAAAAACACTTCGCCAAAAACAACATATTGTAAGGGATAACGGAGACAACCTCTATTTTGAATTTCTGAATACAGAGCATTGGTGTCAAAACCAATACCAAGTAACCAACCAAGTAACCCAAGAGGGGAAATATAAAAACCGTTATGATGTTACGATTTTAATCAATGGTTTGCCCTTGGTTCAAATTGAACTCAAACGCAGAGGATTGGAACTCAAAGAAGCCTTTAACCAAGTCAACCGCTATCAACGGCATTCATTTGGTGCAAATTCGGCTTTGTATCAATACGTTCAGATTTTCATCATCAGCAACGGAGTAAATACAAAGTATTACGCCAACAACCGAAACCAAAGTTTCAAGCAAACTTTCTATTGGACAGATTTTGAAAACAAGCGATTGACCAATATTCTCAATGGTTTTACAGATGCTTTTTTAGAGCCTTGCCACATCAGTAAAATGATTTGCAAATACATTGTACTCAATGAAGCCTATAAAATTCCAATGGTACTTCGTCCGTATCAATTTTATGCAGTAGAAGCACTAATTGAACGAGTAAAAAACTCCAACAAAAACGGTTATATATGGCATACCACAGGTTCGGGCAAGACCTTAACCAGTTTTAAAGCCAGTCAAATTTTGATGAATTTCCCTGAAGTTCACAAAGTTGTTTTTGTAGTGGACAGAAAAGATTTGGACTACCAAACCACAAAAGAGTTCAACAGTTTTAGTGATGGTTGCATTGATGGCACAGACAATACCGCCAATTTGGTAAAACAGTTTATTGGCACATACAAAGACAAAAAAGGTGAAGCCAAAAACACCAAATTGATTGTTACCACCATTCAAAAACTCAATACTGCCATCAGCAAATTGAAGTACGAAAAGAAAATGGCTGACTTGAAAGACAAGCGAATCATTTTCATTTTTGACGAGTGCCACCGAAGCCAGTTTGGAGAAACACACAATAGAATAAAAGAGTATTTCAACAATGCTCAAATGTTCGGATTTACAGGAACTCCCATTTTTGCCGACAATGCCAACAAAAACGAATTGGGCAAACGAACAACCAAAGACCTTTTTGAAGACTGTTTGCACAAATACGTAATTACAGATGCCATTAAAGACGAAAACGTGTTGAAGTTTTCAGTTGAGTATGTAGGCAGATACAAGCAAAAAGATACTGCAACCGAAATAGATATTGAGGTTGAAGACATTGACACGCAGGAGTTGATGGAAGATGAAAAGCGATTAGAAAAAATTGCCGATTACATCATCAACAATCACAACCGAAAAACACATAGCAAAGATTTTTCAGCAATGTTTTGTGTGGACAGTGTAAAGTCATTGATTCGCTATTACGACATTTTCAAACGCAAAAAATTAGCAGGAGAACACAATCTAAATATTGCAACCATTTTCAGCTATGCAGCCAATGAAGATGATGCAGATGCCAATGGCTTTATTCCCGAAGAAGTTTCTGTTGTAGAAGAACCAAGGGCTTTATATGGCTTGCAAGCCCACAGCCGTGAAAAATTGGACGAGTATATTGAAGACTACAATCAATTGTATGATGTAAAATATTCTACCAAAACCAGTGAGGATTTTTACAACTACTACAACGATATTTCAAAGAAACTGAAAGACAGAGAACGCCAACCCGAAAATGTAAACAATCGCATTGATGTTTTATTGGTGGTTAATATGTTTTTAACAGGTTTTGATGCCAAGAAAGTGAACACGCTTTACGTTGACAAGAACTTAAAATATCACGGATTGATTCAAGCATTCAGCCGAACTAACCGAATTTTAAACGAACAGAAATCACAGGGAAATATTGTTGTTTTCAGAAACCTGAAAAACCGAACAGATGAAGCCATTACCCTATTCAGCAACAAAGAAGCGATTGAGGTTATCATAATGAAACCTTATGAAGATTATGTTGCCAAGTTTGATGAAGCATTTGAAAAGTTGTTGGAAGTTACACCGACAACAGACGCAGTAAACGACCTTGAAACCGAAGATGACGAACTGAACTTCATTAAGGCGTTCCGTGATTTAATGAGGATAAAAAACATTCTCACAGCCTTTTCAGACTTCAAATGGGAAGATTTGAAAATGAACGAACAGCAATTTGAGGATTTTAAAAGCAAATACCTTGACTTATACGACAAAGTAAAAAGCAACCATCAAAAGGAGAAAGTCTCTATTTTGGAAGATGTGGACTTTGAATTGGAGTTGATACACCGTGATGAAATCAATGTTTCATACATCATTCAGCTTTTAATCAAGCTGAAATCACAAACACAGAAAGACACGACAAAAGCAGAAAAGGAAATTTTCAACTTATTGAGCACCGAAGCAACATTAAGAAGTAAACGAGAGCTCATAGAGAAATTCATTTTGGAGAATCTTCCAATTATAAACGACCCCGACAACATTACTCCTGCATTTGAGCAGTTTTGGAATGAAGAACAGCAAAAGGAGTTTTCTAAAATTGTTTCAGAAGAAAATCTATCTGCCGAAAAAACAGAAAAACTCATTGAAGACTACTTATTTGCGGAAAGAGAGCCACTCCGTGATGAAGTTCTAGAACTCATTGAAGGCGAAAAACCAAGTTTACTTCAACGCAAAAAATTAGGCGACAGAATTCTGCAACGCATAAAAGATTTTGTAGAAACATTTATTAACGGAATGACAGTGTAATGAGAAAAATATAATTTAAGCAACTATGATTGAAGCATTCATAAATGAGTTAGATAATCTTTACATTCGTTACGGATATGAACCCCGTAAGAACAAAGCAACTCGTGTTTACTTGTTTACAAAGAGTATTTACAATGGTGCAGACATTGTAAAAACTGGAACGGATGAAGAAGCCGAAGAATTGAAAAAGCAATATGCTGATTCTGGTTATGCTGTTAAAGTCAGAACCTTTAAGAATATTGAGGAAGCAGAAGACTTTCTATTCAAAGATTTTTTCAAAGCAGAAGGAGTAATCCAAAATCTAAAAAGAAGATATGAATCTTTCGTTGGTAAATTAATGAATAACTTACCTGAAAATGCCAAATATGAATACATAAGAAGCTCATACGATTATACTAACTACGAACTTAACCAAGACGATACAAAAACCATTTCAATTAGAGCAGATGATGACAACAATGCATTAGTAGCTTCAATTACAAAACAAATTAATGAACACGTTGGGCCACTTTTAATAATCCTTGAAGCCGCTGCTGGTTATGGTAAGACTTGTACCGCTTATGAAATCTTAAACGAATTCATTTCAATACCTTCCAACAAACTTCCATTCTTTACTGAACTTTCAAGAGATAGAAAGGCATCTATTTTCAAGCATATTTTGGCATTTGAAATTGAAGAACAATTTTCAAATCGAGTAGATTCTAATGTTGTAATACATCAAATCAAAAAAGGTCGTATACCGCTTATCATTGATGGATTTGATGAGTTAATTTCAAAAGACTTTTCATTTTCTTCAAATCAATTTGAACAAGTTGAAAGTATGCTTTCAACAATTGTGGACTTGCTGACAGACAACGCCAAGGTAATAATCACTTCTCGTAAAACAGCGATTTTCAATAGTGAAGAATTTCACAATTGGATGATTGATAGGAATATTGATTATACACTTTCAAAGGTGACCATTTCAGAGCCATCAATTGAAAATTGGTTACCACGTGAAAGACTTGAAATTGTTCAGTCAAATAACTTTCCAGTTGAGCAAATTGCAAACCCTGTACTTCTAACCTATTTACGATATGTGAAAATTGACGAACTCAAAGAAATGGGTGTTGAAGGTAAATCTATAGTTGATCGCTACTTTGATTTCTTACTCACAAGGGAGCAAACACGCCAAGGCTTGTTAATTGAACCTGAAACACAACTGCGGATTTTTAGAAAATTAGTTCGATTCCTTACTGAATGGGATGTAAAAGCGGAATCAAAAGAATTTATTAAAGATTTAATTCTAGATTACAACAAAACAATTTTAGAAGAAACGAAGAGGAAGTATACTCCTGACAAAAGACCAAGAACAGACCAACTTGCTGACATTCTATCAAATCACGCCTTTTTAGACAGAAAAGAAAAAGGAATGATAGGAATAGTTAATGAGTTTGTTTTGGGTACACTAATCGGTGAAAATTTGATATTAGGAAAATATTTACAATACAGTAAAACTTTCTATGAGAAAATTTCACAAATGTTTGCTCTTCTTGCAACTCAAGCATATCAAGTTCAACCAAAAGAAAACAAGGAAAAACTTTGGAAAGTATTTAATGAGTTCCCTTTTCCATTTGACCCTCAATTTTATTTCAAAATAGATATTGATTTCAAAAATGAAATTGTTCGCAATTATAAACATGCTATTTTAAACGATTTCAGTCTAGATACATATTCATTTACCAAAAAGGGGCAATTTGAATCGGCAATATTTACCGCTTGTACTTTTACAAATTGTGAATTTTCATTTGAAGCATTCAAAAATTCCTCATTTGTAAATTGTAGATTTTTCAATTGCCACTTAGTTGATACAGGAATTGCTTATTCTGATAGTTATTTTACAATATTTGGTTGCACTGGTGACAATGATTTCGTTCAAAACATCTTTGATTGTGAAGAGGTAATAGTAAATGAGAATATCAACATTGAAAAAGAAATTCTTGATCTCTATTTTAAGAAAGGCAGTTTCAAACCACGTCATAGACAACTTTCTTACATCAAAAATGAACTTTCAGAACTAGACACCAAGTCTATAAGCAGAATTTTGCACAAGCTAGAAGCAGAAAGCATCATTCAACTTAATGGTGATTTAAGTTTCTTAACCCGGCACGGTATCTCCTACTACAATGATAAATACAGAAATAGTTAAGAAATGTCAGAATACGGATTAGAACTAATTGAAAAGCGTTTAAAGGAAAAACTTGTTAACGAGTTGACAAGGACAGGCTTGCTATTTCGCCTTTTTTCCAGAGTTAAGGAGCAAACTTCTATTGATGAAAAATTTACAAGAAAAACATATTCTCCTGGCACAGAATTGATGCAAGACCTCGTTGGTTTTCGGATTACAACTTACTTTAGTGACGATATTAAAATAGTCGTTGACTTGTGCGAAAAGATTTTCGAGAAAGTGGAATTAGTATATGATGAACCAGAATCAGAAGTGTTTAAACCACTTAGAAAAAATATGATTTGTCGAATGCCAGAGTCTGAAACGAGCTTTTTTCAAGAAATGAAGCCGAATAATCCTCAATACGAATTGATTGACAACACCTTTGAAATTCAGTTCAGGACAACTTTATCAGAAGGTTGGCACGAAGTTGACCATTTAATGAGGTACAAATGTAAACCCGACTGGGAACCTCTTACAACAGAAGGCAGAATGTTGAATGGAATATATGCAACTCTTGAAACTAATGACCAAGCCTTAAAAGCATTATTTGACGACATTTCATACCAACATTACAAGGCAAAAAAGTGGGAAGCTATGTTGAGAAACAAATTGCGTTTACGCTTTTTACTAAAGGGACTTGATGCTGACATAATCAATTATTTAAACGAAAAACCTGAAGTTGGCAAATCAATATTCAAGTTAAATAGAAACAAAATTCTTATAACCTACATTGATTCCACACTTTCATTTCCTGTAACATTTGACAATTGGATGTTTTTTATAAATCATTGCTTTATAAATGATGAATTTATAACATCTAAAACGCAATCAATATTAAAAGATGAATTTGAACTAGCATTTAATGGAAAAGAAAATAAATAACCAAAACACAAAAGCACACACATTGCCAAGTCGCACCAGCCGACACGACAATGTCCGTGAAACGCAATAATGACAATGGTTTACAGATACCATCGTTAAGAACGCCAGCTCACAACAACTTTTGTGGCATTAGTGTGTAAAGTGGTAAATAAAAATACAAGTCAGTAGTTCTAATAAACTTCGTTCTAAACGGATATAAAAGAGCATCTAATCTGCTACTGCACTTTTATACACGCATACTGATCTATTCGACTGGGCGCAGCTGCCGGAAAGCTTTCACAGAAATATTGAATCGAACTACGAAGTATTATTTAGTAATATACCTTCGAATGTCAATGATTCTAATGGCAATTGTTAGCCTTCTTCAGCCTGTCCTCAACAATTACTCCTCAAAACATTACCCAGCCTAAACCGCATCCACATCAAAGCGATCGGCGAAGACCAACCTGGGCTGATTTTCGTCTGAGCTGGTGGATGATTTGCCAATTTCATTTCCCGGCTGCCGGGTATCGCCCAATTCAAATTCCTGTACTACAATCAGAAAATTTTCATTTCTATATCGCCGCGGAAGGCTAAAACTTCTGTTGATTTTAAAACGACTACCCTGTACATCACTTGCGCTGATGACTATCCGTACATTTTCTCCACTAAGGTTTCGCTCAGTAGAACCATCATCAATGATCATCTGCACAGGCTGACCAAAGCCGGGCTTGAGAAAAGTAATGTCGAAATAATTGACCGGCGCTCCTCTTCTTCCTTCAATTCGACTCATTTCCCCTTCAATGGTAATGGTAAACCTTCGGTTTTGATCGTCCCTTCTGAACTCTACGGTACAAATTCGCTCAGGGGCAAGTTGTATAAAATCAGCCTGTACTAAATCCGAAAGACAAACATCTGCATTGTTCTTTCTTACTGAATATTGTTGATAACGGGCCAGGGCAAACTTTACAAAAGGAAAATACATTTCCCGGGTATTGAGTGCCATATCGGCATACCACAGTTTTCTTTCTGCATCAAACTCTACCGGATAGGCCACCACATCAACTTTGGCATTAGGGTCTGTCCCGGGCAAGGTAAGTCCTTGTTCGGTATGCGGATTGTATCTGAAATCTGCACTCCTGGGAAAATATGTATTGGCCGGAACAGAAGGCTTTATTGGGTCGATGGCCCAATAGGTAAGATTGGGGTTAAAAGGCTGAATATTTTGTGCCGAAACCGCCATATGCAATTGGCCCATTGCCGCACCTCCTCTGGGCAGTACCACGGCAAGTTTTTCCCCCTCTCCTGAAGAGTACCATGGTCTTTTAAGGTATACCCTCACACCCCCTCCCATGCGCCGGTGTTGCATTCTGGTGCTGCTTTCCGATTTTTGCCACTCAAAAGTAGGTATCAGGTATTCTATTTCAGGCTTATGTGGCCGGGATGAGCTGGGAATAATAATATAATCAAAACCCTGGCCCTTTCGGCTGACAGCAAGATTTTGTTGTCTAACCAAATCGTCAAAGTGTTCCTGATAGCGGCTGATGGCTATGGCATTGTATTGAACTTTTCTGAATTTTGTGTCTCCAAAATCCTGGATCAGCGCTCTTTGTCTCAATTTCAATCGGACATCTCCGGAACCTTGCTGCATAGCATCGCTGAGGGTCCCTCTGCCAACTTCATTTTCGCGATATGCCACCGCGATATCATGTAATGATCCTGTTTTTTCTATTTCTTCGGGATTGGCTTTATAAATTAAATCCTCCGGCTCCTTCCAGATACAGGTTAAATCTAATTGCTGTGTCGAAGGGGCATGAACCTCACATCTGAAACTGATCTGGGCCGTTGTATCTCCATAATTTCTGTCTGCCTCCATCGCTTTAATCACCGGCAACCGAAGCGGCTGCTGCAATGCATGTACCAGTTCGATTTCTCTGAAAGGGCTGATCATCCAATGTCGGCCTCCCTGAGCAAGACGTTTTAAAGCGGATAGGTTGCTTGACCCTGAGCGATCCAGCACATCCCACATGGCTGAAAATTCTTCAAGGTCTTTTTTCCTCCACCAGCAACTGTAGCGGAGTTTCATTCTTTCCCCTTTGGGAAGTGCAATGGTAAGCATGCGGTTGGCCGCATCCCAGATTGAGTTAAGTGAGCCTTCCTGCAAGCGGATGCGCATAGATTTAGGTTTATACCATTCATTTTCGGGAATATCAACATCGCTGTTGTTTTCATTAAACTGCTGATTGCTGAAAAATGAAAACATTTGGGGTTGAAATTGCTGGCTATGCGAATCTTCTGCGAAGGGTGCCAGAAAAAAAGATACACCGGCAGCCATAGGATCTGGCAAATAAACTATTTCCACATGATTTTGGACGTAAACTTTTTGATTTCCATCAGGTCCGGCTTCAAAAAGGCCATCACGGCTGGTAATCAGCTGATACATTTCTGCTGCTATCTGGGGCTTGGCGCCCATAGCCAGATCAAACTTGCCATGTTTTTCAGCTATTATTTGCCCTTGTTTCGGTGCCAGTAAATGCCTTATCGACTCCGGTGACCTCCGATGCACAGCTGGCAGGCCATCTTCATAGACTGAAGAACTGATATTGAAATTACTGCGGATGACCATTCTTTCCAGGCTTTCACCCTGTCTGAATTCAGTACCGGGCAATACTACCGGGCTGGCTACCGGCTCATAACGCAGATAGCGTATTGCCGGCATCACACAGGCTGATGCATTTTCCGGCTGATGACCAACATCTACACTGTTGCCAGCGAGATCAACCGTACGGATGCGCACCAGATATTTCCTCCCAAAACGAAGCCGGGGTAAGGTGCCAGGAACGATCGAAGGCCTGGCTTCAAGACGAAAATCCAGGCTGCTGTCTAAACGGTACTTTTGTTCTTCCAGATTGCGGTTTGTATGAACATAATCACGGCCATCTTCTGTTTCGGCTTCGTTGATGGCGTAACCCGGGCGGTTTACAGACAAACTCCAGCCCTCCCATCGGGCAATACTTTCGGGCAGGTACACATCATCTTCCTGCTCAGGATCACCTGCCAGTTGAAATTGCAGGTAACCCTCATCGGCTTCTATGCCTTCAATTTTATTTGGATTGCCCTGCGCGTCAAACCAGGTGTATTCATCTTTTTTAAAGTGAAGTGAAAACCATTTTTCAGGGTCCTCGGCATAGGCAATATCCATGCGATAACCCTGCACCAATTCATCAGCGCGAAGTATTTCATCTGAAACAATGGCTTGAAAGGCAGGAATCATGGCACTGCTGTCGAGCAGCTTGCCTTTTAAAATATTGGCTACCTTAAATTTTTGATGAACATCAGCCGCCAGTCCATTTTGTACAATCGCTATACCGGCTGAGCGATTGGCTGGCAATGCTTCAGGTTCCTGTGTCTCTGGTGGCAATCCCTGCAATTGAAGTAAGCGGCTGGCATTTACGTTGAAGGACAATACCTTGATCTTGGTTTGGCGTATGGCCTGGTCCTCAACTGTATTTTGTATTTTCATGGCAGCCCCTTCGGTGTCAATCTGTATTGCCGAAAATTCAGAGGTATTGACACGAAGAAAGCCTTTGTCAATATTGCTGTTTTGGCCGGAAGCAGCATAAAACCCTTTTTGAGTGACCTCAAAAGCTGTTTTGGGACATGATACCCGGGTGGGAGAATCCCAGGAGATGTCTTGCACCACGATATGAATGTTGCCTGAATTACTTCCGGGTGTTTGTATTTCAAAATCAAGGACCAGGCCCAACTTTCTCTGAATTTGCGGATAACTGCTTATGATGCTGAGAATATCATGAAATTCAAAATCGGGCTTTGGCAATCGCGGTAAGCCTGCCTCTCTTCCCTTTCTGTCATATTGAAAGAAATCTCTGAATCGGGCAAAGTCAAATTCAGGTTCAGATTCCTGACTGTGAGGGTAAAACTTATTGGCTTCTATCATTTTTTTAACCCGCTGATCGAAGCTGTCATCCTTGCGCAAATAATCCCTTTCATCGAGCTCTGGTGTATCCATTCTGCGGGTCGTACCTGTATCCCGGCGTGGAGCCAAATCCTTATCTTCAACCGGTTTATATCTCGATATCCTGCCCAATCCATCAGATGCAGTAATTTGTTCGGGTTCTATATGCTTGTCGGGATGGCTGATGGCAAAACGCTGATACTGTTGGTGAATAAATCTGCTGATATGGGAGGCAGGATAACTGTGAATGCGGTATTCGGCCATATCCGGATTTTCGAAAGCACGCACTTTTATGCCAGCATGCATGAGCGATGTCCATAGAGCGGGTTCAATATTTTGTTCAATTAACTTGCCCTGTACGGGTTGTCCATTTGACAGCCTGAAGGAATAACTTGCATTTTTAATTTTTTCTGCAAAATTGAGCACATCGGGAAAACTGCCCAGGGTTGTGGGCGATGATGGCTTGAGGTGTATTTCAACCGCAACAGACAGGAGCAGTGTATTATTTTTTGAGGCATGCCTTTTATGTGGCAAACAGGTAAATATAATATCCTTAGACATAATTAATTTTAATTATTTAAGCAAAAGCCCGGCAGTAATCCAGCCAGTCTTGTGGTTCAATCATTTCTGCAAAAGTGGGATCGGCATCAGCTCCTTTGAGGGTTCTTCTTGCCGTAACGGATACGGTTTTCTTAAAAAAGAGCACAGATATTTTCACCTTTATGGAAGCTTCACCATACAATTCGTTGGATTTATTATTTCTGATTACATATGACAATGCCAGAAAGAATTCCATAGCCAGGCTGATGAGTCCCATTACACTCAGGTGACCATTTATGCGTAAATAGCCACATAGTTGAGTAAGTGTATTTCCCGACTCATTTTCTATTTCCATCTTAAAATAGAAACCTCCCATAACAGAAGCTCCACCACTGGCAATGCCTAGGTTAATGGATACCGAAGCGCCAAACTCAAAGGCTGCCTCCATCATCATAAGGCCTCTTACTGAATTTTCCAGGGCAAAAAAGCCACCCCCGCCAAAGCATGAAACTGTGAGTAAAAAAGGATTTTCCCGACGGCAAAAGTTAAAGGCAAAACTCAGTGGGGCACCGGTAAACGGAAGCTGCATTCGCGCACCGAGGGCTATGTTGGCAATGCTTAATATTCCAACTTCAACCGAAGGAATGCCAAGTTCATAGCCCGCTCGTATACCTGATGGCTGTATATCCAGGTGCGGCCCTTTGGCAAAACCATCGCCGGGAATAAGCCTTTGCAGTCCGTTAACAAAAGTAAGCGGGCCCAGGAAGACGATGGGTTTATTCCCGGCCATGCTCACCTTTACATTGGCCTTTTCACCAGGTAATTTCACGAAATCAAGCGATGCAAAAGATACCCTTAAGATGTTTTTCAATTCTATATGGAAACTTTGCAGGCGGGACTCGACAGAAGACAAAGTAGGTCTGCTGGTATCAAAAGGACGTTCGACCCTTGAAAATATACTTAAGCTGTTTTGGGTATCATCTACTTTGAAACGAAGTATGTCAAATATATCGAGGTTCGGCTTAAGCACAGGTTGCCAGGTATATTCCACCACAACGGCATCTTCCTTTTTGTATATTTTCAGGCCCGGTATTCTGGGAACATGGTTCAGAAGTTCGCTTTGAAGTTGATTTTGTTTTTCCAGGAGTTGTGCCTGCAGGTTTTGTATTTCCTGTTGTATTTGAAACCGGGCCTGTTCGGCCGCTTCTTCGAGCAGCAATCTGGCATTTTCAATATCTGCCCTGATTGCCCGCAATTGAGCCACCAACTGCTGAATGGTATCAACATATTGAGCTACCTGATTTTGTATCTGCAGGCCCGTTTGAAGCAATTCGTGGATGGGTATTACGCCAAAAATTTTGGCCAGGCCGCCCAGGTCGAGGTTATTGTTGAAAAAATCCAGCGCATTGAACTGAAGGCTGGCAATATCTTCAATTTTCCCTGCAACCACACCATGTACCCTGGATAAGGCGGTTAGAGGTGCATTCGGACAAATGAAAGCGCCTGCCCGGTCGGCAAGGCCGTTGAAATCCAAGGGGATGGCGCTGATAAATTCGGCAAAAACACCTGAAGGGTTGCGGTCATCGAATAAACGGATATCTACAGGCAGGGAAAGATTGAGCAGTTCTTCCAGGCTTTTTACATGAACTTTGGCTTTCTCCATAACCGGAGCAAAGCGAATGGATCCACTTCCTGCAGCATTTACTGTACGCACCAGAAAATCCATTTCATCGGTGGGCATGACGGTATCATCAGGTAGGAGACTTTCGGCATATCCGATCAATTGCCCTCTGAACAAAGATCTGCGCCTTTGGATTTGGGCTGAAGCATAGGCATTGTTAAGACTGTTGATATGTTGGGCTGAAGTAGCAACGGCTTCTCCAATAAAAATGAGAGGCAGACGCATTTCAGAAATCAGTCCATCTCGGTCTATGCATTGAAAATCGAAGTAGAATGGTTGATTATTAACATTAATCCAGAAATTATAGACCAGGTCGGGATCTTTTCTGTTTCCGGGGATGGGGATGTTTAGTAGGTTTTGCGGTGCATCGATGTCTGGAGTGGCGGTGGTTCGGAGCATTATTTTTTGAAACGGAAAGCCCATAAATTCATTTTCCGGACCATACGGCATAAAAGACTTTACGGGTTCGCGTACCACTATAAACATTCTTTGGCGGTTGACGGCAGCCATGTGATTTGCATCCATCTTGCGCTCTGTGATGGTGACAATGGCGGCCTTATGTCCGAATGGGTATAAATAACCGGCCTCTGCTACTTTTACGAAATGATCTCTTCCCATAGTAGCCCTGTGTTCCCATTCCAGCAAGGGTAGATTTTTTCCTTCCCGGTCGGGAAAATCAAAATCTGCATGGAAGTCTGCCCAGGCACCCAGCGTTGAAAGCATCAGTTTTTTGGCTTTTACAGGCCTTGGCGTATAGTTCTTTATATTATAATTGGATGTTTGCTCTACCAGATAATGTCTTTGATGCGCATCAAGAGAGGCCCTGAACGGATTATCACGTCTGGGTTTTCCGTAATCAGAGCTCCATATTGCCCGAATGGTTTTAAAGGCTGCTAAACTGGTTTCGTCTACCTTGCCATTCGAGAGCAAAACACCCAGGCGGGTATGCCACAATTCTACAATATTAGAATTTGAATCGCCTTCAGATCTTTCCTTCTCAGTAATTTGGATTCGGTGGGTAAAATGGGAAAGTTGATTGGGAGAAATGATCAAACGGGCCGGTACTTCAAGGGCTGTATCTAGATCATCTGGCTCTCTTAATCTCAAAAATGCCCTCCTGGGTGGATCATCGGCTATATTTGTATTGAAATCCTGTAGATTGCGGGCAGGAAGCAACTGTTGAATTTTTTCTGGCTGATAGGTAACCGACTCTTCTCTTATGGTATATCTGGGATGACGGGCAATTTTAAGGTTTTGTGTTTTAGGTTCAAACACCTTCATTTCGGTTACCGATACATCTGTTTCTGGCGATACGGGTGAGGAAGGAGTGGAGGTCTGGGGACGCATCAATCTCATTTGTGTTGTTTGTGGTGCCAGATACAGGTTTTGAATGGATGGCAATGAAGCCCTTGCCCTGTAATTTACTCTCAGACTGAATTTTGACCAATCCAGCATCTGGTCCATAGTAGCCGGAATACCTTCAAAATCTTCAGGCATTTCAAAAACCAGTCTGGATGCACCGCTCCTTACAAATCTGACAGGCAAATCAGGTGTCGCACCGGAGCTTGGCCCCGGCAACGCATTTCCTTCAATAAAAGCTTCTTCCAGGGTATGTTGTGGTTGAAATTGAATGACCAGATAAGTGGGTTGTCTTTGATTATCCTTCTGTATAAACCCCTGCTGATTTCTTCTTAAAAAACGGCAATTGTAAAAATTAAAAGTAAGGAGCACAAGATCCTCAGGTCTCAGCAGATCAAACTGCAGCGCACCTCGCTGATGAATCCATTCGATATCACCGGTTTCGGGGTGAACCATTATTTGCTGATCTCTCTTTTTCTTTCTAGCAGACGTTTTCTTATCAAAATTGATTTCGACCTTTTGAGGTTGTGCAAATTTATGAGGCAAACTAATTCCACCGGGTATTTCGAATCGGGTTGCCAGAAGTTGCGCATTGTAATTCGCTTTAAGTACCTTTCCTTTTTTTCCTTTCAGCTCAAATACCGCCTTATGCTTTACATCACCAATTACATAATTTTGCAGGCCATCCCCCAATACCATGGGTTGTTCGCGGTTTGAAGCTGTCAAAATAAAATCACTGTGTTCTCTTTGCATTTCAATGGCAAAGGAGGGCTGTGTAAGTAGCAAAACCTGATGTCTGCTTTCTGTTTTAAGCTGGCAATTCAAGTCATGTCCACTGACTGCTGTAAGTACGGCGGCAGGTACTTTACCCGGTAGCTGACCCAGATAGATGTTTACATCGTCAAAAGAAAAATCATGCTGTGCGGCCAATCGCAGATTGTCAATTTTAAAAAGATCAAGAAATTCAGCCGAGGGTTCAACCTTATCTATATGAATGCTGCTAAGTGGTTTGAAGCCCTCTTGAAATTTATCTTTATTTCGAATTTGCGAAAGTGTAAAGTGTAATTTCTTAAATTCAAAACTGCGTTGGTGATAACTCCATTTCGCTTTTGAACGGCATGTATAATGCATAGACCAATCGGGATACATCCTAAGTCTGCTTTTGGCAGGAATACCCAGCACTGAATCGTTGTTAAATTGAAGTCGCCAATCTTGTTGACATTCAGCTTCAGCATTAGATATTTGGAGAAGCCAATCAGGAAAATCCAGTTCCATTTCTGCTTTACAATGAGCCAATTTGAATACTGACTTTTCCGATGGTGCTCTTGCTACACGGGCATTAAAATAAAAGGGATGCGCAGAGCCCGGAAGGCAGGCATTTTCAAGGTGAAAATCCAGATATTGTTCAGATTCTTGTATGTTAAGTTTACAGGAAGCTCCAAACTTTGACGCATCAACAATCCACCGCTCCTCATTGCGAACGAAAAATGAAAGCCTATTGCCTGAAATTTTATGATGCCAGTATGGTTTCTCCATTGCATGGGCTGCAAGACTGGCTAAAGGACTTGAGAATATTGCTGATGAACCAAGTACTTTCAGCGTTTTTCTACGGCTTTGGTTTTGAATTACTTTGATTTTTGCTGTGGTAGTTTGTTTTTTAAGCCACGAGCTTTTTATACAAATAAGCTTCATTCCGTATGGTTTTGTTACTTATATATTCGGAAAAAACTTAAATATATGAATATGGGTTTAAAAAACTAACATGATGTAAAAAAAATCTCCTACTTAAGTAAATTTATAGCTTTTATCCATATACCTCTTTCACAAAAGCCACATTACTTTGCGTATCTTCCAGAAATTGGTCTTTGCGACCACTGGTTTCCAGTACATACCATTTGTTATAACCTATTCCTTTGAGGGCTTCAGCACAAGCTTTCATATCTACTATGCCTTCAGATGAACCCAATAAAGGTGTGCCGGGGTCTTTGATATGCACTTCGCAAATATGTCGGGTACCCAATAGTCGAATTTCTTCAGGTGGATTGTATCCAAAGCGGGTAGAATTACCTACATCGTAATACACCTTGGCCATTTCTGAACCAATTCGTTCAATAATCTCCAGGTTTTGTTTGGCGGTGAGGGTGTTTTCGAGACCCAATGCCACCCCCATATCTTCGGCCCTTGGTGCAATTTGCTGCAATACTTCAACTACGCGGTCTATAGCCCTGCCATCGAGTTCATAAGACGAATATTCTCCATCCTTAAGATCTCTGAATTCTCCATTTGGATTTTGCAACCTCAGGTCCCCATTGCCAAAAAAAGCTATTAAAATATTATCCGCTCCCAATGCTTTGGCTGCTTCAAGGGCATCTATAACATAAACTGCGGATTGTGGTTCTGTTTTTAACGGAATTCTATTGAGAATGCTTCCTGCTGCTACAGAATGAAAGGCTATGTTGTGCCTTCTACCCAGCTCTATGTATTGTTTTCGAACCCTCATTTCACGTAAAGGCATTCGATCCGGAGCAGTGCCAACACTTACCTGAATGCCTTCAAGGTGTGCTTCCCTGGCCCTTTCTATGAAAGACGGATCGGCTGAAGTGCCCAGGTTCCAATCGCACATTCCGACACCTTTGAAACTTTCTTTGGCGGCATAAACATTTTGTGATGAAACAAAGGGTATAAAACTGCCTATGGCACCCGCGGACTTAATGAACAATCTCCTTCTCATAAAAAAACGGCGTTTAGGTAAACTTGCCTGATCAAATATACCGAAGTGGTGCTTCTTTTCAAAAAAAAGGTGCACTCGTTTGAAGCGCACCTGAAGGCTTGCATGGTTATTAATTGACAGATACCAGTTCTACCTCATAAAGTACTGGAGCAAAGGGTCTTGTTCTGGTATTAATAATTCCGTTTCCAACCAATATAGGCCTCAATTCAGGGGGAATAACCTGTACACTCGCACCAAAAGCAAGTTTAGAGGGCATTATTAAAACGGATATTCCTCCTTCTTTCATTTGTCTGAGACCTTCTTCCAAACCCGGCACTGCCCGGCCGGTATTAAGCCTTATGGTAACCGGTTGTTGATAGGGAGTCTCTTCAATAAGCTGGCCGTTAAGATATTTTCTTCCAAAATAGAAAGTTACTACATCATAAGCTTTGGGTTGTTTTCCTGTACCTTCTTTTACTGTGTAATAATGTAAACCAGAGTTTCTGACCTCTACATTTTCTATCTCTTTTACTTCAAGGTACTGCGTAATGGAATCGAGTTCTGATAATGCGATCGCATCCATATTCTGAATTTTCACTATTTCTGTTTCGATGATAAAATTTTCATAAGGTTGAAAAAATTTACTGCTTGAAAAGGAACCGAATGCCAGATAGAAAGGAATATAGAACCTGTACTTTTCTCCTTCTCTCATCAGACTAACACCCGTATTGAGGCCTGATGGTATTAAGGCTCTTTCCTGATGGCCAAACATCAGGGTCTCATCTTGCGTGGTTTCATCTACCAGGGTTCCCCGGAGTGTTTTCATTTGGTACTTAATACTTACGACATCTCCGGTATTAATTGTTTTACCAGACGGATTTTCTGCAATTCTTTCAAAATAAAAACCATTGAGATTGCGGGTTGCATTTATTTGATTCTCATGGATAAATGCCTCAAGAGCTTCATTAGCTCTTTTTACTTCTTTTTCATATTCGGTTTCCTGAATCAGGCATGAGGAAATCGAAATACTCGCTATAACACAGAGAAAGGTTACCAGCTTGTTTTCTCTAAAATATTCTGTAAGTATCATAATTGTTTGGTTTTAAAAAATTGATTACATACCTAAGAGTCACTTTTTGTCAAAAACGTTGGAATGACTGAAACTTTTTTTCAAATAATTTATCTAACTTAGGGTTTTCCTATAATACTTTAGACCAAAGGTTCAAACGCTGAAAGATCAAACTTTCTGTATATCAGTAATATAGATTAATAATTTCAGATCATATGATGCGAATGCTTCATTCTAATTTTTCTTTTATAATAGGCTGTTTAATGTGTCTGGTTACATATTCAGTGAAGGCCCAATATCAGAATGTAAGAATAGATAAGGGAAAAGGAGGATTGTTTACTCCTTGTGAACCAACCATCGCCATAGATCCGAACAACAACGGAAGAATGGTTGTAGGCGCAATGGTTGACCGTGTTTCATTTTCTCAAAATTCTGGAAAAAAATGGCGTACACGGAAATTAAAATCTGGTTTTGGGGTCTTTGGTGATCCTGCCGTAATATCCGATGAAGAAAGCTTTTACTATTTTCATTTATCTGATCCTGAGCAAACCGGATGGTCTGGTAAAATGGTTATTGATCGCATAGTTTGCCAGAAGACCTTTAATGGAAAAAAATGGAATAGCGGTACATTTACAGGATTTAATCCACCCAGGCAAAACGACAGACCATCAGCGGTTTTTGATCCCCACTCAGGTAATATTTACCTTGTGTGGGTTCAGTATGACCGATTTGGAAGTCAGGATCCAGGTCATCAATCCAACATTATGTTTTCATACTCTGATGATCGTGGCCGCACATGGCAACCGCCAGGCAGGATAAATGAATTTAGTGGAACTTGTCTGGGCAATGAAACTACAGTTTCGAATCCAACAATCACAACCTCTGCTGATGGCAGCATTTGTGTGGTTTGGACCCTGAACAATAAAATTTACTTTGACCGTTCTGACGATGGGGGAATTAGCTGGTTAAGAAATGATATCCTACTGGCTGAAATTCCCGGTGGCACACAATATAGTATTCCTGAATTTGGCAGGGTGTCATGCTATCCGGTAATAGATTGTGACAGAAGTGAAAGTAAATATGCAGGCAATTTATATGTTAGCTGGTCTGATCAAAGAAATGGAGATTTCGATACTGATGTCTGGCTAATTCGCTCTGAAAATGGAGGTAACACATGGTCGCAACCTGTTAAGGTAAACAATGATCCCCCCGGAAACCATCAGTTTTTTTCATGGTTTACGGTAGACCAGGTGTCGGGAAATATTTATAGCGTATTTTACGACCGACGAAATCTGGACGGTGCTTTAACTGAAGTGTATTTGGGGTTTTCTGAAGATGGAGGTTCGACATTTAAAAATGAAAAGATAAGCGCCAGACCTTTTGAAACTGATCCTGATATATTTGTTGGGGATAAAATAGACATAGCTGCTTTCAATAATAAGATAAGGCCTGTCTGGACCCAGTTTGAAAACAGGGCACTCAGCATATGGACGGCAATCATTGATTTTTAATGTTGTTTTTCCTGATCATCGTACCATTTATCTTCAAAGGTATGACCAGATGGTTTTCCTTTGACCAGGATTATGTAAACCATCCAGAAATATGCCACTGTACTCAGGGTAAACAAAAACAGGATCCAGGTGTACGTTGCACCGATAAATGGTGAAATATGGTAAATTAATACGATAAGCGTTGTAATGACAACAGGGAATTTGATATTTTCCATACTTATCAAACCACCTGATATTTAATATGTTTGGGGAGAAATTGTTTTTTTACAGAGCACCATTATATAATGGAATCTGATGCTTGTTTAAGAAGGTTAATACACTATCGCGATGTGCAAAATATTCGGCGAGCAATTCCTTTTTTACTGGCTCTGCCGATGGCGGATCAACCTTCAAGGGGTCTACGGGCCTTCCGTTCATATAAAACCTGAAGTCGAGATGAGGTCCGGTTGATAATCCGGTACTCCCCACATACCCTATAACCTGTCCTTGCTTTACATGGGATCCAATCTTAATGCCTTCACCATATTTTGATAAATGTAAATAGGAAGTAGTATAAACACTATTGTGACGAATGGTAACCATATTGCCAGCCCCACCGCTGTATTTTCTTTCCGTCACCACGCCATCACCTACCGTCATTACTGGTGTACCGACTGGTGCAGCATAATCTACCCCATGATGCGGACGTGTAATTTTAAGAACCGGGTGTTTTCTGGCATTTGAAAATCTTGAACTGATACGCGAAAATTGTAAAGGTGCTTTTAAAAAAGCTTTTCTCAAGCTGTTTCCTTCTTCATCGAAATATTCCCCACCTTCACCCTGATCATAATGAACAGCATAAAAATCTTTTCCCATATGCATAAAATGTGCACTGTGAATTTTTCCTATTCCTGCAAATTCACCGTTAACTTCATAAATCTCAAAATGGGCCTTTAAGGCATCTCCTTTTTGTAATCCAAAAAAATCTATTACCCAGGCATAAATATCTGAAAGTGCATTTACCAAAATGGGCGATTCACCTTCCTTTACTATAGCATTATACAGGGAGCTGTTAATCTGGGCTGTCAGTACCTTTTGAATGGTATCTACTTTATGCCTTTCACGCTTTACTTTGAGGTCTTCAGTAAAATCCAGTACAACATAGTCTATAAGGTTAGGCTGATAGACAAAATATTTAAGAGCCTTGAGTGAATCTGCTGTTAGCATCACTACATAAGGTTTTTTAGACTGAATCTTTCTGACATCAAAGTCAGAAGGGTTTAGATTATTTACCAAAACCTGCTGACTGGTACTAATATTGTATTTGTTGAGTATTATCGAAAGATGTTCATTTGGCTTTACATGATCCTGTATAATCTCGAGACTGTCGATTTCTACCCCGAAAAGTTTTTCAGCCAGAAGGGTAAAATTTTCTGTACTATCAGTCACTTCTGCAAAATTATTGTATGTGACCGGTACATAGCTCCTGGATAAGAAAAGAATAAGAATTCCTGCCAGGATAAAAGAATAAACTACAACCGCTTTATTACTCATAATTATGAAAAAATCAATTTGTATTATACCTTTTGACCTAGGGCATTTAAGTGTATAAAATTAATTTATTTAGTTCAACAGTGCAAAAATGCAAAGTCTGATAAAACTTTTATCAAAATGATGTAGTTTTATCGTTTAAAAGATTAGAAGCAGGCGAGGCGAATGATGGATTACCCCTCAAAACTTATTGAAGAAGCTGTAACAGAAATATCCAGGCTACCTGGTATTGGCAGAAAAACCGCTTTTAGGTTGGCATTGCATTTACTTAAGCAGGATCCGGAATTTACTCACAGACTGGCAGGATCGCTATTAAATTTAAGAGATAATATTAAGCGATGCAGCACCTGTCATATGCTGTCAGATACCGAGGAATGCACATGTATGCATTTTCGTAAGGATCCAACAACAGTATGTGTTGTAGAAGATACTCCAGATGTAATGGCTATCCAGAATACTGCCCAATATAATGGCTATTTTCATGTCCTGGGAGGTGTAATTTCGCCTTTGGAAGGGATAGGCCCGGGTGAACTTAATATTGAGACGCTTATAAGCAGGATTGCAAGTCCTGAATCTCAGGTCAAGGAGGTAATTCTGGCTTTGAGCGCCACAATGGAAGGTGATACTACCAGTTTTTACATAGCGCGTAAACTTAAGGCATACAATGTAAAGATAACTACATTGGCACGTGGAGTGCCGGTTGGTGGAGAACTTGAATATACTGATGAAATCACCCTTGGTCGAAGCATTGTCAAACGTATGACCTATGAAACCGGCGAGTGATAATTAACTTGTATTTGTGTATCTTTGAAGTATGATTAAAATTCCATAGGCCCTTTAAAACTTTAAGTGATAGTGACGCAAGTACCAAATTTTTTCAGATATGTGGCTGTTGCCGGCAAGGTGATTATAATTGCATTTCTTCTAATGCCAGGCCATAATCTTGTGGCTCAGGATGAAGAACTGATGATCAGGGAAATGGAAACCGGAGCCAGATTGATGGCAGAAGGGAGATATCAGGAAGCAGACCGACGGTTTAGATTTGTACTTGATAATTCACGTGTCCTTCCTGCTGATATTGCTTTTTACTTCGGGGCAAATTCTTATTACCTTGAACGATATAAGCAAAGTATCAATTGGCTTAACAAATATATAGAACTCAAAGGCACCTCTGGTCAGTTTTTTGACAAATCAACAGAAATGTTGCAATTGGCAGAAGATAAATACAGAGAGATAAATATGGCAAGTACCAGATCACCAGAAACTACTGAGCGGGATACATTGCGTACAAGAAATTCAGAAGATCGGGTTTTTGCGCTTGTGGACTGTGGTGATACAAAAGTTGTTTGCCCGGTATGCAATGGAAGAGGGGTCATCATCAAAACCAGTGTTTTTGGTGAGCGAAGTTATAAAACATGTCCTTTCGGCGATGAACATGGTTTGCTGACATGCGAAGAATATAACCTCTTACTTCAAGGAAAGCTCGAGCCCAGACGCTGATTTTGACTATCCGGTTAATTTGAAAATATCAAAAATGCAGCAATAAAGGGGATAGCCAATATTAATGCATCGAATCGATCCAAAAAGCCTCCATGACCTGGCAATATTTGACCGGAATCTTTTATTAAAATAGACCTTTTAAACAATGATTCTACTAAATCGCCATAAGTGCCAGCTGTAACAGCCAACACAGAAATCACCAGCCATTGCCAAATAGGTAAAACCGGGAAAAAATAGGCAATTGCCAGAGAAACAAGTAAGCTTGTAACCAAACCGCCAGCAAATCCCTCCCATGATTTATTCGGTGAAACACGTGCAAAAAGTTTTTTCTTGCCGAAGCGCACACCAACAAAATAGGCTCCTGTATCACTTGCCCAGATCAGAAACATGAGGCCAAAAATCAGTCTGAAATTGTACTCACCCCTACAAAATGCAATGGTATTGAGTAATGCAAATGGCAGGGCCACATATAATATTCCAAGGAAGGTATATGCAATATTTGTAAATGGCTTTAGATCAGATTTTTTGTAAAGTTTAATAAAAAAAATAATCGCACCCATAGGAAAAATCAGATACAAGTACCTGGGACTTAAATTTCCTGACTGAATTAAAAAGCTCAGGACAAATAAACTCATGCCAGTCAAAATACCCCATGTCTTTAAGGGTAACAGGCCATCTATACCGGCCAGTTTATAAAATTCTAATTGAGAGATGACGCAAATAATAAGAAATATACCAAAATAAGTCCATTGATTGTAATAAATCATGAACAATATACAAGGGGCACCGATAAGAGCAACGATTACCCTTTGTTTTAGATTGCTGTATTTATTCAAAGAAGATTTCATCTTTTATAAGTTTAATAGCTTTGAGCACATGATCTGCCTTTACGTAAACTTCAAAAAAACCTAAATTATACATACTGTCCTTTTTATTCACTATTACGGCTTCCATACCGGTTACATCCAGCACAGCACGAACAATCTCTGCCCTGTGCAGAATTTGTGTTTCAAAAACTTTGCTCCAATCTTTCATTGCTTCGACAAAGAAAGTTTATTATATATCTGACGGTAGAAACTCATCATGAGCAATGTACAAACCAGACCTGCTAGTAGAATGGCAGGCCATGGGGCAGATTCACTCGATTCCAGATCGAAGCCTAAATTACTTACCTGGTAAATATATAAAAAAATAAGTGACAGCCCGTTATTGAAAATATGAGCTAAAATAGGGTACAAAAGATTCCCAGACCAGGCAAATAAATATCCAAACAGTGCACCAAGGAGCAACCTTGGTATAAAACCGTAAAATTGCATATGAAAGGCGCTAAATATGATGGCAGCTACCCATATACCTGTATGCATGTTATTGCCAAATATTTTGGTAAATAAAGGTTGGAGATATCCTCTGAAGACCCATTCTTCACCAATTCCCGGTAGTATGGCCACAATCAGAAATGTTAGTAAAAAATACTCAAAACTTTCAAATCTGGTGAGATATTGAGTGAGTACTTTAAGGTGATCTTCGGTTTGGGTAAGAAATTGTTCAATTTCACTTAAAGCCTCTGGAAACTTCATATTTGCATTCAAATCGATAAATAAAGAGTTTACAATCATAAAACTTATCAATATACCCAGTGTTTTTAAAATAAGAGCCCCATTGGCTTTATTACCACCAAATAAGCCTTTGAGCGGTTGATTTACCAGGGTAAAATGAAAAATAAGTGGGGCAATAATGAATACACAAAAAGAGGAAATACCTTGAACTACCAGTACCAGGGTTCTTTTATCGCTATGCTGAGTTATGTCTTGCAATATATTATTAAGCATAACAAAATCAATACCCGGTATAAAATACAAAATAACGAAAATTATAAGTGGAGAAATAAACAAAAGTGCTCCGGTAACAATTAAAATAAGTGAGAATACACCCACCCAGGGGGGCGTCTTCTCCGGAAGTATGTATTGATATACAATATTATTCATAATTGCGTTAAATTTACGGCAAAAAAAATTAGAGGTGATAAAGATAGGTGACTTAAATATCGGTGATTTTCCCTTATTGCTGGCTCCCATGGAGGATGTCAGTGACCCGCCTTTCAGGGCTGTTTGTAAAGAACAAGGTGCAGACCTAATGTTTACAGAATTTATATCTGCTGAAGGATTGATTCGAGATGCAGACAAAAGTCTGGCTAAGCTCGATATTTATGATTATGAGAGACCCATCGGGATACAGATTTTTGGTGACAAAATTGAATCCATGCGAGAAGCAGCAGCCAAAGCAGAAGAAGCAAATCCTGAAATTATTGATATAAATTACGGATGCCCTGTAAAAAAAGTAGCATGCAAAGGTGCAGGTGCCGGAATTTTGCTGGACCTGCCAAAAATGCAGGCCATGACAAAGGAAATCGTTAACAGGGTAAATAAGCCAGTGACCGTAAAAACCCGCCTCGGTTGGGATGACAGCACCATAAAGATATTGGAAGTTGCTAAAAGACTTCAGGATGTAGGTGTTAAAGGACTTACCATTCATGGGAGAACCCGTGCTCAAATGTATAGCGGTACAGCAAATTGGGAATACATCGCCCAGGTAAAAAATGACCCATTAATTCAAATACCAATATTTGGCAATGGTGACATAGATTCTCCTGAAAAAGCATGGGAATATAAAAACAAATATGGTGTTGACGGTATTATGATTGGCAGGGCAAGTATCGGAAATCCCTGGATATTCAATGAAATTAAACATTATTTTAGACACAAAACTATACCCGATGGGCCCGGTATGAAGGAACGCATCAGGGTAGTACTCAAGCACCTTGATTTTTCAATACGATGGAAAGGCGAAAAAACCGGGATTTTTGAAATGCGTCGCCATTACACAAATTACTTTAGAGGGATACCCAATTTTAAACCTTTTAGAATCAGACTGGTATCTGCAGAGTCACATGCTGAAATTGAGGATATTCTTAATGAAATTACTGCAGATGTCGGTCTTCCTGTTCAATAATATTAGACATAAAGACCTTGGATAAAAAGTATTTGGAAGCCTGGGGTCTGTTGATACTCCTTTCTCTGATATGGGGAAGTTCATTTATTTTAATTAAAAAAGGGCTTATACATCTGACTCCGGCCGAAGTAGCTGCTGTACGGGTATTAAGCGCATCATTGGTGGTTGCTCCAATTGCACTGAGCAGATTGAGAAGTCTTAATTTTAGGGAATTGTCAATCATCGTACTCACGGGTCTTTTTGGTACAATGTTGCCCGCCTTTTTATTTGCTTATGCCGAAACACAGCTTGAAAGTGCCATAACAGGAATTTTAAATGCATTAACCCCTATCTGGATTGTATCTGTAAGTTTTGTTTTTTTTAATTACAAACTCAGGGGACGGGAAATGGCAGGACTTTTTTTAGGGTTTTCCGGTTCTGTAATTTTACTTTTTGCTGGTTCAGGCGGGGATTTTGGCAAGCTCAATTATTACATATTCTTTGTAATTCTTGCTACAGCTTGTTATGGTATAAATCTCAATATTATAAAGTTTATGCTGGTGAAAGTTCCGGCGCTTACCATCTCCACGGTATCACTTCTGGCTCTTGGTCCCATCACTTTTGTTTTTTTGACTTTCTATACAGAATTTGGCGAAAAAGTGTATCATTTACAACTAATACGTAACTCCCTGATAAGTGTGCTTATACTGGGTATATTTGGTACAGGAATGGCTCTGATTTTGTTTAACCGATTAATAAAGCTTACAAAACCTGTATTTTCAGGGTCAGTAACCTATTTTATTCCTGTGGTTTCTATTTTTTGGGGAATAATGGATGGTGAAAACACACAAAAAACCCATATTATTGGCATGCTGGTGATTTTTGCAGGCGTTTTCTTGTCAAACAGGAAATAATTCTATAAATACTTAATTATATAATATGGTTTGCGGAACCTTTTCAACATGCGTTTACGTTTATAATAAGAAGGGTCATTAATTGGCTACATTTATATTTTTTTAAAGTAAGTTAGGAGGAGCGATGGTATATAGCAATCTCATTTCAGTTAATATTCCAGATGAAGATCTAAAGGAAATCCTCGATGCAATTCATTTTATTGATGAAAAGCTGAAAGACCTTGTAGCTCTTAGCCAGGAAGAAAAAGCTGCGCTACCCAAAATGCGACAAAATATGGTGCAATTTGTACATGAATGTCTTGAAATTGCTGAGAATCATCCCGAAGTTGTTCCAGGGGATGTGGATGTACAGGAAATTAAAAAAGACATTATGCTTATTCATTCTATCAGAAGAATTGCCATACCACTCAATGATTTGATAAGAAAACTAAATGATAGCGTGGTATTGGCCGGTAGTGAGGCATACTTACCAAGTATTGCTATCCATAATTCTTATCAGACGCAAAAATGCAAATCCAAGATAAATGCATAGAATAAATGGTTAGAAACCTATCAAAACCATATATAAACCTCAATAAAAAATGCCGGACAGAAATGCCGGCATTTGTTTTAATGGGCTTGGTTTTCATTTTTTGACTGCACCAGAAAACCTTTAACCATTAAATGATCTAAGATTTAGTCCATTTTATTGTACAGCCGATGGCTTTTGTACTTTTGGTTTTTACTTCCTTGTTTTGAAGAATAGCCTCAACGGCCTCTTCTACATATTTTTTATCAGCAGCTTTTGCGTTTTTATGATTATTGTCTATAGCGCCAATATAGCGAATCACCATATTTTTATCCAGTACATATGCGTGAGGCGTACGTGTGGCTCCGTAAGCGCGTGCCGCAGTTTGCTGCTGATCAAACAAATAGGGAAACGTATAATTTTGTTTTTTAGAAATTTCAACCATCTTTTCAAAAGAATCATCCCCGGAAATGGAAGGATCATTTGGGTTGATGGCCAATACAGGTATTCCCCGGGAGGCATATTTTGCGTGTAAGTCGATTATGCGGTCTTCCCAATCTTTGGCATAGGGGCAACTGTTACAAGTGAAAATAACCACATAGGCTGGTGCCCCCTTGAAATCTGATAGTGAAATCATTTTTCCATCTACATTTTTCAAATTGAAATCACTGGCTTTCTGACCTACATCAGGTTCAGCCGATCTTCCTGTTAGAGAAAGCATTGCAAAAGAAATGATTGCAATGAGTAAAAGATTTATGCTCTTCATAATTTTAAGGGTTTAGTTGTTTAATAAGTTCCATTAATTCTTCTCTCTCGAATTCTTTTTCGTAAAAAAATCTTTTTCCATTTCTTCGGTCAATTATTATGGTAGCAGGGATAGCGCCAGACCATTGGGAATCTACTTTGTCGATGAAGGCATTGTAATCTGTTTCATCTATAAGGTATACTCTGGATTTTAGCTTTTTGTTGCGAATAAAAGGTTTCACTCGGCTTTCCAGCTTTTCAACATCATCGAAGCTTATCAATATTACATCTACATTTTCATACCTATTATTTATTTCTTCAAAGTATGGAATCTCTTTAACACAGGGCCTGCACCAGGTAGCCCAGAAATTGTAAACCTCAATGTCAGAACCCTGTCCATTTTCCAGAATCTCGAGTAGTTTCTGGTACCGAATAACCTCAACGTCCTGCCCTCTTACATCCGATACTATTAAAATCAGTAAAAAAACACATATTTTTTTCATCTTTGTCTCGGTATTAATAATTGATAGGAAGAAAGTCATCTGCACGATTAGATTCTATTAATCAAATACCATGAAAAGTTATAATTGTTATTCATGATATGTTTTTATGGTTCATCAAAATAATTCTTATTTTAAAGATATTATTAGATATTTATTACAGGAGATCTACTCTATATCAACAATTCTGACGATGTATTGTTACGTGAAAGCGGGTTATAGATAGAAATTTGCCGTAAAAGAATAAAAGCAAGAAAAAAGAAAAAAACTTATCCACAAAATTGATAAGTTATCCACAATTATTGCTGTAAATATCATAAATAATTGATACATAGGGATATGAGTTCTTGTATATGATTTTTTTCTTTGTGGATAAGTTTATCAAATTTATGAACTTGCATTTTTACAAACGTTTTGATTAAAGAATTTTAAATTAATGGCTCAAAGAAAAGTTTGATTAAAAAAGGCGGAATTACGGTAACATTTTCCGAAAGTTAAGGTAAGATTAGCGTATTATATTGTTATTGTAAACACATAAATTAGTTTAAAAATAGATAATAAGATCATTTAATTATATGGCAAACAAGATAACTTCTTTATTCAGTATCCAATACCCGATTATACAGGCAGGCATGGTATGGTGTAGTGGCTGGAGGCTTGCATCTTCGGTTAGCAATGCCGGAGGATTGGGTTTAATTGGTTCAGGTTCAATGTACCCCGAAGTACTGCGTGAACATATCCAGAAATGTAAAAAGGCAACTTCAAAACCTTTTGGTGTAAATGTTCCCCTGCTTTACCCCGATATTGAGAAGCATATGGAAATAATCATAAATGAAGGGGTTCAGATTGTTTTTACCTCTGCCGGTAATCCTAAGACCTGGACTCAGAAATTGAAGGATCATGGTATTACTGTTGTGCATGTTGTTTCGAATGTAAAGTTTGCTGAAAAAAGCCAGTCCGCGGGTGTCGATGCTATTGTTGCTGAAGGATTTGAAGCTGGAGGACACAATGGCAGGGAGGAGACAACGACCTTCTGTCTGATTCCCATGGTGAGAAAGGCGGTCGATTTGCCTCTGCTGGCAGCAGGCGGAATTGCCAGTGGCAGGGCAATGCTGGGGGCAATGGCACTGGGTGCTGATGGTGTACAGGTTGGAAGTCGTTTTGCAGCCAGTGTTGAATCGTCGGCGCATCCATTATTTAAAGAAAAAATTATTCAGGCTCAGGAGGGAGATACAGAATTGATCATGAAACAGCTTACTCCTGTTCGTTTACTTAAAAATGATTTTTATCAACTTGTAAAGGAAGCAGAACTACAAGGTGCCGGCAAAGATGAACTCAGATTACTTCTCGGGAAAGGCCGAGCAAAGATGGGCATGTTTGAAGGGAATCTCAACGATGGAGAGCTTGAAATAGGACAAATCTCTGCTGATATCAGTGAAATACTTCCAGCAGGTGATATTGTAAAGGAAATCTGGAATGAATTTACAGTTCATAGAAGCTTTTTTTGTGGAATAGAAATCTAATGTGAATGCTTAGCCCTGATGGATTATTTTATTATAGACACTTTCCTTATATAGAAAAAATAGGCTGTCCACTAGCGGAACAGCCTCCATTATACAGTTTTATTCTATTTTTAGTTTCTACTCAACAAACCGAATGATTTGTTTTTTATATGCTGGCGTTGCGTAATTAGGCCGAAAAGTCCTAATAGATCAACACCCTGAGGGCCTTCTAAATATCTTCTGAAATTTTCATAATCAGACATTTCAATGTTTTGAAAATATCTGCCTTCTAATTTTCGCTGAAGTTGAGCATCATTCAGGATAAAATTTTCTGTCCACATATCATCAGCCATATGAGTTTGTAAAATCAATTCTTTAAATGCCTCAATATCCATTGGAAGAAAGTCAACTACATCGATATTGTCCAGGATAAATTCTCTGGGGTTAAGTCTAAGCTTCACAAAATAGGTTGCCAGGTTATAGCTCTCAGGTATAATAATCCTTTTATCTTCATATGCCATATGTGATAAATGGATAGTATCACCAGCCTGAACATTCAATACAAAGTAACCATCTTGCTGACTTACGGTTCCTTGTAATCCTTTATGGCTTATATGTACAAAACCAATGGGCTGACCAGTGTCTTCTTCAGACACAATTCCTTGTAACTCTATGCTTGGATGCTTTTTTTCCTGCCCAAATGCCGTGAATGAAATAAGAAATGATATATAGAATAAAAATTGAAATGAATTCTTCATAATAACTAGCTGTTTTAAGTGTTAAAGACGACAGCTGAAATTATAATTAATGAAAATAAGTGGGGTAAAATACGCAAAAACTAATTTTATTTTAATCTCAGCTTAATTTCATGTATAGAAGCAGCTAACAGTCTACATATATTTTTACGTGAAAAATCACAATAGGTTATTATACGTAACAGCAGCTATTATATATTTTATCTATCAAATTCCAGGGGTATACCTTTTTGGTTGAAGAAAAATTCCTCTTCTGCAAAAGCCAGATGACCTGATACAATAGTATGGGTTACTTTGCTGTGGAAGAGATGGTTTAAAAATGGCGACCATTGACATTTGTATAATAGACTGGCTTTATCAACTGTCCATGGGAAATTCAGATCTACAATAGCCAGGTCTGCATAATAACCTTCTCTTATGTATCCGCGATCTTTAATATTGTAAATATCAGCTACATTATGCGCCATTTTTTCTGCAATTAGGGGCAAATCAATACGCTGTTTATGATATAGTTCCAACATTGCTACAAGGCTATGCTGGACCATAGGTCCTCCGGAAGGACATTTGAGGTAAGAAAGTTCCTTTTCTTCCAATGTATGGGGTGCATGGTCTGTTGCCACAACATCAATTCTGCCATCAATCAGAGCTTGTAAAATTGCTGTGCGGTCTTTTTCATCTTTCACCGCCGGGTTCCATTTGATAAATGATCCTTTGCTTGCGTAATAGCTCTTGTCGAACCACAAATGGTGTATACAAGCTTCAGCGGTTATTTTTTTCTCTTTTAGGGGCTTCTGCTCAAAAAGTTCCAATTCTTTTTCTGTAGAGATGTGCAATACATGCAGTCTGGCCTGGTGTTTTTTGGCAAGTTCAACAGCCAGTGAAGAAGAAAGATAACAGGCTTCTGCACTTCGTATTACAGGATGATATTCAACCGGTATATTATCGCCAAATTCTTTTTTAAAAATGGCAAGGTTCTTTTGTATTGTTTTTTCATCTTCACAATGCGTAGCAATTAATACAGGGCTTTCAGAAAATATTTTTTCGAGAGCCCGGGTATCATCAACCAGCATATTACCAGTGGAGGACCCCATAAAAATTTTGACCCCACAAATTTTTTTAGGATTGATTTTAACAATTTCATCAATATTGTCATTGGTTGCCCCCATGTAAAAGCTGAAATTGGCCAGAGATTTTTCTGCGGCGATAGAAAATTTTTCTTCCAGCAGACTATGGCTTGTCGTTTGAGGCACTGTATTGGGCATTTCCATAAAAGAAGTAGTACCTCCGGCAACAGCAGCTCTAGCTTCGCTGGCTATATCTGCCTTATGCGTGAGACCTGGTTCTCTGAAATGCACCTGATCATCAATTACTCCGGGAAGTATATATTTATTCTCAGCTTCAATTTCGATATCAGCATCGATATTTGAAATGACCGGAGCAATCTTTTCGATTCTCCTATCTTTAATAAAAATATCGGCATTTGTGAGCTGACCTTCATTTACGATATTTGCATTGCGTATCAGGATAGTCTTCATACATTTATATTAAAAAATTCTGCTGCCTAAAATACACAATCCCCCTGCCATGTCAAAAAAAAATTCTGAATTCGATATTTTCAAGCTTAATCCACAGTTGTTAAGGGCCATTGAAGATAATGGATACCAAAACCCTACACCAGTGCAGATTCAGACAATTCCTCTGATATCAGCAGGTCATGATGTATTAGGTATTGCCCAAACCGGAACGGGAAAGACAGCTGCATATTTATTGCCATTACTTATGAAGATAAAATTTGCACAAGGTATGTTTTGCAGAGCTATAATTATAGTGCCAACCCGCGAACTGGTCGTGCAAGTGGAAAATAATGCACGTTCCTTTACCAAATACCTCGATATAAGAATTGTGTCTATATACGGCGGAACTGGTACTAAGCAACAGATAGAAGCTATAGAAAACGGCTTAGATATACTCATTTGTACGCCAGGCAGGTTTTTAGATTTATATCGCAAAGGGCACATTAATACGCGTGAAATAAAAACTATGGTCTTGGACGAAGCCGACAAAATGATGGATATGGGTTTTATGCCTCAGATCAGAGAAATACTGGAGAAAATTCCTGTAAAAAGACAGAATTTATTGTTCTCAGCAACCTTTGCTGAAAAGGTTGAAAGGCTGGCATCTGAATTTCTTGAATATCCTATAAAGGTAGAAGTGAGCCCCCAAGCCACTCCGGCCGAAACCGTTTCGCAGTTTTATTATAAGGTTCCCAATTTTCTGAGTAAAATCAATTTGCTTCAATATTTACTGCAGGATAAAAGCCTTACGAAGGTGATTATTTTTGTAAGGACAAAAGAAACAGCAAATAATGTTTTCAAATTCATTCATAGAAAAATTGAGGAAAGTGTACGGGTAATTCACAGTAACAAGGCCCAGCAAACCCGTCTTAATGCTATGAGAGATTTCAAGGAAGGCGATATTCGGATTTTAGTAAGTACCGATGTATCTGCCAGGGGACATGATATAAGCTATGTGAGTCATGTGATAAATTTTGATCTTCCTATGGTGTACGAGGATTATGTACATCGTATAGGAAGGACAGGTCGTGCTGCTAATCTGGGTACCGCAATTTCGTTTCTTAATGATGCTGAATTTATGCATTTCAGGAAAATAGAAAAGCTAATCCGGCAAAATGTGATTGAAAGAAACTGGCCTGAGGGCGTAGTGATTTTACCTACCGGAAAGGAGGAAAGAAAAAGTATTGAGATGGATATCGATAAAATCAAACGCGCTGAAAACCCTGATTTTAAAGGAGCCTTTCATGAGAAAAAAAATGTTGCAGCTAAGAAATCAAAATTCCTAACTAAAAAAAAGCGAAAAAAATGAGTATTTAACGACAACAAGATACATTTTATTCAAACGATAAAATGAAGATGCTGTCATTTCCAACTAAACTCCACCCTGCGGTTTCTTGCCCGTCCGGCAGAGGTATCATTGGAGTCAATCGGTCGGGTAGCCCCGTAACCTTTATATTCAATTCGATCCTTATCTATTTTATGAGTTTCTACAAAATAATCTTTAACACTTCTGGCTCTGCGCTCCGAAAGTCCCTGGTTATACGCAGTAGACCCTATCGTATCTGTATGTCCTTCTATTAACAGCTTAGCCATTGTATTTTCTTTCAAATAGGCTGCTATTCTGTCAAGATATGGTTTTACTTTATTCAAAACATCCTCTGAGGCAAAATCAAACATCAGGGCATTATTTAAATCGAGTTTTGCTGTTTTTCCACCTGTAAAATCTCTTATTTTCTGCTCATCTTCTGAAGTTAGTGTGATTTCTTCAGCTTCTAGTTTTTCTGATCGGGTCAAAAGAAGGTCTGCTTCAATTTCACGATAATCGGTTGCCTCCATCAAATCAACTTTTTCTTCTTTTAGTTCATACCCATCGGCATCTACCTCATAAATATAGGCTGAACCTGATGGGAGCAGAATCTGATATTCTCCGGTTACGATATCGGTAAAAGTAAATCCAACCTCTTTATTCTCAGGCAGAATCTTATAGGAAATTTTTGCCGGTAAAGGCGATTTATCCAACTCATCCAAAACCAGTCCTTTTACAGAAACCACTGGAGATGGTTGAAAAAATATCGGCATTTCAATGCGGTGAATATCCAGATCTCTTTCTGAGGCACCTTTGGCAAAATACGCGTGTGTTCCTGATGGTGGTATACTAAAGAATACATCATCACCTACCGAATTGATATCGGAACCCAGATTTTCAGGTTCTGTCCAACGTCTCCAGGTATCATCAAGTCTTCTGCTTATATAAATATCTGCACCACCAAATCCACTATAACCTTTGCTCGAAAAGTATAATGTTTCATTATCTGCTGCCAGAAATGGAGAAAATTCATCATGGGCTGTATTTAGATCGTTCCCAAGGTTTAAAGGTTCTGTCCATCGCCCGTCCTCCTGCAGAAAACTTACATACAGGTCTTTTCCTCCATATGAATCATACCGGTTTACTGCCATAATTATGGTCCGACGGTCATTGGCTAAGAAATAATTCCCATCATAATCTTCTATATATGCATTTATTATACTTATTTCCATGGGCTCTGACCATCCATCTGCGGTTTTGGTGGCAATAGATACACCCGGTTTCATCTTATCTCTTTTACCGTATATATTTCCGAGCAATACAGTCATGCTCAGGCCATCGGGTGTAATAGAACTTATAAAATTAGACCCTTTATTATTCAAAGTGGGGCCTGCATTTACAGCCAGCTTCCACTTTCCTGTGGCTTCATCATATTCTGAATACCATATATCGTTGGGGTCATTATCCCCACCAATATTTTGCGGATGAAAGGCCCTGCTGAAGTATAAAGTTTTACCATCAGGTGCAATTAAAGGTCTGGTCTCTGCATAGGGACTATTAACAGCATCGGATAATTTCTCAGTAACTATAAATTCCTGAAGATTTTCAGCAAAATCAATTTCTACAGTCACAGGTTCTTTAGATGATGATATCCCAATGGCATCTACACCACTGTAACCGGGAACGGCTTTCCCATCTAAAACGAGCCTGAGACCATGGACCCTGTAGGGTGTTTTTTCAATATAAATATTTAATATTCTTCCTCTGACATCAATGGGCTTTGGTTCAAATGTATGCACCAAATGTTCGGTGCCTTGGCGATCCATAAGGTATATTTGAAATAATGCACTTGGATTATAGGATTCGGCAAGAACAATTTGCTCTACATGAATAGGTCTGGCAAATGTAACATGGATATACTCTTGTCTGTTGGGCCTTGACGGAAGCCAGGCTGTTGGGTTGTCTCCTCCTTGCGGCATGGCATTGGGTTTTCCCAGTACCTGTGCTGCTGAATATTCATATTCTGACAGCTGGGATGAAAAACCTACCACCTTCTCGGCCCAAAATACCTTTTGCCCCAATGATAATGTACTTATTGAAAGAAAGAATATTATTATAAAAATATTTCTATACATGTTCAAATATTTAACACTACAAATCAAATAAAATTTTTCCAAAACGGTAAAATAATTTATAACTTTAAAATACGTACTTCAACACGCCGGTTGATCTCAGAAGCCTCAACAGATGCCTGTCGTGTTATTGGCTGACTGCCTCCATAGGCCTTGGTTTTAATGCGCTTAGATTTTACGCCATAATTTACAAGATAATTTTTTACCTCATCTACCCGTTCTTCTGATAGTTTTTGGTTTAAATCCCGGTCACCTCGCCAATCGGTGTGCCCTTCAAGTTGAATAGTCATTTTTGGGTACTCATTTAGCAAACTTACCAGACGGTTAAGCTCTAAGTTTGATTCCTTGGTAATGGATGATTTACCCTGTTCGAATATTAGTTTTTCAAGCCTGATCACCTGATTGGCCTTAAATTGCGGCTGCAGGTAAATGTCCATTTTTAACTGATGGTTTTTGTGCAACTCAGTGGGAACAACAACTTTATCTTTTCTCAAATAGTCCGTAGAGGTAACTGCCAGCTTATAACTTTGATGGTTGGTGAGGTAATATTCATAATAACCAGTGGAATCTTTTGATGAAATAATGGCTATTTCATTACCATATGGCATACGTTCAAAAACTAATTTTGCCCTAACCGGCTTTATTTCACCGTTTAGACTTGTAGTATCAAGTACATAACCATAAATCATTATCAGACTATCCGTGGAAATATTTTCACCGGGATAATTTGAATAAGCATACTGACCTGATAATAAGTAGAATATTAACAGACATACTTTTATGAACAAAAATATATAAGCTTGCATAGTAATTTTCGTTTATACTAAATTACGAAAATTGAAGACAGGCACCGCAAAATCTACGGAGCAAATGATCTTTAGAACATGCCAATGTAACTTTTATATTAAACATTATAAAATATTAGATGCAAACTATTGGTGGAATTTCGATTATTCACGAAAGTATTTCGACAGAGTACATGAAATTTGCTAAAACATTGTAAATATGGATGTTTCACATTTTTTTTAAAATTGTTTGAAACCATGTCCAATATGACGAAAGGCAATACATTATATTTTATTGCGGTGGTACCCCCGGAGCCCTTGCGAAGTTCAATAAGCCGTTTTAAAGAAAGGTTATCTCAGGAATACAAAACTATGGCGGCCTTAAAATCTCCCCCGCATATTACGATTATTCCTCCATTTTCAATGAATTCAGATGATGAGCCTTTTTTGCTGGATACTGTTGAAAACATAGCTAAGGAGAATCTGCCAGGGCAGCCTTTGTTTATAAAAATTGACGGACTGGGGGCCTTTCCCCCAAGAGTAATTTACCTTCAGGTGGTAATAGAGGATGAGTTAATACAACTTCAAAAAAAATGTTTGACACAGTTTCAAAAGAATTCAGGAATAAACATAGAGCATTATCCCCACCGAAAGTTTACCCCACATATAACTTTAGCCTTTAGGGATTTGAAGCCAAAAACTTTTCATATGGCATGGGAGAAGTATAAGGATTTCCCGGTTCAATATGTATTTCCCCTGGAGGCAGTATACCTTTTAAAGCATAACGGTAAAACAGGTTGGGATCTGTATCAGAAGTTTACGAAATGAATTTACCTGGTGAATTTTGCTTCAGGATTTTTTCGATTTAACTGATAACTCTTTTTTTTACCTGCAATATTGAAATGAATCAGATGCATTTGAGTGTCAAATAATTCAAAAAAAATTTCATTCCGAATAATTATATCTGAAGCGCCATGAATGTTTTTCACTTCAAGGTAGCTCCAAATGGCTTCATCATCAATTTCGCTACCTAAAAAAATTATTTCGCCCGCCTTATCTGAAAACGAAACACGTAGTTTTTCTTTAATATAGGATTCAATCAGAGGTGAGTATTTCTGAAGCGCTTCTTCATTGCTCAGTAAAATATTTAAACCCGAGCGATTCCTTAGGGCATTTTCGAAATCATCTGTAAAAAGACGAAGGGTAATCTCCAGATTGTCAATGTTTTTATTGTAGTTTATTTCGGTAATACCAACATAAAAGGGATGAGTTCCCAGGAGGTATATACTGATGAGGTACCTGATAAGAAATATTGGCATAGTACAAAAAAAGAAATTCTAAATTGCAAAATTATACATAATTTTGAAGGCTTTAACGATGAATTCCGGATATGTCTCAATTTTCACTATATTTTAAACTGGGTGTTCAGCATATACTCGACATATATGCCGTAGATCATATATTATTTATTTTGTCGCTTAACGTGATTTTTTTACTGCGTGACTGGAAACGTGTTATCATTCTGGTTACCTCCTTCACCGTGGGTCATTCGCTTACTTTGGGTTTGGCCGCACTAAACGTTGTAAAAGTTAATGAGGCACTTGTAGAGTTTTTAATACCCGTCACCATTTTTCTAACCGCTTTATCAAATATTTTTAGAAAAAAGGACCATTTCAATATTACCAGAAATCTGCAAAGGAATTATTTTCTGGCTATGTTTTTCGGATTAATTCACGGCTTTGGATTTTCTAATTACCTTCGGGGCCTGCTGGGTCAGGAAGCCTCCGTTACTACCCCATTACTGGCATTCAACCTGGGCATTGAAGTAGGACAAATTGCTGTAGTGGTGACGTTCTTATTGATATCTTTTCTTTTTGTAAACCTATTCGGAATAAACAGAAGGGATTGGGTAATGGTTATATCCTCTGGAATAGCCGGTATTGCACTGACTATGATGTTTGAATATAAATTCTGGTAATTTTAAAACATGAAAAATTCCTTTTGTCTATCTGGTGTATTAATCTGTTTATTATTAATGGGGCTCGATGCCCTGGCTCAGAATAATTTTGAAAGGAGAAAATTTGAGCAGCTTGAAACATTGCTGCCTACACCGAATACCTACCGCTCGGCCGATGGATCTCCTGGACCACATTACTGGCAGCAAAAAGCTGATTACCTAATACATGTGGAGCTCAATGATGATGATCAAAGCATCAGAGGATATGAGGAAATTACGTATCATAATATTTCACCTTCCCGTCTGAATTATTTATGGCTGCAACTCGATCAAAATATGATGCATGAAGGTTCAGATACCTATAGTACCAGTACCAATACCTTAAGCAGAGGACTGAGCAGCCGCGAATTGATAAATATCGTAGGGCATAATGATGATTTGGGGTATAGAATTATAGAAGTAAAAGATAAACAGGGAAATGCGCTCAAATATACGGTCAATAAAACCATGATGCGTGTAGACCTGCCCACACCAATCGAATCGGGAGAATCCTACACTTTTAGTATCAAATGGTTTTTTTATATCAACGACCGGATGAAAGTAGGAGGCCGCTGTGGCTTTGAGTATTTTGAAGAAGATGGTAATTATCTCTATACCATAGCACAATGGTTTCCCAGAATGTGTGTCTATGACGATGTAGAAGGATGGCAGCACAAGCAATTCCTGGGCCGCGGTGAATTTGCCCTTCCCTTTGGAGACTACGATGTCAGAATTACCGTTCCTGCTGATCATATTGTTGCGTCAACAGGGGAGTTACAAAATCCCCTGGAGGTATTGAGCTCAGAGCAGATATCCCGTTTTGAAAAATCAAAAAGTGCTGATGTACCGGTTATTATTGTCAGCCAGTCTGAAGCGGAGGAAAAAGAAAAGAAGAGACAGCCCGGAAAAAAAACCTGGCACTATAAGGCTGAAAATGTCAGGGATTTCGCATTTGGAAGTTCAAGGAAATTTATCTGGGATGCCATGGGTGTCGACATTGGTGGTAAAAAGATTATGGCAATGTCTTATTACCCAAAAGAGGCCAATCCATTATATGATGAATATTCGACCAGGGTAGTTGCGCATACGCTTAAAGTGTACTCGCGCTATACTTTTGACTACCCCTATCCTGTGGCTATATCTGTGGAGGCGGCCAATGGTATGGAATATCCAATGATATGTTTTAACTATGGAAGACCAGACAAAAACGGGAAATACTCAGAGGCACTTAAACATGGCATGATCAGTGTTATCATCCATGAAGTAGGCCATAATTTTTTTCCAATGATTGTAAACTCCGATGAAAGACAATGGACCTGGATGGATGAAGGTTTAAATTCTTTTATGCAATATCTCGCAGAGCAGGAATGGGATCCCAATTATCCTTCCAGAAGAGGTCCGGCTGAAAAAATAATTCCTTATATGAAGGGAGGTAAGGATACTATGGTGCCTGTAATGACCAACTCAGAGCAAATTCTTCAGTTTGGCGACAATGCATATGGAAAACCAGCCACAGCACTTAATATTCTTCGTGAAACCATCATGGGCCGTGAGTTATTTGATTATGCATTTAAAGAATATGCAAACCGGTGGGCTTTTAAACACCCAACACCGGCAGATTTTTTCAGAACTATGGAGGATGCCAGCGGTGTTGACCTCGATTGGTTTTGGAGGGGCTGGTTCTATACTACCGACCACGTTGACATAGAAGTAAGTGATGTTACATGGTATAAATATGAGGCAGAGCTGGAAGCGCAGGAAGGTGATCCGGGAAGGACTGGAAGAAAGAGAAGCAATTCAGCCAATGATCAAAGGCAGGTTGAAGATGCGAGCATTTTGGCGTCATCAGAAAAGCTTAGTAAATATCAGAGTATCAGGATGGGATACTCGGATGGAAGAATCACACTTACACCTGGCCTGAATATGTATGAAATAAAATTCACAAATCATGGTGGACTGGTCATGCCTTTGATTATCGATTTTGAATTTAAGGACGGCACTGTACAACGGGAAAAAGTACCTGCTGAAGTCTGGAGATTAAATGAAAAAGAAATCACCAAAGTTTTTGCTTTCTCAAAGGAACTTGCAAGTATTATCCTTGATCCGGATAAGCAGACAGCAGATGTCGACGAAAGCAATAATCATTTTCCACCAAAACCTCCATCAAGCCGATTTGATCAGTACAAAAACAGAAACACCAATTATTGAATACATTGAATTATCTCTGCCAGGTTTTGTGAACAACTCACATGATCTTGTGTGGGATTTTTCATAAGGCTTTCACAATGGTCGTTTTAAATCCCATACATTACCATAAAAATCTTTATTCTCAGCAATAGTCTGTTTAACAGTATTTTCATTATTGTTTGTACACAAGGTATATTTTTCGGTACAGCTATATTCACATTATGGTAAATAAAAATTTCGTTCACAGGGCTTTATTTATTAACCTGGGCTTTATTTTACTTCTTTTGTCAGGCGCCTTTTCTATTAACAGAGAAAATAGTGAAGAAGACAAAGCTTATGTTAACCAATCCCTGCAAAATCCTTTACAAACTTCAAACAAGACCCCCCAAAAAAAGCAGGTGTATAAAATTGGAGATTTTGCGCAAGGTGGTATTATTTTCTGGGTTGATGAAACCGGCACAAAAGGATTGGTTTGTGCAAAGGAAGATCAGTCAGCATCTATCATCTGGGCATATTCTTTTATAGATAATCATGCCAATGCCGACGGAATTTATGCCGGTAAAACCAATACTCAAACCATTATATCGGCCCAGGAAGCGGCAGGTGACACTGCCATTATGTATGCCGCCCGCCTTTGCAATGAACTGGTAATTACAGAAAGCAACAAGACTTATGACGACTGGTATTTGCCGTCAAGGGAAGAAATAAACCTTATGTGGCAACAACGATACCTGATAAACCGAGTTGCAGTGCAACATGGTGGAAAGCCCTTTACCAATAAAGCCTTTTACTGGAGCTCAAATGAATATACCGATAACCTGGCCTGGCTTCAGTTATTTTACAGCATTAACCAGCATTATTACTTTAAAAGCGACCGTGCCAGGGTTAGGGCCATCAGGGCTTTTTAAATTATTACATGACAATACAAAACCAAATGTGGAATGAGCATTAAAACATGGTATATGATCAGATTAGCTTTAGTGGCTTTAATGGCCTTCGGAATTACAACTATAGATTGTCAGGCAAATAATAAGGATAAACCAAAAAGAAGTAAAAATCAAAAACCTGCTTCTGCTGAGCTCTATGCCTCAAGTCATTCAATAGACATGTTTATGGGCGACGCACATTTCAAACATACAAAGATGTTTGAAGGCAGGGGTGGTAGAAATATATTGAGCGCGCAAAATGGGAATGTACTTATTTTTCACAAAAATTTTGTCGTTGAAAGTACAGATGGTGGCGCATTGTGGAGTGAGCCTATACATATTGGTTCAGATGTAAGTGGCTATAATTCCATAGTGAATGAAGTTACGGGTGAAATACTTTTGGTTCATGCACCGGGTTATATCTGGAAAAGTGGGGATCATGGTAAATCATGGAAGCGGGAAGATATCAAAATCTTGCCCAACAGTATGCTACACGGGTCACCGGATGGAATACCATTGGTTTTATGGGCAATGCAGCCAGGGGTTACACTTATGCATGGTGAGCATAAAGGGAGATTAATAATGGCCTCAAGGGTTTGGGGTGTAGATGAAAACCCCAGGGTTTTTCCCTGGTGGATGTTTCAATACAGCAATGCGCTGTATAGTGATGACAATGGTAAAACCTGGCAATCAAGTTCTCCCTTTCCATGTGTAGGTACCGGCGAAGGCGCTCTGGCTGAATTGACCGATGGCAGTATTTTCTATTCATCCCGCAAACATTATTTTGATCCCTGGTATCCTGAAATTTTCAAACATGAACTGCACTATGCGATTAGTTACGATGGTGGTGAAAACTGGGAAGACCTGCATTTGAGTAAAGACCTCCCCGATGGTCCGAGGCATAGAAGTAAAGAACCGGTAGGAATGAACTTCAACGGGCATTATGGATTATTGGGGGGATTATTGCGTTTGCCAGTAGAAGGCCGGGATATTCTCCTATACAGCAATGTAGATACCCCCAGTCATAAAAGGGAGCGCATGACGGTTTGGGCAAGTTTTGATGGTGGAAAAACCTGGCCGGTAAGCCGGCTTGTCTATGACGGCCCTTCTGCCTATTCAAGCCTTGGTGTCGGAAGGGCAGGTACATCATCGCAAGGAAAAATTTACCTCACCTTTGAAGGGGGTGAGGAAGATGCGCATGAAGGAGTACACCTCGCTGTCTTTAACCTTAGCTGGTTGTTGAATGGCCAGAAAATAGATGCTTTTTTGAAATAAATGTTTTAAATTACCATAGAGTAACCTGACTTATCATTTAGACTTTCAGGGTACTATTAATAAAGCGATTCACTTTTTCTGGCTTCATATTGTGCACAATTCTAGTAATTAGCTCAAAAATGATCCAACTATAATGTAGATTCAGGATATCAAAATAAAATAAATCAACAAACCAGGCGATTTCACCGCGCCCTTAGTAACTATTCCTTACCTCTTTAAAGCATACCAACCAATTTGGAGGGGTATTTCTTGTCTGGATCATTTGACTGTAAGAGGGCATATTGCACAGACTGATAACATTAAACCGGTTTTTGACCATCATAGCCCAAAAAGCCTCCCAATACATTTGGATTTTTTACAGTTCCTAAATGCATATTAAGCGCTGGGCTTTTTTGTTAGGTCAGTCTCGGAAGGGATAATTTGATAGCGCTGAATTCCAGTGCAGGAGCATTTTAGAAAGCATTAGATTCAGTTAACAAAAGCATGGTTCTGTCCGTAAGTGCTTTTAATAGCCAATACTGCGTACAGCAGGATTGCGATTTGGATAAATTTAATAATTTTCTTTTTGTGCCATAAAAAAACTTCCTTAAGTAACTAATCTCACAGAACTTAAAAAATGCATTGCTGATTTTTGTATTGTGAATATGAGATACGGCAAAAAAATAAAACAATATAAAAAGTTAAAATTATGTTTTTCGAATTAGTTTATGACAAAAGTCTGGCCCAGGCCAGCTATGTAATCGGATGTCAGGCCGCGGGAGTTGCAGCTGTAATAGATCCTAAAAGAGATGTAGATACCTACCTGCAGGTGGCGAAAGCAAACAATATGAAAATTACGCATATTCTGGAAACCCATATTCATGCCGATTTTCTAAGTGGTTCCAGAGAACTGGCTGCTTTGACTGGAGCAGAAATGTATCTTTCTGATGAAGGTGATGAAAACTGGAAGTACGAATTTCCTCACAACAAAGTAAAAGGTGGTGATGTAATTAAAATGGGTAACCTCACTTTTGAAGTGATCCATACCCCTGGCCATACCCCCGAAAGTATAAGCTTTCTTTTAACAGATAAACCAGCTTCGCAGGAACCCGTAATGTTTTTTACAGGTGATTTTGTTTTTGTGGGTGACGTTGGCAGGCCAGATCTCCTGGAGCAGGCGGCAGGTCTTAAAGGAACCCAGGATATTGGTGCTGCCCAAATGTATGACTCTCTTCATGAATTTAATAAGTTGGGAGATTACATTCAGGTATGGCCTGGTCATGGTGCCGGATCTGCTTGTGGTAAAGCATTGGGCGCAGTACCCATGACTACCGTGGGTTATGAAAAAATCAGAAACTGGGCCCTCCAATTATTGAATGATAAATCAGCTTTTACAAAAGAATTATTGTCGGGTCAACCTGAACCTCCGAAATACTTCGCTATGATGAAGAAACTTAATAAGGTTGACAGAAAACTTATGACTGAGGTTCCGAAAGTGAAAAATCTGTCAAATAAAGAGTTTGATCAAATTAAATCTGAAGGGCTTAAAATAATTGACACAAGACCCTGGCAGGACTACGCCAAAGGATTTTTGAAAGGCACTTTCAGCATTACCAATAACAACTCATTCTCTACCTGGATGGGTTGGTATGTGAATTACGATGAAAATTTTGTGCTGATTGCCAATGAAAATCAGGTGGAAGACCTTACAAGAAAACTTATGCGCATAGGTCTTGACAATTTCTATGGTTACATTACACCAGCGCAACTCAATGAATTTGAGAAAGGAAAACTTGAAACTTTTGAGCCCATAGATAAGGATGCCGTTGAAGCGAAACTGAATGTTGGCAATGTTCAGATTGTTGATGTGCGTGGTGTTTCAGAATTTAACAAAGGACATATTGAAGGAGCGGACAATCTGTTTGTAGGAAAGTTGCAACAGAACCTCGACAAGATCGCAAAAGATAAGCCGGTTATTATTCACTGTCAGAGTGGTGCAAGATCGGCAATAGCCTATTCCATATTAAGGGCAAATGGATTTGACAACATCGAAAACTACGCTGGAGGTTGGGCAGACTGGTCTTCTAAATTGCGTCAGTTGGTGTAAAGCGTCAATTGTAAGATTATTTTGCTCATGGCAATCATTAAAGACGCAAAAGTAAAAAGCAGAGCCCGGTTTTCCGGGCTTTTTTTTTGCTTAATTGAATGACCATATCAGATAAATCAGGCAGAGATTTTACGTTCAGTGTCACCATTATACGGTTAATTCTACCCTCCTATAAGTAAACAAGCTGACAATGTTAAAAAATATCAGATGATTTTTTAATTGGAACGGGAAGAATAAACAACAAAGTTAGCGCTATGTGAGCTAAAGACTTTTTATATTTATTAATTGAAAGCTATAGCGCAGATGTTAGAAAAAAGCATGAACTTGTTTTAGAGTAATGCCACAAAAGTCTTCATTCATGGATTGCTTTTTCTTTGGTTCAATAGAAATGAGGATTAACAACGAAAATTATTTGTTAGCTTTATAAAATTCTTATTCAAACCTGGTTTTGTTAATAGTCCGACTCTGCAATTTTAGCGTATTTTAATGTAGGTTGTGTTAGGCAGAAACCGAGGGTGGAGCAGGACATAAATCCCGAGTTTTAACAACTTCGGGTCAGGCATTGCGATAATTATATTTGCCAGGTGGCACCAGATAAAGCCTGGAAATTTTCGTGTCATGTTCTGGCAGCACAAAATCAAAGAAGGTAATTTTTTAACAACATATAGTTTTCGCAATAATGTAATCCAAAAATGAAAGATTCTATGAGTAACAATCGCCAGAAAGATCATTCGCCGGGAAGGCGCTCCTTTATTGGCAAAGCTGCATTATCGGCGGCAAGTGTTTATATCGTTCCCCGTCATGTGTTGGGAGGTCCGGGATTTATTGCACCTAGTGACAAACTAAACCTTGCAGCCATTGGTGCTGGTGGCAAAGGCACATCCGATATTAATAATGCATACAACAATGGGGCAGAAAATGTAGTAGCGCTATGTGATATCGATAAAAACCGTTGTCAGACGTCAATTGAACGCTGGCCAAAGGCCAGGTTTTACACCGATTTTCGCGAGATGCTCGATAAGCAAAAAGATATAGATGCGGTTACAGTATCTTCACCTGACCATCACCATGCTGTTGCTGCCATGGCTGCCATGCAGCTTGGTAAACATGTTTATGTACAGAAGCCGCTTACACATAATATTTACGAAACCCGTATGCTTACAGAAGCCGCCCGTAAATATAAAATAGTAAGCCAGATGGGTAATCAGGGTGCCTCAAACCCTACCCAGAAATTAATGATGGAATGGTTTGATAAAGGTCTTATTGGTAAGGTACATACCGTTCATTGCTGGACCAACAGACCTATATGGCCTCAGGGCTTACCTGCACCTACCGACAAGCCTGCTTTACCCGATCATATCAGTGCCAAGGAGTGGGATTTATTTATAGGCCCTGCCGAGTATGTAGATTATCATCCGCTGTATCATCCATGGAATTGGAGGGGCTGGTGGAATTTTGGTACCGGAGCGCTCGGCGATATGGGATGCCATATCATGGATCCTCCGTTCCGTATTCTGAGACTTGGTTATCCTAAAGATGTACAATGTAGTGTGGGTTCACTAAGATTGCACCATGTAGATGCATCATATGTAACAGAAAGTGCTCCGCCATCATCAACAATACAGTTTACATTCCCGGCTACACAACACAATAAGTCTGAAGTGAAATTCATCTGGAGTGACGGTGGTATCAGGCCATTTCATCCTGATCTTATCCCTCCCGATGACTTTTTGGGTCAACCTGGAAGCGCAAATGGATCCATCCTTATCGGAGATAAAGGTATTATGACATGTGGAGAAGGCGCCAGCCATCCACAGATTTACCTTAAAAATGGAAATAAAATCACACTGCCAGCAAATTATGGGGAGGATTTTAAATTCAAGGGATTCCCTGAAAACGGGCACCAAACATCCTGGGTGAGAGCTTGTAAAGCAGGCTTTGAGAGTAAGGAACATAAGGAACTTACTTCCTCTTTTGATTATTCTGGCCCATTGACTGAAACTGTGCTGATGGGTAACCTGGCGATCAGAAGCTTCCAGACAGCATCTGGAAAAGATGACAGGGACAGACAGCTATTTGATGGTCGTAAGAAGCTTCTCTGGGATGGTAAAAATATGAAAATTACCAATTATGATCCAGCCAATGCCTTTGTGAAAAGGGAATATCGAAAAGGATGGACACTTTAGTATAAAACTTTCCAAAGTAAAAAGGCTGCCGGACATTTTCGGCAGCCTTTTTTTATCAGATTCTTAAGAAGCTGGTGTATCAGATCTCAAAACTGTCAACTTCTTTATAGGCATTGATCAGTGCCAACTCACCCTCTTTACCAGGTTTTGCATTGCCATGCTCCATACCCATAATCATAGTTGGGTCTTTGTGATACAAGTGCTTAAATATATTTTTATAATTAATTTCACCAGTGGTGGGTTCCTTTCTGCCCGGATTATCTCCGATTTGTATATAGGCGATTTCATTCCAACAGGCATCAATATTCGGAATAATATGACCCTCATTGCGTTGCATGTGGTAAATATCATACAAAATTTTACATGATGGGCTGTTCACGGCCTTGCAAATCATATAGGTTTGGTCAGATGTACGCAAAAATAACTCAGGCGTATCGCTTAAAGGTTCGAGCACCATTACCAGACCATGCGGTTCAAAAACTTCGGCCCCTTTTCGCAATGCCTCAATTACATTGGCGGTTTGAATGCCGATAGGGGTCCTTCTTTCAAAAAATCCAGGCACTACCGTCATCCATTTGGCATTTACTCTTTTTGCAGCATCAACACATTTTTTACAGGTTTCAACAAAATTGTCAACAAATGCCTTATCTCCTGTTGTGAGAGAAACTTTCCAGTTATCTCCCCCATCTACTACAAAAACACCCATTGTCATTCCCAGTCTTTCGAGCTCCTTACCAATTTTTTCCTGCATTTCTACAGGTCTTCTCAGCAACCCATTGTCTTCGAGTGCGGTAAAACCCTGATCGGCCATAAATTTTAATTGATCAATCAGGTCTTCACCGGCGTGATGCTTAAACATGCCAAAGTGCGGTGCATATTTCAGCTTAAAACTATGTTTTTGCTGCTGACCTTTTTTACCTTTTTGATTTGAAGAAGTCTCAGCCATTACGCTGCCACCCATACTGGTGATGCCGGCCGCTACTACACCTTTTTTTAAAAAATTTCTACGTTCCATTTGTTTTGGGCTTTTGTTCCGATGTAATATTGAAAAAGCTAAATTATAGAATCTTTTTGAATCACTTATGGAAATGGCCTTGAAATATATCCTTTTTACAAATCTTATCATGATCAGTTTTGGGTGTAAAATCCACAACGGTTTAAGCAGATATGATTTTTCTGAACCGCATATGGGATCTTTATTTAAAATAAGCCTTTATGCCAATGACTCCATTATTGCAAAAAATGCAGCTCGGGATGCTTTTCAAAAAATTTCAGCGTTAAATCTGGCTCTCAGTGATTACGATGAAAAAAGTGAAACCTGGCAACTCAACGCAGACAGAACAAAGACTCAGAAGATTTATATGCCGGGTGATGATCTGTGGCAGGCTTTACTTTTGAGTGAATTTATACATGTACGCACACACGGCGCTTTTGATCCAACCATTGGCAGTCTGGTTCGGCTATGGCGCAGAAGCAGAAGGAGAAATGAATTGCCATCTGCGCTTGATTTGGAAAAAGCCCAGAGACATTCAGGCTTTAAAAACATCAGGTTAGTTCACAATATTAGAAGTATTGAATTTTACCAGGATGAGTTAGTACTTGATTTTGGGGCTATCGGGAAAGGTATAGCTGCAGATGAGGTAGCCAAGGTCCTTAAAAGGAAAGGCATAAAAATTTTCCTGATTGATGCCGGGGGAGACCTGCTTGCCGGGAAGGCACCACCGCGTCAGAAGGGCTGGCGTGTAGAATTACAGTCTGCTGCCAAGGATACAATGTTTTTACAAATGGCAAATATTGCTATTGCTACGAGTGGAGATTTATATCAATATGTTGAAATTAATGGTATACAATACAGTCATATCATAGATCCGCGCGACGGTTATGCATTGCAAAATCAGGCTCAGGCTACAGTAATAACTTCATCTGCTGCCTGGGCTGATGCTCTCGCTTCTGCCTTTTGTATTTTGTCATACCAAGAGATTGAAAAAATATCCAGAGCTCTGAAAAAGACTGAATATACTATTATGCGTAATGAGTTGGGTGAAACCCGTATCCGAAAGAGTAAAGGGTTTTCAAAATATGTGATTGTGCAATAAAAAAGCCGGATGATGTGAACCTCCGGCCTTTAATTTAGAATTAAATTATTTTTTAGAAATGGTGGATTTTAACCCAACTTGCCATTTGATCAGGTTTAATTTCTGATAAACAGCTAGTTAAAGATTTAATGGTACACTACATATTTTTTCTTTGCAGGTATCATTGATTTTGTGTTTGTAGCCTGGTAAATAGCCAAGGCCTCTTTT
>JAFIEV010000079.1 GCA_020832305.1 Cyclobacteriaceae bacterium | reverse complement strand
TGATGTTAACCCTCAGCATTGGCTTACCGATGTACTCCATAAATTGAACGATAACAACTATGATGGAAAATTCTCAGACCTACTCCCTCATAGATGGAAAAAGCAACAAATGATCAAGGGGGTTTAGCGACTGCTTACATTTAAATTCTCAAAGGTATTAGAGAATTTTTTGACTAAGTTTGCGTTAATGAATGAATTGCATCAGATCATGAAACAGCTTACACTAAATATCGCTGAAAGTAAATTCAAGGCCTTCTTGGAGTTCATCAAGACCTTGGACTATGTCGAGGTGGAAGACACGGAAGAACAGGCCATAGAAGAGTTGCAAAGCAGCCTTAATCAGGTGAGACTCATGCAAAAAGGCAAGCTTCCCAAGCAATCAGCCAAAGACTTTCTCGATGAGCTATAATGTAATCCCAACCCCTGATTTCAAAAAGCTCTTTAAAAAGCTGGCCAAAAAATTCCCTTCCCTTAAAGCTGACCTACAGGAGCTCGTCTACAAACTTGCAGAAAACCCAAATACAGGAATTGATCTTGGTCACGGCATTCACAAAATTCGCCTGGCCATTTCTTCTAAAGGCAAAGGAAAATCTGGTGGAGCAAGAGTAATCACCTTTCTGGTCACTGAGGATCTGGAAGTATACCTGGTGCATATCTACCACAAAGGACAGCTCGACAATTTGACCAAAGACCAGATCATCGAGCTGCTGAAAAAGGCTGGGTTGTTATGAAAAAACTACGATCTCCCGAGACTTTTTCTAATTCTTACTTTTCCTCCTCCTGCATTTTCTTCTCCCTGTGCTTCTTTTCAAAAAGTGCCGCATACTGATACCTGAGATAGACAAACATAAAGGTCAGGCATTATTCGAATGATATTCGTGATCCCATCAGGCTTAATTTAGTGAAAGCCTTTCATTTTTTTACAATCAGATTATATCATTTTGCACATATCATAAGTTGCGACTTAAAATTCGTTCACTTTTCAGTTAAACTTTTAGTTTCTCAAAATACACATACCTTTCTTTTCAGCACAAATCTCCCCATTTTTGAAATGCGCTGTTTTAAGTCGTTTTTCTATGTTTTCTAGTCTAAACACCCATTTTCTAATTTTAAAATTTTTATATCCTTTCTCATCTTTCGTTTGGAATACCAGCTTGTCCCAGGACTATAATCAGATTTTTTTTTCATTATCGTTGGTTCAAAATAAATTGCTGTTATCCAATTTCCAGCGTTTTCACCACGTATTCCGAAAAGACAAAATTCTGAGGCTACAGAAACTGTTTTAATAATTTTATGATTACGAAAAATCTCTTTGTAATCATTTTCAGTTTCAAGCTCAATTCCATTTCCTAAGAATAATTGTCTATTTTTTAGTTTAAACCAGTAACTCTCTCCGTTTATACTCAATTTTATAAAACTTAATCCGTCCTTGTGTTTTAAATCCAGTAATTTCAAGTCATGAGAAAAAATCTTGGTATCTTTTGCTAATCGAATCTCTCTTTTGTTGTCAGTCACAATTTGCTCTATATAACCAAACTTTTTAATAATCAACTTATCTATATCTTGAAATCTACTCAAATCTACAATTCCAGATGTATCACTCACAAGAGTCGTGTCGAGTTTCGGAATTACGACGTTAACATTCTTAATCCCAATTTCAGATTCTGCATGTTTAACAATTAAATAATCTGAAATCTGAGCTTTTACTAGGTTTACATTTAGTAGAATCAGAATAGTCAGTATAGTTTTCTGCATGTTATTGGGTATACTTAAAATGGCTTACACCCTACTTTTCAGTACTTATTTTATAAAGCCTCAACATAGTGGGTGCCGGCCAAGGCTCCGGGACGGGTCTGTCGCGGTTTATGCCGCCGTGTTCCCAGCGCAGGAAATAGGAATCGCCATCTGAATCCGATCCGTCCTTAGCGGGAAGAAGTTCAACCTGCATGGGGCCGCCGTTTCGACGTAAATCCGGAATCGCTTCAACCTGAAAATCAGATTCGGGTATGGTTAACATTTCCTGCCATTCGATGGTTTGCGGACTTTCCGATCTTATGGGTTCCATTGTTGCCTCATCGAGAATTACAATCTTTTCCTCCACTTCGCGGTTCCATACCATTTGCCTGAGCTCTCCTTTCCCAGCCGCGCTAACCGCGCTGAGCCGCACGGTGCCGGATACATCGAGGGCCCCGGTGCCAGAGTAGGAATCGCCCCATACAAAATCCCAATTCGTTGAGGGAACGATTCGCCATGCTTCGCCCTCAAATCGTGCATTGTATATCTGGCTGAAACCGTTCTCGTCAAACCTGTGATAGCTGATTACTACCCTTTTTTTAGAATCCCAGTACATGGCCTGCAATGGATTGCTCATTCCGCCACCCGGAGGCACGGCATCCACGATAAGTTCACTGTTGTCAATGCTAAAAGGAGGTATTACCGGCACACCGGAGGCAGATTCCCACTGGGTGAGGTCACTGCCCGTGGTTCGTGCGTAAGATAAAGAGTGGTTAGAAGCGTGATCAGGTGTATTTCGCCACATCCAGAGCAAATGCCAGCGCCCGTCAGGGCCAAATTGCGGCACGCCACTTCCATATACGTAGGCGCTCATCTCACCACGCCCATCGAGCAGGGGTTTGTCGAGCACCCGCTCCCAGCGCCTTTGTTGGTCGTCATAGCGATAGAAATGCTGGTCTCCCTGTCCGCTGCTTCCATCCCGAAATGAAAAAAAGATCGTACCCTCTACAGTAGCGAAGGTAGGATAGTCGGTGCGTTCAGTTTCTGAAACCATGTGCAGGCGTTCGAATTCATCGATGGAATGAGGCGCAACAGACCGGTAATAGATTGGCCTGGGTGGCATAGGTGGTTCCTGCAATAGTCCGCGCCGGTAGCAGGTTATGTGAATATAGCCCTGTCGGTCCAGTGCAAGAGATAATTTAGCATGCGCACCGGTTTGCCAGCCCATTTGCACCGGAAATCGCTGGTACTTCCATTGGCTGGATCCCAATTCCCGTTGAGCCAGTGTAAGGTATCGGTCTTGATCGTAATAGGCTACATATTGAAGGCCATCGCGGGTAAGGAGTTCCGGCGGACCCGTCCGGTGTACCGACCAAACCGGAGCGACATCAATCTGCTCAATAATGTTAGCGCTTGCTTCACCAGATTCAGGCTTGTTTTTACAGTTAATCAGCAGGAAAGGCGCCATAAAAGCCAGGCATCCAATCACAAAAAATACACGTTTTGGGGTATTCATATTCGTTTTTTCGTAGGTATCCGTTCACATACTACTAAGATATTAAATTATTATGGCTTGACAGCAGCTTTTCGGTAATTGTAAATTCTTTGTTCCAGCGCGGGAAGATGGTCTGCCACTGTGGGGTCTTTGACTATATTGGCCTCTTCGCGATGATTATACCGGTGGTCGTATAATTCTCTGTCGAGCAAAGAATCGCTGGCCATGTGAATCCATTCGGTATATCGAAATTCATCTGTTCTTACTGAATAGCCCATGATCACCTTATCGTCATCGGTTCGGCTTCCACGGTAGGATGGCCAAATGCTAAATGCGGCATCTTTAACCGATTTTTCAGGATTTTGAAGAACAGGCACCAGGCTCAGTCCCTGCACATGTGCTGGCGCCTGCAATCCTGCCAGATCTGCCAGGGTAGGGTAAAGGTCTATATATTCGGCAAAGGAATGGGTCTCCTGATTTTGTTGTACTCCGGGACCTGTAATGATTAGAGGTACGCGGGTATCGAGCTCAAAGTTGGTATGTTTGGCCCACATGGAATGGTCGCCCAGTTTCCAGCCGTGGTCTCCCATAAGAACGACAATGGTATTTTCTTTCAGTCCGCTTTTCTCCAGTGCATCCATGATAATGCCGATTTGCGCATCTATATATGAAATACACGCGTAGTAGCCATGAATAAGCATACGTGCCATGTCATCGGGAATGGGTTCATTGCCCTTGGGGATATTGGTATAGTTTCTCAATTCGCCAAAACTATGCAAACCATAGACAGAGCCATTCTCGGGATATTCTGGTTGACTGGTAAGGCTAATGGCATCGTGATCATAGATATCCCAATATTTGCGGGGTGCATTGAATGGCAGGTGAGGTTTATAGAAGCCAACGCCCAGGAAAAAAGGCGCATCGGAGTCTTTAAGTTTTTCGATTTGTTCGGCAGCCCAAAGGCCATAATATCCATCGCGATATTCGTAGTCTTCTACATCGGCGATCTCCCAGGCGGGGCCCCTTCCGCTTTCATCCATTTCCGCAATGGCAGTTGGGGTTAGATAGCCTCTGCCCAGTGGTTTTTCATGTTTGTCTGTTGGAAGCCATTCGTCCCCAAATTGTTCCACATGATCTTCATGATGATGAAAAATCTTCCCTTTGGCCATCACCTTGTATCCATTGTTTTCAAAAAACTGGTTGAGTGTTTCAACGCCGGGCATAAGTTCCTGTACCGAAAGGCAGCTGTATATCCTGTTTTCATGAGGCCGATAACCCGTGAGTAAACTGGCACGCGATGCCATGCAAATGGCCTGCTGTACATAGGCCTGTTTGAAAAGAATACCTTCGCTGGCAAGCTTATCAATATTGGGTGAACTAATGTGGTTACTCCCGTAACAATTAAGGTCGGGACGCAGGTCGTCAACCATAATGAACAAGATATTGGGGTTTTTTACTTTTTCTGCGTTTCTATGGCTGCAGGAAGTAAAGGCTGCCGATACTATAACAGCGAGAATGCCTGTAAAAAGGAACTTTTTTGAATATACCATCTGCTCAAGATAAGTCAATTATTGTGAAAGGTAAAAGCTTGCTTAAAAAATTCAATGTTATCAAATTATTGGGCAAGCCTCAGTAGTATCAACTATATTCAGACTAAGGGCAAGAAAATTGTCTGATTTTACTCATTTTTAAACCCTGCCACATTTAGATAAAGCTGTTTTGGACATGTCTCCAGATTGTATAGAAAGTAAAAGTTTTTGATCTAATTTACATAGTTAATTACAAGCAGTAAGCCGGGAAAGCTTGTATTTTGCAGGATGAAATCCACTTCCGCTTAAACGAGAAGTGGGGTAAGGGGGGTGTTGCCTTGCAGAACTGACCGTTAAAAAATGAATCCGATCACTGATACCAATAAGCTTAACCTGATTAAAAGCCTGTTTAAAGGCAGGGAGGATGTTTTTGCTATCCGCAAAGAAAAAAACGGCAAGAGCATGTACATGCCTGCCTGTCAGTTTGATCCTTTTATATGGCGAATGCACCAGATGAAAGGGGGTAAATGGAGCAATTTTATGGAGAAAACCTATCTCCCACTCACCGATCAACCATTGCTTATGCATCTGAATGGACAGCAGTTTATTGGTATTTATCCATTATTGCAGGATAATACTTCCTGGTTTATAGTCGCTGACTTCGATAAAGAGGGATGGTCCGATGAAAGTCTTTCTTTAATAAAAGTTTGCCGTAGTTATGAAATACCGGCTTATCTGGAGAGGTCACAATCAGGTAAGGGAGGGCATGTATGGATTTTCTTTGAAAAGCCTTATCCAGCTGTTAACAGTCGGAAAATATTGAACCGACTTCTCGAAGACGCTGGCCTTGTTTCTGCATTGAATAAAAACGCCAGCTTTGACCGCCTTTTTCCCAATCAGGATAAGCATGCAGGTAAAGGGATGGGCAATCTGATCGCATTGCCATTTTACAAGCCGGCCATGGAAAAAGGCAATAGCTGTTTTGTGGATGATCAATGTCAACCCTTCCCTGATCAATGGGATTTTTTATTAAATATGAAAAGGATATCTGCGGAAGAGCTGGATGAAATCTATCATTCCCTTTTTCTGGATAATCCGGCAGCAAACAAAACAATCAATTCAGAAAAACTGCAAATCTGTCTGAGCAATGTTGTTACCCTGAACCGGTCTGGCATCATTCCCGAACTTTTTGATTTTTTAAAGGAGCAATTGAACATCACAAATGCTGATTATTTTATCAGAAAAAAATCCGGCAAAAACACCTATGGACATACCCCTTTTACCAATCTATGTGAAGAAACAGAAAATGAAATTATCATTCCACGCGGATTTGTGGGAAATCTGCTTCGATTTTGCAAGGGACAAAATATCGATTATGATTTTAAAGATCAGAGGAAAAAGCATAAACCGGTTACATTCCATACTACTTTTGAACTAAGGGAGCATCAAAAATCAGCCATTGAAGCGGCCTCAAGAAAACAGTTCGGGGTTATTTCTGCTCCGCCCGGATCCGGAAAAACCATCATAGGATTAAAAATTATCTCCGACAGGAAACAACCCGCTTTAATTATCGTGCATCGAAAGCAACTGATGGATCAATGGCTGGAGCGGATAGAGGCGTTCATGGGAATTCCTAAGCAAGAAGTTGGAAAGATCGGGCAGGGTAAATCATCTGTAAAAAATATCACGATTGCTACCGTGCAAAGTTTGGGAAAGTGGATTGAAAAACAAAAGGATGACGAACAGATGAGACATTTATTTGGCACCCTTATGGTCGATGAGTGCCATCATATTCCGGCAGCTACCTACCGAAATGTTATTTCAAAACTTGCTCCTTACTATCAATATGGCCTAACGGCTACACCTTTTCGCAAAGGAAATGACGGAAAGATGATTTTCATACATTTGGGAGAAATCATTGCCCATATTCTGCCGCAAAACATTGCATTGCATAAACAAGCCAAAGTTATCATCAGAGAGACCCAACTTGAGGTTCCCTTTAATCCAAAAACCGATCCTTTCGAAACACTTGCGAAGATACTTATTCATGATGCATCGAGAAATAAGCTCATTCTTGGGGATGTGGCCGCTGAGATAAATTCAGGTAAGCGTGTTGTTATCATTACGGAACGAAAGGAACATATACTCACCTTAAATCAATTTCTGAAACAACATTTTGAGGTCATTTCGCTGAGTGGTGATGATACGGAAAGTACGAGGAAAGAAAAATGGAAATTAATCAAAAATGGCAGTTATCAGGCATTAATTACTACCGGACAATTTTTTGGTGAGGGCATCGATTTGCAGAATGCATCCTGCTTATTTCTTGTCTTCCCTTTTGCATTCAAGGGAAAGCTCATTCAATATATAGGACGGGTACAAAGGTCTGAGCTTACGCCGGTGATTTACGATTACCACGATATCAGGGTAGATTATCTCAACCGCCTTTTTTTGAAAAGAAATACATATTACAGACTTATGGAAAGGCAGTCCAGGTTATTCGACGATGATGTGGAGCCCGTTGCCGCCTTTCCCAGATTCCTTATTATTGAAAAAAAACTGAAAATCCCGCTGGATGAACTTGATTTCCGTTTCGGTTCTGTTGCTTTTGAATACCTGATCAAAGAGACGGCATTGAAGCTGGAGTTTGAAATTGAAAACGAGGAAATCAGGCCGGAATTTGATGTATTAAAGCCTTATTTTGCCAGAATACTGAAACGAAAGCAGGTAAATATTGAAATCTACGCCGAACTGGAAAACGGGATATTGATTTCTCAATCCGCTTCTTCCGAAGACCTGGAAAAAATTAATCATGAAATTATTGACGGGGTAAAATTTCGTTTTTTGCAACAAGAACTAATTACAGGTAGACGCACCCAGACTAAAAGTGGAAGTCTGCGTGATATTCACACACTTCAGGATGGTAAACCACCACTTTACGGCTCTGAAGATGCGCTGCTGGAGGACCTCCTGAAAAATGAAAGGGTAAAGCATTACCGTCAGCTCAGATATCTTGCCGGAAGACATCAAAGTGATATTTTAAAATTGAGGTTTGTCTTGCAGCCATTTTCTTTTGTGTTTCTCATTGCCGGAACTCGTCAGTACCATCTGGTGCTGGAAACACTGGACACTGAGGAAGCAACCTATATCTGGCATATTGATAAATCTCCTGAATCGGTGATGGAGCAATTACCAGATATAGAAGATGCACTAACCCTCATTCGGAACGAGGGCCGTCAAAGTTATCTGGAAACACAGCCCACCAAATTTAGCCGAATATTTCATGACTATTCCGATGGAAGAAAAGGCTTTATCATCTGGAAGCATCAACTGGAAGAAAGACTTTTCTAAAAGGGTTATTAGTAATTTCATGAGGCATTCAAATTTTTCCAATGAATATCAATGTTATTTTGACCTTTTTACTGAACGAGACTCGGGCTACATCTACGGCCCCGCCCGTTCCCGGACTTACTTTTTGGGGATGAATATCAAACTTTAGGTCTACTTACCAGGAATGTCGGGTTTGTAATTAGAAAACCCTGCAAATCGCCTGTCTTGTGAATATACTTCCATTTTAGGTCAGGGGCCCGTTTCGCTTCGCTTACGGGGCAGCTGGTTTTTTTGACCTGGAGCAAAAAAGTAACAGAAAGCCAGTAAAAATATACTCGTCCTTACTTTATCGTCTATTGATGGATTAAATCCGCTGTCCAATATTTCAAGTAAAAGATTTTTCTAGCATTATATGTTTTTAATAGACATATCATCAGTGTATTGTAATTGAAAAAGCACTTCAGGTCTTATTCCATTCCACCCGCACATTTACTGTTTTAAGACATACCGGATATTGATTTATAGGTGAAAACAACAGCAACAGGGCGGGTGGTTTCAACTTTGATTTCATCATGAGCAAATGCGGCTCGTGAACGCCATCAGGGGACATAAACCGTGGCCTGCTTATATATTTTTACTTTCAAGCCCGGATTGCCAACCCTGCTTTTCATTGTTAAAGTGATCGAGTGACTAAAAATATTATTGTTATATTGAAAGATTAAAAATGGTATGCGCATCCGGCATAGATTTGAGAAAAAATTGATTTTTTGTGTTTTTTAGGCGTTTTTTATGACATCCCCCTGAATCCCCCTTGAAAGGGGGACTACATTCTGGTAGTTATTAACATTGTTTTAATCATTAGTATTTTCATTAATTTATATATTTTTTGGCTTACAGCGAAGTTAGAGTACGCGCGTCCGGTGTGCCTCCACCCCTTATATGTTGTTGGCATTTTCAACGAAAACTCCTCAAAATCGCCCTTCTGACCAACATCAACATATAGAATTGCTAATCATAAAGTTCTGAAGACCACTTAAAGCAGGATACCTGGCCGAGCATCTTTGAAGCCCGTCACTAGAATGAAAGTTAAAAAGCGAGGTTATATCAGGCCTTTTAAAAATCAACCACATTCCGTTACTTTTTTGACCTGGAGCAAAAAAGTAACAGAAAGCCAAATAAATGGTCAAGCTACTCATCTTTTGTTCTGAGCATAATAGATAAGTCCCCTTTTCACATTTTTCAAAAACAACAACTCTCATTAAATTTTTTATTCTCTAAATGTATCTTATTCATTTAAATAGTCATCTGATGTTGCTCTTTTACATCCTTGTTGACTATATAAAAAGCTGAATTGGTAGGTTTTCAAGTTATCACAAAAAGTAAATTTGCGTCATAAATGGGGCATCGTTGGCTTCATTTGAAAGTCATAAGATAAAGAGCCCTTTCTCTATTTCCTGGTAGAATTCCTTATAATGAGTTCAGTACTGAGTATTCTGGTTTCGGGGATGTATTCTTTTCCTTCATTCATCATTTGAATGAACATTTCTGCAGCTGTTTTTCCGATCTTAAAAATGGGTTGGGATATTGTAGTTAATGAGGGTTCTGTCAGTTCGGATAAGGGTTCATTGGTATAGCCTACAATGGCAATATCTGCCGGTATTTGTAATCCTTTACTTTTAAAAACATGCATGGCCCCGTATGCTGCGGTATCACAAACAGCAAAAACAGCATCGGGCTTTACAGATTTTTGCAACAATTCTCTGCCACATTGCATACCACTTTCTATGCTGAAATCAGAATAGACCACCAGATTTTCATAAATTTTCATTTTGTGATCTTTCATAGCATCCAGAAATCCCCTGAGGCGGTTGCGGCAAAGGTATAAATGATCAGGGCCGGCAATATGGGCTATTTTTGTGCAACCTATATCGATCAGGTGTTTGGTGGCCTTATAGGCGCCGCCATAATCATCCACAACAACCTTTGGTACTTCCAGGTCGCAGATTCTGTTAAACAATACCAGGGGTATACCTCGCTGAATCAGTTGGGTATAATGGTCATAATTTTCCGTTTCACGGGTAATGGAGGCAATGAATCCATCAACCCGGCTGGAGAGAAGAATGTCGATATTTTTAATTTCTGTTTTATAATCTTCATTGGTTTGACAAACCATGATATGGTATCCGGCGTCCAGGGCAACTTCCTGTATGCCACAAATGGCTTTGGAATAAAAATAGGTGGTAAAGCTGGGGATAATGACACCGATGGTTTTTGTGCGTTTTTTTACCAGGCTAAGGGCTACCAGATTAGGTTGATAGTTTAATTGTTCTGCCAGTTCATGTACTGCCTGCTTCGTATCAGGATTAACATCGGGCATACCCCTGAGCGCACGGGAAACCGTTGAGGTAGAGATGCCCAGCAGTTTAGCAATATCTTTTATAGTAACCTGTTCGTTTTTCATTGTCTGTAAGGTCATCCTGAGATTGCGAATATAGTTAAAAATTAAAAAAACCTGCCGATGCATTATAAGGAGCACCGACAGGCAGGTATGTAAGGGATGGTAATTCTAATAGAATAATCGCTTTGCGTATGGAAGATTTTAATTTGTACCAAAGAAGGTGGTAACCGATCCTTTGGGGGCATCAAAAATCAAAACATTGTCTTTAACTTCGGTTTTTCCCAGGGCTTTGTATTTATCTCCGTTTCCGGTGAGTTTGCCCTGTGGGTCTCTATCTCCTTCTGTACTGATGAAAGTATCAAATTTTGTATGTCCGGTACCATGCACTGATACAGCTACTTTTTTATTATCATTTGACCAGTTGATAATAATAAAGGCGTCTTTATGCTCGCTATTATCAGATGCAAATGCGATGAGTGCAATTTGTGAATCCATCGAAATAGTTCGGGCTACGGCCATTCCAGGTTGTCCGGCCCTGCTGAGTTGTTTATACATATAATAGCCTGGTCGCACGGTATAGGTACCATTTTCATGAATGGTAAAAGCAGAACCCGGATTGGGGTCACCGCCTACCCAAAGCGGAGGTCTTTGTATGCCAGCCCAGGGAATGATGCCATTGACTTTAGATGTGTAAATGTTTCCGTGCATTTCCTTGGCAAATTTGGTATCCATAGCGCTCCAGCTGGTAGAAGTTACCCATGCTTTGAGGAGGGGACGCTTTTCTCGCAGCATATCCACACCTTCGCTGGTATGTGGGCCAAACCAACGGTTGTTATAAGCGCCCACATAAAAACCATGTGAGGTGAGCAAGCCTAATTTCTCCAATACTTCTTCATGGTCATATAAAGCATCGGCATAACCCCAGCTCGAAAACCTGAACCAGTTGGTGGGTTCACCATTGGTTACGCCGACCATACCGAGGCCTTGTTTGTCCATTTTGTCCCGCATAAGAAGTATGAATTCATTCACCAGCTGAGGTGACCAGAACATATTATAATCATGGCCTGTACCAATATTTCCATGGCTTCCATCGGTGGGCCAACGCTCCCAGTCTTCTCCTTCATTGTGCAGGGAAATGTATTTAACCGGAAAACCTTCTTTTTCCCTTAAAAATTTAATCCAGCTTACCATATAATCGGCCAATGGTTCCTTCATGGCAGGATCGATATCTCTTCCACGAATAAATTTTTGTTGGGTTGCCCAGGCCGGAGGACCGTACAGCGTAGTGATAATTTCAAGATTAGCCCCACGTGTGCGGGTTTTTTTGAGGCCTTCACGCACAAAATACCGCATATGGGCTGTTGATCTTTCGTGATCAAATTTGCCACCCGGTTCTTTTTGATGCCAGGGATCGTAAAACATTTTAACCAGACCTACTTTAAGTCCGTCTTCACCAAAAATCATCTCAATGATTTCCTGTTTTTGTTTTTCATTCAACAAACTAAAGCCCCCGTATTCCTGAGGATCTTTATCATAATCCATGGTTTGGGCTGTTTCTACATAGTTAAATCCGAATCCATCCCAGGGGCGCAGTTTTTTGTCGAAATGAACTTCTGCATGCACCGCTTTGAAGTCGAGGGCCTGGGCCAGAAGAAACGCATGGTTCATCATGGCCATTATAAAGCATATAGCACATGAAATAAGCCAGCTGCTTTTTGTTGTTAATGCATTGTATTCAAAGCTTTTCATAATCAATGTTGCTGTATATTGAAAAAATGGATTAAAAATTACGATTTAGTATTTTATTCAGACGACTTGTCAGCCATTCTAGATTTCAATGTCGTGATTCCAGCATTTAAGCAAATGGTCATATCTGCCGGCCATAAAGCGGGCAAAATTCCCTCCCAGATATCTTTGTACATCACTTTCATGAAACAATCCCGGATTATTTCTAAGTCGCTCATCCGGATGATCCTTGTCATTAAGTAAGCTGGCGAACAAGGCACGAAAGCCCCCAAAATTCCAACTGATATTCCCATATGGGGCATCGCTTGCACAGAAAAGATTTTCATTGAAAGGAGCTCCGGCGAGTTGATAGGTAATCAGGTCGCTTTCTATATGCGTATCTCTTTTGGCGCTGAGGATATACTTGATATTGGGATATTTTAAACCCAATTCCCGCGATGCTTTATAATGATGCTCTGCTTCTAAATATCCGGCACCACCCCCGCCCATATGTACTGCCAGTATGGGAGACCCTTCAAAAGTAGAGGCCATTTTCTCCAGGCTTTCAGGAGGGGTAAATTCAGAGTCTGCCCCATAGTGAAAGGCGGGTGTCGCGCCCATGCCAATGATGGCTTCAACCACCTGAAAGACCATAAGATCATCCATCGGAAAAGCATTTTGGGCCGGATTCATTTTTACCACCGGAAATCCAAATTCCTGTATACAGATCCGGGCGATCTCTATAGCGGCTTCTGTGCCAAGCGCCTTTGGATCGGTCCATCCGGCACCTATGAAGTGCGTGGGCTGCTGCACCATACAATCAAATATGTATTGATTGGCTTTAAGTAGATTTTGAAAATTTTGCTCCTCATCTGCGGTGTACAAAGTTGCCGCAGGATTTTGCCAGATTAAGGCCATATCTGCACCGGCCTGCCCTATTTCCCGTGAAAGTATGCCGGCATCGATGGGCCTGCCCTGATAGTAATCAGGACTGGCACTGATGGCGGATTTTAATGAGGTATCGAGATTCGGTATATCACTGATGTGTGTGTCAGCGTCTATTACCAGTTTGTGGGCGTTTTTGGTTAAAAATTGCCTTTTTTCTAAGATTAAATCAATAATTTTTTCCTTCATGTCATCAAAAAATATTATGCTGGTTAATAGAGGATTTACCACTTATACAGGATAAATCCAAAAATATAAATTATTCAAAAATATTTTGTATCAGTTAAATATGTTCAGTGAAAATGGTTTTATTTTGAAAATATCGAATATTTGTGTTGCCGGTAAGTTTAATTTTTTCGCCCTTTTATGTTGGTTTTTGTCGTTTTTCATAATTGATGTCGTATGAATTTTCGAGTCAATATTGAAGTGGATAAATGGTTGTTATGGATAATGCTTTTTAATTTCACATTTTAATGTTTTCGTAGCCCGGTAGATTTGATTTTCTACCGTACGCAATGAAATACCAAGTCTGTCAGAAATTTCTTTATGTGACAAAAACTCATTTCTCGCCAGAAGGAATATCATTTTTTGTTGCTCAGGAAGTCTGTTAATACAATCATCTGTAGTTTTTTTAAGTTCATCATATTCCAGGCCATCAGCTCCGTTGTTTCTTACCGATTCTATATTGATCTTATGAAGGTATTTTTTATAGGCAGTTTCATAAGCTTGTTTTTTGGCCCTGTTGATCAATAAATTTTTGGCGATTGCCAGTAAATAGGCTTGTATATTCATGTCAGAACTCAGATGTTCACGTCGTTGCCAGATTCTGAGAAAAACATCCTGAACGATTTCCAAAGCATCCTCTCTTTCTAATCCAAATTTAATCGCTGCGTAAAAGACCCGGGTGCTACAATCATTATACAATTGATGAAAAGCATCCTCATCGCTGAGGGCTATGCGCTTTAGTAGATGTTGATAATCCTTCATGTATTAAAAAATTAGTTGTAGGTCCGTGTAAATTTTATTGAATTTATAAATCCTTCTTCTATATGTGCAAATGGATTGATGATTTGACAGATTTCTTAGGCCTTTTTTTGCTTTTTTTCAGCTCTTAAAAAGTGCCTGTACGCGTAGAAATATCGTTGCCGGAGACAATTTTTATTAGTCATCAAAAAATGTGGGCACAAAATAATTTTACACTTCGAATGAGTAGTAGCAGGATCCCGATGGTCTTATAGGTTGTAAATCAAGAAAAGTGAACAAGGAATTACTCATAAAATTTAAGGAGGGCCGCTGCAGCCCCGAAGAACTCCGGCAGGTATTGGCCTGGTATGGTTCCGTTGATGCTGAATACACCTTTTCTGAAGATATAGAAAGGATCTGGATGGAATCGGAAAATCATAATAAGGAAGAGCCATTTCCTGAGCAGGAAGAGACCTATCAAAAATTGAAGTTAAAATTGGGCCTGCCAGCTGATGAAAATGCGAAGCTAAAAATCAATTTAGTCAAAAAGAAAAGGAGGTTTCTGGAAGGATACTTTATGCAGCGAGCCGCTGCCATTTTACTTTTATTTAGCGTGACAGGGTATCTGGTATATCAATTAGGCAGCTTCATAGGATGGACGGGCAATGATGAATCAAAAATTGCGGAGGTCCAATGGTTGAAAGAATCGACGCTGAGGGGACAAAAGCTTCCTGTGAAATTGCCGGATGGAACAGTGTTGAAGTTAAATTCCAGAAGCAGCATTCGGTACAAGGACGATTTTGGAGTTGCTGACAGAGAGGTTTGGCTGGAAGGTGAAGCATGGTTTCAGGTGGCTTCAGACAGTCAGAGACCTTTTATCATTCACTGTGGGGAATTGCGAACTGTGGTGCTGGGCACCGTTTTCAATGTTATGGCCTATCCCGAGAAAGAATCATTTGAAGTGGTGGTGTCAGAAGGTTTGGTGAAGGTTGAGTTGGGTGTGAAAAATGATGTGCCTGCCACTGAAATGTTGCTGAGGGCACGTGAATCGGCCGTGTATCATAGGGAAGGCCATAAACTAAGTTCAGCAATTTTTGATATTGAAAAAAAGCTGGCCTGGCAGAAAGGAATCATTGAATTTGAAAATGCCGGAATAGAAGAGATTGTAAAGCGGCTGGAAGACTGGTATGATGTGCAGATAGAAGTCAGGCGTAAGGACTTTTCCGGAAAGGGCTATACTGGTCGTTTTCAGAATAAATCGCTGGATGTTGTACTGGAAGGCATCAGTTATGTGCAAGGATTTGATTTTGAGTTGAAAAATAAAAAGGTAGTAATAAAATAAATGAGCATGAGTATGTACTGGAACAGCACATAACAAAAGCATCAGAACCATGAAGCATGATTCTGATGCAATTAAATATGGCAGAAGCTGCTAAATATTGGCGTATCGGGCAGCCCGACCATGTAAAATCATTTTTGAATTTATTTAAAAACCCAAAAACATTGTAAGTTATGAAATTTCGACGATTACTGCAATCCATTTGTATTATGTCAAAATACGCAATATATGGACTGGTCTTGCTGACCGTATTCAGCAATATGATTATGGCTAGAGATGGCTACTCCCAGGCTAAGAAGCTTGAGGAAATTCAGCTAAAACTGTCAATTAAAAATGCTACGATATTCCAGATTATGAATGAAATTGAAAAGGTTACAGATTTTCATTTTACCTACAACAAACGTTCATTAAAGAATACTTCCCATCTGGATATTAATTCAGAGAATAAGTCGATGTCTGATGTTTTATCTGAGATATCTGTAAAGACAGGGTTGGTTTTCAGGAGAATTGACAACAATATACATGTTCGTGTGGCTAAATCTTATATTGTTGATGGTGAATCTTTTAATGCATCTGAGCAGGTGATAACCATTACAGGAAAAGTACGTGCATCAGATAGTCCTGAAGGTTTGCCGGGCGCCAATGTGGTAATAAAAGGAACAACTCAGGGTACTGTTACAGACATGAGCGGAAATTATTCAATCGAAGTGAATAATTCACAGGCCATTTTAGTTTTTAGCTCGGTAGGTTACTTAAAAGAAGAAGTTACAGTTGGAAACCGCTCTGTTATCCATGTTGAGCTTAGTCCTGATATAACTGCGCTTGAAGAAATAGTAGTAATCGGTTATGGAACGCAGCGAAGGGGGGATCTTACAGGTTCCATTTCATCGGTTCCGGCAGATGAAATTCAGAAGGCATCTGTTTTATCTCTGGAAACTGCCATGCAAGGTCGAGCGGCGGGTGTATTAGTAACGCAGGCTTCCTCAGCACCAGGTGGTGGTATTTCAGTAAGAATTCGTGGTGGCAACTCTATACAAGGAGGTAATGAACCATTGTATGTGATAGATGGTGTTCCCGTGTACAGCGACAATAATGAGGTCAATCCGGGAGGTGGTCAGTTTAATGAATTACGCACAGCACCAAATGCCCTTGCTTCATTAAACCCCAATGATATTGAATCATTGGAGATTCTAAAAGATGCCAGTGCAACGGCTATTTATGGATCAAGGGGTGCAAACGGAGTGGTTTTAATTACCACAAAAAGAGGGAAGGCAGGTCAGTCGAAAGTTGAATATGATGTTTTCAGAGGAGTACAGAATATTGAAAATAGAATTAATGTTTTGGGATCATCCGATTTAATGCGCTGGGCCAATGAAGGTGCCGTATTTGGTGGTCAGGCTCCACCTTTCAGCGAGGAAATGATTGCCAATCCTACCTATGACACCAATTGGCAAGATGAAATATTGGTGAGAAACGCTGCTATTCAAAATCATCAACTATCATTTACCGGAGGCACAAATCAATTATCCTATGCTATTTCTGGTAATTATTTCTCTCAGGATGGCATTGTTAAACGTTCTGGTTTCGACAGGTATGCGTTGAGAATGAATTTAGATGCTCAGCTTAAGGATTGGTTAAAAGTTGGAAATAATTTTTCTGTGGCCCGTACTACAAATAATCAGGCTTTTGAAGGGGGTTCAGGTAATGCCAATTCAAGTGCCTTATTTTCAGCGCTTTCATATGTGCCAATGTTGCCAGTCTTTAATGAATCCACTGGAAATTACTCCAGAAGGGAAGATGCTATTATTCCAGGTTATGCGCCTTTTAACAGATTGAATCCGGTCCACTTAATAAATGAAATGACCGATATTACGATAAGTGACCGGTTACTTGGCAATTTGTTTGCTGATGTTCAGATTATTAAAGATTTGAATTTCAGGGTAGTGGTTGGCGCAGATATGGATAACCGGGAAAGAAATTATTATTTCTCCAATAATAAAGATCCTTTTAACCGCCGGGGAAGCGCATCCATTGGTAGTGCCAAGGCCATGAGCTTAATCAATACAAATATGCTAACCTATGCTAAGACTATTGACGATCATAGAATAAATGCAACTGCGGTATATGAACTTCAAAAAAGGACCACTCAGAGAACCTTTATGTCAAACAGTATTTTCGACAATGACATTACAGGTTTTTATGATATTGGAGCCGGCACGCGACCAGGAGGACCTTCTATATCTTCAAACTGGATAGAATGGACCATGGCCTCTTATCTGGGCAGATTAAATTACATATATAAGAATAAATATTTGCTTACTGTTTCTGCAAGAGCCGATGGTTCATCAAAATTTGGAAAAGACAACAGGTGGGGATTTTTCCCTTCTGCAGCCCTTGCATGGAATATGACAGATGAAGAGTTTATAAAATCACTCAATGTCTTTAGCAGTTTAAAATTGAGAACCAGTGCAGGTCGTACAGGTAATCAGGAGATTGGTGTCAATCAGGCAGTTACCAGGTTTAACCGCAGTACCTACACTTTTGGGGGACAAATTGTAAATACTTATCAGCCGAATGTGGGTAACTCTTCCTTGAAATGGGAAACTACTGACCAATACAATGCAGGTATAGATATGGGCTTCTGGAATGAAAGAATCAGCCTGACCCTTGATGCCTATTACAAAATAACCAATGATCTTTTGATGACATTTAACATTCCTACCGAACTGGGTTACGGCTCCACAACGGGAAATGTTGGTTCGCTTGAGAATAAAGGGATTGAGCTGGCCTTGGGCGCCTGGATTGTCGAAGGAAATAAATTTAGATGGAGAACCGACTTTAATATAGCAGCCAACAGGAATAAAGTGCTCGATTTAGGTACCTCAACAGAATTAAGAGGTCAGCGGTTCAGTTACGATTATGGTGCGGCCTTTGGATCAGGTAATCTGGTTAGGGTTGGATATCCGGTAGGATCGTTTTTTGGTTTGATTCAGGATGGTATTTATTCAACCCAGCAAGAAATAGATAATAACACCTTGATTTATTCTGGTAATGTGCTTCCTACTTTAGGGTCTGCCAGATATAGGGATATATCAGGCCCTCTTGATGAAAATGGAAATTATACCGAGCCAGATGGAATAGTAGATATCAACGACAGGGTAATTCTGGGAAATCCGCATCCTGATTTAATCTATGGCTGGACCAACACCATTAATTATAAAGCTTTTGAGTTATCGCTGTTTTTTCAGGGAGTTTTTGGAAATGAAATCCTGAACCTAAACCGCAGAGATTTGTACAATGAATCCTCGGCTCATAATATTTCTCAAGATCGATTTGATAATGCATGGAGAGAAGGTAATACCAATGCTATATATCCAAGAGCCAACGCTACAATCGGTATAGTACAACGTATTCCCGGAGGCACTTACAGTGACTTTTTTATTGAAGATGGGAGTTATTTCAGATTGAGAAATGTTCGCCTTACTATGGATTTGACGGGTCAAAAGCTTATGAATAAAGGCATAAGCGCTAAAGTGTATATAACTGGTCAAAATCTATTTACCATCACCAACTACTCTGGTTTTAATCCTGAAGTTAATCAACAGGGACAGAACAATATTAATCAGGGCGTTGACATGGGCTCGTATCCACTGGCCAGAACTATGATGCTGGGATTAAACCTGTCTTTTTAACAATTTTAAAATTGAGTTTGACATGAAAACGTATAAAACTATAGTTTCAATAATATTGCTGTCACTTTTTACCTCTTGTCATGATGATTTTCTACAGGACAGAGCATATAGTGTAATTACTGAAGACAATTTTTTTCAGACTTCCAGCGATGCGATTACCGCTGTAAACAGTGTTTATGCTGCTTTGCGGGATAATGGAATGTATCAAACCGACCTGATGATGCTCAATGAGTATCCCAGTGAAACGGTTACAACCCGACTGAATATCGGTTCAGCCCAAAGTAACATGGATACATGGCAGTATGATGTTGGCTATTTTTCAGGCATTTACAATGCGTCTTACCGCTTGATTGAAAGAGCCAATCAGGTAATTGCCAATGTACCACGTATATCGATGAATGAAACGCTTAAAAGACGGGTTATTGCAGAAGCTACTTTTTTAAGAGCACTGGCGTATTTTAATTTGGTAAGGGTATTTGGCGGTGTTCCTCTGAAAATAACGCCTACCCGTGATTTCAACACATTATCTTTCCCAAGAGCGTCAGCTTCGGATGTGTATCAATTAATAATCGGTGATCTTGAGGGGATACTTGAGGCCGGTAGTCTACCACTGACCAGTAGGTATGGAAATGCAGATAAAGGAAGGGTTGGCAAAAGCGCTGTCCAAACCTTATTGGGGAAAGTTTATCTTACGCGTGCCGGAGACCCTGCTGTGGCTCAAAATAGTGATTATCAAAAGGCCATACAGGTTCTCCAGGCTTGTGTAAGCGATGGCGACAGAACATTGTTGAGCAGTTATAAGGATATTTTTAGCATGACCAATGAGAACAATGCCGAAATAATATTTGATATTCAATATGTACGAATAGCAGGTCTTGGTGGTAATCTTACAGCTTTTATAGCTACAGGCGTTACCCAGGAATTTTATATTATTCCCTACTACGACTATCCGGCAAATATTGATTTTTACAATTCTTTTGAAGTCGGAGATACTCGCAGAGATGTAACCTTTCATGATCGCATGAAAATTCCTGTTAGTGGAACACCCAATGTAGAAGTTTATTTTGACCCAGATACAGATCCATATGTAGGCAACTGGCGAAGGGCCGACAACAACTCCCTGCTTTCAAGGGCAATTATTGATATACCCGTGCCAGGGTTCCGTAAATTTATCGATGATAACCCTAATGCCAGAGGCAATGCTGAGGAACCCAATTATATTATTCTGCGATACTCAGATGTATTATTGATGCTTGCTGAAGCCATTAACGAAGCCAATGGTCCAACCGCCGATGCATATAATTACCTGAATATGGTACGCCGAAGAGCCTTTGGAAAACCTGCCAACTCGGCCGAGCCTTCAGTCGATTATACCAACCTGAGCAAAGAGGAATTTCGTAGGGCAGTTTTTTCTGAACGCCGGAAAGAGTTGGTAATTGAGGGGCATTCCTGGTTTGATGGAAAACGATTCTGGGATATTTATACCGAGAAGGTAGCCGCTACCTCTCAGCTTGCCGATCCAAATATCAATAACCGCCCCAAAGTGCCAATGGAACTTAATAGAATCCGCGATGATAAATACAAACTTATGCCGTTTTCTGAAACGCAGTTGGATTTAAATAAGGAACTGGTGCAAAACCCGGGTTACAATTAAAATATTAAAGAATATAAGAAAGATCTTCTGTGTTTTGGGGGCATCATAAATCCGGCATAGAAGTTCTTTCTTTTCTAAAAGGGTTATTAAAATACTTTCTCGCTATTCATGTAGAGAAAAAATTCATCATCAGGCATAAAACGAATTTGTTGAGCCAGACTTTCGTTAAACCATCTTTTAACTAATGAGTTTTTTGTTAAAGAAATTTCTGAAACATTTTGCCCTTTTAATACATTTAATGATGTTTCCGCCGCCCATTGGCCCTGTTCTTTGGCAATTTTGGTCAAACCAAAAACCGCATAAGGCATCATAAAATCATCGCAGGTAAACACAGGCTTTTGTATATGCTCCCGTACAAAATTGATGGCTTTTTCTTCCTCCCAGCCTTTTATAGCGCCATTCGTTGGCAAATAAATCAGATCGAAATGCTCTTGCGCGTCTTTAAATGCCATTTTCCACTCTTTAAAATCTTTGGCCATTACATATTCAGGTTCTAATGACATTGATCTGAAAATAGGGTCGAGTACTTCGGTATTCTTAATCTCTGAATCACTTTGTTCCGACAAAACCAATAATTTTCCGGCTTTCGGGTAATATTGATGGATCCACTCCACAGATTCTTGTATGGGCAGCACCTCCAACATCCCCGTTACGTTATCACATGGCAATCCATAGGCATCGGCCGTCCAGTTTACGCCACAAAAAATCACGGGTATGTCTTTGTTTTTAAAATGAGGAACGATAACATATTTTACCGCATCATCATCAGAAGCAATAATGATATCCGGATTAAATTGACTTATTTCTTTTAAAACCAGATCTACTTTCTCTTGTATAGACGCGCGATCGCCAGCTCTTTTTGTATCCATAAAAAATGTTTCTACCTCCACTGACTCATTTTCGAATATTTCAAAAATGCCTTCCATAATGTCATCGCTGGAGCCATAACCCTGGTGATATGAGTTTATGTAGAAGACTTTATGTTTGCTTTCCGTATTTTTTTTACAGGAAATGGCCAGGATACAAAGGATAATAAGCAATGCGTTTTTTTTCATGGCAAGTTTTTTTAAATGATCATATTCAGTAATAAGGCACAAGCCAAGCCGACCATGGCTACGAGGCATTCCATGACTGTCCAGATCTGAAAGGTCTGCTTTATGCTCACGTTATAGTATTCTTTAAACATCCAAAACCCGATGTCATTGAAATGAGAAAACATTAAACTTCCTGATCCTGTAGCCAGTACCATCAGTTCGGGCGCAATGCCACTTTGCGCGGCTATGGGTACCATAATGGGTGCGGCCGTCATGGTGGCTACCGTAGCTGAGCCTACCGCCAAACGTATGAGCGCTGCGACACAAAAGGATAAAACGAGCGGGTTCATTTGCAGGTCAGATGTGATGTAGGCTATATAGCTGCTGATTTCGCCATCTTTCAACACCTGTGAAAAAGCTCCTCCCGCGGCGATGATCATGATAATCATACCTATAGAGCCCACAGATTTACCCAGGCTTTGCATCACATCGTCCATTTTTCTTCCATTGCGCAGACCCAGGGTGAATATACCCACCAGCACCGCCATAAAGAGGGCAATATTGGCGTCGCTTAGAAACTTAAAGAACACCAATACAGCACTGAAAACTTTCACCCACAAGTCTGAAAGCTGATAGCCTCCCAACAGATCGCGGTAAAATTCATTGAGTGTAAGGTATCCGGCATTGAGGAGTGCGCTTTTGGGTGGCGGGGGTTCGAGGGTCATGTCAATCACCGCACCAAATAACATCAATACTACCGGTGTTGCTGCTGCCAGAATACTGATTCTCAAACCAGGCAAATCTTCTTTTTTAAATTCCTTCTCCTGGTATAGTTCTGCCGGTGGTTTGTTGTCGAGATGTTTAAAGAACTTCGACAGAAAGATGCCGGCGAAAAGGCAGGCAGGAATTACAGGTACCAGGCCATACAATAAGACCATATTGATATCAGCCTCATAAATAAAGGAAATGTAAGTAGGGGCAGGGTGGGGAGGCAGATAGGCATGAGCAATGGATAAAGTGGCAGAAAGGGGTATGCCCAGATACATTAGGGGCAGCTTCGTTTTCGAAGCAAAAGCATATATTAAATGAATCATCACCAGAAAGCTGGCATTGTACATCATGGGAAGCCCCACCAGAAAACCTGTAATTAAAATGGCATATTGTATTTTGCCCAGCCCCATTTTCTCTACCAGCCTGTGGGTGATGGTATGCGCAGCACCGCTCTCTTCAATAAGTTTACCCAGCATGGCACCAAAGGTGAGGATGAGTATGATTTTTCCCATGGTATCTCCTATGCCGTGCAGGATGGAATCGAGGGTCTGTATCAGGCTCATTCCATTGAATAGGCCAACAAAAAAGCAGGTAAAAAGTAATGCAAAAAAAGGATTGATTTTATACCGGACGATCAAAATGAGCAATAACAAAATTCCGGCTCCGACTATGATGAGTGGCATGTTTTCTTTTCAGTTTAATTTATTGCTCAGTTTTTTATATTGAAAAACCCCAGACCTGACCAGCGGTATTGTGGGGGGATCTTCAAAAAATCAAATGATGAAACCTAGCATGACGAAAATGTCACACACTGGAATGATTATAACCATGCTAGGTTCCATCAGTCCTTTAAAAAACAAATTATAATCTGATGAAACGATGAAAAATCGAATACAGATCAATTTACTACCTAAAATGAAGATTTGAGGCAGAAAGTGTTGAGAAAGTTTAAAATTCGCCAAAATAACGTTCCCGGTACAGACAAGGCAGGCAATTCAAATACCGACCGATTTTTCGGAATCATTCAGGCGCAGAGAAGTTGATTAACAACAAAGCCAGGATTTATATAAGATTATGAGAAGTCGGTCTGAATTATCCGACCATCATTATTAAAATTCACCTTTCTTTAATTATCCATCCCGTTCATGTGCCAGTCATTTAGTTGGAACTGGCTCATGAAAAGCATTTCTGAATTTAATAAAAGAACATCTTGCAAAAATTACAGATTTTTATAATTTGCAGGATAAATACAGACCCAGACTACATTTTCCTTAACCAAATAAATTTAACCTTATGAAAAATCTACGCGCTATCTCATTTCTCGCAGCCATTATGGCTTGCATTATTTTATCATGTGAAGGTCCTGCGGGACCCGAGGGAGATCCCGGACCACAAGGTGATCAGGGACCCCAGGGAATACAAGGTACTCAAGGTCAGCAAGGACCTCCGGGTGAAAAGGGTGAAAAAGGTGATCAGGGAGAGCCAGGTGAGAAAGGCGAAAAAGGTGATCCCGGAGATATGAACGTAAAATTATATGTATTTACCGGGCATAATTATGCCACCGCTGCCAGTAGGTTTATTGATCTGCCGGGTTATGGACCAAAGATTTATGAAACTATGTTTTTTGTATATCTGGTCAACACCAGTCAAACTCTTATTTATCCCATTCCGGGATATGGAACCAGTGCCATAAGCTTCTACCGAGTCTGGTATTTAAGAAGTGGTAATAATGTAAGTGTAAGAACACAGCTTGTCTCTGGTGCAGGTGAAACCTATGAAGAAATCAGGGTGGTTACACTTCCTATAGGGAATATGCCAGGTGGCAGAAGTGCCCTGCCGGATATTGATTTTAGCAACTATGATGAAGTGGCAGAATACTATGGATTGTAGTATTCAAACCATTGTTGAAGTTTATGCGTTGAATCGGCATTTTTATGCTTTTAACAAATCCACTTCTCATGGGTATTAAGGCGACCGATCTGACAATATAATTGGCATTCAAAAACGCAAAGCCTTTAAAATTTAATGAAATTTCCTTCCGTGCATTTTTTTGCACGGAAGGATTTTATTTTTTGGATGAAAAATAGTGTCACACCTACGGCGCTTATCACTGTAAATGGCTTTTTTTCTAAAAAGATGCAGCAACTGCAGCGCTTAGTTGCTGTATAGTAAAACCATGATTGTTGAATTTATGTTAAGGGTCAGTTTGTGCTGTCTCGGCATTTGATACGCCTCAAATTACCAATCCAGCTTTTTTAAAACCGACCAGGCTTTAAATGAGCCAAATAATATGGATTTTCTTGACATCAATCAGAAGTATATAGTCATTTTATCCTACAAGATTATTACTCTTGTTAATTAACAAGTTTTCCTATTTTTGTTATTTACCTTAATCCAAATGTAAGATCAAGATGAACCGGAGATCTTTTGTTTTGAAAAGCATGGCAGGCGCAGCAATGGCAGGTATGCCTGTTTACGGGTTATCTGCATTTAATAATATTAAAGCTGCAGGTATAGGAATTTGTGACTGGGACCTGGGGCATACTGCTGATAATCCTTATACACCCAGTACAACGGCAGACATTTTTGTGCCGCGCGCAGCCAGCGTCGGACTTGAAGGAATACAAGTCAGTCTCGGTACCTCCCCTGATCATGTAATGCTCAGAGATCCATCGGTAAGAAAGCATTACATTGAACTTGGCAAAAGACACAACATTTCATATTTCTCGGTAGCTGTCGGCAGCATTCTCCATTACTTGCCCCTGACTACTGAGCCTCAGTCAGCGGTTTTCGTCATTGATGGACTTGAAGCTGCCAGGGCATTGGGATCTAAGAATATTCTGATCGCCTTCTTTTTTGATGGAGACCTCCTGGAAAAAGATAAGGAAGGCAATTATATCAATATGTCTTCCGGCAAATATCCGGAGTACAAATGGAAAGAAAAGGATATTGATAGGCTTATTGCCTTATTAAAACAGATCGCACCCCGTGCCGAGGATCATGGCATCGCTTTGGGCATCGAGAATTCTTTGTCAGCGGATCAAAATCTTACAATTCTGGAGGAAGTAGGCTCACCTATGGTCCAGGTTTACTACGATATTGGTAATTCATGGCAGTTTGGTTACAATGTCCCCAGAGAAATCAGACAGATCGGTAACCATCGCATGTGTGAGGTCCATATAAAGAACGTCGGATCAAGACTCATTTACGGAAATGAAGGCCAAGTTGACATGGAATCCTGTGCCAATGCCCTGGCAGACATTGGTTATGATAAATGGCTGGTGCTGGAAACCATCGGTCGCCCTGGGAGGTTCGAGGAAGATACACTTGCCAATATTGACTTTGTAAAAAGGGTTTTTCGGTAAAGACTACCAGAGTTTCCAGGAATCTCCTCCATTACCGGAAGTTAACACAGCCCTTCCCCAACCTCTTCCTGGCCTTCCTGAAGCGGCAGAAACAGGCCCCCGCTGATTGCGGTAAAACCACATGGTTGACCAGTAATCATAGGAGATGTAAATATTGCCTTCCCTGTCGATGGTAAGTCTGTGGTAGTATATGCTGTAATCAGAGAAAGGCGGAACCATTAAAATTACCGGGTCCTCCCAGGGTTTTCCAGGTTGTTTACGCTGAAAGGCCAGGGCAGCCCAGAGCGCTCCGTCATGATGTTCATTGCCCGACTGCCATAATCTGTAGGCCACATGTAATACATCATTCGAATCGCAGACAAGTCCTACGTAAGTCTGACGTAAATTTTCTTCGCTGGTTCTCACCGGGTTTGTCCAACCGGATGAACCATCATTGGGTTTCAGCGATCTCAGGTATTGAAAAGGCTGACCATGGGTGCCTACAACCACATGAAGGAAGCCCTTGCTGTCAATGGTTATACCGGGTGTATTGTGAACATCATTGGGTGGAGCGCCAAAATCCATGAATACCGGCCCTTCAAGGGCGCCGCTAATCCGGTTGTAAGTGGCTACGTAGGCCGGAACCCCCGGAACTTCTTCCCTGCTGACCGCAGGATCAGTTGCTTCGCCCCATACGACGTGTACGTTGGAGCCTATTGAAGCTATTGAAGAAGGAATTCCGGAATGCATAGAAATACCTATTGACTTTTTTGTGAGCATTATGGGCGCCCTGAAGCTGATGAGGCCATCCGCACTTTTATCACCAATAATCAGTTCAAGGTCATTGACACGTCTCCATCGTATTCGAGGATCGCGTCGCGCCGTCGGTAGGTCGGCATCATCTACATAGGTTTCCGTCAACCGTAGTACCGGTGGAGGTCCTTCGGGTATATTATTTCCCGAGAAAGATTCAAAATCCCAGGTCCGTCGTGCATTTTCTCTGCCCGTTATGACAAAAGCATTAAAATTAACTCCGTAATCAGCGGAGTGCAGCAGAGCAACCGTCTGCCCTGAAGAGGCAAGAAGGTATAGGTGATCGTCTTTATCAAAGGCTATTTTTGTGGAGATTAATGTCCAATCATGAAGGTTTGTGTCAGGTTCAGGCATGTTCACGGCTTCACTGATATTTGTGCTTATCCATCCTTCTTCGGTTTTTCTGTATAATTGGTGTGCAGACACCACATAAGGTCGATTTTGAAGGTCAAAGTACACCTGGTTATCAACTGGGTAATCGGGTAAATATCCGAATTGCCGGTTTTCATGGATAAAAGGCTTCAACACAACGGGAAGGTCCAGTGGTTTTCCTGACTTTTCACCTTCCCCCTTCACCGTAAGGGACGCGTAAGTTGTAATATCTGGCGACTGTTCTGTTATTACCTGTATATAACATTGCTGCTCCTGGCCCTTGTCCGGCACTGTAAATAGTACTTCAATCTCTTTTGACTGACCGACATTGAGCATGACCCTGTTTTCCGAAAGTTCTACTGGCCAGTTATTGTCGGGAAAAATGAGCGATAGCCTGAATGCCCTTGGTTCTGAAGCATGATTATAGACCATAAAGGAGGTACTGGACTTGATGCCGGGATCCTTATGCACGGTAAGTTGATACGGACTGATCATCCAGCGGTAATCCATGATGGGAAACCATTTGTCAGGCTCGGGTGTCCAGATGCAGTGATCTGTAAAAAGATCATCATCTTCCCATTGGGTTACACCGTCGATGTTCACAAAGGCCCTTCCTTTTGGAAAATGAAGGCGCCATAATCCCTGTCCGCGGTTGGCGTTGGCCGTTACGGAGTAGTGCGCCGATCCGGAATAATTATCATCGATGTTTATGCCCAGGTACTGCCGGATTTCGGTTTTTTGCTCATTTTTCACCGGGATTTTCGCAAGCTCTTTATTTTTATCATCATATAGAATAATATATTCAAGATCGGGGGATAATCCTTCAAGCTTAATATCGAATGCTCCTTTTCGCGGGTGAAAGGCGACATTCATGGGTTTTTGTTCATCCGTCAAAACGATGGGCTCTACATGCCGCTCGTCACGATGGCCACGTGCGCTTTCTATCATATATGCCTGAGCATTGGTTTTTACAGCCCAGGCAGTATTAGTTCCGTGGCGGTCACCACTGGTGGTAATCATCAGGGCATAAATACCGGGAATTTCGACTTTTGTTCGAATTATTGAACTTTCCACCGGACCGGGACCATCCCCGGCAGCTCCTCCGGAATGGGGAATAAAAACTTCATCAAGAATCTGCCGGTCTGGGCCTGCCAGCATCGCCCTGAAATCATTGCGGCTACTGCGTATATTGAGATCCTGTTTGAATATTTCTATAACCAATTCCCCTGTATCAGCCAGAAGATACACCCCACCCGTTCCACTGATGGCCCAGGGCATTTGGGGCTCTGCTTCCGTGGAATAATTGCCTGATTGATCCTTTTGGGTTGGCTGTCCGTAAATTGCCTGATTATCAATTTGATCAAGCCGGTCAGCGTTGGTTTTATAGCTGAATAAGGTGCCGGTATGGTTATTGACAGGTTGAGCGAATAACCGGGTGACAGCACTGCCCTGTGGAAGAAGAAATAATAGAGCCAGCCAGATGTTTTTCATAAGATGATTTTCTAAAAAATATACAGGATTAGTGCCCTTGAACTACCCTTGTTGCATGTATTGAATTTGCAGCGCATTAGATTGGCTGATGCTTTGCAGGACTTACAAAATACCATGAAAAATTGGGATGGCAAATTAAAATTCAAAATTTAGCGATTATGGATCGCGATAGATGTATTTGTTTTTCCTGACAACGCTGTAGGGTCATGATCAATGTTAGCTTGCAGCTTCTAGTTCGATCTTAATTGTTAAGCGTTAAATGTTAAGTGTTAAGTGTTAAATGTTGTTGTCGAGATGCTTAGGTGTTGAGCTCGTAGCTTCCCGTGAGTGTTGTGAGACGGGTTACAAGCCCTGATTATCATTGTATAGGGCAGAATTGCAAGGCTTGCTCCAGTATACACATGGATTTAGATATTTTTTTTGGAAAAAATCAATCAAAGATGATAGAACAATACATGCGAGCGCCAGCTTTAGGTGTACAAATGAAAATCCCGTTAGGGATGGCATCTTTGT
>JAFIEV010000061.1 GCA_020832305.1 Cyclobacteriaceae bacterium | reverse complement strand
GCTTAAGTTAAAAAATGAAAAAATCATGGAGCAACAAAAGCAGATTATAGAAGAAAAGCGACGTTCCGACACATTGCTTCACAATATACTTCCGGCACCTGTAGCTACAGAACTAAAACAAAATGGAAAAGCACGTCCTATGCTCTATGATATGGTGTCTGTTTTGTTTACTGATTTTAAAGGGTTTACCACCATAGCCTCTTCGATGAACCCCGATGAAATTGTAGATGAACTGGAAATCTGTTTTTCGGCTTTTGATAACATCATTGAAAAGCACAACCTCGAAAAAATTAAAACCATGGGCGATGGATATATGGCCGCCGGTGGCATACCAATAAGAAATAGTACCAATGCGATTGATGCCGTACTTGCGGGAATGGAAATGCAGCGATTTATGCGATGGAAACAGGAAGAAAAGCGAAAAATGGGGCAGAAGTATTTTGAGCTGCGTGTGGGTATCCACACTGGGCCTGTAGTTGCAGGTGTCATCGGAAAGAAAAAATTTGCCTACGATATCTGGGGTGATGCTGTAAACCTGGCCTCAAGAATGGAATCGAGTGGGGTAGAGGGAAAAGTAAATATCTCATATGCCACCTATCAGCAAATCCAGGATCACTTTTTCGTGACCTACCGTGGACGTGTTGATGCCAAAAACAAAGGTTTTGTAGATATGTACTTTGTGGAAGGACTAAGAGAGAAAAATGGCAAACATTTGATAAAGTGAATTTTGAATTTCGTAATCGTTCTTAAGTTAATCATACATTTGGGATTTTAAATTCATCGATTAAGTCAATAGAATCTGGATGGACCAGCAAACACATATTGATCATTGCGGCGTTTTAGTGTATCCTGCGCCTTTAAGAGCCTGTGTAGAGACCAGCCTCTAACAAAAAAGCAATAGGAATTTATCCAGATCTCTCACACTCTTTTAAGTCAATTGCATTCCTGTTGTAAGTAATTAGTTGAAAATTGTTGAGAAAACAACTATGATTTCATAATTATCCTCCATTTTAAATGATAGGGTTTAAATTGAACATGCTTGTTCCAGATTAATTGTTCATTTCATTCGAAATAAATTCGTATATAATAAAAAAGACCAATAATCCATAAAATTCTATCGTGAAGGGTTTTAATCTATGTCGAACAGTATTTTGTTTTATAAACGTTATTTGAGAAAAGTTGAAATTTTATTACAGGTGGTGAGTTAATTTATCAGTCGGTGAATGCCTTCGGCTTCGCTCAGGCCTTATCTGTTCGGTAAAAACAAAATTGAATTGATGAACGTTAACGAATAGAATAAGCAAGCTGAGTAAGAGCAAAAATGCCCGAAAAATAAAATTTTCAAAATCAAATTCAGTCATGTACGGTCAAGCTTTTCTGCCTATTCCTGCTTTACAGCGGTATGTAAAGAGCTATCAGCTCTGGCATTTTATCTTTTCCGACCCCGGCAAATTACCTTTTAAGCCTTATGCAGCCCGACCCGAACAAGCGCTTGTCTTTTGTGTCAGAGGCTTTGAAATTATTGAATACACAACCAGTCAAACCTTTATCGAACGTCCGCGCTCCTATATCATGGGACAATTCATTGAACGAGTCAACAGGCATATCGGGAGCCCTGATTTCATTATTATCGTTGTCAATTTTCATCCCGGTGTATTGTTTCGCTTTACGGGAATACCTAATCATGAATTGACCAATACCTTTATAGATGCCGAAGCTGCCTTTTCAAAAGAAATACGGCGGGTTAACGAACGGCTCAACAGAACTGGTGATTATCCTGAAATGATTGGCATCATTGAAAATTTCCTGCTTGAAATTGTGGGTTCATTAAAAAATGATTCCCATCCTATCGATACTGTATCAAGCCTTATAATAGAACACCCGGAGAATTTTTCTTTGATAGAGCTTGCAAATGAATGCTTTTTAAGTTCCCGGCAGTTCGAGCGAAGGTTTAAAGAGCGTATGGGTATTTCTCCCAAACTGTATGCCCGTATTGCCCGGGCCAATAAAGCGTTTCGGATGAAGTACCATTACCCCAATGAAGACTGGCTTGACATTGCCCTGGCATGTGGCTATCATGATTACCAGCATATGGTTAAGGATTTTCTTGATTTTGCCGGTGCAACTCCAGCTTCTTATGTATTGGAAGATATTAAAAAGGCACCTGAACGAATTTTTGGCATCAAGGATACCTCTTTATAGAGAAGAATGTCGTTTTTCTACCAATAGTATTATAGCAAATAACATTTTCTTTGAGTTTATAAATTAATAAACTCAAAGAAAATGAAAAAGATCTTTATTATTTTGACATTTATGGGCTTTTCTTTTTTGGCAGATGCACAAACTTGTCAATCCGGAAAACTTGATTCACGGATTGAAATGGCCCTAAAAACCTCTATTGAAGACCTTCCTGGCTCTTCCAAAAGAACAGTTGAACAATACAGTGAGGTCAAAATCAGCACGCCTGAGGTGCAGTATATAAAAGTTACCAGTGATAGCATCCCTATCCAGATTTATAATCCAGCACAAAAAAAGGGATTGCCAATTATGATTAGCTTTCATCCTGGTGGTTTTGTTACTCCCATACTTCCTTTTATGGAATATGAGTTTTTACGACAAACCAAAACATTTAATGCCATTGTGGTTGCGGTTGATTTTAGAGTTGCCCCCGAAAACAAGTTTCCCGCTGCTGTAAATGATGCTTACAATGCTTTCAGGTGGGTAGCAGAAAATGGCCAAACTTTTGGTGGAGATACAAGTCGTATTATGGTATTTGGTTCAAGTTCGGGGGGGAATCTGGCAGCAGTGGTATGTCAGATAGCAAAGAAAGATGCGTTGGCTCAAAAAATAAAATTACAGGTACTATTCTGCCCTCCAACCGATGATCCCCGAAATGCTGATAAATACCCTTCTTACCAAAAATATGCATCAGGTTTTTTTCTGACTAAACCTTTTTGCCAGTACTATATTCGGGCTTATGCCCCTGATGAGCATACAATCAATCCCGAAGTAGGCCCGATAAATAACAAAGACCTGAGAGGTTTGCCGCCGGCGGTTGTTATAACAGCTGAATTTGATCCACTGCGAGATGAAGGCGCGGCTTATGCTGAAAGATTGCAAAAAGCAGGTGTACCACGCCTGTATAAATGTTTTCCAGGTCAGATCCACTGTCTTATAGGGCTACCGCCTGATGCAGATGAATTAAAAGAGCTTGATGATTTGATAATAACAGCAATGAATGAGTTTTTGAACTAATAATCCAACTTTTATTGCAACTAACGAAAAAGAAATTTATTAATATAAAAATGAAACCTATACTTTATATACTCGTTCCCCTGACATTTTATTCATGCTCAGGGAAGGTAAGCAGCCAGGCTGATGAAGAGGCTGTAAGGGAAATAGTTCTTGATTTTCAGGATGACTTTAATGAAGGATCCTTCCTAAAAGCAGAAACCTACACCACAAACGACTGGATACATATACATCCCCTGGGTGGTATGGATATAGGTCGGGAGCCTGTTCTAAGAACCGTGCGGGAGGTTCATCAATCTTTTCTGAAAGGAATAACAATGACAACCGACAGTATGCAGGTCAGATTTATCAAGCCCGATGTGGCTTTGGTAATTGCCTATCATACAATAGACGACTATATTACACCTGATAACGTAAAGTATGTTAATCAGCAACAAATCAAGTCATACATAATCATAAAAGAAAACAACAAGTGGTTAATGGCCTTTGACCACAACACAATTGTACAGCGATATTGACTGGATATAGCCCAAAAAAGAGGCTGGAAAGAACAGGCCAATGAGGCCGCAGAATCTTTGTTTGAGGTGTATACAAATATGGGAGAGAATGCTAAAGCTGAAATTTATGCCGGACTGATCAGAGAGGGATAAGCGATTTCTTTTGCATATTCTCATGGTGGTCGGTGTCTTTTCGCTGGCTTTACTTGTATCCATTATCCTGGTTGTAAGATCCCGCCGTCTGCTTAAGTTAAAAAATGAAAAAATCATGGAGCAACAAAAGCAGATTATAGAAGAAAAGCGACGTTCCGACACATTGCTTCACAATATACTTCCGGCACCTGTAGCTACAGAACTAAAACAAAATGGAAAAGCA
>JAFIEV010000055.1 GCA_020832305.1 Cyclobacteriaceae bacterium | reverse complement strand
CACAGGTATTTCATCCTCAGGGCCATACACCATATCGACGTTTTTACTTCCTGCCAATACGGGTTGAAAGACCATCCCAATGCTATAGAAAGATAATTTGGCATGACCATAGTAATCGATCAGCGGTTTTTGGTAGGTAGCGGTATTGTGGCCTCCTCTCAGGTTGCACCAGGTTTGTCCATCATAATCGAGCCATCTCTTTTTTCTGTAGGCTTCATAACCGCTCATAGCCTGCCAGGCCTGGCTTTCACGCCATTCATCGGTAGTCAATTGTCTACCTATTGAATATATGTCATAATACATTTCGTACGATTGTATCATGAATTGAGGCTTTCCTTTGTGGAGCGACCAATTCGGCTGACCGATACTTTCCTCACTTTCATAATCAAAATAGGCGCGATCAGTACTGGCAAGGTAATCTGTTCGATAGCCGGTTTCCAACCAATTCTGTACACCTGACCAATCTTTTGGGTAAGGATAGGCCCGGAGGGTACTCCATTCTAACCGATATCCGGTTGCAAAATCCATGTTCCCTCTGGCGATCAAAGGTGCCGTCCAGATAGGTACGGGTTTCATCGGATTTCCTCTACGATCCAAAGTGCCTTTATCATTGGGTGGGCCTATTCTGGCTGCACTGGCAGTTGGGCTTATCAGCCTGCTTTTATCTTTTAAGGTTATGGCCTCATAAATCTTTTCCATCCAGGGTATAGCATCCTCAAAACCGCGGATCATAGGGTGGTTGGCAGGTTGCCACATAGCTATGCTGGGATGATTTCGCAATTGATGAACATATTTTGGCAGTCCTTCAAAATCTATCAGGTAAGGACTGTCGGTCCTAACCCATGCAGGTGTCCCCCACTGAAACAATAAGCCAAGCTGATCGGCTATTTCCGCATATCTCGGGTCATTAATATTACCGGTAATGGCATCATTAAGTGTCATTCTCATGGTATTGGCATTCATCTTTTTCAGCATGAGAAATTCCTCGATAATCTTTTCTTCCGGTCCGCAACGAAACCATTGCGCTATATGCTCAAGCGGTGCCCTGAAAGCAGCGGAAAGTGCACCATTCATCATGGCCGGTTCACCATTGATTCTGAAAGTTCCTCCTTCCTGGCTTATGGTTCTGATGCCGGTAGTTATTACGAAATCATCGATGATGTTTCCTTCAGAATCGACAAGGCTTGCTACTATTTTATACAGATTTGGATTTTCAGGGGTCCATAATTCCGGCTTTTCTATAATAAATGATGATTGGATGGTTTTATTCTGTTCGAGATAAACCCAAACCGGAATTTCTATGCTTGAAGAGGGTGTATCTTCTTCCTCCGGAAACCACTTGAAACTTTCTATTAGTAATTTACCGGAAAAACTATTATCACCTTTTCGCTCCCGCTCTTCAGAAAAAAGCACCTGATCATTGGTAATGGTGCATTCAAATGCCTGAATAGCCTGGTTGTTATCAATTTGTGTTGTGTACGAATAAAGGTCGGTTATCCTTCTTTTATCGGTCAATTCCAGCCAGATTCTGCCGGTAAACCAGCCGGTGTAAATGTCATCAGGAGTATGTCGGTTGGTAAAAATCACTTTATTGGGATTAACCTTAATGGCAATCAGGTTATCATAATTTGGCTTTAAGAAATCAGTTACATCCAGGTCGATGGGGTGCTGATTACGTGACACGAAAACGATTTCACCATTAATCCACACCTCACCAGATGGGCTTATGGTCTCAATTTTCAGGGAAGCCATATCAAAATCACCCGGATTTATGGTTTTTCTCAGATAGAGTGTTTCCTCTTTATGCCTTTCACCTCCGTGTGCATAGGGCCAGCGCGGAACCATTTCCCAGGAAGTATCATTATATCCGTGATTTTGCCAGTTTACTACATCTGGTTTTACTTCAAATTTTTCATCGATAAAAGAATTAATTGAAAATGGAACATCCCTGGTATTGTAATCGCCATCCGGATCATAGGTTTTTCTGTAACTCACCCCCCGGATATTATCCAATCTAAACCCCTTCCCTGCCTCGACTTTCCAGAAATCAATGATTTCATGGGATTTTGCCAGGGGGACAAAATCGGCAATCTCAACCGAATTTATGGATAGATTGTATTTCCCGGTTTCCAAATCAACTTCCATTAAAAATGTTGACCATTGGTCTGATTGGATATTGGAAGAGAAGGTCCTCTCCCCCGCATTACTGTAAAACACCCTGCCATCAGGTTCTATACCAAAGTAACAAGCCTGTCCGAGACTGACACGAAGCGGTAGGGATGCGCTTGGAATAAATGCATCCCATTCCATCTTAAAACGCCAATCCTGGCGATCCATAGGGTATGAAAGTACAGATCTCTTCTTTGTAAACAATAGCGAGCCCCGATTCACTTCCATAGAAGAATTGGCATTCCATTGGCTGATGGCATTTTGTTGCTTTTCCCTTTGTCCTGGCTTGTGACCCAGATACTTCCAGTCAGAGAGAGGAATTTTTCGCCTGATTTCTGGTAATGGCTGCGGCTTTAGTGAAGTCTGTACTTTTTGTACTTCACTTTCGGTTACGACCAATTTATCCAGAAGGGGATCCTCAAAGAAGGCCGTGGCAAAGTCGGCATACCTTTTTAAAAAAGCGATTCTTTCATCCGTGTTTAATACCGAAGTTTCACCTTTGAAATCTGTTTCTCCATTGGCTTGAGGATCATTTGAAAAAAAGCGCAGTTCAAAGGATTTGGAAATGACTTGCTGCGATTTGGCATCAAATGGGTATCCGCATAATACTACAGTTATTAAACACAATAATAAAAATTTGCCTACCCTTGCAGGAACTGCCTTATTTATCTTCTTCATTTTTTTGTAAAATTAAATCGCCATACGCATAAGGTGATCGCATAGGCCATGCGCCTACCCAATCAAACAATTGCCTGCCTTTACCATTGTTATCGCCATTGGCGAAATTGATGCCCATGCTTAAACCAGGC
>JAFIEV010000048.1 GCA_020832305.1 Cyclobacteriaceae bacterium | reverse complement strand
TGTTTTTGTAAATTAAAGCTTCAGTTGTCAGGTAAAAGGTGTCGCCCCTACAGGGCTCGACATACTGCTTATCAGATTTTTCTACAAAGTTTTCATCCCTACGGGATTTTCATTTGAATCCACAACCCAAACATGGGTGATAAAAAATGACATTAACTGCTGTTGCCAGTCCTCATCTCAGATTGAGGTGAAATCGAAATCCCGAAAAGCATAGCGCTCGGGATACATCTTTACCCACGAGAATATCGCCCTTCTGACTAAGGTCAATATTAATCGTCAAATTTGAGGCATTTCAAGGCTTGGCAAGGCTTATTAAAATCTAAAATAGTAAGACCTCCCGCTTGTAAAGAAAGTAAATGCCTTTCATTTAGTGTTGCAATTGATTAAAAACAGGATGCCAGGAAAGCTTGTATTTAGCAGGATGAATCCGCCTTGCAGAACTGACCGTTAAAAAATGAAGGCGAAGGGTTGGGAAAGAAGCAAACAATGTTTGAGCGCAGCGAGTTTTGTTTGCGGCGGGCGGGGCCATCATTTTAGGTCAGGGCTGCTAAGCGGCGGGGTTTTTTGGTTACTTTTTTGACCTGGAGCAAAAAAGTAACAGAAAGCCAACTTATTTATCAAGCTGCCGATCTCTTGTACTAAGGATATTAAATAAATCTGCTTTTCACCATTTCATAAACTACAAGCCGCATCCAAAGCAAATGTACCGTCTGGTGCAAGTCCCTGCCTTGCCGGAAGGCAGGTGTGCCTTTCATAATGATAAGCAGGGTCTGAATCCCGGTGTGCAAATACAAATGTTGGTTGAGGAGCAGGGATGTGTATGTCAGATCAGGGTGGTATCATGCATTTATGTATGGGGGTGGTTGTTGGAGAAAACTCCAACAACAGGGGTGCAAAAAAAGGACATTCACTGCTGTTGCCAGTCCTCGTCGCAGGTTGAGGTGAAAACGAAATCCCGAAAAGCATAGCGTTCGGGACGGGGTCTCCCAGCTAGCGCACGCGTGCCGTGTGTGCTTTCATTTCCACAAATACATTGAAAATCAACGACATAAAACATAAAGTGTACAGTGTCACGTGGGGATACCTGCCTAGACTTAACCGTTCACCACATTCGGCCACAGCGAAACAAAAAGCCATTTCAATGTACGTCGTCCTATAAGGTTTTCAAAAATCCTTATAGGTCTTTAGCGTTACCCACCTTCCCTCACCCTTGTTGGTATTATTCCACCAACAAGCTTAGAGAGGAAAATTCCGCAAATCAACAAATAGGATTTGAAGATTTTACTTTGTACCATCTAAGCGCTGTAGGCGCGGCATCTTTGTAGAAAAATAGTCATTTACAGCTATAAGCGCCGTAGGTGCGAAACTTTTTTTATAAATCAAAGCATTAGTTGTCAGGTAAAAGGTATCGCCCCTACAGGGCTCAACATACTGCTTATCAGATTTTTCTACAAAGATTTCATCCCTACGGGATTTTTATTTGAATACCCAACCTTTTATGGGAAGTATAAAAAAGGATTTTTCATCAGCCCACCCAACGCTAGCGCACGCGTGCCGCATGTACTGTCTTCCCTGCAAATACATGAAAATCAACGACATAAAACATAAAATGTACAGTGTCACGTGGGGACATCTGCCACGGCGGTAGAGAAAACTCCAACAATAGGGGAGATAAAAAAGGACATTCGCAGTTGTTTCCAGTCCTCGCTGAAGACAAGGACCATTGGTCTTTCGTTACAAAGATGTGCGTTTTGACAGTGCCGTCGTGTATAACCAGAAAGCCCTGAATCCGAAGGATTCTAATGTCTATAGCACAGATGCCCATGCTTTGCAATCGACCCCGGAGGGTGTCGCATCCTTAAAAAAAATCCCACATAGTGCGCAGAAGCATGCTATGTGGGTAAAAGAATAGTTTCCGGCCACAGCGAAACAAAAGGTCAATTCAATGTACGTCGTCCTATAAGGTTTCAAAAATCCTTATAGGTCTTTAACGCTACCCACCATCCCTCCCCCCATTTAGTATGTTCCACCAACAAGCTTAGAGATGAAAAATCTGGAAAACAACCGACATAAAACGGATGGATTGCATATCCATTTTATCTGTGGTTCGGGATTGCAAATACCGAACAGACTGCTTTGGTAATCGAATGGTTGCTGTTGCCAGTCCTCGTCGCAGACTAGGACTATTAATATATATCCATAGATTTTTCCCGAAGGGATCACATGTCTATAGAAAAATGTCATGTTTGTAAAATCGACCCCGACAGGGTCGAATGTTGATGCATCAAAGCATGATTCGATTTTTCCTGAATCAGATTACAATTATGGTGATCCCAATTTAGAAGATTATGTTGCCCCCACGGTTTCAGGAAAAAAAACAGGCTGCGACCCCTTCAGGGTCGATTTTAGGTTGTAACCGATCTGCTATAGAAATGGGAATACTTCGGATTCCGGCATCTGTCTGGTGGAAACCTGCTGGACAAGATTAGTCAGATTAAGTCATTAAAAAGCAAAATAAATCCGATAAAACCGGTCGAATCGATGGCGATATACAATACATCGGACCCGACACATACGCAAAGATATTATAATGCATTGTCATATGACTAGCCTGGGTTCAGACGTATGTAATATTGACTTCGTGACTAAAATAAGAGGATTTCCAAATATGCATAAATATAACACAACATCAAGTGATTTTTGAATCAAATGATACTTTTTTGAAAAAGACAACATTTATTCCGCATTTTTTTATTATTGGCCCGTCACTTGCCTATGTAAGATAAACCCCAATAAAAATTATTTTAGGTTATTTTATTGAAATAAACATATATAATATATAACTTAACGGTTATATGATCGTAATATAGGTTAACACCAACTTACTATTAACAGTATTCTACCTATTAAACAATTTACTTACATGGAAAAGATTTACAGAAGATTCGATGAAAGAGGGGATATTAGACACTTTTCCTCAAAAATTTCAAGCTTGAAAAAACATAAAACATATCATGTTTTTGTGTTGATTTTATCGTTGGTTTTCACTTTAACTTTCACAAATTCCCAGGGTCAAAACTTTAATTCGGTTACCGGTATACATGATTGGCCGATAGACGAATCATGGGTAGAACCTGGTGCTCCACCAACTACAATTACTGGCAACAGAACAATTAGAATAGTTGCGGGATCAGAAATTTATCTTCTTGGCAATTTAACTATTAGTGGTAAGGTAGATCTGATCATTGATGGAGTTCTAATTGTGGAAGGATCAATAAAAGGTCAGGGAAATGCTGAAATTAATATTGTTTCAACCGGGATATTAATTACAACAGGGCCATTTCAGTCCAGTGGGGCGGCCTACAGCATTAATAACTCTGGTAATATTGTAGATATATCAGGCTCTATAGGCCCAAATAATGGTCCTTTTAACATTAACAATTCAGGATTTGGGATTAATTACACGAATAACTTCCCGACATCAGTAGCTGGCGTACAGCCGCTTATTAATGCATTAAATAATCCAATAATCTTTGAAATTCTTAGTAGAAGAGGACTTTTAAGTCAAATCCTCCCCATCGACCTTCTATCCTTTACCGCCTCCGCCGGAGAAGAAGATATTCTGGTAAAATGGTCAACGGCCACAGAAACCAACAATGACTTTTTCATCCTGGAAAAAAGCCGCGATGGAAGGGATTTTGAGTTGGTTACCTATTTAGATGGGGCCGGAAACAGCAAAGATGTAATTCAATACGAATATACCGATACGCGACCCTATGCCGGAACCAGCTATTACCGGCTTACCCAAACCGATTTTGACGGCACCAGCGAAACTTTCCCGCTGATCACCGTGAGCCTTAAAACCGATCCTATGGCATCACTTCGCGTGGCTTCTGTATATCCCAATGCATTCAGTGATGTATTTACCCTGCAGTACTTTTCACCCGAAGACAACCCGGTAGAATTCAAATTACACAACCTAAAAGGCGAACTCGTTTATCAGACAACATACCCAAGCCACAAAGGCTTTAATGAATTCAGATTTACCGAAGGTGCCATTTTGCAGGGAGAAATTTTTGTAATTCAACTGATCCAAGGCGCACAGCACAGCGGACCAGTAAAATTATTGAAAAGGTAATATCAAAAGAAATTCTATCTTAATCGAGTAGGAAATGAGTGATTATTTCACTCATTGTCCTCTCACACCACCCTACGTGCCGTTCGGCATAGGGCGGTTCGTAAAGTTACTAAGTTTTCGAATAAGCTTTGCTGAAAGTATGAAGATGTAGCCTCTCAAAA
>JAFIEV010000044.1 GCA_020832305.1 Cyclobacteriaceae bacterium | reverse complement strand
GTCTTTAACGAAACCCCGACTCTCGGGGTGGCGGCTTTGCCGGAATCCCGATTTCGGGGCAATGGCCGATAATCTCGTGGGTAAAGATGTATCCCGAGCGCTATGCTTTTCGGGATTTCGGTTTCACCTCAACTTGTTGGTGGAAAAATACCAACAAGGGTGAGGGATGGTGGGTAACGCTAAAGACCTATAAGGATTTTTGAAAACCTTATAGGTCGACGTAATTGAAATGGCTTTTTGCTGCGCTGTGGCAGAATGTGGTGAATGGTTAACTCTACCGCCTTGGCAGATGTCCCCACGTGACACTGTACACTTTATGTTTTATGACGTTGATATTCAATGTATTTGTAAGCTATTCCATCGAAAATAGCATCGATTGCCCTGATGTCATTTCCAATGTATAGACATATTCTCCCGACACTAAGGAAGCTTGTGATTTCAGACCTTTGCCCTTGATGGGGTTTTTCAGCCTCAGGGTACAGGTGCCATCGTGATCTGCTGTGACTTTTAATTGTTGAATGGCTTTGTCTTTCCATTCATAATCCAGGGTATATCCTCCTCTGCCCCGGATGCCAGTAACTTTTCCATAGGCCCAGGCGTCTGGCAGGGCAGGCAATAAATGCAATTCACCATCTTGCTGGCTTTGGAGTAGTATTTCTGCAATGGCAGCTGTTCCTCCAAAATTTCCGTCAATCTGAAAAGGCGGATGGGCTGAAAACAAATTAGGATATGAACCACCTCCATCCCGCATATTAAAGCCCCTGTCGACTACCGGTCTGAGCAGGTTTCGAAAAAGTGTATAGGCCTTTTCTCCATCGCCCAGCCGGGCCCAAAGACTTATCTTCCATGCCAGTGACCAGCCGGTGCCACGGTCGCCCCGTGCGTTCAGAGTTTTTTTAACGGCTTCAGCCAGTTCAGGGCTTTGCCTCGGGTTGATTTCATCTCCCGGATACAATGCCCATACATGTGAGATATGCCGGTGTTGCGGCTCTGCCTCTTCGTATTCTTCCAGCCATTCCATCAGTCTGCCGTCTTTACCAATTTGATTGGGCGCTATGCGGGGAATAGCATCCCTCAATTTTTTACGCAGTTCAGGGTCAGTTTGCAATAGTTCTGCTGCCTGTAAGGTGTTTTTAAAGAGATATCGAATAATCTGATTGTCTATGGTAGGACCCATACACACATTTGCCTTCTTTCCATTGGGAAGAATGAAAGCATTTTCCGGAGAATTGGAGGGTGAAGTAACCAACCACTTATGGTTTGGTTCTTCTACCATGGTGCTCAGGTAAAACATCGAAGAGCTTTTCATGATAGGGTAGACCTTCTGGAGATAATCTGAATCTTTATTAAAAACATAATGGTCCCACAGATCCTGGCAGAGCCAGCCTGATCCTATATTGGTCGACCCCCAGGAGGGATGCTCACCAGGAGAAGTGTATCCCCATACGTTGGTAATGGTATGGGCTACCCATCCTTCACCGTTGTAATACACTTTGGCAGTTTTGCTGCCAGGCTCCACAATGCTTTCTACCAGGCGATGAAAAGGCTCATGGAGTACCGAAAGATTGGTAACATCAAGGGGCCAGTGGTTCATCTGAATGTTGATGTTGAGATGGTAATCGCCATTCCAAGGGGTTTGAATGGTATTGGCCCATAAACCCTGGAGGTTGGGGGGCAGTAGTCCGGGCCTTGTGCTGCAAATAAGCAGGTATCTTCCGAATTGAAAGAAAGTAGTGGCCAGGCCCGGGTCATTGGGGTTTTCAGCAAAAACCCATAATCTTTTATCGGTTGGCAGTTCGTCCATGGCATTTTGGTCGCCCAAGTCCAGTTGCATCCTGCCATACAAAGCCTGATAAGCCCGGGTGTGCTTGTCTTTCATTTGATCCCAGGGCATTTGCAATGCACTTTGAAGTAAATCTCCGGTTGTTTTTTCGATATCATCTCCAAAATAATCTGTGCCCATGGAGATGAGAATAGTGAGTGCATCAGCGTTTTCTACTGAAATACTGCTGTCACTTTCATGTAGTGAACCTCCTTCATTGCGCATTTGTATACGGGCCATGTACTTCATGCCCTTGCCGTCTGTACCATTATTCAACTGCCCCCGCATTTGCAATTGATGGTCCACCACAGAAACCTCAAAACGCTCGGGCCGGTCTATGGTCGTACTAAGGCTAATCTGACCGGGCCGATCGGCGTGAATGCGGATGGCAGCTACATCATCTTCAAAACTGCTGATGTATTCGCGGGTAAACTTTACGCCATCATCGCTTGTATAGCTTACACGCGCCAGAGCCTCATCCAGGAGCAGCTCGCGTATATAATCATTCACATCTTCAGTGGAATGCTTATAGTGCAGATGAAGATTTCCCAGCAACTGGTAACTGCCATAAGGCACATCTGCACCGCGTCCATGGCCGGTACCTTTGCCTTTACATACAAAAGTTTCCCACATGAGTGCTTCAGCCTCATCATTTCTGCCTTCAAAAAGCAGGCGACGAATTTCGGGCAGGTGTTTGATGGCATCAGGGTTGTCAGCGTCCTGCGGGCCACCCGACCAGAGACTGATTTCATTTAGCACGATGGATTCATGAAGTACAGCACCATCCGGACTAATGCCCAGGCGTCCGTTTCCCAGTGGCAGGGTTTCTTCCCATAGAGCAGCGGGTTTATCAAACCAGATGCGCAATGGGGCAAAATCAGTTGAAATGCTTTCGGTTTTGGGTGTACAGGCTATAAAAGCCAAGGCATACAGTAAAAAATGATATTTCATATCTTCGATATTAAAAATTATAACCGGTGATGCCGCACCTCGAATCAAGGCTGCTTTCTGCGGCTCAAAATAGTAAATTGTTGCCGGTTTTCATTAATATTACCAGCTAAACGGGCAAAAAAATTGAATGGCCAGATATGATATACAAGTCTGCCTTCGATTACAGTATTAAATTCATAAACATGAAAGATATTTTTAGTGTAAAGGATAAAGTGGCACTTATAACCGGATCGAGCAGTGGCCTGGGGCTGACCTTTGCCACTGCACTTGCCGAACGGGGTGCAAGGGTCGTACTCAATGGACGGGATGGCGCTAAATTGCAAGAGGTGCTCGCTGGTTTTAATGATAAAGGATATGAATGTATGGCCTGTGCCTTTGATGTGACGGATAAAATGAAAATCCAAAAATCAGTTGATCAGATTGTGGAAAAATGGGGTCGTATTGATATCCTGGTCAACAATGCAGGTATTAACCTGAGGGCGCCTTTGCACGAATACAAGGATGAGGACTGGGATACTATTATCAGCATAAATCTCACCGGAACCTATAATGTCAGCAAAGCGGTGGTGCCTTTAATGATCGAAGCCGGCAGCGGAAAAATAATCAACATCGGTTCTGTACAAAGTGAACTTGGGCGACCTTCTATCGCACCCTATGCGGCTACTAAGGGAGCCATTAAAATGCTTACCAAAGGCATGGCGGTCGACTGGGCAAAATACAATATTCAGATTAATGGCATTGGTCCGGGATACTTCAAGACGGAATTAACCAAACCCTTGTATGAGAATGCCGAATTTGATGCCTGGCTTTGCGGCCGTACGCCGAGCAATCGCTGGGGCGATCCTGAAGAACTTGCAGGAGCGTTAATTTATTTGTCATCTGCTGCCAGTGACTATGTAAATGGTCATATGCTGTATGTGGATGGAGGCTTGCTGGCAAGCGTATAAAACAAAAAAACCGGGATTCCTTATTGAGATTAAAGGAAACCCGGTTTTTTAAATAGTATTGAGGGTACCGGCGAAATTTTCAGTCGGTAAGTACCGTCACCAGGGTAGCGCCAGCCAACTGAGGCAGATTTTGAGAAATTTTAACCGTTTTTGAAGTTTTTATATCTACCCACATGGTGATGTTATGGCCCTCTTCTGATTGTAATTTCGCTCTGTAGGTATCGTAGCTATGGCCTCCTGCTTCGATGTTTTCCATATCATCTACATGTACTTTATAAGTGACAATTTTTTGTTGTTGTGCATCAAATACTTTAATGTAGCCCAAATAATTTTTATCTAGCGGCAGACTGGCCACGAGCAGATCAAAACCAGCGCCATCGGCAAGGAGGGCATCCTCAGAACTAATGTTTATGGGCATTTGCTGGCCATTCATATTGATGATTCCTTCAATTTTGCCCTTTCCATAGAGGATTTCCATTTTTACCTGGCCCTGCTCTATATTTCGCTGAATGGCTAAGAGGCTGATTTTGGCTACTTTATTCACATCTTTCGCTTCTCCCATAGGAGTGGTTGACAAATCGGAGATTAGCCAATGGTCTCCTTTATCTTCTACCGTTCGGGTCATGGCCATTTCTATTTCCTGTCCTTGTATAGACATTTGCATCCGGTAATTATACTTACCGGCAACAAGGTCACGCACAGGTTTAGCCAGTCTTGACTTTATGTCGGCAGCATCAGCTTTTTCCGGCATTTTTACGGTTGAGATATCTACCCGCAGTTCTTTTAGCCTTGCCTCGACATCGGGCTTCATGCTTTTCTGGAATCTGCCGCCGAGGTGTTTGGCCAGAAATTCTTCGGCAGCTGCCATATAAGCCATATTATTTACAGGTCTGCGAAAACCATGTCCTTCATCATCGGCAAGAATATATTCTACAGGAATATTTCTTTCACGCATGGCCACGATGATCTGGTCGGCCTCCGATTGTTTAACCCTGGGGTCATTGGCCCCTTGAACCACCATAAGCGGTGTTCTGATTTTTTCTACGTGGTTGAGTGGCGATTGCCTTTCAAGCCGTGCGAGACCTTCTTCGGTATCGGGGTTGCCCATTCTCAGCTTGAAGAATGTACGGGCAGATTCCCAATAGGGTGGGATAGAACCCAGCAGGGTATTGAGGTTAGAGGGTGCCACAAAAGCTACGGCGGCTTTATACAAATCTGGTGTAAAGGTTACGCCGGCCAGGGTGGCATAACCGCCATAAGAACCGCCAAGTATTCCCACGCGCGCCGGGTCTGCAATGCCTTGTTCTACCAGGTATTTTACCCCCCAGGTGATATCATCCTGCATTTTATCTCCCCACTCCAGGTTACCGGAATCGAGAAAAGCTTTTCCATATCCGGTGCTTCCCCTGAAATTCATTTGCAATACGGCATATCCGCGGTTTGACCAGAATTGTGCTTCAGCATCATATCCCCAATAGTCACGGGCCCATGGTCCACCGTGCGGGATGACCAGCAAAGGAAGGTTTTTGGGATTCATGCCTTTGGGAATGGTAAGATAGGCCGGGATTTCCAGGCCATCGCTCGAGAGATAATTTACAACCTGCATAGGTGAAAGATGCTCAATCGGCAGTTTAGGCCTTGGCCGGTATTGAAAAGTCAGCTCTTTGGTATCGCGGTCAAAGAGATAAACCGAAGCCGGGTCTGTATCACTGGATACAGTTACCATAAATTTTCGTTCCATCTTATCCCCCGAACCCATGCTTATTTCCATACCTGGAAATTTCTCCTGCAATACATTAAAATCAGCTTCAAAGCCGGCATCCTTCCAGTAGCGCCTTGTTTTGGCATCGGTGTAAAAGGTAAGGATCATTTCACGGCTCAGGTCAGAAAATGAAACGCCACCAAAATCCACCCGATTTTCGGGATCATTTTCCACCATCGATTCATTGCCGCTGTCCGGATCGAAGAGCATCAGTCGGGTAAAATTCACATTGGTTCCTTTGTTTGTGATTAGGTAAAACCTTTTGTTTTCTTTGTCAAAAGCCACATCATTGCACTCTTCCAGAGGACCACAATCGTATATTTTTACCAGTTGATCTTCGTCAACCCTCAATATTTCAGTACTTCCATCTTCATTTGACCGGGTGGCGAGCCTGAGTTTTTCATCCCAGTCAAAACTCCAGCCCAATATTCTGTCGTGGTTTTCCCTGATAAGCGTAAGTTCTCCTTTGGCAATGTTGAGCTTGTAGAGATCATGCCATGCCATGCCTTGTCGCGGTCATTGAGGCCAACATACATGATATTCGGGTCTTTTTTAGAAACCATGTAAATGTAAGCCCTTACATCGGGACGGTCGGTAAGATTTCGGGCAGCCGGCACACCCGTAGCGGCCTCAGGCTTATCCCAGGGATCCACGGCGTATACATGGTAATTTTCATCCCCTCCTTTATCCTGAACATACAACAAATATTTGGTATCATAAGACCAGAAATAGCCGGGAATCGGTCTTAGGGTGTCGGCAGTGACCAATCTGGCATCGTCAAAAGGCTCATCGAATTTCTTTATCCAGATGTTCATTACCCCCTTATGTGGCTTCATAAAAGTCATCCAGTTGCCATCCGGGGAAAGACGTCCACCTGCAATTTCAGGGTTGTCAAAAAACAATTCCCTTTCTATCAATGGCACTTTCCATTCTCTGCTTGTATTCATAATTTCCATTTCTTTTTTCTTTTTCTTTTGAGCAAAGGCCATCTCAGCAGAGATCATGCAAAGAACCAGTGTCAATAGCCAAAAATTCATGCTGCGGTTTTTCATATCATAAAAAGTTTTTGGTTGATCGTGATACAGTAAACACCTGAGTTTATCTATTGGTGAATGTAAGCAGATTTAAAAGGGAATACCAGAGGAATTATATAAAGAGATCATTCAATCTATAAGCGGGGATATACCATTACGGGTTTTTTTATCTATTTTTGCGGCGGTTAAAAAAATTGATACAATAGATGGAATTGTCAGCTAAATATAACCCGGGCGAGGTAGAAGATAAGTGGTATAAGATATGGATGGAGGAAGGGTGTTTTCACGCCAGTCCCGATCCTGCCAAAGCACCTTATTGTATTGTAATACCACCACCCAATGTTACGGGTGTATTACATATGGGTCATATGCTGAACAATACCATTCAGGATATTCTGGTCAGAAAGGCAAGGATGGAAGGAAAAATGGCTTGCTGGGTACCGGGAACCGATCATGCTTCTATTGCTACGGAGGCAAGGGTAGTAAATATGCTTCGTGAAAAGGGCATTAAAAAGTCTGATCTGGGCCGTGAAGAATTCCTCAAACATGCCTGGGAATGGAAGGAAAAATATGGAGGGATCATTCTGGAGCAGTTAAAAAAACTGGGTGCTTCCTGCGATTGGGAACGGACCCGTTTTACGATGGAGCCTTCTTATTATGACGCAGTAATTAAAGTCTTTGTCGATTTATACAAAAAGGGCTATATATACCGTGGCCTGCGAATGATCAACTGGGATTGTGAAGCCAAAACCGCCCTTTCTAATGAAGAAGTAATCTATAAAGAGGAAGGGGAAAAGTCTAAACTCTATTCGGTACGATATAAGATACAAGGGAGCAAAGATGAATGGATTACCATTGCAACCACGCGTCCTGAAACCATTTTGGCCGATACGGCTATTGCTGTTAACCCCGGGGATGAGCGATACAAACATTTAGCGGGTAAATTTGCACTGGTGCCTTTTATTGACCGTCCCATTCCTGTGATTTTCGATGATTATGTTGATAAGGAGTTTGGAACCGGATGTCTTAAAGTTACACCGGCCCACGATCCCAATGACTATGAAATAGGGCTCCGCCACAACCTTGAGGTAATCGATATTATTGAAGACGATGGCAAAATCAATGACAAATGTGGTGTGGAGGCTTATATTGGAAAAGACCGCTTTGTCGTGCGTAAAATGATTGTCAAGGACCTGGAAGATCAGGCTTACCTCACCGGGACAGAAGAAATTGTAAATAAAATCGGGCGATCTGAGCGTACCAACTCTGTGGTGGAGCCAAAACTCTCACTTCAGTGGTTTGTAAATATGCAAAGCATTTCGAAGCGTGCATTGAAAGCCGTTGAGGATGATGACATCGTTTTGTATCCATCTAAATTTAAAAACACCTACCGGCACTGGATGGAAAATGTGAAGGATTGGTGTATATCAAGGCAATTATGGTGGGGCCATCGCATACCTGCATGGTATTATGGAGAAAGTCATGACGACTTTGTGGTGGCGACGAATGAAGAAGAAGCGCTGGTAAAGGCAAGAGAAAAAAGTGGCAATGCATCGCTGCAATCTGTTGATTTAAAGCAGGACCCAGATGTGTTGGATACCTGGGCTTCCTCCTGGCTCTGGCCGATTGAAGTTTTTGATGGCTTTGATGAATCCTGTTTTAATGCCAGTTCCGGAGAGATTCAAGCTGAAAAAAACGCCGATCTCAGGTATTTTTACCCAACGGATGTGTTGGTAACGGCACCTGAAATTCTCTTCTTCTGGGTAGCCCGTATGATTATTGCCGGTTATGAATACATGGGAGAAAAGCCCTTTAAAGATGTTTATCTCACAGGTATTGTACGTGATAAGCAGGGCCGTAAGATGTCAAAATCCCTGGGTAACAGTCCCGAACCATTGGAGCTTATTACCAAATACTCTGCTGATGGTGTGCGGGTAGGCATGTTGTTCAGTTCTCCTGCTGGCAATGATCTTTTATTCGATGAAAAGCTATGTGAGCAGGGCCGCAATTTCTGCAATAAAATATGGAATTCTTTCAGGCTGGTAAAAGGCTGGGAAATCACCGATGGCAAAGACGACAAAAATGAAATATTTATAAACTGGTTTGAAAGCCGCTTTAACAATGCGCTCATTGAAATCAATGATCACTTTGTGAAATACAGGATTTCTGATGCACTTCAGGCTATTTATAAGCTGTTTTGGGATGACTTCTGTGCATGGTATCTCGAGCTGGTAAAGCCGGCCTACGGAGACCCTATTGATCAATACACCTATGAAAATACGCTTGTATTTTTTGAAAAACTCTTAAAAGTCCTCCATCCATTTATGCCTTTTATTACAGAAGAGATATGGAATGGCATCAGAGATCGTGGCAATACAGATCGCATTATGCTGGCTCAATGGCCTGTGACCGGGGAGGTGGAAAAGCCATTGATCATACTTGCAGATAAAGCTTTTGAGATAATAGCAGGCATACGAAATACCCGAAATGCCAAACAAATTTCCCCTAAGGAGCCCCTGGAGCTCTTCATTCAGCAACCGGCTGATTATGGCAATTTGGCTATGTTTGATCATGGCATGAAAAAACTGGCCAATCTGAGCCAAGTTTATTATCAGCAAAAACCAGAAGCAGACCATACCGGCTTTATGGCAGGAACTGTAGAGTGTTTTATTCCTCTGCTACAGGGTATTGATCTTGAAAAGGAAAAGTCAGAAGTAGAAAAAGAGCTTGAATATGCGCGTGGATTTTTGTCTACTGTTTTGAAAAAGCTTGATAATGAGCGATTTGTAAGCAATGCACCCGCTGCTGTGGTTGAAGCCGAGCTTAAAAAGAAAAATGATGCCTTGCAAAAAATTGCAGTTTTTGAAGAAAAACTGAAACAGCTCAATGCCCTGAAATAATTTTTTTAGTATTTTTAAAGAAATTTTTTACATGAAGCAAAGAAGACTGTTTCCTCATGATAAAAACTATATCCTGATGCAGGCGCAGGAAGATATGCGCAAAGCATTGCTTCGGGATATGGTGGAAATGGTCAAAGCGAATTACGAAGCATTTCACAATCCACTGGGACTGATAGACGATACCATTTTGCAAATCAGACAGAGCAAAAGATATCCGGTAGAGCCATTCATGGATTTTTACCATGACCTTTCGGTGATTTATCGATATAAATTCGGAGAAGTACAGCTGGAATTTATCTGGGATGGCCGCAGCCATTATCAGAAGTATTGTGATGACTGGCAGGTATATTTTAAACAAAGCGTTAGCCAGCTTTGTCATACTGAATCATTCGTGAAAGTAGTTCTCGCCATAAGTGTTTTCATGAAGCCGGGTACCCGGAATAAACTAGTTAAAAACCGCCTTAGAAATTTGCTCACTCAGCGATTTGAGCTGAAAATTAATAAACAAAAGGGTTTAATCTTACGGAAGGCCTGACACCCTCATTTGCATAGATATCAGTTTCTTTGTAAATTTATATAAGGGCTTGTTTTTTGTTTATTAAGGTGTTTGCAATGCTTGAAAAACCCATAAGTATGCAGGAAGATCGCAAAGTGCGTTCTACTTTTTTAATCTCGCTGGTTTATTTAATTCCATTTGTGCTGTTTCATTACACTATTGGAAAAGAATACCTTGGTACCTTGGCCATGGGGTTTCTGATTTGTTTGGGGCTTCTGGTATTATATTTCAGGCTTACAAAAAATTTCCAACTTTGGTCTGATTTAATGCTTGGATCTTTTGCATTGGCATTATCCTGGATTTTTTACGATGGTGGTGTATATGGTTTAGGTTTTCTCTGGTCATTCTCCTTTCCGATTCTTGCTTATGATTTAAAGGGGTATCAGAAAGGGTTTATCTTCAGTATGATTCACACTGGCATTCTATTGACTGTGTATATAGGTTCCGTGATTGGTTGGTATACTATGCAATACCCTATGGTGGCAATTTCCATATTTTTGATATTACAGACAACCAGCATTGTTTACCTGTACTATAACTTGAGAAAGCGGAATAAATTTGAGCTCAATGCACTCGAAGAAAAGCATAAATTTAAGTCTTTGCTAGACAATTTAAATATCGGAGTGGTGGTGATAGACCCCGAAATGCGCATAATAGAGTCTAATGCAATAGCCCGCCGTTGGTTTCCAAATTTAGATGTATTATCCAAGCCTTGCTGTTTTCTTGCTTTAAATTATGTAGAGCAGAATAGTCTTTGTCCAGAGTGTCCTGCAGCAGCAGCCTTTAAGGATGGACAAATACACAAACAGGAAAAGAAGAAGTTTTCTCAGTCGGGGGATTGGGTTTTTGAGCTGACAGCCATTCCTATGAAGGATGCTAAGGGTAAAGTATTCGCAGTATTACAAACCATCGATGATAGAACAGAGCAAAAAGCGTTGGAAAGCAGGTTGATTGCAAGAAGTGATCAGGAAAAGCTTATTTCTTTTCTAACCTATGAATTTATTTCGGTTGATTCAGATAATCTGGAAGAGAAAATGCAAATACTGCTCAATTCACTTGGTGTATTTTTCAAAGCAGACAGGGTTATTTTTTATCAGTCACCTGCTGAAAGCCTGGCAGAGAATGAGCGTCTGGTATATGAATGGTGTGCCGAAGGGGTAGAATCCTGCCATCAGGAAATTATTTCATTGGATCCTGAAGATTTTCAATGGTGGTACCGTGAATCACAAAAAGGCGATGCGATTAATATTTTCGATCTGAACCTTTTACCAGTTGAGGCTGAAAAAGAAAGAAAATTTCTTGAAAAAACTGGAGTGAAATCCATTTTGAGTCAGCCCTCTATGTCAAAAAATGGAAGCATGTGGCATTTGAATTTTCATGCAGTGCAAAAACAATGCCTTTGGGATGAAAATATTCACGATGCCATAAGGGAGGTAATAACGATTCTATCTGACGCTTTCAGCAGAATACAGACAGAAAATGCCCTGCGCCTGGTAGCCGTCAAAAATCAGGAGGCTATGGAGCGCTACAAGACTTTTATTGAAGCCTCCAATACTGGGGCGTGGGAATACAATAAAGAGACCGGTTTTCTATGGTGCAGCGATGAATATTTCAGAATGCTGGGGAGAGAACCACAGGATATGAATCTGGTTGCATCTAACAATCTTGGCATGGTCTGGTTCGATTTACTTCACCCTGATGATGCCGCTCAGGCAGAGAAAAACTTCCATAGCTATCTCAAAAATCCCAAAGGCATGTATGAGCAACAGTTCAGGATGAAGCATGCAGATGGGTCCTGGATCTGGATTCTCTCCAGGGGAAAAAATATTTCAACAGAAGATGGCGGTTTTAGTACAATAACCATTGGCACACATATCGATATTACCCGACAAAAACTGTTAACAGAATGGGTTGCTCAAACCTCATCTGATTTTTTGACAGTTAATAATGAAAATTTACAGGCCAAGATAAACCATCTGCTTAAGAAGTTTGGTGAATCTCTCAACGTCGACCGAACCTTTGTTTTCAACCTTAGCCCTGATAAAAAATTCGCATTTCCAATGTATGAATGGTGTGCTGAAGGTGTGGCATCGGTGTTGGAAACACCCAAAGAGGTTTGGCAGAATGAATTGCCATGGCTCGAAGAAATGATTGAAAAAAAGGAATTGGTTTATAGTACAGATGCTGAAGTAATTTCAAAAATGTCTTTATCTGCCGGCACCTTATTAAAAGGAGAGCGTTTGCAGTCATTATTGTATATGCCGATCATCCAAAAAAATGTAATGACGGGTTTTTTTGGATTTCATTCACTTCGATCTAAAAAGGAAATAAGAGAGGACGTTATTCATGTTTTAAAGGTATTAACCAATATTCTAGGTGAAAGTATAGAAAAAGTTTCGGCAGAAGAGCGCATAAAGGCAGCCAACCACAGGTATTACCAGTTGGAAAGGCAGAGCAAATATTTTGCATGGGAAATTGACAACAAAGGCATGTACACCTATGTGAGCAGTCTGATCTTTGATGTACTCGGTTATGATCCTGCCGATCTGGTTAACAAGAAGTATTTCTACGATCTTCACCCACCAGAGGGGCGGGAAGAATTTAAAGACAACGCCTTGATTCAAATGAGCCGTGGTGAGTCCTTTACCGAACTGATAAATCCTATGCTGGCCAGGGATGGCAGCATCAAGTGGATCTCAACCAACTGTTTGCCAGTTCTCAATGCAAATGGTGAGGTAACAGGATATCAGGGATCCGATACCGATGTAACTGAAAAGCGTACTGCTGAGCTGGAAAATGCCAAAAACCGCGAAATCTGGCAAAAGATTATAAGTGTTTCACCCGATAGTATAGGTATAGCCACTTTAGATGGATTTATCAGGGATATTTCTGATAAAGGGGCAGATATGTTTGGATATGCCTCAGTTAAGGAAATAATTGGTAAAAATGTACTCGAATTTATTGCTCCCGAGTCTTTGCAAAAAGCTAAACAATCCTTTCAGGACCTGGTTGCCGGCGCGCACAATGGAAGAGAAGAATTTGTTGTGTTAAAAAAAGACGGCTCCCGTTTTTATGTGGAGACCAATGCTACCATATTAAAAGACATAAACGGCAGCCCTGAAGCCATCTTGTACATAAACCGAGATATCACAGAGAGAAAAGAGCAGGAAATAAAACTTCGTGAGAGTGAGGAAAAATACAGAATGATCACAGAAAATACTTCTGATGTGATATGGCTCCTCAATCTTGATCGCAGAGCGTTTGACTACATTAGCCCATCTGTTGAGCAACTTCGGGGTTATACCGTGGAAGAAGCCATGCAGCAAAGACTGGAAGAATCGCTTACAACTGAATCTCTGAAAAAAGTAGAGCAACTTTTGAATGAACCAGCTAAAGACTTTATTAAAAACCCCTATGAAACGTATGAACCACTGATTACCGAATTGCAGCAACCCTGTAAAGATGGCAGCCTGGTTTGGGTAGAGACCGCTACACGGCTTCAGTATAGTAAAAAGGGCGAGTTACAGGTCTTGGGTGTAAGCAGAAATATTGAAAGCAGAAAGGAGATGGAAAAAGAGCTGTTTTACTACTCTGAATATCAGACCCTGCTGGCTGACCTTTCAACAGATTTTATTAATGCCAATGCAGACAATATCAGCCAGAAAATAGATATTTTACTCAAAAGAGCCGGTAAATTTCTTGATGTTGACCGCATTTACCTTATGCAGTTTTCAGATGACGGTAAATACTTATCTAATACCAATATTTGGTGTAAGCCGGGTATTCCTACCCTCAAAGGCATAATTGAACAACTGCCAGTTGACCAATATAAATGGATGGAGAACCACATCAGGGAAAATGTTATGATGTATGTTCCCGATGTTGATGCTTTACCCGATGAAGCAGAAAATGAAAAAAAGATTTTTCAGGAGCATGGCGTAGAATCAATGGTGGTCTTTCCGATCACTAAAGAAGGAATTTATCTGGGAATGTTTGGTTTTGATATGTTAGCACAGGGGGGTATGATCACTGAGAAGAAAATAAAACTTCTTAGGGTATTGTCTAATGTGCTCACAGATGCCATGATAAAGGTGAAAATTGAGAATGATCTGATTAATGCCAAGGAAAGCGCTGAATTGGCCAATAAAGCGAAGTCATCTTTTTTGGCGAATATGAGTCATGAAATCAGAACCCCTTTAAATGGCGTTATAGGTTTTTCAGATTTACTTAAAAACACCCAGCTTGACCCTATTCAAAAAACATATGTCGAAAATACCAGTAGTTCTGCACATACCTTGCTGGGCATCATCAACGATATACTTGATTTTTCTAAGATTGAAGCTGGAAAACTTGAACTGGATGAAATCAAAACAGATGTTTATGAAGTTGCCGCACAGGCTACCAACATCATCAAACACCAGGCTTCAAGTAAAAACATAGAGTTCCTCTTTAAAGTAGCGCCCTCGGTACCCAGGTATGCTTACATAGATCCACTCAGGGTCAAGCAAATACTCATAAACCTGTTGTCTAATGCATTTAAATTTACTGAAAATGGAGAGATTGAGCTTAGTATAGATTTTGAAGCTGATCCACATGCGCCTTACAAGCAGGGCTTTTTTACCTTTTCAATACGGGATACTGGTATTGGCATAACAAAAGAACAGCAGCGAAACTTGTTTAAGGCATTTAGTCAGGCCGATGCCTCGACCACCCGAAAATTCGGAGGCACGGGTTTAGGGCTTGTAATTTCCAATCGCCTGGCCCAAAAGATGGGGAGCCATATTGAAATGTTTTCGATAAAAGATAAAGGAACTACATTTCATTTTACCCTTAACAAAGAATTTGAGGCAGATACAAACCTGATGCCACCTGAAATTAATTCGATTAAAAAAGTTTTTGCTCTCGATGATAATCTTAATAATCTAACCATTTTAAAGGATACCCTTTCCTACTGGAACATCGAATGTATTACCTGCAGTAATCCCGCAGAAGCCCCAGGCCTTATTGCAAGTCAATCAGACATCGATGCCATCATCAGTGATTATCAAATGCCTGAAATTGATGGATTAAAGGCGATTGAAAACATCAGAACGCAATTGATCAATGAAGGAAAAAGCATTCCATTGATCTTTGTTCTTACTTCAGCTGATGAAATGCCTGATGCTGCCATTAGAAAATCTCTTGGAATCACAAAGGTATTAACCAAACCAGTTATGCCTTCGGATCTGTTCAAAACCCTGTTTTACAGTCAGTCAAATGATTATAAGTCGAAAGAAGTACTGGAAACAGAAGCCAAAGAAGTATTCCAGCAAAGGCTTACCTTGCTCATTGCTGAAGATGTACCGATGAATATGATCCTGGCTAAAACCCTTGTTTTGCAAATTTTGCCTAATGCCAGGATCCTCGAGGCTCAGAACGGGCGCGAGGCCTTGCAGATTTTTAAGGAAGAAAGGCCAGATCTGATATTAATGGATGTGCAAATGCCGGAAATGGATGGCTATAGCACCACCATTGAAATCAGGGAATTTGAAAAGCAGAATAAGGAAAGTGCCAATCCGGTTCCCATTATAGCCCTGACTGCCGGTGTGGTGAAGGAAGAAAAAGAAAATTGCCTCCGTGTGGGGATGAATGACTTTGTGTCGAAACCCATTGAAAGCGAACTTTTATACAACATCTTAAAAAAATATTTTAATTTGACTGAAACAAAAAAAACCAATCAAACAAGTTGGATAGATGAAGAAAGAAAAAATGGTTTTGACAGAAAAAAATTACTGAAGGTTTTCAATGACAATGAAACCTATATGCATAAATTTTTAAAAGCCGGTATACCTGTTCTGGGTAGTTATATTGATATACTGGGTGGAACCATCGAAAAGATGGAACGTGAAGACATAAAAACCATGGCTCATAAAATAAAAGGCACAGCGCTTAGCATGGCTTTCCCCGTACTGGCTGAAAAAGCAGCGGATCTTGAAGAGGCAACTGATCAGGATGAAAAGGCCCTTAAAAAGCTATTCATAGAAGTTAAAGCCTCTTTTATTGTTGTACAAAATATAGATTACGAAATGGCCACATAAAAAAAGGGGCAAAATGCCCCTTTTCACCTTCACAATAAACCTTATTCCTGGTTTATCAAATACAATTTTGTTTCGTCGGTCTGCATCAGAAGATTACACTTTGCCGATAGTTGTTTAAACCGGCAGTCCTCTACCTGCCTGGTCTGGTAAATCACATTTCCGGTTTTGTCATAGATACAGTATACAACTTCATTCTCAGGCTGTTCATCAAATGATTTCTGAGCATCCAGATATTCTTTTACGATTTCATATACCATAGCTTCTTTTCCTGCCTTTGTACTTTTGTCGCCCTGTACTTTTGCCCAGGCTGATTCATTTGTCAAAAATGAAAGGGAAATCAACATTCCCACTGCGATAATTAATGTCCTAGTTTTCATTGTTGTATTGGTTTACGGTAATGTGCCAAAGAAGACAATTGCCATGCCATTAAGTTTAAATGCCACAATATCAGTAATATACAAATGAGCCCTCAGTGAGTTTGCCATTATTTTGTCTCAGAACCGTACACATTAACGGCCAGCATCGTACAGTTTGAAATGCGGATTGTTTTTTATTTTTGATGTTGGCTTTATTAAAAAGAGTGTGCACAAAAGCAGCTGAATTCTTTGCAATTCACATTAAATTTTAAAAATTGCCATGCAATCATACGAGCGATTATAACATTTATGCCAAACGACAAGAAAGTACTGTTGAGCTTTTTAACAGGCCTGGTGATAATTTTTTTATCAGGCGACTTACAGGCCCAACCTAAACCGGGGTATTCCCAACTTAAAAAATCAAAAGGACAAATGGAAACCACCCAATGGTGGTTAGCAGTGAGGGGCGGAGTTAATCTGAGTTCTGCGGAAGCTGGGAATACATATGCTGTTCTCAGTTATACACAGCCCGATATGGCCACCCGCAATCAGGCTACTTACCATTCCTTTCGAAACCCAGGTACTGCATTTGGCTTTTTACTGGGCTGCGAATTTGCAGACAGGTGGTCAATACTTGTTATGCCATCTTATATTACCTATATTTTTGCATATAAAAATACTTTTTCATGGCAATCCACTGCCAATCCTGAAATGTCTGTTATACAGGAAGATGTACACAGACAAAGGATGCATTATCTCGAAATGCCCCTCTTATTGCGGTACGAGTTGAAAAAGGGCAAAATAAAGCCTTTTATCCAGGGGGGTGCTTTTGCAGGCAGGCTCACCAAATCCATAAGAGATGTTGAAACCAGTACCTTAGACGGGGTTTCTGGTGGCGAAGCTTTGTTGATGACCAATGCTTACTCAGGTTCTACTGACAAATATTTGATTAAAAGCCACCTGGGTTGGCTGGCTGGTGCCGGCGCTATGTATAATCTTGGCAATGCCAGGCTTGGCCTTGAACTAAACTTTCGTCAAAGTTTCCACCGGCTAAATAACCCATCAACCCGATATGCAGATTCAGGTTTTACTACCGGCCTGCTTGATGTGATGGATGATTTCAGCCTGAGAAATCTCGAGCTGGCGATTAGCTGTATGATCCCGCTAAAATTTATCACGAGCAAAGACTACGTGCCTTTATGATTGGACTTAAATTAAATTTCAAGTGGGATTCAACAGCAATGGTAGCTTTTGCCCTGATGCTTTTTATCAGTGCATGTGATATCGAAGACAGCCAGCCAAAGGTTGATGCTGGTTTTTTGCGCATTTATGATGATGGTACTTTTGAGACCCGTTATTTTCCGGTCGATATGGTGCAAACCCCTGACAGTGGTTTTGCTATACTCAGTGCCGAAAATGACTGGCAGACCTATTTTATGAAGGTTGATAAGCAAGGTAACTTTGAGTGGGAGATTCATCTGCCGGACAAATATGTCAATCCCATTCGGGGGATGTACCTGGCAGACTCGGTGTTGCATTTTTACTGCATGGATAAAATTGCCCTTGGAACCTATTTGTTGCAGGTGTCACCTTTAAGTGGTCAGGTACAGGAATTGCGGTTTTTTCCTTCCCTCTTATACCCACTGGCGGCTAAACCCCTGCCAGACAGAACCACCCTTTTATTAAGCTACAACCGCGATGAAACCAGCAGCAGATTTTCAAAAATATCCTCAACCTTTGCTGAACAATGGGGAGAGAATTACAATGTATTTCAGGATGTGGAGGAAGATTTAATCATTCACTTAAAGCGCCTGGGCAGGCGAATTCCATTTTTTGTAGGCGCATCACAAAGCCGGTATTTTTGGAATGGGTTCTATAATTTTAACTTATCTCTTGTCTTTTCAAACCCTTCAAATGGAGCTGAGACCGGATTGATAAGTGGTTTCAGGTCTCAATCGGGTATGAGTGCCGCTTTGCCACTGGAAGGCAACAGGTATTTTTTTACACGCTTCAATTTTAATGAGCATTTCATTATCAACGGGCAGAGTATAAATGAAAACAGCATTCAATTTGGCGGTGACCTTGCATCTGTTCTTCAGCCTGAGATCAGGGACCAGGCTCAGGTTTTTGTATCTGACATTTCTATCAGGGGCAGCAGTTATCGTCTTATGGCCACCGATACCAAAAGGGGGCAAATATTGCTGGCGTTTTACGATGCATCAGCCACCAACCTTTTGGGATTGAAGTACCTGGGTAGAAATAATCCTTATGAAATTGCAGGTTTGACGAAGACCCTTGATGGCGGACTGGCCGTATTGGGGACTACCTACCTTGCCGGCAGGTTCCCGAGAATTTGCCTTTTTAAAATAAGCCCACGCGAATTGGAGGATGTTGTTCTGACAGGGGGCTCATAGGGCCATCGTGACCTTTAGCGCTATTACAATTTCACCAATTTTTTTGAGCGGTTTACAATGGGGGTTTCCAAAATGTACACATAACTTCCAGGGCTGAGCTGGCTAAGATCTTTACTTATAAAATGCTCGCCGCCTCCAAATCTTCCTTCTGCAATTTTCATCACTTCCCGACCTTTAACATCGAGAATTTTTAGGCTGATATTTTGTTCCCCATTGATGAAAAAGCTGAAATTAGCCAGGTTTTGCACCGGGTTTGGAAAGCAGGCATTTAACCTGAAACGCTCATTGGTGAATTGATTATCCAGACCTACCACCCTGCCACCGATCAAAGGCACCCTGTTGGTGACGTAATCATTGAAATAGGTTGCCTGGATCGCGCTGTCTGAAGCTTCCAGCCAGTCGGTCAGGGCAGAAGTAAATAATTGACGGTAATCAAACTGCTGTTCGAGGTTGCCGTTTCTGAGATTGCTCAGGTCTGGGTTATCACCAAAAATACCGGCATTTACATGTTTGCCAAACACAAACATAGGCGCTGAAGTACCATGGTCACTACCGAAACTACCATTGCTGATGGCCCGACGGCCAAACTCAGAAAAGGTCATGGTGAGTACCCGGTCTTCAAGGCCCAGATTGCGCAAATCATCCTGAAAAGCTTTAACTGCCGATGAAAGGTGGTACAAAAGGGCGCTATGAATACCCATGGTGGCATCAAAGGATTCCACTTGCCGGGCATGCGTGTCGAAACCACCGATTCTCACGAGAAAAACCCTGGTTTTACAGCCTCCGTCCAGAAGTCTTGCCACCATTTTTAACTGTGGCGCCAGTTGATTTCTTAAAACTCCTGCAGGTGCATTAAATGGATATAATTCGGGGTAGGTAACGGGGCTGTTTTTTCCCGATTTGTACAGTTCACTCAACCTGCTGGCATACTGGTTTGATTTTTCTTCGATGTCTATGATCCACTTTAACTCCTGACCATAGTACGAATTGGCGATGCTTTCGGGAGGAAGACCACCTACCTGGTTTATAAGGTTATAAAATTGTTCCGGATTTTGAATGGATATGCCCATGGGGATGCCATTGGCCCTGTGAAAGGCCAGTGAAACTACATTGCCGATTTCAATGGCCGGAGGATCGGGCATGGAGGTATTTGGATACTCATCAGGAAAACCGGGGTATTCATGATCTAGATAGCGTCCCATCCATCCTGAGTCAAAACTTTCATCATATCCGGCACCCATAAACCAGATATCCCTGCTTCGGAAATGGGAGCCATTAATATTTTCATAAGCTACGCCTTGCACAACCGCCATTTTGCCATGATCGTATAAATTTTTCAGATCGGCCATGTCGGGATGTAAGCCAAGTGATTGTGCTGAAGGCACCGTATGATCAAGGGTAATTACCCTTCGGTTTCCACCATTCGGCAGGGCTATATTGGGTCTGAGATGTTGGTAGATGGCATACTGATCAAGGGGTACGGTGGTGTTTAACCCATCGTTTCCGCCATGTAATTGTATGAGGACAACCACCCGGTCAGTATCTGAGCTTCCGGCAACCCTTTGCAAGGCACCCGAACCGGCCAGCACATTTACGGGTATGCCCCCCAGCATAAAGGAAGAAGTGGCTAAAGAACTTGCAGATTGTATAAATTTTCTTCTTTTCATGTTGTCAAGGTTGTTATGAGCTGATGTATTTTTGATTGGTACAGCATTTTCACCTGGGAAATCAACTTAACACAATTGAAATTCGGGCGACTGCAGCAAAGCGCTTATAAATTTTTCAAGCTGAATACGTACAGCAGTATCGTCCTGCGATTGTTTATATGCCCGCCACTCAAATCTCCAGTTGATTTCCGATAGGGTATCGAGCAGAATTTCACGGTAGAAATACATAAAGCGCTCTTCGGTGATCTCATTGGGTAAAAGATGATCAATTATCTCACGGGCCAGTATTATGGCTTCTTCAGGCTGACTGATATTTTGGTTGACAAAACGAACAACATCGATTTTGATGAGGTCATTGTCATTCATCGGTTTTATGCCGTTTACGATGTCAAGCCCGAATTTATATCGATGTGCCAGGGTATTGGCGGTTATCCAGTTGCGGTTAAAAGCCGGCATTTGATGATAGGCATCATAGCCGTTTACATCAAAAGGCTCAAAAAGGTCAAGCCCCTGCAACTGCATTTGTCCTCTGAGAAAGGCATGCGCCTGATAAAATCGGGTAAGGTCACCGTCTGAGTCTGGAAACTCCGCATCGAAAAAATGTATAGCGCTTGCCATAAGTTCTACCGGTGATTTTATGATGGCTCCGGTTACATCATCTTCTTCAGTGGCATTGTCATCATCGAAAAAATGCCTGCTTGACAACAGCCTGCGCAATATCGGAATTATCTGATAATCAGAATTGATCAGTTGTTCTGCTAGTGGTGTGATGATATCTCTTTCGACTGTATCGGATATTTCATAATACACAAAAAACCTGTACAGTTTTCTGGCCAGGAATGCTGCAGTAGCTGGCTGTGCAAATACCATGTCTGCAAAGTCATGAAGCTCCTGCATGGTGGCTTCTTTAGTGGCCACACCGTTGATGACCCCTCCCTGCGGAGGAGCAATAGCGACATTGCCAAAAGCAGCGCTGAAATTTTTAATTCCCGCATCATGTCGTTGGGCCATTTGACCGTCGCCTTTAAGTATACCCATAGCTATACCGGTTTCCGGCTCTACATTGCTAAAGGACTGATCTATGCCAAACCCGGTTAAGACGCGGGCAGCTTCCCGCACGTCGTTTTCGTCGAAGGTAGTATAATTGTCTGGTCCGGTTTGCATGCCTTTGCCGACGGTAAACAATTCGAAAAATTCCCTGGCAAAATTTTCGTTGGGACGGTCTTTTTCGTTTAGGTGGCCATCGAGGTGCCATAACATGGCATTATCATAACACATTTTTACCGCCAGTTCCTTGTAATTACCCAGTGCATAGTGCCAAAGCAACATCATATGGTGGTACAAGGCCGTACTTCGGGGGATTCTTTCTTTGATGATGGGATAATGCGTATGCAAATACCAGATGAGCCTGGCATGTATACGGTCTTCTCCACGCATAAAACGGTCTGTCCACCAGGATAACGTATACTCTATAAGTTGCCATTCCGGACTGTTGGCCCCGGCTGTGTTGGGATTCACCCAGGCAGCTCCGGTGGCGATATCCAGTGGAGGAAGAGGCCTGGCAGTTGGAGTAAACAACTGATCCAGGGCCTGTTGTATATTTAGCTGGGCGTAACGGTCAATATCCTTGCCAGATGGCCCAAAGGTTGTTCTTCTCAATAAGTGCGCGGCCCTTTTTCGTCCTAATGGCCCGTTGTCAATAGGTAAAAGCGATGGCATGTTTAGCGATGGTTTATTTTGGGGGTATATTAAAAATAATCCCGAACCCTAAATATACGCTCAGCCAGCTGAAATTATTGAGTACTAAAAGAAATTTTGTTTTTTTTACTACATGAAATCTAGATTTTCTGTGATCCTTGTATTATCCTTTTTAAAGCTATTAATATATAAATTGATTCTTTTTTTGGCCTCATTGAGGTTGAAGTTATTGAGATTGATGTTTAACAGGTCGATATACCAGGGATATTTCACCTTATCCAACACATATTTTTCTACTATTTCAAGGGAAATGGGCAGGGTAGTAGTTTTGGAATTTTCATAAACATCCCTGTTGCTTGCTTGCAGGAGTTTATTATACTCTTCATTCAATAAGCTTATAAATAAATCCCTGGAAAACACGTCTCTTGCCTTTACTCCGGTTTCTGCATCGTCTTCAGTAAGAAGTGCTCCTTTGTGCAACCACTCCCACAAAATACTGATGCGTATTTCTCCGGTAGCCATGTCTTCCATAAGGTAGAGAATGTTATCATTGCCAAAGAAATCTGCCGGTTTCAGTGCGGCTGCCTGCATGCCCTGTCCGAATGCATTGCCGTATTGAAGCGCTACACTGATCAGGTTGCGGGCCCCTCTGATGGTTCGGTTGGCCGGTTCAAGCAAAATCAATCCGTCTGAATCTTCTTGTGTATAACTGAGAGGAGGAAACTTTCTTCCCATCTGATTGCTTTCCCCAACTTTTTCCCATACTGGTCTTACGATGTGCACCATTTTCCAGTGTGCGACCCATTTTCCACTGGCACCTTCCCTTTGCTCTCTTTCGGCGCCGGCCACGGCCTTGACCATGCTCGCAGAGACCCCTTTTTTGGAACCGACCGGAATGTTGGGTTCCATTCCGCCCTGCCAGAGGGCAAAGTTTCCATCCAGATCGGCGGTATTTACCGCCCTGCGCACCCGGTCTTCATAATGGCGCATGTATCCGTAGGTCATAACGATGTCTTCTATATTGGGATTGACGAAATCCTGCTTCCAAGATAAGGCATCGGCTACGCTGTTGATATAATCCCACCTTCCGGTATTGTATCCGGCAAAATGTTTTCCAAGTGCTGCCCGTATTTCCATAAGTTGATATGTGGCTTCCAACTGCTCCACCAGAACGTAAACACGTATGGTGCCTTGCGGCAGACCCAGATGTGCTTCCAGTGCAGACAGCATGTTGTTCCACAAGGCAGCTTCTCCGGCGGTTTGAATTTTGGGCAGGTACAGAACAACCGAGGCATCTGCTTTTTGCAGCGTTTTGTAATTATTGACAACATACAAGGTCATATCGACAATAGAAGCAGCCATTTGTACGCCATCGGCATCACGTATATGACGATCATCGAGGTGAAGCCCCCGTGCCCTGAAAATCACAGTGGTGAAATCAAGTTGCTTTTGCCAGTCAGTGATAATATCCCTGCCAAAAAAACCTTGTGCCCATGTATTCATTTCATTGGCTACCTGCTCTGCTACTTTGAGAAATAAGGGATCCCGGGCGATGGCCAGTTTAAGATTGCGCTGGTTGTCGAGCGACATATTGTTGATTTGTCCGAGTGCATCTTCCCCATCGAACATCCAGCCATCGGCACCGGAGAGCAGGGCATAAGCTACATTGCGGATGCTGCTTTCAAGCGCTGCATTGGGCTTGGCTGCCGGTCCGGTACCCTGTATCCATTGCCTTTGAAGGTCGTGGGGGATGGGCAATCCAATGAATTTACCTTCGCGGGCATCTTTTACTTTTATGTTGGTGCGGGGAATCAGACTTTGGGGGTCTAAAAAATCAATCCTTTTGTTTTCCTCTATACGTTTTGCTCTTCTCTGGTATCGTTCGGCCATGGCCTTTTTGATTTCAGCATTGAATGACGACATTTCTTCAAGGGCATTGCACACTTCAGGGGTATAAACATCTTTGTAATCTTCAAGAAGCTTTCCGCGTATCGATATACTGAGTTTTTTCATAGTTCAAATTGTTTATTTGTTTCAATCCTTTAAAAAATTTTCATTGCTTTGTTAAAGATGCTCATATCGTATTCAAGTCCGAGTCCGGCACCATGGGGTACTTTTACTTTACCCTCCATAATATTGAAATGGGGGGCATACCAATCGGGAAAATCCTTTCTGACGAATGGATACTCCTGAAAGCCCTCTAATATAGGATAAAAGGCAGCAAATTGAAAAAATGGGGCAGCAAATGGATCAGCTTTGGGACTTTGAGGTGTTAAGCGAAGGCCATGCGAAAATTAAAAACAGAAGCTGCCTTTAAGGGCGCCAATGTGGTTTATATTGCAGATACCTATCAACGTGGATTGGGGATGGTTTCCAATGCTATGGCTACTTTCAGCGGTACAGCATACAACACCAATCCCATCGGCTATGAAGTTGATGAAAGAAGGCCATTTCTTGAGGGATATTCCTACCTTTTATTGCAAATCAATAAGTTTGATAAGAATTGGTTTAAAGTCATGACGGATAAGCTTACCGCTGTATATGACAAAAGGGGGAAATAAGGATTTTTATTAAAATCATTAGGATGGACTACTTTCAAAATCAGTGAATCATCATTTACCCTTTTGTATATCACTTCACTGATTTCCTTAGCATTCAATTGAGTTGCATTTGACATGCAAAATATCATAATCGTTCTATTCCATTTCTATAAACGAAGGATCCTGAAAACCAAGACATATTCCGTACAAATATAATAATCAGATTACTCAATTAAATATTTGGGGTTTACGGTTAAATGTTGAACCTTTAATTCGTTTCGCCAGCTCTTCAATTCATTTGCAAGCCGCATCGTAGTTTCCGGTAAACTTTCTGACAAATCAATGGATTCACCAATATCCTCCTTAAGATTATATAATTCAAAAACAGGTTCACCGGTATTTGCCAAGGCAGGTTCAAACCACTCTATAAGTTTCCAATTCCCGCTTCTGATCGCCCCACAAGGTTTTCCTCGGTGGTAGTGAGGAAAATGCCAATAATGACTTCGCTCACTCAAAGGTTCGCCTGATTTAATATGTTTCATCAAGCTGATGCCATCCAAATCATCTGGCTTTTCTATATTTAGTAATTCGCAAAATGTAGGCATGAAATCATAAGATGAAACCACCTCATGACTAATACTATTTTCTTCAATCATACCCGGCCATTGTATAATAAGGGGAACACGTATACCCCCTTCATAAAGCCATCCCTTTCCCTCCCGTAGAGGTTTCTGACTTGCCATTCGAATATCTTCCCCTTCAGGATAAAAATCAAGATAGTATACAGCATTCTGGGTCAATCCGCCATTGTCAGAGTAGAATATTACCATAGTATTTTTCTCTAATTTCAGTGTTTTAAGTGCATTCAGCACTTTTCCAACATTGGCATCCATTCTTGCCAGGATTGCAGCAATTATGGGATTATTCTCAGGTTTGGAACTTTCAGGCTTATTCCTCCACCTGGCGATAGAATCTGCCCTTTCAACGAGGGGAGAATGAATGGCGCTGAAACTCATAAATAGAAAAAAGGGTTGATCTGCATTTTTCCTGATAAATTCAACCGAAGCATCTCCTATCAGATCTGACCAGTGCGGGTCCATTTCAGGATTGCTTTGGGTGCCAGGACTATCAATGACAAAATGCTCAGAAAAACCCTGCTTATCGGGATAAAAGGGCAGGCTTTGCGGGCCAAATTTTACCGGACTTAAGTGCCATTTACCAAACATGGCAGTGGAATAGCCTGCCTGGCTAAAAAGATTTCCAATCGTAAATTCCTCAACTGACAAAAATTGCTTCATTTTTGGCTCAATTAATCGTGTATTTTCACGATTGTGGCCTGGAATAAAATTTGTAAGATGCAGGCGAGCAGGATGCTTCCCTGTCATAATTGAAGCCCTGGTGGGCGAACAAACAGGCGCTGCCGTATAGGCATCTGTGAATCGCATACTATTCTTCGCCATCTGGTCAATATTTGGCGTTTGATAATAGTCACTGCCATAGGCACCCGTTTGTGGCCAGCCTAAATCATCGGCCAGAATAAAGATGACATTGGGCAAAGTATCACTTTTTTGTTTGCATCCTGAAGCAAAAACAAACAAAAAACAAATTGCCAGTATAGGTTTTATGTGTTTCAACGTCATAATTTAATATAATTCGTTCCATAAGGATACCTCTGTGGCCTGCTGAGCATCGAATTGGCTAAGTCATTGTTTATGAATCGTTCAGCCTTTGGATCCCAGTTCAAAATACCAGGTATTTTCATGGCTATATGACTTAGCAAACAAACGCTGCAACTCCGATGACCAATTTCTACCGGGGAAACAGGTGCCTGCCTCGATCGAACACAATCTAACCAGTTGCGATGCTGTTCATCACTCTTATACAAATGAATTTCGTCTTTTTGTATTTTAGATTCCAATATTTTGGGATCGCTGGCGGTAAGGGCTTCCTGTGACCCTTCAGGTAAGGGATCACTGGCAGTAGCTCGATAGGCCCCACGTGTTACAAAAATCCAACCTTCGGTACCAATGTATTGTATGCCATTCTGAAAGCCTCCACTGGTAAATACTGTAATGCCATTTTCATATTCATGCTTTACCATAAAATCACCATGGACATCCCATAACCCTGATTTAGGGAATTCAGCGATGGCTTCTATGGTAATTGGGCCGGTAAACTCAGTATCCATACCCCAGGCGGCAGAATCATAATGGTGCTGGCCCCAACCTGTAATCATTCCTGCCCCATATTTTTCTATGCGTAACCATCCAGGTCTGCCAAAGCCATCCTGAGGGTGGACTCCATTTTCCGTATAAGGAACTTCTGGCGTACATCCCAACCACATATCAAAGTTCAAGTTTTTGGGAACAGGCATTGAAGGAAATGCTGGTCCTGCAGGGTCGCCGGGTAAGCCAATTTTAACAGTATGCAGTTTTCCGATCCTTCCATTGCGCACCAGCTCTGCGGCTCTTCTAAATTGTGGCATTGAGCGCTGTTGTGTTCCTACCTGTAAGATAACTCCCTGTCGATGCACTATATCGCTTAAAAGTCTGCCCTCGGCGATGGTTAGGGAGTTGGGCTTTTCCAAATAAATATCCTTGCCAGACAGTGCTGCCTCAATAGCAGGCTGTGCATGCCAGTGATCCGGTGTGCTAATCACCACAGCATCAATATCTTTATTTAACAGCATTTCCCGATAGTCAGAATACATGCTGACATTCAAGGCTTGATTGCTGCCCGTTTTACTGTTATAGAAACCTTCTACATATTTTTTCGCATCCTCCATTCGTTTGCTATCCACATCATTTACAGCAATAATGCGGGCCCGATCATCATCCATTACCCCCCGCATGTTATTGTAAGCCCTGCGACCACATCCGATTTGACCAACATTAATTTTGTTACTGGGTGCATTTTTTCCTAAAACTGAAGATGGAACTATGTAAGGAATAAAAATTGCTCCCGCAGCTACTGAGCTATTCTTGACAAAATCTCTTCTATGCATCTTATTATATTTAAAAGTTCTTAAAATTGAGAATACGTTTCAGGCACATTCAGCTTCTTGAATACTGCCTCATTAACACAATTGATTTCATTTTTTTAGCATATTTTACCTTTTCATTTATTTTGCATGTAGCAAGTTTTCACAAGTCAATCAAAATCATCATAAAATGATTTAAACCTTGGACACAACAACATTTCATAGTTTTCAGGTACGAGTTTACGGAATTCTGAAAGGCTGTTTTTATAGTCAGCCTTTCCAGCTAAATTATAAAACTCATGAGGATCGGTTTCAATATTGTAAAGCTCTTCTTCACCATTATAGTACTGAATATACCTCCAGCGATCAAGGCAAATTGCGAAATTTCCCGGACCATGTGAAATGAGTACCGCACGATCCTGCCTGGTCTGGGGGTTCCCCAAAACTGGAAGAAGACTCATTCCATCCAATTCCTGCTCTGTATTTAATCCACACAAATCAACTAAGGTTGGATAGATATCCTGCAAGGATACCGGGTATGCATACCTGCTTCCTTCAATGGTCACACTCGGTGCGTAAATAATTAAGGGTGTTCTGGTTCCCTTTCTCCATAGAGTCATTTTTCGCCAATGTTCTTTTTCTCCAAGATGCCATCCATGATCCCCCCACAAAACTATGATGGTATTGTCTTTATATTGACTGCTGTTCAAGGCTTCCATAAGTTTGCCAATCATTTCATCTGTATGATGTATAGATGCCATATAAGCCCTCACGAGCCTTTCCCATAATTCAGGCTGCCTTGTTATAAATTCATGATCCGACTCTTTTTCCAATTTATTAAAACCAAAAATTGTTCTGGCAAATACTTTACCGGAATTTGGAATATCATCCAGATCATTGGCATAAAATGGAGGAAGCTTAATTGAATCAAGATTGAAAGTATCAAAATTTGATTCTTTGGCAATCCAGGGAAGATGAGGTTTTTTATACCCAACAGAAATAAAAAATGGGACATCAAAATCCTGCTTTAATTGTTCGATTGCCCATTCTGTAATCCTGAAATCTATAATTTCTTTTTCCTGTTCAGGTTTTACAGGTCCAAATTTAAAACTTGAGGATGAATATGTATCTGGATGTTCAGGATTAGGTTCAGGATCATTTTTGGCATCATAATAGGTTTGAAAACCATCACTTTCGTAATGAAAAATTTTACCTGCCCCAGCCGTATAATAACCTTCTCGTTTAAAAAGGGCGGGTAGGGTTTCCCGATTCGCCAATTTTGAAATATTTCCAGGATCATATACTTCATGATGGCCATAGGAGCCTGTCTTGTGTGGATAAATTCCATATAATAATGATGTTCGCGAAGGCCCGCATACCGGCGCAGCGCAATAGGCATTTAAAAAAACCATTGAGCTTTCAGCAAGCTGGTCAATATTAGGAGTTCGTGCCTGGTGATTTTCTCCTAAATAACCTACCCAATTATTGATATCATCGATGCAAATAAATAATACATTTAATCTGCCAGGGTCTTTGCTTATCAAATGATTAGGAATCATTGATAATAAAAAGATAAAGAAATAAATCAATGTTAATGCTGTTTTCTTATTTAATCGAAACATGGCATATGAATATTATCATTTTAAATTTTCCTACACAGCTGTTATTCAGTGTGTTAAATATAATCATTAAAGTAAATTACAATTTAAATACTTCAATAATCTCTGATTGGCCTCCTATCAGTCAAACAAATTATTGTTTCCTTTTTCCCAAAGGGACATTAAACTATTAACAATGTCCTGATTACCTGCAGCGATATTTCTTACTTCATTTGGGTCTTCCATATGATCGTAGAGTTCTACTATTGGCTCATTATCTCTAAAATATTTGGTAAGTCGATACCTTGCTGTTCGCATAGAAATTCCATTGCGGAAGTAACCGTAAGAAACATTTTCCCATACATTTGAATTTTTATCATTCATTATGGGTAAAAGACTTCTTCCATCAGTCTCATGTGGCATATCCAATCCACAAAGAGCCATTACAGTAGGATAAATATCAATTGAACTTACAATCTGTTCCATAATAATTTTTTGGGAAGTCCCTCCTCCGTTTAGTTTTATGATAAAGGCGCTTTTTAATGACCTTTCAAAAATTGTATGTTTCCCCCAAATCAAATGATCTCCCAGGTGCCATCCATGATCTCCCCAAATGATGATTATAGTGTTTTGCTGCAGATTAAGTTTATGTAGCTCATCAACGATTTTTCCAATTTGTGCATCTATATAACTGATGCTGGCAAAGTAAGCATGCCGAAGTTTACGTGCATAGTCTTCAGAAGCAGGACTGTCTATTGAAACTTTTTCATCAGTTAACAGATAACGATTCAGCTCATTACTATCATGTAAACTCTCCCTATTTACATTAACAGGGGCAAATGAATTTGGTGAAAGGGGGATTTCTTTCTCATCGTATAAGTCCCAATATGTAGCGGGTGCTGTAAAAGGTAAGTGAGGTTTAAAAAAACCAACACCTAGGAAAAATTGTCGTTTTTCAATGGCCAGTTCCTGCAACTTTTTAATAGCCAGCGTTGAAATGAGGCCATCAGGATATCCATTATCTTCTACATTCGCTTTTTCATAAGGCTTAACTCTATTTTTTTCTGTGGTTCTATTGCTTCCATCAGCATAACCAAAAAAAGCATTCCAACCAGTTCCCCATATACCGGAATCAAAGCTTAGTTCATCCCAACTATACGGCAATTCCCTGACATTAGAAACCGATTCATCCATTCCATATAAAAGTCCATCAGGATAATGGCTGATTTTTCCTATACCAACTGTATAATATCCATTCCTCTTCAAATGATGAATAAAGGTTTCGGGTCGATCAGACTCAGGCTGATTTGAAATGTAATTACGAATCACGTGATTTGATAAGTGTTCTTTAGAAGAAGGAAGCATTCCTGTGAGCATGCTTGCCCGTGAAGCGCCACAGGTTGGTACCTGCACAAAATGATTTGCGAAGAGGTAGGAGGAATTTGCAAGTTTGTCAATATTAGGAGTTTTAATCACAGAATTTCCATAGCAACCCAAATCTGGTCTTAGATCATCTACACAAATAAAAAGTATATTTGGAGCGGATTTTTCATTAGCTGGCTCCATTGATTGATCTGATCCTGCATGAGAGATATTCCATGGTACCAAAATGAAAATCCAAAAATAACATGGCCTCCAAAATGAATATTTTTTTGATAATTGACTCAAGGTAAATGCAGTTAATGATCTTTTTTAGTTACTTTAAACTCTATTACAGGATGGTATGCGAATGCATTCCACAATTTTTCAGCGACCTGCCTGCTCATTTCACCATCAAAAACAATTAGCCGGTACTTAAGTACATAGCTTTGATGGCGCTCTAATTTCCAATCTTCATATCGTATAGGGGTAAATTCAAAGAACAAATCACCTCGGCCTTGCCTGATGGTTGGAGGCCAAACGCGCATTGGCTCAGGATGCATTCGGTTAGAAGGATGGCTTAAAAACAAAATTCCAGATCTCCCTTGGGGCGTCTCGGACTCTCCTTCTACAAGGCACCAACGTGCAAGAGACCCATCGGCCTCAACTCTTTCTTTACCTTCTGATGTCAGCAGTGTACAATTGTCTTTATGCCATTTCTCAGTTGCTCTGAATCCAATTCCTCCTCCATAACGATAGGCATCAAATAGAATCCCATTTTCAAGCGGACAAGTCAAGGAAGATGTATAATCAATCACCCTGAATTTATCACCTACATTCCATGCTCTTATATCTAAAACTTCATTGAGAGCCACCTGATCTTCTCCCTTTACCCCAAAATCCAAATGATGCTGAAGTGCCTTAAACCCACTAAAAACGGCCCCTTCAGTGGTAGAAATGAATTCTGCAAAATTAACAGTGCCTTCACCCTTTGCCAGATTCCAGAAATCAACCTCCCGGTCATCAATATGTGTTTTAGTCCAGGGCCCCCAAATACCATAATGATGATAGTGGTCTGATGGCTGAATTCGGGTAAGCACCTCCCCTCCAGGTGACCAAAGTGGATGAATAAACCCGGATTTCCTGTACAAGGGATTTATGTCTTCAGGTGGATAGGTTACACCAAAGCGATAACTTAATATGGGTTTTTCATCAATTACAAGCTGCAAATCCTGGTGCTTCTTATTCAACTTAATTATTTGATGACCTCCAAGTTCTAAGTTATCTTCTTTGATTTCCAGAACATACTTCCTGGACGTATTTGCCAGGGTAAGACCTGATGCCAGAAACCATAATCGTGTTGTATGTCCAAATTCTATTTGTGAAAGGACGAACTGATTACCTTTTGATGTTACTTCAAAAAGCATCAATTGTCCTGTATCGTTGTTGTAATTTATGCCGTCCAAAGAAATGGATACAGGTGCATCTAATACTTCATTATCAAAAGAAATAGCAAATTTCGCTATTTCTTTGGCAAAAATGTGACCAGATAAAAATAACAAGGCAATGAGCAATTTTAATTTCATAAACATTTTTCTTTTAAATACTGACTCTAAATTCCAGGCATCAATTGTTTAAAGTCGGTAAAGCATTTGAACAAATCGGTAATTTAATTTTTCTAAAAAGATTTAATTAGAGATGAAACCGGACATGACGATACCTACAAACATCCCGAAGTTTACCACTTTAAGGAAATGATTATAATCATGTGAGGTTCCACCCCGAAAAATCGGGGCAGGTTCTGTCCTTTAAAAAACAAATTATAATCTGATGAAATGGGCACTTCATTTTTTCCCTCAAATGAAGGAAGGTGCAAACCTCAAAATTCTTTGTGCCCAAATCATCTCAATTATAGAATTTATTCTGCTGCATAACCCGGATTTTGTGCCAATACAGCCCCTGTATTTCTTTCTATTTCACTAAATGGAATTGGATACAGGTTGTTATGAGGTTGAACGCCCGCTGCCCGTGGAGCAATCCCTGGTTTTCCTTCACAGTACCTCAACGTTCTGTCATACAAAAGCTCCAGTCGGTTTAATGTTAATCTGCGTTTTTCTTCTACACCCAATTCCCGCATCCTTTCATCCAAAATAAAATCAATGTCTATTTCACCAGCCGTTACCAATTTAGCATTGGCCCTGGTTCTTATTACATTTATATCATTTGCAGCCTCAGCCAGGTTACCATTTCCGAGATGAGCTTCAGCTCGTAACAGGTAAGTCTCTGCTAACCTAATGTGGTATTGGTCACTATAGGTTGTTCCTGCTGCTGCGGCATTTAAAGTTTTTAATATTGGATCGACAAATAATTCCGGTGGATGCTGACCAGGAGTAGTTACCTTAGCCTGATACGGGTAAAATCGTCTGATGGTATCATCACGATTTTGACGAAAGCGTGACATGAATTCTGAAATATATCTTCCGTACCATTCTGATGCAGGATTATTAAATTTGACATCTCTCACCATATTGTATTGTGAATTTCTCATGTCATTCCAATCGTATTCCCAAATACCGTAATTTAAATGGTTGGTGCCTCTGAATCTTCCGATACCTCTTCCTCCTGTATTATCTGAAACGCCCAGATTCAAAAATGGTGTAACACCTGAAGGGTCTCTAACTGAAAAGCCCCAGGTAAAAGGAGCGTGATCTCTTTCGAGCTGAGGGCCTGCAAGTGTTGAAGAAAAGGTAGACCCGCCAGGTAAATCTACTTCATATTGCCATACCCATATACCTTCAGTATTGCCCGAACCTCTGTTTTGATTGTATCTACGGGACAAATCCCAATAAACATCTCCTGGTTCATTTGCCAAAGAGCCAAATCGTTGGGTCATTAAAGCTGTGCTTGGGTCATTTATCACTACAGTTGCAGCCTGGATAGCATCGTTCCATTTTTTTAAGGTAACATACACTTCTGCAAGAATATGATAAGCAGCAAGATTACTAATTTCACCATCTCTTACTTGTGCAATTCCAGGCAAATTAGCTGCTGCAAATTCCAGATCTGATTTAGCTTGTTCATATACCTCGGTTCTACTTGCGCGAACATAGTCGGTCTTTGGAGATCGCACTTCATTCAATTCTATAGGAACCCCACCATACAGATGAGCGAGATTTCGATATGCCAATCCTCTGAACAATTTAGCTTGCGCCTCTACAAGGATTTTTTGTGATCCGGTAAGAGCTGAGTTATCAAGTCTGTTCAGTATTACATTCGACATAGAAATAATGCCATAGTACGTTTTCCATGGAAACAAGGCCTGTTCACTTGTAGGAAGTAAGGTGGCCTGGTAGGATCCAAAATATTCATTTAACTGATTTGCACCGTTATATCCTAAATCTGTAGCATATAGATAATCCATCGGTCTTTTTTCACCATCAGAGAGTGCAAATCTGGCCTGATCATATAGTGCATTAACCGCAGAAGTAAAATCTGCCGGGGTAATATATGAATTTTCCGGACTGGCGAAATCCAAAGGCACTTCTCGTAATATTTCGTCTTCATTACATGCGAAGAAAACAGAAAAGACCAGGAGATAAATTTGTATTTTAATATTTAAAGGTTTCATGATTTTCATATTTATTTAAAAACTCACATCTAATCCAATTGAAATTCCTCTCAACACTGGCAATCCTGATTGATCTAAACCACTGCCTGTCTCCGGATCAAAACCTACCCAGTTGGTCCAGGTAGCTAAATTTTTAGCACTTACAAATGCCTTCATACTGCTGAGTCCAAACTTCTCGATAAGGTTACTATTTACTCTATAAGCAAGTGTCACATCCTGCAACCTTATAAAGCTTCTGTCAGCATAATTTAAGAATTCAATAGCAGCTCCTCTATCTTGAGCACGATAAGTGGCATTTGGATTAGACGGGGACCAATAGTCCAATTCCTGAAACAAATTTCGACGACGAACCTGGTCTGCCTGGCCCATATTTGGATGGTTTAATCCAAGATATCCATTCCTGCCGCCTTGGATTGAGTTAATAAAAAAACGGAAAGTAAAATTTTTGTAATTAAATTCATTCAATATGCCAAAACTATAGGCAGGTTCCTCTCTTCCAATTATTACTCTATCAAATGGATCAATAATACCATCTCCATTTTGATCCACTATGCGATGTGTTCCGACAAAATACCCTGGAGGCTCCTCTTCCCCTAACTGAATGATTCCGGAAGATTCATAGGTAAAAATTGAATTGATGGATTGACCTATGAACAAATTACTTCCAATTAAGTCGTCTTCAATCCCATCACCATCTGAATCAATGCCTAGTAATGACACAATTCGGTTTCTATTGGAAGCAAGGTTAAAATTGACATTCCAATTGAAATCACTTTTCTGTATGACATCACCTCTTAAAATAATTTCAATACCTCGATTATCAATATTGCCTACATTGGTTGTAATGCTTGTGAAACCAGTTATCTGAGGAATATTTACATCGAATAATAAATCATTGGTGGTATTTTCATAATAATCGATGCTACCTGACAAACGGCTTCCCAGAAATGAAAAATCAAGACCAAAGTTGTAACCTACAGTAGTTTCCCAGGATAAATCGGCGTTAGATAAAGTAGTTACCCGCTGACCAAAAGCGGTACTGCCTCCATCTCCAAAGACATATGCAGGATAGAAGGCCACTCTTGCTAAAGAAGAATATCTATTGGTCAGGTTACCATTCTTTCCATAAGATCCTCTCAATTTAAGAGTATGTATCCATTCCTGATTAATAAAGGACTCTTCACTGAGAATCCATCCAAACCCCAGAGATGGAAATACTCCAAACTTTCTGTTCTCTGCAAAGCCAGAGAATCCATCTCTCCTTATGGTTCCCGTAAATAAATACTTGCCACCAATGTCATAATTTAGTCTTGCCGTTTGATAAAGATAACTTTCATCCCAGGCGCCAGACCGGATTAATTGAAGCTGGCCCAGGCTTAAGTCATTATATCCCAAAATAAGATTGTTGTAATTTGAGCCATCTGCACGTGTATCTTCAAAACTAAGTTCCCTTCTGCCGGCTACCAATGTGATATCGATCCTGTGATTGTCAAATATTTTTCGCTTATATGTTATGATATTATCCAGTGTCCAATCATAGGCATGGTAGTTTCTTTTGAAAGCTTCACCTGCTGCGTTTGCACCATAGATATTGCTTCTGTAATGCCTTCTCCATGAATAGTTGTTTCCAAAATTGATTCTGTAATTCAGGCCTGTAATAAACGGAACATCAATATCCATATAGACATTGGCAAATAAATTATTTCTTTTATCAAAATCATTGGAGTAAGAAGTCAGAAATGGATTCTCTCTTTGACCACCATCTGGATTAAGAATAAGATTTCCATTTTCATCATAAGGCTTGAGCAATGGAGACATACCGGTGATTCGGTTCATTGCAGGAATCTCGCCTGAATAATCAGAAAAAGAACCAAAAGTCTGTACCCCAAATCTAAAACCATCTAAAACCTGATGTTCCAGATTTATACGTGCTGTGATACGCTCAAACTGATCATTTAATATATAACCTTCCTGCTTTGTATACCCAGTCGATACAAAATAAGAAGTTTCTTTGTTGGCACCTCTTACACTTAAGTTATGACTGGTTATGTAGCCAGTTTGTATTCCCGCATCCCACCAATTGAAATCAGTACCATCAAGATAACCCCTGTACAATTCCGGCTCAAGGTTTTCGCCAACATCGTAATTAGGATTAGGCTGAAGATAATCTGGAGGTAGAAATGAAGTCTGCCAGTCTTGATCTCTTACCTTATTCAAAAACCCATCCCTATCGTATAGTCTTGGCACATTTGTCGGCGATTGAGAAGTTACTGTACCTGTATAATTAAAAATGGGTTTTTGCTCCATTTTACCCGCTTTTGTAGTAATCATTATTACGCCATTGGCAGCTTGTGCACCAAAAATAGCCATGCTACTTGCGTCTTTTAAAACATCAATGGATTGGATATCATTTGGGTTTAGGTCACTTAATGCTCCCATAAAGATGATGCCATCTACTACAATTAATACATTCTGATTTCCGCTAATTGTGGTTCTTCCTCGAACAGAAATATCGGGATTCTGACCTGCTGAGTTGACCTGCCCAATGTTAAGCCCAGGTACGGTGCCTTGCAGAGACTGCGCAATATTTACATTGGGTGATTCTCTAAAAGCATCAATATTTGCACGTACAACGGAACCTGTTACATCACTCAATTTCTGAGTTCCATAACCAACTACAACAATTTCTTCAAGCGCTGTTATATCTGTAGTCATACTCAGATTGATAATTGATCTGTTACCAACCGTCACTTCTTCAGTCAAATAACCCACCGAACTGAAAACCAAAATAGTACTGGTTCCAGGTACTTCAATATTGTAATTACCATTAATATCCGTTATTGTTCCCTGATTGGTGCCCTTTACGACAACATTTACTCCGGGAAGACCATCAGGACTGTCGGAGGATGTGACACGTCCGGTAATGGTTATAGCTTGTTCAATTTCTATTTCATCAAGCTTTTCACCTTCGGGTAATGGCTTCACTGTAATTGTATTATTTATTTGCCGGAAATGGAGCTTAGATTGCTTAGATATATCCAATAAAATTTCGGCAAGACTGGCATTTTTCTTGTCAAGGGTAATGCTTTGCAAGGACCTCAGATGCAAATCATTGAATGTAAAATGAAAGCCCGTTTCCTTCTCGAGATACAAGAAGGCTTTTTTAAGTTGAACTTCTTTAAAATCGACACTGACTTTAACATCCTTTATACTTTTTACCTGCGCTTCTGTTTTCATAGCAAAAATGCCGGTAAAGAGCATTGTCTGAATTATAAAGCCATATAGGGTAATTTTACTTGCCATATACAAGCCTTTTAGATAAATATTTTTCATAACTTTGTTTGTTATTTGTTAATAAATAGCACCTATGGATCGAAATTCACCTACCACAGCATTTCGTTCCATAAAATTTAATTTAAACTTGCCTGTGCATGGCCTAGCCACGCACAGGCTTTTTTCTATGCATGTTTTTTTATCATTTACTATTCAATTTTATGTTGACTTTATCTCTTTCAATTTCGAATTCCATTTCCACGTAAAAACTTATGCTTTTAAGTACATTGCTGAGGTATTCATTGTCAAATACGCCTGAAACTTTATGCTTTGAACTTGTTTTACCCATAACGTTTATTTCAACACCGTACCATCTCTCGAGCTTAGGAATAACTTCTGAAAAATTTTCATTGTCAAAAAACAGTATGCCGTCTTTCCACATCAGGTGATTAAAATTGTGCACCCTGCTTTTTCTGGAATCAGTTTGGTTTTTTGATAAAGTCAATTGCTCTCCTTCGTTCAAATCAAACTCATGTTCTGAAGCAGACAGCTTTACATTTACCTGACCTTCTACCAGTGTTACGATTTGTACTTGGTTTTCTGGATATGCCAATACATTGAATATTGTGCCCAAAACCCTGGTAGACATGGCGTCAGTTTGCACGATAAAAGGCTTGTTATCGTCTTTTTTTACTTCAAAATATGCCTCACCTTCCAGCCTGACCAAGCGCTCTGATGCCTCAAAATCTTTTACAAAACTGATACTACTTTCTGCATTTAAATTTACTACAGATCCATCGGGTAGTTTGTAGGGTAACTTCTGGCCTTTCTGGGTGCTTATGGTTACATATTCTTTGGTAACAGGAACCTCTTGAATAGAGGCCTGAAAGGTTATTTCTCTTTGAATCAACAAAAAAACCAGTATACCCGAAATTATGAAGGAAGCAAAAACGGCAGCAATGCCAAAATCAAATTTCGGACGACGATATAATTTATTATCTGTTAAAATACTCCTGATTTCTATTTGATTGATTTCTTTTAAGGAAGCATCTATTTTAGATTTAATCTCCTGCCTGCGATCTGAATTAAGTTTAATTTCAGATTCTGTAAGCACACTTACCAGAATTCGCGCCTTTTTAATGGTTTCCATCTTTTTTGGATGAGATAAAAGCCAATTGGTCCAGAACTCACATTCTGCATTCTCAATTACCCAGGCCCTGAACCTTTCATCATTTACAAAATCTTCTGTTTTGTAATTTTCGTAGCTCATTTCAAATAAAAATTGTGTTGTGTTTAATAGTAAGGACACAAATTCACAATATCTCATCTCTGAGAATAAAAAAAAATGAAATAATTGTATATCGTTTAATTTTTTGTATGATATTTTGAAAAATTGATTCTTTTTTTCATGAAAACATATTAAAATGAAAAAAGACAGGCGTTGCCAAATTGAAATAACTTATATGCGTTAAGAACAGCCGAGGACTTAGAAAGTTGTTTGCTGGAAGATGCGTTGTATTACCAAAAATAAAATAAATGAGTTAAATTTTAAGTGGGATCTTAAAAATGAAAAAGCCTTAGAGGTAAGATTATAAGCATGTCTCTGATCAATTTCCAACATTTCCGCAATTTCACTATAAGACAGGTTTTGATAAAACCTCAAAAAAATCACTTCCCTTTGTTGATTGCTGAGTTGATTTACCAGATTGCGGATGCGCTGCTCCAATGCTTCTATGGATTCAGCTTCTTCTTGATACCGGTCTTCAAGCTTGTTTGTAAGTAAAGCAACAACATCAGCACCTTTATAATTTTCATCAAATAATTTTCTTTGTCGTGTTTTATGCCGTAAAATTTTTCTCCGCAATGCAACCATAAAATAGGATTTTACATTGGATATTTCTGTGTGCTTATCCCTGTTGATCCAAATTTCAATAAAAAGATCGTGTATGGCATCTTCCACCAAAGGTTGGTCTTTGACAAGATGCATTCCGTATTTATACAAAATATCAGCCAATTCATTATACAATTTGTCAAAAGCTTCGCTGTTTCCATTGCATGACTTATTCCACAGACTTAACAATAGGTCATCAACCTTATGTGTTGTGTTTCCCTCAGCTATGGTTTTAATTTTTTTCATTGATTGATATATGCGTAGATCAAAAATATCTTTTTTCATGGAAAAGATCAAAAAAGTTTAAAAATTGTTGACTTTGATCTATCCATAACCCTGGCAACAGAATTATCTGATCAGTACGCCTCCACAGTCAGTTTGATGGTTTAAAATATATGATATCACTATAGAATCAAGTGATTTTTTCGGAAGTGATATTCAAGACTACTACAATTCTGAGAACCCATTTCATATTGTAATGGTCTCAAAACGACAGCATATTGGGATAGGTTTTCTGCATGATCTTTTCAATATTTTTCTATAATATTTATTATAAAAATGTAATAAAATTGCGTTTTTTGATAATAAGTTTCATAGAATTGCAATTCTCATTTAACTTAAAACAATTATGAAATATTACTTTTTTGTACTTTACTATGTCATGCCCGTTTTGTGCATCGCCCAACCATCGGATACAGATAAATTGCAAATCAATGGAGAAATTAAAGAAGTTTTCGTGGATGACGTATCATTTCATAATGTTACTTTCCGATATCCGGATGAGCATACATCGCAAACTGTCTCAAAAGTTTTAGTAGAAAAGATTCAGTTTTCGTCTGGTAGAGAGATTATTTTCGACAAAAAAGTTTGGCCGGTTAATTCGTACGAAGATTATGAGAAGGTCTTCGTTACATACGATGTCAATGATATAGCCGGTTTAAAAACCGTGGATAATGTACATGCTAAAGCAAGGGGATTTACCGGCATTTCAGGCATCAACAGTGTAACAAGACGGGCCATGAGAAAATTGAAAACAGAAGCTGCCTTTAAGGGCGCCAATGTGGTTTATATTGCAGATACCTATCAACGTGGATTGGGGATGGTTTCCAATGCCATGGCTACTTTCACCGGTACGGCATATAACACCAGTCCCATCAGCTATGAAGTTGATGAAATCAGGCCATTTCTAGAGGGATATTCCTACTTTTTATTGCAAATCAATAAGTTCGATAAAAATTGGTTTAAAGTCATGACGGATAAGTTTACCGCTGTATATGACAAAAAGGGGGAAATAAGGATTTTTAAATTTGATGATGTATTTGAGGAAAACGGCTATCTATACGTTGAATCCGCTGTATTGAGGAGTGATCAACCTTTGAAAGTTTTATTCGCTTCAGAAGAAAGGATTACCTTATTGGGCAAAAGACGAAATACCATTATTCAATATGTTCTGATCAGCGAAAAGGAACAGCGAATACAAAAAGCGCTGGAAGCAAAGCAAGCGGCGCAATAGTTTACACAACATCTCCGCCGATGGGTTGACGGGCATTGGCCAGTCCGATTGCTGCATTTCTGCCTGAATACATCGCGGCATTGAGAGAACCATACAAGAGATAATCTCCTGCCAGGAAAATGCTGTCTTGTATCCGGGTGGCTGTATGCTGCATTTCAAATTGCAGATCTTCCATTACAGGCAATGCCCTGGCAATGGAGTACATTTTTAAAAATGTAAGCCCCTGCAAAGCATTTGGGCCTGCCAGGCTTTCCAGTTCCATGATTACCCTTTGCACAAGTTCTTTTTCATCAGTATATACACCATTCACTGAAACAGATAGCAGCGCCTTTCCTTCAGGGGCATAGGCTGGTGAAACATCACTCATGAAGCAGAAATTATTAATGGCAAATTCATCACCAGGCACAAGGGCAATGATGGGTTCGCCCAGGAAAGAACGATCCAATGAGAAATACAGGTTGCTCACCGCATGATTTTCATCCTTTTCTGCCTGCATGCCTGAAAGCATTGTATGTGGTTTGGTAGCTATAATGATGCCATCGGCTTCAATTTTTTCTCCATCTTCCAGCAGAATATGATCGAAAAGAATGGATTTTACCGCTGTCTTAAACCGGAATTCTGTTCTTTGGAGCTTGCCTGAAAGTTGTTTTGCGATTTCACCCATACCTTTGGCAGGGATAGTGGCATGACCCTCACCAAACATCTTGAATACAAATTCAAACATTTTTGATGATGTATCGAGATCATTTTCCAAAAAGATCCCTCGGAAAAAAGGTTTAAAAAAACGTTCTGTAATGCGATCGCTGAATTTCCTTTTTTTCAGGTACTCAATAGTGCTGCCTGCTTCTGAGCTGAAAATACTTTGAACAGATTTTTTCTTTAAGGATCGGTTAAGTCCCCATAGTCGCAGTTTGTCAGACAAGGTACCCGCGGATGAAAAGGCCATGCTCAGTATTTTTTCAGGATTTCTCAGGGGGTCTGAAAACCTTATTTTTTTGCCGTTGTGGAAAATTATGGCGCCGGGTGTAAATTGTTTTAAATCCAGGGCTTGGTAGTTCAGGTAATGTTTTGCCTCGGGGTATGCGTCAAGAAGCACCTGAAAGCCATGATCCAGAATAAAGCCATCGATCGTATCTGATTTTACCCTGCCACCTATTTTGTCTGAAGATTCAAGAATTACCGGGCTGTAACCATACCTTTCAAGTTCAATGGCGGCCACCAAACCCGATACACCTGCACCGATTATATATATTTTGCTATTTGGATCCATAAAAAAAGGGTTGAAAATGCGATTGATTTACCGCATTATAACCCTTAAAGTCTTTGAATGGTTTGGATAAAATTATGCTTTGGGCAACAGTCTTTTTATTTATTGATAATGGTAAATTCAACCCTTCGGTTTATACTCCTTCCATCGGCCGTGCTGTTGTCGGCAATTGGTTTTTCCATGCCATAGCCTTGATGGGTGATGGCTTCTGCCGGTATACCTTTAGAGAGAATATATTGCGCCACGGCCTGGGCCCTCCGCAAAGACAAATTCTTATTGAAAGAGGCATTTCCCACATTATCGGTATGACCACCAATCTCTATTCGCACACTAGGGTTTTCACTGAGAAATTTTACCACCCTGTCAAGTTCTTCGTGCGACTCGGGTTTCAGTGTAGATTTGCCTGTATCGAAGAAGATATTGTTCAATCGTACCTGTTGACCAACCTCTAAGGGGACAAGAAATAAGTTTTGCATAACGCGCACCCTTTCGGCTTCACCACTCAAATCAAGTTCTTCCATAACAGGATAATAACCCGGGATTCTCGCATTGATTAAATACTTAGAGCCAAGGCTGACTTCGATGCTGTAGTTGCCAGCCAGTGTATCAATCTGAGCATTATCCACATCTTCCCCGTTGATTTGAATTCTTGTGCCGTAAATGGCTTCTGGTTTTTCATTGCTTTTGCGGTCGATAATATTCCCACTTACCAAGGCTACTTTGGGAAGTTCTACATAAAGGTTGTGCTCGATTTCTTCAAATTCCTCTAATTGCGATAGTTCAACGGTACTCATTACAGGTACGTAGCCTTTGGCTTCGGCCCATATTTTGTAGTTATTGCCCAGGGGCAGTGTTGTGCTGTAAGCTCCGGTTCGGGAATCGATGACTACTTCTGAAGCTTCCATGCCATCTATAATAAGCCGCACACCTGCTGATGCCGGCAATGGCATACCCGTCCTTTTGAGATATACTGAACCTTTTATGGAGGCATAATCAAAGGCTTCAGCGGTAAAATCTTTATAGCGCACTTCAAATTCTTCGGTGAATGTTGTGCTGATTTTTGCTGAATCAACATTGTATTTGGCCATCTGCGGGGTTAATTGAAACTGACCACCAAATGGAAGCTTTACTGTAAAAACGCCTGTTTGCCGGTCTATACTTTCTATTTCCTTTGGCAAATCGTTGACCAAAAGCGAAAAATTCCTTGAGGCAGAAACAACGGCACCTGTATTTTTATCGACAATTCTGGCCTGCAGTTCCACCCAGGGCCTTTCTTCGAACAGTTTAATCTGGTAGATATTAGGCTGGCTCATCAGGTTTTCTACCCTTGTATACCAGGCCATACTCTCATTGGGATTCGTGCGGTAGTAGGCATCCCAATAAATAGAGTTGATGGTATCGCTAAGCTTTACAGGGTCTGACCATTGTTCAAAGCTAAGGTCATTGCGTTGTGAAACATAGATGTTGTAATCAGATTTGTCGTCTCGATTACTGGTAAAATATACCTTTTTTCCATCAGCAGAAATGAAAGGGGCCAGGTTATCATGTTTGCTATTTACATTCTTGGGAAATTTCTTTAAAGAAGACCATTTGCCCTTATCATCAATGGAACTATAATAGAGGTTTTGCTTTTTGCCATGCAGTTTTTTACTCATGCTCATGACCAGAATATTTCCGCTTTTATTCATGGTGGCTGTACTGTAATCCCCCCTGTTAAAGGTTTTCAGTTTACCTACTTCCAGGGCTTCAGGTAAGCTCCAACTGTCTTCCGTACGCTCAATAAACGATAATCCTCTTTTTTTCCAGGCACCCTTTTTATTGTAAGTGCCATTAATTAAAAATCGTTTACCATCTTCTGAAACCCAGAATAAGGCATTGTATCGGGTGAGATTCACCGCATCAGGAAGTCGTTCAGCCGGCAACCAACGTCCGTTTTCATCTTTATAAGAAACCCAAATATCCTGACTGCCTCTGATGCCATACCGGTTATCGGGGTGGTCAACACGGGAAAAATACAGTGCTGAGCCATTGGGCTCAGGGACCGGGTTAAGTTCGGGATATTCAGAGTTAATTTGGTTGCCCAGTTTTATCGGCAGGTAGCCCATCTGTGCATTGACTTGTATACTTAAGAGTGAAAAGAAGATTCCAGATAGTATTATAGTGCGCATATAGATTAATATTTTTTTGGAAGTGGTTTTCAATATGTAGGTAAAGCAAGCTTTTCCTGATCTTTTCGATGTCCGAAGATCAGATTTACACCCGCCCGAAAATTAATTACCTGACTATTATTTATAAATCCGTTGATGTTTCCGTTTCTCAACAAAGATACGGGGGCCCCGAGGGCATTGTCTGCTGCCAGATACAGCTGAAAAGGCGCCAGATTAAAATTCATACCCATCCCAAAATTGTTAAAACGACGGTGCATGGCCGACCAGCTTAGAGAGAGACTCATGGCTTTTCCAAAATCTTTGGTGACATTGGCTGAAGCGCTTCCGTTAAAACGGGATCTGAATATCTCCGCTGATAATAAAGCACCCGCTCTCAAGCCTGGTACAATGCTATATTCGCCACTGGCCAGTAGCCGCATTGGCATCATAGTTCTGTAGGAAGATATGGCAATTTCATCAAATTCAAAAGCCTCTTCCAAAGCGTCAAATTCTGCCTGTGCAGCATCTTCGTCTTCAATCAACTTTGCTATGTCAAATCCCCTGAAAGTATAGGAAGCACTGCCATTTACCAATCCGAAACCCTGTAGGTTTGTGGTCCAGTTAATGAAGCCCAGGTCTAAAACACTGAAAGCCAGTTTTAAATCATTGATGGGTTCATAGGTAAAGCCCAGATCAACAGCAAAGCCTCTGTTTCCAAACAAGCCCATAACATCTGAAAAACCGTTGATTTCAAAATCGTCGTCGAAACGGGCGACACCTGCTGATTTCAGCATTATATCTCCATTTAAGGTAAGGGCAAAATCTTCGGCGGTTTGCAAGCTGAATTCAGAGCGGTCGGAAGTCGCATTGGCGGCTCCGTTGAGGAATTTAAACCTGGCGCCAACCGACATAAAGTCATTGATGATATGCGCCAGGCCAAACCCGATTTCCCGGTATACCATACCATCAAAGGAAGGACTGAATTGTAATTCATTCCCAATGCTTTGAGCATTGCCATCTTTGAGCAGGTTGATCAGGTCAGATGGGTACATAAGGCTTGTCATGGATTTCATACTGGTATTGAGACTCAGGTACCATTTTGGCCCCAGGTCAAAGCCAATAAAAAGGGCATCCACTGCATTGTGATTGCTCAGGTAATTTCGGCCGGCAAGCCTTTGACTCAAGCGGTTGATGTCCATCACCAATGAATCATCAGAGGCTCTGCGGTTTATAAAATCTCCATAGGCAAAGCCACTGTTGGCCATTGAAGTATAAATCGATGAGATGCCAGGGAGCCCGATGGTTACCTTGTATTCAGGCCTGAAAGCCGGATTTAGATAAGATTGCTGGGCTACATCGTTCATGAAATACAATGTATTTTGCTGTTGGGCCCATAGTACAAGCGGCCCAGCGAGCATGGCCAGCCAAAGACAAATTATTTTTTTGTTTATATAAATATTCATTTCTATGTATTTTCCAGGTTATGAAAATGTAAATATAACAGGCATTATATTTAATTATGTAAACATTACGGACGTAAGGTTGCTTTTATTTTAGCCTGTAAACGTGCATTGACTTCTAAGCCATAATCCGATTTTATTTTTACATGCGGAAAAGAGCCATCGGGATTACGGGTAGTGCTCAGCGCCGATTTAATGATTATATGGCTTGCATTTTCAACTCGTCTAAGTTTTTGATCTTTAATTTCAATCATTTCGTTGTAAATACCGGGCTGGGTAACATTGCCATTGTTGTCAACGCGGGCGGCTGGCAGCTGTTTTTGTGAAACAGAAGTAAAAGCAGAATCTAGTACCACATAATTACTATCGGTAAAATACATTTGCAATTCACCTTGTAAAGGAAAACCATTGTCGATGTTTATAAAGATCAAGGCACGTTCAATTTCTACATCCCCCTCCCCGAGGTCGAGGTCAATTTCAAGTGTATCACTGAGATTAATATTGTTGGCACTCCCAAAAAGCGGTACCCTGGCATCGAGTATTACCGATACTTTGTGATCGGCAGCAACGAAATTGTTGATTCGTTCCCCTGATGGATTACTGAAACCTGTAAGCTTATACTGAATTTTATCAGCTTTATTGTTAAATGCTTCTGCAGCATTATTAATCGTAATCTGCGTAAGCGCCACTTGTCCATTGACTGAAGGTGCAGCAATTACAAGGGGGCTTGGAGGGGTAGTAAGCAATGGAATTTCTCCTCCCTCAAACATAGCGTGTAATCTTTCAAAATCAGCTGAAACCGGTACTCCAAATTCATTGATTAAGGTAAGTTTTATTTGTGCATTGTTGAGTTGAATGTCTGCCTCATCAAAAAAGTCACCGTATGGTCCGACTTCAACAATGTCCTCGGCAACATCCAGACTTTGTACACCCAGATAGCCTTCAGCATATAAATATTCAATTCCTGCAAAACTCATGGAAACTGAAATTAATTCGCCGACCTGAATGATAAGCGGATTGTTTCCATTTTCTAATTCAGCATTTATGTAATACCTGAATTGGTTGTGTCCTTTTGGAGTATTGGTAAGATCAAAATGCGTTTCACTAAGGTCAATCGTGCCACTCGTATTGGGATTACTGCCCCCTATGCTTTGCTCTATTTTCATTTCCTCACCATTGACCAGTATGTCTGGAAAGTGAATGGTGACATCTACTTTCTGATTCAGTGTTGTACTCATCCAGTAGTTAAAAACCCCTTCTTTAGCTTGCATGTAGGTTATTTCTTCAGGGTCCTGATCAAACTCCAGAATTCCCTGGCTTTGTACCAGATTTTCAATCGTTAGAGGAGGAATGATTCCAGCAATTACAGGAAAAGAAGCATTGAAAAAGATGTTGTTAAATGATAAAATATCTCCAATGGTACGTGATTCCAGTGTATCTTCATAGACCAGATAATACAATCCTGCTGCATCGGTTTCCAGTGATTCGATATCGTTTGTCGAAAGAAGGTTTTCGATGGTTAATTTCCCATAGATCATAGGAATTGCAAGTTCGGGGCTCCATCTAAACTCTGCCAAGCGGTCAAAATCATAATCATCAGCATCTATACATGAAATCCATATCATCACCGGAAGCAGTCCCATCCATGTATAGCTAAGAATTTTTTTATACAATTTTTTCATTTTCAACCTTTTTTATGGGTATAATCTTATTTCTTGTATGCTAAATTATATTTATTATATAAAATGTCATAATTTTTTTATGCGGGAAGGGAAAATGCCATGTAATATTATACAGACAATATCATTTACCAGGGAGGTTCTCAGAAGGGTATTTGCCTTTACAATGCGATCTTTTAAATTAAATGAAGCGTAATTTGAGCGTAAAACACTTGAATAGTCAAAAAGAGGCTTTATTACAAAGTGCTAATTTATGTAATGAATTTCAGGCTTTCGTATGCACCAGAAAGTATGTCAGGTATTCTTTGTTTGCCATTAGTACAGCAATTATTTTCTGATACATTACCAGCTCCTGGAAAGATCTTATTAAGCTATTGCAGGCATTTGATCTTATTATGGCCATCAAAAATGCTAAAAGGATAAGGTTGGCATTTGGCCATTTACTATTTTACTGGTTTTCGGGTCTTCCAGGTGTAACCTGTTTTGTCATCTTTTTGGGGAAAGAGAATACTTAATAATAATGCTGAGGAAATACTCAGACAGATACCGAAAAAGCCAAATAGCAGAAAAGAAAGGGAAGTATATTGCCTGATTAACAATAGAAAAACCAAGCCAATAAAGGTGCCTCCAATTGCTGCAGTTCCGGAAATACGGTCAAAGAAAATTCCCATTATAAACAGTGCACATAAGCTCCCTGTGAGTAAACCCAAAAAGGTATTAAATTGATCCCAGAGTGAAGCGATGTTCCAATTGGCAAGCATAACAGCCATTGCTATGCCAGACAGACCGGTTAGTATGCCCGACCACCTGGCCACCTGCATTTTGCGTCCCTGACTTTGTTGATTGGTCAAGGTTCCAAACAAATCGGAAGTAATCACTGCTGCCACCGAATTGATATTTGATGACAAGGTAGACATCGCGGCGGCAAATATGGCTGAAATTAAGAGTCCTGAAATACCTGCAGGCATTTGAGAAACGATAAACTGTGGGAAAACAGAATCTATATTAGGGTTGGTTACGGATAATCTTTCTGCATTGGAGTAATAAAAGGAAAACAATGCGGTGCCCAGGGTGAAAAAAATCAAAGCTACGGGTATACTTAAATATCCGTTTAGCCAGATACTTCTTGCCGTTTCTTTTTCATTTTTTGTGGTCATATACCTTTGTACCACACTTTGATCACTGGTATATGAAATCATGCTGTTCGCAAGACCTCCAATCAGTACCACCCATAATACTGGCTGAGACAAATCGAAAGAAAAGTCTAATGTTCTGAATTTTTGATTGTCCTTTGCAATGGCAATAAATCCTTCCATGCCACCTTCTGTACCGTAAATCAGAAAAAACAAAGCTGTAATTGCACCAAAAAGAAGAATAAAGCCCTGAATAACATCTCCCCAGATTACCGCTTCAATGCCGCCGCTGGTACAATAGATAATGGTTACCAATCCCATTATTACTATTGCCCAGAATATGCTGAAACCCGTTACGGCATTCAGTGCCAGGGAAGGCAAAAACAGTACTATGGCAATGCGGGTGATCATAAATAATACAAACAGCGTTGCAGCAATCCAACGCACAATGCTGTTAAAGCGCAGGCCCAGGTAGTGATACGCCGTGTCAAAATTATAACGTCTGAAAAAGGGAAGAAAAAACCGCACCACAAAAGGCACCATCATTATTATGGTCATATTGAAAATAAACATACGCCAGTCGGTAGCATATGATTTGGCAGGGATGGCAATAAAGGTAATGGCGCTCAGGGTAGTGGCAAAAATACTGATTCCGGCTGCCCACCAGGGGATTTTACCTCCTGCCTTAAAAAACTGATCGGTATCACCTCCTTTCTTCATGAAGAAAAAGCCCAGCATCAGCATGGCAACAAAATACAAGATTAATACCATATAGTTTACCCAGCCAAAAAGCGGCTCTGTAGTAAAAATAATCTGATGAATTTCAGGATTTCTTATGCCGGGTCGTATTTCACCGGCGGCAACTATAATTTGACCATTCCATACTATGGCGGGAGCTACGGCAACCGGTATGCCCCGCCAGGCTCCGGCTTCAAACCAACTGTCGGTTATGGTATTATATACCAGAATTTTTTCATTAAATCCTGGATGACTTTGCCAGAGAGAATCTCTCTTTTGCCGTGCACCTGGCATCAGGCCCTGCATATCGTGGATGGCTTTCTCTACCTGATTATAGGTGTGTCCGGGATCACCGCCAGTAATAATTATGTGGCTGGCTCCCAGTGCTGAGGCATTGGCAGCTGCCAGGGAAAAGCTGGCATTTCCTGCGCTGGCTATGTTCTTTTTGGCATGCCATGAGGAGGATTTGAATGAAAACCGATAATTGTAGGAGTAAAAGGTTGTTTTAGTGTGACCTTGTAAAAGCGCCCTTCCTCCAAAGACGTAAATACTTAATCCTTCTCCATCCATTTGTACTGCTGCCGCGGCAGCAGATACAGGCTCAGGAAAATCGGGAAGTGACTGCCATCCTGCCTGAAGGTTGGATAGGTCTAACATGAGAAATTGCTTTACCGGTCCCTGGTCTGTTTCTCCCCCGATCATGTACACTTTCGAGCCTATGCTTACGGCAGCGCTGTGCTTGATTCCTGCCGGAAGCGAAGGCAAATGTTCAATTGTAATGCCATCTGAAATGATGGAGAGCAGGAAAACCTGATCACTCAGTCCGTTTTCTGTGAGTCCTCCAATACATACCAGTCCTTGTGGTGTGGAAGCTGAAGCGCCTTCACCCAGGCCAAAGGGCAGTTGTGCAGAATATGATGATTTCTGCAATTTCCCATCTTTTGTTCGCGTATAGCACAGGATACTTTGAGAAAAATGCTTTTTCCCATTTTCCCAGGGCTTGCCATCGGGGAAAGCTGTACCTCCTGCCAATATGAGGGTATGCTGGTGTACTCCGCAAAACATACCAGCCAGACCTTCATTCCCAATGATAGTGGCTTCGTCGGAAAGGTTTAAAATTACTTCCTGTCTGATTTGATTAATGGCACCTTTTGAGTTTGCATCTGCCTGCAATGGGAGCAGCCAAATAAAAAGCCCAATCCAAAGATGTACGATAGTATATAAGGGAGTATTAACCTGTAACATAATAGCGTTTACTTCCATATGGTGAAGCCACCATCTACAACAAGGTTTTGTCCTGTAATATAGTCTGAGGCAGGGGAAGATAAAAAAAGAATTATTCCTTTAATGTCGCGGCCATATTCCCCCATTCGGCCCAGGGCAGTCGCTTTGTTGTAGTCTGCAACAAAACCATCAGGCAGGTTTTTACTGTAAAAGCCACCTGGTGATATGCTGTTTACACAAATGTCATAGGGGGCGAGATAGGCTGCAAGGTCGCGGGTCATGCCAATAATTCCGGCTTTGGCGGCAGCATAGTCAATGGTTTGTTCGGTTTTCTTGTTTTTTCGATACATGGAGCGGTCTCTTCCTACCATACCTGCTATGGATGCAATGTTTATGATTTTGCCGGAATTTTGTTTGCTCATTATTTTACCAATTTCGCGGCAGCAGTACATGGCGCCCAGCAGATTATTGCTTACCATTTCGGCCATTTCTTCTGGTGAGCGAAGAAAAAAATCACTTTCACCAGTTCCGGAACCACCACCGGCATTGTTGATGAGGATATCGATCCTGCCCATAAATGCCAGCGATTTTTCTGCCATTTCAGATACCTGGTTAAAATGGCGATGGTCTAATTCCAGGCCCATCACTTCAACCTTGTACTTTGTTTTTAAATGTTGAACGGGTTCTTCAAGGCTGTTTTTAAAACGTGAGGTAAGGATAAGGTTACATCCTGCTGAAGCAAGGGCACAAGCCATATCATATCCCAATCCTCTTGCTCCGCCGGTTATAATGGCCACTTTTCCGCTAAGATTCCAAATTTTTTCGTCCATTGCTTTTTTTGAAATGAATTATTTGCCCAATTTAAGACAGAAAATATATCACATGCTTCCCGGGTACTGTATGCCTTTTTGGGCAGCCTCAATTACCCGGAGGGAGCGACAGGCTTCCTCTGTGGTGCAATTGATTTGGTGGTCAAAAGCAATCGCTTCAAGAAATTCCCTGTCTTCCTCTTTAAACATATCATCACGTTGGGTGTATCCCTTGTGTATTTCCCAATGCTGGTCATCCTGTGTAAATACAGAAATGGAATAATGATCCCAGGCTGTAAAATCTGTAATAATTACCCCTTTTGTTCCTATCAGTTCTATGTTGCGGCGCCTGGGGAATTGATAGAAGTCAAGATGTACTGTAGCGGTACAACGATCTTCAAACCCGATCAGCATTTCAACATGGTCGGGGGCCTCAATTTCAATATCGCTGTAGCTGCCATGAATGGAGTACACACTTTTCACTTCCTGATTTGCCATCCACAGCGCGATATCAAGATCGTGCATGATTTCAAAGGCGCCTGAATATTTTGCGTAGTACATGTTTTTGTAATTGGGATGTACTAACGGAAAATGTTCTCCTACCAGCGAACGGATGGAAATCAATCTTCCTATTTTTCCTTCATTAAGCATTGCCCGGGTCTTTCTGATGCCCTCATGGTAACGCATGCACAGACCCACCATTACCTTTTTATTCACTTTTCTGGTAAGGCTATTCAGATCATCTATGCCATTGGAGCTGTCAGAAACGGGTTTTTCTATAAAAACATGGCAATTTTGCTGCAGAGCCTCGATGGCCATGGGTATATGAAGGCGGGTAGGGGTTGTTATAAAAACGGCGTCACATATTTCCAGGCCCTGTTGATATGATTCTGCCACATTAAGGCCATTTACAGCAGCGGCTGTAGCCTCGGCTTCTGAAGGATTTGTGTCATAGATCCATATTTGTTCAAGGCCAATTTCCTGCAATATACGTGCATGCCTTTTACCGATGGATCCGCACCCGGCCACCAGTACTTTTATTTTTTTCCAAATCTCTGTTTTCACCTGAGTATGAGATTACCTTTATGTAACTGAAAAGGCAGTATTTGATTTTGTATCTGAATGCCTTATGTAAATACTTGATTTGTATATTGGAGTACTATGTACCTTAGATTTGGAATAGAGGTATTTTTTAAGGCTAAAACAGCTAAAAACCGGAGAATAGGTAAAACCTTGTTCATTCAGTAAATTTGGGTTACTCAGTAGCCGGCATTTCTGATAAGTCCGCCACTGAGTTGCATTAGCTCCAATTCGGTGAGTTTTACGTCAAACCGGGCCTGCAGCAATCGATTGGCTACTTCTACAGCATTTTGTTGAATTTCCCTGAAAGTCACTTCATTAATCACTGCCAGGTTGAACTGTTCCATGGCGATGTCGAGGTTTTGCGTAGCAATTTGCAGATTTTTTTCTTCAAATTCTGCGATGGTAATGGCTGTTTGATAATCGTTATAGGCATTGTATAAATTAGTGGTAAGCCTGAGTTGAATATCCTTGACCATATTTTCAGAAGTTTCTTTGAGGATTTTCTGGTTTTGGATTTCCCTGCGGTCGTTAAAGCCATTAAACAGGTTCAGGCGCATATTTAACCCGTAGTTGAATCCCTGATTACGGGAAGACTGAATAAATCCGGCTTCATTTTCAAGTTGATTATAGCTTAATCCGGCAAAAAAATTGAGTTGGGGCCAGTAGCGGGATTTGATTTCATCAATGCTTGTTTCATTTACTTTAAGATTGAGCCGGGCTTCGGTCATGGTGCGGTTTTGGAGCAGTGCATCCTCCAGCAATTCTTCATATATCAGACTTTTATTCAGCTGAATTTCGTCAGAAGCTTCAAAATTGGTTTTAATATCGCGGTTCATAAATTGATTCACCAGGGTACGCAGTCTCCTTACCGTATTTTGCTGCATGATATATTGAGAAGAATCTGCGTTAACATTGACCATAGTCTGCAACAGATCAATTCGGTTGCCAGCCCCAAGTTCAAATCTTTTTTGAATAAGGTCTCTTCTCGATTGCGAAACTTCCAGTGCATCTTTATACACCTGCAATAACTCCTGTTGTGTAATCAACTGATAGTAGGTGCTGACGAGTTCCACCAAAACGTTTTCCATCACAATCTGGGTTTGGGTTTTTCCCAGATCTTCCATGTAACCCAGTCTTTCTTTGGCGGCAAACATTCTAAAGCCATCAAAAAGCACCCAGTCGAGCCTGGCGTTGGTATTAAATACCTGGGATCGGGCTCCGGGTACATTAAATTCTCTCCCATCGAAAAATTGCTGCTCAGTATCTGTTTGGGAGCGTGTATAGGTGCTTTCTAAATTAGCGGTAGGCAAAAATCCGGCATTGCCAAGATCGTTGTTATTGACGGCGATCTGTTCACTTTTTCTGGCGATTACTATAGAAAAATTCTTATCCAGCGTCTCAATGACTGCGGTTTCAAGACTTAGTTTTTCTTGTGCCAGGATATCATTTGCTATGAAAAGCAAAAAAATAATACTCAGGTATTTAGGCATATTCAATTTCTTTTTCTTCCTCTTCAAAAAGAGATTCATCAATTTTTTGCTCCTTGGAAGTGAGATATGTGTACAACGAAGGTATAACATATAATGTGAGAATGAGAGAAAATACCAGTCCGCCAATGATCACCACCCCCATAGGAATGCGACTTGTGGAAGCTCCCCCAAGAGCCAGGGCAATAGGTAATGCACCTAAAATGGTGGCAAAACTGGTCATGACGATAGGCCTGAATCGTTGTGTTGCCGATTCAATGGCAGCTTGTTTTATGTCCATGCCATCCAGCTTCTTCTGATTGGCAAATTCAACAATCAGAATTCCGTTTTTAGTCACTATACCAATGAGTACTATAATACCAATCTGGCTGAATATATTGAGGGTATGCCCAAATAAATACATTGCCAATACAGCGCCGGCAATGGCCAGCGGAACAGTAAACATAATGGTAAGTGGATCTCTGAAGCTTTCAAATTGTGCCGCCAGGGTGAGATATACCAAAACCAATGCAAGGATGAAAGCAAACAATAGACTGTTTGAGCTTTCTTCAAAGTCCTTGGAAGGTCCTGCCAGACTTGTTACAAATGAATCATCCAGGACTTCATCTCCTATTTTGCGCATCGCTGCAATGCCATCGCCAACCGTAAGTCCGGGCGCCGGCACAGCTGAAACCGTTGCTGACACATAGCGGTTATAGCGATATAGCTGTGGGGGACTGGTACGGTAGCTGAGTTTTACCAGGTTGTCTAAGAGCACAATTTCGCCGGTTCGGTTTCTTACGGCCACAGAACGCAGGTCGAGTGGTTCGTTGCGGTTTTCGCGTTCTGCTTCACCGATTACCTGATATTGTTTGCCATCTTGAATATAATATCCAAATCTTTGGCCACTAAACAGCAGTTGAAGGGTTTCAGCAATATCTCTTACTGAAATACCCATTTCCCTGGCTTTGTTTCGGTCGATTTCTACCTGCATTTCAGGTTTGTTAAACTTCAGGTTGAGGTCAACAATAGAAAAAGCAGGGTCGTCCTGAGCTTTTTGTAAAAAAGTCGGTAAGAATTCAGACAATTTCTCAAAGTTGGTTGCCTGTACGACAAATTGTACTGGTAAACCTCCACCCCTTGAAGCAGCAATAGTTTCTTCCTGGCTCACAATAGCCCTGGCATAATTGTGGTCTCTCAGTCTAGCCGTTAACTCAATGGCCAGTTGTTGCTGGCTTTTTTCTCTTTCATCGGCAGGAACCAGTGTAACACGTACAAAACCTGAGTTAACAGATACCGAAGAGCCAAAACCCGGTGAGGTAACCGAAAGGATCGACTCTCTCTCGGGCATGGTATCAGTAAGCTCTATCAGGCCTTGAATGTAGTCGTCCATAAGTTCATAAGAAGTGCCTTCAGGTGCGGTAGCAAATAATCGAAGACGTCCTTTGTCTTCCAGCGGAGCCAGTTCAGATTGTAGTTTTGATCCAAAATACAATATAATGCCGGCAGAGACAGCCATAATTACCAGGGCAAACCAACGGTAGGGCATAAAACGCACCAATGACTGGCTATAGCCATCTATGGCTTTTTTCAATATCTTCTCTGTATATTCAAAAAATCTGGCATGTTTTTCTTTTCTCTTCAGAATCCTCGAAGACATCATTGGAGTTAAGGTGAGCGACACAAATGATGAGATTATTACCGAACCTGCCACTACGATGCCAAATTCACGGAAAAGTCGTCCGGTAAAACCCTGAAGAAACACGATGGGCATAAATACAGCAACAAGTGTAACAGTAGTAGAAATTACGGCAAAAATAATTTCCTTGGTACCCAGATGTGCTGCACGTATAGGGTGCATACCTCTTTCAATTTTGGCGTATATATTTTCCATTACGACAATGGCATCATCTACCACAATACCTACCGACAGTACAATACCCAGCAGGGTTAATATATTGATGGAAAATCCGGCGGCATACATTACAAAGAAAGACCCTATCAATGAAATTGGTATGGCCACAATCGGGATAAGCGTGGTACGCCAGCTTCTTAGGAAAAAATAAATAACCAATAGTACCAGTATAAAAGCAATCAAAATGGTTTCCTGAACTTCTGTTATAGCTTTTCTGATATTTTTGGTAGTATCGAGGGCAACACCCAGTATAATATCTTCGGGAAGTTCGGTTTTCAATTGTTCAACTCTCTCTTCTATTTCATCAACTATTTCTATATAATTAGCCCCTGGTTGAGGTTGAATGGCGAGGCCTATCATAGGGATACCATGGTTGCCACGCAGAATTGACCTCTCATTTTCCGGAGATAGGCGCGCCCTTCCTATATCACGTAAGCGAACCAATATACCGTCGCGCTCAGCGATTATAAGATTATTGAATTCATCTTCTGTGGTAAGTCTTCCGAAAGTACGGATGGTGAGTTCTGTATTATATCCTTCGATTCGACCTGAGGGCAATTCCACATTTTCACTGAGCAGCGCATTGCGGACATCCAGCGGAGTAAGTCCATAGGCGATAAGTTTCTGCGGGTTGATCATTAATCGCATAGCATATTTTTTCTCCCCCCAGATTCTTATATTGCTAATCCCTTCGATGGTTTGCAGCCGCTCTTTAAATAGATTATTACCCAGTTCGGTAAGCTCCAGCAGGGATCTTTTATTGCTTTGAACAGTTAAGGAAAATATATATTCTGCATCTGCATCTGATTTATTTACGATTGGAGGGTCTGCATCTGGCGGCAGGTTTCTAACGGCAACAGACACCTTATCCCTTACATCATTGGCAGCGGCCTCCATGTCTCTTCCCAATACGAATTCAACCGTTATATTGCTTCGGCCATCACTGCTTACAGAGCTGAGTGTTCTGATACCTTCCACACTGTTGATTGACTCCTCAAGCGGTTCGGTAATCTGTGATTCTATGATGTCGGCATTGGCGCCCTGATAATTCGTGGTAACCGTAACAATAGGAGGGTCAACGCTGGGATATTCCCTAACTCCCAGGAAGGTAAAACCAATCACGCCGAATAGGACAATAGTAATGGACATCACTATGGTTAGTACCGGGCGTTCAATACATATTGATGAAAGGTTTTTGGCCATGGTTTTTAGTCTTTTACTTCTACAATTTGTGCTATGTTTACATTCATCTGGTCTCGCAGTACCAATAATCCGGTAGTAATTACCGTATCTCCTGCTTGCAGTCCTTCAGAAATTTGAATAGTACTTCTAAGGCGTGTACCCGTTTCAACCGGTACCCTGTGGGCTTTGCCATTTCTGTAAACGAATACATCCTGGCCTTCCATTCGGGGTATAACTACCTGGGTGGGTACCATAAGTGCGTCTTCAATCCGGTCTAATTTCAAAGTTACGGAAGCAAAAGTACCGGGAACAAGCTCTCCCTTTGGGTTGGAACTTAAAGCCCTTATCCGCAATGTCCGGGTTGTGGGATCAATCCTGGGTTCCTGGGCATACACCTTTCCCTGGAATATTTTTTCCCGGCCACTAATTTTAAATTCAATTGACTGCCCTGTTTTTACATATCCGGCATATCGTTCGGGAATTGAAAATTCAATTTTTAAGGGATCAATTTGTACCAGCAATGCCACGTTGGTACCTGGTGTCATATATGCGCCTTCACTGGCATATCGCAATCCAATCTGACCACTAAAAGGGGCCACAATCATGGTTTTATCGATACGTGTTTTTAATAAATCAATTTGTGATTCGAGGTCAGATACCCGCAGACGTGAAGCATCATGTTCTTCCTGACTGATACCTTTTACTTCGAGCAAACGACTTTTTCGATATTCATCCTGGCGGGCCAGGTCCAGATCAAATTCCAATTGCCGCAATTGTGCCTGAAGTTCATCATCATCAATTTTAACCAATAGCTGCCCTTTCTGAACCTTCGATCCTTCACGGAAATTAATCCTTGTTATTCTTCCGGTGGCCTCACTTTTTAAATCAACTTCTTCATTGGCCATAATCGAACCATTGGCAATTATGATATCATCCAATATTCCGGGCTGAACGACCACCGCCGAAACATTGAGATTTTGTATGCCCCCGGAACCGGATGCAGCAACGGGATTTTTTTTGTTCCCAGAACATCCATAAACTATACTGGCAACCAGCATGCCAATTGCGTACCATGCAACAGATGGCTTTAATGTTTTCATACCTATTATTAAAATCGAATATTATAGTCAGGTCAGATCGGCTTTTATATAAACCAATTTTGTTGGCAACGGGTTTTACATCACCACTAAGGTTTACATATATTAAACACAGTCAGACTTTTTTCCCTCCTATATAACCCTGAACTGTATATCTTAATGTACAAAATTAACCAATAAACCATTAAAAAAGGTTTGAGAGGAGTAAAAATTTGGATTTGTTTTAAAGATATCGTCATTCCTTGTAAAGCTGCTTGCGTAAATAGTTCATGATCAAAATGATATATAACAATTTGCTAACACAGGCTTAACAGATTTCACAACCCTTTCCAATACTTTTATAGCGCGAATGAGGTTGAATTTTACAGTATTTTACCCATGAATACTTAGAAAGTCATCTTTATCCGACGGTTGCCACTAATAAAAAGAAAATTTATTCTTTGTAAAAAAAATAATTTTTGCAATATTGAAACGAATTTACAAAATATGGAAGCTTTGGAGCATAACATGTCTGAAAACGGTTTGTATTTAAAGCCGCAGGTAAAAACCAGGGTTTCTGAACCAGTAAAGACTGACGAGGCCCAGCTTTGGAAATCTTTTAAGGAGGGAGATGAATCGGCATTTGTTTTGATATATGAAAAGTATTTTGACATACTGGCAAATTACTGCCGGCAATTCTCTTCTGACACCGAGCTCATCAAAGATTGTATACAGGATTTATTTATATTAATAAGAGAACGACGTGGTGGTCTTGGTGACACCGATTCGATTCGTTTATACCTATTCAAAGCATGCCGGAGAAAGATGCTTGAATTGCTCAGGCAGCAGGAACAAAATATCTTTTTCCGCAATGAAGCGCTCAGGTTTCAGGCTTTGGAAGAATCTGCGGAAGAGCAGATTATCAAAATGCAATCGACGCGTGAAAACCGGAGCAAAATTTCCAGCGCCTTGAAGAAACTCAGCCATCGGGAAAGAGAGGCCATTTACTACTTTTATTACCATGGTTTTCAATATGCCCAAATAGGAGAACTCTTAGGTTATAAAGAAATCAAATCTGTAAGGTCACTACTTTATAAGGCCCTAAAGAAAATGAGAGGAACATTTAGCATTGCATTATTTGTATTGGCAGGATTAACCTGTTCTTGATCAAAATCACATACCATAGGACATATACCTCACAATATTATCCTGCTCATTTCCGATTTCCTGCCGCATTGAGTTAATATCTGCGTAATTTGAAAAGCCTGATCCAGATTAGGTCAATGTAAGTGTATTGACAATCAACCTTAACTGGGCTATTGGTGAATAAATATTTGAAATTTTGTAAGAATTCACCCCAGGATTGTATATTTTGGGGTGAATTAAATTTTTTTTACATAATCAGAAGAACAATATGAACAACGAACCGTCAAGAAGAGATTTTATTAAAAAGTCTGTGATCGCAGGTTCTGCCACATTTGTGGCGCCTACCATCTTATCCTCCAGTGTTTTTGGAGCAAATGACCGCATCAACGCGGCCGTATTAGGGATTAATGGAAGAGGAAAGAGCCATATTCAAAGTTTTATGAACCAAAAGAATGTACAGGTCACCTTTTTGTCTGACCCTGACATGAATTTGCTCAAAGAACGACAGAAAAGCTTTAAGGAAAAGTATAAAAAAGATGTAGGCATCGAACAAGACTTTCGTCGTTTATTAGATCGAAAAGATATCGATGTTATCGGCATCGCGTCTCCGAACCATTGGCACGCGCTCCAAACCATTTGGGCCTGCCAGGCAGGGAAGGATGTTTATGTGGAGAAACCTGGCTCGCACAATATCTGGGAAGGTCGTAAAATGGTAGAAGCAGCTCACAAATATGACAGAATTGTGCAACATGGTGTTCAGCTCAGGAGTTCACCGGCTGTGCGGGAGGCCATCCAGTTAATGAGAGACGGGTATATTGGCCATGTTTATATGGCAAGAGGTATAGTTTATCGCTGGAGGGCTAGCATAGGCCGCCAGGGATTTTCACCCGTACCAGAAGGTTTGGATTATGATCTTTGGACGGGCCCTGCACCCAAGCGTCCCTTCTCCAGGGATATTGTTCATTACAACTGGCATTGGTTATGGGATTACGGCAATGGAGATGTTGGAAATCAGGGTATCCATGAAACCGACCTGTGTATGTGGGGTCTCGATGTAGGCTTACCAACTAAAATCACCTCAATGGGCGGAAAGTTTCTTTGGGATGATGCCAAAGAAGTTCCTGAAGTACTGACCTCCATTTATAATTATCCTGAGGAGAAAAAGATTATTCAGTTTGAAGTAAGACATTGGTGTACCAATGATGAAGCCGGTGCAACGGTAGGAAATATTTTCTATGGAGACAAAGGATATCTTGTCGTTAACGGTTATGATAAATACCAGACTTTCCTTGGAAAAGATCGTACGCCTGGTAAATCCGGTGATGATGGCGTTGCCAGCGGCTCAGAAATGGACAGGGGTGACGGAGGAACTGATGGACACGTAGCTAATTTTATCGAGGCGGTAAGAAAACATGATAAAACCATTCTTAATGGACCCGTGGAAACAGCACACTTATCATCTGCCCTGGCACACCTCGGCAATATTGCATACCGACTGGAAAGGGTACTCACTTTTAATCCGAAATCTGAGACATTTGTAAATGATCCTGAAGCAAATCAAATGTTAAGCCGGAATTACCGAAAAGGCTTTGAAGTACCTGAAAAAGTATAACCTGACAAATTAAGTCTGGAAAAGCATCCGGATTTTATGAATAAAAAAAGGGACTGTTACGTGTAGATACAGTCCCTTTTCTCTTTATAGAGAACGGTCTTTTTTTGTACATCGCTTAAAGTTCAAAAAGGTCTTCAAAAAATACAACTAATTATAATACCTGATGAGAAATTTAATGGCTCTTAAATTGAAAATAATCTATTGAAAGATGGTTTTATTTGATCAGTCACCAACGGAGAGCTAATGTTTTTATTAATTTTGTAAATTTTATTTTTTGTTTATTTTTATTGAGGTTGTTTTAAGGTTTTTTTCCTTATACCGGTAGAAGCGCATTGCTATGAGTATGACAAATGAAGATCGGGTATATTATTATTTATTGAACGAGGAGTTCAGAAAATGGGTAATGGCACCCAATGCTTACAGTAATGCATTCTGGCATCAATGGCAGGAGAACCACCCTGAAGAAGTGGACGCCATGAAAAAAGCAAGGCTACTTATAGATAACCTTCATTACCCGGAAATATATCTGGGAAAGGAAGTTAAAAAACAGATATTCTCTGAAGTAATCAGGAAAACAGAGATCGGCACTGCCAATTTCAGAAAAGAGCTTTTGGAATTGGAAAAAAGAAATTTCTACTACCAAAGCTGGTATAGAATTGCTGCCATTATTGCCTTTGTATTTATTTACACAGGGCTGTCAATCTTCTTCACAAATAATGAAAAGCCACAGATTACTGAAATAACAAGGCATATTGTAGAAAGCCCCATTGGTAAAAGAGCTGTATACGCCATGCCAGACGGAACAAATATCATGTTAAATGCAGGCTCAAAAATTATTTTCGATGAGCAATTTGGCAAAGTACACCGACGGCTGGAATTGCATGGCGAAGCCTACTTTTCCGTGGCACAGAATCTACAAATACCGTTTATAGTAAAAGCTAAGAATACCTATACCCAGGCCCTGGGTACATCCTTTAATATCAGGGCTTTTGATTTCGATGATAATGTAAAAGTGGCCCTGCAGAGCGGATCAGTTTCGGTTGATAAAACAAAGGAATGGCCTCAGCTGGAGGGCATAGCAGAAGGTGAATATATATTGTATCCGGGTGAAGGTTTGATAATTCCCGACGAGCGGGAAAAAAGCGAAAAATATTTATATAATCCAGAGATTGAATTTGCCTGGAAAACAGGCGTATTGGTACTGCAAAACAGTACTTTTAACGATATGCTACGCGCATTGGAAAACTGGTACGGTGTGGTGATTTCCTTTAAGGGAAAATATCCGGCAAATCTGAAAATCAACGGTCGTTTTGACAATGAAACGCTGGAACAGGTTTTACACGGACTAAGCTTTACGCACGGTCTTCAATTTAGTATCAATGGGAAAAATGTTGAACTCAAAATATGATAAAAGTATGGCTTAAAAAGTACTAAAACAATGAAAATAAAAAAACGGGAACCAGTGGCATGGCTCCCGGATGTTATGACCTCCAAACCCGTTGTCTGTGGAAATTCGCAAATCAAGACAAACGGGGCACTATAACTATTTTTAAATTATTAGATCAATAACGATGTAAAAGTATGAAAAAGAAACTACAAACCTGGTTAATCATGGGTTCAAAATTTGTGCTATATGGCATAAGTATTCAATTCCTCTTCATAGGAATGCTGCTATCCTATGACGGAACTGCTCAAAATAAGAGCCTGAAGGAGACGAATGTCAGTCTGAATATGAGGCAGGCTGGAATTATCGATGTATTTAAATCGATAGAGAAGCAAACAGATTTTAAATTCTTCTATGACAAAAATGTAATCAGTAAAGATGTAAGGCTTAATATGAGCGGTAATACATCATTGGCTGATGTATTGATGCAATTGTCAAAGGAGGGGAATTTAAAATTCAGGCAAATTGATAATATGATCAATGTTGCTTTGCGTGAAACCAATGTTCCTGCGGAGGAAAGTACTTTGCAAATAGAGCAGTGGCAGACCATTCGCGTTACAGGAAAGGTTACTACTGCCGATGATCGTTCCGGACTTCCTGGCGTAAACGTGGTTATTAAAGGCACTGCCAGTGGTACAGTTACCGATATTAATGGCGCGTATGTAATTGAAGTGCCCGAAGGGCAAACTGTACTGGCTTTCAGTTCTGTAGGATACATTACTGAAGAGGTAACGGTAGGTAACAGAAGCGTAATAGATATTTCTATGGTCGCTGATATAAAGGCCATGGATGAAATTGTAGTTATTGGCTATGGTACTGCTAAAAGAGCCGACCTTACTACCTCAGTGGGTCAATTGGAAAATGTGGCCAGAACGGTTGACAGGCCGGTATCCAGTCCACAGCAGATGTTGCAGGGACAAATGGCAGGTGTAACGGTTGTTTCAAACTCCGGAGATCCTGGAGCAACGCCAAGAGTGGTTATTCGCGGTGTGGGTACCTTTGCTGATGAATCACCCCTATATGTTGTGGATGGCATGCCTTATTATGGTGGCCGAATCAACCCCAACGATATTGAAAGCATGGTAGTATTAAAAGATGCTGCTGCAGCGGCTATTTATGGTGCTCAGGCTGCATCAGGTGTGATAGTAATTACCACCAAAAGCGGTAAATCAGGTGCACCAAGGGTATCGGCCGATTTTTACAGAGGGGTTGAAAACGCCACTAATTTGCCCCAGGCTTTAACCGCGCCTGAATACGCCAAAGCATATCGCGATGCGGCAGCCCATGCGGGTACCATACCCAATCCGGCACATGATCCACTTATCAATCCCTGGAGTCAGGTTCACAGAACTACATGGATGGATGAAATTTTCAGAACAGCTGCCATTACCAATGCCAACCTGCAAATCTCTGGTGGCTCTGATCGGGGTCGTTACAGCACTTCTTTTGGCTATCATAAGAAAGAAGGTTTGCTAAGAGGAACAGATTTCGAACTTTTTTCATTCCGACTTAAATCTGATTATGACATTACCAAAAAATTGAGGGTTGGACAGAATGTATATTTCAACCATTCAGAATCTGTAGGTATTAATACCAGCAGTAGCTATAGCGGGGCGATTATCAATGCTATTTATATGAACCCTGCGGCACCGGTTTATGACGAAAATGGTAGATTCCACGGAACGGTACCATTTGAACTGTCTCAATTTGCAGGTGCTTATGGCGATACCTATAATCCTGTTTCGCTTTTGTTAAGGCCAACCCGCAATGCTCCCAGAATGAATGTCAATGCCATTGCTTATGCGGAGTATGATATACTCGACGACCTGACCTTTAAATCAAGCTTCTCCATAGACCTTTGGTCGTGGTCAGATAAAACTTTTTCACCAAGAGCGCCAGAAATTGGAAGGCCCAGCAATATGAACTTTCTTGATCAAAGCAGCGGAAGTAGTTCAAGGTGGATCTGGGACCAGCAGATTAATTACAATAAATCGTTTGGCAAGCACAGACTGGGTATTACTGGTGTGTATACAGCACAGTTCAGGGCAGAAGAAGGATTTGACTTCAGAGTACAGGATTTTGACCGTGAAGATTACTGGTTTCAATATGCAAGTAATGCCAGTACTATACTGAATGTTCCTGGTGCTTATGGTAATGAAGATGCTCTGACTTCTGCAATTGGAAGGATAACCTACGACTACGATGACAGATATTTCTTTATGGGTAGTATCCGTCGTGACCAGACCTCCAGGCTTCCAGCGAATACAAAGACCGACCTTTTCCCTGCCTTATCTGCTGCATGGAAAATATCTTCTGAGAGTTTCTTCAATGTTGACTGGATCGACCTGTTGAAAGTTCGTGGTTCCTGGGGCCAGATTGGCAATATTTCTTCAGTGGGTTTATATGCATTCAACATACCTTTGAGCGCCAATAACAATGTAATTCTGGGTGAGCCAGGCTTGAGAAACCGAAGGGTGGCACTAAATGAAAACTCCAATTCCAACCTTGCATGGGAAAGATCAGAAACCCTTAACTTTGGTCTGGATATGGCAATGTTTAGCAACAGGCTTACCCTGAGCGCTGAATATTACGAAAAATACACACGGGGTTTGATCCTTAGAAATGCCCCAGACCCACACTCTGGCGTGCCTACCGGTGCCCTATCTAATGTGGGTACCGTACTTAATAAAGGGATAGAACTTACACTGGGCTACCGGGGTGAAGTGGGTGGCTTGCGTTACAACATCAATGGTAACCTGTCTACCATCAAAAATGAGCTGCTCGATTTGGATGCCTTCACAAGTGATTTCATATTGCATGGAAACGATTTGAGGGGTACCATCCGCCCGTTCAGAAGTGAAGCAGGTCAGCCCTTGTATTCATATTGGCTGATACCTACCGATGGATTATTCCAGAATCAAGGTGAGATAGAAGCTCATGTAGGACCTAATGGCAACAGAATCCAGCCCAATGCAAGACCAGGTGACTTGAAATTCCGTGACGTGAATGGCGATGGACGTATTACCGATGACGACAGGGTATTCATGGGCAATGCAATGCCAGACTTTACCTATGGTTTAAACATAAGCCTTGAGTACAAAAACTTTGATTTTATGTTTTTCGGCCAGGGCGTTGGAGGTGTACAGCTATTCAACGGTTTTAAGCACACTGCTTACAATGCTGGTCTACAGGGATATAACCTCGATCGCCGGGTGCTGGACGCCTGGAGACCTGATAACCCCAATGCTACCATTCCTGTATTGTCCACTTTAGACCCCAATGGTAACTTTGGGCAGCCCTCTGATTGGTACCTTGAAAAAGGAGATTACTTCAGAATTAAAAACATATCCCTTGGCTACACTGTACCTGACTATATGATGAGCCAGTTACGCCAGGGAACAAGCCTCCGCTTATTTGTCTCGGCAGAAAATCTACTGACCTTTACGCAGTACACAGGTATCGATCCTGAAGTAGGATCGGGCCCGGTAATAGACAATGGTACATTTCCATTGCCCAGAACCTTTACCATTGGTTTAAATCTTAATTTTTAATAGCTAAAGATTAAAGAATATGAAAAACTACTTAAAAATATTCATAGCGCTGGCATTTGTATTCAGCGCATGTTCCGATGATTTTACCGATCTGACGCCTCTTGGAAGTGTTACTTCTGGTAACTTCTGGCAATCGGAAGAAGATGCACTTACTGCCGCCAATGGCTTATACGAACATTGGGACGATGACCACTTGTTTGGACGTGGTTTTATGTATCTGATTGCAGCCAGCGATGATCTTCAGCAGGGCAGAACCGATGCTGCTGCCGCCGCCATTCGAAATTTTCAGGCAACCGGCCAAGAAGGGCGTATGGCGAATATTTATCCAAGAATGTTCACCGTAATTCAAAGAGCAAACAACATTTTGCGATTTGTTCCAAATATGAACATTCGTCAGAGTGTAAAAAACCAGGTTTTAGGTGAAGCCTATTTTGCCAGGGGACATTCTTACTTTTGGTTGTCACCACGTTTTGGAGACCACCGTGCAGGTATCCCTATAGTTACTGTTGAAAATATGGAAGATACCCGATTTGAACGGCCTTCTCATGTGATCGATAATTACAGGCAAATTGAAGATGATATGAAAAAGGCGGCTGAATTACTTCCTTATTTCACTACCTATTCTTCCCGTGATCTGGGTAGAGCGCATAAAGATGCTGCCCATGCTTACCTTGCAAAAACCTATCTGTATTGGGCGCATCACGATGCTTCGAAGTGGGCCAATGTGGTAACTTATGCCGACCTGGTGATCAACTCACCCACAGGCAGAAGATTGATCAATACCGGTAACCCGGCAGTAGATTTTGCCAGCGTTTTTTCAGTACCTAACAATTTCTCTTCAGAATACGTCTTTTCTACCGTATCAAGCAATGAAAGAGGTCAGATTCTGCCAGGTGTAATGCTTGAAAATACAGGATGGGGCTTATACAATGGATGGGGAACCTTTTCACCGGTACTGGAATTGTACAATGCCTTTGAAGAAGGTGACCACAGAAGAAAAGCCACTTTGCTTGAATTTGGAGATGAATTTATGTTCCTTGGCTCTCCGAGAAGATACTACTCAGGCAACTCCTGGACCGGCATACAATTCAATAAATACATGTATCCCTACCGCTATCCTGAAGAGGTGCATCTCAACCCCAGTGGAAACTATGTTACCACAAATCTCAACATTCCATTGATCCGATTTGCTGAAATTTTATTGATGAAATCTGAAGCTTTGATTATGCAGGGACAAAATGGCGACGCACCGTTAAATCTGGTAAGAGGACGTGCCGGTCTGGCTCCAAAGATCAATGCTACCCTTGCAGACCTAAAACAAGAGAGACGTGTAGAATTGGCCGGCGAATACGCAGACCGACACATCGATCTGGTGCGTTGGGGTGATGCACAAGCCGCTTATGCCAAACCTGCCACCGGTAGAAATCACTCCAATAAAACAGATCCTGATTCACCCTTTGTAGTGTATCAAACATGGCCAGGCCGTAATTTTAATCCGCAGGTGCATCATATATGGCCTATTCCGCCTAACACAATAGCTATCTCAGGTATACCACAAAACCAAGGTTGGTAGGATTATTTTAAACATCAGGTAAATTTACAAGCATACCCTGGCTACTTTATGTCAGGGTATGTCTTTCGCCTGTTTATTTTAAGTTTAAACACTACGAAATTTTAATTATGAAAAATATATTTTTAAGTCTGTTATGTACGGCATTGGTATTTGTGGCATGTGACAGCAATGACGAAATAAAAGTAGATGATCGCTTACTGGGTCAATCGGTAAGTTTTCATCATAACAATCCTGCTACCGGCCAGCCATATAAGCCGGGTGATGACCGGCAGTTTAGTGAGTTTGAGGCTTACTATCGAAGCAATATGAATGTAGAGCTGGAGATTTCCTCAACCTATGAAATAGATAAAATTGATGTGGTCAGCCTGGTTAAAAGAGAATTGTTAACCTCTGTTCAGGTCAATGGAATGACGGCCAATTTCAGCTATCCGGTTTCGCAGTTAAACGTTCCGTTCGCACAGAGCTCTCCCCTGTTGTTCCATGTGTATTTTAATGATAAAGGTGTTGGAGGATTCAATTATCCTTCTATGAAGTCTTATACTTTTCAGGTTCGCGATGACGTACCTTCACCGGTAAGCTTCAAGCGCGCTAATGGCACTGTTTCGGAGCTTAAGGTTACCAATGTCAATGTTGGCGGCCTCGCTCCGGCAGGCGGAAACAAAGGGATTATAGCCACTTTTAAACCCAATGAAATTTCAGCTATGCGCGTTGAAAATGCAGAGTTTTTGAAATTTGGCAACAACAAAAGCTTCTCTTTCAGCTTCTGGGTAAAATCTGACCACAATATCAGTGATCCTGCCATGATAGGAACCATGAACTGGAACAGCAGTAACAATACCGGATGGGTGTTGGCATGGCGACGTGGCAATCTGCGTCTGGTAGCTGGTGAAGCCGGGGTTGGGAAAGTCGATTTTGCTGAACCGGGAGTAGCTGACGGTGGCACGCCATGGATGACCGGTCAATGGCATTTTGTGACCTGTGTGTTTGACCGCGCTGGTGATGCAGCCATTTACGTAGATGGAAATCTATCAGCCTCAAGACCTATGTCTGCATTAACAGCTAATTTAGACAATGACAATCCTATTCATATTAATCAGGACGGTACAGGGACTTATGGCGACAGACTGGGCGCACAATATCGCACCATAGTTATTTATGATTACGCACTCACATCTCAACAGGTAGTGGCTGAATACAACGCGACGAAATAAGTGCAATTATTCTTAAACCCGGATGACCACCTTGTCATCCGGGTTTTTTAATATTACAGTTCTCAATTTTTAGAAATGAAACAACTCCTTTTCAAATCAGCCTGGCCTGGTTTTTTGTTTTTTTTATCAATGGCAGCATGCCTCCTTTCTTGTAAATCTGATAACAAAAAAGACCTTTCTTCCTATGTCAATCCATTTATTGGCACCGGTGCGCATGGCCATACCTATCCGGGTGCAAGTCTGCCACATGCCATGGTGCAGCTTAGCCCCGACACCCGTACAGGCAATTGGGATGCCTGCGCAGGATATCACTATTCCGACTCAAGCATTATGGGCTTTAGTCATACCCATCTGAGTGGTACGGGTGTTGCAGATTTTGGGGATATCCTTTTTCTACCAGTCACTTTGGAAGCCTCAAAATATCAATATGCTCCGGTTTCTTTTTCTCATAAGAATGAAAAAGCAGCGCCGGGCTATTACGCTGTTAAACTCGATAATGGTGTCTTTTCTGAACTCACTGTAACCCCACACGTGGGAATTCAAAGGCATACCGCATCTAAAGGTGCGGAAATGGGCATGTGGATCGATGTAACCCACCAACTTGCCGATGAAGAAATAATCCATGCATTTTTTGAAAGGATTGATGACTATACCATTCGGGGCCGGCGAAAAGCCATTGGCTGGGCAGAAAATCAGGATATTTATTTTATCACCCGTTTTTCTGCTAAAATAAAAGATATTGAATGGCAGACGGGTAATTTTGATCCGGGTCAAAAGTTTCCAAAAGCAGCAGGTGTGATCCACTTTGATGAATTGCCCAAGGGCCAGATAGAAATAGCCACCGGCTTGTCTTTTGTCAGCCTGGAAAATGCTGCAAAAAACCTCATCGCCGAATATCCTGATTTTGATTTCGAGGGAGCTAAATTAAAGGCCAGAGAAATATGGAATGACAGACTATCTCGATATCAGATAGAGAGCAAGGATGAAAATAAAATGACCGTATTTTACACGGCTGTATACCATACAGCCCTCGTTCCCAATCTCTACAGCGATGTGGATGGTTCTTACCGGGGAATGGATCAGGCCATCAGAAAATCTTCCCATCCTTATTACTCCACTTTTTCCCTCTGGGATACCTTCAGGGCCTGGCATCCGCTGATGACACTCGAAGACAGTACTTTTGTCAATGACATGATCAGGTCGATGATCACTATGTCGGTAGAAAATGATTTTTTCCCCATGTGGGCTTTTGCTTCCAGTGAAACAGGTACCATGATAGGGTATCACGGCGCTTCGGTGCTTGTCGATGCTTTCAACAAAGGCATCAGAGGATACGATGCGAAACTGGCCCTCAGTGAATTGGTCAAATCATCGGGAAAAGGCGTAAGGGGCAGGGAACTTTATCGTGAAAAGGGTTTTTTACCAGCCAATCGCTTTAAAGAATCGGTATCAAGAACCCTTGAATATGCTTACAATGACTGGTGCATAAGCGCGCTGGCTGATTCACTGACTGCACATGAACTGGCTGCGCAATACAAAAAGGATGCTTTAAACTACAGGAAGGTTTTTGATGGCAGTACGGGTTTTTTCAGGGGGAAAAACGAAGATGGCAGCTGGAGAGAACCCTTTATGCCTGACCATGTGTCGAGGGAATTTACAGAGGCAACCCCATGGCAATATCGCTTTTTTGTGCCTCATGACATAAAGGGCCTTAGTTCCATGTTTGGAACAAAAGAAGCCCTGGAAATGGCGCTGGATTCTTTATTTTCCGTTGAATCAGAAGTAAAAGGAAATATGCCCGATATCACCGGGCTGATTGGTCAGTACGCGCACGGCAATGAACCCAGCCATCACATGGCCTATTTATTTAATTACCTCAATCAGCCAGCCAAAACGGCATATTGGGTCAGTAAAATTTTAAACGAAATGTATACCAATACGCCTGAGGGCATTATTGGTAACGAAGATTGCGGGCAAATGTCGGCATGGTATGTATTTTCTTCCATGGGCTTTTATCCTGTATGCCCGGGGAGCAATGAGTATATCATAGGAACTCCCAATTTTACTTCTTTAACACTAAGGCTGTACAATGGAAATGAGCTCAGAATTGAAGCTGATAAGGAGCCTTCCCCGCGCAATCCCTATGTAAAAACCCTGACATGGAATGGCGAAGCTTTGTCGAGACCTTTCATCCGGCACGAAGAAATCATGCAAGGCGGCATTTTGCGATTTGAGCTCAGCAGCAATTCCGGAGATTCTTTTTATGATGGTGTATTGCCTTATTCCCTAAGTACACATGCTGAACCAGCCATGCCGTACTGCGCTTCTACAGGTGGTTACTTCGAAGATCAAATTGAAATAGTGATGGGGACCAGGAGTCCGGGTGCGAAGGTTTTCTACTCCCTGGATGGTGGTCAACCCAATATTGAATACAAGGCTCCTTTTATGCTTGATCGTGACGCACAAATCAAGGCAATTACCCTCGATAAGGATGGAAGCCAAAGTGATGTGATGTTTATGGATTTCATCAGGGTGAAATATCAGAATCCGCTGTCATTAAATTATAAACCCAGACAGGGTCTCAGATATTGGTATTATGAAGGTAAATACCAGAGTGTTTTTGATATGAACCCGGCTACACTTATCAGCAGGGGTATAATTTCAAATTTCTCATTCGAGCCCGCGCGCATCGATGATCACTTTGGCTTTATCTATGAAGGTTTGATTCAGGTTCCGGAAACGGCCTTGTACGAATTCTTTACCTATTCTGATGATGGCAGTGTTTTATGGATTAACAATCAGCTGGTTGTCGACAATGACGGCTCGCATGCTTCTATTCGAAGTGATGGTAAAATCGGGCTAAAGGCTGGTCTTCATCGTTTAAAACTGGCCTATTTCGAAGATTATGAAGGTCAGGAACTACGGGTTGGATATCGCCTACCGGGAGGCCGGGATCAGTATGTTGAAGAAGATATGCTTTTTATGGAAAATAAATAGAGGAAATTCTGAATATGGATAGAAGATCATTTATCATTAATAGCGGTATGGCGAGTGCAGCTATTGCCGCCTGGCCTCTGGGTACTGTTGCCTGTACTGCACAGTCTTTTCAATCGCGAAGACCTCCCCTGGAAAAGCGCACTTTTCAAAGTACAGCAGTCGAAAAAACCATCATGGAAGTAAAGAAAGGCATCAGCAATCCTGAACTTGCATGGATGTTTGAAAATTGTTATCCGAATACCCTTGACACCACGGTTGATTTTGGTGAATTGAATGGAAAACCCGATACTTTTATCATTACCGGCGATATCGATGCGATGTGGCTGCGTGACAGCACAGCACAGGTATGGCCTTATTTGCCATTGGTAAATGGGGATGCAGATCTCCGCGAACTTTTCAGAGGTTTAATTAACCGCCAGGCATATTGCATTCGCATAGACCCTTTTGCCAATGCTTTCAACAAAGAAGCTACCGGATCATACTGGGAAACCGACCTTACCGATATGAAACCAGAATTGCATGAGCGCAAGTGGGAGATCGATTCACTTTGCTATGCCATTCGCCTGGCCTACCATTACTGGAAGCAGACAACAGATGTTGTTTGTTTTGATGAAAGCTGGAAAGAAAGCGCCCGTCTGATTTTGTCTACTTTTCGCGATCAGCAAAGAAAGGAGGGCAGGGGCTCCTATAGATTTAACCGTAACACACCCGTGGCCACAGATACGCTGCCGGTAAACGGTTATGGGAATCCCGTAAATCCGGTGGGTTTAATTTGCTCTTCCTTCAGGCCATCTGATGATGCTACCATTTTTCCGTTTTTAATCCCCTCTAATTTGTTTGCGGTTGTTTCACTGAGGCAAATGGCTGAAATGCTTGAAAAAATCTATATGGATACTGACTTTTCCAAAGACTGCCTGGCGCTAGCCGATGAAGTTGAAAAAGCAATTTATGAGTATGCTGTGATAGATCATCTCGATTTTGGTAAAATCCTGGCTTATGAGGTAGATGGTTTTGGCAATCGCCTCTTTATGGATGATGCCAATGTGCCCAGCTTGCTCAGCATGCCATATCTTGGTTGTATAGAAAAGAATGATCCACTTTACCAAAGAACACGCAGGTTTCTGCTCAGCAGAAACAATCCATGGTATTTTGAAGGAAAGGCAGGTAAAGGCATAGGTGGTCCGCATGTTGGACTTGACATGATCTGGCCAATGAGCATAATTATGCAGGCCTTCACTTCTGAAGATGATCAGGAAATAACAGAATGCATCAGAATGCTCATTGCCACACACGCAGGCACAGGTTTTATGCATGAAACTTTTCACAAAGACGATCCGGCAAATTTCACCAGGGAATGGTTTGCCTGGGCCAATACTTTATTCGGTGAGTTGATTATCAGCCTGCACCAACAAAAGCCTTCCATTTTAAGGAAAATCTGATGCGCTGTCGTCAAAATTGGCCTAAGTCTTTATCAGGAATAATTATTTGGATATTTTGTAATAAACATGTGGTATAATTTGTAAGTATGCAGTAATACAGTAAATTGTTGCTCAGTTTCGCAATTCGTTAGCATTATCATCTGCCACGGTCGGATAAAACAAAAGAAGCATTTAAGAAAATCTGAAACTATGAAAGAGCAAGGAAATGAACAGCAACTCGACAGGTCCCTGGGTCCCCTTATGCTTTGGGGTCTGGGCGTTGGGTATGTAATCTCAGGAATGTATTTTGGCTGGAACCTGGGTCTGGCTGAGGGCGGTACATATGGCCTGGCCATTGCAACCGTATTTATAATTATCATGTATTTTACCTTTACCTTCAGTTATACTGAGCTGGCCTGTGCCATACCTAAAGCGGGAGGTGCCTTTGCATATGCAGACCGTAGTCTTGGGCGTCATTTGGGTTTTGTTGCCGGGATGACCCAGAATATTGAATTTCTCTTTGCTCCTCCTGCCATTGCTGCAGCCATTGGGGCCTACTTTAATATTTTCTTTCCTCAGTTCGATACCATAAGCATTGCCATTGTTGCTTATCTTTTGTTTACGGCCATCAATATCTCCGGAGTTCGCATTGCAGCCTCATTTGAATTGTTTATCACCATTATTGCCGTTGCTGAGCTGCTGATCTTTGCCGGGATTACATTACCTGAATTCGATGCCGCGAAATTTACCCAAAATCCCTTGCCCAATGGCCTTATGGGTGCCTTTGCCGCCATTCCCTTTGCCATATGGTTTTTCCTCGCCATTGAGGGTGTTGCCAATGTGGCTGAAGAAACGATTAACCCTCAGAAAAATATATTGATAGGTTTTGGTTCTGCATTGGGGACCTTGATATTTCTTTGTATCCTTACTTTTGTTTCAGCGGTTGGTGTAGCAGGATGGGAGGCTATAGTTTTCCCTGCCGATGGTGCAGAAGCGTCTGATTCTCCTCTGCCACTGGCGCTCGAACAAATTGTGGGCAGTGGTCATATTATGTATCATTTGCTCATTACCATTGGACTTTTTGGTTTAGTAGCTTCTTTTCACGGTATTATTCTGGCAGCAGGACGGGCAACTTTTGAATACGCCCGGGTAGGATATGCGCCACCTTTTATAGCCGAGATTAATAAAAAATTCAAGACACCGGCCAATGCACTTTTATTCAATATGGTGGTAGGGATTACCGCATTGCTTACCGGTAAAACAGGAGAAATCATAATTATAGCAGTATTTGGAGCATTGGGATTATATATTTTATCGATGTTTTCCTTCTTTGCCCTTCGCAAAAAAGAACCCGAATTAGCGCGTCCATTCAAAGTTCCGGCCTATCCGTGGTTTCCGGCCATAGCACTTACCATTGCTATTATTGCTATGGTGTCTATGATCATTTACAATCCTCTGCAAGCCATGATCTATTTTGCCATGTTGGCGGCTTCTTATGTTTTCTTCCTGGTTTTTATCTATAAATCCGACATTGTTAAAAGCAAAGAAATATGAATGTTCAAGAGATATGTGCGCAATTGAAAAACAGCGGGCATAGGAAAGTTAAACTTGCCATAACCGATATTGATGGTATTTTATGTGGAAAAATAATTTCACTGGATAAATTTCTATCGGTGGTTGAGGGGGGCATGGGTATGTGCAATGTGGTGTTTGGCTGGGATAGCAGCGATAAGTCATACGACAATGTAGAAATAACGGGCTGGCACACTGGCTATCCCGATATGAATGCTACCATTGATATCCATACCCAAAGAAAAATTCCATGGGAGCAGGATATGCCTTTTTTTCTGGCAGATTTCAGTAAAAACAACCGGGAAGATCTCACCGTCTGTCCCAGAACGCTTTTGAAGAAAATCAGCCAGCAGGCCGTAGATATGGGCTACTCACCCATTTTTGCTCAGGAATTTGAATGGTTTAATTTTGAAATTACTCCCAGTGATATTCGCGAAAATGGACTTCAGCATGCGAAACACCTCACCCCGGGCATGTTTGGGTATTCCATTTTGCGATCTTCGCTTAAAAGCAGCTATTTCAACGATTTATTCGACCTGCTTACCCGTTTTGATATCCCTGTAGAAGGACTGCATACCGAAACCGGCCCTGGAATATATGAAGCTGCCATTACCTATAGCGACATTCTCACAGCTGCCGATCGTGCGGTACTGTTTAAAACAGGCGTGAAGGAAATAGCCTACAGGCATGGCATTATGGCAACTTTTATGGCAAAATGGTCGCAGGAACTTCCCGGAAACGGAGGTCATGTGCACCAAAGCCTTTGGGATGCTCAAAACAGCAAAAATCTGTTTTTTGATGATAAAGATCCCAGAAAAATGAGCGCGCTTATGCGGCATTATGTGGCGGGCCAGTTACATTGCCTTCCCCATATTTTGCCAATGTATGCGCCGACCATCAACAGCTATAAACGTCTGGTAGAAGGGGCATGGGCACCCACCACCCTAACCTGGGCTGTTGATAACCGAACTACTGCACTGCGAATTCTTTCGGGAAGCAGTAAATCAACACGACTGGAAACCAGGGTAATTGGTTCGGATGTCAATCCATACCTCGCTATGGCTGCTTGTCTTGCCTCAGGCCTTTATGGTGTAAAAAATAAACTGGAGCTTTCAACCGCCGAAACGGTCGGTAATGGTTACAAAGATTTTAAAAATGGCACGCTGCCCACAAATCTGAATGAGGCAACCCAACAAATGAAAAGCAGCGAGCTCGCCCGTGAATTGTTCAGTGATGGTTTTGTCAATCACTTTTGCAGTACCCGCGAATGGGAATGGAGAGAATTTAACAGTCAGGTTACCGATTGGGAGAAAAACAGATATTTTGAAATCATTTAATTAAGCAAAGCATATGATTGATTTTGCAAAGCGATATACATATAACTTTCCGACGAGTGTACGATTTGGCGCAGGCGTAATTGACGAACTGCCAGAATACATTTTAGCTGCTGGCTTACAGAAGCCACTCATAGTAACGGATCCTTTGGTGGCCGGTCTTGACTTTTTCAAAAAGATCCTGCAGTCTCTTGAGCAGAAAGGGATTTCTACCGTAGTTTTTACAGAAATGCATAAGAACCCTGTAAAATCAGACGTGTTGAAAGGTGGCGAAGCTTACCTTGCAGCAGAAAGGGACAGCATCGTAGGTATAGGTGGTGGAGTAGCTCTTGATGTGGCCCGTGCAATAGCCCTTAGGGTACACCATAACCGCGATTTATTTGATTATGATGACCTTATTGGCGGCGATAAGTATGTCACTGGTCCGGTACCTCATTTTGTAACGGTTCCAACCACTTCAGGAACCGGCTCTGAAGTTGGCAGGAGCGCTATTATCTCGGAGGATGAGAGTAAACAAAAACGCATATTATTCTCGCCACTTCTTATGGCAAAGAAAGTATTTGCCGATCCCATGCTTACCATGGATTTGCCTCCATTCGTTACGGCTGCTACCGGGATGGATGCCTTAACACATAATATGGAAGCCTATCTTGCGAAAAATTATCATCCTATGTGCGATGGTATAGCGCTGGAAGGGATGAAGCTTATTGCGCAGGCAATAGAAAAAGCCACCCATCAACCAGACGTAGCTTCCAGAAGTATGATGATGCTGGCATCGATGATGGGTGCTGTAGCTTTTCAGAAAGGTTTAGGAATTGTACACAGCCTTGCGCATCCGCTATCAAGCCTGCTCGATACACACCATGGTTTAGCCAATGCAGTCAACCTGCCCTATGGCATGGAATTCAATTACGATGGGTTCGAAGATAAATTTAACCATATGGCCTATGCCCTTGGGCTGGGAGCAGATAGAGGCATAGATATTCCTTATTATCTTTTTAAACTCAATGAGTCCCTGGGCTTGCCTAAGAAGCTGAGCGAAATTGGTGTAAAAGAGGTACATGTTGAAAAACTTGCAGAACTGGCTGAGGCAGATTTCTGCCACCCGAATAATCCTAAACCAGTGAAACGGGCTGATTTCCGGAATTTGTACCAAAAGGCACTTTGACATATGTTGAAAATTGCCGTTAGTTCATGTTTTTTGTATCCTGATGCCAACAGGTCATATTTTGGACCGAAGACCCTGTGCTATCTTGAAAATGATATGGCTGTTTATCTGGCTTCTACGGGTCATATGCCCGTTATGATACCAGACTTGCCGGAACAGACCTTATACAAAATGCTGGAGGAGATGGATGGCCTGGTGCTTCAAGGCGGCAGTGATGTTGCGCCTCAAAGCTATGGAGCAAAACCAATTCAGAATGGCCGATGGCCGGGGGATCCATACAGGGATGCCTATGAATTGAAAATACTTGATTTCTTTGTAAAGCATAATAAACCTGTATTGGGCATATGTCGCGGTTTACAACTGATGAATGTTTATTTTGGAGGCACACTGTACCAGGATATCGCCACACAAATACCTGGCGCCATACAACACAGAAACGCAGAGATCTATGACCATCTTTCGCATGAAGTAAGCTTTACAAAGGGCAGTATGCTTGAAAGGTTGTACCAGCGTATAAGTGCTCCGGTAGTAAATTCAGTGCACCATCAATGCATTGAAAAACTCGGAGATGAGCTTGAAGCAATGGCCATTTCACCCGCAGATGGTATTATCGAAGCGATCTACTATACCCGCATGGAGGAAGGAAAGTGCTTTGCCATTCAGTGGCATCCTGAATTCAGCCATACCCTTGGAGAAAAAGTACTCGACCCTAAGCTACTCTTAGATGTATTTACATCACATTTTTAAGTATTGGTAAATAAGCAGATATAAAGTTTGCACTTGCGTTCCTGTCAAAATTAATTATGTGAATAGGCCTGACCGAGATCAAAAAAAATGAAAAACTAAATGATATGATGGAAATAATAAATCCTGCTACTGAAGAAGTCATTGCCCGAATTGATACAGATAGCCCTATGGATGTTCAGCAAAAAATTGAAAAGCTGCGCAAGGGCCAGAAGGAGTGGGCAAAGCAAGCTATTGCCGACAGATTGGAGATTATACAACGCTTTGGGCAACGGGTACAAGATCAAATTGATGACCTCGCCGGAATACTTACTTCGGAGACGGGTAAACCACTGCAGCAGGCATATAACGAAATAAAAGGCGCCAACAATCGAATTGTTCATTTAATGGCCCATGCGGAGAAAGCACTTGCGCCTGAATACCTGGTTACAGCAGGCGCTACCCTTGAGCATATCGTTTATGAGCCGCTGGGTCTTATTGCCAATATTTCTGCCTGGAATTACCCATACAATGTCGGATATAATGTCTTTTTGTATGCGCTGGTCGCAGGAAATGCAGTTTGTTATAAGCCTTCAGAATATGCAAGCCTGACCGGATTGAAATTCAGGGATTTGCTGTATGAATCCGGGCTGCCAGAGAATGTTTTTGAATGCTTTACAGGCGGTCCTGCAACTGGCGAGGAATTGTTGAAAGCGCCATTAAACGGGTATTTCTTTACCGGTTCCTATGCCACCGGTAAATATATTGCCGAACGTGTAGCTGAAAAGCTGGTACCTGTACAACTGGAACTGGGAGGCAAAGACCCGCTATATGTCGCCAATGATGTAGCTAATGTTCAGCAAGCGGCGATAAATGCAGCAGAAGGGGCATTTTATAATACCGGTCAAAGCTGTTGTGCAGTCGAGAGAATTTATGTTCATGGAGACATCTTTGATGAGTTTTTGAAGGCTTTTGTCACCGAGGTAAAAGGGTATAAAACCGGAAGCCCTCTCGAAAATGATACATTTATTGGCCCTTTGACCCGCAGGCAGCAAAGGGATGTGATCCTGGAGCAGGTGCAGGATGCCCTGAATAAAGGAGCCATACTCGAAACCGGAGGTAAAGCCCTCGAAGGAAAGGGGTATTTTATGGAGCCTACAGTTTTGACCAGGGTTGATCACAGCATGCGCATAATGCGGGAGGAGTCTTTTGGGCCGGTTATAGGCATTCAAAAAGTGAAAGACGACGAGGAGGCATTGCGTTTGATGCAGGATACAGAATACGGCCTCACAGCGGCCATTTATTCTTCCAGTTATGAAAGGGCTGAATTGCTTATGAAAGAGATTGATGCTGGGACTGTTTATTGGAATTGCTGTGACAGGGTAAGCCCTGAGGTGCCCTGGTCAGGCCGGAAACATTCAGGACTGGGCAGTACCCTTTCCACCGTTGGAATCAGGGCATTTACCCAACCTAAAGCCTATCACAAAAGACAAAACTGATTTTTTACAATAATTAGACTACTATCGCTATGAAAAGATTTTTATGGGTTGTTGGCCTTTCATACTTGGCCATTTTTAATTCATGCCAAACAGAAAACAAAAAAGGTCCTGAAGCCCGACATGTAATTCTGATAGGTCTAGATGCCTTTAGCTCACGGGGCTTGCAAAAAGCTTCAACCCCGGCAATGAACGAAATGATCGCATATGGGGCCCTGGCGTTGCATGCCCGATGTGTAGTGCCTACCGTGAGTACACCCAACTGGACGGCCATGCTTACCGGCGCCGATCCCCTTCAAACCGGTGTGCAGGACAACAGCTGGAAAAGGGATAACAGAAACTGGGAGCCTGTCATCACAGGCAGAGAAGATGTGTATCCAAGTATACTATCGTGGATAAAAGACCAGAAGCCGAAGGCCAGAATGCATTTTTTCTATGAGTGGGATGACCTTTCAAGAATGTTTGAAATGAGTCTGGTTGATAAAGAATATCAGTCTGACAGTGGCGAAGATGTCTTCGATAAGGCAGTGGAAAGTTTTTTTGCCGATAAACCCGAATTTTTATTTATAAGTATAGATGAAACAGACGCTGCCGGGCATAAGTATGGTCATGATACGGAGGATTATTATGCCAGTCTGAGCAAGTACGATAAAAAAATCGGTGATTTTATTGCCCGTCTCAAATCTGAAGGCTTGATGGATGAAACGTTTATCATGGTAACCGGTGACCATGGTGGAATAGATTTCGGGCATGGCGGCACGACGCTTCACGAACTTGAAATACCCATTATTTGCTATGGAAAGGGCGTATCAAAAGGAACCATCATTTCGAAACCCTGCTACATTTACGATGTTGCCCCAACTTTGGCCTGGGCCATGGGAGTAGAAGCTCCGGGAGCAGGTATAGGACGTATAATGCATGAAGTATTCAGGCCTGCAACCGAATCGCCTGCCTATGTGCCTATGCCTAAGGTATTGCCCGCTGCCGGCACATATCCTGCGGATCCACTGGAAATCACGATGGATGCAGATGGTTTGGAAGTCAATATTTATTATACGCTTGATGGCACCAATCCAGATGCCGGAAGCACATTATATACGGGTCCATTTAAGCTATCAACCGGCGCAACCGTGCGTGCTGTGTCGGTTTACAATGGTCAGTTGAGCAGAGAAGAGCAAGTCCAATACAGAATATTAGGTGGAAGTTTACCCATGGTGCATTGGAAGTATTTTGAAGGAAAATTCGAGAAGGTTCCGGATTTTGCAGCACTTAAGCCAATAAAAACCGGAAAAAGTGAAGAAATAAGTTTGCTGGAACTGCCGCACAGGGAGGATCATTTCGCTGTTCTGTTTACCACCGGATTGAAAATTGAAAAGGCAGGAAAGTATACCTTTTATACCAAATCTGATGATGGAAGTGTGTTGTGGATCAATGGAGTAAAAGTGGTGGATAATGATGGCTCCCACGGCGTGAGAATCAGAAAGGGAACCATAGAGTTGAATTCGGGACTTCATCAGCTTGAAGTGGGATATTTTGAAGACTATATGGGTGAGCTGATAGAGGTCTGGATGGAAGGCCCCGGTATCCACAAACAAATTCTGACATCTGCGTTTTTCCACCAATAAGCTTTGAAACCTTTGCATCTAATCACGAAATGTGTTTGCTCTGGCAGCTTTTATAAGCAACACATGATTTAAAAAGGGCAGTTGCAAAAAATGAATGCCGGACGTCAAAGATTGTTTAATAACCGTTATCAGCCATTGGAGATAGCTGACCTAACCCAGCTTAAGGCAAATGAGAAGGATGTCATAGACCGCGTAATTGAGCTAATGATTGATTGGTCTGCAGCTATGATTAACCAAAACTCTCACTATGATTGCATTTGAAAGTTGGGCGAGAAGGTAAGGAAATCAGCTTAAATTTGGTTTTTTTGCCGTCGATCTCCTTATTCAGTAAGAGTTTTTAACGAGGAAGAAAACGATTAAAAAATGTACTTTGACTACTTGCCTGATAATTGGAAAGATTTAAAAAGATTGTAAATATATATCAAACATTTGAAGATGATATGACCGATATAACAAAAATTTTAAGTCTAAGGCCAAATGCAAAGCCACCTTTTAGTTTTTAAATCACAGACTTAGGAATAAAAACCTGTGTGATTATCGTAAAGAAGCTTGCATATGACCGCCTAAAGGGAAGGGGAATAAATTCAGGATAAGGGTTGGGTTATACCCATTTACCTGATGAACTAAAAAATCATTTTTATTAAACTGTATCATAAGAATGACAAAAAAATGAGGACATGGCCAGAATATTGGTGAATTTTATACAAATAACGTTAAAATTAATCCAATGATTATATAGTCCCACCTACTTATCTCTATGGCAATAGAAAGATCAGGATAACTGCTATTTCAAATTAGAAAAAAATTAGATTTTGTTAGGTGTTAATAGTTGTAAAATATATATTTGAACACATTAGTAAATTTAAATTTTAACCACATGCCTAAGAAAATCACAGAAATTGAAGGTATAGGACCTGTGTTTGCCGAGAAGCTGTCTAAAGTTGGGATTAAGACGGTAGAAAGTCTACTGGAACAGGGCGCAAGCCGTTCAGGCAGAAAAAAAATTGCCGATGGATCGGGTATTGATGATTCAAAAATTCTGAAATGGGTTAATATGGCCGATCTTTTCAGAATTAAAGGAGTCGGCGAAGAATATTCAGAATTGCTGGAAGCCGCAGGTGTCGATACTGTTAAAGAGCTAAGAAACCGAAATGCCGCCAATTTACATGCCAAAATGGTGGAAGTAAATGAAACAAAAAAGCTGGTCAGGGCGCTGCCGGCATTATCTATGGTAGAGCGATGGGTGGAGCATGCTAAAGAGCTTCCACCAGTAGTTACCTACTAAAAAATTTAATTCCGGTCTTAATGACCGGTTTTTTTTTGATCTGACCGGTTTCAAATTATTTTGATTCAGATTTTAATTTTTGATTGTCTCCACTGTATTCTTTTTTACATGCGGTTTACAATTCATTAACTATTTCGTCAGGTTTGTCGCATTTTTTGTAAATTAAAAAAAGAAAAAGTCCCGCAGGCCGTGTGCCTGGGGACTTTTGTCAGGTTATATATAGGAGAGAATCTTAGTTTCTTATCACAAAGGTTATCGCAAAAACCAAAACCAAAAAATCTATTCAACCAATAGCAGGTTATTCTCTACCAACAACTCCGGGATTTTCATTTGTTGAAGGTCTAAGGCATTTGATGCACATCTGATATACCTTGGTTGATTAAATTACGTTTCCTTGTAATTGATATATACTTTTGAGTTCAATAAATTAGGGTGATGTATACAAGGCCTTCGCATATTAAAACGATATTAAGCCATCTGGTTTTCTGGATTGGTTATTTTGCCTTTTTATTATTTTACCTCAGCGGCCGAACGCCAAGCGAGATTGCGCTGCTGCGAAGTATACTTTTTTTAATGCTTCAAATGATTTTTGCATATACCAATGTGTATTTTCTCATGCCACGTTTTTTTCTTGAAAAGCGGTATGTCGAATACATTTTTATAGTACTTGTAATATTTGTGGGTTTATTTTTTATCTACGACCTTATCGATAAAGAAACCATGCCTCAATACAGGGAGAGTATGGCCAGAAAATTTGCCGGTAACAGAGGTGGTCCACAGGGGGGATATATGTCTAAATTTATGTTTATCCACTTCAGGGTAATAATGAACATAATCCTTACCACAGCCATTTATCTTTTATCAACGGCCTATACCATGATAAGTGAGGCCAACAGAAGAGAAAAAGAAGCAGCACTTCTAAAATCAGAGAAACTTAACTCGGAACTCAAATTTCTTAAATCTCAGATAAATCCGCATTTTTTGTTCAATGCGCTTAACAACATATATGCACTTACAGTAATTAAATCAGATGACGCGCCTTCAGTAATTCTGAAATTATCAGATATGCTGAGGTATATAATTTATGATTGCAATGAAGACCACGTGGCTTTGAAAAAGGAGATTACCTATATTAATAATTTTATTGATTTACAAAAACTTAAGGAAGAGAAGCAGGGCAGTGTAGAAGTCGATTTTGAAAAAGCAGATGGGGGCTTGCTCATTGCGCCATTGATATTTATTCCATTTATTGAGAATAGTTTTAAGCATAGTAAAATCGAAGATCATGAAAGTGGCTGGATACGTCTTAAGCTTGAAACCAAAGATAAATTGCTGATTTTTGAAGTATTAAACAGTATACCTACATCACCACATTCAAAAGATGCCCACGGCGGTATAGGGCTTGAAAACGTGAGAAAAAGGCTGGGGCTGCTATATCCGGGCAGGCACGAACTTCAGATTAGTGAGGAGGAAGAATTGTTTTCGGTTAAGCTGGAAATACAATTGTAAATAAAGCAGTCTTTTACAACTTTAGTCTTTCTTTATCATCTGAAGATGACTGTTGATTTGATTGCATAGCCATTTTATTTCTTCTGTGGTTTCATTGATGAGTTGTATAGATGACAGGTTTAATTCGGTCATATCTTCTAATTGTACTGTCAATTGTGTGAGCTGATTCATATTCAATGTTTTGGAAGTGCCTTTAATACGATGGGCTGTTTCTTGAATAATTTCTGTATGCTGCCATTTTGTTTTATCTGAAAGGATCTGCATGCCGTTTTCTAATTCACTTAGGGTATATAAAAGCATTTTCTGAATCAAACCCGGTTCGTTAAAACAGAGGTTATTGACGACATCCATATCAAATTGGCGATGAGTATCCGGACTTAGGGGGTTTTTTTCAAAGGTGATTTTGTTAATCCATTTTCGGAGTATCTGGTTAAAACTTTCTTCGTCAATGGGTTTGCTTAGGAATTCGCTCATACCTGCTTCAATACATTTTTCTTTTTCTCCTTTTATACTTCCGGCAGTAATTGCAATTACAGGTATTTTTTCAGCATTTTTTATTCTTCTGATCTTCTTAAGCGCATCCAAACCACTTATTCTGGGCATTTGAAGATCCATTATAATAATATCAGGCAAATAACTTTTACAAATTTCAACCGCTTCGTGGCCATCGTAGGCCTCTAATATCTGTAAATTGTTAAACGATCTTTGCAATAAGGTCTTTACCAAAAGCATGTTTGTCGAATTGTCTTCTGCAACAAGTACAAGAACTTCATTTTTTTCAGACTTTATTTCATCAACCGGCAGGGTCTTAAAACTGCCGGAATTACTTTCTTTGATTGCGTTAATATCTGATTTGAGAATTAAATTGAATGTATTCACTGAGAAAACTTCCTCAGAAACAGGTTCGAGAAACAGTTCAAAATGAAATGTACTTCCTTTGCGTGGAGTACTTTCCATTTCGAGTTTACTACCCATCATTTGAAGCAATTTATTGGATATATTAAGCCCAAGACCTGTTCCTCCATATTTTTTGGTGATGGAAGGATCTTCCTGGGAAAAAGCCTCAAAAATTTTATTTTTATTTTCAGGTTTAATGCCAATACCTGTGTCAACAACATCAAAGCGGAGGTTATTTTGTCCTGAAAGCTTTGTAACCCTTAGATCTATGCCGCCATCATGTGTAAATTTTATGGCATTACTTAAAAGATTAATGAGTACCTGTTTAAGTCTGAATTCATCTGCATACACATACCTTGGAATAGAATCTATCAGATCCAATCTGAGGTTCAGTCCTTTCTGGTTGGCCTGGTACAGGAAGATATCTATGGTTTGGTAGCAAAGCTGTTGCAAATCGGTTTTATGAATGTCCAATTCGAGTTTACCAGCTTCTATTTTTGAAAAATCCAGAATATCGCTGATAATATTCAAAAGTGTATTGGCAGATTGATTGACAATTTTCAGGTAGTGTTGTTGTTCGGATTTTAATTGTGTTTTGAGTAAAAGCTCCGTAAAACCAATAATGCCATTGAGCGGCGTTCTTATTTCATGGCTCATATTGGCGAGGAATTCAGATTTTGATTTATTGGCTGATTCAGCTTGTTTTTTTGCAGCAATCAACTCAGCTTCAGTCTTTTTTCGGTCAGTTATGTCTGAGAATGTAGCGAGATATTCATCACCAATCTGTATACCTGAAATAACCACTGAAATAACTTTTCTGTTTTTACAGGTTACCTGATATTCATTGGGTTCAATTACATCATTTTTCAAATTGGCCTGCAAAACCTTTTCTCTGAAATTGTTATACACCTCAATGCGGTAGTCTTCATCGGGATAAGCCTTTAACATCCATTCATCGAAGTTCTTAACATCTTTATCACCATAACCAAACAGATCTACAAACTTTTCGTTTCTAAGCTTAAACATTCCATTTTTATCTATCAGGCATAAGGCTATAGGTGATTTTTCAAAAAGAAATCTGAAGCGTTGCTCACTTTTTACAATTTGTTCTTCTGCCAGCTTTTTTTCAGTTATATCCCTTTGTATTCCAAAATGACCGGTTATTCTCCCTTTTTCATCGTAAAGACATACGTAGTCACCGTCAAAAATCACCTCTGTGCCATCGATTTTTCTTTCATTGGTTTCTATCGTCATACTGCCTTGGTCAAACAGATCTTTCCAGATTTTTCTGGCTGAAATTATATCGTGAGGAAAAAAATCTCCAGGTTTAAAACCCATCATTTGTGATTCGGTAGCGCCATATTGATCGAGCAAAGCCTGGTTCATCCTGGTTATCCGCTGATGTTCAAAAACATAATCTAATTGTTTTTCTTTATCAATATTTTCATTCCATTCTATGGCTTTATCCAGCATCATAAAAAAATAGCCATAAATAGAAGCATTAAAAAATAGTTCAAGCTCCTTTTGTTTGGTTTTCAGATCGTTCATGGCAATTTTTTGCATTGTAATATCCTGAACAATTCCAAACCACATAAATTTACCTGATTCATCAATTTTGGGAGTCGAATGAAAGCGAACCCAGCGGGTTTCACCTCTTATTATCATTCTTACCTCGGCTTCAAAGACTTTTTTATTTTCATAGGCTTCCCGGTCTAGTTTCATAAAGTTTTCCTGATCATCGGGATGAACCATGCTATAGGCTAAATTTTTATCTTTTAAAATATCTTCCAACCTGAGGCCTGTTATCTGACAGCTCATCTGGCTTACATACAAAAAATTGTTATCGGCATCCTGTTTAAAAATGCCTACCGGTATGGTTGAAACCAGGTCATCGTATTCTTTGGTTTTTTGGACCAAAGCTATTTCAGCTCGTTTTTTTTCATCTATATCCTGAAAAGTACCATAGAGTTTTTCGCAGATTCCGTTTTTAAATAATGCCACACCCACGGTGCGTACCCAAATACTTTTTCCTTCTAAGGTAATTAGCTCGGCCTCAAAGTCAAAAGACTCACCGGTTTCAATGGCATCTGCCATCACTTTTTTTACCCGCTCGCGGCTTCTGCCTTCCTTATAAAATTGAATGGCAGTTTCAAGATCAGCTTCGAAATCCTGACCAGTTTCATGAATCTCTTTCGTAATACTGCTCCAGAATATCTTGAAAGTTTTCATATCAACTTCCCAGCTGCCTATTCTGGCGGCCCGATTGGTTCTTTCCAACAGGTCATTGATTTTTAGCAATTTTTCGGCATTTTTTCTTTCCTCTGTAATATCGCGTGCAATAGCATATAGCAAACCTGAGTTTGGTTCAGGAGTTGCAACCCATTGCAGCAGCTTATACTCACCTTGTGCACATTTTAAACGATGTGTAAAATTCGACGTAACCTTTCCTGAGCGAAGCTTTGCAATTTCTTTTTTGGTTTTCTCAACATCATCAGGATGTGTAAGATCGTAATAAGAAGTTTTTATAAGCTGTTCACTTGTCCAACCCAACACATTTTCGAAAGCCGGATTTACCTTTTTGAAATAGCCATCTGTACCGGCTACACACAACAAGTCATTTGATTGTTGGAAAAGTTTTTCGAATTGTCTGAGTTCCAGCCTGGTCTTGCGTTCAACGATAAGTGCCACAACTTCCTCTGCCAATAATTGCAGGCATAACTTCTGCTGTTCGTTAAGAAATCTCGGCTGAGTATCTATAACAGCCAGGGTCCCCAATGCAAAACCTCCAGGCTCAATAATTGGATATGAGGCGTAAAACCTAATACCCGGAGGGTTTTCTACAAAGGGATTTTGGGAAAATCGATCGTCGAGCCAGGTATCGTGAACCTCAAAAATACCATGGCCTTCAATGGCATAATTGCAAAAAGCAATATCCCTTGGTGCTTCATTTATTTCAATACCGACTTTTGATTTAAACCATTGTCTTTTTTCATCAATCAATGAAATGATTGCAACCGGTGTCTCACAGATGACTGATGCCAGTCGGGTAATTCTATCATATTCCGGCTCACCCAGGGTATCGAGTATATAATAATTTTTCAATACCTGAATTCGTTCTCTATCTTTTGAATGATGATGCATAAACAAACCGATAACATTCTTACTTTAACAAATTAATGGAAATGTTTTTTATCAACTTTTTAAGCTTCTTCAGATCCATAACACATCAGAAATTTACAATCTTTGTCTTTACAAATGGAATTAATTTGATTAAAATGTACCAAACAACGATTTTAATGAATTTTTTGCGAATACTTCTTTTTTTTATTGCGATCAGTTTTTCCTGGACTCATTTATTAGCGCAGGGCATAAGGGGAAAAATAAGTGATGCCAATGACAATGCATTGCCATTTGCTTCAGTTACGATTCGAAATACCGGAGAAGGTGTAGCATCGAACCAACATGGTTATTATGAATATGCCCTTTCCCCCGGATACTATGATATCGTTTTTCAATTTATGGGATATGCTACCCGGGTGCTACCGGTACATATTGAAGATGAATGGAAAACACTGGATATCAAGCTCGAAGAACAGGTATATACCTTGCGTGAAGTAATAGTTTCTTCGGGCAAGGAAGACCCGGCTTATACCATAATGCGTAAGGCTATTGCAAAAGCGAAATTTCACCGAATGCAATTAGATGAATACCAAATGACGGTATACATAAAAGGTACCGGAAAACTGACCAATGCTCCATTTTTTCTGCGTAAAAAATTAAAGGAGGAGGGGCTGAACCTCAACGAGGCCTACACCTCAGAATCAGTATCGAGAATTACTTTTAAACAGCCAAATACAGTTGAGGAGAAAGTAATCAGTATAAGGACCAGCGGAGACAATAATGCCACATCACCGGCGCCATATATCGGTGCCAGTTTTTACAACGACAAAGTAAACGAAGCTATTTCTCCTCTTTCGACTGCTGCTTTTGCATATTATAGATTTACCTATCAGGGCTATTTTAAAGAAAATGGATATTTAGTTAACAAAATCAGGGTTACTCCGAAGTCCAAAGGCGAGTTGGTTTTTGAAGGCGACCTCTTTATTGTTGAGGATACCTGGGCTATTCATAGTTTAGATTTAAATACTTCATTAATGGGTTTTGGCATCAGGGTAAATCAATTATATGCGCCGGTAGAAAAAGATGTCTGGTTACCGGTAACCCATACCTACACTTTCGGGGGTAAATTTTTTGGCTTTTCAGGCGAATATGTATACCTGGCCTCCTGTCGTGATTTTGTAGTCAAACAAAATGCAGATTTAATGGCTAAACCTGTAATCATCGACGAAAAAATTGAAAAGGTACCTGAGAAGGAGTATTCCCCAATGTCCGTAAAAGAACAGACTTTGGTATTTGAAGAAAATCAGGAACTTACCCGCAAGGAGTTCAGAAAAAAAATCAATGAATACGAAAAAGCAGCCCTGAAGGAGCAGAAGAACCCTGAGATTATCTCTGAAAGAATTTACAAGGTTGACACCCTGGCCAAAAAGCGGGATCTTGCTTATTGGGAGACTGTTCGTCCTGTACCTCTTACCGAACTTGAGATCAAAGGTTATCAAAGAGATGATAGCGTGGCCAGGGTGGAAACAGCTAAAGCAAGCGATGATGATTCACTGCGGAGCAGCATCAAAAGAAAGTTCAGCCCTGGTGATATCCTCACAGGCAATACCTATTATTTTGGAAAAGGCAGAAACTTAAAGATCGATCCAATGATTGCCTTGTTAAATTTCAATACGGTTGAAGGTATTAACCTGGGAGCATCCGCCTCATTCAACTGGGTAAAGAGAGAAAAGGCGGCTGATAGCATTACCACTGTCAGAAAGAGCACATCTCTGAGCCCGGCTTTGCGATATGGCTTTGCAAGCCGTCAACCTTATTTTACCTTAGGCTTGCATCGTGAATTTAAAACGAGAAATACGTATAGCCATTTTGGAATAAGGGGCGGTTCATTTGTCTATCAGTTTAACGAAGATAAACCTATATCAGAATGGGTTAACACGGCATATTCCCTCATCATGAACCAAAATTTCATGAAAATTTATGAAAAGCAATTTCTGCAGATGTGGTTCAACAAAGATTTTGGTGAAAATTTTAAAATTAAAGCAGATGCGCAATATGCTATGAGGAATATACTGGAAAACAGCACGGATTTCAGTTTTAGAGAGGCATCTCACAGAACTTACAGCTCGAATGTTCCTGTAAATGCAGAGGGTGATCTTTCCGGGCTGAATGCCGGCACTGCTGCCTTAACTCAATTCAGTGTTCTCTGGAGGCCGGGACTTAAATATACAAAGTACAACAACCGCAGGATACCGGTGTATTCATCAGCGCCTTTATTGCGCTTGAGCTACCGGAAAGCTTGGCAAGTCGATGGGTTTAGTGATACTGATTTTGACCATCTTGAACTGGGGGTCACCCATGTAAAAAGTTTTGGTGTTTCCGGTAAGCTTGATTATAACCTGAGTGCTGGTACCTTTCTAAATGACCGAAATGTCGGTTTTATGGATTATAAACACTTTGGAGGCAACCGCACTATTTTTGCCAATATGGGTGCCGTGAGTAATTATCGATTTCTGGATTATTACCTCTATAGTACCCGGGGAGCTTATGCAAGCGCCATTTCGCACTATCAATTCAGAAAGTTTTTATTCACTCAATTGCCTGAACTGAGATTTTCAGGGATTAGAGAAAACATATTCTTTAACTACCTGAAAACCGAATTCAGCCCACATTATATGGAAGTCGGATATAGCCTTGATAACCTCTACCGTATATTCAGGGTAGAATTTGGTGCCGCATTTGAAAATGGCAAATACAGCCATTTCGGAGTGCGAATAGGTATTGCCACGTTTTTAAATCTCAACGCAGATGACTAAAATCTAACCCTGGCAGAAACGAATATAAGCTGCTAAACCTTAACGTGACCCCAATTTTCGCCAGAGCGAATCCTGTTGAGTTGCGTATGTGTAATGCCAAATCTTTTGGCGATCATACTTAAGCGGGTTTTTTCAGACTTTAACAGTCTTTTTATAATGCGAACATCATTTTCAGTAAGCTTATATCCGGTTGTGCGCCTGCGCAGTACTTCGGGGTTTTTATTGTTATGGGCTATGAGTTGTCCTTCTGTTGCCCACCTCAAATTATAAATGGAATTATTTTCTTTATTGTAATCGAGGTGAATTACAAAATGTTGATCCTTGCTGTCTTTGGGCAGAAAAGTTTCTGCAATCAGTCTATGAACGTAAAACTGCCTTGTAAATTCATTATTGAATTTCACAGTAACACAGCGGTATCCGTTTACAATTCCACCTTTTAAAACCCTTCCGGTTTCTTTATCAATGGCGTAACTTTTTACCCTGCCTAAGTTGGAGACTTCATATTTGTCATGTGGCATTCCGGTCTCAAAATCAACTTCTTTCCACCTCTCAGATGAGCTAACCTTATTCATAATACATGAGGCTAATTAAATTAAAAAATAGTTTTATGCTTTTTCAGGCAAAATGCTGCCTACAGTTATATAATGCTTTTTAAGTCAAAAAAATTCCCAGAATACAGGGAATTTTTGATAAAAAATTTAAATATTTCGTAATAAGCTCATAATCAAAGCATTAATCGCTCAGAAAAATTTCATAAAGCGATGTTTATCAGGGTAATTTCTGGCTAACGTTGCCAATAAGTGATTAATTATTGTTGACGATATCTTCAGTAGTAAAAGAATTGCCATCATTTTCAATGGCTGTTGTTAACTCTGCTTCTTTTATGTCGTCTTCTGCAAAGAATTTCTTTTGAAAAATCAAAATAATACTAACGCCTACAAAGATTGAAGCATCTGCGATATTAAAAATAGGCCAAAGTGAAATGTAGTCTCCCCCGAAAACAGGAACCCAGTCTGCAACCCGTCCTTCCCAAATATCAATATAAAACATATCTATAACCTGTCCGTGAAACCATGGTGTACTGGAATCCGGAGGAGCGTTTTCGAGAAGTACGCCATAAAAAGTACTGTCTATGACATTGCCTACTGCGCCACCCAGAATAAGGGCAACACACCATGACAAACCGGTCGGCACTCCTTTTTTAATAAGGTAATATAGGTAATATCCAATGCCAACCATGGCAAAGAGCCTGAAAATGGTAAGAATGAGTTTTCCATTGTCAAGGCCTATCTGGAGGCCAAAAGCCATTCCCGGATTTAATGTATAATGTAGTTTAAACCATTCTCCAAAGACAGGGATCTGGCCTGCCAACCCCATATCCATATTATAGTGCACAAGCATTTTTACAACCTGATCTATCAGGATAATCGCAATGGCCAAAAGATAAAATTTAAGATATTTCATTTTAATTCGGTTTTACCTCGATTCAGATTACTTATGTTATATTTTTGAAAAGATAATTACTCACCTTATACATTACGAATCTATGTATACTTTTAGTTTAAAGTCATCCATTTCTAATTCACTTGCATCTTTTTCTATGGTATCAAAGCTCAATTCCAGCGCCTGTGTTTCTTCGCAGATATATGAATTAAAATGTTGAAGGGCCTCCTTTACCTGATCGTTTGCTTCATTAACTCTGATTTTGATTTTATCCTGCACATCGTAACCTTTGTCTTTTCGCAGGTTTTGAATTCGGTTAACAAAATCCCTGGCTATACCTTCCCGCAGCAAATCTTCTGTTATGGTGATGTCGAGCGCTACAGTAAGTTTTCCTTCTGTAGCCACACTCCAGCCGGGTATATCTTCAGATTGTATAAGTAGATCATCATTTTCGAGTCGTATACTGTCGCCATTGAGCTTAAGGTCGTAATATCCTTTATCTTCAAAAAAGTTGATTTCATTTTGATCCATCGCAGCTACAGCAGCTGTAATTTCTTTCATTTTTTGACCATATTGTTGCCCGAGCTTTCTGAAGTTAGGTTTTGCCTTTTTTACTATTACACCAGATGTATTATCAACATACTCAATAGACTTCAGGTTTACCTCAGAAAGAATAATGTTTTCAACAGCCGAGAGGTTTTCCTTAAGTTCGGGGTTTAATACTGGAATCAGGATCTTCGATAAAGGTTGCCGTACTTTGATTTTATGGTGTTTCCTCAGGGAATGTACCAATGAAGAAGTATCCTGGGCAAGTTGCATTTTGATTTCAAGTTCCTTGTCTAGGAGGTTTTCTTGAGCCACCGGGTAGTCGAGCAGGTGAATGGATGCAGCTTCACCTGATGCAATTTGCGGATTCAGGTCCAGATACAATTTTTCTGCATAAAAAGGAGCAACGGGGCTTGCCATTTGTGCAACCTTAATGAGGCATTCATACAATGTCTGGTAGGCAGCCATTTTATCATCGTTCAGTTCCCCTTTCCAAAAGCGTTTTCTGTTTAGTCTTACATACCAGTTGCTCAGATCGTCGATGACGAAATTTTGTATTGCCCTTGCTGCCCTGGTGGGTTCGTAATCGTTATATGCCCTGGTGGTTTCAAGGATCAGGCTGTTGAGCTTTGATATAATCCAGCGGTCGCTTTCTGTTCTTTTTTCAACGGGCACCGGCTTTTTTCTATGGTCAAAATCATCGAGGCTGGCATACAGGGCAAAGAAGGCATAGGTATTTTGCAGAGTTCCAAAAAACCTTCTCAGCACTTCTTCAACTCCCAGCAGATCAAATTTCAGGTTGTCCCAAGGATTGGAGTTGGTGATCATATACCACCGGGTAGCATCTGGACCGTATTTTTTTATAGTAGCAAAGGGATCTATCGCATTTCCGAGGCGTTTAGACATTTTATTGCCGTTTTTATCGAGCAAAAGCCCGTTGGCAATTACATTTTTAAAAGCCACGCTGTCAAACAGCATGCCCGCTATGGCATGAAGGGTAAAAAACCACCCTCTGGTCTGGTCGACACCTTCAGCAATAAAGTCTGCCGGATAGCTTTTTTTAAATTCTTCTTCATTTTCAAAAGGAAAATGAAACTGAGCATAGGGCATCGCACCGGAATCAAACCACACGTCTATCAAATCTGGCTCACGGTACATTTTTTGACCAGTATCACTTACGAGCATTACCTGATCGACCCAGGGTCTGTGCAGGTCAAAGTCATCTGAAAGGGGAGCATCCATAAAGCCTGCTTCAACAGCTTTTTGAACTTCATCTCTCAATTCAGACATCGATCCGATACATTTATCTTCTTTGCCATCTTCGCTTCTCCAGATAGGCAGGGGTGTTCCCCAGAAACGGGAGCGGCTCAGGTTCCAGTCGACAAGGTTTTCAAGCCAGTTTCCAAAGCGTCCTGTTCCGGTTGATTCGGGCTTCCAATTGATGGTTTTATTGAGGGCTACGAGTTTTTCTTTACAGGCGGTAGTGCGAATAAACCAGGATTCAAGCGGGTAATACAATACCGGTTTGTCTGTTCGCCAGCAATGCGGATAGGAATGCACATATTTTTCAACCCTGAAGGCCTTGTTTTCTTCTTTAAGTTTAATGGCAATCAGCACATCCGTAGGCTTATAATCCGGGGAATTTTCATCCTCATCATTATAATTCTTTACATACATGCCGGCAAAGTCGGTTATTTCTTTAACAAATCGCCCTTTTTTATCAACGATCGGAACTTTGTTTCCATTTTCATCGATAACCATAATTCCTTCTACACCGTGTTGTACTGAGACCCTGAAGTCATCGGCACCAAAAGTTCGTGCAAGGTGTACAATTCCTGTACCATCTTCAGTAGAAACGAAGTCACCTTCAAGCACAGTAAAAGCTGGATGCGGTAAAGGGACATAAGGCAATAGCTGTTCATAGGCCATTCCGACCAATTGGCTTCCTTTATATTCCTCTGCAATTTTCCAGGGGATGTTTTTATCGCCAGCTTTATATTGAGATAAGTCTTCATGTTGATCTTTAGCATTGAAATAGGCCGAAACCCGGTCAGCTGCTAAAATCACATTTACAGGCAGGTATGTATAAGGGTTAAAGGTAGCAATTTTTTGGTAGCGTATATCTTTGCCTACGGCCAGCGAATTATTTGCGGGTAAGGTCCAGGGCGTAGTGGTCCAGGCCAGAAAATAGTCGTTTTCTGTATCCTTTATTTTAAATTGGGCTACGATCGAAGTATCTTTAACATCGCGGTAACAACCCGGTTGATTGAGTTCGTGAGAGCTCAGACCCGTTCCGGCAGCAGGGGAGTATGGTTGTATGGTATATCCCTTATATAGAAGGCCTTTCTCATGAAATCTTTTGAGCAGGTACCAAAGTGACTCAATGTAATCCCTTTCAAAAGTGATATAGGGATTGTCCAGATCAACCCAGTAGCCCATTTTTTCAGTGAGATCGTCCCATTCACCTTTATATTTCATGACGGCCTCTTTACACTTTTCATTATATTCAGCCACCGATATTTTCTGACCTATATCTTCTTTGGTTATCCCAAGGTTTTTTTCAACTTGTAGTTCCACAGGCAGGCCGTGGGTATCCCATCCACCTTTTCTCTTCACCTGGAAACCCTGCAGGGTTTTATACCTGCAAAAAATATCTTTAATGGCACGGGACATAACGTGATGTATTCCAGGGGTACCATTGGCAGATGGCGGACCTTCATAAAAAGAAAATGCTGTATTGCCTTCCCGCTGCGTAATTGATTTATTGAAAATATCATTCCTTTTCCAATAATCGAGAATTTCTGAACCGACTACCGCAAAATCGAGTTTTTTTGTCTCCTGATATTTCATTTCTTTATTGTTAGTTTTCAATGGTCATAACTTGCGCCGGGCATTGGTATAGACTGTCCCTTGTGTTCCAGTTTTCGGGATGTGTTGCTTGCGTAATGCTCGGATTCATTTTTTAATATATTATTTAAATACTGTTTGGTTTCATTTCACTTTTCTTTTTCTACCTCTATCAGCTCAATGTCGATTTCTTCATCTTCATCTTCCTGATAAAACTCGTCATAGTGTTCTATAGGTGGATGCTCATCTTTATTTCTTTTCCCGTCATCAAAAATCAGCAGTAACGAGGGCAGCAAAATAAGATTGGTAAACATGGCAATAAGCAATGTGGTCGAGGTTAACAAACCCAGTGACTTGGTGCCTCCAAACTGAGAAAACCCGAAGATGATAAATCCAAAAAACAAAACCAGTGAAGTATACATCATGCTGGCTCCGGTTTCTCTAATGCTTTTACTCAATGCCACGGGCACAAAAAAATTATTGGCAAACAACTCCTGCCGGTATTTAGCCAGAAAGTGAATTGAATCATCTACCGAAATACCGAAAGCCACACTGAATATAAGGGCAGTGCTTGGCTTTAAAGGTACTCCCATAAAACCCATAAGTGCTGCTGTAATGGCCAGTGGTACAAGATTCGGCACAATGGAGATAAAAATCATTTTGTGACTCCTGAATAAAAAGCCCATGATAAGCGATATGATCATAAAGGCAAGCGCCATACTCATATACAGGTTTTCCACCAGGAATTTGTTGCCCTTTACAAAAAGCAGGGTTGTGCCGGTAGCTTTGACTTCAATTTCGGAGTCTCCAAAAATGTCATCTATATTCTTTTGAACCACATGTTGAATAAGTGAATCGAGCGCAATAGATCCTACATCGGCAACACGGTATGAAATACGCATAATTTGTTGCGTCGAATCAATAAAATTATTGAGCAGGCTGTCATTCTGCGAATTGCCCCTCAGGTATCTCAATATAAAATTGCGGTCCTGATTATTTGGCAGGTCATAATATGCCGGATTGCCATTGTAAAAGGCCTGTCTTGCGCCCTTGAGCATACTGATCATTGAAACCGGATTAGAGATGTACTGGTTTTCTGCCAGGGTTGTTTCAAATACATCGATCTTTTCCAACGTTTCACTCCGCATAACGCCTTTAGGCTTTTTTGTATCTATCACTATTTCGAGCGGCATTATACCACTAAAGTTTTCTTCGAAAAACAACAGATCCTTTTTTACTTTACCATCTTCAGGCACATCATCAACGATAAATGCTACGGCTTTTAATTTCAGGATACCGACTACACTTATCGCCAATATGATAGCTGTTACTACCAAAACGGTATAGCGCTGACGGTGTACGATTAAGTCAATTTTTGAAAGCGTATAATTGACGAATCTGAAATCGAGATGTTTGAGTTGTTTACCATGTGGTGCAGGCAGATATGAAAATACTGCGGGAATAAGGATAATACTTACAAAAAATGCGGCAAGTACATTTATGCCCGCTACGATACCAAATTCCCGGAGGATTACAATTTGTGTAAAACCCAAAACTAAAAAACCTACCGAAGTGGTGAAGTTGGTGATTAGGGTGGCCAGACCTATTTTGCGTATTACCACACTCAGGGCTTTCATTTTATTGCCGTGTTTACTAATCTCCTGATGGTATTTATTGAGCAGATATATGCTGTTGGGTATCGCAATTACGGCGATGATCGGAGGGAGCAAGCCTGTTAATAAGGTAATTTTATAGCCAAACAAGGCCAATGTGCCGGTAGACCAGATGACTACCGTTACTACCACAATAATCGGAAAAATTACAGCATCCCAGGATTTGAAAAAAAACCATAATATGAGCGCAGATATCAGCAGTGAGAGCGCCAGAAATATCTGAATTTCTTTTTTGAGATTTGAATTGACTTCAGTCCTGATGTAGGGTAAACCCACATAGTGAAGATTAATCCCAGTATGCTTTTCAAATACTTCGCCGGCATCTTTTATATCTCCGATTACCTGATCGCGTTTAATGGAATTCAGCACATCTTTTTCAATCGATACCATAATAAAAGTGGCACCATTTTCCATATTAATGAGCTGATCGCTGTAAAAACGCTGCCTGGCGGCAAACCTTAAAAGGCTGTCAAGGCTTTGCTGGTCCTCCGGGATTTCATCAAAAATCGGATTAAAAACAAAAACGCGCTTTTCTGTATCCTTTTCAAGCGCTCGTAAAATCGGAAGTGAAAGTACGTAATTCACGCCGGCAATGCGTGCGATTTCCTCACTCAAATATTTGAATCTTCTGAAATTCAAAGGTGTGTACAGGGAGCTATCTCGGATGCCCAGGGCAAGTACATTTCCATCTTCACCGAAAGATTGTTTAAATTCACGGAAATATATCATTTCGGGGTCATTGGCAGGTACAACCGCAGAATAATCTGTGCTCCACTGTACTTCCTGCGATTTAATCCCCATAAAAACCGTTATCAATCCCAATGCAATGATGAGAAAAAATCGATTTTTAAGAACTATATGAGCTAATTTTGTCCACATGCTAAAACGGAGCACAAAGGTAATGATTTTTAATTTTATTGATACCCGGCAGGATTCATATTTCCAAACCTTTTTGACGAATTGTCAATATAAAGCAAAGAATTCCACTCTCCGGCACTATCAGAACGCTTAGAAAAACCAATAGTTTATATAACCAAAAAATTCAAAAATTCATTTGAGCAAAAACCATGCAGTTTTGTTTACCGCGTTAATTTATTTTTGAAATGCTGCAATGGTGATAAAAACACTACAATGTACTAAAGTGGCAAATAATATACTTAAGACCTAAAGAAAAGGGCTTTTTTTAGTAATTGTGCGATGTCGCACAGGCCTGAGACATGTGAGAAATTTTCTAATTATGAATTATTTAAAGAATTTAAAGAATACCTCCTTGTATATCAGACATCTGACAAATTAAAGCAAGTCGGAATAGTTCCTGCGTTGTGTTATTTTTAATAAAAAATATTACCAGGATGAAGGGATTATTCGGGCTTTTTTTAATTTCTGCTTGGTTTAGTCTGTTTCAATGTTATGAAGCTCAGGCACAGCGATATAAAAGAGACGAGCTGGCCACTATGGAAAATGTGAAGTTCGAAGCATTCAGAAATGGAGGTACTATTGAATTTATATGGGATATTAACTCAACCAGAGATATAAAAAACATTGAGATTCGAAAGGGCAGTGCAGAGCCCGGAAAACTCAACTGGTCATTGGTTAAACGCTTAAAAGAGGATGAGGATAGCTTTACAGAGTTTAATCCCTCTCTGGGTGAAATGCATTATAAGTTGGTTTTAATAGCGGAAGACGGTACTGAAAGAGAATATCTGCCAGAATTCAAATTAAAAGGCAGGTCATAATATGAAATAAGGCGAATAAAAAATGTGTTATGTATTGAGAGGCTGAAACAAGCCTCTTTTTTTTTGCTGTGAAATCGCCATGTATGGGCAATAATGTGAATAAATGCCATCCAATAGGCTGTTATGCAAAAAGAATCAAAATTTTATATAGCATTAACCGGTCATGGCTACCAATAAATCCTGTTGGGTAATGATATGCACTTCATTGTATTCATCCCTTACCAGAACGGCTTTTTGATCTTTGTTCATCAACGAGCTCAGCACGTCGAGTGTATTATCCATACCAACAAACTGCAAGGGGTCTTCCATAAATGCCCCTACCGGGTCATCCTTATATTCAGGATTTTCTATCAGTCTGCTCAGCAATCTTGAGTCGGTTATACTACCTACAAATTCTCCGTCTTCCACAACCGGCATTTGAGAGATACCTTCCCTGCTGAGTATTTTTATAGCATCTCCAATGGGCAGGTCTTTTGAAATAGTAAGCAGTTTGTTTTCGTGGCTTTTAGATTTGATAATATCTGCAGCGGTGGCATAATGACGCTGTTCGAAGAAACCATGATCTTTCATCCAGGTGTCGTTGTATATCTTTCCCAGGTATCGGGTGCCATGGTCAGGCAGCAAAATCACCATTATATCATCTTCCTTCAGGTTTTTTCGGGCATATTCCAGGGCTCCAAAAACGGCAGAACCGCATGACCAACCTATGAAAAGCCCTTCTTCCCTGGATAATCTTCTTGCCATTATGGCACTATCTTTATCGGTTACCTTTACAAAATGGTCTATAAGGGTAAAGTCTACATTGGCGGGTAAAATATCTTCTCCTATACCTTCGGTGAGGTAAGGGTATATTTCTTTGGGATCAAAAATGCCGGATTCTTTATATTTTTTAAATACCGATCCGTAGGAATCGATGCCTACGGTAATTACTCCCGGATTTTTTTCCTTTAAATACCGGGCAATTCCGCACATAGAACCCCCAGTTCCGACACCTGCAACAAAATGCGTAATTTTTCCTTCAGTTTGTTCCCAGATTTCTGGCCCGGTGGTTTCATAATGCGCCTCAGTATTGGAGAGGTTGTCATATTGATTGCAGTAGAAAGAGTTCGGCGTTTCCTGAGCTAGTTTTTTAGCTACAGAATAATATGATCGTGGATCACTCGCCGGCACATTGGTAGGACATACGATTACTTCCGCACCCACAGCTCTGAGGACATCAATTTTTTCCCGTGATTGTTTGTCTGCCAGGGTAAAGATACATTTATAACCCTTGCTGATGGCAGTAAGTGCAAGGCCCATACCTGTGTTTCCGGAAGTACTTTCTATAATGGTACCGCCGGGCTTGAGTAGTCCTTTTTCTTCGGCATCTTCGATCATCTTTCTGGCCATACGGTCTTTCATTGAATGGCCGGGATTAAAATATTCAACCTTGGCGAGTACGGTGCCTTTAATGCCTTTATTTACCTGGTTTAATTTAACCAGGGGCGTATTGCCAATAGTATCCAGTATGCTTTCGTAGTACTTCATCTTTAAAATAACCTTTTTTTCTAACGGGTTCTTATTTCTGATCCGATAAATAATGCATTTAGATACAATCTATGTGTACCCAGCCAGAATGCCCTGAAATTGTGATTGTCAGTAAAACCAATAATTTTACCGCTACCATAAGAACTCACAGAGGTGGCATAAGTGTTTTTAAGTAAGTCAAGATTTTGTTTAGAAATGTATCCGCTCACCAGAGGTTCTGCTGTATATTGAAAAGGATTGGTCAGCGGATTATTACTCTTTTCCAGAAAAAGCCGGTGGTTTCTGAATATGTTAATTTCATTTTTTCTGTAGCCGTAAGCCAGCGGATGGCTGAGATCCAGGGTAATTTTAAATATTGCGCCTCCAATTACCTGGCTGCCACTCAATGCGCTGAAATTTCTGTAAGGCACGGGGTTTTCCGAAACTGATGGAAGGTTTTTAAAAGCAGCGTCGGAAAGTCCCAGACTGGCCAGCCATTGTAATGCTCTTTTTTGTGCAATAATTAAGCCGCCATTTTGGACCCATGTTTTCATTTTGGCAGCAAAATCACCGTCTATATTTCCATAGGCCCCATCGGGGAGTAACAAGGTATTGAAATTCCGAAGGTCTGCCCGGCTTAGCAAATCAGTGGAAAGAAGTGTGACGGGAATGTCAAATGTATGATCCAGTAAGTGCCAGATTTCACCTGCTTCAAGAGGGTTTATTCCCGGCCCGCAAATAAGACCAATCTCCGGCTTTTTTAAATTCAGAAAAGACGGGCTGCCAAGTAAAACCCCGGCAGAAAGCTCTCCTCCGGTTTCCATAGGATAAACGGCAATTTTATGGCTTTCTGCAAGTTGGTTCAGTTGTATGTATATATCGTCAGCGGACAATGTCTGAATGCCCAGTGGTATAAGCAGTGTACCTTGCGTAAAGGTATTTCCACGGTTGTCACTAAAATTTTTGGTGGCCATTTTTACCTTTACACCCATTTTTTGAAGTTGATATAAGGCAGCAGGGGCTTTGTAGTCTTCCCAGCGGATGGCATAGGCATAGTTGCTTTTCCATTCCAGTACACCGGCTGTATGTTTGATGGTATCTACTACCAGCCCTATTAAATCGGAAGGAATATTTCTGGCATTTAGTTTTTCAAAGTCGAGATTATAGGCCAGGTCAAATGCCCATGCAGAAATATCATAAAAAAGACTGTCTGTAAAACTGGTCTGACGGTCAAAAAATGCCCTGATCAGACGATATTGGACCTGATTTAAAGGAATGATATAACTTGATTCACTTTTAAAATTTTTTTCGGCAATTTTCAAATCGCGCAGTGAACGGTATAATGTTATGTCATGCCGCATTAGAACCTCAGCAAGATGATGTGCTTTATAAGCATCAATTTCAGAACCGAAAATGTAGGCTTTGTAGTTGTCTTTTTCTGCCAGTTCAAGGGCCTCTTTCCAGAAATTTTTCATGTGTGAAAGCAACTCAAGCCTAAGCTTGTTAGAGGCTTCAAGACTTGAAAGAGCCACGGTGAGTTGGTTCTTTATGGTAAAAGCAAAACTCATATCACCATGTACCGTTTCGCGAAGATGCCCTCTGGTGGAAGCCTGCTCAAATAAAATACCTATGGAAGCATTTATATCGGGGTAGGTAGAACTTTTACCATAGTAAAAGTCATCAAAGCTTTCTTTGGCGTAAAATAACCTTTTGTTTTTTTCCATGGCCCTGGCATGGTAAGCGGCAATTTTTTCACAGAGTTCGTGGGTTTTAGCAGGTGTGAGGGGGTTATTCCTGGATGGTATTCCTGGCTGAAAAAAGAAAGTATTGTCGGCCTCCATTTCATGGTGGTCGGTAAATATATTGGGTGACCATTTGTGGAAGTGTTGCAACCTGCTTTTTGATTCAGGATGTGCAGCAACCAACCAATCTCTGTTAAGATCAAACCAGTAATGGTTGGTACGGCCATTTGGCCAGGGTTCCCAATGTTCCCGATGCTCATTATGGGCGATAAGGTGTTTGCCCTTGTGCATATTCACCCAGGCGGAATAGCGTTGCATGCCATCGGGGTTCATACAGGGGTCGATAAGTATAATTGTGTTATTCAGCAAGCTGTCTGTTTCAGCGCTTTTTGATGCGGCGAGGTGGTATGCAAGTAATATGGCAGCATTCGAGCCGCTTTGTTCATTACCGTGAATACTGAAAGAAAGCCAGGTTACAACCGGCATATTCTTTAAGTTTAATGTGTCTGATGCTGAAGGGTTTCGCAGCATACGATGCTTTTCCCTGATATTATCCAGACTATTGATGTTTTTTTCCGAGCTGATGGTCAGGAGTAAAAGAGGCCTCATTTCATGTGTCCTTCCCGTAATTTCAAGTTTTATCCTTGGAGATGCTTTTTCAATTGCCTGCATGTAACTGACCAACTGATCGTGGCTTGGATGCCAGTCACCCACTTCAAAACCAAGAATTTCCTGGGGTTTCGGAATGGCAGGATCATAATTTTCTGCCTCAGGTAAAAAGTATGAGAGTTCTTCAGCTGTTAAAGACATGCTTTGAACAAGCAAGCACATAAATATTATTACAAATCTCATGAGTAAGTATTCTGATAATCAATTATTTGATTTTTCGGGGCTTTTGCCTCGGATATTAAAACAAAGTGCCGGGGTGATATCAGTTACAAATATACACAGAGAAATATATCCTCAAACTTCTGAATTAATTACAAAAGCTTGTTTTGCGTATAAATCCACCTTTCAGGAATTTCTCCTTTCTGGGCAATTTGATAGTCACTAAAGCTACAGGGTACAATGAGGTTTCTTTCATACATGAATTTTCCTGATGGATAAGGGACTTCCATCCACCATTTGTCGGTGAGCTTACTTTTATAAAAATTGAGGGTAGCGGGTTCTGCCGGCATATAAACCACATATTTAAAGTAATCATGTCCCCTGAAGTTGCTTTCATCTTTGCGATGATAAAAGCCTTCGATAAAATACCAGATCATGGTAGCAATTACAAAAGCTGTTTTTTGCTGCGGATCATCTGATGTAAGATCATAACCGTAAAAGCCGGCAGAAGAAAGTTTTTCATTAATGCCGGAATACCAGCAGATCTGGCAGGCCTCTTCACCGGTAAGACCGAAAGGAAGGCCTCTGAATGCACCCGGAGCATCTGAAGACTTAATAGCGGAAATGTCAAAACTTAGCATGTCTGCCTCACGGATTACCGGCTCCATTTCAGATAAATTTTGACGAAGGTGGCCCAGACGATGTGCTTCAAAATACAGCTTTTCCAGCATTTTGAGCATATCACTGTCTATCAAATATGATTGATATGCAAGCAGGCAAAAATTGAAAAGAAAGTTAGGCTCGTGCATAAACATTTTATGTATATGGTTGTCTGCACCTAGTTCTTTTTTCTCTTCAGAGATATCGAGTCTTGCATCGACACATACCACACTTACAAGTTTTTCGAGGGCCTCATAGGCAGTATACTGACCGTAGGTATAATGATGGTTTCCACCAATAATGATTGGGAGAACGTCACGTGCAAGTAATGCCTGGCATACTTCCTTTAATCTCAAATTGGTTTCGGCCAGATCGACACCCGGTCGCAAATTCCCCAAATCTGAAATACGGTATTTCCCAAACCCTTTTTTAAGCCGGTAAAGCTTTGCACGAATGGCATTGGCGGCAAAATAATTTTCAGCCGTTTCCTGATCTTTTTCATCAGGTAAGCCAATTATCGCTATATTATGGGCAACCGGATCGGGTTGTTCGGACGTGAATACATGTATGTTTTTATAAAATGAACCCTGATCGCTGATGTCATAAACAGCATTTTCAGGTATAGGGGAGAAAAAGATTTTGAAATTCATAGTTAAAATGCCTGATCTGTACCTGGCTTTGCACAGCCACAATTTTAGGCATTTACCTTGGTTTGATGAAATAAAAAAGGGAGAATTGAATCTCCCTTTTTATATATCAATTAAATATTATCATCCGCCGAAATCGTCGAAGCGAATATTTTCCGGAGGTACGCCCATGTCGTCAAGCATTTTGAGTACGGCTGCATTCATCATTGGCGGGCCACAGAGATAGTACTCTACTTCTTCAGGCTCAGGATGGCTTTTGAGATAGTTGTCATACAATACCTGATGGATGAAACCTACATAACCATCGCCATCACCCTCCAGGCTGTCTTTTACCTTCCAGTTATCTTCTGAAAGAGGCTCGCTCAGACCAATATGATACTTGAAGTTTGGAAAATCCTTTTCAATATTTCTGAAATGCTCAGTATAGAAAAGTTCTCTCTTAGATCTTCCCCCATACCAATAGCTGACCTTTCGGTTGCTTTTTTCAGTATGGAATAGATGAAACAAATGTGATCTCAAAGGCGCCATTCCTGCACCCCCTCCAATGTAAATCATTTCTCTTTCGGTGGGGTTGATGAAGAATTCACCGTAAGGACCTGAAATGGTTACCTTATCACCAGGTTTTCTGCTGAAAACATAGGATGAACAAATGCCCGGGTTTACATCCATCCATTTACCTGCTTCCCTGTCCCATGGTGGTGTGGCAATACGTATATTGAGCATGATGATATTACCTTCAGCCGGATGATTGGCCATAGAGTAGGCCCTGAAAATAGGTTCATCATTCTTCATTTTAAGATCCCACATATTAAACTTATCCCAGTCACCTTTGTAAACTTCTTGTTTGTGACCAAGTTCGGGATGTGGGGTTATATCCATATCTTTAAAAGGAACCTCCACCGGAGGAACATCAATTTGAATATAACCACCCGAGTGAAAATCAAGGGATTCGCCTTCAGGGAGTTTTACGACAAATTCTTTAATGAAAGTAGATACGTTATAATTTGAAACAACTTCACAATCCCACTTTTTAATACCGAAAATTTCTTCCGGTATTTTAATACGCATATCATTTTTCACTTTTACCTGGCAGGATAAACGAACCTTTTCTTTCTGTTCTTTTCTGCTGAGATGGCCAACTTCAGTAGGCAGTACATCACCACCACCTTCTTCTATCACACACTTGCACATAGCGCAGGTACCCCCACCCCCACAGGCAGATGGAAGAAATAATTTTTGAGCAGATAAGGTTGATAACAGGGTAGAACCTGCAGCCACCACAATTGGATTTTTTTCATCACCATTAACTACTATTTTCACATCACCCTGTTGCACCAGTTTTGACTGTGCAAAGAGAAGAATAAAAACCAGCAGCAGTATCACTACGGTGAAAGCAACAATCGATGCAATTACAACAGATGTCATTACGATTTTTTTTATTTATTTGATTAAAGGTTGCAAATATATTAAGTCGGTAAAATTAATCCTTTACGATTTTCAGTTTTTTATTTGTTTCAACCCCGTGTGTAAAAAAAATGTTTTTTAAACCATTATTTTTTAGCGGATCATTTCAATAAGTTTGGTTATTTTATTTTTCAGTTGCCTTCTATCTACAATAAAGTCTATAAAACCATGATCCAGCAGAAACTCGGCACTTTGAAAACCTTTGGGCAATTCTTTACCTATAGTTTCACGAATGACACGTGGTCCGGCAAAACCGATGAGAGCGCCTGGTTCTGCGATATTAAAATCGCCCAACATAGCAAAGGATGCAGTTACACCACCTGTAGTTGGATCTGTGAGCAGCGAAATAAAAGGCACACGAGCTTCTGAAAGTAAAGCAAGTTTGGCAGAAGTTTTAGCCATTTGCATCAGTGAAAAACCTGCTTCCATCATTCTGGCACCTCCTGATTTTGATATCATCAAAAAAGGCATTTTTTGCGTCAGGGCATGGTCAATGGCACGGGCTATTTTTTCGCCCACTACTGAGCCCATAGAGCCGCCTATAAAAGCGAAATCCATACAGCCAATCACAATGTCATAGCCATTCATTTTTCCATAGGCCGTCCTTACTGCATCTTTCAGCTCAGATTTTTTTTGTGATTCGCGAATTCTGGCAGGATAAGGTTTACTGTCGACAAAATGCAGGGGATCTGCTGAGCTCAGAGTTTCATCAAGCTCTGTAAATTCACCTTTGTCAAAAAGAATGTTAAAGTATTCTTTTGAGCCTATGCGCACATGAAAATCATCATCAGGACATACATAATTGTTGTTTTGCAACTCTCGCATGTGAATAATTTTACCACTGGGGGTTTTGTACCACATGCCATCCGGTACATCCTTCTTATTTTCAGTTGGAGTATGAATGCCTTTTTCTTTTCTTTGAAACCACGCCATAAAGCATCATTTAGTTGAAAAACTTCTTCATTGTTTCATTTAACTATTTTTTGGAATCGTTAATTTCCTCATAGTCTACATATTCTCCGCCTTTGAAATCCTCTGTGCGGCTCTTTTTTTTCTTTGGCATAAAATCAATCTTCAGGTTGCCGAAAAAACCTGAACCCTTCCCTCTTTCGCCATTGTTACGTGCTTGTCTTTTTTCGGGTTGACCAAACACGCCAAAAATAACTTTAAAGAAGGAATTGAGCATTCTGATCAGTAAAATCAGAATCACTATGAACAGTATTAACCTGAAGATAGACATGCCTTATTTCTTTACTTACTCAAATATAGATTTCTTTCGGAATACAATTTAATAAAGTAATCGTCAAGCAAATCGTTGATAAAATAAATTGATTCACCGGTAGATTTCATTTCAGGGCCCAGTTCCTTGTTAACATTTGGGAATTTGTCAAAAGAAAACACAGGTTCTTTTATGGCATACCCATTTTTCTTCGGGTTGAAATTAAAATCTTTCAATTTCTTTTCACCAAGCATAATCTTGGTGGCATAGTTTACATACGGCTCGTCGTAAGCTTTACATATGAAAGGAACGGTTCTTGATGCCCTTGGGTTGGCTTCTATAATATAAACCTTATCTTTTTGTATGGCAAACTGTATGTTAATCAAACCGACTGTATTTAAAGCAAGTGCTATTTTTTTAGTGTAGGCCTCCATTTGCTGTATTACAAAGTCACCTAAGTTGAAAGGAGGCAGCACAGCGTTAGAATCTCCTGAATGAATCCCGGCCGGCTCTATGTGTTGCATGATCCCTACAATGTAAACTTCTTCGCCGTCGCAAATGGCATCAATTTCAGCTTCTATAGCACCTTCCAGGAAATGGTCTAATAAAACCCGGTTTCCTGGAATATTTCGCATAATATCAATAATATGCGTTTCAAGCTGATTGTCGTTGATTACGATTTTCATGCTTTGCCCACCCAATACATAAGAGGGCCTTACCAACAACGGATAGCCTATGGTTTTGGCTAATTCTAGCGCTTCATCTGCATTTTGAACAGTGCCAAACTCGGGATAAGGAATGCCATTTTCTTTTAACAGGGTACTGAAATTGCCTCGGTCTTCTGCCAGATCGAGTGACTCGAAATCGGTACCTAATATTTTAATTCCATAGCGGTTGAGTTTTTCAGCCAGTTTTAATGCGGTTTGACCGCCCAATTGCACGATTACCCCCAAAGGTTTTTCATGAATGAGAATGTCATAAATATGTTCCCAGAATACTGGTTCGAAATACAGCTTATCTGAAATATCGGGGTCAGTAGAAACAGTTTCAGGGTTGCAGTTTATCATGATGGTTTCATAACCGCACTCTCTCGCCGCTAATACACCATGAACACAACAATAGTCAAATTCAATCCCCTGTCCAATCCGGTTAGGGCCTGATCCAAGAATCACCACTTTTTTATTATTGGTGCTGATCGATTCGTTTTCTTCTCCAAAGGTGCTGTAATAATAGGGCGTATCTGCTTTAAATTCGGCAGCACAAGTATCAACGATTTTGAATACCCGCTTTACACCCATCTCATTTCTCTTGTTCCATACTTCACTTTCCAGACAACCCAGCAAATGGGCAATCTGACGGTCGGCATATCCTTTCTTTTTTGCGGTGAGCATCAAATCATAAGATATGGTGTCGAGCTTATACGTAAGGAGCTCAGCTTCAAAATGTATAAGATCTTCAATTTGGGCCAAAAACCACTTGTCGATTTTTGTCAGGTTTTGAATGGTTTTGAATGGGATACCTAATTTAAAGGCATCGTAGATATGGAAAAGACGGTTCCAGCTGGGTTTGGCCAGGCTTTTCAAAATTCCTTCGCGATCAGTGAATTCCTTGGCATCAGCACCCAGTCCGTTTCTTCGTATTTCCAACGATTGACATGCTTTCTGAAGGGCTTCCTGAAAGTTTCTGCCTATGCCCATCACTTCTCCCACCGATTTCATGGAAAGCCCAAGCTGGCGATCTGCTCCGTGGAATTTATCAAAATTCCATCTGGGGATTTTCACAATTACATAATCGAGGGCAGGCTCAAAACATGCAGGGGTGGTTTTTGTAATTTGGTTTTTAAGCTCGTCGAGATTGTAACCAATGGCCAGTTTGGCCGCAATCTTTGCAATAGGATACCCGGTTGCCTTAGACGCCAGGGCTGAAGATCTCGATACCCTCGGATTAATTTCTATACCTACAATAGTGTCGTCTTCTGGATTTACCGCAAATTGTACATTACAGCCTCCTGCAAACATGCCAATGCCGTTCATCATTTTAATCGCCAGGTTACGCATTTCCTGATATATGGTATCCGGCAAAGTCATAGCGGGTGCAACGGTGATGGAATCGCCCGTATGGACGCCCATAGGATCAAAGTTCTCAATAGAACAAATGATAATGATATTTCCAATATTGTCGCGCAGTAGTTCAAGCTCATACTCTTTCCATCCCAGAATACTTTGTTCAACCAATACTTCGTGAATGGGAGAAGTATGCAAACCTTTGGTAAGGGCTTTTTCAAATTCATCTGCCGTCTCCACAAAGCCCCCTCCGGCACCTCCAAGGGTAAAAGAAGGCCTTATTACTAGCGGAAATCCTATTTCCTGTGCGATTTCATTACCTTGAAGGAAAGAGGTTGCAATTCTTCCTTTACAAACATTGACGCCTAATTCATGCATCTTAAGTCTGAACTTTTCCCGGTCTTCGGTGGTCTCTATGGCATTAATGTCAACACCAATCATTTTCACACCATACTTATCCCATATACCGGCTTTGTCACAGTCAATAGCAAGATTGAGTGCAGTTTGTCCACCCATTGTTGGCAAAACTGCATCAATTTTATGCTTTTCAAGGATTTCAATGATAGACCGCTTGGTCAATGGCTTCAGGTAGACATTATCTGCCGTAACCGGGTCTGTCATTATGGTGGCTGGATTTGAATTGATAAGGGTAACTTCTATCCCTTCTTCGCGTAGTGAACGCGCAGCCTGTGAACCGGAATAATCAAATTCACAGGCTTGTCCAATAACAATTGGACCACTTCCGATAATAAGTACTGATTTTAGGCTTGAGTCTTTAGGCATCTTGTTGAGGTATGATTTTAGCAGTTCAAAAATCCCGGCAAAATTACTATAATATACGTATTTTGAAAAAGTATCTTTAGAATCTTTGAAAAAGATTGAATAAGCATTCGGCTAGTATATTGAAACACAGATAAATGATTGGATAAATCAGAAATGAAATTGTTCATTCTACAAGTATGTCTGAAGAACAAATAACATAGATGTATGAAGATACAAACTTTGGCCGTGTTTCTAAATATACCCTGATGGCAGAAAAAAATAATTTGCGGTAAATTGTTTGGATTTAAATATTTTATTGTACTTTTTTGTGTGTTGTTCTGTTTTTAAGATGGCAATAGCCATATAAAAAACTTTTTCCTTAGATTTATAAAGCCAGGAATAATTCAGTGATGAGGGGTAAGTTTGTTTCAGCATGGTTTATGCTGTTTATGTTATTATTTTCAAATTATACGGATGCAGCGCCTCCGGCAAACGACAATTGCGAGAATGCAATGCGTATACCCATTACCATGGAGGGCTTTCAAACCGGTATTTTCACCTCAGAAAGGGTAAACATGCGCGAGGCTACCGTTCAGAATAATGAATTTTTCCACCCGGCCTTAGCTGGTAATGGGTTAAATCGCAGATCGGTATGGTATAAATTTACCTTGCCTACCGCCCGTCAGGTTGCAGTGACGCTAAGGGAGCCGGTTGGTTCCAATGTGTTAAGTCAAAATCAAGTCGGCTTTACAGTCTATCGAGCCGAAAACTGTTTTCCGGATTTAAAGGCTGCCGAGGACTCAAAAATAACCCCTTTGGCTTCCCTGGGTCAATCGAGAAATTCTTGTCTCAGTCCGGGAGAATATCTTATTCAGGTTGCATCGGTACAGGGTATAGGTTTTATCGATAAGGAGCCTGAAATACTCTTGGAACTTCAGGTGGAGAGACCGGGCACTTTACCTGAGTACGACCGGCCATTTGAAGCATATAATTTTGGGCCATTGACAGACTGGGCGGCCGGGCAGATGGAAAAAACCGTTAATTACAACATAGGCTGTCAGACCATTGAAGGCAATTTTGAAACCGATTGTTTACCAGCCTCAGAAAGATCTTTATATACCCAGTCTGCCTGGCATACATTTAGCACAGGGGATCATGTTAGCACTGTATCGGTACAGGTGGCAAGCAGCCTGCAAAATAGTGCAGGAATTATGTTTTTCAGAAAAAATCCCTTTAAGGCCTACGTGCAGTTTTACGAAGGGGATGTGACTTCTGCATTGCCGGCAAACCTGCAAAAAGTCGGGGCCTGCATACCGTTAGAATTTGACCTTGCTGATAATGTATTGGAAAATGAACGATTTAAGTTGCAGGCAGCCTTTATGCCGGATTGTGAAATAAAACCAAATACTACCTACAGCTTTACATTGTTATTTCCTAATGATAGTGAAGAAGACATAAAAGTGGTTTTGCGTTCCAGGGGGTTTGGTTTGACTAAATCACCTGGTCTGAGTGGTACGCTTTTTAGCCCAGCAAGTGACTTAGGGGTTTTGCCACTTACAAATAACGGGGCATCTGTAAAATTGGATGATTATTTTGCCTGCAATGGACAGATAGACAATGAAAATGCTTGTGCCAATTTACATGGACCGGGCGGTATTAATTTCACTATTTCAGATCAGCAGGTAAATTATTCCCTGAATACCTGGTTTACTTTCGAACTTTCAGAACAAGCCAACGTGGGTATTAGGTATACCACCCCTGCAAATGCCATTTATCCGGTTTCTGAATTGCATCCTTTGCATTTCAGGGTTTATGAGGGAGATCCCTCTGCGGGCTGTACAGGCCTGACCAACAATAACCTGAAAGAATCTTTTACGATTGCTTCAACTACAGAAGGCCGGGCCTCCTGTTTGCCTGCCGGTAAATACCTGGTACAGGTGTTTGCTGCGGCTTCAGGCAAATCGGGTTATGATGACAAAATGTATGGATGGTTCGGTCGAAGGGTTAATTTCGATGTAAGAGGGTATAAATTACTTAACCAATCAAATTTTAATCTGCTGGATGCAGGCAGCTATGAGCGGATAGGGAATTTTCCGGCAGTCTTGCAAACCAATGTGGGAAATATCAGTGCCCAGGATTTCTTTTCTTGTATAGATACACCTGTTCCTGCTGATCTTTTGTGCAAATCTGAAGGTGTTGCCGGGCAACATACCAAAGCTATGTACCGAATATTTTCTGCCCCAGCAAATCAGCAGGGGCTGTTAGAAGTGGTTAGTACCATCAGCCGCAATGTCCCGGCAAATAATCAAATATCTCTGAGACTTTTTCAGGGTAATGCAGATAATCTTGCCATAGCTGGCGCACAACTTTTTCCAGGAGGCTCCATAGAAGGCCTTATTCCGGTTTCAGATTGCTATTTACAATCGCAAATGGAGATGACACTCGGCACATGCCTTAGCAATGGAGGAGATTTTACACTTGTAACAGGCGGCAATAGCGGCCATACAGACCTGGGGCAAATAAGCAAAATAACATACCGGCCACTTGACGCAAAGTTCGATGCCAGAAACAGGGCTGAAAACCTGGGTAACATCACCCTTAGCCAAGCCATTTCCTCTGATACTGATGTATTTACCTGTACCAACAATGGGATTAACCTGCCAGGAATTTGCAGCGATGCGAGCGAAACCAAAATGATTTTTCGGGAATTTGAGGTTTCGGAACCCACCCGTATTTCCATACTCAGCCTGCAGAATGGTGTAAGAGGAGGTGATTTTGGTCTTTTCGAAGGGCGTGCTTCCATTGCAACAGAAAACCTTCGTCCTTTTAATGATTTTATTTTTGAGGAAATGGGCTGTGTGCGACTCGATTCGGTGGTTACCTCTGATTGCAGTCTGTTGCAGCCGGGCTGGTATACCATTGTATCCTACGGTACAGGCATATCATTTGAAGATAATGACCGGAGAATACAGGATACAGGAAAAGAAAATCAGATCATTATAGCTGCTGTTGAACCTATTGAGCCCCGGTTTAACCGACCACATAAAGCTTATTTTGATGGGGTCAAAGATTGGGTGGAGCAAACGACTGCAGATGGTTATCCGGTAACTGAAACAAGATATCAATTGGAGCCAGAACTGTTCAGTTGTATTGATGACCTCCCTTTTGAGGGACATCCGATTCCTGCATGCTCCGAAGAACTCAACCGTACCGCCTACTATGTTTTTGAAATCACCAAACCCAGTAATGTACGCATCAGCGGCCTTACAGAAGTTATGCATGCCGTGGTCGTGTATGATTTTGATGTGAGAGAGGATTCATCGCTTATGGTCTCCAGACCACCGTTACAACCATGCTACTCAGGCAAGGGACTGTTGTTTACCAATAATTCTGCAGAGCTATGTAGCCTGGAGCCAGGATTTTATACCATAGTGATATTTGCTACGGAGCAGGCACTTCAAAAAGAACTGGCTCCTGTATTGATTGTTGAATCGACTGGTACTTCCCGGTTTGATCATGCTGCCCAGGCTTATGATTTTGGTCTAATACCACCTGATGGCCTATTGTATTATGGAAAACCAGGTGATCAGCATCCCGACAATCCGGCATGGGTGCCAAGCACCGACATCATTTACTGTACTACCGGCGCACAGGAAAGTGATCCGCCGGAAATCTGTAACACCACAGAATACAATGCCAGATTATATCAGGAAAATCAGCATGCTTTGTTTGCCGGATTGGGCGTCAGTTCTGTGCCTGTAAGAAGAAACTTATGGTATACCTTTGTACTGGAAGAACACGGTAATGTAAATGTGCAGGTGCGTCTGCATGGAGCTGAGCTTAAGCCGGGTAATCAAAACACCTTCTCTGTAAGGGTATTTAGCAGTGATGAAGATGGAACCATTGATTTTGAAAATCTTCGGGTAGAAGGAAAAATTGACTCCACCCTAAACAGCGGCCTCCGTGAAGTCGCAAGGGCCAGTTGCAATACCGGTGGGACAGTTCAGAACCTCAGTTTTTCAAAAGCTGATTGTGGTGACAAAAAACCGACTAGGTATTACATTTTGGTAGATTCACATTTCGCAGCAGTGGCCTCTAATATGTATCCCAACCTGATAGTGGATGTAGGGATATCCTATGAGGAAATTGAGACCGAGGATATTAGCTTTGATCACTTTACAAATGCAAATGTAATAGGAAGTACGGTAAGTGCCGGGCCTGATTATGCCCTGGAGCCGCTTAGCAATGGTGAATATCGTGGTTACCCCGGATCATTTATTTGTGCCACAAGGGCTCAGACCGATCAAAATCCATGTGGTGAAAAAACAATTTGGTATACTTTTACACTGGTAAACAGTGGCACATTAAATTATATCATTGAATCTAATGGCAATCTGGTTGGTTTCGATGCCCGGGATATCATTTTATACAAGCAGATTATACCCGGAGACTCATCATCCAATGGATTGATTCCTGCGGGTTCTTTAAGTACCGTACGCATCAACAGCCTCAATTGGGGCCAAAGTTGTGTAGAACCTGGCCGGTATTACATCATGCTGACAGGATGCAATGCGGCTCCATTGGACTTTCAGAATCCGGTCATAGTATACAATCAGACCAATGGTGATGGATGTGGTAGTCCTTCTACATTTAATCTTTTTGAAAATGAAACGGCCACAGCAACAGCAAATATTGCCTGTAATACCTTCGGCGGCAGTTTTGGAGAAAACGGCAGTAACCTGGGTTGCCTTTTTGGACCTGAAAATTATAAATCGGCATGGTTTAAAGTCGTTTTCGATGCTTCTGTAAATATGGACCTCGACTTCGATCTCAGAAACAACACCAATGCCCGTAATGATGAAATCCGCTACCGCGTATTATATGGGGCTTGTGATTTTATGACGGCCGGTCCTTGTAATACAGATGCCCTTTCAGCCTTTACACTCCCTTGCATGCAAAGTGGTGATTATTTTGTACAGGTGGTGGTACCTGCCTCTGCTTCCGGTAATATCGGCCTTTCGGTAAGATCCAGGCCTACAGCCATTCCGGATTGTACACCTATTGACCCTTTCCAGCCGGTTGCAGCCTTTGACTATGACGCATTCTGTGACAATGATACCATACAGTTTGTAAATGAAAGCAGCCAGGGAGACCTGATTCAATATAAGTGGTATTTTGGTTTAAATGATGCTACTTCTGAAGAGCTTGCCCCGGCATTTGTATTCCCATCCGAGCCTGACCAAAGTGTGGAATATATGGTTTCTCTTGTAGTGTCGAATATGGTAAATGACAATACTGATTCCATAAGCCGTCTGGTTATTGTCCGACCAAAAATACCTGATGGATTTCTAGGCACTGATAACCCAGTTTTGTGTTCAAATGAAGCAAGTGTTACCGTGGTTAATCCAAATGATTACTTCGACATCTTATGGGATACCGGAGAAGCAACCCACAGCATAGAAGCAACGGAGGCAAGAATTTACCAGGCAAGTTTATCGATAGGTAACTGTAGCAAAACCGATACTGTACGTGTTTTGTCTTTACAAATGCCTTTGCCTGATCTCGGTGAAGATATTACCGTTTGTGAAAATGATGAAGTTGTTATAGGTACAGATATCGAAGATGTTTCGTATCGTTGGAGTACCAGTGCAGAAACCTCTGAAATAATGATTGAGATGCCCGGCATTTATACGCTTGAGATCCAAAAAAGCAGCTGCATTGCTTCCGATTCCATAGAAATATTCTTTAATCCTCTGCCGATAGTAGAACTCGGTGGGGATCAACGCATATGTGAAGGAAATTCTATTGTTTTTGATGCCGGGAATGATGCTGAATCATACCTATGGCAGGATGGAAGTACAGAATCGACTTTTACAGCAGAAACACAGGGTTTGTATTCAGTAGAGACCCGGAAAGGCAACTGTACACGCATAAATGAGGTGTTTCTTGAAGTTATGGATGTACCTGAGGCTTTTAACATAACCGCACCCGGGGATGGTAAAATATGTGCAGGCGATTGGATAGAACTAAAAACCAATGTCTTTTTTGATCAGGACTATTCCTTTGAATGGTTTAGGGATGGGCTGTCTTATTCTTCTGTACGTGAAAATCTAAGGGTTAACCGTCAGGGAGTATTTGGGTTGATAGTTACTAATATGTGTGGCAGTACCACTGCTTCCAATACCTTTGAAGTAAGTGTATTTCCGGTACCGGCTATTCCCGCTGCAATATCGGCAGAGAGATGCGGTCCCGGTACCCTTACACTTGAAGCCGGAGGCGGATCCAGGGATATTTTCAGATGGTATAGAGAAGGCGACCTTGATCGAAATATTGCCGAAAGCAACGACAGGTTTTTTACAACAACAGCCTTGACCAATAGTACCGCATTTTTTGTTTCTGCATTTAACGGACATTGCGAAAGTGATAAAGCAACGGCAGAGGCAATTGTTAAAGCCATACCTGAGCTTTTGGTGCCTCAAGAGCAGGTCATAGTATTCGGAGAGTCACTTCAACTTTCAGTAAGTGGCGCCATGCAGTATGAGTGGTCACCTGAAGAACTGGTAAATGATCCCGGTGCAGACTTCATCACCGTTCGTCCGGACCAGAGTACTGTTTTTGTGGTTAGAGGAATCGGTGCAAATGGTTGTGAAGCCTATGCAGAAATACCGGTAAGGGTATTGAGAGATATTATTATGCCCAACACCATTACCCCTAACAACGATGGCCTGAATGATGAATGGATTATAGAAAATATAGATTTGTATCCTAATTGCGTGGTCAGGATCTTTGACAGATGGGGCAATGAAGTTTTTCATTCAAGAGGGTATCCCCAAAACTGGGCAGGCACTGACAAAAATGGACGGGCGCTTCCGACAGATACGTATTTTTATACCATACTGTTAAATGACAGAATTGAAGCCAATCAACTGAGTGGCCATATAAACCTGGTGAGATAATGTAAAATTTGATGAGTAAGGATTCAATTGGTGTGCATGGAACAATTTTATAAAGTATTCAAATTTACAATAGTACTTTTGAGACCGTCATCGGGCTTGTGTGCATTGCTATTATTGTTGAGTATATCAAGTGTTCAGGCTCAGAAGAAACCTCAATACAGCCAATATATGTTTAACAACTACCTGATCAACCCAGCGATTGCAGGGATTGAGCAGTTTGCTGATGTAAAAATGGGGTATCGTAATCAGTGGTCGGGGATTGATGGCGCGCCTCAAACCTACTACACATCATTTCATATGGGTATTTTCCCCAAGTCAACTAAAATGCACCGCGCCAATCAGGTCAGGGGAGACGATTATAAAAATCAAGATCTTTTTAACCCTGCAAATGTTTCACATCATGGTATTGGAGGTTATGCTTTTGCAGACCGTATTGGGGCCTTCGAACGATTTCAATTACACGCAGGATATGCATACCACATACCCTTAAATGATAAAATCAGTTTCTCAGCCGGTGCAACGGCTGGTATAACCCGTTTCAGCCTTAATACTGATAAAATTACCCTTACCGATGCCATAGACCCTGCCATATATGGAGAAAACTATAACAACATCAGGCCCAATGTAGCGCTGGGATTATGGTTGTATTCATCAAAATTTTATCTTGGCATTTCGGTAGATGACCTTCTCACCAATGATTTTCAGTTTGGCAACCTCGATAATCTGAATTCAGGTTCTAACCGCCATTTATTGATAACCGCAGCTTATGATTTCAGACTTTCTCACGAGATATCTTTCAGACCATCTTTTTTAATGAAATGGCTCACACCTACTTCACCGGTTACAGATTTTAACCTGATGATGGGTTTTTATGACAGGGTTTTTACCGGAGCTTCTTACCGGAATACTTCTGATCTCATTTTGCTTTGCCGCTTTGTTTTGAGCCCGGCCCTCGAAATTGGATATTCCTACGACTTTACCCAAACCGATTTAAGTATTTTTACACTGGGGACCCATGAGTTGCTTATTGGCTTTCGCCTGAAAAATCAACATAAGTTGTTATGCCCACAGAATTTATGGTAAATCTGAGAATTTAAATACCAGTGAGCTCATTCATAAATTCTTCAAATTCTGCAACAAATTTTTCATAATATATGCCAGTGCCAGGCCCACTGAAACCTGTGTGAATACGACGTACCTTACCGGCCCTGTCGATGAAAATGGTGGTGGGAAATGACATTACGTGATTAAGCATCGGAAGTTTATCGGCAGCGTCTGATCTGGAGCCGGGCAGAAGAATTTCGTAAGGAACATCCATAACTTCAAGCAGTCTCGATACCCGCTTTTTGCCATACTCAAAATCGGGTTTATTTTCAAAAGATAAACCGATAATCTCAACACCTCTATGCCGGTTATTGCGGTACCAATCAGAAAGAAAAGCTGTTTCATCTATACAATTGGGGCACCAGGTACCCAATATCTGAACAATAAGTACTTTCCCCTGATACTTTTCGTCCGAAATACTAACGGGTTTCCCCTGTAAATCGGGAAATGTGAAATCGAAGGTATCATAACCATCCTTTAAATACGTAAGGGCAGAGGCATCGGGTAATTCAACATTTTCATCTTTTACACCGGTCCAGATTTGATATCTTGACAGGCCCGACCACAATTCTCCCTGAATTGCACCATATTCATCCATTTTACCTTCTACAAGAAATACCCAATCGCCATTAAATGCACTCATTTCAAAGACATTGCCATTTACAGAACCCTCCAGATAGCGATAGTCCCCCGTTTTGGTTAGAAATGTACCTGTGATGTGCTGATCATTTTGTTGAAAAACTCCAATAGCTTCAGAAAATGATCCATCTGGTCTTTTAAATTTAACTGCATATTTACCACTAAAATCTACACTTGCATTTTCATCGCCTTTATCGAATCTGAATTCTTCGCCATAGTAGGCCTTGAATGGAACTTCATAATCCTCAACGAAATTCTTGACCAGTTTACCTTCCATACTCAGGTTTTTAACTGAAACTTCTATCTGTCCGTCATAAACGCCCATGGGTATAATAAGTGTGTTATTTTCGATAGACCCTTCGTTAAAGACAATACGCTCACCGGCATTCATGACGGTTACTGAAATTTTACCATTTTCCAGATAGCTCAGGCTAAAATTAAAAGGCACTTCTTTTTTTTGTATTGTGAGAATGCCCCTCCAAATGCCTTCTTTAGGTGATATATTATATTGATTTGACTGCTTTCCACTTTCTGAGCAGGCGAAAAGGGAGATAAAAAATCCAATTAAAATACATAAATGTAATCGCATATCATTTTTGCTTTTGTATGAGAATTTTTGTGAAACTGATTAATGATTGTTGGTAATATTCACGATATAACTGCTTTAACGAAGGTCAGCCGAGGTATGTTTATAAGGTCATAAACGGAATGTATTCCAATGTGTTTGTGGAGCGTTCTCCCATATTCTCCCACTTTAAAACCCCATTAAACTATCGATTCAGGCCTTAAATCTCGTCAAATTCTTCATTTAGTATAAAATTTTCTAATAAAATAAAAAATTATTTTCGTTTTTAATTCAAAATAGATTATTTTGTGGAAGATTGTGGGAGAAAGTGGTAGAAAGTGTTCAATGTTTCTATATTTGTAAAACTGAAATTAAGGGTACCACCGTATGTCAATGTTTTTTGGCGAATATGAATGTAAGCTCGATTCCAAGGGTCGTTTGGTTTTGCCATCGCGACTCAAATCGCGCCTGCCCGACGTTTCAAGCCCGCAGGTGGTATTGGTAAAGGGTATTGAGCCCTGTCTGGTGATGTATCCTTTGGAAGAATTTCATCGCATTTATGCCAGGGTTGCTTCGATGAATGAATTTGACGCTACCGCAAGAACGGTACAGCGTAATTTATACCGGAGGGTATTGGAAATTGATCTGGATACTACAGGTCGTTTTTTGATCCCGAAAGTGATGTTACAACATGCGGGTCTCGACAAAGATGTAATTGTGGTGGGCGCAGGAAATCGTATAGAAATATGGACTCCTGATCAATATGAGAAATTTATCATTGAAGACAGCGATCAGTTTTCTGAGATGACACAAAAGCACGTGAAAGAATGAATTCGGTTCGATTATATCACAGGCCAGTTCTTCTGGCTGAGAGCATTGAGGCTATGGCCATCAGAGAAGATGGTGTATATGTCGATCTCACCTTTGGAGGAGGAGGCCATTCTATTGCCATATTGGGGAACCTGAGTTCGGGGAAATTATTTGCTTTTGATCAGGATCCTGATGCTGAAACCAATGCTGAAAGGCTCATAAGTAAGTCATTTCAGTTTGTATCGGCCAATTTCAGATATTTCAAAAAGTATCTTAAAATGTATGGTGTAAGTGAGGTGGATGGCATACTGGCAGATTTGGGAGTGTCATCCCATCAAATTGATGAGCCGGAAAGGGGTTTTTCAACCAGGCATGATGCAAAGCTCGACATGCGGATGGATAAAAGTTCAGCACTTACTGCCCGAAAAATCCTCAAAAAATATTCAGAAGCTGATTTGCACAGAATTTTTGGAATGTATGGTGAAATTCGAAATGCCAAAACGCTCGCGGCGGCTATAGTAGATGAAAGGATAAAAGCGCCCATTAAAACAGTAAACGAGCTTAAGGGTATTTTGGAAAAGCTGGCTCCTAGGGGCAGTGAATTCAAATATTACGCGCAGGTATTTCAGGCATTACGCATAGAGGTTAACCAGGAGCTAGAAGCCCTCAAAGAGATGCTTGAGTCCTCTGCGGAAATCCTCAAGCCCGGCGGACGTATTGCAGTGATTTCTTATCATTCACTGGAGGACCGCCTGGTTAAGAATTTTTTTGCCAGGGGCAAATTTAATGGAGATGTTGAAAAGGACTTATATGGCAATGAAATCAAGCCACTTAAATCTGTTTTCAGGAAACCGGTTTTCCCGACAGAGGAAGAAATTCAAAAAAACAACCGGGCTCGTAGTGCAAGACTTAGGGTCGCAGAAAAATTGTAAAATTAAGATAAAATAAACATGGCTATCAATACAAACAAAATTAGAACCAAATCATCGGCCGGCGGAGGTTTTTTCACCTGGCTGGAGCGGGCTTTAAGAATGGATGTATTGTTTGAAGACGGTATTCCCGTTCGATTTGTACCGCATGTGTTATTTATCGCCTTATTAGGGGTATTGTACATTGCCAATAACCACATGGCCGATAAAAATCTGCGCGAAATAGAAAAGCTTCAACAGGAAGTAGAAGAGCTTCGAGCTGATTATACATCATTGAGGTCTGATCATATGTTTGCAGTTAAGCAATCAGAAGTGGCCAAAAAAGTAAAGCCAATGGGGCTCAGAGAAAGTTTTAATCCACCTCACAAAATTGTTGTGCGAAAAGGTGAATATTAGAAAGTCGATCATATTAAGAGTAAGATTAGTGTTTTTGCTAATCGCTATCATCGCATTAACAGCAATGGGAAAGGTCTTCTATCTGCAGGTGGCAGAAGGAGGCAAATGGACTCGTATTGCTGAGGAAATAGGTCTGCGTTACAGAACTGTTCCGGCGACCCGCGGTAATATTTATTCAGATAATGGAAGTATTCTGGCAACTTCACTGCCTTTTTACCGGGTGGCAATGGATCCAACAGTTGCAGATACGGAAGTATACAGTAAGGGTCTGGATTCCCTGGCAAATTTGTTGGCGCGTTTTTTTAAAGACCAAACAGCCACACAATACAAGAGACAGATAAATGATGCCAGGGTTTCAGGCAGACAATACATTATATTAAACAAGAACCTGATAAAGTATCCCGATAAAAAAATCATGGCCCAATGGCCAATTTTCAGGGAAGGTCGCAATAAGGGAGGTATTATTTTTGAGAAAGTTGACCGGCGAGTCAGGCCATTTTCCTACCTGGGCTATCGAACCATAGGATTTATTAATGAAAACCAGCAGGGCGCAGGCCTTGAATTTTCATTTAATGACCATCTGGCAGGTAAGGATGGTTCAGCGCTTTTTCAAAGAATTTCCGGCGGGCGCTGGAAGCCGGTTTACGATGGTACTGAAGTTAAGCCAATAGATGGCTATGACCTTCAAACTACAATTAATGTAAACATTCAGGATGTCTCTGAAGCAGCACTTTTACAAGCTCTTGTGGAGCACGATGCGGAATATGGATGCGTTGTGGTGATGGAAGTAAAAACTGGTGAGATCAAATCCATTTCCAACCTCAGTAAATCAGGAGGCAAAGGTCGCTATAGGGAGGTGTTCAATTATGCCGTACAGGGGCTCAATGATCCGGGGTCAACCTTTAAGCTGTTTTCAATGATGGCGCTACTTGAAGAAACTCCCATGCGTTTGAGCGACAGCATTGATACCGGCAATGGTCAGTATAAATACTACAATTCGGTAATGCGGGATCATAAACCTGGTGGATATGGTAAAATCACCATGCGTGAGGCATTTGAAATATCTTCAAACATTGCAATTTCCCGAAAAATACAAGATTATTTCGGCCACAATCCGCAGCGATTTATCGATTACCTCAAGGAAATAGGCCTGGGATCGCCATTAGGTTTTCAGATTACCGGTGAGGGAAACCCGAAAATTAAGGACCCAAAGGATAAATCATGGAGCGGCATTACCCTTCCATGGATGTCAATAGGATATGAGCTGGAGCTTACTCCCCTGCAGGTACTGACCTTCTATAATGCCATTGCCAATAATGGCGCCCTTGTAAGGCCTATTCTGGTAAAAAGTGTAAAAAAGGCCGACCGAAATATTGAAAACTATCATGCCGATGTGATCAAACGACGTATTTGTTCCAGCTCTACCCTAAAACAAATACAGCAATTGCTCGAAGGTGTGGTAGAAAGAGGCACTGCTCAAAACATTAAAAATGCCCACTATAAAATCGCAGGTAAAACCGGCACGGCTCAGCGTATTAAAGACGGCAGGTACTCCCGGAGTTATTATACTTCTTTTGTCGGATATTTTCCTGCCGACAAGCCTAAGTACAGCTGTATCGTCATTATAGATGATCCCAAGGGATTCAGGCAGTACGGTTCTAATGTCGCCGCCCCTGTATTTAAGGAAATTGCCGATAAGATTTATTCCATTGACTTGCGGATGCACGCCCCGTGGATGGTTTCTAAGCCCGAAGATCAGGCACTTCCGGTTATTCGTGCAGGATATCGGGATGACCTTGATCTGATTTGTAAAAACCTGAAAATTCCGGTGGAAGACCGGCCTACAGATCCATGGGTGATCACGCAGGCAAAAAATCAGTATGTGACTTATGAAAATAATGATATAATACCTGGAATCGTACCCAATGTGGCAGGTATGTCACTGCGTGATGCATTATTTATTCTTGAAAATCAGGGCCTAAGGGTAAATTATAGGGGTAATGGCCGGGTGGTTGATCAATCGCAGAAGCCTGGATCAAAAGCGTTAAAAGGTAGTACCATTTATATAACATTAAGCTGATGAGACCAGTCAAAGACATATTATATAAGGTATCACTGTTGTCTACTTCAGGAGATATGAACCTGGAAGTAGCCGGAATATGCTTTGATTCGAGAAAAATACAAACGGGTGAAGTATTCGTTGCTGTGCGGGGCACGCAGGTAGACGGGCACCAATTTATATACGATGTGATTGAAAAAGGTGCAGCAGCCATTGTTGCCCAAACCATTCCTGAGGATGTTCCCGGTGATATCGTATGTGTGCAGGTTAGCGATTCAGCGGCTGCACTGGGCATTATGGCCTCAAATTTTTACGGAAATCCTTCTTCACGTTTAAATCTTGTGGCTGTAACCGGTACTAATGGAAAAACCACCACTGTAACCTTATTACATCAATTTGTTAATTTGCTCGGTTTTAAGGCGGGTCTTCTTTCAACCATCTGCAATAAAATCGGGCCTGAAACCATTGAATCAACCCACACTACCGGTGATGCGCTGCAAATCAATTCTCTGTTGGCCCACATGGTGAAAGAAGGCTGTACATACTGCTTTATGGAGGCAAGCTCACATGCGATTGATCAGCAAAGGATAGCTGGTTTGCATTTTGCCGGAGCGGTATTTACCAATATTACACACGATCACCTCGACTACCATAAAACTTTCGATGCATACATAAAAGCAAAGAAAAAGCTTTTTGACGATCTTCCTTCAACGGCTTTTGCCCTGGTGAATGCCGATGACAGAAGGGCATCGGTAATGCTGCAAAATACACAGGCCCGCAAGCATGTCTATGCCCTCAAATCAATGGTTGAGTTTTCAGCACGGATTCTTTCAGATACGATGCTCGGTCTTGAGATGGAGATTAATCAAAAGCAAATTTGGTTTACTCTTTCCGGTGAGTTCAATGCAAGTAATCTGTTGTGTGTTTATGCTGTTTCTCAGTTGCTGGAATTTTCAGAAGAAGAATCACTAAAAACCTTGTCGGCCCTTAGACCTGTACCCGGAAGATTTGAGAAAGTTTCTCCTGAATCGGGGATATCGGCTATTGTAGATTACGCACATACGCCTGATGCCCTGAAAAATATTTTGGAAAGCATACAAAAAATGCGCACCCGAAATGAGCAATTGATTACCGTTATCGGTTGCGGAGGAAACCGCGATGCTGAAAAGCGGCCATTAATGGCAGATATTGCCTGTCGTTACAGTGATAAAGTGATTTTTACTTCAGATAATCCCCGTAATGAAGATCCTGCTGAAATTATCGATCAGATGATGCAGGGCGTAAAAGCGATTGATTTTAAAAAGACACTCAGTATTCAGGACCGGCGGGAAGCCATTAAGGCAGCGGTATCTATGACACGAAAGGGAGATATCCTACTGGTTGCCGGTAAAGGTCATGAGACTTACCAGGAAATAAAAGGGACTAAATACCACTTTGATGACAGATTGGTACTCAAGGAAATGATTGAAAAAATTATACATACATAATCAGACATGCTCTACTATTTATTCGATTTTCTCGACAGGCAATTTGACCTGATAGGCGCAGGGGTATTTCAATATATTTCTTTCAGAGCAGGTATGTCTGCCTTACTTTCACTTATCATTACCATCACTTTTGGCAAGCAACTTATAAACCTGCTCAGGAGAAAGCAAGTAGGAGAAAGTGTAAGAGACCTGGGCCTTGAAGGGCAGAAAGAAAAGCAAGGGACCCCAACCATGGGCGGTATTATTATCATTGCTGCCGCGGTAATACCTACCTTGTTGTTTGCCAAACTTGAAAATGTTTACATCATCCTTATGGTGGTGGCCATGATTTGGATGGGACTGGTCGGATTTGCAGATGATTACATAAAAGTGTTCAGAAAAAACAAGCAGGGCCTCAGGGGCAAGTTTAAACTGATGGGGCAAATAAGCCTTGGGTTGATCGTTGGCTTTACTTTATACTTTCACAGTGATGTGCGTATCAGGGAATATAGCGTCAAGCAAATAATACAAAGCGAGGAGCGCATCGTAGAACCCCGGTTTAACGATGTAAAATCCACCAAAACGACAATACCTTTTATTAAAAACAATGAATTTAATTACGAATGGCTCAATCCATTTAACAAAAAATATACGTGGATTATCTATATAGCCATGGTGATTTTTATTGTAATGGCCGTATCTAATGGCGCCAACATTACTGATGGATTAGATGGATTGGCAAGTGGGTCCTCGGCCATAATCGCCCTAACATTGGCCATACTGGCCTATGTCTCCGGAAACGTGATATTTTCGCAGTATCTCAACATAATGTATATACCCGGATCGGGAGAGCTGGTGATATTTTGCGCCGCACTTGTGGGCGCCTGTATCGGCTTCTTATGGTACAATACTTATCCGGCGCAAATATTCATGGGTGACACCGGTAGTCTTTCGCTGGGCGCTGTTATTGCTGTACTCGCGCTATCTATTCGAAAAGAGCTGTTAATACCGGTCTTATGCGGAATTTTTCTGATTGAAAATCTTTCGGTGATTATGCAGGTGTCATATTTTAAATATACCCGGAAAAAGTTTGGTGAAGGACGCAGGATATTTTTAATGTCCCCTTTGCATCATCATTATCAGAAAAAGAATTTACATGAAGCCAAAATTGTTACAAGGTTTTTTATTGTTGGCGTTTTATTGGCGATTCTCTCATTGGCAACCCTTAAACTCAGATAGTCTATGGCAAAAAGCATTGTAGTACTCGGGGGTGGAGAAAGCGGAACTGGAGCGGCCCTGCTGGCACAGCAGAAGGCATACAATGTTTTCTTGTCTGATCAAGGACTTATTCCGGAAAGATATAAAAAAGAATTGCTTCATGCCGGCATTTCTTTTGAAGAAGGCGGGCATAGCCTGGAGAAAATCATTACTGCGGATATAATTATTAAAAGTCCGGGCATCGCCAATGATGCTCCGGTAGTAAGCGCTGCAATTACCGCCGGCATTGAAATTATAGGAGAACTTGAATTTGCGCTGCGCTTTGCAGCGGGCAAGGTTATCATGATCACCGGCACCAATGGTAAGACCACTACTACCCTGTTGTGCCACCATATATTGAATTCTGCAGGTCTGGATGCAGGTCTGGCCGGTAATGTAGGCAATAGTTTGTCGCGGTTGTTGCTCGAACGAAGCCATGCTTATTACGTGCTGGAGGTAAGCAGCTTTCAACTTGATGATATGAAACTTGCCAGGGCAGATATTGGCGTTTTACTGAATATAACGCCTGATCACCTAAACCGCTATAATCATTCTTTTGATTCCTATGCTGCATCTAAGTTCCAAATCCTTCGAAATACAACAAAGGGTGATGTTTTTATTTATAATGCTGAAGATGCCTCAATAAGTACATTGCTGGATACTTACAGAACCACAGCCAGATATGTGCCCGTTGGTTTTAATGCCGTACCGAAAGAGGGTATTTGGTCTGACAGTGATCAAATCTATATATCCGACGGACAAAAGACATTTCACATTCAGCTCAATGAACTGCCTTTGAGGGGTAAACATAATGCAACCAATATGATGGCCTCTATCGCAGTGGCTTTGGCTCTGGAGATTTCCCTTGATCAGATAAAAGCCGCGCTTAAGACCTTTGTTAATGTTCCGCACAGACTTGAGTTTGTTGGTGAATTTAAAGGTGTTCGGTTTTACAATGACTCCAAGGCAACCAATGTGGAGGCAGTCTGGTATGCACTTGAGAGCTTTAATGAGCCGATAATCTGGATTGCCGGAGGTGTGGATAAAGGTAACGATTATCGACGTATTGAAGACCTGGTCAGGAAAAAAGTACGCGTTCTCATTGCATTGGGGATTGATAATCACAGCCTTGTACATACATTTCGTGGCACCGTAGATGAGATATATTCAACGGATAGTATGTATACAGCGGTTAAGTATGCATATAACCTGGCTCAAAAAGGAGATGTGGTTTTGCTCTCCCCGGCATGTTCCAGTTTTGATCTTTTCAGAAATTATGAAGAGAGGGGCAATAAATTTAAAGAGGCAGTACTCGGTGCAGATCAACATTTAAACCAGAAAGCCATATGAATATAGCATTAAAGTCATGGGCCGACAGGAATTTAAAAGGGGACCCTATATTGTGGGCGATTGTTTTTTTACTTTCAGTGATAAGTGTTTTGGTAGTATATAGCTCTACGGAAACCCTTGCCTACAAATCAATGCGGGGAAATACAGAGCATTATTTATTCCGGCATGGCTTTTTAATTTTGTTAAGTCTCATTGCCATGTGGTTGGCACACAGGGTCGATTACAGGTATTATTCAAGAATTTCTACCCTCGCCTTATGGGTATCGGTACCACTTCTTATGTATACCTGGCTTTTTGGCACCAGGCTCAATGAAGCTTCAAGATGGTTGACCATCCCTTTAATCGATACCAGCTTCCAGCCCTCAGATCTTGCTAAGCTTGCTTTGATCACGCATCTGGCAGCTATGCTTTCAAAAAGACAGCAAAACATCAACGATATAAAAGAAACGCTTATTCCGGTTCTGATGTGGACAGGTGTGATATGTGGCTTAATAGCGATGTCAAACGTTTCTACTGCCGTGCTCCTTTTCAGCACCAGTATGATTGTCTTATTTATCGGAAGGGTGCCGGTACATTACCTGTTTATGTTGATGCTCGTTGGTTTACTTGCGGGTGGCGTAGCATTTAAAATTGGAGAGAGAGGAGATACTGTAATTAATCGGGTTAAGGACTTTGTAAATCCACAGGAAATTCCTTACCAGGCAAAGCAATCCTATATCGCCATCGCCAAGGGAGGTATTACTGGTAAAGGTCCCGGAAACAGTGACCAGAAAGATTTTCTGCCGCATCCCTATTCAGACTTTATCTTCTCCATTATTGTAGAGGAGTATGGAGTTATTGGTGGCACATTTACCATTTTATTGTATCTGGCCTTATTGTACCGATCAATGCTGGCTGCTTCAAAAAGTGAAAATGCCTTTGGCGGATTACTGGCGGCAGGGCTGAGTGTGGCTTTGGTAATACAGGCCATGATCAACGTTTGTGTATCGGTGGGGTTATTGCCCATCACCGGATTGCCTCTGCCATTGATCAGTATGGGTGGAACATCTCTATTGTTTACAGGACTTGCCGTTGGCATTATCATCAGTGTGAGCAGGGGTGAAACCGATCAGATAAAAACAGGGTTCAGGGGAGGCAATACCTTTAAAAGGGCAGCCGCTTAAATTTTATGAATGCATAATTGAAAGAATTATAGAAAAGAAAAGACCATATCGAATCATTATCAGTTGCGGAGGAACCGGAGGACACATCTATCCGGCCCTGGCAGTTGCAAACCGGTTCAGGGAACTATATCCTGATACCCGATTTTTGTTTGTGGGCGCCCAGGGTAAAATGGAAATGCAGAAAGTACCTGAGGCGGGTTATCAAATCGAAGGATTATGGATAAGTGGCCTGCAGCGAAGATTAACCGTCGACAATCTGATGTTCCCTTTTAAAGTACTGGTGAGTTTGTACAAGGCGCGAAAACTGCTTAAGAAATTTAATCCCGATGTGGTCATAGGGTTTGGAGGATTTGCCAGTGCGCCAATGTTAAGGGTGTCTGCTGCTGCCGGTATTCCCACCTTAATACAGGAGCAAAACTCATATGCAGGCTTAGCCAATAAATGGCTTGCAGCTAAAGTCGATCGTATTTGTGTTGCTTACCAGGGAATGGAAAAATTCTTTCCGGCCGAAAAGATAGTGTATACCGGTAATCCGGTACGAAGTGATATATTGGATATACGCTCTAAAAGGGCGCAAGCACTCCGTTTTTTCGGTTTTACCTCAGATCGGCCGGTTTTACTCATCATTGGCGGAAGCCTTGGCGCCAGAACCATCAATCAGAGTGTACTGGCTGCTCTCCCGGCTTTGAAGGAGGCAGGCATTCAGGTGCTGTGGCAAAGTGGTAAATTTTATTATCAACAAATTTGTGAAGAGCTTGGAAGCGCTGCGCTTGCTGATGAATACTTGCGATTATGTGAGTTTATCGTGGAAATGGATCTGGCCTATGCGGCATCGACCCTGGTGGTGTCCAGGGCAGGAGCGCTCTCCATTGCCGAACTTTGTATAGCCGCTAAACCAGTAATTTTTGTACCCTCTCCCAATGTGGCAGAGGATCATCAAACCAAGAATGCCATGGCCCTTGTTGAAGCCGATGCCGCTCAAATGATTCCAGACAGGGAGGCAATAGATAAGCTGGGCGATCAAATTACTGCCTTATTGAGCGATGTGGACATTATGAAGCGTCTCTCAGAAAACATTAAAAAGCTGTCGGTGCCTGATGCAACCGACAGAATTGTGCATCAAATTTTAAAATGCTTGCAGTGACAGAGGATAAGAAACATATCGTGTATTTGCTCGGCATAGGAGGTATAGGAATGAGTGCCCTGGCATTTTGGTTCCATACCCGTGGTATGTTCGTTGCAGGATATGATAAAAATCCCGGTTATGTTACCAATGCATTGCTGGAACAAGGTATCTCTGTGGTTTTTGATGATATTCCCAGTGCTTTGCCTCCGGAGGTTTTATCAGGGGACAAAAGTAGTATACGCATAATCTATACACCGGCAATACCGCAGGATAGCCAGCTGTTGCGATATTTCAGAGAGCATCAATATAAAATTCAAAAGCGATCTGAAGTACTCGGTGACATCAGTTCAGCATATCCAACAATAGCCGTAGCCGGTACGCATGGAAAAACCACCACATCTTCGATGATTGCACATGTTCTGCATCGTTCGGATAGAAAATCGGCGGCGTTGCTGGGGGGAATTCTATCGGAAGAAAAAACCAATTATTTATGTAATGCAACAGCAGGAGAAAAGATTTCCTGGTTTACAACCGAAGCTGATGAGTTTGACCGCTCATTTCATCAATTGCATCCGGTTATTTCGGTAGTTACATCACTTGATATCGACCATATGGAGGTCTACCGTACCTTCGATGCACTGTCAGAGGCTTTCAGTACTTATGTAAATCAGACCTCTTCTGAGGGAATTTGCTTTCTCCATGAAAATGTTCGAAAAAGGCTAAATCCTTCGGAGGACATCCCTTTAAAGACCTACGGAATCGTGGAGGCCGACATACTTGCAGAAAATATTGACCTCGCTGGCACTATGCCAGTATTTGATTATGTCGATGGCACTTACTGCATGAAAAATGTAAAATTATCTATGCCAGGCATGCATAATGTACTGAATGCCACAGTAGCCATTGCAGTATTGCGGCATATTGGGTTGGATGAGGGGATCATCAGATCTGGACTTGAAAGCTTTGCCGGTATACGAAGGAGGTTCGAATTTGTCAGGCGTGAGCCGAATTTGGTCTTTATTGACGACTATGCGCATCATCCGGAGGAGATAAGGGCGTTATTACTGGCGGTGAAAGCCATCTACCCCAACAAAAAGTGCCTTATCATATTCCAGCCACATCTTTACAGTCGCACCCAACAATTGGCCAGGGAATTTGCTGAAAGTCTCTCAATTGCTGATGAAGTTGCTGTTTTGCCTGTATATCCGGCCAGGGAGCAACCCATATCCGGGGTAGATGCAGACCTGATAGTAAAGAAATTGCAGCCAGGCAAATCTTCATCTATTCAGAAAAATGAGCTGGATGCTTTACTGCGGAAAAGCGATGCTGAAGTTATCGTTACGGCGGGGGCAGGTGATATTGAAATGTTGGTGCCGCATATGGCAAAAGTACTTGAGCAAAAGTTGAATTCGGAATCTTTAAACAAAAGCAAAAGGCTATGAAAAAGATACTGAAATATTTGATGTTCGGAGCCCTGGCAATGGGATTGCTTATAAGCCTGGGTCTTGTCAATATGCGATATGATGAAAAGCATTGTTCCGGAGTGCGGATTTTTATAGAAAATGAATATCAAAACTATTTCATCACGGATAACGACGTTATGGAATTGCTTACAAATCAGGGGTATGATAAGCTCGTAGGTGTACCGATAAGTCAGATCGATCTGAGGGAGATAGAAAGGAGGGTACTGGAGCATAAATTCATACATCGTGCTGAGGCCTTTAAAGACCATTCGGGACAGCTCAATGTGCGGGTGTATCAGAGTCGACCCCTGGCAAGAATTATAAATGGAAAAATTGCTGACAGATATATAAGCGATTTGGGAAAAATTTTGCCGGTATCGAGCAGATATACTGCCAGGGTGCTGTTGATTGGCGGAGAGTTAGGCAATCGTTTTAATGTGGAGAATATGCTGGATGATCATTATGGAAAGGACCTGTTTACAATGATTCAGTTTATCGAGCAGGAACCATTCTGGAAAGCGCAAATTGCCCAGCTTAATATTGATAAAAAAGGAGAAATTACGATATACCCGCAAGTGGGAAAACAAATTATAGAATTCGGGAGGCCGGAAGATATAGAGCGAAAATTTGCCCGGCTAAGGCTTTTTTACGATGAGATTTTGCCTGCAAAGGGCTGGAATCACTATTCAAAAGTCAATGTAAAATTTCAGAAACAAATTATATGTGAATAAACATTAGCCATGGAAAGAGAAAAAATAGTCGTCGGATTAGACATTGGAACTACAAAAATCTGTGCAATTGTAGGTCGTAAAAATGAATATGGAAAGCTTGAAGTACTCGGCATGGGAAAAGCCGTTTCAGATGGTGTGTACCATGGCAAAGTGGTCAATATAGAAAAGACCATTTATGCCATAGAAAAAGCCATCCTTGAAGCTTCAGAGCAATCACAAATCCAGATAGGCCTGGTAAACGTAGGTGTGGCAGGCCAGCACATCAGAAGTTCTAAGCACCATGGCAGTATTATGCGCAATAAGGAGGATGAAGAAATCACCATCGAAGATGTGACCCGCCTTACCAATGATATGTATAAAATCGTTATACCACCGGGCAGTGAAATCATTCATGTTATGCCTCAGGATTATTACGTTGATTATGAAGAAGGCATAAAGGACCCCGTAGGTATGACCGGCGTAAGGCTTGAAGCCGATTTTCATGTAATAACTGCACAAACTGTTGCCATACAAAATATCAATAAGTGTGTTCGACGTGCAGGTCTTGAGATTGACAATCTGATCCTTGAACCTTTGGCGTCGAGTATTGCAGTATTGAGTGAAGAAGAAAAGGAAGCCGGTATATGTTTGGTTGATATTGGTGGAGGCACAACCGACATAGCCATTTTCCACGAAAATATCATTCGTCATACTGCTGTAATTCCGCTGGGTGGAAATATCATTACCCAAGACATCAAGCAGGGTTGTAATGTTATGGAACATCAGGCAGAATTGCTGAAGACCAAATTTGGCAAGGCAATCGCCGAGGAAGCCAGTCCAAATGAAATCGTATCCATTCCAGGTTTGCGAAACAGACCACCAAAGGAAATATCCCTGAAAAATCTGGCACATATTATAGAGGCCAGAATGCAGGAAATCATTGAATTGGTGCATGCCGAAATCATTGCATCTGGTTTTGACACCCGGTTGTCCGGGGGTATTGTCATTACGGGAGGTGGTGCTTTATTGCAAAATCTTCAGCAATTGGTTGAGTATATGACCGGTCATGAAACCCGTATAGGTTATCCTAATGAGCACCTTGGGCGCAGTAAAATTGAAATGGTTAAAAGCCCGATGTATTCTACTACTATAGGCCTGGTGCTCAGTGGCTTCAGGGCATTGGATGAAAGAGACAACCGATATCAGGAAAGCATGCTGCGCGCCGGTATGCAACGCAGGGAGAGGACAGCTAAAAGCAAAGACTTTCTCAAATCTATTATTGATAAGACAAAAAGTCTTCTTATTGACGATATAGACGATAAAAGCAGTTATTGAAAAAAGCAGTTTAATCAAAAACTGCAATATATTCTTTCAAGAAATGTTGAACCTTAAACTATAAAAACATGGCTGAAAATTCTTATAAGTTCGACATAGCCCCGCATCAAAAGTCGATCATAAAAGTCATCGGGGTAGGTGGAGGTGGCAGTAATGCCGTCAACCACATGTTTAATCAGGGCATACGGGATGTTGAGTTTTTCGTATGCAATACCGATATGCAGGCGCTCGAATCCAGCCCTGTGCCCAATAAGCTTCAGATAGGGGTCAACCTTACGGAAGGTCTTGGAGCAGGCGCCAATCCAGAAAAAGGAAAGCAGGCAGCAATTGAAAGCAAAGAAGAAATCAGAGAGATGCTGAGTGATGGCACCAAAATGGTATTCATTACTGCCGGAATGGGAGGAGGTACAGGTACCGGTGCAGCTCCTGTAATCGCTACTGTGGCCAGAGAGCTCGGTATTCTTACTGTGGGTATTGTCACCAGTCCTTTTTCATTTGAAGGGAAGAAGAAGTCTGTTTTGGCGACGCAGGGAATCTCAGCACTAAAAGATGCTTGCGATACCGTTTTGGTGATTCTCAATGACAAGCTCAGGGAAATATACGGAAATCTTCCCATACGTGAGGCTTTTGCGCAGGCCGATAATGTACTTACCACTGCGGCCAAAGGGATCGCCGAAATCATTACGGTGCCTGGGTATGTCAATGTCGACTTTGAGGACGTAAAAACAGTTATGAGCAATGCTGGCACAGCTGTGATGGGCTCAGCTACTGTTGAAGGTGACAATCGTGCTACCCGCGCTGCTGAAATGGCCATTTCTTCTCCATTGCTCGATGATAAAAACATTCACGGTGCCGAAAGAATTTTACTATCTATCATTTCCGGGGAAGAAGCTGAACTGCAAATGGATGAACTGGCTGAGATTACAGATTATATACAGGATGTTGCCGGCGACGCAGCGGAAGTTATTTTTGGCCATGGTATCGATCCTGAGCTAGGTTCAAAAATACGTGTAACTGTAATTACCACCGGATTTGAAAAAGGAAAAAAGCAGGCTGAACCAGGAAAGGAACATAAGGTAATAGACCTTGTATCGAATAAACAGCTCAATATTTTCAGCGATGAAGAATATCTGCCCAAGAAGCAGGTGATCAATAAAGATGCGCAGCCTAAAACAGGTTATCGCTTTGAGAATCCCACGCCATCTGAAAATGAAGAAATGGGCAAAGAGGAGCACCTCTCAGGTTTGGAGGGTTTTGAAATTATCAGACCTGAGAAAAGTACGGCACAGGAAAGTATGGTTTCAAGACCCAGCGAAATTGAAATGAAAAAAGATTCTTTAAAAAGACAGGCAGAAGAGCGAATCAGAAAAATGGGTGAAGTTACTTCACTTAGTCATAGGGATGAGGATTTCAGGGGCAGATGGGAAACGCCTGCCTATCTCAGAAGAAATGTAAATCTTCAGAAAGTGCCATCTTCCTCTGAAAGCAATGTATCAAGATATAATCTTAATGACGATAACCAGATATTGGGAAATAACAAGTTCCTGCATGATAATGTAGATTAACAGCAGGTAGCCGATGGTTTGATTTTCAGAATCCGATCAGTTGTGTGGCCTGGCTCTCAAGCAAATCAAGATAAAGTTTGTCTGTGATTTTGTCCTCAGCCATGTTTTTGTCGATCCGGGCAAGCTTTGGCTTGAGTGCCAGGACATGCATTCCCATATAGTTAAAAATATCTGTAAGGTGACTCAATGCAAGGTTGCCACCCATTGGTCCCGAAGAAATACCCACCAAAGCACATTTTTTCCCCGCAAAACTTCCCGGATATTTCAATCCATCTATAAAAGCCTTTAAAACACCTGGAAAAGATGCGTTATATTCAGGAACTATAAATACAAATTTATCGGAAGTTTCAACCTGTTGTTGAAATCTGTTAAAATCTTCATTTTTTCCAGAGTTTTCATATAGTGCACTTACTATAAAATCTGCCGGCAAGTTGCCCAGGTCAATAATAAGATTTTCTGTATTGTATTTCTCAAGTATTTCGGCATATTGTTTTGCCACTTTACGAGTTTTGGCATCCTGGCGGTTTGTGCCTATGATTATGGCGATTTTCATTATTCAAATTATTAAAGTCAATTGTAAACAAGGTGTTTTGCCATCTTGTTTTAAATTTTTTGCCTGTATTTTTAGCATCCTGAAAATCAGTAAACCTTTTTACATGCCAGACTCTTGTTTTTCCGGAAATCCTGTTTTCTTGCCGTACTTCTGCAAGCAAGTATCAGGACATATGTCGCCCTGCTGACCAGAAAGGGCCCTCATATTGTAACCCGAAGCTGCTAAATCAGTAAATATATAGTGAAGGTTGTTTTTATTTATCATAAAATTAACAAATAAAATCATGAAAACTAGAAGTAAATTAAGTGTTATAATGTCATTGTTATTTTTGTTTTCGATTTTGTCATTTCAGCCAATAACTTTACAGGCATCGGAAGTCAGCAAAAAACTGTTGCCGTTGCCTGATCAGAAGCGAGCCATGTTTCACGTAGATGATTTACCTGAAAATGAGTACATCACTGTAAAAGTAAGGGACAACGCAGACAGGGTTGTACACGAGTTTGATGTCAAAAATGAAGGACAGGAATGGGTACTCATCAACTTTGAGGCACTCTGGACTGGCAGGTATTCTCTTGATATAATTTTGGCTGAAAACGAAATTCTTCGGAAAAATATAATGGTGCATCATGATGCTATCGTTGTAAGAGATGTTTTAACCATGGAAGCAGAATCAGACTTCTATGACAGATGGCCTTTAAATATGCTGTAATATTAATTTCAAAAGAGATTGTCATTTGGCAATCTTTTTTTTGCTTCAAACCCGCCTTAATTTTTTTACACGGGATTTTCATATGTCTTAGCTTGCCTGCATTGGTATTTTGAAAAGGACTTTCCTGGTATTTTAAGGACATATTTCTTAGAGATCTAATAGATAGAGCGCTTTTTGCTATTTGTCTTTCAACCGACAATTAACTCTGCGTACTGCAACTTTTTAAAATCGGTTATGGTAAAAATTAGAAAGGGTCAAAATCTTTTATCAAAAATCAATAACAGTTAAAGCCATGAAAAACATATGTAGTGTATTCGGTTTGGTATCATTATTATTTCTGATTTTTACGTTTCAGCCTGTTTCTGTTAAGGCTTCTGAAGAAAGCACATTATTGATGCCGATCCAAAATGAGAAACGGGTAAAGTTGAATGTTGCTAATTTGCCGCAAGGTGAATATGTGACATTAAGGGTTAGGGACAGGGCCGAAAGGCTCGTACAGGAATTTAAAGTAAAAAATACAGGGCAAGATTGGGTAGTAGTAAATTTTGAGCCACTTGTGACAGGAAAATATTCCTTGAATATAGTGAAGGATGAAAATCAGATTATCCGCAAAAATCTGTTGATTTATCATGATGCTGTAGTTGTAAGGGATATACTTACAATGTCAAATGATGTTGATTTTCATAATCGCTGGCCATGGAATATGGCTGTCATAAAGTAAAAATATTTATAGGATAATGGGTTGCTTAGGCGACCCATTTTTTTTGTCCCTTCCCTTAGAAATTCTGAACAAATACACTTCGTTTATGTCGTATTATATTCATGTGTAAAATGATCTAAAATTAGAAAGCCATTAGTTTGCTGAAAATCTGATTAGAAATTTATTAGCAGTGCAACCTTTTCATTGATAAAATAGTAAGTATACTTTGAAAATCGACCAAAATATTCAACTTTTAAATGCGAAATCAATGAAAACTAAAATTTTGTTATCTGTGATGGTATGTCTTATTTTCACATTGCCATCGGTATTTGCCGCCAGTCCGGGAGATAAGCTTTTGTATCCCGTTGCGAATGAAAAGAAGGCTAAATTAAAATTGGCAGCATTACCTGAAGACCAGTATATCAAAGTAAGATTGAGGGATCAGCATAACCGGTTAATCAGTGAATATACTGTTAAAAACACGGGTCAGAACTGGGTAAAATTAAATTTTAACAGCCTTAAAACCGGAGATTATTCCCTTGATATCATCCTAGCAAAAGATGATGTGGTACGTAAAAATATGTTTGTTAATCATAAAGGCATAAAAGTTCATTCTGCCATAAATCTCGACAGGGAGATTTGTTTCTACGACACCTGGCCCCTTAGGCTATTATAGCTCAATATATATCAATTCTCTCTATTTTTGAGGTTGTCTCTTTTGAGGCAGCCTCTTTTTGTTTTCAGGGAAATAAATTGTTTATTTATAAAAAACAAAATCCTGAAAAGATGAAAAGAGCAATACTTGTATTATGGGCCTTAACCTTGGCGATACCGGAAGCGATCTCCCAAAGAGCCCTGCCAGCTGAAACGGAGGCACAAAAGGAAAAACGTTTACAATGGTGGCAGGACGCGCGTTTTGGTATGTTTATTCATTGGGGCATATATGCCCTTCCTGCAAGGCACGAATGGGTAAAAAACCGGGAAAGAATTACTACGGAAGATTATCAGAAATATTTTGATCATTTTAATCCCGATTTGTATGATCCGGTTGCCTGGGCAAAAATGGCCAAAGAGGCAGGCATGAAATATGCAGTAATTACCAGTAAACATCACGATGGATTTTGTCTTTTTGATTCTAAACACACCGATTACAAGGCAACCAATACACCTTATGGAAGGGATCTTATTAAAGAGTGGGTTGATGCATTCAGGGCTGAAGGATTGGGTGTAGGTTTTTATTATTCACTGATCGACTGGCATCATCCGCATTACACTGTTGATCGCGTTCATCCGCAGAGAGCCAATACCAAAGAGGAATATGATGCACTGAATCAGGGTAAAAACATGGATATATACAGAAAATACCTCAAAGACCAGGTACGTGAAATTCTTAGCAATTATGGTAAAATTGATATTTTATGGCTTGATTTTTCATTTCCCGGTGAGTTTGGGAAAGGACGTGACGACTGGGACTCTATTGAGTTGCTCAAAATGGTACGGCAATTACAACCGGGTATTATCGTGAATGATCGTCTTGATTTAAAAGATGTACCTGGCGGATGGGATTTTACCACTCCGGAACAATTCAAAGTGCAACAGTGGCCGGAAATTGATGGAAAAAAAATACCATGGGAAACCTGCCAGACCTTCTCAGGTAGTTGGGGTTATTACCGCGATGAGCATACCTGGAAAGATAAAAAGCAACTTTTGGTATTGTTGATAGAAAGTGTGAGTAAGGGAGGAAACCTTTTACTCAATGTTGGTCCTACCGGAAGGGGTGATTTCGACTACCGCGCAGTAAAAGCCCTTGGTGAAATGGGAGGTTGGATGCATCACAATAGCCGCTCAATCTATGGTTGTACGGAGGCGCCTCAGGAATTTGAAATACCCGAACACAGCCTCTTAACCTATAATCCACATACCAAACGACTCTATATTCACCTGTTGGATTATCCGCTTACCAATTTCCATCTTCCGGGCTATAAGGGAAAAGTCAAATATGCCCAGTTCCTGCATGATGCTTCAGAAATACTAATTTCAGCACCCTACGGGCATCATATGCAAGGCAGCAAGGCTACAGAGAATGACCTTAACCTTCGTTTGCCAACGGTTAAGCCAAATGTGGTAATTCCTGTTATTGAATTATTTCTGGAATAATGTAAAAATCAGAAGGGGATATCTTCCTCATCTTCTCCGAAACTCGGTGGTAAATCAGGTACATCTTCCTGTATTTGTCCACCGGCGTTTTGGTTGTCTATTACCACTTTCCAGGCTTTTACGTCGGTATACCATCTGCCGTTATATTCACGACTTTCAATATCTATGGAGGCAGTTACAGGGTCACCCTGCTTTATACCCCATTGATCTATTTTATCTCCCCAAACCGTGAGGCAGACCTTTTTGGGAAATTCACCGGGAATCTCCATAACAAATTCCTGCTTTTTCCAAACTCCGTTTTTACCCTGACCCGTCTGGGCGGGTAGTATACTTACTATTTTTCCGCTGATTTCCATAATAATATTATTATAATTAATTTATAAAATCAGGACAGTAAATCTTCAATGTCCTGTTTGTTGAGGTCTTTTACAAATCCTTCTTCTGTTACAATGAGGTCCTGATACAATTTTAGTTTCTTTTCCTGTAGTTTCAGAAGCTTTTCTTCAATGGTATTTTTGGTAATGAATTTATATGTAAACACGGTGTTGAGCTGTCCTATCCGGTGGGCTCTGTCGATGGCCTGTGCTTCCACAGCGGGATTCCACCAGGGGTCGAGAATAAATACATATTCAGCACGGGTTAAATTGAGCCCTGTACCCCCGGCTTTAATTGAAATTAGAAATATTTTGATTTGCTCATCCTGCTGAAATTTTCTAACCTCTTCCTGCCGGTCCCTGGTAGATCCATCCAGATAGGCATAGGGAATATTTTGTTCATCGAGTTGCTGCCTTACCAGGTTCAGATGCTTTACAAATTGCGAAAAAACCAGGACCTTGCTTTTTTCACTAATAATACTTTCCATCATTTCCATCACATCTTCCATTTTAGATGAGCTTCCCTGGAAATTGGGGTCTACCAATTTAGGGTGATTGGCAGCCTGACGCAATCGTATAAGTCCTTCAAGGATCAGTATTTTAGATTTATTCAATCCATGGGCATCTATTTCACCTAAAATCTGATCGCGATAATGATTTTTCAGACTTTCATAATAAGCCTCATGCGCTGCATCCATATTGGTATAATGCACATTGTCGATGCGTTCGGGTAGTTCTTTCGCCACCTGCGATTTGTGCCGACGAAGGATAAAAGGTTTAATAATATTAAACAGCTTCCGGGTTTTGTTGCTATCTTTTTGTTTTTCAATAGGATGAAGAAACTCTTTGAGAAAAAACTTTTGATTCCCCAGCAGTCCGGGGTTTATAAAAGCCATTTGAGACCAGAGGTCCATGGTACTGTTTTCCAGCGGGGTACCTGTAAGAATGAGTTTATGTGCCGATTTGAGTTCCCTTACGGCTTTGGAAATGTTGCTGGAAGGGTTTTTTATAGCCTGAGACTCATCAAGAATGGTATAGTGAAAATTGAATTGTTTTAACAGGTCAATATCGAGCCTGGCTACACCGTAGGAAGTAAAAATGATGTCGTACCCCGAAAAATTCCTGACGTTTTTATCTCTCATCGAGCCTGCGTAGGTATATGTTTTAAGCAGCGGAGTAAATTTTGCGGCCTCTTCCTCCCAGTTGTAAAGCAAAGATGTAGGCATAATGATAAGGGAAGTTTTTCCTTTCAGCGTTTCTCTGGTTTGTTGAAGCAGCGCGAGGGTTTGTATAGTTTTACCTAAGCCCATATCATCTGCCAGACAGCCTCCAAAATGGTATTTTTGTAAAAAATGCAACCAGTTGTATCCGGCTTTTTGATAGGGTCTCAATTCAGCTTTCAAACCCAAGGGAAGATCTATTTCTTCAATTTCCTCGAAATTTTTAAGGGTTTCCAGTTTTTTACTCATGGTCACTTTTGCAAGGTTCTGAGCCCTGAGCTCTTGCACCAAAGCAAGGTGATGCTTTTTTAAGATAAATTTTTGAGAATCTTTTGATGGATCTTCTATAAAGGCAAACAATTCTGCATAATCCTGAAGCCAGCTGTCAGGGATTAACCCAATAGATCCATCGGGGAGCAATATTTCTTTTTGCTTTTTTCTAATGATTTTTCGCAGTTCAATAAAGGGGATTTCAAACTCGCCGAATTTCACCACCGCATAGATATCAAACCAATCCATTTTTTCATTTACTTCAATAGAAATGGAAGAGTTACCCAGGAAATACTTTCGCTTATCGTTAAAATTTTGTTCTATGCGTATTTGCCTTTCATGCAGTTCCTGTATGTTGGCTGAGAACCAGGAGAGCGCCTCTGATTTTTTTATTACAATTTTATGATTTTTAAGTTTTAAATCACACTCTTTAAGCCAATCGTGAATGCTTTTTTCATATTCCAGGTCCCTGTCGATCCTTTTGAATACGTATTGTCCATTGCTTTTTTCAAAATTCACACTTCTTTTTGAAAAAGCAGAGTTTTTGTAGGAATAAGGGCCATATTCAAAAGCCAGCTCCAATAGGAAATCAGCTTCGCGGTATTCTTCAATTTCATTTGGGCTGTGTGTATTATGGTTAAACAAATCAAGCACCATCGATTGTGCATTGGTTGCGAGTTCGGTAACTAAAATCTTACTTACAGCTGGGTATATTTCATCTTTTACCTGCATACCATAGGCCCTTACATCAAAAGAAGCCATAAGGGGCGCTACAAATTTGCTGAAATATTCTTCTTCCATTTTGGCGGGAACCATTATGAATTTCTTAGACAGAAAAGGCTTCAGTTTGTGGCCGTCGACATTTTTCTCAAAACTGAAAAGTTTTTGATTTATGACAATCCAGGCAGGTTCGTAGCAAACTATATATGCTTCACCTGGTTTCCATTCTACCTTTTTTCCATAATGCCGGATGGTGGGATAATAATGTGTATTATCTTCATTCTTGTGAAAATGAAATAAAACGCTGGCTTTATGGTCGCAAATGTCTACTTTTCTCCAGCAGGGATATCCATCTGTCCCCATTTCATACAGATTTTTGCCGGGCAGCATATCGAGAATTTTTGATCTTCTCCGCTCGAGATACTTAAAAACTTCAGGTATTATGGGATTTTCCTGTCTTAGGGGGTTATCTTTTTTCTTAAAATCGTTATAATATTTGGCAAAAAACTCAGGCGGCTTCATTTTGCCTTTGGTAAAATAGCGAACAATCTCATTTTGCTGAAGCGAATCTATCAATTTAATCAACTGGAGATCATTCTCATCCATTACACGACTAAATTCTGCAGCGTTTTTGGCAGAGATGTTTTGAAACTGTAAGGTTTCTTTACCCTGTTCATCCGTCTGAACAACAAATGATTCAAAGATATAGCCCAGAAATTCATGTTCAAACAATGAATAGACCAATTTATACGGTAGGTTTGTAGATACCTTCATCTTACATGTACTGCTTCAATCGCCTTTGATAAGAAAGATTCAGAGCTTTGTTAAAAATTGAAAAACCTTCAAAACTATCAAATAATCTGTTTTAAATGAAAGGATTTGGGACAGATAGATTTTTATTTAATTTGCAAATAACAATTGGCTTGTTTTAGAGTATGAATACATAAAGGGCTAATTTCTTGATTTAGGAAAATTAAAATGATGGGAAAATGAATTTATTACCATTATTTTTGAATAAACAGGGGATTTCTCGGTTATCAACGGAAGAAACCGAACATACACCCTAAGTTTACGATAAACACTTTTATGACTACTAACCATTTGTTTGCATCTGTCTTCAGTCCAAAAACAGCGAGTATTTTGGTGTGTTTATTTTGTCTGGTACTACACCCGCTTCAGGCGCAATTTTTTGGATATGAATTTAAAGATGGTAAAACCAAGGTATCTTTTCCCATTGAAATTCATAATCACCTTGTAATTATTCCTGTCACTTTAGAAGGACTTGTGCAATTGAATTTTATTCTGGATACTGGTGTGCGATCTACCATTTTATTTGAGCGCAGTATAACCGATGTTTTAGGAATACCTTACAACCGAACTATTAGCATAAGCGGGGTAGGGCAGATGAGACAGGTAGAAGCACTGGTTGCTTATGGAGTATCTCTTGAAATACCCGGAATTCGTGGATACGGCCAGTCTATGTTGGTATTGGCCGAGGATTATCTGCAATTGAGAAATTATCTGGGAGTGGAAGTACATGGGGTTATTGGTTATGACCTCTTCAGCCGTTTTGTAATCCGCATAGATTATGCACGCAAAATGGTTACTTTTTATCATCCTAGATTATTTCAACCACCCAGGAGGTTTGAAAGAATAGACCTTGACATTTCCGACACCAAACCTTATGCTATACTGCCATTTCAATTTAGAGACAGTGTTGAATTTGATGCAAGATTTTTGGTAGACACGGGTGCAAGCCACGCACTTTTAGTCCATTCAGAATTTGACGAACGAATAATGATACCTGAAAGAAACATAGCATCTAAGCTGGGAAGAGGTCTTTCAGGAGATGTGGAAGGTTATATGGCCCGTGTAAAAGGAATAGATATTGCAGGTTATCATATAGAAGATATTGTTGCCGCATTTCCTGAAGCCGGATATTATGGTGACTCTGTAAATATTTTGAGACATGGGGTACTGGGTGGTGAAATGCTCAGTCGCTTTACTGTAATTATTGATTATTACAGAAAAAGGATGTATATGAAAAAAAATTACAGTTTCCGAAGGCCTTTTGAATATAATATGAGTGGGCTTGAGTTTATGGCTCAGGGCAAAGATCTGAATAAATTCGAAGTGAAGTCGGTGAGAAAGGGATCTCCCGGATATCAGGCCGGTATTCAGGAAGGAGATATTGTAGTAATGTTAAACGGTCTGGACGCAAGCAGACTCTCAATGTCGCATATTTTCAGCCTGATGAATTCGCGGGACGGCCGAAAAATCCGCATGACCATCAGAAGAAAAGGGCAAGTCATCAAAAAACGATTTGTACTAATTAGCGAAATTTGAATCGTATTAGAAATCAATTTTATACACCCAACTTAACAAATTGTTGGCATTGAAGTTTTACTTTTGTTAAAAAATGGTCTTTTTCGTTCATTCTTAATTGTTTTTTTATGTCCAAACAAAAAATAACGGTTGCCTACGGCGACGGTATAGGTCCTGAAATTATGCAGGCGACCCTTGATATACTCATAGAAGCTGGAGCACAAATAGAAACCGAGGTAATTGAAATAGGTGAGAAAGTATATAAAAAAGGCGTAAGCTCGGGTATAGAAAGCTCGTCATGGGATTCGCTGCGAAAAAATAAAGTATTTTTGAAAGCCCCCATTACAACCCCACAGGGTGGCGGGTTCAAAAGTCTAAATGTAACTACCCGCAAAACCCTGGGTCTTTTTGCCAATGTGAGGCCCTGTCGTTCTTATTTTCCATTTGTACCAACGCACCATCCATTAACCGATCTTGTAGTAATTCGGGAAAATGAAGAAGATCTGTATGCAGGAATTGAACATCAACAAACCCAGGAAGTTGTGCAATGTCTTAAACTGGTAACCAGTACAGGTTCTGAAAAAATTATCCGTTATGCTTTTGAATATGCCAAAGCATATGGCCGGAGAAAGGTTACCTGTATGACCAAAGACAACATTATGAAACATGCCGATGGTATGTTTCACAAAATATTTGACAGGGTGGCCCGTGAATATCCCGATATCACCGCAGAACATATGATTATTGACATTGGCTCTGCAATAATTGCCAACCGGCCACATTTGCTTGATGTTATTGTAACACTTAATTTATATGGTGACATTATCTCTGATATAGCCGCTGAAGTTACAGGTTCAGTGGGTCTTGGTGGCTCTGCCAATATTGGAAACACCGTGGCAATGTTTGAAGCCATTCACGGTTCGGCACCAGATATTGCTGGAAAAGATATTGCCAACCCTTCCGGTTTGTTGAATGCAGCGGTAATGATGCTGGTGCACATAGGCCAGAACCAGGTTGCTGAGAATATCAATAATGCCTGGTTGAGAACCTTAGAGGATGGCATACATACTGCCGACATTTACAATCAGGATAGCAAAAGAAAGGTGGGCACGCAGGAATTTGCCAAAGAAGTAATATTAAGACTTGGAAAAATGCCCGTGTCTCTTAAGCCTGTAAGTTTTAAATCAGAAGGAGGAGCACTTCCGACTATTGTGGTAAAACCCCAGCCGAAAACCAAAAAAGAGCTGGTAGGCGTTGATGTTTTCATCGACTGGAGTGAAAACGATAAAAACCCAACCGCGCTTGGCGACAAACTCAAAACCCTTTCGGGAGATGGCCTTAGCCTGAAGATGATTACCAACCGTGGTGTGATGGTTTATCCTGAAGGTATGCCTGAAACCTATTGTTCAGATCATTGGAGATGTAGGTTTGTAAGTGAAAGTGGTGCACCGGTATCGCATACCAATGTGATTTCTTTGCTCGAAAGGGTTATGAATGCAGGCTTTGATTTCATCAAAACTGAGCATCTCTATACCTTCGATGGTGAAAGAGGCTATTCGCTGGGACAAGGAGAATAATATTAAAATTTTACAAACCATCCATAAGACTCTTGTAATGCAAAGTAAATATGCAGACTTTGCCTTGCAAGAGTTTTTTATGCCTTTTGCGCTCAGCCATGACCGGGCCCCATGATTTCAGACATTACACGGGCGGCATCTTCTTTTGAAGCACGGGTTTCCCGAATAAGGCGGTCTGGTGATGGATTGAATGCCGAATATAAAACAAGTACTATAGAAAAAATAGCTGCAAATATGGCATGTGCCGTAAAATAAAAAGCAGCGGTAGCGATGAGCGCTGCAAGGGGAAAATATATATACATGCTTTTCTTGGCATTTTTATAGCACCTCATTTTATCTGAGATTGAGGCCAGGCTTCTTGCTTTATTTAATTTTCTTTTGTGGCTTATTATACCAAATGATATAAAAAGAACAGACACAACAGCACCTGTCCCCACCAGCCATTTTTCCAGATCAGTTTCCACATGCTGTCTAAGCTGATTTTCAGAAGACCACTTAAGATAAATCCAAAAAAAACTGAGCAATGGAATGGCCAGAGAAATATATGCCCAACTTCTCAATTGATTAATATACCCGGGAATACCCAGTTTTGGCGTATTATTTTCTTGTTCTTCAGGCATCATATATGTTTTAGGTGGTCCTTCATTTACGTACAGCAAATGTCAATGTCTTTCAAAAACGGCTGTAGGCTTTATGATAATATGATTGTCATTTAAGGTGACATTCATTTTATAATTCCGGTACCGTTCATCCATACTATTATACATTTTTTGAAGAAGCGCCAGATCGCGGGTTATAATTACTGTTTTTCCCTCTTCCAGCATAACAAACATCCGATCTAATTTCATTCCAACCTAATCAAATTTTCGTCGGTAATATTATAGCTTTTCGCATTGGCTGACAAATAAAAATAAGTCGGCCGTCGTACTTTTTTTTGCGATTTAACTTTGTTTTTTGCCTTGTTTGTGTCATATTCACACTAAAACTTAATCCAAAATGAACAGAAAAAATCTTTTTATTTGCATGATCCTGGTAAACCTTTATGGCACAGGTATGCATGCTCAGAACGTAGTGGAGGTGTCTGATGAAGTATTGCTCGAATTATATCGCGGCGCCCGGGTAGCGGATGTTGTTGATGGGCTGGCTACAGTTGGGTATACTGGCGTTGGGGTAATGGACCCTAAAATAGCTCCCTTGTGGAGGGATGTAAAAGATATGAGCCACCGTTTTGCTGGCATAGCAGTTACGGCTCGTTACGGCCCCACCAATCGGCCAATGTATCCGGGTGCAGACCTTACCAAACCAGAAAATTATGAGGTATACAGAAAATGGCGGGGTGAATGGTATAATCAAATTTCAGATGAACCTTTCACGCAATATATTAAAAAGGGGACGGTGATTGTGATGGATAATAAAGATGACAATGATACGGGAAGCACGGGCTCAAACAATATCATGAGTTGGAAAGACAAAGGCGCCGTAGGATTGGTTACAGCCGGTGGCATTCGGGACATTGATGAAATTATTTTACAGCGCAATCCGGTATATACAAATTATTTTGAAAGAGGAAGAGGTGAAAGAATTGGCCGAAATGAGATCATTGATGTACAAAGGCCGGTTGTAGTAGGTGGGGTACTTGTGCATCCAGGTGATGTGGTAGTTGCCGATTCAGATGGCGTGGTAGTTGTTCCCCGAAGAGTCGCGGTAAGGGTAGGGCAAATTGCCTATCAGGAATTGGTTGATGATATCGCAGGCAGAAGACGCTTATACGAAAGGCTGGGACTGGAGCTGGATGAAACCGTAGCCGAAAGAGAAAAGCCAGAAGCATTTTTCAAGCAACTGGGATTGCCGGCAGATCCGAATAAATAAGGTAGTTCGTAGCTCAGAGTTCGTAGCTCGTAGCGAAAAAAAAAATAAACAAGTTCATCAGGACTGGAAGTTCGAAGCTGGAAGCCTGAAGGAGATTGTAATGACAATGACATATTTGTTAAGTGCTATTAACGTTTTACGATGACCATATGTTAAAATTTAAAGAGCTTAAAGCAAAAACATCCAATAGAAAATGACATTTTTGAAGTCTGATATAATACTTTCAAAGCATGCAATCATACGATGAGGTTTTAAAGGAACTCAAATCAGGCAAATACGCTACTGTTTACTTCTTGCAGGGCGATGAGCCTTTTTTTATAGACCAGATAACGGGGTATATCGAAAAAAATGCCCTGGATGAAGCTGCAAAAGGCTTTAATCAGGTTATCATGTATGGGAAAGATATAAAAATGCAGGATATATTAAACAATGCCCGCAGGTATCCCATGATGTCAGACCGGCAGGTAGTGATTGTAAAAGAAGCCAAAGATATACAGGATTTCGATAAGGCCGAATCGCAAAATATGTTCATCGAATACCTCAAAAACCCTTTGCCCTCAACCATTCTGGTATTAGCCTATAAATATAAATCACTTGATGGTCGAAAGGCCATAGCCAAAAGTATCGATAAGCTTACCGTCATGGTCGAAGCCAAAAAGCTCTATGAGAACCAATTGCCCGACTGGATCAAAAACCATATTAAAAGCATTGGCTATGATATCAATGAAAAGGCTGTGCGTATGCTGGTCGACAACATCGGCAACAACCTTGAGCGGATACACAATGAAGTATCGAAAATGCTTATCAACCTGAAAGACAAAAAAACCATTGATGAGCATGATATACAGGAATACATCGGAATCAGCAAAGATTACAATCCATTTGAATTGCAAAAGGCGCTCGCTGTGAAGGACGTATTTAAGGCAAATCAAATTGTCAATTACTTCGAGGCCAATCCAAAAAATAATCCGATTATTCCACTTATTGCCCTGCTTTTCAGCTATTATGTAAAGTTGCTGCAGGTACTCGAATTGCCTGACACTTCAGAGAAGAGCATAGCCAGAGATTTAAAACTCAACTTTTTTGCTTCCAAAGAATACGCAATTGCTGCTAAAAACTATCCAAAGGCAAGGGTTATTCAAATTATTCACTATCTGAGAGAAGCAGATCTTCGTCTCAAGGGTGTAGATGGCAATATGGAAGATGGACAAATTCTACGGGAATTGATTTTTAAGATTTTGCATTAATAATTCCGGCATAATTTTTATGGGATTTACAATTTATATTGTTGCTTTGAGTTAACATTGTAATACCTAATTAACCTTACATGAACTATTTAAAAGTTCCACTCATCATTTTGATTTTATGCCTCAATATCAGTGCCTCTGCACAGCAATCGCTGATTTTTACACAAAAGGACCGATGGTATCGCGAAGGTATAGAACTGCTGCAAAGGGAAAAGTTCAGCTCCGCACGGCATGCCTTTGAAAAGTACCTCAAAGAAGGCGAGGACCGCATTAAACTGGCTGATGCCCAATATTACATAGCTTATTGTGGCATTAAACTTAATAATCGCGACGGACAAGGCCTGGTCAGACAGTTTATTCATGAATATCCCGATCATCCTAAGGTGGCCCTGGCATATTACGAACTGGGCAACATAAAATACGAAGAAAAAAAGTACAAAGAGGCCATCCGCTATTACGAACAGATCGATTTGGCGCAGCTGGGGAGGGAAAGTCGCGATGATGCTCAATTTAAATGGGCCTATTCTTATTTCTCACAACAACAATTTGATAAGTCACTTAAATTATTCAATGACCTAAAGCGGACAGATAATAAATATACCCATGCATCTAATTACTATGCCGGCTATATTTATTTTCAAAAAGGACTGTATGATATGGCATACACCGATTTTAAAAGAGCTGAGAAGAATGAATATTATGCCCGTATCGTACCTGAACTCCTTGTAAAAATATATTATAAACAAAGGCGCTATGACGATCTGATCGATTATGCCAACAGTGTATTAAAATCGGGCAAGCCCCTGAGCAATGAATCTGAGTTTTATCTATACCTCGCCGAATCATGGTATCGCAAAGGTGATTTTATTCAAGCCCTGGTGTATTTCGATTTGTATGCAAACACAATTAAAGATCCGGTAGATTATCAGGTTCTTTTCAGAATAGCCGATGCCAAACAACGCACCGGCCGGGAGCGGGAGGCCATTGAAGATTTTAAAACAGTGGCCCTTCAATCAGACACCATCGGGCAATATGGTACTTTTTATCTGGGTAATCTTTATCTGAAATACGACAATAAGGCATTTGCCATGGCTGCTTTTAGAAAGGCCAGGGATGGCAATTACAACCGTTTTATGCAGGAAGAAGCGGCTCTGAATTATGCCAAACTTAGCTATGAACAAGGCATGCACCAGGCGGCTATTCAGGAATTCCTTTCATTTAAGCAGAAATATCCCGACAGTCCGTATACAGAAGAAGTAAATGACCTGCTCACCGAGGCTTACTTTCGAACCAACAATTACGAAGAGGCGATTAAACATTTTGAAAATATACCCTTCAAAAGTGAAAGGGTGAGAAAGGCCTACCAAAAAATGACCTATTTACAGGGGACAGAATTTTTTAATGACAAAAAATTCTTTTCTGCCGTGCAATTGTTTGATAAATCATTGCAGTATCCGGTCGACAACGAACTTGTGATAAATGCCAATTTCTGGAAGGGCGAGGCTTATTCAATCGGCAACAAGTACGATGATGCCATTAATGCCTATTCAGCAGTTTTCAGGGCAGATCCCAATGGCCGCTCATTATATTACCTGAGGGCCCGGTATGGCATAGCTCATGCGTATTTTAATCGAAAGGAATATGACAAAGCCCTGGGGCATTTTCAGTATTTTACTGAAAGAGCTAATCGCAATACCCAGGGCAACTACTATGAAGATGCCATGGTGCGGCTGGCCGACTGTTATTATGCCAATAAAAATTACGACAGAGCACTTCAGGTTTTAGGGCAGGTGCTGGCTGAGAACCGCTCCCAAAAAGATTATGCATACTTTAGAAGAGGGGTAATTCATGGAATCAATGGCAATCTTGAACAGGCAAATCGCAGTTTCGATGAGGTCATTCAACGTTATCCAAATTCCAATTACTTTGTAGATGCGCTTTTTCAAAAAGGTCAGTTTAATTTTGAAAGTGGCAATTATGCCAATGCGATAGCCCAGTTTAACAATGTTGTTCGCAATCATCCGCAAAGTAAGTTTGTTCCCTATGCCCTGCAAAGTCGCGCCCTGGCAAACAGCAACCTTAGAAATTATGCATCCACAGCTTCTGATTACAAAGAGATCCTTGAAAAATATCCTGGTCACCCTGTTGCAAAAAATGCTTTACTTGGTCTTCAGCAGACGCTGTCAACCATGGGCAACCCTGAAGAGTTTGACCAATACCTCGCACAATTTAGAAATGCCAACCCCAGAGATGGAGACTTTGAAAATATTGAATTTGAATCGGCCCGAAACCTGTATTTTGGTCAGAAATACGAAAATGCCATTTCAGCTTTCAGGCGGTTCATAACACAATACCCTGAGAGCTCTAACATTTTGGAAGCCAGGTATTTTATTGCTGATAGTTACTACCGTCTCGATCAGCCAGGCCAGTCCCTTGAAGGCTTTTATGAATTGTCGACTTATCCCAATTACAGCCGATATATAAGGGTAATACAGCGCATAGCAGAACTTGAAGAGGAAATGGGGAATTATCCCGCTGCCATTTGGTATTACAATCGCTTTGCCAGTACTTCCACTTCGAGAAGAGACCAGCAGCAGGCTTTTATGGGTCTGGTAAATAATTACTATCTGCTGGGAAAATACGATTCATCTGCTTATTTCTCGAATCGAATATTAGATGGTGGTCAGGCTGTTGCCGGGGCCGAAACATTTGCCCACCTCTATCTGGGAAAATCAGCACTGCAACAAAACAAAAATGCACAGGCACGGGAGTTTTTTCAAAAAACAGTAAGTATCGCCAAGGATGAATACGCTGCTGAGGCTCAATACCATTTATCAGAAATGCTTTTTAAGGCCGGAAATTACCGAAAGTCCATTGAGTCACTATATGACCTGAACTCGCAATTTGGAACCTATCCGCTATGGCTTGGTAAATCTTTTCTCCTGATTGCAGAAAACTATATGGGATTAAATGAAACTTTTCAGGCACAGGCCACCCTTGAATCGGTCATAGAATATTCTCCCGTAGAAGAAATCAAACAGCAGGCACGTATACGTCTGGAGCAGATTATGGCCTCAGAAAAGAACCGGAGGCCCCAATCGGGCGATACGCTGGAAATCTCTAATCCCGAATCAAAACAAATAAGAAACTAAACATGAAGGATCATATATATTCATCGTTTTACCTCATTCAAAAGTATAGCATTATAATAATTCTATGCTTTGTTAATACAGGATGGCTCCAGGCTCAAGATGATACCTTTATAAGAGAGGGAGAAAACATCGAAGGTGAAGTTATTATTAGAAAAGATCTGAAAATTGAGCTGCCTCCTGCCGAAAGGAATTATGAGCCCATAGCGCCACAAGCAGGTGATCTGAATACAGGAATGCCTTTGCAATACCGCACCAGAGACTTTCCGGTAATTATGGAAGATCTGGTAACACGTATGCGGGTACTCAAAATTAAAAGTGATGAAAGTATAGACAGGCCGGGGAGTTATCTAAAGGGTGGTTTCGGTAATTATGCCACCCCTTTCTTTAAAGGTTACCTGGGGATGGGTAAAAATCCGGATGCCAATGTAAATCTTAAACTGGGGCATATTTCTTCAGCACGTGGTCCGGTCGATAAAGGAAATTCGGCCGATGCCCACAGCATAGTAGATCTGAATGGCAAGTTTTCAGCCAATAAATTAAAGATAGGCGCCCATACCACCTATATGCGCGATATGTATCACTTTTACGGCTATACACCCGGACTGGAAGTAGACCGAGATACCATACAACAGATTTACCAAACTATGGATGCCGGCTTCGATTTTCAGACCCTTAATCTCGGGAGCCCGGTTAGGTTGTATGGTGCGATGAACTTTACCAACACACAAGACCGTTTTGATGTAAACGAAAACAACATTTTAATTAAAGGCGGACTTGATTTTGACCTGAGTGATGAAATTACAGCCTCTATAGATGTAAGTTCACTGGTGAGTAGATTTCAGAAAGAAAGCAGTCGAATAAACAGAAACCTGTTACGAATAACTCCGGGATTGCGCTATTTGACAGATGACTTTGAACTATCAGGCGGATTCCGTTTTGTTTATAATACCGATACACTTGATGTGAGTAAAAGAACTTCGCTGTTTCCGGTATTGAATGCTCAATATTTTATGAGCGACCAGATTACGGCCTATGCCGGCCTGAATGGAGATGTTGAAGCGGTTACATTGCAACATCTTAGCCGTGAGAACCCTTTTCTTATGCCGGGTGCCTCCATGGCGCACACACGTAAGTTTGAGCTGTTGGGTGGTGTGCGTGGAAGATTGTTGAAAAGCCTGGGCTTTGATGCCGGCTTTGCCCTGGGTACTTTTAACCATTTGTACTTTTATCAGCTCGACACCGAAAGAAATAACCAATTTACCCTGCTATTCGACGATCAGTCTACCGGATTTTACCGATTCCATACATCACTTTCTTACAGTATTCAGGAAATTGGCGGTGTGGCTGCCGACATACAGTACATATCTTACAATACAAAAGGGCTAGCAGAACCATGGCACAGACCGGCCTTTTCAGGCAGCTTTTCGGGCTGGTATAACCTCTTTGATAAAATTATGCTAAAAACAGATGTGCTTACTTTATCGGGTATCAAGGCTCAGGACCCCCTTACAATGGAAGTTAAATCCCTTAAAGCAGCCGTCGATATTAACTTGCAAGCTGACTACAGATTATCAGAAAGATGGGGGGCATTTTTAATGGTAAACAACCTTTTAACACGCAAATACGAATTTTTTCTAAACTATCCGGTTCGTTCACTTATGGTTATCGGCGGTTTAACCATTGAATTTTAAGACATTAAACCTGTTTTATTAATTAATTGGTTTATAGTTTGTCAAATTTTGTGTTTATTTTGCAATAAATTAATATGAATTTTAATAATTTCGCAGTTAAATGGTAAAGCTAAAAATGATTGCTGCATAGTATAAACACCTAAAACATTTATTCATTTGTTTTGTGTGAATGTGTTTTTCTTTTACTTTTACCATTATTACAATTTTTACCTTAATTTTTAAACAATTTATTAACACAACAGCTATGGAAGGTAAAGAATTTTATGACGAAGATGAAAACAACAACAATGAATCTTCGAGAAGAAAACAGGAGGAAGATCCCGATGCGTTCGGTCTTCCTGATATAGATGCATCAGAGGGAGAAGAAGACTATTCATATAAAAGGCCAGAAGAAGAAGTACCTTCCGTTCCGGAAGAAAGTGACGAAGGTTCTTCTTATGAAAGTGAAGAAGTTGCCGGTGACTATTATGAGCCTCCTTCGGAAGAAGAGCAACAGACCTGGGGTGCATACAGTACTGAGGAAGGCAATGACGATGAAGGGCCGGTGGAAGAGGATGAGGAAGGCACTGAAAATGAAAAGTATGTGCATGGTATGGAGGATAAGGATGAAGACGGTAAGGCCCCGATAGGTATCATCATTGGTGTAATTATTGCCGTATTGGTGGTGGCTGCCATTTTATTCTTTTGGCTTAGGGGTAGTGGAGAAAAAGAAGTTGCGGTAGTGAAGCAGGAGCAAATAGTAGCTGATGCGCCGGATGCAGGGTTTCAGGAAGAACAAAGACAAGCGCAACAACAGGAAGTAAAGCCGGCAGAACCGGTAAAACCTTCACCATCTAAAGGTATGTATCCTGCTGGTGAAATCACAAGAATACCTGCATCAACAGGAAAATATTACATTATTATAGGAAGTTTTATCGATGTTGACTTAGCAACAGATTATGGCAAGAAACTTGCTAAGGATAATGTTGGATCAGCTATATTAGCTCCCAGGGGAAACGCGAAGTTTCATCGCCTGGCCATTGCTGATTTTGCTTCTGAAAATGAAGCAAGTGCAAAGGCAGAAGAGCTTAAAGCCAAATATGGTCCCGACGTATGGGTAGTAAAATATTGATATGAACCTATTGCAGATTTCAACATTTGAAGCAGATACCTTGATGTATTCTGCAGATTCGGGCAGTGTATCGCTCGGAGAATTATTATTAAAAGGGGGATTTATGATGATCCCCATTTTTGTACTGTCTATTCTGGCCGTGGTGATCTTTGTAGAAAGATACAGGCATATTCAGCGCGCTGCCAAAATTCCATTCGGTTTTATGGATAAGGTTAAGTCATTGGTTGCCGAAGGTGATGTAAAAGGGGCACGCCTGCTTTGTGGACAGAATGATACACCCATCGCCAGAATGTTAGAAAAGGGTGTGTCACGAATAGGAAGTCCATTGAAAAACATAGAAGTAGCCATAGAAAACGTTGGTAAAATTGAAATTTACCGGCTGGAAAAAAACATGCCGGTGTTGGCGACCATCGCCGGTGTAGCGCCTATGATGGGATTTTTGGGTACTGTAACAGGTATGATCCAGGCATTTATTGCCATAGCGCAGGAAGAAGGCTCTGTGAGTCCTAAATTGCTGTCAGCAGGTATTTACGAGGCCATGATCACAACTGCAACAGGGCTATTTGTAGGCATCATTGCTTACCTGGGCTACAATTTTCTGGTGGCACGGGTACAAAAAGTTGTGCATATGATGGAGTATACCTCCATAGATTTTATTGATCTTCTTCAGGAACCCAGATAATATGAATCTCAAATCAAAGCATAAAATCGATCCGGGCTTCAGTATGTCGTCGATGACAGACATTATTTTTCTGTTGCTGGTATTTTTTATGCTTACCTCAAACTTCATAACACCCTCGGGTTTACCGGTAAACCTTCCTTCAAGCAAAACTTCTACCATTGTTATGCAAAGGGTGAGTGTAACCATTACTCCCGATTTGCGGTATTTTATAAATGAGAGAAGGGTTGCTAAAGACCTGCTTGAAGTTGAACTGGCAAGAGAACTTGAAGGGAAGGAAGGCGTGGTGGTGTTACATGTTGATAAAAGTGTTCCGGTTGAGCATCTAGTTCATGTAGCAGGAATTGCCACTACCTTAAAAGCTAAAGTTTCCATTGCCACTAAACCGGGAAACTAAAATGAACATAAATAAACAAAAGAAAGATGAGCGATTAGGATGGGCAATTTCCCTGGGAATTCATGCTGCACTTCTGCTTTTCTTTTTTTTTATAATGGCATGGCGGGAACCCAACCCACCACACCCTGAATATGGCATAGAACTGAATCTCGGCCTCGAAGAGGCAGGCTTTGGCAACTATCAGCCCACCGTACCTGTTCGTCCGCAACCTACACCTGACCCTGTGCGTGAAGAGGTACGGGAATCTGCTGCCGAACGCGTGCAGCCAAACCCTGAGCCCGTTCAACCCACAACACCTCAACAAACCAGCCCTGCCGAAACCCAGGCGCCCGTAGTGCAGGATGCACCCAGTGAGGTGACCGCCAAACCGGAAACCAGGCCAAGAACGGAGACCCAACCTAAAAAAACTGAACCAGTACAGGAACCTAAACCTCAACCTCCCAAAGAAGCCACTTCTGAAGAGAAAAAAGAAAACGTGACCCAGCCCAACCGGGGTAGAGATGCTTATCCGCAGCCTGGGGCCACTCCAAGTCAGGGTGATACAAAAGGCGCTACTAGCGATCAGGGAAGTAAAACGGGTTCAGTTGATGCAAGAGCACTTTATGGTCAGCAAGGTGGCGGTGATGGCCCAAGCCTCGATATAGCCGGTTGGATGTGGAACTCGATTCCCAGACCCAATGATTCATCTACCGAAGCCGGTAGAATTGTCTATGAAATTACACTTGATGATCGCGGTGATGTAATCGGAGTGCGCACCCTCGAATCTACCGTAAGTCCCGGCGTAGAGCGTCTGTACCGCGAAGCAGTTCAAAAACTTACCTTCAGCCCAACTTCCGACAACCGAAGGCCGGCTCCGAGAACTACCGGTAAAATAACCTTTATTATTAAGTCACGCTAAACACATGAATTTTCAGGAAGCCCTGGATTATCTGTACAGCAGATTGCCTATGTATCAACGCATAGGCGCTTCAGCCTTTAAAAAAAACCTGGACAATACACTGGCCCTTTGTGAACACCTGTCAAACCCACAGCATAATTTTAAGTCAATACATATCGCCGGTACCAATGGCAAAGGCAGCTCTGCCCATATGCTGGCTTCCGTATTGCAGCAGGCTGGCTATGACACCGGTTTATATACGTCGCCCCATCTCAAATCATTTACCGAGCGCGTAAGGGTCAATGGTGAAGAAGTACCTCAGAGTTATATATCAGAATTTGTTAAGAATTACAGAAACATCATAGATGCCATACAGCCTAGTTTTTTTGAAGTAACCGTAGCCATGGCTTTTGATTATTTTTCCCAAATGAAGGTGGATATTGCCATTATAGAAACAGGATTGGGCGGCAGACTCGACTCTACCAATGTGATCTTACCCGAGCTTTCTCTTATAACAAGCATAGGCTACGACCATATGGACCTGCTGGGCGATACATTGCCACAAATAGCCTCTGAAAAAGCAGGAATCATTAAACACCAGATCCCTGCCGTCATCAGCAACTACCAGGAAGAAATCGCACATGTATTTGAGCAAAAAGCTGCCGGAGAACAAGCGCCATTGTATTTTGCCGATCAGATTATGAAAATCGAAAAAGTGAGATATGAGAAACACCGTACGGTTTTTGATGTGTATCGCAAAGGGGTAAGAATGTATAAAAACCTGGCGCTGGATCTCAGAGGCTCTTATCAGATCAATAATCTGCCTGGTGTACTACTCAGTCTTGATCTTTTACCTTTACATGATTTCACCATAGATATCTCCGACCTGAGAAAAGGGCTTGCCAATGTGCAAAAAAATACCGGATTAAAAGGCAGATGGCAGAAACTAGGTGAAAACCCGGCCGTCTATTGCGACACGGCGCACAATGTCGACGGCATAGCCGCCATGCTCCAAACCCTGCAAATGCAAACATTCGATCAACTCCACCTCGTCTGGGGCATGGTGCAGGGTAAAGAAGCCGATAAAATATTAAAATTGCTTCCAAATGATGCAAAGTATTATTTTTGTGCGCCACAGCTCCCCAGGGCACTGCCTGTTGCCGATCTGGCAGATGCAGCGGGCAAAGTAGGTCTGCAAGGCCTAATGGCGCCCTCCGTTAATCAGGCACTGGAAATGGCTTTGTCCAATGCTGGTAAAAATGACCTGGTATTTGTGGGTGGGAGTACTTTTGTTGTGGCTGAACTTGAAAACTTATAGCGTTGAAGAATAAACTTACCCGATTTAAAGAAAACGAAGAAGCCTTTAATGTCATTCAGCCGGGCAAAACACTTTTCGATACCATTAAAGGGCAGTGGCACAATACTTTTTTTCAAAATAATAATGATATAGTATTGGAGCTTGCCTGTGGCAGAGGAGAATACACCACCGGCCTGGGTGCGATCTATCCCGATAAAAATTTCATAGGCATTGATATCAAGGGGGCACGCATATGGAAAGGCGCCAAATGGGCCAGAGAAAACGGACATACCCATATCGCCTTTTTAAGAACCCAGATCGATCATCTCGACCGCTTTTTTGATAAGGATGAGGTCAGTGAAATCTGGCTTACCTTCCCAGATCCCCGCCCAAAGAAAAGTGATATGCACCGCAGGCTCACCTATCCCCGTTATCTGAACCTATACAGGTCTGTGTTAAAACCAGGGGGATGGTTTCGTTTTAAAACCGATAATGCCGGCCTGTTTGAATATTCGCTGGAAGAAATTCAAAAGCTAAACTGGGTTACTGAAGTCGAATTTACCCGTGATCTGTATACTTCCCCATTACTGGAAGAACACCATGGCATAAAAACACACTATGAGTTTGAATTTACCGCCCAGGGTGCAAAGGTACATTACCTGAAGTGCCGTTTCCATTGAAGCCCGGGTTGCATGTATTGGCTGTTGGTAAAATATGCCTATGGCATTAATGTATACTCCTTGATCAGCAAATCAGTTGATAGATTCAATCTGATGGCCAATTTTCGGATCATATCAACGGTCAGCCTCCGTTTGCGGTTCAGGATCTCAGAAACTCTGCTTTTTCCGCCAATTTCCGGGATCAAATCGACTTGTTTCAGGTTCATTTCTTCCATGCGAATTTTAATCGCTTCTATCGGATCCGGAGCTTCGATTGGATAATGTGTATTTTCATAATTGTCGACCATTAAACTCAGGAGTTCAAGCTCATCACTTTCAGGAGTTCCTGGTTTAGCGTCAAAAATCTCTTCCAATCTTTTCAATGCTGCCCTGTAATCTTCTTCGCTTTTAATCGGTTTTAGTTCCATAATCATTATTGTCAGATAGTATTCGCATCAATTTTATCGTAATCAGAATGAGTGCCTATGAATCGAATAAATGCTAGCTCGTGTTCAAAATTGAATTTTACCACCAGGCGATATGAATTTCCTCTAACGTTAAAAACAATTCTGTTGTCTTTTAGAATACTAGCGTTTGCATAGCTGTTTTTTACATCATTTGGCGTTTTCCAATTTGCATTCATTGCGTTTTCGTACCAGGTCTTTAAATACATCTCAGAATCCGGATAGTTCTCCCAAAACTCTCTCAACGTACTTTTAGCTAAAATTCTTTTCATAGTTCCCGATTCGAGAACAAAATTATTAATTAATTCCCAAATTGGGAATATTTTTGTTTAAAAAAATTATTCAAGTGAATTTTACCATGCAGCAAAAAATGTAAGTTTATAGTTTATCAACCCCTGTTCTGGGTATATTTACGGTATTATATTAATCCTCGATGCAGCCAATGGATATTTTTAAGACATTCGATGCCATTTATTCAACAGGCCCGGAGGCTAAAAAAGCAATGGGTGCGATCATTCAGGAAAGAGAATTTTCAAAAAACGAGCTTGTACAAAAGCCAGGCAGTACCTGTCGTACACTATATTTTGTGAAAAGTGGTGCCGCAAGGATATTTTATTTCAAAGATGGCAACGACATCACCGAACATTTTGCTTTCGCCAATGACCTGATTGTAAGAGCGGAAAGTCTCTTTACCGGTGCCCCTACCCGAAAAGGAATAGAGTCACTTGAGAAAACCCACATGATTGCCATAGATGCCGCTTTGCTGATTCAACTCTACGATACACACCCTGATATCGAACGCCTTTTTCGGCTGATCATTGAAAAAGAATTTGTCAATGCCATCAAAAGGATTGAGAGCTTTCAGCTAATGTCGGCCACCGAAAGATATGTTGAGTTGCTACATACCACAGACATTGTTCAAAAAATCCCGCTGAAAAACATAGCCTCTTACCTTGGGATTACTCAGGTTTCGTTAAGCCGAATAAGGGCAGAAATACGGTAATTATTTAACATTTGTAAAATACTTTCTGATTCCTGCATCCGTACTTTGCACTATAATTACAATGCAGTCAAGCAATATGTTTCTATTCAATAACTTTTCTATAAAAACAGCAGCTTGCAATACCATGCTGGTTTTTTATATGCTAAGGGGTATACCAACGAGAACCTTACTCTGTTGGCGGGTTATCATCAACGATTTGTGCCATCTGTACAGCATGAAAACACAATGTACGATGGCCTTACGCTTTGGGTAATTCATACGCTGCCCTAAATGTATAAGGGTTTTGAAAAAATTTGACCTGAACCACCTCTTCACATCGAATGTTGCAATAAACAAGTATTGATAAAATGGCGAATATAAAACTCGGACTCAAGGAAAACTGGCAGCAATTCACCATGCTGGTGATCGTAAATGCTTTTGTTGGCGGTATGGTGGGCATGGAGCGAACCATATTTCCGCAATATGCCGAACTTGAATTCGGGGTGGCTTCCAAAACTGCAATTCTTTCATTCATTACTGCATTTGGGCTCACCAAAGCCCTGGCCAATTATTACACGGGAAGGCTGGCCAACCAATTTGGACGCAGAAATTTATTAATTTTTGGCTGGGTACTCGCCCTACCCATACCATTTATCCTCATGCACGCGCCCTCCTGGAACTGGGTAATCTTTGCCAATATCCTGCTTGGGTTAAGCCAGGGGCTCACCTGGAGCAGTACTGTGGTTATGAAAATAGACCTTGTCGGAGAAAAAAACCGGGGGCTTGCCATGGGCTTAAACGAGTTTGCCGGGTATTTTGCCGTAGGCCTGGTAGCTTTCCTTACCGGCTATATTGCCAACCGATATGGCATTAGTCCGTACCCCTTTTATCTGGGGATATTTATTTCTGTAATCGGTCTGATCATTTCTGTGATTTGGATAAGAGACACCCGCGCTTTCGTCCATAAAGAAAGCGCCACAGATGATAAGGCAAAACTCAAAAACGTATTTGCAGAAACCACCTTTAAAAACAAAACCCTGAGCTCGGTAACGCAGGCAGGACTTGTCAATAACCTGAATGACGGCATGATATGGGGGCTGCTGCCCATGGTCTTGCTTTCACTGAACTACAACCAGGAAAATATTGGCATTATCACGGCCATCTATCCAACGGTCTGGGGGATAGGCCAACTATTTACCGGTAAAATGGCTGACCATTATTCCAAAAAAGGCATGTTGTTCTGGGGGATGCTCTTGCAAGGTCTGGCCATACTATTGTTACCTTTCAGTAAAGATTTCTTCCTGCTCGCCGGCCTTTCTGCCGTATTGGGTTTGGGTACCGCCCTGGTTTATCCAACCTTTCTGACGACCATAGCCGCAGCCACCAGTCCCGGTCAGCGGGCAGAAAGCATTGGCACCTTCAGGCTGTGGCGTGACCTGGGTTATGCCTTTGGTGCTGTGATATCTGGTATTACTGCAGACCTGTTTGGCATTGAATACGCCATATTGCTTATAGCAGTACTCACGATTATATCGGCGCTTATTATTAAGTTTAGAATGCCTGAGTCGGTATAATGCTAATCCTTCACTCTTATGAACTTTCAAGGCTTAGGTCGAATACTAATGGGTGTAAAAAATATTATTAACCTCAATTAAGCCTGAAAGATGGTTTTACTTTCTTAAAAATTTTATGTTGGGATAATTCTTTCTTCTTCTCCATTTTTCCTTTTTAAAATTCAGATCAAAAGTATGATTAAAGATAATTATTGCCTGCGCCATATTTAAGTCATTTTAACGTCATTCTTGTCAAAGGGGCATTGTCACTTTGTTTTACCTTTGGATTTACAGCTTCGGTTTGTATAGCATCATCTCACTGATTTGACGCAAAGTTGGTTTGGCATTATTCCATGGTATCACTGCTTCCGCTGTCTATGCTGTAAGTTAAAAATATGAAGCATTGGAGATTGAGAAATGTCTGGTCAGGCCGAATGTGCAATAAGCACATATAGGGCATTGTTGGTGATAGACCGCGTTGTAAACGCCGCACTTCATAAATGAGGCGCAAGTCCCTGCCAGCCGGCAAGGCAGGGACTTGCGCCAGCTGTAATCCTCGTATTCAAAATACTTGATATGCATTCAGTAACAAGGTCAATTCATGTACAATTTACCTTCCCAAAAACCTCTCATGTCCCTACACTACTAAAGCGAATTTCTTCACGCTGAATAACAAATTATCGGCCATTGCTGATTTTAACCATCCATTCTGATTACTATTTCACAAATACCGAGTTGGGGGTTCCGATACCTTCGGGCATTTCCTGTAGGACCCCATTTTTCCAAAGTTTCAAAACCCTTGAGGAGACAGGTCCTTCATAGCCAACGACGTACACATTGCCATTATGGACAGCTATGTCGGTTGCTTCTGCAGTAATACTCCCGTCGGTTAGCTCCTGTGGAACACCATTCTTCCAGATCACCGCAATCCGCCGGTTTTCTCTGGTCACATATCCCGTTATATAGACATCATTACCCTGAACATACAGGGAGGAGGCCTCGGAAGTTATAGTGACATCTGTCAAGTTTTGGGGCACATTGTTTTTCCATACGGTCGCGACCAGAACGCCATTCAGACTGGCGAAACCGACCACATACACATCGCTGCCAGCTACAAAGACACCAGCAGCAGCTCCCCTGCCTAGCTCCTCTTTCGTTCCATTTTTCCAAAAAACAGCACTGTTCCCTTCGAATCCGGCCACGTACACATCTTCACCGACTACATACACAGACCTTGCTACAGCATCGTTGGAGCCATTTGTTAAATTCTGACGGACTCCATTTTTCCAAATAACAGCCCTTCTGACGCCTGGTATATCTAGTCCAGCTATATACACATCATCTCCCGATATAAAAATAGAAGCCGCTGAGGAGTTTAGTGAAGTAAGATTGAGTGACTGAGCTTCGCCATTCTTCCATAAAGCGGCTGTAAATCTGCTACCATTGCGAATATTACCCACCATGTACACGTCATTGCCTGATACATAATTGTCATATGCGATACCGTAACCCAGTATTTGAGAATTTCCGTTTTCCCAAAACTTTATCAAATTTCTGGTTCCATCATACTCAAAGCCACTGATGTAAATATCGGGTTCGTTTAATCTATCCGGCACTTCATCATCGGTATTACATCCGTTTAGCAATACAAACAGCAGTAAATAAATTACAGGATTATTCGTCATTCTTTTGAATTTTAACTTCATAGTTGTGGATTTAAATTTTTTACTTTACATAAATTGCCTGCCCCATTCCAGTTGATTCCGGTAATTCCTGGACTTCTCCGTTTTTCCATACATCAGAACTGGTCAATGTCCTGATAACGGATTTCAGTACTTGCCATAATTTGAAAAATTTGCCCGGCTATTGAGTTCAGAGACCTGTTATAATTATCTGAAAATCCTGAGTTCATTACTACTGATATGCTGATGTTGTTCTTCAAAGAAATGGTCAAAGATTGTGATCCCGGCCAGAAACCGTCATGCCAATAGGCAAAACCAAGATCGGGATGATTCAGCCGGATGATTCCTTTTCCATAGTTTCCGGAGTTGTTAAGGGGAGTTCTCCTTTGCTCATTCAGATCACTTCCCAAAAGTACAGGTCTGTTCGGCTGTTCTTCAATACTAGATACTATCCTTGCAATGTCAGAAGGTGTGCTTACCCATCCTGCAGTAGCGTCACTTCTCTCGATATTATAGGTAATGTAAGGATTGAGGTTGTTTTGGCTATAATAAGTAGCTTCATTTGGATGCTTTTCATTTTGTCCGTTTCTAGCCAAAAGGGTATTGGCAGCACCTACCTTGTCGAGGATGTTATCTTTTACATAGCCGTAATAACTTTGCCCAGAAGCTTCCTCTATGACTCTGCCCAAAACCAAATACCCGAAATTTGAATAGTGGAAATTGGATCCAGGATTATTTGGCTGGGCCACATTATCAAGCCCCCAGGAAATTAAATCTTCAGTCGAAAGATCCCTGGGCCCGTCAAATACAGGATCATCGATAAAATTTCGCCAACCCCCGGACAGATGGTGAAGCAGGTGATTTACTGTGATGTTTTGGATTCGGGTTGAATAGGGATTGGCCCCAAACCTTGTACCCAGGATACCATTGGTGCCGAACACCCTATCTGAAAGCGAGATTTTTCCCTCTTCCACCAATTGCAGGATGGCAATGCCTGTAATCATTTTTGCAAAAGAGGCATATCTGAATTTGGTAGAAGTGGTAACAGGAGCTTCGTTTCCGGTATCCATGACACCGTATCCTTTTGCATAAACAAGTTTTCCTTCTTTAGCGATGGCGAGTGAAAGTCCAGGATAATTGAACTCATCCATAAGCGCCAGCATTTTTGAATCAATTTCGGAAATATCTTCCTGGATTATGGAGGGCTGTGGCTCATCACTGCTGCAAGAAAATGTCATCAGCAGAAAAATGAATAAACAGAAAATGAGTAATCTTTGATAATTCATAGTCAATATCTTTATAGTTTTATTATACATCTTGAAAACATGAAAATGTCATCAAAAAAATAATTGAATATTTAAGTTTTTCCAGGATGACAACGGCTGCTATTCTAATGCATGGGTAATGGTCTTTACCATTTAATGCATTGCTGTACAGCAACTTTCAAATAACCATAACTCGAATGGGAATATTCTGAAGCCAATTTAAAATCCCGATACCCTAATTTTGGTTTAGTCATTGATCTTATTGAAACCTTCGTAAATGATATACTCAACCCTTTTCTTGCCGGGGTATTGTTCTATTTTAAAAAACCCCTAAGACCTCAGCGCACTATTTACCATACAATTCACTTGTCCGGACCCAAACAAATAGGTGTAAGAGCGTATAAGCAATGGGCCTGTTTACTTTTTCAAAATCATTTTTTTGGTTTCCGAAAACCTGATTCCCTGAATTTTATAATAATAGATTCCCGATGCCAGGTCAGCAGAATCCCAGGTGACCAGATGTTTTCCCTCGCTAAAAGTGCCATCAATGAGAACACTGACTGAACGACCCATTTGATCATATACCTCAAGACGGATGTCTTCACTTGTTGGAAGTGTAAACGGTATGGATGTCAAGGTTGAGAATGGGTTGGGATAGTTTTGTTCTAAAATGGTTTGGAGATTCTCCCGGGTTTCCATTCCTAGGGAGGTAACGGTGCTGCTAAGCAGAATAATTCCTTCACCGGCGGCATGGGGGTATCTTAACGGTTCCTCAAGAACTATGGAACCAAAATCTTTTATGACAATCCATTCCTCGTTGGCAGCTCCATTATTGATTAATAGTTCATCGCCAATGCGGAAATTCCCTCTGTCTAAGTCGAGACGGTCCTGCCCATTAAGTTCATCTTTTTCCAGATACACGATGCGGTTTTCGGCCAGCATATATACAACAGCAACACTTTCAAGCTCAGGATTACTTTCAGAAGCCGCCCTGATGGTGACCTTATTAATGACAGATTGGCTGCTGGAAGGTTTGAATGACATACTCCTGAAGGTTTTTTCATTCTCAGAAACGTTTACCGAAAAAGTTGTGCTTCCCTGAAGCCAGCCCAGGCTGTCAGTTACGGTTATATTGAGCTGGTCTGTGGCAAGTAAGTGGTTGGCAAAGGCGACTGAAAGCTCCAGATCATCTTCAGCATGCAGGCCAATCAAATGACTCTCCGGCACCACTGATACACCGATGGGGCTTGTAAGCCAGTGATCAAAATCCACATTTCCGCTGACCTCATTTCCAGTGCCGGATCCGTTTCCTGCAGGTCCTGAGGCATCTCCCCACCAGTTTTCCCGGGCCATTATCTTTAAGTCATTTTCCTGTGTGCGGCCACCTTCGTCGCCTGCTTTTAAACCCGCTGTGGCATTTTGTACAATATTGTTAAATCGGATAACGGCACCGGTAATGCCACTTAAATCTATGCCAACGCCATCATTCTCTTTGATCACATTTCGAATGGCGGTAAGCAGCCCGCCTTTTATGGTAATACCCATACCCAGCCTAAGACCTTCGGATTTCTGTTCCTCTATGATGTTTCCATCCATGTTCAGGTTTGACATAAACCCAAATACCCCACCTATATTACCGGCTACCTTATTGGCGGAGAGTGCAATATTTTTGGCATTTTCTATGACCACCGCATGATGCCGGTTACCGAAAAGATTACCTTTGGGCGTGCGGTTACCAATTTCAGAACCATGGATTCTGATATGCTCTGAAACCCTCGCCATAATGCCTCCAAACTCACTTTGCGGGGCATTGCCATTATTGCTGATTTTAGTGTCAAAAATATTTACCCTCTTTGATCCTGTAATGGAGATGCCTCCCATTGCGTTTCCTGCCTTTTGCGCTGCGTCGGCAAACTCTGAGGAGAATTCAGAAAAGTCAAAAGCGCCAATTTTTGCTTTCAAGATCCTGATATCGTTGGCATTGAGCAGGGAAATGCCTTTTGATAAGCTTCCCCATATCCTGACTTCCCCCTGTCCGGTGTTGTCCCCAATCTCTATTTCACTCGCTTCGGATATCAATATGCCATCTCCTTTAGGCCCTTTGATTTTTGCACTTGACGTAATCAATGCCCCGGCCACCGAGCCTATCGATGATTGAAGGATTTTGACATTCTTTGTCAGGGCACCGGTTAATTCCATTCCATTGCCTTCCGTCTGACCTATGCTCAGTTTTCTGAACAAAATATTGGCCGTATTGGATACTTTCACTCCACCGGACTGGTTGGGTACCGGAAATTCAAATCGGGCCTTGCTGATTGCTTCGGTGAGCACATTGGTAACTTTTCCCACCTCCTTACCGACATATTCAGCGAGTATTGTATTTTCGTTGATTTTTGAAAATACCAGTCCAAAGCCTTTATTCCCAGCTACGATCACGGCCTCCTCTTCTTCATCTCCACCGATTTCAAAATTAGCGACGCCTTCTTCAAGCAATATTCCGTCACCTTCATTACCCCCAATAATACCCCCATCTAAGGCGCCAATTTGTAGTGCCGCAATTTTGATTACCTGGCTGAGATTACCTGAAATCCTGATTCCGGCCCCAGGACTACCGATTTTGCCCCCATTATTTGCTATGAAGGTAGGAAGTCCCTTTCTGCCTAATCTGATTTGTTGGGAGTTGCGGATGCTGATGCCCCCTTCGAGATTCCTTATGGCCGCCACGGCATTTTGTGTAATACTTCCCAGGTTTTTCACGGCTCCTGCTATTACATTATGCACTTCCACGTCTTCGGAATCCTCGATTTCTAAAAACCAGGCTCCGGCCGCAACGCCTTCTACAGGTTCATCTGCAGGATCATAGGAGCCAATGGTAATACCACGGCTTCCCCTTACTTTTATAGAAGAATTTGCGCCCCTTTGCTCATTGGAATTAACATCATCAGGGCTTGAAACCACAGCAGATTTTTTGCCAAAGGTAGCCTGTACAATATGTACCGATTCAGACGCGATAACCGAAACGGTAGGACTGTCTTTTTCCCAAAACGATGCATTGCCCAATACAAATCCGTTTGCACCCAAAAGTTCCAGCTCTTCCTTTTTATCGGGATAAACAAAAGCCTGTTGATCTTCAAATTTCAGCATTCCAAAGGTAAGATTGTTTGCTTCAATTTTCGTTTGATCTTCACTAACCCTCAGGCTTCTATCCTGCCAGTTTGCCTCATAATATCCTTTTTCAGCTGTTCTGCCATTTGCATTATTTGCCGGATTATGAATGTACAAACCTCTTCCTCCATTGCCCAGAATGGCCACATTGGTACCAAAATCAGGGGTTTCCAAAGGGGAAATTCCCCTGGCACTGCCTCCGATCTTCACCCTGGCATCACCGAGAATATGGATGCCGTCACCTCCATTGCCAATATCCGGCCTGCGTTCGGCATTGGTACCTATGATCATTGTTTCGAGCTCTATTCCTTTAATATCTTCTATAAAAATCCCGTGCTCAGTAAAGCCATGAATTGCCATTCCTTTGATGGTTATTTCATCATGTTTCAATACCAATCCTGAACCAGCTGTAGCTGAACCATCTAAACTGACCAAAGGCAAGCCAAAGGGGCTCCTGTGAGCAGTGCCGTCAATGAGCAGAGGAATGGTGACTTCGGGAAGGGGGCTAAGCAAGGTCAGGGTCTTTAATCCTTCACCTGGTATATTGAATGTAATGTCTGTTGTTTTGCCCTCTTCTTCTGCATGGCGGTTGATGGCCGCTTGTATAGCTGCACGCAGGGTACATTCGGGTACTTCACGCCCGTTGATCTCGACGGTTTGTCCGGTATTGCAGTCGGTGGAAGAAGGTGCGTTCAGCGGCCTATCGTCCGCGCTGTTGACGACCAATCTTTCATCGGCTTCTTCCAAAAGTAAAATGAAACTTCTTTGGGTATTATCTGTATATCCAATAGTGCCGCTTATATATTTTTTATCCTCTGACAAATCCGCCCTGGTTATCCTCTCTCCGGGAAGTTGTATGCCATATTCGCTGGAGATATAGTCGTTATATTTTATCAGACCTCTGCCTTCGATCCAGATAAATGCCATATTTCCTCTATACCCGGGGCCTGGCACCTCAGCATAACCTGAGATAATATTCCCTTCGTTATTAGCCGAGGTGGAAAAAGTATAACCAAAGCCTTCTCCAAAATGACCCAGGATAGTTACCCGTCCATCCTGCCATTTAAAAGGCACATACTCATTTAATACATTATCACTTGCATGACCTGCAACCACCTTTCCATTTGCTGAGGCAACCCTGGCATAGGTCACTGATTGGTGGGAAAAATATTGAAAAGTCCCATTTTCATAGATATAAGATCTTGTTCCCCCATCACTCGTTGGTTCATAGCCAATTATTATTGATCCATCTTGCCCGCGCACCGCAGCAACTCCACTATTAAAGAATCCAGTTGTTTGGGGCTCTGCTCCGATCACCTGCCAATTACCATTAACAATCTTCACGGCTATGCTAGCTGCCCCTTTTCGGCCGGTACCTATGATCAAATTACCATCATCTGAAAAGTAAACCACATTGATGCTCGAATAGCCTGAAGCCAGAGTTATGTCCATATATTGATATTCCCCATCTTTGAAAACATAATACCTTTGATTATTGGTGATTACGCCTTTGACATAAGAGAAATCTCCGTTGGTTTCCAAAATTCTACCGGGAAAATCCAGTTTCTCAGGTTTCCCGTCTACCCAACGTACATTTTGGTTGCCAATCTGACCGAAGAGGATTTTTCCGCCGGAATTGGGTAAAACCTGAGCTGTTATTGTAGCCGAAGGGTCACTGTCTGGCAGACGTTGAAGTTCGTCAACAAAAATCAGCATTTGGGCAATCGACCCAAAAGTGATGAAGTTAAGTAATACAATGAAGCTGAATAAGCGTAAGTAGTGGTTTTTCATAGCTTTCAAATTACTTATTCAACAAATATGTCAGTCCAAAAGACAATGCTATATTTCTATCGATATAGCCATCCTCCCCATAGGTAGAAAGGTTGCTCAGACCATGCTGATAGCGGATAAATCCAGAAAGAGGTGACGTTATTTGGTAGGAAGCACCAACTACAATTGCTACATCAAGATTTTTGTAGAATCGAGATGCATCTTCTGTACTAGAAGCTATACTGGAGTTTGAGGTTGTTGCGGTTAGGTTCATTGCGGTTCCTGGTAAAGGAGTATCCTTAGGTTCCCATATTCTTTTTGCAGAAAGCAAATAGCCAAACTGTGGGCCTGCCTCCAGGGAAATCTTATCATTGATATTATACCTTGCCAATAGGGGCAATAGCACATAATGTAAATTATGTCTGAGATCACCTGGAGCTGAATATTCATTGCCTTTTATTCCTCCACTTATACCTGCATACAAGAGTTCTACTTGACCGGAAATTTGTTCAGAAAATGCTTTGCGGGCAAATACCCCCATCATAGCATTTGCCCTGGCCGTAGTTGGCATTTTATGATAGGAATCCTTCATAATCAAATGGCTAATGTTTAATCCTGCTCTTATTCCAAACTCCAGGTTTTCTACCTGTGCATACCCTGTAAATGTAAAAAGCATAATGGTTAAAACTCCAGATAATTTTTTCATGTGTGTTTAATTTTTTTATTTGTAAGAAGAATTCATGAAACCGTATGAGGTCAATCGTAAAGGCCGATTTCATATTGGTTTATCATGGCTTTTATTTTACATCGGAAAGGCATCTATTTGTCATCAAAATATTTCAAAAATTAAATTCTGGTGGGATCAAAGGGAAAAGCATACAAGTGGTCAAAAATTCCAAATCCATTAGGAATCACGATCGAATGCCTTCAAGGTGATATTGCTGCACAGAAAGATGTGGAGGCTGTGGTGAATGCCGCCAATGCCCAACTGCGTACAGGGGGCGGTGTGGCAGGTGCCGTGCATCGTGCTGCAGGCCCGGGCCTGGAAGAAGAATGCAGGAAATTTGCCCCCATCCGACCCGGAGAGGCGGCAGTCACCGGGGGACATAATCTTCCGAATGCCTACGTCATCCACTGCCTCGGACCTGTATATGGGGTTGATAAACCCGAAAATGAAATATTGGCGAAATGTTATGTCAATGCCCTGCAAATCGCAGAAGAAAAAGCGATTAAATCCATAGCCTTCCCGGCCATATCTACCGGTATTTTCGGGTACCCGGTAGAAGAAGCCGCCAGGGTGGCTTTTAATGCCATTACAGATTACATTCCCAGACTAAAAAGTATCCGAAAAATACGTTTCGTGTTGTACAGTGCGTCTGATCTGCGCATCCATGAAAAGGTTTTACATGAAATTACAATAAAGCATAGATTAACAGATTTATAGGTGTCAATGCTAAAAATACCAGCAACAGGTAGGTTTACATTTTAATTTTCATGTACTCAATCCTGCCGTAGTCGGTTAAATATGGATAGATCAGCTCAAATAACAATTGATGGTTATAATGGATAAAATCGCTATGACAGTATGGCGCTAAATCTTCTGAATTGATCCAGTTATCACCAATTATTCGCATACGTATATAAAATCGTGCATATTCATTTTCAAAAGCTTCAGGCCTTATAATACCCGCTTCTATCAGATCATGGAATAATTGGCTGAACTGTTGATTTCTAAAAGTCTGTAATGTAGTGTAATGGCTTTTAATTTCGTCATTTTCCTTTAGTATTTTGTATAAATCCCTCATAAAAAAACGATACTCATAAAAGCATTTCATAGTAGTGAAAGACGACTGGTACAGGTAATGAAGCGAAGTTTGAGCCTGTAACATACCCTGCATTTCGCGATCTATTTTTGCTACCAGTTCATAATAGAGCGTATTCAATAATTCATCTTTGGTTTTAAAATGATAATTTAAATTCCCCTGGCTAATGTCAAGTGATTGTGCAATAGCCCGTAACGTCACATCTTTCAAACCTTTGTCATTGAACAGGGCCAATGAATTATCCAGAATTTTTCGTTTTGTTTTATTCATTTTAGTAAACCTAACCTAATAATTAGTATTTTTGACCTAAAATTAATCAAAATCATGAAAATAGCCATAATTGGTGGAGGATTAACGGGTCTAACCACCGCTTTATTTTTAACAAAAACTGGTTTTGAGTGTACCGTCTATGAAAGTGCGCCTCAACTCAATGAAATTGGGGCAGGTATCTGGCTGCAACCAAATGCCATGCAGATAATGAAATATCTGGGTTTGCAAGAAAGGATTATCACATCAGGGTGTCGGTTGGAGAGGATAGATATTGGCCGTCCTGATTTAACTTCTGTAAAAGACATTAAAAATAAAACCGTCATAGATGAATTTGGCAACAAAACGGTTGCGATTCATCGGGGTCGATTGCAACAAATACTATATGAAGAATTTTCGAAGGTTGGAAGTATAGAACTGGGGATGCCGTACAAAAACCATGAAATAGCGCAAGATCGGATTTTAGTTGAATTTGAGACAAAGAGAATTGAAGTTAATGCGCTCTTGGGGGCTGATGGCATTCATTCCAGTGTAAGAGATCTGTTGTTTCCCGAAGCCAAATTGAGGGACGCCGGGCAGGTGTGTTGGAGGGGCGTGTCATCTTTTCAACTCCCGGCGGATCTGCAAAACTTGGGGCGAGAACTTTGGGGTGATAAAATTCGCTTTGGATTTTCTCAAATTTCTAATAATCAGGTTTATTGGTTTGCTGTAACCAGAAGAAAAGATTTTCCTAAGGCTATGAGTGTCAGCCAGCTGGCTGATCTTTTTTCAGGCTTTGATGCTGTAGTCTCTGAAATCATTCTGCATACAAATGGCATCCATCGTGCTGAGCTTAAAGATTTGAAAAGGCTGCCGTCCTGGCATAGATCGGGTGTTTGTCTGATGGGGGATGCTGCCCATGCCACCACACCCAATATGGGGCAAGGGGCTTGTCAGGGTATGGAAGATGCATATTATCTCAGTTTTTTCCTAAAGAATAAGCCTTCAGTAAATGATGCTTTTATGGCTTTTGAATCTTTTCGAAGAAAAAAGGTCGATTATGTGGTAAATAATTCATGGCTATTTGGAAAAATGGTTCACCATCCTTTGGGCCAAACTATCATGAAAGTCATTTTAAAATCAACACCTGAACGAATTATAAAAAAGCAAACACAACATTTATACGAGGTTAAAAGCCCAGCATTGACTGTTTGATTGATCATTATTTGCTAAATGTGATAATTTTTCTGTGATTTTTTCGAGCAATACGAATTTACCTTGCTAAATTCCTGTGTTGAAAAGTAAATTACAAAATGATTAATGCAAAGCACAAAAAGTATCTTTTACTTGCATTTACCAAGACCTTTGAAGGCATGAGAAACAATAAAGGGGGACCTTTCGGTGCCGTGGTGGTTAAAGATGGGACTATCATCGGAAATAGATACAATTCGCTTACCTCTTAGCGCAGATATTAAAATAAATCAACAAGAATAAATGATTTTCACCACACCCTAATTAAAAGTGAATATGTATACCCGGATTATTTTTTTCTATTTGCTGTTGATTCTACCTTCTGTTGGGTATACAGCTACTTACCGCTTCCTTTCAGATGGCTATCTGAAAGCGGTGGAAATGCATGTAGGAGACACCCTTTTCTATACGCTTAAAAATGGACAACAGCGCAGTTTTACCCTTCTGGAAACTTCTGCCAATCCACTTTTTACCTTTGAAAACCCCGATAACCGCTATCAAAGTGGTATCGTATACCGCATGCACTGTAAAATTGCTTCAGAGGGTCAGGAATTAGATCTGATCAGGATTGTTTCCGCCCAGCAATCGTATTACGAACCATGGCATATCAATGGTGTCACTTTCTTCTTTGATGCTGTTAAAGACATGAATGATTTTATTTACGACAATCATGGCTCAACCGGAGGCTCAGCATACCCAAAGAAAGATGCCCGTTTTGCATTCATCGAATATGAAGACGATTTCGCCAGTCAGGTAATGCGCCCCTGGTACCCCAACCCCAGCAATTTCCTGTCCATTAAGGAGTCATATACCGGTGCAAATTCCTGGCTTGGCGGATATTTAAAAACAGAAGCCCACAACGGACTGGATGTCAACATTCCCAACAATACAATGTTGTGGGCACCCATCGACTTTGATGATCAATACTATTTCAACTCCCTTGAAAAAGGAGATAACAACAACCGATGGATGGGCATTAAGACATGGCCCAATGGAGAAAAATGGATACTGAGAACCCACCATATGGTTCAGTTGCTGGTAGAGCAACATACCCCGCTATCACAAGGAACATTATATGGAACTGTGGGTGGTGTGCATTACGGGACCTACCCGCATATTCATTTTTATTTCATCTGGGAAAATGATGGCATAAGCATGGCGCTTGATCCCTGGATGATTTTCTGGAAGATCTTTGAAAACAACAAAAAGCAAAGCAACCAAATCAGGGCAGTGATGAATGCCTTAAACCCCGTAAAGGTGGGTGAAAAACTATTGCTTAATGCTGAGTTTTCATCAATAGGGCTCCATGGGCCTGAACTGCAATATTTCTGGTCTGTAAATGATGGTTCCATGTACGAAGGGCCAAAGGCTGAACATACATTTCTTCATGAAGGGATGCATGTGGTAAGCTTAACCATCACCAATGGTGCCGATACAGCAACCGTGAATCAGCATATCAGTGTGCTTGCCGGTAAGGCGACTCAGCATTATTTTAAAGTAGCGTCTAATGATCCTTTTGATTGCATGCTTAAAACAACCGCAGAGACAGAAACCTACGGAAAGGAATCAATGCATGTAAACAATAAGCTGCATTTTTTCTTCAGGAAAGATTCAGATTATAGCCCGCATCCCAAAACCCTCACTTTCGAGGGAGACCCTGCAACCTTGCAAACTTTACAATATGAGGTGGAATACTTGCATTATGAGGATTGGATTGAATTGAAAAGGACTGACAATAAACTACAGGTTCTGCTAATAAAAGAAAAACTTTCTAATGCATATGGAGAATACCAGGCCAGAATTCGTTTTTGGTCTGAAAGCAGTGGCATCAGCCAACATGTGTACGTTAAGGCAATGGCCCCGGAAAGAAGCATCCGCCCGCAAAACAGGGTAGTGGTCGATGACAAGGAAGCCCTATTTTACCCTTCTGGCTTCTATTGGGTTGAAGAGCCTTATGACCAGGCTTTCCTCAAAGGATATGGCACGGTTTCTTTCTGGGCGGGTGGTGATGATGTGCAGGGAATTGCCCGTTATCAGCCGGAATTGCGAGAAGGTACCTACAAAATCTCTATGAATGAAAAGGCCAGCTTCGAACCGGCATTTTCTGAAATACCAGCAGGAATAATTCATTTGCAAATAAATACCACAGATGGTCTGAAGGAAGTGTACTGGGATCCCAAAAAGGATCGCATTATCGGCACCTTTAAACTTTTTGGAGGTAAGGATAGCTATGTGGACGTGATCACAGAGGGTAGCACTGGCCAGATCTACCTCGATGCCCTGGTATTTGAACGAATAGATTCAGAGTGATTTTTGATATGTGGCTCTAGTACTAAAGCATAAATAATCTGGGCACGCTGAAAAGCGCCTGGTTTGTTGAATGATTTTACTCTAATTTCCTGAATGTATATTGTGGGACAAACTTTTTTAGAAATAGGTTGCATTTTCCATATATCAAAAATTTAATGTTACATTCTGACTAACCAGAATTAAAAAAGTAATAGAAAGCCAGTAGATACTAAACCCGCCTTTTATAACATTCAGGACATTGATTAAACCCGCTTTTAAATATTTCAAGTAAAATATTTTTACATTCTTATGGGTTTTTAAATGTCTTGAAATAAGCATATAATAATTGAAAAACTATGCCAGATAATATACGCCAGCATCATCACTGTTTTAAGGCATACCGGATTTCGAATTGTTGGTTAAAACACCGACAATGGGGAGGGTCGTTATCAACTTTGATTATATCATGAGCTAACGCGGATCGTCAAAGTTTTCGGGAGGCGCAAACTGCGGTATACTTATATATTTTTACATTCAGGACCGGGTTGCAAACCCGATTTATCATTAGTTAGGGCAGAAGTCGCACCAGCCCGCATGCATAGTAGGGACTTGCGCCAGCTATTGGATTTATTAAGATAAGTGATCGAATGACAAAATAGAATATTGTCATATTGAAAGGTAAAATATGGCACGCGCGCAATAGCGATGGCTTGTGAACAAGTGGGTATATAGGGTTTTTGGGTGGTTTTTTATGACATCTCCCTGAATCCCCCGTTACATGTCCCGGACGAATGTTCGGGAAAGGGGGACTACATTCTGGCAATTATTAACATAACGTTAATCAATGGGAATTGTATGGTTTTACAATCTTTTTGAGCTTACAGTCAAGCCAGCGAACGTACGGCATCCCTTCCATGTCATTGGCATTTTCAACGAAAACTCCTCAAAATTGCCCTTCAGAACAACGTAAACAAAAAAGCATCAATAACACCTGATTATAGATGTGAAGAAATTCAATTTCTATAATTCTAAAGCCCATTTATAGCAGGATGCTGAGAAAGCTTGTACTTAGCAGGATGAATCCTCCTTGCAGAACTGACCGTTAAAAAATGAAGGCGAAGGGTTGGGAAGGAAGAAAACAATGTTTGAGCGCAGCGAGTTTTATTTTCGGCGGGTTGGGCCTTCATTTTAGGTCAGTGCTGTGGAGCGGCGGGGTTTTTTGGTTACTTTTTTGACCTGAAGCAAAAAAGTAACAGAAAACCATTGGAATTGACAGGCTGCACATCTTTTCTACTATGGATATTAAATAAATCTGCTTTTACCATTTCATGAAACAAGTCACTTGTATTCATTATTCCCCTTTATTTGCATATTATTCGTTTAATTAACTTTGAATAGGAAGCACGGAAGATCAACGACTTTGTTGAATTGTTTTACCCTACTTTCCTGAAAATTTATAGTGAGACAAACTTTTTTTGTAAAGCCAAATTGAGTAATTTTTATTCAAATTCAGAAAAATGGCAACTTCATCAGTACCTCTTCAATTACTTAGGGATGAACAGACATTCCCTTTTGAAGATATCATAGCACAAAGCCTGGGTGAAAAACTGTATGACTTATACCAGTTATTGTTACTTAATCTAAAGTCAGCAGGCCTCAACCTCGAATGGCGTTATTACAAAGATGGCAAAGCCTGGCTTGGTAAAGTCACCCATAATAAGAAAACCGTTTTCTGGCTTTCACTTTGGGAGGGTTATATAAAAGCCGGCTTTTATTTCACCGAAAAACACCGGAGTGGTGTTGAAGATTTAGATGTTTCTGCTGAAATCAAGTCAGCTTTTGGTCAAACCGGCAACATAGGCAAGTTGATACCCTGGATCATCGATATAGATCAGGAAGAGTCACTGTCTGCATTGAAAAAGATTATCGGCTTTAAGGTGCAGGCCTTGAAATAGTTATTGGCCTAAGCCAGCTCCTTACGCGATTCATCTTGAAGACACCGGACATTTGGATTGCTAATCTTAAAGCTTAAATCTAATTTCTTAAAGGCACTGATTTTTATAGTTACTTGGTAGGGTCCCACAGTATCCAAGGTGATGTTGTGCTTTACTTTTATTCTATTGTCAATGATATTCTCTTTCTTAAACCAATTTCTAAAATCCTGTAAAGGGTTGAAAGTTGAATATCACTTTTCCCATTTTCTATTCTGGAGATAAAGCTTTTTTTCTATCTTGTTTTCTATGCAAGTTCTTCTTGAGTCATCTTAGCTAACCGGCGCTCTTCTTTTATTAGATCACCAATCAATAGACAAGTTGAAGCATCAGAACTCATCCCGATAGATGCCCGTCATCAAGGCATCGATGATCTTTGCTATTTCTGCCGGGTCGAGCTTTTCCCTGAGGTAGGCATGATTTCCTTTTTGACCATTGCTGACCCAGCGGTTACTACCATCTTCAAATACCTCACAGTAGCCCTGCTCTTCTAAAGTCCAGTAACCTTTGTCAGGAGAAATGGCATACAATACAGATGCCTGGTCCCAACTTTGCCTGCCCGAAAAATTATTGTACAATTCATAGGATCTCCAGACCGGACTTTTTTCAGAAAGCATTTTTTTCAGAAACATGCCACCGGTGATAATGGCATTGCCCAATTCCCAGCCGGCAAATACAACCTTGCCTTTCCAATGTTCTAGGGCAATAGCCGTTGAAGCGGGATCGGGTCTGTAAAAGTTGGCTTCTTTTCCTTCCGGGAACATACCCCCCATGCATGACCATAATTTTACTTTTCTGGCAGCAAGATCCTTACCGCTTAGTGCACTGTATTGATCCCCTTCCGATAATAGCAATGCAGCAAAATTGGTGAGATGCCCAATGCTAATAATCACCACACTCGAATCCGGCTCATTGGCCAATATCCGCCGGTACAGACCTACTGCATCTTCAGCATCATTATAATCCTTGATCCGGGATGGAAATTCTTCAGAAATCTGCCGGGTGTATCTGGAAAAATGCTTCAATTCAATTCCTCTTTCTACCCCTATAGGAATCCCTGGTCTGCCAAAGTAATGATTAATGACGTCTGTACAGGCAGGGGCATAAGGATCATCACTGGTTACCACTACAGCCAACAATTCAACCCGATTGTAATCCATAAGGGTATGCAGCATCGCCAGTGCGCCCACATCGTCTACATCTGAGTCGATGTCGGTGTCGAGTATTACGCGTACAGGTTGTGCCATTGTGAAAGGAATTAGCAGATAAAATAGTAATATCAGGGGTAAAGACTGCCTAAACTTCATATTTATACATTTAAAGGGCTTGTATATGAAATATTTAACAAAAAATGGTTGGAGAAATATAAAAAAATTCCCAATATGCATTTAGCCATTTAATACTTATTTTTTCACTTTATACTGCCACCTATGAAAGTAATTTTAACCGGCTTCATGATTTTTCTATTATGGGCCATCCCTTGCAGATATTGGTATGTCTGTAAAATAAAAGAGGCATGTGCTGCGTCTGAAACATCAGCTTTAATTCCCCCATCATCCAAAGAGAAGCAAATTACTCAGCCTGAAATAAAAAAAACAGATGAGACCGAGGCGGTTAAAGAAACCACACATGAACCTGTGGTTAAAGCACCTGAGATGGTGGCAGGCGATCTTTTGTTTGGAGTTGGAAGTGCTGCATTCAGTCCGGATCAGGGTTTTAATACGTATGCTCAGGAACTTAAAACTTATCTCAGTAAAAACCCTCAAATCAAATTGCGAATAACCGGGCATACCGATAATACAGGCAATCCTGACATCAATACGCAATTGGGTTATGACCGCGCCAGGGCAGTAGGCCAATACCTGAAATCGGCCGGAATTACCAATCCTATTGAAACCTTCTCTGCAGGTAGTTCAGAGCCGCTTGCTGATAATTCAACTGCCGATGGTCGCGCACGTAATCGACGAGTACAAATATCTTTAACCGAATAAAAACCTAAATAACTATCCTATGAATTTTTTCACAGACCTGTTCAGCCAGTTATCTGCCAGAGACAGTATACTGGTATTGCTTTTCCTGTTTGTCGCTTTTATTATTGGTTTTATAACTGCATGGTGGTATTGGCGCAAGATTTCAAAAGAATTGGAAGCCTCCCTGGAAAGTGCCAATGCACAAAATGCAGAATGGAAACTAAAGTACTCAAATCTGGAAAAAGACCGCGAGGAACTTCAGTTTACGCTTGATAATGCCCGTCAAAAATCAATTGCTGACATCGAGCTGCTTGAAAAACAACTAAAAGATAAAAACGGGGAATTGGAGCAAACTGTTAAATTACTAAGTGTATGTCAGGAGAAGATTAAATCTGCAAAAGACGCAGTTACAAAAAAAGGAGCAGCTGATAGTGCCAGAGCATCATTTGCCTCCGCCCTGGGCACCAAAGTAAAACAGGCCACTGCTTCCGAGAAAGATGACCTGAAACGCATAAGTGGCGTGGGTAAATTTATCGAAGAAAAACTCAATGCCATGGGTATTTATACCTTTGAACAAATAACCCAATTTGACGAAGACCTGATGGAAAAAGTAAATACAGCCATAGAATTTTTTCCGGGCAGAATAGCGAGAGACCATTGGGTTGATCAGGCCAGGGAATTGTTTAAGCAAAAAACATCCGACCAGGCATAATTGCCACTATTTCCTGCCATCCATCTGGCGTCCCTGAAGTCTCGATTTTCGATACTTCCCCGGTGAAGAGCCCTTTAAACGAAGGAATTGACGGTTGAAATTAGAGAGATTGTTGTAACCTGCGGCAAAACAAATTTCTGAAATATTGTTTTGGTCTTCTTCCAGCAATTTGCATGCATAACCTATCCTGAGTTCGTTAATGAACTCGGTGAAGGTTTTGCGTGTACGGGCCTTGAAAAAGCGACAGAAGGCCTGAGGTGTCATATTGGCCCTGGCAGCAACATCTTCCAGCTTCACATCCTCTCTGAAGTGCTTCATTAGAAATTCATAAACCTGAGGCAATCGCTCTTTGCCGCCGGTTTGTAAATTTTGAACAAAACCTGCGCTGGCCAGCAACCTGTATTCACGGCTCACTGAAAGTTCATCCAGAATTTCCAATAAACTGAACAATCTGCGGGTTGGCCGCATGCTGAGCATTGCCTCCATCCTGTTTGCTATAGAGTATCTCAACGTACCTGTTATCTGCATGCCATAGACCGATTGCTGAAAGAGCTTATGAATGTTGTTTATTTCGGGCAACGATAAAAATGCATCGCCTAAAAATTCCCTTTTGAAATGAATGACGATGGCCTCTGCTGCCAATTCTTTTCTCCCTTCATAGTAGATGTCGTGGTTGCGGTAGGCATGTGGCAAATTAGGTCCGATAAAAACCAAATCACCATCTGAAAATTCTTCCATACTGTCCCCGACAATCCTTCGTCCGCGGCTTTTAACTACCAAAACCAGCTCAAGCTCGGGATGGTAATGCCAGGGAGTGGGATAATAGGGATATATATCCTTCTGCAAAACGAAAGAACCATTTACAGGCTGGCTTAATTTTTCTAGCAATGGCTTCATGGTCATATGGTTTGAATAATAAAGTTAAAAAAATTGTAATTACGGTTAAAATAATACCAGAATAAAAGCCTTAAAGTGCTGAAATTTGAGAATGTAATCATAAACCCAAAAAACGAATGGAAACAAATTCACACAATATTACCCTGCTGGGTACCGGACTCATCGGGGTATTTTATGCGATGAGTCTGCACGGTCAACGTGGCAGGGACCGCATAAAGGTGGTATATTCACGCAGCATGGAGCGTGCTTCACAGTTTGCAGGCGATTGGCAGATCCCTCATGCCTGCACCGATATGGATGAAGCCATTGAGCATCCGGAAACCGATGTGGTAATCGTTGCATTGCCCAATCACCTACATCTCGAAACCGTCTTAAAGGCCGCAAAGGCCGGTAAGTCCATCCTCTGTACCAAACCACTTGGACGTACCGCTGCTGAAGCTTTGCAAATGCTGAAAGCTGTAGAAGAAGCCGGGGTATTTCAGGGATACCTCGAAGACCTGTGCTATACCCCTAAAACACTCAAAGCATTACAGTCTGTGAAAAATGGCGCTTTAGGGAAAGTGCTTTGGACGCGCTCTCGGGAAGCTCATCCCGGCCCACATAGTGAATGGTTTTGGGACGTGGAAAAGTCAGGAGGCGGCGCTATGATCGATCTGGCCTGTCATTGTGTGGAAATCGGCAGAAATTTTATCGGAAAAGATATACGTCCCATTGAAGTAATGTGCTGGGCAGCCACCCAGGTAAAGCCCATCGAGGCTGAAGACAATGCCATTGCGCTGATAAAATACGAAAATGGCGCCATCAGCCAGTTTGAAGTGAGCTGGACCTACCGGGGAGGTATGGACCTGCGCGATGAAGTGGCGGGAGTGGAGGGCGTCATCAGACTTGATCATTTTTTAAGAACCGGCTTTGAAGTGTATACTGCCACCGGCGAAAAAGGATATGTGGCAGAAAAAGCGGAAAGCGCAACCGGATGGCTTTTCCCGGTAGGCGATGAAGTAAATGCCCTGGGATATCCGCATATGTTTACCGATATGTTTGAAAGTATGGATCAGGAAAAAGCACCCATGGAAACTTTCTATGATGGATATATTGTAAATGCCATTTTAGATGCCTGCTATGCATCTGCAAAATCAAAACAATGGGAACTGGTTAAGCTCGAAGTTTGGCGGGGACGAAACGATGTGTCAGCCGACACTTCAAAGGCAGAATACGACGTCGATCATTATCTGATGAAGACAGAACTATTACCGGATGGCCGTACCAAAACGGTAATCAAGCATAAACAGACTGGAAAACTCCGTGAGGTAATCAGTTAACCCATGCTCAAAGATAAAAACATAGTTATCATCGGTGGCACGACAGGTTTGGGCTTTTCAGCCGCCCGGTATTTCGCAGGTCAGGGTGCGAAAGTAATGGTAACAGGCCGCAATACCGATTCCTGTCGGCAGGCAGAAATTGCACTGCAAGGGGCTGGCAAGGCTTTTAATGCTGATGCTTGCGCTGAAGGATCGGCTGAGGATGCTATCGCACTTTGTATGGAAACATTTGGAAGCTTCGATGCACTTTACCATGTAGCGGGTGGTAGTGGCCGAAAATTTGGTGATGGCCCCCTGCATGAATTGTCATTGCAGGGATGGCAGAAAACCCTGGATATGAACCTTACTTCGCTCATGCTCTCAAACCGTGCCGCCATCAGGCATTTTCTGGAACACAAGAAGTCAGGCGTCATTTTGAATATGGGTTCTGTTCTGGGCTTCTCGCCGTCTCCACAGTTTTTTGTCACACATGCCTATGCGGCTGCCAAATCGGCTATCATTGGATTTACCCGATCCATTGCTTCCTGTTACGCCAAAGACAATATTCGCATCAACGTAATCGCGCCGGCCCTGGTCGAAACGCCAATGGCCCAGCGTGCTGCAGGTGATGATGCCATTTTGCAATTCATCAAAACGAAACAACCTCTGGATGGTGGCCGCATCGGAATGCCGCAAGATTACGATGCCATGGCGGCCTTGCTTCTTTCTGATGCCTCGGCATTTATGACCGGTCAGGTAGTTACCATTGACGGGGGTTGGACGCTCAGTGAGGGGCAGTTACCTATATCAAGATGAAAAGCATAGGAATAGACCTTGGAGGCACTAATATCAAGCTGGTAATACTATCTGAGCAAGGCGAATTGCTGCATTCAGAACAAACCCCTACTTTTGATACAGGGCCTGATGACTGGCGCCAACATGTTATCGATACCGTACAGCATCTGAGGGCAGGGTACGGAGAAGAAACCTTTCTCATGGGCCTTTCTGCTCCCGGTCTTGCCAATCAGGAGAATTCTGCCATAGCGTTGATGCCTGGCAGGTTAAAGGGACTGGAAGGCTTTGTATGGTCTGAAGCTTTGGGTCAGGATTGTCCGGTCCTGAACGATGCGCATGCAGCATTGCTGGCAGAGCGATACTACGGTGCGGGTAGAGGATGCAGGCACTTGCTCATGCTTACCCTGGGTACAGGTATCGGTGGTGCTTTACTGCTGAATGGAGAATTATACCAGGGATTTGATGGAAGGGCCGGCCACCTGGGGCACATTTCCATTAGCAAGAGCTCGCATCTCGATATCACAAATACACCGGGTAGTCTTGAATATGCGCTGGGCAATGCTTACCTGCCCGATCGTTCCTTTGGATTATATCGGCAAGCAGAAGATTTAATAGTAGACTACAAGGCTGGCAAAGCCATTGCATCCTACATCTGGCTGCAAATGATGCGGGACCTGGCATCTGGTATCAGCTCCCTGATCAATGCTTTTTCTCCCGAAAAAATCATATTAGGCGGCGGACTTACCCATGCAGGCATGGATCTATTTGGGCCTTTGCAGGAATTTATGCAGGTATTTGAATGGCGCCCGTCAGGGGTACAGGTGCCCATTGTAAAAGCTCAATTCGATGTCTATTCCGGAGCCATAGGAGCAGCAGCTTTTGCCATTAACAGAAGAAACAAAAACAGTAATCAAACAAATAATACATAAATGAATATGGATGTAATCCAAAATTATCTCGATAAATGCAAGGGAATTATTCAAGTGGTAGAATCTCAAAAGGAGCAGATTTCGGAGGCAGCCCGGTGGTTTGCCGATACCATTTTAGCCGGACGTATGGTACATGTATTCGGCTCAGGCCACAGCCGTATTATGGTAGAAGAAATGTGGCCCCGCTATGGCTCATTTCCAGGGTTTCACCCCATCGTAGAGCTTTCACTCACTTTCCATAACCTCGTTGTGGGCGCCAATGGTCAGCGACAGGCGATGTTTCTTGAAAATGTGTCTGGTCTGGCATCACGTATTCTGAGAAATTTTGACCTTTCCGGCAAAGATACGGCCCTCGTTATATCCTCCAGTGGCAGCAATGTGGTTCCCATTGAAATTGCTGAGCTTTTTCAGGCGGAAGGCATTAAGGTGGTTGCCTTAATAACTCGTCTGCATTGCGATAAGAGTACCAGCAAACGACAAGATGGTAAAAAACTCACCGATTTTGCTGATCTGGTGCTGGATACCGGTGCGCCGGTTGGCGATGCCATGGTGTATGTGCCCGGTTTAGATACGCCGGTATCTCCTGGCTCAACGGTGGGGGGCGCCTTGCTCATCAACAGCATAAAGGCACAGGTGGCCAAACTGCTTACAGAAGCCGGACAAGCACCTAAAGTGCTTACAGGATCGGTTTTAGTAGGTAATGAAAAAGCCATAGAACTGTTTGAAAGCGCCTATGACGAGCATGCCCATAGGCTGGCTGAATTGTACCGCAATGTTGGAAAGAAGTAAACAAATGCATCCAGGCTATGACTGAAATTTTCAACCGAAAGTCCATTCCCTTGCTGGCAGAGGTCGATTTACTGATTATAGGCGCAGGTTCTGCGGGCGCTACTGCTGCCATCTGCGCCGGTCGTTTGCTCAAAGGCCGAGTCATGATCATAGAGCGGTATGGGTTTCCGGGGGGTACTTCTACTCAAATGCTCGATACTTTTTACGGCTTTTTTACACCGGGCGATCAAGCCAGAAAGGTGGTGGGCGGCATACCCGACGAAATTGTCAACCGACTCGACCAAACAGGCGATATATTTCTAAGGCCCAATACCTATGGAGCCGGCACCGGCATCAATTACAATCCCGAAAAGCTTAAACAGGTTTGGGATGAAATGATTATTGAAGCTGGGGTGCAATACCTTTTGCATAGCAGTCTGGTGGAAGTATTCAATGAAAATACAGGTCTTGTGGAGTGTATTGTATGGAATAAAAGCGGCTTTTCTAAAATCCTGGCCCGCAGGGTAATCGATGCGTCCGGGGATGCAGACTTCAGCCACCTTGCCGGTTATGCATATGAAGTGGCGGGTGAACTGGAACCGGCACAAAGCATGACCACCACTTTTCGTATGTCAAATGTCGATCTGGCGCGATTTGAAAGCGCCGGAGGAAAAAAAATGCTCAAGCAAAAAATGCATGAAGCAGTGGCGTCAGGCACCCATCCGCTTCCCCGTAAAGAGGGTTCAGCGCATGCCATGGTGCAGGAAAATTGCATATCTACGGTCGCTGTAAAGGTAGCAGACCTCAAGGCACTCGACATTTTCGATCTTACCCAGGCAGAAATTGAAGGAAGAAGACAGGCATTTATCTTTGAAAAATTCTTCCGGGAGGAAGTACCAGGCTATGAACGCGCGGCAATCATAGGGCTATCGCATCAGATCGGGGTGCGCGAGACCCGCAGGGTGTATGGTAAGCAGAGACTCACGCGTGAGGATTGTATGCGTGGAATGATTCCAGACGACAGTATTTTATTGTGCGGTGCCCCCATTGAAGACCATCGCAAGGGAGCAGATGGCTCCGCAGAAACCGTTTGGGAATATATTCCCGGCACAGGTATATATGGTGTTCCCTATGGCACCATAGTGCCGAAAGGCAGCCTGAATGCATGGGTGGTTGGGCGCTGTTTTTCTGCCACACACGATGCCCATGCTTCCTGCCGCTCAATGGGACAAACCATGGCCATGGGTCAGGCCGCCGCTGTAGCCTCAGCCATTTCACTGGAAAAAGACCTGCCGGCGGCTGAGATTGATGTATCTGAGCTCAGAACGCGGCTGGCAGAAATCGGAGCCATACTCGAAATTCCAGAAAAGATTGCCGATACTTCACGCAATGGATGGAAAAATAACCTGAATAAAACATAAGCCATGAAAAGTCCTTTTATCAGAACCGTGCTTGGGGATGTAGATACCGCTGACATGGGCATTACCTATTCCCATGAACACATCATCATTGAGGAAAGTTACCCCACTGAAAAGAACCCGGAATTTGTCCTGAATGATACAGGCAAAGTTACCGCAGAGCTGCAGGAATTGTACCAGGCAGGTTGCAGAACCATGGTCGATACCATGCCTTCCAACTGCGGCCGCAATGTGGAGAAGCTGGCCGAGGTTTCCCGCAGAAGCAATATACATATCATAGCACCAACGGGCATACATCTCGAAATGTACTATCCCACCAATCATTGGAGATTTCATTATAGTGAACAACAACTTGCCAATCTTTTTATCGCAGATATTGAAGAAGGGATTGATCGTCATGATTATGGTGGCCCTATCGTAGAGCGTACCCGACACCGGGCAGGCATGATTAAGCTGGCAACGGGTGATGGCAACATCAATAAACATCAGGAAAAGATTTTCGGTGCTGTTACCGCTGCACATCTGCAAACCGGGGCACCCATTCTCACCCATACCAACCAGGGAACGCTGGCCCTGGAGCAAGTCGAATTGTTTGAGAAACTGGGTGCCGATCTCGATCATGTGGTTATCTCGCATGTCGACCGGAATTACGACCTGCAATACCATCGCGATCTGTTGCAAAGTGGCGTTTTTGTAGAGTACGACAGTGCCTTTAGATGGAAGGGTGAAAACCATACCTATTGGCTGCTCGAGAATCTTTTGCCTGAATTTCGCAGTCAGATTACTATGGGCATGGATGCCGCCAAAAATGTGTATTGGCGCAGTTATGGAGGTAAGCCGGGATTAGATTTTTTACTTACAACCTTTGTACAGGACCTTCAGAAAATGGGTTTATCCGAATTTTTTGACGATATATTTCTTTTAAACCCGGCCAGATTGTATGCGTTTAAAATTTGATGGAGGAGGAAAAATATTCATCACCGCCTTGGTTCCTGTCTCAAAAAAATGCTTGCATGATTCATGCAAACTATGGTTTATAGCTAAAAAGACCTGTCAGGTTTCAAAAACCTGACAGGTGGCTATCTGCTTATGAATGAATTTTATACTAAAAACCATTAGATTTTATGAAGACAAACAATAAAAAGCGAGGTAATTTCTACAAACATCAACTTTTCCAAAGATTTGAACTTTGGAAAAGTGGTTACTGGTTTATCGATTATAATCTGTTGATTTTCAAGTGTAGTATACAGTGGCGCATGGGGTCACTCGCCACAGCGGTAAATGATACAATACAAATCCATCTCGTGATCTAAGTCCTGATAATCTGCGTTTGTTGGATTTCGTTTGCGGCTTAACACGTTTCGAGCTACGAACTCCGAGCTTTTTCTATGGGGGTGGTTGTTGGAGAAAACTCCAACAACAGGGAGGGTTATTAAACAAACTGTGCTGATCATCGAACCCCCAATGGCAGGCAAATATCATCCCACTGGGATAAAATAAAACACCAGGCAAATAGATTTACGTTTAATTAAATAATAGTTACCTTTATGATTGATATGAAAGCTGATGATATAAAAGACGAATTGCGAGAATTAATTGAGAAAGAAACCGATCGTAGTATACTGGAAGCCATTAAGATTTTACTCAAAAAGTCCAGTTTACATCCGGTCTTAAAACAGAAATTAGCTTCCAGGGCTTTAAAAGCCAACGAAGATATAGCTGCAGGCCGGGTGATGGACAGGAAAGAACTTGAATTAAAACTGGATGGCAGATCGGGTACATGAAAGTAATTTACACTGATCAATCTCTTGTCAGCCTCCGTGAAGTTATAGACTTTTTATTGAAAGATTTAGGTATTCCGATCGAGAAGGTATCAGAAATCAAAACGCAATTACTGGATAAAGCTGACAGCCTGGCACTTAACCCCTATAAAGGCCAAAAGGAGGAATACCTTGAACACTTGGGTTATGAACACAGAAGATTGATCGAAGGGCATTTTAAAATCATCTATATTATAGAAAAAGATACAATCTTTATTACCGACTTTTTTGACGCACGTCAAGACCCAGAACAAATGAAGGGGTAAATGCTCACCGCTCCAGCCCAATGGCACGCGTTTAGCACAGCGTAACGCGTGTCTCCCCGCTGATTGATGACTTTCATTCTTTAAACTATAAATAAAAAGCAGGGTCTGTGACCCGGTGTTGAAAGGGAATTATTCGCTCTGGTTGTGGTTGGTATTTCCGTGCTTTATGTCTTAATGATACGCTTTTATAAGTCTGAAAAACAAGCTGTGAGTCCTCGTTGCAAACGAGGACTATTTGGCGGTCATACAAAAAAACATCTAATATAATCTGTTGATTTTTATAGTATATAGTGGCGCATGGGGTCACTCGCCACGGCTATAGTGAAACATAGCGGTGCGATTTTTTTGCGATAACCGTAAAGAAACACATCAATGTCGATGCTGGTTGTTGATTGTAAAGGGTTAAATGCTAATAACATAACAATCTCCTTCCAGCCCCGATGTAAGTTTTTGTGCCTGAAATCAAAAAATTTACTCCATTATTTCAATCAAATTCTTTCCCAATCCGCTGAGTGCATTTTTTTACTAAGGCATTAAGGCCATTTGACCAAACCATACCTGATCACCAAAAGCCTTAAAAATTTACTTTCTGTAGAAAATAATGTATCTTTGCAGAAAACAACATCAACGCTGTTTTGGATTATACCGATATACTCGTCAACATTCGAAAGATCATACGTGCCGTAAATCTTGAAAGTAAAAGAATAGAAAAAGAATACGGCGTCAGCATACCCCAGTTGCTCTGTATGAAGTTTTTATGGCAATCGACCGGCTACAGGTCGAATCCATCGGAGATCAAAAATTACCTCAAGCTCAATGCTAGTACCGTAACAGGTATTTTGCAAAGACTTGAAAGCAAAGGATATATAGCCAAATTGCCCAAGAGCGATGACCGCAGGGTCAATCCGGTTACCCTTACCTCAAGAGGGGCAGCACTGGTTTCGGCGATTCCGCCCCTTATGCATGACCGACTGAGCCAGCGCCTGGCTACCCTCAGTAAAGACCAGGTTGCCGCCATTTTTGAAGGATTAAACCAACTGGTCGACATTATGGGGATTCAGGAAATTGATGCTTCACCTTTGATCACCCATGGCGCAGGCATGGACGAAAATTGACGAGGAGTCAAATTATAGTTTCTACAGAAAATATATATGCATTTAATTGATATTGTCATTTTTGTCGTTTATATGTTGCTGATGCTGGGTATTGGGTATTATTTCTTATACCGCAACACCAGTACCGAAGATTATTACGTAGGCGGCAGAAGTATGGGGAGCTGGCATGTAGGCCTAAGTGTAGTGGCTACCGATGTGGGCGGTGGTTTTAGTATTGGTTTGGGTGGCCTGGGCTTTGTTATGGGGCTCTCTGGCACCTGGATGTTGTTTACCGGCTTGCTGGGTGCCTGGATCAGTGCCGTGGTTCTCATTCCCAGGGTACATAAAATGTCATCCTTATCTAATCTGCTCACCTTCCCACAAATATTCAAAGAAATTTTTAATGCAAGGGTAGCTTTGCTGGCAGCCATCATTTCGGCCATTGGGTATATGGGATTTACCAGCTCCCAGATTCTGGCAGGGGCCAAACTGGCTGCAGCAACTTTTGATGGGCTCAACATGCAGACTGCGCTTGTCATTATGGGTTTGGTAGCGGTGGTATATACCGTAATGGGTGGCATCAAAGCGGTTATCTACACCGATACGGTGCAGTGGATCATTCTGATGGGTGGCCTGATATTTATTGGCATTCCCCTGGGATACTTTGCTATAGGAGGTATGGAAGGCATCAGGGCCGAGGTACCTGATCGCTTTCTCCGTTTTGACAATTTAAGCTGGCAGACTTTTGTAAATTGGGGCATTACCATAATCCCGATTTGGTTTACCGGAATGACCCTATACCAACGTATATATTCCTGTCGCTCCGCGCAGCAGGCCCGCAAGGCCTGGTTTATTGCAGGTCTGTTTGAATGGCCTGTTATGGCTTTTATGGGTGTATTGCTGGGTCTGTTTGCCAAAGTGGCCTGGGAGCAGGGCATCCTGAATGGGGCTGTGGAAGGGCTTACAGAAATTGATCCTGAAATGGGCTTGCCTTTGTTTTTGAAAACCATTTTACCGGCTGGTCTAACCGGGCTCATGCTTGCGGCCTATTTTTCCGCCATTATGTCAACGGCAGACAGTTGTCTGATGGCGGCATCGGGCAATGTGGTTACTGACCTGCTTGAGCGAATTTCCTATTTTGCAGCAAAAAACCCATTGCGCCTATCACAGATCAGTACTCTGATCATTGGTATGCTCGCTGTAATCCTGGCGGCTTTTATGGAAAATGTATTGGAGCTTATGCTTATGTCCTATGCCTTTATGGTGTCTGGATTATTTATTCCTGTGCTTGCCGCCTTCTTTGATAAAAAGAAAAGTGCTGCCGCCGCCTTCTGGGGAATGCTGACAGGGGGATGCACTACCTTAAGCCTTATCGTTCTGGACTTATCCCTGCCATTGGGATTAGACCCCAATTTTTACGGCATCATTACATCCTTGATGGTTTATCTAATAATATCCAGATGGCCGGCTAAAAAATTTAAATCAATTGTTTAATTTAACTTGTAATAAAAAAGTAATGGACATAAAAATCATTAATGCAGATAGCGGTCCGGATCCTTTATACCGTAATGAAGTTATCGCCAGGTTTCTTTATGAACACCTCGATGAATTTGGCGATGATGAAAAACATATACTCAAAGCCATAGAATATGTTTTTCACCCATCAAAGGGTGGTGTAGTGCTCATCTCCCTCGATCAAATGGAAATATCAGGGGCCGTAGTGATCAACGAAACGGGCATGGGCGGTTATATACCTGAAAACATCCTGGTATATATTGCCGTGGACAAAAAATACAGAGGAAAGGGACTGGGTAAAGCACTTATGAAAGAAGCCATTGCAGCCTGTAAAGGGGATATTGCCCTTCACGTAGAACCTGAAAACCCGGCGAGATATCTGTATGAAAAGCTGGGTTTTACCAACAAATACCTTGAAATGAGATTGAAAAAATAATGAAAGCGCCTAAAATCGATTCAGAGGTTTTTGTCAATCTTCGAAGGCATCTGCATGCCCATCCTGAAGTTTCAGAAAAAGAATATGGTACCCAGGAATATATTTTTGCCTTTCTCAAAGAGCTGGGGTATTCTGAAATATTCAAGGTAGGTAAAACGGGTTTGTTGTTGAAAGTTTCGACAAAGAATCCCGGAAAACGCATTTTGATTAGGGTAGATATTGATGCCCTGCCCATCAGGGAAAAAAGCAACCTGGATTACCGGTCAAAGAAGGAAGGCGTTGCACATCTCTGCGGACATGACGGTCATACAGCCATAGGTTGTGCGCTGGCTTCTATGTTATATACGCAGGCACCTGAAAAGGGAGAAATATATATCGTATTTCAACCTGCCGAAGAAAACGGAATTGGCGCAGCAGCTGTAATTTCGGATGAAGTTTTCTCCAATCTGCAATTCGATGCAGTACTTGCCCTGCACAATCTTCCGGGCTATCCGCTTCATTCAGTAGTTGTACGTGAGGGCTCTTTTACAGCAGCGGCAACCAGTTTTATCATCCGTTTACACGGTAAAACTTCGCATGCTGCTGAACCAGAAAAAGGTATTAATCCGGCTTATGCCATTGCAGAAATGCTTCAAAAAACAGCTGAATTATCAGTTCCCGAGCTTGAAAAGCCAGATTTTGCGCTGGTTACACCGGTGTATATGGCTCTCGGCGAAAAATCGTATGGAGTTTCTGCGGGATATGGGGAATTGCATCTGACACTCAGGGCCTGGGATAATGATAACATAGACAGATTATCACGGGATATTGAGAAAACCTGCCTGGAAATAGCAGAAAAGCATCAACTGGAAACTGAAACGGATTGGGTAGAGACCTTCAGGGCCAATATCAACGATCCTGAATTGATTCATCATATACGCACTGCTGCGAAAGAGCTGGACCTAAACATCATTGAACGGAATACCGCCTTTAAATGGGGTGAAGACTTTGGACTTTTTACCGAACGATTTCGCGGTGCCATGTTCGGTATTGGGGCAGGAGAAAAACAACCCGCGCTGCATAATCCGGACTATGACTTTCCTGATGCTTTGATCGAAACCGGGTCCAATGTATTTTACACTATGATTTATAAAATTTTATCAGAAAACTGAATGTTCAGAACTTCCTATATAGAGATCAACAAATCGGCTTACCAGAAAAATTTGAAATTCCTGAAAAGCCAGATAGGTGCAAAAACCCGCTTTTCCAGTGTCATCAAAGGAAATGCATACGGGCATGGTCTGGAGGTATTCGCACCTATGGCCCAGGCATGTGGTGTAGACCACTTTTCGGTTTTCAGCGCCGACGAAGCCCAAAGGATAAAGCCCTTTCTTAATAAAGATACAGACCTCCTGATTATGGGTGATGTATACGGTACAGGACTGGAATGGTCTGTAGAAAATGGAGTGGAGTTCTTCGTCTTTGATTTCGGACGTCTTCATGATGCCATTACAATAGCCAAAAAATTGAAGATTCCTGCTAAGATTCATATTGAACTGGAGACAGGAATGAACCGAACTGGCTTTGAATCGGCTGAGTATCCCGGGCTTGCTGAAATACTCAAATATAGCGCTGAACATGTGCAGTTAAGTGGTATTTGCACCCATTTTGCCGGAGCAGAAAGCCTTTCTAATTTTTTACGTGTCAAAAAGCAGATCAAAATATTCAAAGAAGCCGTCTCCTGGTTTGAAGGGCAAGGTTTTATATTCAGGTATAAACATGCATGTTGTTCCGCTGCGGTGATGCGATTCCCTGAAATGCATCTTGATTTGGTACGTGTAGGTATCATGCAGTATGGTTTTTGGCCAAGTGGCGAGGTGTTTGCTGAATTTGCAATGAATCAGGATGATCCCAAAGATCCGCTGCGCAGGTTGATCAACTGGCGTAGCCATGTAATGAGTATAAAGGATATTGAACCTGGTCAGTATGTTGGTTATGGTTCTTCTTTCATTGCTCATAAAGGGATGAGAATTGCCATAGTACCGGTTGGTTATTCACAGGGTTTTAGCCGTTCCCTCAGCAACCATGGAAGGGTAGTTGTAGGCAACCAAAGAGAAAATGTAGTGGGAATCGTAAATATGAATTCAATTTCAGTTGATATATCTCAATCGCCTGAAATAAAGCCCGGTGATGAAGTAGTATTGATTGGAAGACAAGGCGATGCAGAGCTTTCCGTAGCATCATTCAGCGAGTTTTCAGACCTGATGAATTACGAAATATTAACCCGTTTACCTGTGCTTATTCCAAGAATAGTAGTGGAGGACTAAAAATATGGCATTTATTAAACTTTACAGAGAAAAACTGCAGCATAACTATCGGTACCTCAACAGTCTTTTCATTGAAAATAATATCAGTTGGGCCATTGTCACCAAGTTGTTGTGTGGTAGTAAAAACTATCTGCAGGAGGTGATTAACCTGGGGATTGATGAAGTTTGTGATGCAAGGATCAGCAACCTTAAATTGATTAAAAGCTTAAATCCCAATATTCAGACGGTTTACATCAAACCACCGGCCTACCGGAGTATTGCCAATATTGTGCGATATGCTGATGCCAGTTTCAATACAGAATACCAGACAATTAAATGGCTTTCGGAAGAGGCGGTGAGTCAGGATAAATTGCATAAAATCATTATTATGATTGAACTTGGCGATTTGCGGGAAGGTGTAATGGGCGACCATTTACTCGAGTTCTATGAATCGGTGTTTGAGCTTCCCAACATCAAGGTGACCGGCATAGGGGCCAATCTCAATTGCCTGTATGGCGTGATGCCTTCTGAGGATAAACTCATTCAGCTAAGCCTTTACAAGCAGTTGATTGAGGCAAAGTTTAACCAGCAGATTCCCTGGGTAACCGGTGGCACTTCAGTGGTTTTACCCTTGATATTTCGCAGGCAAATACCCATCGGTGTCAATCATTTCAGGGTAGGGGAGTCTTTGTATTTTGGGAACGACTTATTTACGGGTGAACCCATACCCGGCATGGTCGAGGATGTATTTAAATTATATGCCGAGGTAATAGAGATATCAGAAAAACCCGTGGTGCCATCGGGCTACCTCGACCTGAACCCTTCCGGGGAGGCTTTTACTATAAGAGAAGAAGACTATGGTCGAAAATCATACCGGGCCATTCTAGACCTTGGCGTTCTTGATTTCTCTACTACAGATTATCTGATTCCTGAAGATGATCATGTTAAAATTACCGGAGCCAGCAGTGATATGATGGTGATAGACCTGGGGGAAAAAGAACCTGAATATAAAGTCGGTGATCTGATGTCGTTCCGTTTGAAATATATGGGCGCATTGAGGCTCTTTAATTCCAATTATGTAGAGAAAGTGGTGGAATGAAGAAATTGAATCAAAATATACATATCATGTCATGGATTGTGAATCTTCAGATACTTATGATTTATATTCTTTTAATTTGTTTGGCCATCGCAAATTATAAACCGGCATCCTTATTTTCTTCTTTTGTTGCCTACATTGTTATATGTTGCATTTGATTCATTTTTGATTTTGTTCATAAGCATTGGCTATGCATTCACTTTAAGACATCAAAGGGATTCTTTACATTAACCTTGAATTATCAATAATGCTTGCGATCATCCACGCAAAAGCAGCACTAATAGAATCCCTTTTGATTGAACATTCCTGGTATAGAAACTTGTTGATATAGACACCAACAAGGGTAAATTCTATTCCAAAGCAAAGCGTTTATAATCCTGAAATTAATTTTTCCAGTTCTTCTTTTGATTTTCCAAGCTTTTTCTGAAGTTTTCCAATCATTTCATCTCTTTTGCCTTCAGCAAACATCAAATCGTCATCGGTAAGATTTGCAAACATTTGTTTGAGCTTGCCTTTTTGCTCATTCCAGTTTCCTTTTACACTTGTTTTATTCATGACTGTGAATTTAAAATGTTATTTAAATAATACTAAGTAAATGTAAAATTTCCTGCTACCGGTTGTGTTACATATTTTATGCAGATTATTACATAATTCACGGGTTTTTATGATTTAGATTATTGGTGAAATCTGATTGCGCCTATCATTGATAAAGGGTTTATTTTTTTTCTACGCCTAATCGATGAAATGCAAGGTCTGTGACCTGGTTTCAATAATTTTCATTCTATCACAAACCTTTCAACAGCTTAACAATGCTGAATACACCCATCGAGAGGGTAATCAGCCATAAAACAAGGTAAATGAACAGGGAAATGCCTTTCGAGCGAAAGTTTTGGGGCATGCTTTTACCTGAAGCCAGCCAAATCAGATAAGCGGTAATGATGGGGAGCAAAATCCCGTTGATCAGCTGGGCCATGAAAATCAGCCTTACAGGTTTCAGACCCAGGCTCGCGAATATTATACCTGTTGCAAGAATGGCAATAGCGGTCCATCGTACCCCGGCAGATTCCATTTTAGTTGACCATCCCATGGCGCCGGCAACAACCATGGCTCCGGCAAGGGGCGCGGTAATGGCTGAAGTAAACCCTGCAGCCATCAATCCGAATGCAAGAAAATATATGGCCAGATGGCCCATAATTGGCTCGAGGCCTTTGGCCAGATCAATCGCGCTTTCTATGCTACCGGATTCATTTGCCGCACCGGCTACAATAATAGAAGCAGATACCCAACCGCCCAGCAATACTGATATGATTATATCGGTTCGGGCATATTTCAGATCCCCCGGCTTTTTCCATCTTCTTTGCACAAGCTCTGAATGCAGGAATAAATTATAAGGAACAACCGTAGTGCCTACCAGGGCCAGGGCAGTAAAAGTTTGTTCGGCCTGTAATTTTGGTGCGAAACCTTTTATAATCAATATAATATCGGGTTTGAGCATGGCGGCGCTAAGCACGAAGGCCACACTCATGGTCACAACCATGGCCGTAAGGAAGCCCATGATTACCTTGATGCTACCACTCATAAGCAAAATTAATGCAGCAAGTCCTGTCAAAAGACTGATATGATTGATGTTGATATGGTAGGTATGCAACATTGGCGAGGGGATCAATTCCATGGCGCCAAGGGCAGCACCGGCGATATTTCCCGATTCATAAGCGGCATTGCCCACGCCTATAGCCATTATTACCACCCCTATGCTGAAAATGCGCCAAAAAGGTGATTGTATAGAATCAGGAATGCATCGGGCCAGTCCCATTCCTTTACCAATAGCTACCCTGAGGGCCATTTCCTGTAACATAAGTGTACTGATCACCGACAAGGCCAGGGCCCAAAGCAACGCATAGCCAAATTCATTCCCGGCGATAGAGCAAACAGTAACTGTACCCGGACCAATAAATGCTGCGGTAACTGCGGGTCCGGGACCCATGTACTTCGACAATCTTCTGATCATGGTGCTTGTTGCAAAGCGTAAACGGCAAATGAGCCCAGCCAATGGGTGCCTTCGTAGTTGTCATCCACGATCTGAGGCAGAGAGGCTTTTATATGTGCATTTGCAATGGGTATGAGGTGTTTAAATTCATCGTGGTAGTTGTTTAAAAGGCCATATATAACCCAGGCCCGGCTGAAATTCAAACCATCGAGATGCACCAGTTTGCCATCGGATCGATCGCTCACTTGTGCCGGTTCCAGCTTAAATTGACTATTCAATAATTCCGGCAGAAAATACTTTATCCATGACAAAAATGTTTCTTTAGGCAAAACTTTTCGCATGATGTCGATTTCCTGAAAACAGGGTGAGAGAAAATCAAAACCCGAAGGCTCGTAGTGGACCGGACAATTTCGATCATTGGCAAACCAGAAAAGTGCCCTTTCTTCCAATAAATACTGAAGGTATGTATGCCCGGTAGTTTTGGCATAATCATAGGCCAGCGACATACCAAAGGCAATATTGGTGTGCTCCCCCGAGCGAATAGGATAAAGGAGTTTGGGTAAAAACTCCAGGTATTTTTCTACGATCAGCTCCGTGAGGGGCTTTAAATTTTCTTCCAGCTCCCTGGCTAAAGGATCATCCCAAAGGTAGATTTCTTCAGCCAGTTTTAACAACCAGGCCCAGCCATAAGTGCGTTCAAAAGTATCGTTATATGGACTAAAAAAATAGGCCACTTCTGCTTCGATATTTTCTTTGCTGATGTTTTCGGATAACCTTTGCCGGATCAATGCCTGCTGTTCCAGTTCAGGAAACTGCCTGAGCAGGCTTACCAGCATCCAATGTCCGTGTACACTGGAGTGCCAGTCGAAACAACCATAAAATGCCGGATGTAAGACGGAAGGACTTTGCAATTGTTCGTCACTACCAAGTACCTGATTGAGTTTATTGGGGTATTCCACCTGGATGCAATGTAAAGGTAAAGCTGCCAGGCGGTTGGCTTCCTTCAGGGTCAGCCTTACCGGGTCGATGGCTTCCACAGGTTTTTCAGGAGCGCTGCAATTTGCTGACATAGCGATACAAATTAGCCATACAATTTGTTTTTTCATCAGGAGTTTGGCTTTTGAAGTACAAACTAAGTATATTCATGCCATTTACATTCATGTAAGTCCGGTTTTTTTAACTCTATAGCTTTTTAAACGTGCATATCTTTTACTGGCAAATGAATATCAGTATGTCTTTTTCTTGTGGTTATTACCATGGCAGGATATGCACACGGAAAAGTTTCCCTGGGGATAGATGCAGGGTTTAGGTTTGAAAAAGCACACTTTCATGATCCAAAAGGATACATCTTTAAAAGACTGATCCCCAATGGAACCATTGGCCTAACGGTAAACTATGCACATACCGTTACATGGGAGTTAGGCACAAGGCAAAAAAAATCGTGCTACAATTTAACATACCGCTAAATTTCGTAAATTTATTAAATGAAAAAACAGCGGATTTATTTTGACACTTCGGTTTTCGGAGGTTATTTTGATAAGGAATTTGAGGAATTTACCAAACCACTTTTCGAAAGGATAAATAATGGCGAATTTAAAGTTTTACTTTCTGCAGTTATACAAAGAGAACTTGAGCCAGCACCCGAAAAAATTGTAAAGCTCATAACTGGATTAAAAATAGAATACACAGAATTTCTTGAGGAAGATGATGAGGTTGTGGACTTGGCAATGGAATATATAGCGGAAAAGGTCGTCGGAAAAACAAGTTATGCGGACTGTCTGCATATAGCACTCGCAACAATAAATCGAGCCGACTTGCTTGTGAGCTGGAATTTTAAGCATATCGTAAACATTGAGCGAATACGTGGCTACAATTCCATCAACATCAAAAATGGGTATAAACAATTGGAAATCCGCTCACCAAGAGATTTAATGAATTATGGAAACTAAAACAAAAAAAGGATTTGATGCGGTTAAATTTGCTCGTGAACAAAAAGACAAATTAAGCGCTGAATTAGCTAAAATGAGCAAAGAGGAAATTATTGCTTATTTTAAAAAAGTACGATTAGAAAGCCGGATAAAGCCCAGTGCCTAAAACACCGTAAATAAGCTTTGGCTTGGTATGTGCCTATTTGGAAAATCTGCGTATTACCCAAAGTTAGTTTTTATTTAAAGAGGTTCGTGCTAAAACATGCAACAGCTCATATAAATCAACGATTGAAACAGGGTTATATAGGACATCATTCCATTCACGTGCATACGCATTTTATAACGAACCTGGTTATATAACCCCTTGGCGGTATAGTCCGGCAGATGGTGGAAATCCTTGTATTCATATTCCTTTTAAGGCGATTTATAAGTCAAATATTGAATACAGGAAATTTGGAATAAATTTTTTAGGTGGGATAAATCTAATGTATCTGTTAAATCATCCACACCGATCCTGGGGCTGGGGACCGGGTTTAATTACTTACCCTCTTAATTGAAAAAATGCTTTTATAGGTACAAAATAGGTAAGATAATAACATTGTATATAAGCCAGGCCTGGTTTTATTTATGTTAAGGCGTTTTAACTATGCATTGCTTATATCGATCTCCTGATCGGTAAAATGCTTTTAGTATTACCTTTCACGCATATTTATTGGCATAAATAAATAATTAAAATTTAATTAGAAATAATATTAGTATTGTTTTATAACTAATAAATACCTTAATTAAACCTACATTATTCACCTAAATTACAACTAAATGATTATGAAAAATTTACAAAAATCCGCAAGACTTTCCTTGGTTTGGAAGGTTTTGGTTATGGTTTTGCTCTGTTCCTGTCTTGGCATAGACGAGAGAATAGCACCAGAGAACTTAAAGGATATAGAAAACAAAATTATGCCCCCGGAACTACACCCCACTGGAAGGATTTCTTTTGTGTGCGAATAACCGATGCAACCAGTGTTTCTTTTATGCGTTCGAATCAGGGAAATCTTTTTGATTTTTATTATTGCAACCGAAGCAATGATATAAGAACAGAAATGGAAAACTGGAACCATTGGACAGGCGGTGTCAGAAAAACAGCGTATAGATATTTTCAAAGTGACCGCAGAATGAAAGCAAAAGTATGGTCGACCAACTATCTTACGCATTCGACCGGGGGTTTTGAGACAAAATTCCAGCGAAGGAGCTTAGGCATTTGGAGCAAGCGAAGTACCGATGAAGTTTCAGTTTCTGTAAATGCTAAAACCTATCATCCCTACACGGATAATATTGTAGGTAAAGCCTATATTCCTATTCCTTATATTCCAGGTCCTCCACACCTTAATTTAGGCATTAACAGAGGCACAATACCTCGATTTAACCAATCTCATGCATTTGTAAGATGGCCTCCGTATATAATGATGATTTCTTTTACTCCGGGTAGCTCCATTTTAAAGCAATGCAAGCCTATTGTAGATTTTCCCTCAAGTTTGTCTCCTTATGCAGCACCACCCTATCCATGTAAGCCGGGTTGGAAATTCTCAATGCGGGTTAAAATAAAAGAAAGTGAATCTTGCCATTATGTCAGGCGGGGGAATCAAGACCGGGAGATTCAGATTTACATCAACAAAAACGTAAACTAAGATGAACTCATACAAATTAATATCAGTATGTCTTTTCGTTGTGTTTATTCCTCTGGCAGGATATGCACAAGGTAAAGTTTCCCTGGGGATAGATGCGGGGCTTAGGTTTGAAAAAGCACATTTTCATGATCCAAAAGGATACATCTTTAAAAGACTGAATCCCAATGGAACCATTGGCCTAACGGTAAACTATGCACATACCCATACATGGGAGTTTGAAGCAGGAGCTTATATTTCAAGATTTCATAGGACCTCATATGCTTTTTACAATGAACCGGGCTATACTACCCTAAGTCGGTTTCATCCTCAACATAGCACCTCCGGTTTTTATCAAATACCTTTTAGGGCCATTTATAAATCGAATATTGGGTATAAAAAATTCGGAATTAATTTTCTGGGAGGTATAAATTTACTTCATCTGAAAGAACATCCACACCGTTCCTGGGGTATGGGCGCTCAGTTAATTACTATTCCTCTTAATGATCCGGGTATTTCCTTGTTTCTTGATACGGAAACCTTAGCAAGATCGTCCCTGTCTTTTGAGACTGGTGTAGAAATAAGGCGTGAATTTGGTAAAAGATTTTACTGTGCCTATCGTTTTACGGGTCTTTTAGGTGTTCGTGACTTGATTCGCATTGATGGTCATTATATAGTAGGGGATATGCCGGATGTTGAACATGAATACGAGGTTTTGCAAAGGGGCACCGGGTTTCTTCATATGCTTGCTTTGCGGTACAGACTCAAAAGGGATTAGATGTTATGCCTATGTCCTTGCCGAAAAAATACCGGTAAGGGCATAGGCTTTTTGTAAACCTATGCCTGTTGTTGGTGTTTTCACCGACAACTTCTTTAAAATCAGTTATGTATACAACCAAAGATTACTAAAAGACCGGTATCTTTTCTGATTTGATGAAAAATTACCGATCTGAAACATTGATTTCGACAGTCCGGGTTTTAATTCCGGCTTTTTATGGTATAGGCGCAAGCCACACCTGCCCGCCAGATGAGTATACTTCTGTTCAAGAATTACAAACCAATTGTCAGCAGTCTTTCGACATCGATTGCCACCGGTGCAAAGGTCGAAGAGGTTCCAACTGAAATGAAAACATCTTCAGGGTGGAGCAATCAATTTGATTTACATCAACTTTATGATTATTTTCGTATTTATCACTAACATCAGTCTCAGCACAAAAGACACTTATAAACAGATGAACAAATGAAAATCCAGGTAATTCAAGATGGTAAGGGTAACGATACAGGGGTATTCATTCCTATAGATGACTGGATTCGTATAAAGCAAAGCTACCCAGATATAGAAAGTATGGACATAGATCTTCCACAGTGGGAGAAAGACTTAATAGACGAAAGACTTGAGGCCATCAATAGAGATGAGAAACGACTGAAGCCAGGCTTTGAACTGTTCGAAGAGCTGAAACGAAAAAGCTGATGAATCGCCAGCTGCTTTATTTCGATGAAGTTCTTGTGGATGTACAGGAAGCAAAGCACTGGTATAAAGAGCAACGAGAAGGGCTTGAAGTAGAGTTTGCCTCAGCCATTGAAAAGACAATAATGAAGATTCTGAAAATGCCGGAAGCCTTTGCGGTCAGATATAAAAACATCCGAATTGCCTACCCTAAACGATTCCCTTACAGTATCCATTTCTATTTAGATGATCACCAGGCTACCGTGGTGATTACAGCCATCATTCATAATAAAAGACAACTGAAAACAGCGAGAAAGAGAATAAAATAAAAAGTAGATACTGCCTGCTTTAGGTGTTTTCACCGGCAATTTTTATTGGATCAGTTATGTATACAACCAAAGATTACTAAGTGACCGGTATCTTTTCTGTTTTGATAGAAAATTACCGAGCTGCAATATTGATTTTGGCAGACGGGGTTTCAATCCCTGCTTTTTATAGTATCATCGCACTATTTTTTCCATTCTAAAGTTACCGGTCCTTTAAGGCCTGAAGCCTGCAATGGTTCATCTGCTTTGGCATCTGATACCATAACCCAGGTATATCGATCCGCAGCTGGTAAAGTGGCATCCCTGATCAGTTGATTGCGCCAGGTATTGACCACTTCGACCTCCAATTTATTATCGCCTTCCGCAAGGGCATCACCGGCACCAATGCGGTAAGGGGCCATCCATACACCTCCTATTTCAACGCCGTTTAATCTGACCCGGGCCATCACACCCACGTCCCCAAGGTTGATAAAAAACCGTCCTCCGGCAGGCAGCTTGTCTATGGAAAAATGGGTGGTATATTTTGCCGTCCCTGAATAAAAAGCAATGCGCTCATCGGATGATTTCGTCCAATCAAACAATTGCGCCACTTCAACAGGCTCCGCAGGCCCGATATCTTTATTATCAAAATCAATGGTCCAATTCCCTTCAATGTTTTGTAAGATTTGCGCTTCAGGGAAATTCGTCTGATACGGCTTGGTCACCGATGCATTCACCTGCTCTGTGAAAACAACAAACCAGCTTTGCAATGCCTCCATTTGCATTGGTATGATGGTGCGGCCATCCTTTTCTGTGTATTCGCTGAGCAGACGGATTTCACCTGTGGTGGCATCCCAGAGTTGGGGTATCTTTCCCGAAACCTTAAAAGAAGGTTCAAAATGGATGGTTTCATCTCCCTGATGGGTCAGGAAATACACATCCAATCCGGGTTTGGTTCTGTGAACCCACAATACCGGAACTTCAGCGCGTAGATCCAGGTCTTTAGAAATGCCCAATACATCGAGCGCTTCCTGCATATCCAATCCGTCCATAATCCATCCTTTGCCATAGCGGCGGATCAGTTTACCATCGGTATAGGGCTCATCACCCCACATCCTTGAAGCGATTTCTTTAACCCTGAGATCACTTTCAGGAAAGCCCTGAAGGCTGGGGGATTTTACAGGTCGCGGACCCAGAATAGCCGCGCCATCTTTAACGAGGGCTTCTATTTTTTCGAGCAGCTCGGGTCGCATGCTGTTATTTTGCGGCAGCACCATCAAGCCATAGTTTATACCATGGGGCAAAGTGAGCCTGCCGTCCTTAACAAATAACTTTTCAGAAATGACCTCAGCATTGATATAATCGTAAGCATAGCCCGAAGGCAGTGGAGGATCTGCCAGTCCGCTCATTTTTGGAGCATCTTCTCCAATGAAATAGCATACATCCGCGGCATGAAGGCCTTGCTGTAATAAATGCTGTGCCCTGCGCAGGTAGTCTACCCATATTTTGCCTTGATCAAACCAGGTATTGTGCCTGTTAAACTCTGTGCCAAACCAGGCGTTTACCCCCGGAACGCGTATATCGTCGGGCTGATGAATGTAAACATGCAATACATGATGGTTGATGCCTTCGGTCAGGCTCCAGTCTCCTCGTTTTTTCAATAGGGCAGGATGCCTTAAAAAGGCCTTTTGCCCGGCTGTCCAGGATTCGGCAGATACAAAAGGTTTGCCATATATGTTCCCGGCGGATGATGCCGCCTTACATTCGATATTTCCCAGGGTTCCTTCGTTCCAGTATTCACCCCCGATGATATCAGACTGCCCCCCGTACATCAGAAATTCGGAAGGGAAGCCCCAATGCCCGTAGTTTTCCAGCCATAGCTTTAGACCATGTTTATTGGCGGCCTTTCGCAAGCCTCCCACGTATTTGTAGGCCACATCATCGGCAACAGCCCTTCTGATATCCCACAAAAACCTTTCAGATGCTTCAACACTTTCGACGATCCTGCCCGAATAAACCGGCAGATATTTCACCGGATTGTATCCATACTTTTTCTCAAACCTTTCTTCAAAGCCATCGGTCCAGTTTTGGGAGCCCATTTCGTAACTGTCGGCAATGCAATATTTCAGGGCAGGTAAAGATTCTTTCGGCACCCTTCTGATGATTTCACCCATAAATTGGTCAAAGTGAAAAGAGGCCAGGTCGGCATTCATTTTATCTACTTCATAGCCTGTGCCCTGCGGTGCGGCCGGACTGTTGGTCGTGCCAGTTGGTGTAAGGCCCATGCGAAGGATGGTCCATTTACCCTCAGGCACATTCCAGTTTAACACGCCATGCCCATCCATATATTCACTGATATCGACCACTTCCTCAATTTTCAGATCTGTCCTTTCCACTTCAGGCTGAGCTTCCCACAGATAAGAATCAAAATCGGGCAGGGGCGTGGAATGCATTTTGCCCAGTGTTTTTTCAATATAAGATTCGAAAACCCGGGCCTCGGTTATGATGATTTCTGAAAATCCAGCCTTCGGGGCACTGCCGGATTGAAGGTTTACCAACAGTTTAAATTCATCTGACGTGGTTTCAGGAATGGCTATAGCGACAGGGCCGTGGGTAACCGGACCGACATTATGGTGTTTGTTGCGTCGGTCAACCAGGAATGAAGAAATTTTAACAAACTCGCCATCCACTTTAGCCTGCAATTCTATCTCGCACATAAGGTTGGGGGTGGCGGGATGAATTATGATGCTCCGGGCTTGAATGGCTGCGTCTGCATTTATGTGGATGGTATAGCTCTTATTCGAAAGATCAAAAGGAGTTTCGGTCGAAAGGACACCATCCAGCCAATAATGTGGATTAGCTACCGGGGGTACGGAGTGGATTCTGGCATTTTTATGGGTTAGTTTATGGTTTTCCGCTTCGATAGATCGGAATGCCAGTATGTAAGTATCCTGAAATTCATCGGCAGGCTTTTCCAGTACGAGACGGGTTGTCATGGGCCCTGTTACTTGCGTTTCGGTATACACTTTATGGCGCATGGCTTTTTCATGGTTTATCCAGGGGCCTCCGCTTTGGCTCCACCCGGGGCTGTTAAAAAAGCCAACATCAATGCCCAGTCGATGTCCTTCGATGACGGCATGCACCGTAATATCCCACCACTCATCACTTAAAAGGGGCACACGTCCGTCGGTCAATTCCGGATTGATATTCCCGATGAGAACGCCTCCGATGCCAAAGGCTTTCATGGCTTCCATATCTTTGGTTACCCCTTCTTTGGAAATATCGTCATTGATCCAGTAGTAATAGCACCATACCACGTTGGTATCGTGGGGAACCACAAAGTTTTTCTGGAGCGAAGCACATTCGCTGGCCGTTAATTTCTCTTCTTGCGAACAGCCATACAAGGCAAGGCCAACCACTAACATCAGCGGGATAAAAAGGATTGCGGGTTTATGAAAAAATTTCCGCTTAGCCTCCTGTTCTGATAAGCTATTGAAGGATAGATTTTTCCAAAAGGGGGATAAAAAATGTGCGTTTCTAGGGTTCATGTAAAAATCGTTTTATGAAAAAAGTCAATACCTGCACATCAGCCATCCATGCACTATGCACAGTGAATTAGGTCTGCGTAGGTTAAATATACGATGGAATTTTATTGAGTTTATCGTTTTTAAGATTTATTGACAAAGTCAATACTTTCTTTTCTGTGAAACAGGCAATGGGTTAACATAAAAATTGGCGCAGGTACTGTCTAATTGCCAATTATTCAAATAAGGAATGTACAAATCTGCCCTTGCTTAGCCTGGATGTGCAGTGTATACCTCAAGAGGATTTGATTTTATGATAATTTTTTGGTGCTTATGACATGCAGGATATATATAGTATAATTGTGTTTAGTGCATTTTTAGTCTGTAGGGGATGGTTTTCATCTGACTTAATTCTTATTTTTAACTTTTTAAAAGAAATTTATGAGCAGGGAAATATATCAAATTGAAATAAGCTTAAAGGATATCGAGCCAAAAATATGGAGAATAATTTTAGTATATTCAGATACATCCCTGGTGAATTTTCATAGAATCATCCAGACGACCATGGGTTGGACAAATTCACACCTTCATTTGTTTTCTGATGGTGTTAATGAATATTCGCCAAAGGAATTTGAAGTGGAAGGTGCAATAAATTCACGCAGGGTAAAACTGGATAAAATATTAAATAGGGGGAATTCAAGAATTCAATACGAATATGATTTTGGTGATGGTTGGGATCATGATATAATACTAAAAAAAATTTGGCCGGCAGATGATATAATCAAGGTTCCGATATGTATTGAAGGAAATCGTAATTGTCCTCCGGAAGATTGTGGAGGAACCTGGGGATATGATGAAATGTTAGATGTGTTAAAACAACCTGATCATAAAGATTATGATAGTTACATAGAATGGTTGGGAGGTGAATTTGACCCGGAATATTTCAACAGGGATGAGATTAATGTACTGTTGAGTAAACGAAATTACGGGTGCATTTGGCTATAGCAGGTAATAATGCTATATAATAAAAGCGAATCCAATCATTTACAGATAATCGATCACAGCAAGGGTGCATTGAAAATCACCTGTTTTATTGATTTATTGTAATATTCTACATTTGGATTATCGATGCATTTTTTTATAGCTGATCCTGTTTAGCCGTAAAATTGTTTAAAAGCAATATAAGTACTGTTTCTCAAAACGTTGTTTCAAAAAGTTATCTCAATTACATCGGAGGATTCTGGGTCGATGCTGTTGATATTGTTCAGTACCCTCCAATCTGCTGTACCGGGTTCTCCGGTTTCAATCCTGTAGCTGCCTTTTTCAAATACCCAGGGCTTGAAAGTAAATTCATGGGCACGAATCGCATACACCAGGTCACCGGTTTTATCATGGTAGATTCTCACCACCGGTGGCATTGCAAGTCCTTCGAAAGTCAGTGCAGGCAACCAGGCTTTGGGCTGACGACCATAATTGTCTTCTTGCTTAATAATCACAGGCCAGCCGCTATAGGGTTTTGCATCTGCTTTTTGAGGATTTTCCTGCCTGGGCCAGTTGGCAATGCTGATTTCTCTTTCTTTTTTATTGAATTTAATAATGCCATATCCTGTCGACCTATCGTACAGTCTGGAAGGCTCTAAACCAGTGTATTCGGGATTAGCCACGGCCAACACGGTCATTTTATTGCCAAAACCATCATGAAAATCGCCTGTGTATTTCGGGGCATCTGGCTGCCGGTTCATGCCTCCCTGCCTGGGAAACCACCTTCTGGGGAAAATATTTGAAATGGAAGGTACACAAATGGCATAGCCGGCATCTCCCCATTCGTCTACACCATATTGTATGGTGGTGGCCAGATGCTGATCTCCGGCGATGTGAAAGGCAAAAGCTTTGCGCATAACTTTAATGGCATCATCCCTTGCATGGCTGGGCCATCCATGGGAATCCATATCTTGGGTGGGCCGGTCGTTTTCAGGGTATTCACCGGCTTTTGTAATTCTTAAGGTGGGCACCACCACATCGCTCAAGGCTGAATCGGGTAGGGTGGCAACCGTCGAAAAGATGGATTGGGAAATGACGGATTTCATGATGGTTCCATACGTCCAGTCTTCAACCCATTCATTCAAAAAATTCATTTGTCTCTCACCTAATAATTGAGCATCCGGCGCCAGAAAGTCTTCAGGTTTGTTATACTTAGGATTCTCAGGCCATCCATTAATGACTTTATATTCTTTAGGGAACACATTAGCCGGTGATGTTTTCCATTTTCTGTCTTCCAGAATGGCAAAGCTGATGCCCCCAACATTCAGATCGGTATAATAAACCCCTATACCTTGCTTAACCGGAGTGGGATCAAAAGGATCGGGCAGATGTGAGGTTTGGGTTCTTTCTACCATATTAACCCATGATGGCGGCATTTTGTAGCCTCCATCGTCTTGCCTTTCCTTAACGCTGCCTTCTTTTTTGGCAGCTTTACCTCCTTCTCCCCAAATGTTTCCGTGATATACATCATGGTCATCGGGAATGGCTACCACAGGGATTTCTCTGAACATTTTATCATAAGCCCAGCCGTATATGTACCATTTGCGCAAGTAGTCTAACACGGCCAGATCCAGTGGCTCTTCAATATGTCCATACCCACCCACCGGTTCGTATACCTGGTCGCCTGTAAAAACAAGCAGATCAGGCTTTTGTGCCAATACATGTTCAACTATTTCATTGTTGGGGAAACCCAAATCATTGTTGCCGGTAAAGGCCGCCACTACTATTTCATTTTTGTCTTTCGGATCTTTCCTGATAAGCCCTTCATAATCATAGGTTTTGATTTCTTTACCGTTGTAAGAGAAATTATAGCTTAGTTTAAAGGGCACATTTCTTTGATCTTCCCAGTCTGTGACCTTAAATGTAGCTGTGCGGGACATATCATCTATCTGAGCGATGTCTGCTTCGTACCATTTTCCATTTGCATCCTGAGTCAGCAGAGACACTTCTTTACTATCCATTTTTCCTATGGGTGGCATTTGGGCTGTCAGTTTCATGGTACCTTTACTGAGGGTGTGTTGGGTAAATAAAACAGGTCCAAAAGCCCTTTCGGGATGTTCTTCTACACCCTCGCCTGAAATTGAAAAATTACTAAACCAAAATCCGGTTTTTTGTTCACCTGGTTTTTCGGTGTTATCAAAATGAGAAACCAGTGCGATATTGCCTTGTAATTGCCCGAAATTATCTAATTCCGTTTCCAAAGCGCCTAATAAGGCTTTTTTTTTACCATAGACTGAAAGCGTAGCCATCGGAGCGTCTTGTTCTGGCATAACTTCAAAGGCAAGATTCAACCCATTTTCCAGGTCGGTATTGGGGATAGCCTCACTTTCCGTTTCGCCGATGAACAGTCTGCCTTCAGTAGTAATACCCACATTTAGACCTGTGCCACGCACTGCACTGTCGCGGTAATCATCGAATTGGCCTTTGGCGCCTACTCTGAAACCCACCCAACCGCTGGCTAAAGGTGCACTGCTGACAGCAAGGCCCAGGTCAGCAGAGATTTTCAGTCCGGCTTTCTGGCCATTCAACTCCATGGTGAGGAGATGTACATTCCGATTGGGTGCAGTTACCAGGCATTCTATTCTGTTATTGGCCATACGCCAGTCTTGCAGAGGATTGGCCCAAAAATCAGGTCCCAGCCAGGTTCGCTCAACTGTTGGATCCATGTCGTGGATAAAGCGGCCTTTTTGATCTTTACTATCTGAACAGCTAAGAAACAAAGGGATCAGTAAAGAGATGGGGATGAATTTGTGTAGTTTCATATTGGGCTTACATTGCTGAATCAGTCCCAATATATATAAAAATGCCGGATATTTTGGATTGAGGACATTACAGATTTAAAAGTCTTTCAGGTAGCTTTGTTGGATGGATTTGAGTTTGGTATCGGGTCTTACAGAAAATCCGAATTTACCTTTATAATTATACATACGACCCATTCTGGGTCGATTTTATAGGTTGGTCTATCTGCTATAAACATGGGAATCCTATGGATTCCGGCTTTTGACTGATGGAAATCCCTCAAAGGTTACCGCCTGCCTGTAAAAAAAAGTAATACTTACAAAGGGTGTTTAAACCAAAATCGTCCTCGTTTTAAAACGAGGACGAAAACTAAGATACAAAACAATAATTCATTTTTTTATTAAGATACGCAGCGTTTGTAACGCGGTCTTCTAACAACAAAGTTTTTCTAATCCATTGTTAATAAATGATTTGCCAGACATTTAATATTCGTTCAAAATAGAATCCGAGTCCTTAATATTCCCAAAAACCAGGTCATGTTTGACTGTATCCATTTAATTTCCCCTCTCCTCTTCACACCCGCTTTGCAGTATCTCTATCAGTTTTTTTCTTTCGGGTTGGTTAAACAGGGATATTTGTGACTGGAAATGTCATTGTAGTTTTTTGAATCTATCGGATTGCTGGACATGCATTTTTACAAGCTCAGCCTCAATATGTATGGTTTGTTCATTGTTTTATTCGTTTATTTTAATTTCATTATATCCTTCCGATAGTTTTGTTTCGAACCCATGAAATCTGAAAATGCCAGATAATCCTTTTGGCAAAGTAACCGATGCTTTCCTATGTTCGGGTCGGTTGTCCATTTCTACATAAATCAATCCTTTCCAGTGTGGGAAAGTGGCTTCTATCTTTTCAAGATCACCCGGGTTGGGCTCTATCAATACTTCTCTAAAGCCTGGGGATATTGGGTTGATTCCTGCTATTATCTTCAAAAGGTGGTAATTGGGACTGGCACCCCAACCATGACATTCACTGCGGCTGTAAATGCCGGTTTCAGGCCAGGTACTGATCCCCAAATCCATTACTTCCTCCCATATGCCCAGATGATTGAGGTATTCGTTGCCCAATCCGGCTTTATGGAGTGCCTCGAATACATAAAAAGACCAGTACAGGGTGGCTGGTACCATGTTTTCTTTTTCGAGTACTTTGCGCATCAGCGTTTTTGCATCATCACCGCTGATTACTCCTGTAATAATGGCCAGGCAATTGGCATGTTGCGACAGCATTTCGCTGTTACCGGGTAAATCGGTAAATAATTCCAGATTTTCATACCAGTATTTATCCTGAATTACTTTTTTCAGGTTTTCAATCTTGGCGCGGTATTTTTCCAGATACCAGCTTTCATTGCCCAAGGCTTCTTCAAGCGCTGCGGCCCATTGTAAGGCAAGCAGATAATGTAAATCAACTACAGATGAATGGCCATTTTCATCAATTGGTGGTTCGCCTTGCCGGTATGACCAGTCGACAAACTGATGATAGTCCAGCGATTTCAGTCTACCATCATCATTTTCATTGCGCTCGAAATAATGGATCAGATACCTGACAATATGCAATTTGTCTGCAATATAGGCATGGTCATCATATAGCATCATGTAATCGTACAGCATCCCAATCCAGTAAATGGAATAATTTGGGATGTAGTAATAGCTGTTGGTTGGATACCGGGCCGATAGAAAACCTTCATTATTCAGTGACCAGCTGAATAGCTCGATGCCTTGTTTGGCCAGTGATGGGTCTCCGTAATTGTAATAGCTCACCAGCATTTGTATTCTTGAATCGCCCTGAAACTGACTTTCTTCAAAGTAAGGGCAATCCATAAAGTGCTCATGCGCGCAAGCCCTGATGGTGCGGTCGCCTATTTCGATCATTTTTTGAATGAACCCGTTTTTCAACTTATCTTGATCATCCACTTGTATTTTGGCTTTTTGCTCAAAGGGGTAGGATGAGTATATGCCATACACATCATTGATCAGCAATGCTTCTTCTTTGGTTTCTATTTCGATGTTGATATACCGGTATGCCCGCCACCACAAAGGTTTGTACTCGCGGTTCGGCTCGCCATTTGATATAAACAGGTCATAAAAACCAAAAAACTGTTTTCCTTCCACCGTACTTCGATTGCCTTTATCTTTTTTGGCTATATCGATAAACGGAGCTTCTGAATAGGTAAATTTTATTTGCGTATGTTTTCCACCACTGATATTGAATACAGGATATGCCGTGGTGTAATGTCCCCGGTCGAGCACCATGCTTACCTGGGTATTCGCCGGAATGTTGACAGGAACAGCATAGATGGGGAACCCTTCAGGAATAAGCACATTTTCGGCAATGCGTACCGATTCAAACCGTTCTTTTATTAATGCTTCGAATGGCAGTTCACGTGGTGTAAGTTTCCAGCGGCTGGCCCATTTGCAGGTTTTGGCAAAGGCTCTTTCTACGAGAATGGCATCGGCCCACTTGCTATCATCAAAATCTATTTTTTCCCAGTCCCAGACATATTGGTTGCCATCAACGATCTCTTTGGAGCCACCTCCATAATAGCCACGCACCTGGTCACTGCCCACTATATTGGGTGAATAGGCTGTATTATGTTTACCTTTCCATCCGGCAGGGGTGTTGAGGAAGCGATGCTCTTCACGATCAGCCGCTAACAAAAATCCGGTCTGTACAGATAATTGTGCATCAGGTGGATGAGACCCATAGTTTAAAACCACCACAGCAATTACATTTTTTCCTTTGCGCAGCAAGGGGGCAATATCCGTTGATTCATAATACCAGTTTCTTAGATCACCGCGCAAAGGGCCCCAGGTGAGCATTTTTTCATTCACAAACAATTGGTAGCGATTGTCACCCGAAGTGTGGATGATAAGGCTGTCGGGGACCTCTTTCAATACAAACTGCTTGCGAAAATGGTGAACCGAAAATTCTTTTGCCGGTCCTTCGGTCATGATCCATTGAGCTGGCCAGACGCAGCTTAGATCTTCCTTTTGACCTTTGACAGATGAAAAAGCAAAGATCATTATTAAAATATGCAGGATGGATTTTCTCATGATCATTTCGTTTTTAATATATCCTCGCTTAATATCTGACCTGCGTTTAACAATTTTTCCTTCAACCTTTCAATGTTAATATCCTGCAAGGGTATATCGTCTTCAATGGCCAGGTTGGCAGCAATGGCTGCTGATTGCCCCAAGATCATAAATGTCCACTCCAGCCTTATGGCGCCATAGCCAATGTGCGAGGAGGAAAGGCAGGTAGGACTGATCAGGTTGGTGCATTCTTCTTTTTTGGGTACCAGACTTTGATAAGATATGTGGAAGGGCTTCCAGTTATCCCCTCCAAAAACAAATCCTTCATTATACACTTTGCCCTCTTTTATGATCCTGCGTACATGGTGTACATCAGGAGGCCAAAAAGCTATGCCCACGGGATCTCTGACAACAATAGTGGTATCTTTTCGGGTATGATGTTCCGTAATTACATAATCTGAAATCATACGTCGACCATCGCGGATATAAATCTGTCGGGGCCAACCGTTATTATCGGTAAATTCATCTTTGGTTGTCCCCCATTCACTCCAGCGATTGCGTATGTCTTGAGGCACTTCCGGGTCATTCGATAAAAACCAAAACAAACCTTGCGTAAAATCGAGGTGATATTGGTAAATTTCTTTTCGTTTATCATAGTCGCCTTCCGGATAGGCATGATTCATGCCATATAGGTTGTGCGAAAGATCATGCCAGGCTCCCAGGTCGGTTTTCTTATTGGGTATAGAATAGCGGGGACTGTAAAGATTGCCACCTGCTTTGATATACCGCAGATAAATTTCGTACCATTCCCTCTTATAATTCGCTGGCTTTAAAAAGGGAACCTTGTTTGTACTGTCTCTGGTAAGGCATGCCCTGAAACAAAATGCCTGTATTCGTTTATCTCCTTTGCCTTCATCTTCTTTGCTGATGAATTCTTCTTGCACGGTATGAATAACACCACTGGTACTATCTCCTGGAATGATATAAGGGTCTATATCGACAGTAAATTGGCGATAGGTATTTTCCCATCGGATGCCATTTTTGGTTTCGTTATAAGTGTTATTAGACTCCCTTCCCACCGCATAAGAAATACCGGCATATTTGATCAAATCACCTTCATAGGATGCATCTATAAAAACTTTAGCTTTAAATACGCGACCATCACTGGTTTTTAGGCTTTGAATGTTACCCTTCTTTTTGCTTATGGCTGTATGATCTAATATCAGGGGTCTATTGGAGAAAATTTGTATCCTTTCATTTTGCAACCACTGCTGAAAGATCTTTTCAGCTACGGATGACTCAAAGCGCCAGGTCATAGGGTATTTCCTGGCGCTGTCAAAATTGTCAATACCATAATGCCTTGCCACCTGCTTGTAAAAATCGAGGGTCAACCCTCCGATAACATGATCATTTTTAAAATCCGAATGGTTGTTGATATCAGAACCACCCAGCCCTTCTACGGTCATGCCTCCTATGTGACCCGATGGTTCGATAATAACAACGGTTTTACCGTCATTGGCCAATTGAACTGCAGCCGTTACTGCAGCGCTGCTTCCTCCGTAAATACACACATCGCTCGACACAACCAGGTCTTGTTTGCATGAAATGCAAATGTAAAGCAGACATAAAGCCAATTTCTGTTTCATAGATATTACTTCTCAAACCTAAGCCATCTGCCGCTGTTGCGGTCGAGTTGGATGGGATCGCCCATCTTTAGCTCCTCACCGGTTACGGCATCAAAAATGCGCTTGTATCTTAAATTTGTCGATAGTTGTATCGGTTTTGCCGCTCCTTCGTTGATTACAAAATAATGGTCGGCAGCGGGGCTGGCCAATCGGTACACCAAAGCGCCCTCAGCAGCATAGGGTGAGGAGATGCCTCCCAGCACATAATTTAGCAATTTCTTCTCAGCTTTATCATTCCCGGGTTTAAAACACATCATAGATGCCTGATAGCCTAATGCAATGGCTTTGCCTTTACCTAGAGAGTTTTCGGTAATGGCAGCTAATCCATTGTCGTAGTTTGCCAATACTTTGGCCGTAGAGGGTGTCTGATTGATCACGAAACCGTCAAGTGTAAAATCATCGATGGAGTGGGTAATGTTTACCCCCGAGTATTGAAAATCGTTGATGGTGGTGCCAAAGAGTTTTTCAAACGGACTGCCCTTATGTGAATACAGCAAGGCTGAATATTCATTGAACCAGCCCAGGGGCATATCGGCTACCAGACGGCCACCTTGTTCAACATATTTGGTCAGCAGTCCCATCAGCTCATTGCCTATGCTGAGTTGCTGAGGAAGATATATGACCTGATAGCGTGGTCCAAGACCTTTCTTCAGGTCATTAAAGGTTACGTACTCAAAAGGAATATTGGCATTCATCAATGCACGACTTATTCCGATGCGGGCATAAATGGGTTCCATGCGGAAATGGTCACGTCCTTGTTCAGACATGGCTGCCCAGGTTGCTTCATTTTCCCAATCGTACAAAATACCCACAACCGGTTCTTTCTTTGCCTCCCAGATTTCGTCACGATATTTTTGCATGGCCTGTGCAATTTTTCCGACTTTAACTGCCCTCGGTGTGAGCTGATTGTGGCGGTCGAGCAAACCATATTCACCGGCTTCCCAACCTGCTGTGCGTACGTTCCACGCCCAAAGGCCAAAACCTTTAAAACCCCCTGCAATCTGGCTGAGGATAAACTGTGTCATTACCCCTTCATCTACCGTAAAGCCAGCACCGCCCTTACCACCGCTGAATTGCTGAGGCCCACCGGTCGATTCCCAGGTAGCGGCCCAGCCCCCTTTGAAAAAATCATTGGCCAGCGAAGATTGCATATAGTACGGTCGGGTAAGTTCATAATCATTCGGAAAAAAATGCCAGGCAAAGTGAATGGATGGGTAGAATGATCCATAATCTTTCATCAGTCCGGCGATGCTTTCCAGGTCAACGCCCATATGCGCCTGGGGAAGGAATAGACTCAATTCGCCTCCGCCCCTGAATACATGGTTTTGGTCAAAAGCATAAAACTCATCGATGGTATTTTTAATCGATTCAAGACCATGTTCTACTTTAAATCTCAGAATATCTCGCAAATGGCGATATTCTTTATTGTTTATCAGGTGCCATCTCTTGTCAAAGTCTTCCCATGAAGCAAAAGGCACATAATTGGAAGGCTGAAGGTACACATGGTTCTGATTCCATGCGTGGTTTAGCTTATCGATGGTTTTATATTCATTTTTCACCCATTCAACAAATAACTCTTTGCCTTTCGGGCTGAGGTCGGTACCCCGTCCTCCCAGTTCGGGTTCATAAGCGACACTTCTTCCGGCTATATCCCAGTCTTTTTTTCCGCTTTTTACCCTTTCATCGGTTCTTTTAATGCGCTCTGCCATGAGGTCATGCTGATACTTTAACATTTTAGGATGCCTTCTGATGGTTTCCATATCTGCCTTTCGCGGGATGCCCAGCTTTTTAAGCAAATCTTCTGTAACAGGCTCCCAGCCCCCTTCGCCATACCACCAGGGGATGATTCCCTCTTCCAGGGCCAGTTGTTCCAATTGCTGGTTTGTCCAGCCGGGTATTGCCTGAACCTGTTTTAAACAGTTAAACCCAAGCTCTTTCATCATTCGAAAATGCTGCCGGATTTCCTTTTCACCTTCGCCGGGCCTTTGCATATATACTACGCCAGTAGGCATGGGTTTGATGGTTTTAAATTTCTGCTGCAGGGGCGAATCATGCATTTGATCATACAGATCGTGCATGAAATTATGCTGTGCATATGCTGAGATGCACATAAAAAATAATAAGCTTACAAGAAATGAGCGAATCATGGTTTTGTATGAGTTAAGTTATAGATTAATTTTCCTCCTTTGACCAATTCATTATGATGAATGGTGTGTTTTTTATGGGCTTTGCCGTTGAGCCGCATAGATGAAATATAGATGTTATCTGGCGTAGCCTCGGGGGCTTCAATTACAAATTGTCTGCCTTCATAATAATCGGAGTCAAGCTCTATGGTGACTTTCGAGAAAACCGGACTGGTTAACTGGTATTCCATATTGGCCGGACAATCGGGGTAAAAGCCCATCATGGAATAGACCAGCCATGTAGAAAGGGTGCCTACGTCTTCGTTTCCGGGAATGCCTTCCGGTGCATTTTTAAAGTCCCTTTCCACGATTTCCCTCACGGTTTTCTGTGTGCGCCATTCTTCTCCTTTTACATAGTTGAAAAGGTAGGGATAGGCGATATCGGGTTCGTTGGTTACATCAAAGTGGCCTTCATCAAAGCATTGCTGCAGTTTATTAACAAAGCGTTTGGGGCCACCCATCAGTTTGATAAGACCGCGCATATCATGCGGAACCATAAAAGTGTATGTCCAGGCGCTGCCTTCGGTAAAGCAGGCAAGATTATGGCTGGTGGGGTCAAAAGGCGAAACCCAACTTCCATCGCTGAGTTTAGGCCTTACAAAGCCAATTTGCGCGTCGAAGTTGTTGCGATACAGCATAGATCGCTTTGTAAATGTATCGTAGTCATCATTTTTACCAAGTGCGCTGGCCAATTGCGCGAGACTCCAGTCAGCAATACTGTATTCCAGTGCGGTTGAAACAGAGCCCCAAACCACGCGGTGGCGAAGCATGTTTTCATACATGTCTTTGGGGAAATTGTGCATCACCGGCGGAGCGTCGTCGGGTATAAAGTCGTATTTGAGCCAATACTCAAGACCGGGCCTCAGTATATTGGTGGCCGGGTTTGCGGTGGCATTATGAACCATGGCCTCATAGGCCGTATTGATATCAAAATCACGGATGCCCCTGAGGTAGGTGTCGGCGATCACGGGCAGGGAAGGGTCTCCCACCATCACCCCGGTTTCCATGCCAGCGAGTTCCCAGCGGGGCAGCCATCCGCCTTCGCGATACATATCCACGAGGCTGGAGGTCATATCTGACTGCTTTTTTGGGTATACCAGTGAAAGAAAGGGGTGTACCGTGCGATAGGTGTCCCATAGTGAAAAAATGGTATACCGGTTTCGGTTTCCGGCGTTGTAAATTTTGTCGCTTTCGTACCCTACATAATCGCCATTTACATCATTAAATACATTGGGATGTATCAGGATATGATATAAGGCCGTATAGAATTTGATTTTGTCATCTTCAGAGCCGCCTTCGACCTTAATTTTTGACAGTTCACGATTCCAGGCATTTTCAGCACTTTTGGCAATGGCTTCAAAATCCAGGGTCTTTTGTTCGGTTTCCAGATTGAGCTTTGCATTTTCCACGCTTACAAAAGAAAAGCCTGTTTGCACATACACCTGCTCTCCCTCTTCGGTTTCGAAAGTGAAGTAGGCACCAATATTTTTGCCAGGCATAGGCCTTTTAAACCAATGGTATTTTCTGTCACCATCCCAGACACCAGATTCCAGGGGTTTTTTACTTACTCTTGCATAAAAATAAACAATTTGTGTGTTGGTAAGCCCGCAAAAGTTACCAGTAGTTTTGGATCCTGCAATTTCGGTATCGCTCAGCCGCTGTATCACTGCGCCATCGCGCGTGGTAAGTCCCAGGCCCAGATTTACCATGATATTTGAGCTGCCTGCCGGAAAGGTATACCGGGTAAGCGTGCTGCGCTCGGTGGCTGTCATTTCAGCTTTAATGTTAAACTTATCGAGCTTGACACTATAGTACCCTGGCCGCGCCACTTCATTGGAATAGACCGAGGCATTGTGGAATGCAGAGAATGAAAGCGGACCATGGGTCGCAACCTGAGTAAAAGTTCCCAAATCAGGACAACCCGTGCCGCTGATGTTCAACTGCGTAAATCCCGAAATATAGGGCCTGCCGGTTAAATACGGGCTTCGGCACCATGCATCAGGATTGAGGGTGTCATATGCATTAAAGGGAGAAATGGATGCCATTCCCCAGGGCATTGTAGCCCCCGGATTGGTGTTGCCTTCATTGAGTGAACCAATAAAAAGGTTTACATAATCGGTATAATCGCGGGTATAACCCTGAACGGTTAACAAAAACACAAAACATGCAAGAGCCAGCAGCTTGCAGCTTGATTTATGTGTTTGAATTGCATTGAGCGTTGTTGTCATTATAAAAAGGAATTTAGTTGTACATTAAGGATGTTCAGGTGTGAGCGGCGCCTCAAAGGCGGGCAGATACCCATGTTCCATAAAGGAAATGGTGCCCAATAAGGCTCCCCATGAATAGAAAGGATGGCTGCGGATGCGCGGATCATCGCCGGTGCCATCAAAGGCAGAATAATTTTCTGATATGTAATTCTTCCTTCGCCATTCGTTTAAGAAAAGGGAGAGGGATTTTTCTGCCAGGTCTTTTCTGGCGCTGGCCAGATTTTCGTATGGTCGCATGGAAAGATATACCAAAAAGTTCATGGGCGCCCATATGGCGCCTCTCCAGTAGGCCTGCTCAGGAAAAGCCGGGTCTGACCTGGCAATGGATGGCATTATATAGTCTCCCCAGAAATACGCTTCATTGTAAAAGTATTCCCTCACCATTCTTTCTGCCTGTTCTGGGGTAGCAGCCCGGGCCATCAAGGCGTAAAACAGGGTGGGGGAGTATTTCTCTACAAATGCACCATTGTCGGTGCGACGGTTTAAAAAAATGCCTTTTTCTTCGCTCCAGAGAGATTTTATGCCGCTTCTTATCTTTTCGGCCCTTTCCAGCAGCTCTTCTTTTTCCGCATTTCGGCCCAACACAGCTGCCATTTCAGCCAACGCTTCGCAATCGGCCACATACAAACTGTTTAATCCGACATCATGGAGTAAGAGAATGCCTTTTTCAGCATCAAAGGGCACCTTGTCATACATAGGCGAATCATCAAGGCCGCTTTCCAGTACACCGGCCAGGTGGTTATTATGTGCTTTGTCGTTATAGGGATTTTTGGCCGTATGGGAGCCCCAGCAAAGCATGCCCTGATGGTAGCGGCGTTGCATCCACCAGCGATTCCACGTAAGCAGCTTATCAAAAACCGATTCTAGAAACCAATCCTCAGGATATTTTTTATAGATTTCCCTTGCGAGTATTCCGCCGACCGGAGGCTGGCTGCGGTCCCAGGATTTTCGTCCATTACCCTGAGAATTGTTGGGAACAAATCCCTCTTCGGTCATGTCTTCCAGTAATTCAATTACATTGGCAAAGGCTAGTTCTTTATTATCTATGGCACACATGTAGGCCATAAAAAAATTGTCCCAGCAAAACAGACCATATCCGCCTCTTTGAACATTCCAGCTGCGGCTTACCGTCGACAATACCCTGTCACTTACCGGTTCGTAGATGGTGTTCCAGGCAAGGCAGGTACTGATGGCCTGATATACTTCGGCATTTTCTGAACCGTATGCCAGGGCTTTTTGCCCATAGGCTGTTTTTTGCTTTTCTATGATGGATTTTATTTCCTGAAGCGATCGTTGCCGGCCTGTGCTAATGGCTGCCACTTCAGAGAGGGGCATTGAATAGTAAGGCGAGGAAAGGGGTGTTGAATAATCTTCCTGAAACTCAGCGGCCGGAAATATCTTAAATTCCTTTTCAGAAAACCTGGCAGTGATATTGCCATCCTTATCTGTATGTAGGTTGCCCGGACGATTGAAAACCAGTCCGGTCCTTATGATCACAGAAGCCGGTATCGCTGTTTTTTGAATGGGTTTGATGATAGCCACCAAATCCCCTGCATCGGTGGCAGTTTCCAGCACGGCATGTATGCCGTTCCATTCTATTTCGATTTGTGTATAGGAGGCATCCCAGGCATGCGCCATGGCTTTCAATTTCGGGGCTGCCTCGCCGAAATCTTCCTGAAAATTGGCCCGGTTGAGATATCCGGAGAAATTATGTCCCTGGTATTTAAAGTCAAAAGCAATTTCAAAACCTTCAGGCATATGCACATACGACAGCGAATTCCAGGTATGGTAGGTATTCCATCCGCTTCCAAGATTTTCCTGAATAATTTGGTATGCTGTTTTTTGTTCAGTTTTTTGCTGGCATGATGTGCAGATAAAGACAAAAATCAGACAAGAAGAAATCAGTTTTTTCATGGTTCTGTTTTTATGTAAAAAATGAGCAATAGAAAGATAATTATCTTCGGATGGTAGCCATTTCGAGTTGCGGATACCTGGCCATATCCTTTGCCCAGGACGCATACAATGCTTTCATCTCATTGACAATATCCGGGTGTTGATCAGCGATGTTTTTCGTTTCGGTTTTGTCATGGCGCATATCGTAGAGCGCCCAATATCCCTGGCCATCATCCGGTCCTTCGGCATAGTCCAGTGGATCGGTGATTTCTGTAAAAGACTCCCAAACCAGGCGATAGTGTCCTTTGCGTACGGCTTTTCCGTTTTGAAATTCCCAGAAAAGAGGTTTTTCCCTGTCTTTTTTTTCACCGTGAAGCACCGCTGCAAAACTTTCGCCCGCCATAGCCGGAATGGTGTCGCCTTTAAAATGAAGTGGGTATTCTGCCCCTGACCATTCTATAAAAGTGGGCATAAAATCGATAAAATGACCCGGATAATCGCTGATACCCGGCTGTATATTACCTGGCCAGTGAATGATAAAAGGTGTGCAGGTACCACCGTGATGACTCCAGTCTTTATAATACCGGTAGGGGGTATTGCATACATTAGACCATGAGGTTCCAAGACTTGTCCAGCGTTCCATGGAGCCTATGATTCCAAGACCGGCCCATTCATTATACCCTTCACCATCTGAAGGAAAAATACCTGGTGAGCCTCCATTGTCTGAGGCAAACATAATGATGGTATTGTCGTATTTGCCGATGGATTTTAAGGTTTCTATCAGCCTGCCAATATTCATATCCACACGATCTATCATGGCTGCATATACCTGCATCCGTTGAATTTCTTCAGTTCTTTCAAATTTATCCATTTCATCCCATTTTTCATAGGTGGCATTTGAGAGGGGAAATGAATCATCGATGATGCCGAGTTCTTTCATACGCTCATATCGTTGCCGGCGAATCTGCTCATATCCGGCATCATAGACTCCTTTATATTTAGCAATGTCTTCCGGCCAGGCCTGAAGCGGGTCATGAGGTGCGGTATAGGACAGAAACAGAAAGAAGGGTTTGTCTTCATCTTTGTATTCCTGTAAATAGTCGATGGCATAATAGGTAAAGTAGTCTGTAGTATAGAAGTCATCGGGCACAGGGTGGTAGGGAAGATGAGTAGAGTCGTCAATACACCAGGCGCGTGGCTGTGCCCATACCTTATGCGCCGGTACTGGTTCGCCGGGCCTTTGTTTCCCCGGATTAAAATGATTGGATGCCCCATCGCGAAGACCGTAGTAGCGATCGAAACCCCGGAAATACATATTCTCTTTGCCGTGGTGCTTGCCGCTCATCAAGGTGCGGTATCCGCTATTTTGCAACACTTCACCGAGTGTTACGCTGTTGCGCAAGGTGTCTGCACGATGGGCCATACCACATTGCTGGGCATATAAACCGGTAAGCAGGCAGGCACGGGAAGGAAAACACTTGGCGGCATTGGTAAATTGCGTAAACCGAATGCCTGACGCTGCCAATTGATCAAGGTGTGGGGTTGAAATTTCGCTGCCAAAGGAGCCCAGGTCTGAATAACCCATATCATCTACCAAAATCAGTACAATATTGGGTCTTGGTGGATGGGTATTATCAGTCTCACAAGAGAGTAGCTGAAATCCCGCAACACAGATCAGTAAGCCATGTATGAACTTCATTTTAAAACCAATTGTATTTGATTTTACATGCAGCAAATGGGCTAAGCTGTGTCAGTAGTATCCGGTAAATGATACGGTAATATTTTTCCGTCTTATTGCATCCGGTTTACCCGCACAGCAATGTTGGGAAAAGGTAACCTGACGGGGGCTACTGCTTAGGCAAATGATTTGAATATCACTATACAAACGTTTGCATCGCAACAAGCGCCATTTAATCGTACATATAAAATCAAAAAGTGAAACAAGCGTAAACGGAAGTAAAAGTAGTAAATACTTGCAATGACAGCAAAAAAATTAAGGATTTTGATTAATAAAACGAAGCGATGCTGACGTAAAGATTACTTTTTGACTTTCATGATTTTGCCGGAAATTTTTACATATACACTTTGTTGTGTGGTGGTTTAGTTGAAAGACAAATTGCAAATTATAAAACACGACATTAATGTGTAATTTATATAACGAATTCAAATTATCATGTAACAGTTGATTTCAATGATAACCGTTTATTTGCATTGTAGTAATTTGGTGTAACATCAAATCACATCACAGTAGATGAACATCAATAAATCAGCGACCAACTGAATAAAAACTGCATGACAATAAAATAATTTAACAACCTATCCCTGTTGGCGCACTTCATCATGAGATTATTTAAGAATCAATTGACACTCCGACAAATTTAAAGACCAGAAAAATGAAAAAATTATTATTAGTAATCGCAACAGGCTTAATCACTTTTGGTGTTTTTGCTCAAACAGATTCCACAGAAAGAAAATGGAATCAAACTGAAAAAGATGATTTTTCTTATTCTGAATATCAAAACCATCCCGATGGCTTTGTATTTCAGAATGGTAAAATGCTAAAAATAAAAGATGGGAACATCAGTCAGTTAGAGGAAGATGCAACACTCACCAATGGAACCGTGATTATGAGTAATGGCATCTACGCAATAAAGGAAGGTACAAAAATGAGGTTTAAGGAAGGTGAACATATGGATATGTCAGGCAAGATGGTTCAAACAATAGATTCCAGAAATATAGATGGGCATTTAAAACCTAAAAATTATGAGGGCATACTTCAGAGGTCTGACAGCACCAAACCCAATCCTAGTTATATCAGATCATTGCCCAACAATTAAAAGATTAAATAGGAAAGCAAACGGCGATCTGGCAGAAGTACTGATGTAAGTAATTTTTGTCACCACCATTTTACTCTATTCTTCAAGCTGCAAAAAGATATAGCGGAGCACTTTAGGGAATTGAGAAATATGATAGAGGATGCCTATACTAAGTTTCAAAAGGATTTAATAACAATTGCTGGCTAAACAATAATTACTCAATCAATTCTACTAATTAATCTTTTACAGGGGTTGGTGGTGTATAAACTAAATATAATTATGAAGAAAGGTAAAGTAGTATTAGGGACATTGGCAGGACTTGCCATTGGTATATTTACAGGTATTTTATTTGCGCCAGAAAAAGGCTCAAAAACCCGCAAACAAATCAAGGATAAGGGTGATGATTATGCGGATGAGCTAAAATCAAAGTTTGATGAATTATTAAATTCATTTATTAAAAAATTTGAAAGTAATAAAAATGATCTTGAAAAGCTAGCTGAAAAAGGAAAAGCCAAATACGAAGATGTTAAAAAAGATGAAAAATGAAACGGATACTTTAAGCAAAGAGATTGCAGTATTGCAAGAAAAGCAAGCCAGGGAGCAGTGGTTGCTCAGGGAGCAGCTCAATATTACACACGATAGTTTAAAACTCATCAATATCATTAAAAAGACATTGAAGGAGATATCTTCATCGTCTGAAATAAAAAGAAATTTTATTGGCTTCGCAATAGGAATAGGAGCTGGATATTTATCAAAGAAAATTCTGATTGGCAGAACAAAAAATCCAGTTAAAAAAATGCTTGGCACATTAATGCAATTTACCATTGCCTACATTGTTTCAAAAAATGCTGATGGTATTAAAGTCGAAGGAGAAAAACTAGTACAGCGATATTTGAAATCCAGAAAGGACAGTAAAAGAGAGTTTGGCAAATTTGGTAATGACTTCTCAATATAGATAAATTTTTTAAAAATGGTGTAATGATGCAGTAATTCCACTGCTATAGTACTGCAGATGGGATTTTATTGAAACGATTGGGAATCGGCCTGGAATGGCTGTCAATAATTTATTAATTGAAATAATGGAAAGTATAGTTAAAAAAGCAGACACAGTTGCAGCAATTGCCAGGGCCGAATACATTGAAGTGGAACCCAATGTTCGTCTTCATGTTGCTGATGTAGGTGAAGGCAGAGCCATAGTGCTGATCCACGGGTGGCCACTTAGCGACGAAATGTACGAGTATCAATACAATGACTTGAAAAACAATAATTTTCGTGCAATAGGAATAACCTTACGAGGATTTGGTAAATCGGATAAACCCTATGGAAAATACGATTACAATGTACATGTTGCGGATATACGAAAAGTTTTAAAACACCTTAAAATCAAGGATGCCGTTTTGGGAGGTTTCTCTATGGGCGGGGCAATTGCAATTCGCGTAGCAGCAATGGATGATGAAGGT